>NZ_JBDHNH010000009.1:0-453834 GCF_039766235.1 Streptomyces changchenzhani | reverse complement strand
ATAAACATAAAGCCTGCTAGGCTCTGGCGTCTTGCAGTATCAAGACTAGACGTTGCACTCCATGCCCGCGCGTAAGTAGGTTCCGTCCCACAGTGAATTCGGGCGTCCAATTCTGCGCGATATGGCGGGATGGTGTTCCTGAAGGGGGCTATGAGTCCTGGCGGAAGTGGCACAGTGCATAGAAGACGAAGAAGTTGACCTCATGCTGGCTGTGCAGTTCGAGGATATTTCCGGTGCCGTTCTTCAAGAGGGATGCGGGGAAGGTCAGTACCACAGTTTGGCGGCCATCTTTTCCGATAGGCTCCAGTAGGGGCAGTGGATGGTTGTTCACGATGACGCGAATGTTTACTTCCGGGCCGCCGTCGGGGGACCCTAGACTCAGAGTCACGTATGCGTTGTGCTGTTCCTTGTCGTCTATGATCAAGGTCTTCCTGCCGCCCGACTCGAAGGGTTGGGACTTCCATTTCCCCTCTTGCGATGCCGAACTCCCATGGCTGATCGCGACAAAATCTGCTAGTACAGTCACAGCAAATCCACCTCTCCCTAGGGGCCCGCCCAAAAATAGCGATTCCCTCAGGCGTATCAGAGGAGATGGATACCGACAAGGTCTCCATCAGAATTCTCTCAACGCACGAGGGAATCTACGCCTGCCGGGCCAACTCAGTGGCCCGGGGTAAATCAACAGCCCCAGCCGTGCAGCGGGCCGCTGATCTTCGGGGCTTGCTGCCACGGTATGCATTGCGATCATGCCCGGGGTTTAGGGATGCCGAGGTTGACAGTCGGTCGCTGGATTCGACGGTGGGTGTCGTCGCGTTTGGTGCGGAGGAGTTGAAGGGTGAGGTCGAGCCCTTCGATCTCACCGGCCCACCCCTCGGATTTGGCGCGGGTTCTGCGGGTGATGAGGTCGGCTTCCAGGTCGTCGAGTCGGTTGATCATCTTCGGGCTGACCTGGAGCATGGGACACCGGATGCAGGCGTGTTCATGCTGGCAGGGGGTGCCATAGGGGCGTCCGCACGCGCCGAGTTCGACCTTGCGCTTGTCGAAGTGCTCTTCGAACTCGTCCCACTCGTCGTTGGTGACGTCGCGGTATTCGTCGTCGGAGCGGAGCTGGCGACGTTCGTTGAGGTGGGTGAGGTAGTGGCGGACGACGTCTTCATCGAAGACGGCGACGTAGCCACGCGTTGTCTGGATGTTGAGGTGGCCGAGCAGGGCGGCGCCGATGTGGATGGGAAGTCCGCTGTTGACGAGCTCGGTGGTGAAGATTCTTCGAAAGTCGTGCGGGGTGAACTTGACTGAGCGGAACGCAGGATGGCGTTCAGCGAGGTCCCTGCCGCGTCGTTCGAGCATGCTCAGGACGGTTACGGGGCTGATCACGCTGCGGGTGGAGCCGATCTTGCGCTGGAACAGGAACGGCATCGGAGGGCTCCAGACCTTGTCGTGCGGGTCGAAGCGGCGCAGGAGTGGGACGGGGTTTCCGTCGCGGGTGTGCCGTCGGATGACGGAGGCGATGACGTGGAACAGCTCGGCGGACATCGGGATGACGCGCTCACGATCTGTTTTGGACGGGCTGACGACCAGGAGGGCGATCATCTCGCCGCTGTTGCGCTGGTAGTGACGGATGCTGAGGTGACTGACCTCGCACATCTCCTCGATGCGGACGCCCGAGTGGCGCAAGGTCTCGACCGCGGCCCAGTCCCAGAAGGCTGTCTCCTCCTCTGCTTCGATCATGATCAGCTTCCCGGCGTCGTCCCGGACACGGACGGGCGTGCGGTGGCCGCCGCGGGCGAGCGTGAGATCCTCCTCGGTCAGGACGCGGCGGTAGGTGCGGCCGACGTGGGTGAAGGGCGCGTCGCCGGCTGATGCTGATGCCTGTTCCAGAAGAGTGCGGGTGTGGTCGTAGCGCTCCTCGACGTGTTGGACGAGAAGTGGCAGGAGCGGCTGGCGCTGTCGGGTTCGGTCGGCGGACCGCTCGTTGACCCGGCGGCGGCGCTTTGCCAGTCCGCGCAGTTCGCTGGGCGAGACAGGACACGGGGCGACCCAGGGGGCCCAGCGTTCGGGTTCGTCGGCGGCCCAGGTGTGCAGGTCGTAGTAGAAGCTGCGGACGGCGATGACGATGGCGTCGACGCCGATGCGGGGCTTGCCGTCCTTGCGGATGCCGATCTTCTTGCGCCAGGCGCTGTAGAGGTCAGCCGGGATGCTCAGATCGGCTTGCTCGGGGTTGATCTCTTCGATGCCGGCCCAGAAGTCGTGGGCGAGGTGTCGGACGATATTGACCAGGGAGGCGTAGTCGGTGTCGGCCTTGCGGCGGTGGAAGTAGTCGAGCAGGAGCCGGCGGACGCTCTGGTTGCGGATGGTGTGACGGTCGACGAGTTCCTCGAGGGTGAGCTGGCCGCGGTGCAGGGCCTGACGCATGGTGGCGGGTGTGCTGGGCGAGAAGTGCCCCATTGCGTGGAGGACGTTCCAGGAAGCGCGACCGGCGAACACGTTGGCGTCCTTCTTGCCCGGCCGCAGGGAGGCTTTGGCTTTCCGCGATTCGTGGGCGTGGTGGAGGAGGGCCGCAGGGGTGAGATCGGCGAAGCCGATGCCCTGGACCGCGAGCAGGGAGCACACGTCGAAGAGCGCTTCACGTTTGTGCGGCCAGGAGATGTCATGGGCGGTGACGTGTTCGGCGTACTTCTCCAGCAGCGGGTCCTTCTGGGCAGCGATGAACTGGTCGGCGAACCCGTTGAAGTTGTGCTTCTTCATCACCAGCAGCGTGGGCTGGACGATCCGCAGGCAGAACAGCGTCTTGATGCCGATGCTGTAGTTCTGCCCGTACCGGTTGGTGCCTAGATCGGCGGCGTTGATATCGCCCAGGCCCAGTGGGCTGGCATCCCAGCGGCGCTGCCAGGTGCTGCCCTCGAACCGGTCAAGGTAGGCCAGGACACGCCGGGTTGAAGCCCGGTGCTGATCGGCGGTCTGCGCGGCAGCTGCTGTACAGACGTCGTGCGCGAGTTCGCCGATGCGCTGTGACGAGGCGGTGGACAGGTCACCGAAGGGACGGGGCCGTGTGGTCGGGGAGGCTGGGCGGGCCTCGATTTGGCCTGCGACGAAGCGGCCAGCGAAGCCGGGCTCGTCGCTGACCTGGACGTGGCGGCGGCTGACTCCGGTGGTGGGGCGCGTCAGGTCAGCCACCGAAGACCGCCTCGATGTCCGCAGTGGCGTAGCTCGCGGGGTAGTGCCGTGGCGGCCGGGGCGCGGAGTAGTGCTCGGTGAGCTTGTCGAAGAGCTCCTCTATGTGGACGGCCAGATAGCGGCTGGTGGTGTGGATGTCAGAGTGCCTCATGATCGTCTGGACCTCGGGGAGTGTGAGTTTCCCGCTGTTGGCCATGCGGTAAGCGGCGGTGTGCCGCAGATCGTGAAGGGACCAGTTCGTGCCCAGCAGCGTGTTCGCTCGCTGCATGACACGGCGCATCGCCCAGTAGGTCAGCGGACGCTCGGGTCCGCGGATCGTCCGCCAGACCGGTGCACCCTCGGCGGGAGTGCCCGCCGCGTCGAGATAAAGGGCCAGGCGGAACAGCCCCTGCGGGGAGACCGGCACCGCTTCCCTGGCCCGCGTGCCTTTGGTGATCACGTAGATGCGCTGGCCGGACCAGTCGATATCACCGACCTCGATGCCGAGGAGTTCCTCGGCACGGGCGCCGCTGGAGACGTAGATCTCCAGCAGTGCCCGGTCCCGGTCGCAGTTCATCGCGGCGAACAGTTCGTCCCACAGTCGGTCGGGAATGGAGCGCGGCGGCCGGTCGGGCACTCGCTGCCGCAACCGGGCCCGTCCGACCAACGGCGTGGGCTCCAGCGGACTACGGTGTCCCAGTGCCCGGCGCCGCTGTGACGAGTGCGGCACTGGGTTCACGACCGGACCTTGCCCCTGATGGGCGTGGAACTCGTAGAACCCGCTGATCACCGTCAGGGCGTGGTTGATGGTCCTCGGCGCGTACCCGGCCCCCAGAGACGCCTTGCCCGTGCGGAGATTCACCGCTCCGGCCACCTGCGCGTCGGCCCTGTGCCGTTGGCGCTGTGGGTTGGCCGCCGAGCGAAGCCAACCCGTCAGCACGGCGACCTCGGACTCCGTCGCGCGGTCCCACTCGGTGCCCAGCAGCCAAAGCAGGCGGAACCACCGCAGCATCCCGTAGCCGTAGCTCCGGCAGGTCAGCGGGCTGGAATCCCCAAGCGCCAGGTCCCGCAGAAATGCTGTGACCGGCTCGACCTCGGCTCCCACCGGGTCGAGCACTGCGTACGGCGGATGCGCCCGGTTCACCTCGACGACTCGTCCGAGGCGGGGAATGACCCGCTGCCCCTCCATCAACTCATCGCGTACATCCATCACTTGCTCCTTGATTGTGGCATGTAACGCCGTGACCAACGAGGCGAGGACGGTGCAGTTAACAGAGCAGTCCTTGGCCGCGAGCCAGCGGGCGAAGCCGGCCCGCTTGGCGGCGGGACGGTTGGACAGGTCATGGACTACCTGGTGGGAGCACGAGTGCTCGACAGTCCACTGAGTACGGACCCCCGGGGAACTCCGTTTGCTGGGCGTTACGTTCGAGGTCGGGCTGCTGGTCTGGGGCTTCAAATCGAGTGCCTTTCGTAGGCGGTTGGGGTGGTGCCCTGCGTCGTTGCGGAGGGTCGTGCATCAGATGCACGATTCATGCGGCGGGCGGAGGCGGTCTGGAGTGCTCGGCGGTGGTCTCTGGGACGCTTCCGCCTTCTGCGTCGTCTCAGCGTGTCCTGCGGATGGCATCTGTGGCCGCCTTGGCGATGGCGACGGGAGCGCTGGAGGGCCGGGGCAGGTGCAGCAAGGTGGCCCCCGGCAAGTGGCGGGACTCTGCGGTGAGGGTGAGCTGGAGCACGGCGCAGCCAGCGGTCGTGAGCTGCTTGACACGGGTGACGGCTTGAGCGGTTTCGTCGCTGCCGTACCGGGCGTCGGTGACGATCACGAGGAGGCGGCCGGCGCCGTGACGGCTGAGTTCGAGGCCGTGGTCGAGTGCGTCGATGGCGTCGCCGAGGTTGTGGTGGCCGCCGTTGGTTGCGAACGTCGTCACGCGCTCTGGCGCTCGGTGGGTGGGCCGGATCAATGCGGTCA
Source organism: Streptomyces changchenzhani (assembly GCF_039766235.1). NCBI lineage: Bacteria > Bacillati > Actinomycetota > Actinomycetes > Kitasatosporales > Streptomycetaceae > Streptomyces > Streptomyces changchenzhani. The sequence continues at coordinate 448,715 of NZ_JBDHNH010000009.1, read as the reverse complement.
GGTGCCTGTCATAGGCGATGGTGGCGGTAAGGGAGTCGGGGTCGGTCAGGGCCGCTGCGCGCGCCACGATCCAGGCAGCGGACGCGACGGGCGCGCAGGCGGCACGCATGGAGCCGGAGACGTCGACGGCGATACCCACACGCAGCGGTGGGGTGGGGGAGTTGCGGCGGCGGGTGTGGGTGAACGGTTCCGCGGTGGGGACCGACCCGGCCGCGCGTTGAGCGTCGCGGGCGAGGGCCGCGCGCATGTTGAGGCGGCCGGGCGGGGTGGGGCTGGTGGTCCGCTCCTCGGTCCGCTCGCGGTAGGCGGCGGCACGCAGGGCGCGGCTCAGGCGCGCGGCGGCACTCTGCTCGGCGGCGGTGGGCCTGCGGGTGCCGGTGACCGGGTTGTCGCGGGGCGACGGTTTGCCGTCGGGGGTGACGGTGGTGCCACGGGCGTTGAAGACCGACTTGGCGGTGGCGGCGGCTTTGCGTCGCTGGCCGGCCCGCTGGGCGCGGTCCCGAGCCTGCGCTTTGGACTGCGCGGCCACGGCGTTGGCCGCTGCATCCTGTGCCGCGAGGTCGGCGGCGTCGGTGGCGGCCGTGCTGCCCATGACGACCCCCACGGCGCCGGACAGCAGATCGGTGAGGTTCTCCGGCACGGGCAGGGCAGGGGCCGCGATGTCCAGAGCGTCGCACCATTCTTGACCGTGCGCGAGCATGGTCGTGGCGTCGTCGTCGGCGCACTGGTGGGCTGTGGTCCAGATGCGGGTGAGCGTGGCCAGCAGGTCTGCGCCCAGCACCTTTTCGCACAGATCGGCGACCGCCCGGGCCTCGCCGGCGTCCAGGATGCCGACGTCACGGCGGCCGAGGACCAGGGCCGCCACGCCAGCGGCGTGCTCGATGCCCTGGAGGGTGGGGTGGGCGATGTCGGGCATGACCAGGGTTCGGGCACTGGTGCGCAGGTACGTGCGGTCCGTGGGCCGCGTGATCAGGTGTGCGCCTTCGATACGGCTCTCCTCCAGCAGGAGCGCGGCCTCGACGACACGGGGGTTCGCTCCGGCAGGCTGTGTCCAGACGGAGTGGGCCGCGTGCGCGGCCTCGTGGACGAACACTCCCCAGGCGGCGGGATACCGCTCCTCGTCGCCCACGATCCGCGGATGGATCTCGTGGGGCTGGAGCGGGGCGAACAGGCCGGCGTCGAACTCGACCTCGCCCAGAGTGGGGAAGAACGCGGCCGGTGCGCCGCTGCGCGTGCCGGGGCGGCAGGTGACGAGGAGGTCCTGGCGGCCGGAGAGGGCGACCAGCCGATCGCCGAGTTCGGCTCCCACGCGCAGCCACGCGGCCGGGGAGGAACGGGATTGCGCGGGCGGGGCGCCGTCGTCGTCCCAGCGCGCGAGGTCGGCGTCGTCGTCCCGCGTGGTGGCGCGGGACTGGACGTGGTGGTGGGCGCTCATCGCGAGAGGCCCCGGTGCGCGGAGCCGGTGCTGCCCGGGGGCTGCCGGACGGCCGAGGCGGAGAGCTGTTTGCCGAGGGTGAGGGGCGCGATCTTCTTGACGCCGACAGCCTTGATGACGGCGTCGGCGACGGCGTCGCGATCCTCCACAGGAGCGATGCCGACGAGGTTCGCGAGCGCGGCCTTGGTGCCGAGGACGGCCTCGGTCTTCTGGTAGCTCAGCAGTTCCCGCAGTTGGGGGGCCCAGCCCAACTCGCCGAGTTCGACCTGGCGGGCGAGGTTCCGGGCGACCCGGACCACCCGGGCATCGATCCTCAGCGCCAGGGCGAGGTCGTAGTCCGTGCCGATCTGGATCTGCACGCTGAACCGGGACGACAGCGCCTCCGACAACACCGCCCCGTGGACGCCGGGATTGTGGCCCGCCACCACGTAGAAGCCCGGCTCGGCCTTGATGGTCTCGCCCTTGTGGGCCTTGACCTGGATCTGCCTGCGCCCGTCCATCGCGGGATACAGCGCCGCCAACACCTTCGGTGAGATCAAGGTGGCATCGTCGATCAGCAGGGCACGGCCCTCGGTCATCGCGGTGACCAGCGGACCGTACTGGAAGACGTAGCCTCCCGCGTCGGCCTGCGTGTACTCGCCGATCAAGTCGCCGACCGTGGTGTCGCCGTCACCGGCGACGGTGAGCAGGTCCGGGAACGCCGCCTCGACCAGACTCGTCTTGCCGGTGCCCGGAGGGCCGTAGAGCAGCACCGGCACCTCGGCGTCGCGCAAGCGATTCAACGCCTCGACGTCAGGCAGATCGGCCAGCTCCCGGGGGTGGTAGACCTGGCCCCCCGCGCGGCGGATCGGGCCGGTCTGCCTGGGCGTGGCTGCCGCGGGAATGGTCGTGCGGGCCGTGCACGCCTGGGCGCGGGGAGAGCGGGTGCCCGGTGGGCTGATCACAGCAGTCTGCGCGGCTGCGGCGGATTTCGCGTTCGCGCGGAACTCCGGTTGCCCGGTTCCGCCTTGGTCGGCCTCGCCGCGTCGCACCAGGGTGAGGGCGGCGTTGCGGACGGCGCCGTGGGAGTGGCCCAACTGCCTGGCCATGTCCCCGATGGTGAGCGTGTCCGCCGGCCGGTCGGCCAGCAGTCGGGCCACCTTGGCCCGTAGTTCGCCGCCCTTGGTGCGCGCCGGACTGGTAGGCGTTCCGGGGGTGGTCAAAACGAGGCCCCTTCAACAGGTGCGGGTGTGGGCGGGGTTGGCGATGAGCTGGAGAGGCTGGCCGCTCTCGAAGCGACCACGGACTGTGCCGACATCGGCGACCGGGCCAACCGGGGCGCACCGTCGACGCTCACCGGCCGACCGAGGGCTCGGCGCAGGTGCAGGGGATGGCCGGAGACGAGCAGCTCGCTGGCCGCCGAGCAGGCCCGTGCGTCCGCTCCGTACCGGGTTCCGCCGCTCGGCAGACGCAGCCTGGCGTCTCTTCGAAGCCGTCCTGGAGCAGGATCCGCCGGGCGGCGGCGTTGTAGCCGGTGGTGGTGATCTCGCCGGTGATGGTGTGCCGGATCGTCATGAACGGCTCTGCTGGTGCTTCGGGCACGGCGGATCTCCTATCGGTGGTGGCGGGAAAGCGGTGGGGTGTTGGGCGAAGGCGAGGCAGGCTCGGAGCTTCCAGCACATCAACGGTGCGTGGCTGGACCACGAACGATGGGCAATGACTGCCGACATGCTCCAGGGCGGGCCTCACCGCCCCGCAGCTACCTGACTCGCCTGTCCGCACGTTCTGATAGCCGGGTGTACCAACGACAGCCGTAGGCGATCTCCTCAAGTGTGTTTGCTGGACGTTGAGTTGGGGTGGTGATATGTAGCTCGGGGTGAGGCGGCGGCGTTGCCCGCGCCGGGGGATCGGGCGGGGACGGTGTGGGAGCGCGCGGCGAGCAGGACGGCAAGCGCGAAGGCGGCGCCGACCGCGGGGAGCGCGGCGCTGTCGAGGGGGTGCTCGGCGAGGCGTCCGGCGAGCGCGGTGCCGGCGGACTGTCCGGCGCCGATCGACAGGATCAGCCACGCGTACGCCTCGCTGGTGCGGCCTGCGGGGGCGAGGGCGTCGGTGGCCTGGTAGGCGCAGGCGACCACGACCGTGAGGAACGCGCCGGGCACGACGACCGCGGTCGTGGCCGTGTACGGGCCCAGCAGGGCAAGGAGCGGCAACCACCCGGCCAGGAACGCGCCGCCTGCGATGACCAGGCGCCCGGTGGCGGTGCCGGCCTGGGCACGGCGCCCGTAGAGGAGGCCGCCGAGGAAGCTGCCGGTGGAGAACGCGGCTGGGATGATCCCGGACAGCATGTCCTGCCCGTGCTGCTTAGCCATGGCGATGGCCCACACGTTCATGGCGCCGATCGCGAACCCGACCCCGGTCAGCGAGACGAACAGCAGCACCAGGCCGGGGCTGGTCAGCCGCCGCTGCGGTCCGGGGCCCCTGCTTGCGGACTGTGCGGGGCGCCAGTGCCGGGAGGGCGGCGTGAGGGCGACGGCGACGGTACCGGCCAGGCCGAGGACGGCGCTGGCGGCGAGCGCGAGTGACGGGCTGTGCGCGGAGGCGAGCGCGGCGACGAGCAGCGGGCCGACGATGTACAGCAGGCCCTGAGTGCCCGTGTCGAGGGCGAGCGCGGCGTGCCGCAGCCGGGGGTCGGGCAGCACGCTCGGCCACAGGGCCCGTAGCCCAGCCTCCAATGATGGCGCGCTCAGGCCGGCGGCGACCACGATCGCCGTGGCGAGGGCCGGCCCACCGTGCGGGCCCGCCAGGGGCAGGGCCACCAGGAGTGCGGAGTTGAGCAGCGCGGCGGGGAGGTGCACGGCCGTCTGCCCGTGGCGGTCCATCAGGCGCCCCTTGACCGGCTGCGCCACAGAAGAGGCCAGCCCGTACAGGGCGCTGAGCAGCCCGCCGAAGGCGATGCTGCCTCCGGTCGCGGTGACCCACAAGAGGATGGCCACCGGGACCATGCCGTTGGGGAGGCGGCCGGTGAGGGTGCCGCCGAGCAGGCGGACGACGTACGGGCTGCCCAGCACCGCGCCATAGGTGATGCGCGGTGCCGGGGCCGGAGGGGCGGTCAGGGACAACGGGTGCTTTCTCTTAGAGAGCGGTGCCTAGAAGTGCACTGAAAATCTTGTCTTGGGTCTCGGCTGGATCGGGATGGGACATCCCCGGCTGGCCTATGTGGTGGCAGGGGTGAGTGTCCAGGTGCCGCTGGTGCGGGTGAGTCCGAGGTTGATGAGTCGGCGGAGGTTGAGGGCGGCGGCGCGGTTGTGGAGCCAGGTGTCGTTCTTGAGGACGCCTCGGTAGGGGACCCGGCGGTTGCCGCGGGCGACGAGCCAGGCGATGGCGCGTTCGACCGGTGGTCTCCAGCGGCGGTACTCGTCCTGCCATTCCTTGCTGGTGGCGGCCTGGTGTCGGGCGGCTTTGAGGGTGTCGTATTGGGGGTGGACGCTGAAGACGCGTCCGGTCTTGGACGTGGTGCAGCGCTCGCGCAGGGGGCAGTCGCGGCAGAGTTTCTTGAACTGGGCCTGGCGGTTGCCGCCTTTGAGGGGGCGGCCGAGGGTGACGGTGTTGCCCGCCGGGCAGGTGACGGTGCCGGCGGAGGTGTCGACCTGGAAGTCGTCGCCGGTGAAGCCGCCGGGGATGGTCTGCCGCAGCGGTGGGGGCTTGATGACCAGGGTGTGGCTGTCCGCCTGGAGGTTCTCGCGTAACTCGCCGGTGCCGTAGGCGGCGTCGCCCAGCACCGTCAGGTCCTGGTCCTCGTCGGCGAGGAGGTCCTCGGCGACGGCGGCTTCGTGGTTGTCGGCGCCGCTTCCGGCGGTGAGGGTGACCTCGGTGAACAGTCCGGCCTCGGGCTCGAAGGCGGCGTGCGCGCGGAAGCCTTCCTGGTGGCGGCTTCGGTTCTTGTGGATGTGCCGGGAGGTGGGGTCGACGGTGGAGACCACGCGGTCGTGGGCGGTTCCCTTGGTGATCTGCCAGCGGCCGTCCCGGCCGTCGGAGCCCTCGACGGGTTCCACGTCCTGCCCGGCGATCAGGGCCAGCAGGGCGAGGGCTTGGGCCGCGCGCTCGCCGAGTTCCTGCTCGGGGAGCCGGCCGAGCAGGTTCAGGGCGTCGCTGACCAGGGCGTCGACGAGGTCGGCCCGCGCGGCCTCGTCGTTCCATGCGATGCGGGGCTTGCCGGGGTCGGTGTAGTCGTGGGCGGTGCACCACCGCGAGACGACCTCGCCTGCGCCGGGGACCTCGCGGATCACTTGCCGGATCGCGGCGACGAGCTGGGTGACGGTGTCCTGGGTGGCCACCGCGTCGTCCAGCACGGTGGAGTCCAGCGCCCGGCGGTGCTTGCCCTTGAGGACACCGGTCGCGGCCACGACCTCCTTGACCTTGGTGAAGATCCGGTTCGGATCCGCCGAGCGTTGCAGGCGACGACGGAAATAGGTCAGCAAGGAGGGGTCGAAGGCGGTGTCGTGCAGTCCAAGACCGCAGGCCGCCTTCCACCGCAGGTCGCACCGCAACTCCTGGACGGCATCGAAGTCCGAGACCCCGTACAGGCTTTGCAGTACCACTGCGGCGGACAGCACCTGCGGCGGCATACTCGGCCGGCCGTTGGCCGAGGGGTACATGTCCGCGAACATCGACCTGGGGAACAGCGTCTCGCGGTGCTCGGCCAAGAACGCGAACACGCTCCCGGCCGGGATCAGCTCCCGGCAGGTCTCCCACACATCCGCCCCGACCGGCTCCCCGGCCCAGTCCCCCTGCATGAAAACGATTCTGGCCCCATCCCACCCAGGACGGGTCCAGAACCCAACATTTTCAGTGCACTTCTAGACGAGTCATTCCGAATGCTGACGGTGTGTCCGGGAACGCAGACAGGGCGTCCAAGATCGTTGTGTGACGAACAACCTAGACGCCCTGCTGACCGCACTTTACGTGAAGATCGACGACGAGATCGGAGGCACCCGGTGGCTGGGCAGACCGCCGCAGCTGACGGATTCCGAGCTTGTTTGCCTCGCCGTCGCACAGGCGCTGCTGGGCTTCACCTCGGAGTCGCGGTGGCTGCGGTTTGTGGACTCCCGTCTGGGGGCGATGTTCCCGTACGTGCCCAAGCAGCCGGGTTGGAACAAGCGGCTGAGGGCCGCGTTGCCGCTGGTCAAGAAGGCGATACGGCTGCTGGCAGTGGACACGGACTTCTGGTTCGACCCGCACTGGATCGTCGACTCCACGCCGGTGGAGTGCGGTCGCTCGCGTCCGACGGTGAAGCGGTCGGACATGGCCGGCTGGGCCGGTTACGGGTACTGCGCCAGCCACAGCCGGTTCTTCTGGGGCCTGCGCCTGTTCCTGGTCTGCACCCCGACCGGGATGCCGATCCTGTGGGCCCTGGCGAACCCGAAGATCGACGAGCGGGAGGTACTTACCGCGATGCTCGACCGTGAACCGGAGACGGTTACGGACCGTCCGGGATTGCTGGTGATCTCGGACAAGGGTTTCGCCTCCAAGGAGTTCGAAGCCGATCTGGCCTTGCGGGGCGCGGAGTTGTTGCGGCCGTCGTTCAAGCGCGAGAAGAAGCGCAGGGGCGAGAGCCTCCTCAAGTCGGTGAGACAGCTCATCGAGTCGGTCAACGACACCCTCAAAGGCCAGCTCGACCTGGAACAACACGGCGGGCGGACCTTCGAGGGCGTCGCTGTTCGCGTCGCCCAGCGCATCCTCGCGATGGCCGCAGCGATCTGGCACAACCACCAGACCCGCCAGCCGATCACACGGTCACTGATCGCTTACGACCACTGATCATTCGGAATGACTCGTCTAGGACCACCGACATGACCAACCCGCCCGATGCGGAACTCATCCTCTCAACCAGCCACACCCACGGCCTCGTCGCCATCGCAACCGGCGAGAGCTTCCTCCAAGCCCGCGACGTGCTGCGGGAGGCCGGGTTCAGCCGTCTGCCCGACGGCGCCTTCGCCTCACCTCTGAGTGACGCGCAGGCAGCTCGCGACACCGCCAGCGCCCTGGTGCACGGCGCTCACGAACGCGGCGTGAGCATCACCACCAGCAGCCGTCCCTACCTCGGCGACACCGGCCAGGAGATCGCCGCCCGGCTGCCCGGCACTTGGAGCGCGAAGCTGGAGATCTACCCCCGCCAGCACTGGCAGGAGGACCTCGTCGGCGCCCTGTGGGACAGCGGAGACCTCCTTCAGGCCATGCTCCACGACCGCGTCCCGTGCGCGGTCATGCTGAACAACCACGCCGGCACCGAGCTGCTGCTGATCGAACGCCCCGGGCACGCCAGCGGCTATCTCGTGGGCGCCTTCGCCACCGAGGAGTACGACGACAACTGGGACGAGCCGAACGCGCCGCGCAGCCTCGCGCTGCCCGCCGCACCGGACCTCGCCGCACGCGCCGTCGCCCACACCTTCCTGCCCAACTACCGCAGGGCCCTGCACCACCGCCGGATCGACACCGTCATGACCGCGTTGAACCGGATCCGCCCGGAGCACGAAACTCTGCAGGCGATCAAGGAATCCGGGCGGAACAGCGACGGTGTGCCGCTCGCCAACTCGCGGCTGCAGCCGGAGATGGAGCGCGTGTTCGCCGACCACGCCTGGCTCTCCTTCCGCGACGTCCTCCAGCACACGCCGACTCTGCTCACCCGGTGCCGACCCGCCGCGAGTCCCTGGCCGCAGGACGCTGCCGCCCTGACCCGGCTGCGCGAGGCACTCGCCAGCAGTCAGGACACCTGGGCTCAGTTCAACAACCTGCGCGCGGAGCTCTACTCCACCCCCGCGGTCCTGCCGGCCCGCGAGTGGAGCCAGATCCGCAGCGAGCTCGGCGCCGCCGTGCTGCCGGCGATCGAAACATGGCTTGCCGACAGCGAGGCGTTCGAGCGCCAAGCCCGCGCCGCCGTTCCCGGCGGGCCCATGGCCCTGTCCGCGCCCAGCCCGCGTCTGCTCACCTCCCGCCCGGCCCAGCCCGCCACCACCAAGCTGGCGAACGCGCATCTCTGACGTCGTAGAAGAAAAGGATTCCCCCCTGTCTGATCATTTCCGCTTCGGTACCCACCCCGACCTGGGCTTCGTCGCCGCCGCCTCACGTGAGTTGCCCCCACATCTGGCCGACTGGTATCTCACCCGCGAGCAGTTCGAACCCGTCCCCACCCATCCCGGGCTGTATCGGCTCAGCGAACCCGAGCGCGACGGCCCCCGCCGCACGCGTCAAGCCGTAACTGATCTGCGCCGTCAAGGATATGCCGTGCAGGCTGACATGGTCCTCGAACCCGTTGCCCCGGCCAGGCCACCACGCCCGGTCCTGCCGGACGGGCTTGGGGAGCGTCGCACCCGGCTGGTGCAGGCCGCCACCGGCCGAACCACGCAGCGCAGTGTGCCACCCACGACCTCGGCGCCTTCGGCCCGGCCGATCCCGCCGAAGCCCACCTACGCACCGACTGTCCACTTGACGGCCTCGGGCTCCGGACGGTCCCGGTGAAGCCCACCACCGGGCCGGCCCCCGGCAGTCCCCCGCCCGCGGTAGCCGACGCCGCGCACCGAGCGCGTGACTTCCGCCTACGGATGTCCGTCATCGACACCGAGGCCGAGACCGCGCTCGACCTGACACGCGACCGCTCCGGGCGCACCGTTCACCCGAGCGCCGCGGTAGCCGCCCGCGCCCACCGCGACCAGGCAGCGGTCGAGGCGTACACCACCTACCTCGCCCCGTACGCAGACGTACTGCTTGACGCCGCGCACCGGGCGCTCGACGAGCTGCCGCCCGCCTCGCACACCGCTGGGTGGCAAGCCGTGTTGGACAGTCTCGCCGCCTCCGCCTCCGAGGTCCGCCGCGCCCTCGACCTCCCCGCCGCCCCCGGGTCGGCAGCCGAACGCGCGCAGCACAAGGCGCTGTGGCCGCACCTCAGCGCCTGGGCGGACCACAGCCTCATCGCCACCAACCTCGCCGATCAGCACCAGCAACCCCAGCCCCCGCTGGCCGGCGAGGAACAGCAGCGGTGGACCGAGCGGGCCCAGGCCGCGCGCCGTCGCGGCGAACTGGATCTGATCGAGTCGTGGTACGCCGCGGACGGCCAGCCGATCACCCTCGCCTACCTGGTCGAGGACGAGGACACCACGGTGATCGCCCTACGGGGCGACCCGGACGCACCCGGCTTTCAGGTCATCGGGCACTACGCCCACGAATACGAAGCCGGGCAGGCACTGCCCGCCGCAGTTCCGCCCGGCGTACTGCGCGCGGACGTCTCCCGGTTCAACCGCCCCGAGCCCGCCCCCGAGGTGTCGCCGCAGGACCTCATCCGGGAGGTCGTCGAAGCCCAGGCCGCCGGCGACGTCTCCAACGCACTACTCACCGTCACCCAGCGCGGCTACAACGCGGGCCCCATGATCCGCCTGAAGGAACTCGTCGACACCGCAGGCCAGTTCGCCACCGCACTGGAGACGGTGCAGGGCCGGCAGGTCGCCGCCCGCCTCGCCGCACTCGGCCGGCAGCTCGATTTCCTCGCCCACGAAGTGCACGAGGCGGCCGAAGACCTCGGCGCAACCGTCGCCGTGCTGCCGCCGCACCGCGTCCCCCGCCCACGGGCCCGCCCGCGCCCCGCCGTGGACACCACACCGCCCACACCGCCACCCCGCACCACCGCTCCCGCCCGCCACCACTAGACGAGTCATTCCGAATGATCAGTGGTCGTAAGCGATCAGTGACCGTGTGATCGGCTGGCGGGTCTGGTGGTTGTGCCAGATCGCTGCGGCCATCGCGAGGATGCGCTGGGCGACGCGAACAGCGACGCCCTCGAAGGTCCGCCCGCCGTGTTGTTCCAGGTCGAGCTGGCCTTTGAGGGTGTCGTTGACCGACTCGATGAGCTGTCTCACCGACTTGAGGAGGCTCTCGCCCCTGCGCTTCTTCTCGCGCTTGAACGACGGCCGCAACAACTCCGCGCCCCGCAAGGCCAGATCGGCTTCGAACTCCTTGGAGGCGAAACCCTTGTCCGAGATCACCAGCAATCCCGGACGGTCCGTAACCGTCTCCGGTTCACGGTCGAGCATCGCGGTAAGTACCTCCCGCTCGTCGATCTTCGGGTTCGCCAGGGCCCACAGGATCGGCATCCCGGTCGGGGTGCAGACCAGGAACAGGCGCAGGCCCCAGAAGAACCGGCTGTGGCTGGCGCAGTACCCGTAACCGGCCCAGCCGGCCATGTCCGACCGCTTCACCGTCGGACGCGAGCGACCGCACTCCACCGGCGTGGAGTCGACGATCCAGTGCGGGTCGAACCAGAAGTCCGTGTCCACTGCCAGCAGCCGTATCGCCTTCTTGACCAGCGGCAACGCGGCCCTCAGCCGCTTGTTCCAACCCGGCTGCTTGGGCACGTACGGGAACATCGCCCCCAGACGGGAGTCCACAAACCGCAGCCACCGCGACTCCGAGGTGAAGCCCAGCAGCGCCTGTGCGACGGCGAGGCAAACAAGCTCGGAATCCGTCAGCTGCGGCGGTCTGCCCAGCCACCGGGTGCCTCCGATCTCGTCGTCGATCTTCACGTAAAGTGCGGTCAGCAGGGCGTCTAGGTTGTTCGTCACACAACGATCTTGGACGCCCTGTCTGCGTTCCCGGACACACCGTCAGCATTCGGAATGACTCGTCTAGAGGTCAGCGGTGCGCGCGAGGCAGCGGTCCTGCGGCAGGCTCCGGCGGTCGGGTGTCGAGGCGGACCTCGGCTGGTGGGTGCGCAGGGCGTCGCGCAGGCTGCGGCCGTACTGCCAGGCGTGCTCGCGGGCCGCCGCCTCCAGCTGGTCGTATCCGGGCTGGGCCGTGAGCTGGCCGGTGTGCTTGCGGTATCTGTACACAGCGGCAGGCAACAAGATCCCGGGGGCCAGATTCGAGATGCCGACGGCCGTGCAATAGTCCTCGCCCTGGACGAGGCCGCCCATCGGGGCGGCGCGGACGAGGTCGGTGCGCGCGAGGATGGTGGTGGGCCCGATCGGGATGGTGTCCGCCGGGGACTTCCAGTACGTCCACACGTCGCCGGCCTTGTGCCGGCCGGGCGGGGTGGGGCATCGCCACAGTCGGGTGGACCCGTCGGGATGGAGGTCTTCACTCCATCCGGCACACCAGCCCACCCCGGCCGCTTCCAGGGCGTTCAGCCGCATGGACATGGCATCGTCGGTGAATTCGTCATCGTCGTCCGCCCAGTTCGTATAGGGGGTACGGACCTGGGCCAGGGCGAGGTTACGGGCGCAGGCGGCACCGACTGGGCGGGGCAGGGCCAGGGTGCGGACGCGCGGGTCCTGCGCGAGCGCGGCGGGCAGCCGGTCGGGTGAGATCCCGTCGAGCGCGATCAGGGCCTCCCATGGCACGGACTGCCGGGTGAGGCTGGCGTGCATGGCGGCTAGGTAGCCGAGCCGGTCCTCGCGCAGGCGGCTGGCGATGACGACGGTGATCAGAGGCGTGGCGTGCGGGGACAGGGAAGACTCCGGGGAATGAGGAGGGACTGGCAGCGTGTGGCGGGGTGCCGGGGTTCGCCGCCGGTCAGTGCGATGCGCGGCGCGCGGGGGGCTGGACCGGGCGCGGGGGCGGCTGGGGCGGTCGGACTGGCGGTCTGCGCTCCGTGGGCGGAGGCGGCGTTGTGCTTGGCTACCGCGAACGTGGGGCTGAATCGCAGCTCGGCCAGTCGCCGCGCTACCTGTTGGGTGCGCTGGATGGCGTCTTCGCTGCTGACCGTCGCGGGCAGGTAGCACTGGCCGGACGCGGGATCGAGGCGGAAGTCGTCCCTGCCGAGGCTGATGTCGACGGGCAGGTGCGGTCCGGCGCCCGCCCTGCTCTGGACCATCATCGACGCGACGCGGAAGTCGAACAGCTGACGGCGGTGGACCGCCGCGCTGGCGCGGGCCGGATCCGCGGGAACCGTGATGCCCCGCGGGGCGGTGACGCCGACGGTATGGCGGTGACCGGTTCCGGCGGGAAACAGCGGGGCCACGACGAACTGGTTCCGCCGGGTGGGGTGTTCGGTGACGTACAGCTGGGCCCCGCCGACCGAGGTGAGGACCGAGCGGTGAGCCGGTGCGGGACGGAACGCGATGTATGCGAGGGGGCCGGAGTCCCAGATACGGTCGCTGGCCGGATCCTCGGCCAGCGGGGTGGGGTGGGCGTCGGCTCGCCACCGGCCGGGCAGCCGGGCGCCGAGGGCCTGCACGAATCCGGTGAGGTCAAGGTGGGGCAAGGGCACCTCCGTGGGCTACGCGCGCTCCGACCATCCGGAGGCAACCGGCGGGCCGGAGGCGTCGGTGCGGGCGCAGGTGTAGCCGATGAGCCGGGACGGGGCGGCCTTTGCGGGGACGGTGGCCGCGTCGTTGCACACGAACGTGTACTGGATGGAGCGGCGCGGTACGCCGTGGAGCCAGGCCCGGTCGTCCTTGCCGGGGTTGAGCTGCAGACCGGAGTGGGCGACGGCGTCGGTCTGGGTGTGCGTGTGGGAGAAGAGGATCAGGGCGCCGCCGTCGGTGGTCTTGAGCGCGTGGGCATCCTTGTAGCGGTTGGTGCCACCGGCGAACACGGTGGTGCCCTGGTCCCCGAACCGGGTGCCGGTCTTGTCGTGGACCATGATCTGCTGCTTGCTCGCCGTGGTCGGCTCGAAGACCTTCGTCCCGGTATTCGTGCCGCCGGTGGCGAAGTTGTCGAGGACCGCGGTGCGCAGAAGGTCGGCGCCGACTGCCAGCTGCTTGTTGTCATTGGCGGCGACGGCCGTCGCGTAGCCGTCCTGGTCCAGGGCGACGTTCGGCAGCTGCTTGCTGTCGAGGTCGACGACGGAGACCATCTCCCAGCGCTGGTGCTGGGGACGTTCGGCGAAGACGGCCAGGCGGGAGGGCTTGTCCTGCCGGTTGGAGAGCGCGGCGGCGAACCAGCGGTCCTGTCCGGGCGCCAGGCGCGGGATGTACAGCTTGGCGCGCGCGGTGTCGTAGGACCACGGCTTGTACGGCTTGCGGTCGGCCTTGGGCAGGCCCTCGGTCTCGGTGTAGTCCGAGAGGGACATCGCCTTCAGCGGGCCGTCCTCGGCGGTGTCGAGCAGGGCGCGGTCGCGTGTGGCGTTGGCCCTGTTGTTGATCTTCGAATAGTTGGTGATGACGTCTCGGGCCTGGGCGGCGCTGAGGGCGGGCGTCGGCTTCGGAGCGGTGGTGGCGCTGGCGTTGGGAGCCTTCTCGTTGCCGGGGTTGGCGCTGTTGTTGGCGCAGCCGGTCAGGGCCAGGGCGAGACAGGCGGCGGAGACGATCAGCGGCAGAGTGCGACGGGCGATGCGGATAGGGGGCTCCAGAATTCTTCGGGGCGGGGGCGGGATCAGTGACTGCGGGGGGAGGCGGCCGAGGGTGCGGCGGGCCGTTGGGCAACGGGTGCGGCAGATGGAGCCTGCGGGCTGTGGGCGGTGCGCGGCGGGGTGAGTCGCATTGCGTCGGTGAGCAGTTGGCGGCCCGCCTTGTTGAGGTGCCGACGGGCACTGTCGAGCCGGTCATCCAGCTCAGAGCCCGTGGACCGTTGGGTACCGACGCGATCCGATGAGGGCGAAAGGCGGGCCGCTTGGCGCAGGCCCCCGGCGTGGGCGACGGCTTCACCGAGATCGGCCAGGGCACGGCCGAGAGTGCCCACGGTGTGCGTCAGCGCGGTGACCCTGCACTGGGTGGCCCCGGCCTGTTGCCCGGGGTGGCCCTTCGCCTCACGATCGGCGTACGCGGCGGCGGTCGCGACGTGGGTGAACAGACCGGCGATCTCGCGGACGCTCTCGTCCAGTGCGTCGAGATTGTCACTGGCCGACTGTGTGGCGGCGGTGTGCGGCAGTTCGTTGGCCGCGTGATGGATGCGCTCGGCCAGATTGTGCAGCTGGCTCATGGCGTCGAAGTCGGGAAGCAGAAGAACTCCGTGGGACACGAGCGGGCGAGGATCAACGGTGGTGCGCGCGGACGGTCCCCGCCGCTGCCGGCGGAAGGCCAGGGCTGGTGGTGGGGGCGGAATGGCGAAGGTTTACACCGATGCCCTCGGCCGTGAGCTGTTGGGCCACGGCCTGGACCAGCAGTGCGCGACCGCTCTCGCCGTATGAGGCGGGGAGGAGGAATGCGGCCTGGTGCGGGGTGTACTGAAAGCCGTGGGCGTACAGCGTCGCGCGGGCATCAGGCGGCACGCTCTTGTAGGGGGCGCCCAAGGCCCCGTCGGCGTATAGCGTCAAGGTGAGGACCTGGGAGACCTGCGGAGGGCCGAGCCGGTGCGGGGGCTCGGGCTGGTCCGCCGCGTTGCGGAGAACCTTGTGCAGGGCGTGCTGGTAGCGGGGGAGTACCCGGCGGGCGACGTGGGCAGCGGCGCGTGCGGGGTCGTTGGGGACAACGATGCCGTTGGGCTCATCAACACCGGCGAAGTGGTGAGGCTTGATGCCATCCCCGTCCGGTTCGAGCGGCGCAACCACGAACTGGTGGCGATACCGCGGCCGGTCGGACACATAGAGCTGCTGGTTCTCGGGACCGTGGAGGAGGGCGTCGTGGGAGAGCACGTAATTGCTGACGATGTAGCCGACGTGGCCGACGTCCCAGAGCCGGTTGGTTGTGGGGAACTGGTCCTCGTACTCGGCGTGGGCCTGGTGCGTGATCGTCCAGGCTCCGGGCAGGCGCTCGGCCAGGCCGGTGGCGAAGGCGGACAGGTCGGCGTTTCGGGTGGGCATGGGCTCCTGGGGTGACGGGGGCGGGGGTGGCGGCATCAGCGTGTGTGCCGTGGACGAGCGGGAGGAAGCGCCGGCAGGGGCAGAGGCGGTGCGTGGGCCGGGAGCGCTGCTGGCCGGTGTGCCTGCGGGGGTGTAGTGAGGGATCGCATCCGGTCCTCGGCCACGTGAAGATCTTCTCCGAGGGCGCGGATCTCGGCAGCGGCGTGAGCCAGGTCGTCCGACAGATCGAAGCCGTCGTCCTGCTCGGCTTCCTTGGCCTTCTCACCCGCTGCTTCGAAGAACTCTCCGAGCCGCCCCAGAAGGCCCTGGGTCGGATCCAGGACCTGGTGCAGTAGCGCGGCTGCCTCGGCATGCGACTCGGCTCCGTTGAGGCGGTCGGTGAGAGCCAGGACGGCGTCGCCGTAGACGTAGGCGGCGGGGCCGTTTCTGTCGGTGGCCTCGTGCCGGGCCTGGTGGGCGCGGGGGCGCGGGGCTGTGGACGTGAGTGGGCTTCCGGTCGGCGTGGGAAGCAGCCCGAGTTGGGCGAGCCGCTGGTCGATGGCCTCGATCAAGTGCGAGGCGCTGCCGCCATTGCGGAATTCGGGCCTCCCAAGGGCGCCGGGGTCCGTGGAGGGGGTTGAGTCGTAGATCAGCTCGAACAGCGCATGATCGTCTCCGTGTTGGCGGGTGACGATCCAGCCCTCCGGATCCCCCGGCGAACGGTTGGACGCTGGCTCCTGCGGCGGGGCAATGATCAGGTAGCTGTCGTCGGGGAGCGCGACGTGCACCAGGAACGCGCTCAGCCCGACCTCGATGTCGCACTTCAGCCCGCGCTGCCGCAGGGGCATGGTGATGTGTGTGTGGCGGCGCCACAGCTCCTGCCACCACCCGGTGTTCACGTCGCGGTGCTCGGGGAGGGGCGCCAATAGCGAGGTGTCGACAGGTACGAGGTGCTCGCTGTCGGGGAGGGCGCTGGGAGTGTCCTTGCCGTCAGTGTCCACGGCCGCTCCTGCATGGAGCAGTGCCGCGAGGGAACGGCGGTACTGGACGGTGTTGCTGCGCAGGGTGGACGGGGAAGGTGTAGTCGAAGTCGTACTCGTCGTATGTGTTGATCAGTCCGTGTTCCAGCTGGGTCTCGCGATCAGCGACCTGGTCCATGAGGTCGTCGTTCTCGGTTTGGCACTGCTGGTATTCGGCCCAGTCGGCGTCGCTGAAATGGGCGGGGTGGTTCAGGGGACTCCTTGGGGGGTGATGCTGACGTGGATGGTTCGGGGTGACTAGCACCTCAACCGGGGCGATCTCCGGCCGACTGGTGGTAGACCTCGCACCGCTTTGAGGTGACGACGGATCCGGTCGGCCCGGTGACGGAGCGGCCCGGGTCCGCAGGCTGACAGCGCAGAAGGGTAAGGAGCGAGGCGGCGGGCCTAGGCCACGTCGAAGGCGAGGTCGTCGAGGGTCCCCTGCCGGTACTGGAAGACGACTTCTTCGAGTTGGGAGAGCCGCTCGCAGGACGGGTTCTCACGGAAGGCGTCGGTGCGGTCGAGGGCGTACTGCTGCTTCTCGGCCTCTGCGCTGATGACGCGGACGGTGTTCCGGGAAGACAGGCGGGCCCACTGGGTCATGTCGGTGGGCGTTGCGTCCTTCATCCACATCCAGATGCCATTGCCGAGCTTGAGGACACTCCCGGGGTGGTAGAGCCCGCCGGTCTTGTGGTGGCGACGCGGGCTGCGGCGCTCGCCGAAGTCGCGCATCATGGCCTGCGTGGCCTTGTAGATGGCCGCGTCGTACAGTTCCTTGTTTTCGCGCAGGCGCCCGGACAGCGCTGCTTGGAAATCTGCCGTGTGGATACGTCCGATGTCGGTGGTGACCTGTTCGGCGGCTTCGAGGGCGATCCTCCGCAGAGCCGGGTTGAAGGCGTGCCTCACGGAAGATCGCGCTCCTTCCACACCGACGCCATCTCGGCCAGGGCGGTCGCCGCGTGCTCGATTACCTCGCGGGTCACGGCGCGTCCGGGCGGAGCGAACTCAGGGTCGTACAGAGCGAAGGTACGGCTGCCTCGGATCTGGGCGAGCGAGGGCAGGACTTCGCACAGCAGTTGCGTGGCGACCCTGCGCTGCCGCAGGTCCTCTTCCATCCGCGCTTTCCGCTCTGCCCAGGCACCCTGCAAGGTCAGCTCCCCTTCGACCACGCGGTCGGCGAGCCGGGGGTCCTCGGCACGAAGCCGAGCAAGCTGAGATTCCGCAGAGTCGGTCTGCGCCTTCTTCTCCCGAGCGGTGTTGTACGCACCGTCCAGGCCCATAGCGCCACTGATCACCGCGTCAACGAGATTGGGCGCGTATTGCCAGACGATGCTCGCTCGTCCGATCACGGCTCGGGCGACCCCAAGCTGCTCCCCGAGGTCCCGCACCGTTTGTCCCTTCTCGGGACGAGAGCCTTGTCCCGGGTCGGGACACGGCTCCTGTCCCTTCTCGGGACAGACCTCATACCCCAAGACTGAACGGGCCTTCACGGTAATCATCGCGGACTGACCTTTGGTGAAGCTGCGGCGTATGAGGTTGACGGACAGGCTGTAGGTATCGGGGGCATCACCGTCGTATGTGACGAAGGCCGGGTCGATGTCGAGGCGCTCGCACGCCGCGAGCCGGCCGCGGCCGTCGAGAATGCGTCCTGTGTGGTCTAGGACGATGGGCTGCATGAGCCCGTTTTCCTGGATGTCGTGAGCGAGGGCAGTGAGGTCATCCTCGTCGAGCTGAGGGATGAGGGAGTTGGTCGGGTGGGATTCGATAGCGATCTCCTCGCTGGAAAGAGAAAGGTGGTGTGACTGGCGGTTCTGGTGGGGTGAGAGTTTCCTCAATGCATCCGGGCATCGGTGTCGAATAGCGACAACTCGTGTGTGTGGAGCAGGTGTTGGACGATAAAAGATCGTCCTGCGACCTTCCACAGGCCCCGACCGCGGTTGAGGTGCGCGATGGCGTCCATCTCGACGGAGGTCAGGCCGAGCAGGGAGGCGGCGGTGTGGAGCTGGTCGGTTTCTTGCCGGTAGATGATGCGGGTGCTGCAGTCGGCGAGGAGGCCCTCGGCGAGGGCACGCCCTCGTGATCCGGCGTCGCCTGCGGTGAGCAGGTCGCTGAGTCGGTGGATCACCATGAGGTTGGCGATGCCCAGGCCGCGGCTCAGTTTCCATTGCGCCTGCATGCGTTGCAGGAGGCCGGCGTGGCGCATCAGGCGCCATGCCTCGTCGTAGACGATCCAGCGCCGCCCGCCGCGCGGGTCGGTGAGGGCGGACTCCATCCAGGCGGAGGCGCAGGTCATCGCCAGGACCAACGCGGTGTCGTCGCCGGAGCCGCCGAGCCGGGACAGGTCGATGGTGAGCATCGGCGCATTGGGATCGAAGGTCACGGTGGAGGGGGCGTCGAACATGCCGGCCAGGTCGCCGTGGATCAGCCGGCGCATGGCGTGGGCCAGGTCGCGGGCTGAATCGCCGAGCCGTCCCGACATCATCCCGGCGGCCTCGTCGAGGGTGGCGGGGTTGTTGAGGGTGGTGGCGATGTCACCGAGCAGTGCGGTGCGGCCGGTGGCGGCGGCGCGGGTGACGACGCTGTCGAGGGCGATGTCCAGCGCGGTGTGTTCCATGGGCAGCAGGTCCCGGCCGAGGACGGTTCGGGCGAGGGAGCCCAGCAGGAGGAGGCGCCGCTTGCGGATCTCGCCGACCCAGTCGGCCTCGGAGACGCTCTGCGGCCTCGGTGCCGCGTCCAGCGGGTTGAGCCTGCCGGGGAGTCCGGGGCCGAGGGCAACAGAGGTGCCGCCCAGGGCGTTGGCCACCGCTGTCCACTCGCCCTTGGGGTCGCACGGCACGTAGACGCGGTAGCCGAAGGCGACCGAGCGCAGCGCGAAGCTCTTGGCCAGCGCGCTCTTGCCCTGGCCGATGACCCCGGCCAGCAGGATGTTGGGGTTGGTGAAGCCTTCGATCTTTCCGTACAGGGCGAACGGATCGAAGACGAAACTGGCTTCGGCGTGGACGTCGCGGCCGATGTAGATGCCTTCGGCGCCGAGGCCGCCTTCGGCGAGGAAGGGGTACGCGCCGGCGGCCACGGCGGTCGTCATGCGGTGCGCGGGCAGCTTCAGCCGGTTCTTGCGGGCCGAGGCCGGTCCGGGCCGTCCGCCCAGGGGATAGAGCGGGGCCGGTGTGTCGTGCTCGGCGGGGGCGCTGCCTGAGCGGCGGGGGCCCGCTTCGGCGCGGGCCTTGGCGGTGGCTTCGGCCAGCTGGCTGCGGGCTGCTTTGCGGCTGGCCCGGTCGCCCCCGTGGGGAGTGAACAGGGGAGACGCGGAGGCGCGGCGGGCGGGCCGGTGGCTCATCGGAGGCCCTCGATTCTACGGACGGTGCTCATCGCGCGCAGAGCGTGGTGTGCGCGCGGAGATCGGTGGGGGTGGTCTTGCGCCGGATGATGTGGCCGGCGGCGAGGTGGCGCTGGCAGATGGTCAGCACGGGCGGTCCCGCCGGCAGCCGTTCCGGATGACACTCGCTCGCCTCGGCGCTTTCTGTCGATGTGTTGCTGGGCAGCAGGTGGAAGGCCGAGTGGATCTCGGTGGTGGCCTGCCAGAGCCGGGTGTGTGCGCTGCTGAGGTGTCGGCCTGCCGCGGGGTGCGGTGGCCGGGTGGTCTCGGCGAGCTGATCGAGGAGCTGGTGCAGGGCGGTGAGGTGAGCATGGAGCACGTCGAGGTGCACGCGATCCGCCGGCGCTGTGCGGGCGGTGGTTGCCTGGGCGCGGGTGTGGTGGCGGACTCCGGCGCTCGCGGCCCGGAGGTAGGGGTGCCCGTCGTCCGGACGCGGGTGAGAGGTCAAAGGTGGTGATCCTTCCTGCCGGGAGGCAGGGACGGCGGCGGTGGTTCCGGCCCGGTCACAGGGCGGTCCGGGCGAGCGGCAGTGCGGCGAGGGTGAAGGCGTCGGGCTGCTGGTAGTTGAGCCGTCGCAGGTCGACGCCGGAGGTGACGGCGTGGGTTTCGATCTGGGCGCAGGCGGCGTCGAGGAGGGCGTCGGTCTCGGCGGTGACGGTGACCAGGCCGGTCAAGGCGACGTCGGCGTGCCCGGCGATGAGCTGTCGCTCTCGCGTCTTGACGTCGGCGTATTCGACGGAGTCTTCCTCGCTGTCGACCTGCCCGCGCCGTACGCGCTCGTTCGCGTCGGCGATGATGGCGGACTTCTTTCGCTGGACGTCTCGCAGCGCGGACTCCAGTGCCTGCGGTGCGTAAATGAGGGACAGACTGCGCCGCACGCCGGCCGTGAACATGATTCCGTGGAGGAACCCCGCCCCCATTTCGGTGCGCGGCCAGTTCTCCACCCAGTACGTGGCGTGGTGGGCGGAGTCGGTGGTGAGCCGGTCGTACTCCTCGAACTGGACGACGGGGCCGGCGGCTGCGGGGTCCGCCTCGGCGCGGCCGTTCTCGGACCACTGCTGGAGGGCGGCGAGGGCCTTCGGGTCGTAGGCGGTGCGGATGACCGCGGCGATCTCCCGCGAGCTGAGCCATCCCGTCACCATCAGTCCCGCGCCGCGGGCGGCTTGGGAGATGGAGGCGGTTGTCTGTTCCATGACGGTGAAGGCGCCCGGCAGCCCGCCGCCAGCCTGCGAGATCAGGCGCTTGGCGGCCTTGAGGTCGAGGGAGATGGCGAGGTAGGTCTCGTGCGGTGCGGCGGCGGGGCCGGCCGAGGTGACGAGTTCGGAGTAGATCTGTCCGGCGACGGGGGTCTGGGGTTGGCCGTTCTGGGTCCAGTGGCGGGTGAGGGTGTCTCCGCTGTCCGGGACGGTGCGCTCCAGGACCTGAACGGTGGCGATGTGCCCGGTGCGGGCGATGCCGGCCAAGGCGCGTCCCCAGCTGTGGACGTTGTGGTTTTGCGTGGCGGGGTCGAGCAGGGCGAAGGCGCGGCTGGTGACACGGGCGATGGTGGTCAGGGTCTGGTGATGCGGGTCGTGTACGGCGGCGGCGCCGTTGGCGGAGTCGCCGGGGGTGACGACTTTGAGGGAGGCGGCGGTGCCGGGCAGGTGCAGGATGCCGTCCTGGCGGGGCCGGGTGACGGGCCGGGCGAGCCAGAGCGTCTGGCCGGTGCGCCGACGCTCGGCGTATCGGGCCACGATCGGCGCCCAGTCGATCAGCGAGCGGCCATGCCGTCGGATCGCGACGAGCGCGGCGACCGCCGCCCACAGTGGGGTCAGAGCGATGGCACCGAGCAGGCCGGTGGACACGACCGTCATCAGCAGCAGCGCCAACGCGCAGGATGCGAGAGTTAGTTGGGGGAGAGAGAGTCCGAGGAGGATGCCGCGGCGGGACCGGTGCGGGAATTTCACCGTGACCGGGGCTATTGAGAGGTCAGTCAAGAGGCAGGTCCTGGGGGCGCTGGTGGAGCCCGGGTGCGGGAGATGCGGAGCACCTCCCGCACCCGGGAAGCGGGCAGAGAGTTAGAGGCCGGTCGGTGGCGGTGGCGGCTGCGCCGCTCCGCTGGCCGTGGCGGGCTGTGCGCCGGAGGACGGCGGGGCGCCCTGCGGCGGCTGGGTCGTGGTCGGCGGGGTGGACTGCCACCCACCGCCCTGCCCGGACGCGGCACTGGCTCCGGAACCGTCCGGTCCCTGGCTGCCGCCCACCTGGCCGCTGGTGTCGTCGGAGACGCTCGTGGGCGGGGGCTGGACGGCCTTCTCCAGGCCGGACTTGACGGCATCGCCGCCGGGCGAAACACCCGTGCCGCCGCCTGGCGAATCTTGCTTTTCGCTGCATCCGCCGGTGGGGTTGGAGGCAATGTCGCCGGGGAATCCCCCGCCGGCGTCGGGGCCCTGCGGGGCGGCGCCCGCTCCGGCTGCCGCACCGCCGGTTCCGGCGGTGGCCGCCATCGCGGCGGCCTTGCGTCCGGCCTTCTCCGCGTGCTGCTTGGCGAGCTGGGCACCGGCTCCACCTGCGCGGTGGATCGTTTCTCCGTCGGAGCCCTCGGCTGCCCAGTGCACGAATTTGAACGTGGCGTACGGGCACAGCAGGACCAGGACCATGATGACGATGCCGGCCATGACATCGGCGAGGGCGGCGATTCCGTCCTTGGTCTCGGTCTTGCCCATCGCGGCGATACCGAGCACGAAGATGATCGTCATCAGCAGCTTGGAGACCACCAGGGTGGCGGTGGCCTCGATCCAGCCGCGACGCCACCGGCGTGCGGCCTCCCATCCGCCGCCCGCTCCGGCGAAGATCGCCAGGGTGACCATGATGAGGATGCCGACCTTGCGGACCATCATCACGCACCAGTACATGACCGCTCCGATAGCGGCGCCGAGGCCGGCGAGCACCGTGACGAGCCAGCCCATCCCGGTCAGGGCCGCGATCTGCTGGACCTTCACGATGCGGCGCACGGCGGACGCGATGTCCAGGTTCGCTGCCTTGAACAGGCCGGCCGAGAGGGCGTCGACCACCTCGATGGCGACCGTCGTCAATGCGATGGCCGCGAAGGCGAAGATCACGCCCGAGGCGGTGCCGGTGAACGCCTGGGTAAGGGCCTGTCCGTCGCGTTTGATGGCCGCTCTGACCAGCTGGGCGCAGAAGGTGGCGACCAGGATGATCAAGCCGATCGGCAGGAGCATCTGGTAGTTGGCGACGAACCAGCCTGCGTGGAGATCCACCTTGGTGGTGACGTTCACGGCGGTGGCGGCCAGGTCGGCCGAGGCGGCGGCGAGTTCGCCGGCGCTCTTGGCCATCCAGTCACCGATCGCCTTGGCAGGGTCGGACGCGAAATCCACCGCGTCGCCCACCGAGCACATCGTGTCGGTGAGGGGGAGGTCGCAGAAGCCCATGGGGAGGTCCTCCTTTCAGTTGGGGCTGGTCACTGCGCGACGCGCGGAGCGATGGCGACCAGGGAGCAGTCGTGGCTCGGCCGGCACTGCACCGCGAGAGTCACGGCACGCTCTTCGGCTCCGGCTCCACCCTTGTGCCAGGCGATCTGCTGCTTGCCATTGACGGTCACGGCGTAGATGTACGCCTCGGTGATCGCGGACGGGTCGTCGGCCAGGGCCTGCTTGAACGCGGAGGGATAGTGGCCCTCGGTGATCGCAGAGGTCGCGTGCTGCTTGTTGTCGGCCATCCGCGACCACAGCAGCGGGGCGGGGACCTGAGAGGTGACGGAGTTCCAGTCGGCGTACTTGGTCTCCTTGGACATCCACGCGTTCATGCCGGCGAGTTGCTGGTCGCGGCTGGTGTCGCGGGTGTCGTAGGACCACAGCATCTCGGCGGCGGCCTTGGCGTAGGCGACCGGCTCGGCGATCTGCGGCGGCTTGGGCACCGACCCTGATCCGGCGGCGGCCTTGGGGGCGGCCTCGGAGGAGGACGGGCTGTTCGCCGGGGACGGGGCGGCGTGGTTCTGGCCCTGCTGATCGCTCCCGGTCATCCAGGCGACGGTGGCCGCGAGGGCGAGCAGGATGGTGACGACCAGCGCCACGATCATGATGCGCTTGTTGGCCGACCAGCCGACACCGTAGGAGGACAGGGAGACGGAGGGGAGTCGTTTCTGCATTACTGAACCTGCGACCCCAGGCCCGAGAAGAAGGCCACGATGCCGTTCGCGGCACCCAGGCCGAGAGCGGCGCCCGCGGCCACGACCGCGCCCTTCTTTCCGTTGGCCTCGGCCTGATGGCCACCGCTGTGGTGGCCCCAGGCCCACACACCGAGGGAAATGGCGAGAGCACCGACGACGGCGATGATCCCGAACATGTTGATCGAATTGACGACGTTCTTCAGGACGGCCAGACCCGGTAGTCCGCCACCCTGGGGCTTGATACCGGGGTCGAAGGCGAGCTGGATGAGGCGGTCTGCGAGAGGTAGGGGCATAGGCGTAGCGGGGCTCCTTGCATACGCAGGCCAGGCGAGGGGCCGGCGGGAAAGGTGAGAAGAGGAGGGGCGCGCTCGGGGCGCGGGAAGTGGCCGCGGTGGCGGCCCGCCCGGAGAGGTGTCCGGGCGGGGCGGCGTCAGAGGACGCGGCGGACCACGAGGATGTTCCAGTCCTTGATCGGAGTGATCCGGACCGGCTTGGATGTGCGTGGCGCCTCGATCACGAGGCCCTCGCCCATGTACATGCCGACGTGCTCAGGACGGCTCGCGGTGCCGCGGCTGAAGATCAGGTCACCGGGCTGGAGCTTGCTGGGCGAGACCGGCTTGCCCTCGTTGACCTGTGTGTACGTGGTACGGGTGAGCTTGATGCCAACGTGGGCGTACGCCTGTTGCATCAGGGAGCTGCAGTCGCAGCGCCCCATCGGGTCGGGGCCGTGCGAGTCGGTGCAGGTGCCGCCCCACTGGTACTGCGTGCCGAGCTGGTGCATCGCCCAGTCCAGTGCCTTGCGGGCCTTGGGGGCGGCATCCTTGGGGATCTTGTATCCCTTCGGGACGCTCCCCTCGGGGATGCGCCCGAAGCCGGAGCCGTCCTTGCCCGGAGCGCAGCCGGTGGCGGACTCCTTGCTGGGGTCGGGCTCCTTGTCGTCCTGGTCCTGGCCGGTGCTCGGGAAGGTGGCGGCGATGGCCTTCTGCAGCGCGGTAGACAGGTCCTCCCACTGCGCGTACGCGTCGGGAAAGCCCGATGCCTGGACGGCCTGGGCTGCCTGTGTGACGGTCATCTGCTGCCAGCCGTCCACCTTGAGCAGCGCCTTGTAAAAGCGCTCGCTCGCGTAGACGGGGTCGCGGATCTGCTGGGCGGTACCCCATCCCTGGGAGGGGCGCTGCTGGAATAGGCCGAGGGAGTCGCGGTCTCCGTAGTTGAGGTTGCGCAGCCGCGATTCCTGCATCGCGGTGGCGAGCGCGACGATCTGCCCCTTCTTGGGCACGTCGAGACTGATGCCGGTGGCCACGATTGTCTGTGCGTGGGGCACTTGCTCGGCGGGCAGGTCCAGCCCCTTGATCCCGACGTCCTTGCCGGACGCACCATCGAGAATCTTGGTGACCTGCTTGGCGACCTCGCCGGGATCGATGTCGGTCAGGCAGCTGCTGAAGGAGCCGGTGCTCTGCACGGCATCGGCGGAGGAGGCCACCATCATGGCCGTTCCGGCGAGCAGAAAGGGGGAGAGGCAGACGACGCCGATGCCGGCGGCGAGCGCCTTCAACCGGAGCGGATGACAGGCGCGTCAGCGATGGCGGGCAGGGGCGGGTAGCGAGACGTCATGGACGTGTCCTTCGGGGTGCGGTGTCCGGCGTGCCGCGAACGCGTGACGTGCTGGAAGGGCGCGGCAGCCGGGGTGGGCGATCGGGGGAGGCCGGCGCGGGCGAGTTGCCGCTCGCTGCGCAGGGCCGGGCCGTGCGCTAGGTGTGCCGGGGCAGGGGGAACCTCCGAAAGGCGTGGTGGGGGAGTAGCCAGTGGCGGTGTGCGCCGGGCGTTCCAAAACAGTAGGTGCGGATTGGCGGTTGACCAAAAAGTTGGTGCGAGGGGTCGGAAACCGGACCCTCATCACGCACTTCTTGGTCAACGGCGGATTCGCACCTACAGTTTTTGAACTCCCCCTCTCCCTCCCCGGTCTGTGGCCCCGGGCATTTCTATGCCCACTTTTGGCCCGCGGGGATTCATGTGCGAGACGGCGAGTTCCCTCCGCGCTTCCACACCCGAATTGGGGTTCCTCTTTGCCTTTTTCCCTGCACCAGGGCGACGCTCTCAGTGTTCTTGCCGGCCTGCCGGACGACTGCGTCGACTCCGTCATCACCGACCCGCCGTACAACTCGGGTGGCCGGACTGCCAAGGAGCGCACGAGCCGTTCCGCGAAGCAGAAGTACACCTCCGTCGACGCTCAGCACGCCCTGCCGGATTTCACCGGCGAGAACATGGATCAGCGCAGCTACGGGTTCTGGCTGACGCAGATCATGACCGAATCCCACCGGATCACCCGCACCGGGGGCACCGCGCTCCTGTTCACCGACTGGCGCCAGCTGCCCACCACAACGGACGCGATCCAGGCGGCCGGCTGGCTGTGGCGTGGGGTGCTGGCCTGGCACAAGCCGCAGGCCAGGCCCCAGAAGGGCCGGTTCACACAGAACTGCGAGTTCATCGTCTGGGCCTCGAAGGGCCCCATCGATGCCGCCCGAAACCCGGTCTATCTGCCGGGCCTCTACAGCGCCTCGCAGCCGTCGGGGGCCAAGCGCCAGCACATCACCCAAAAGCCCGTCTCCGTGATGCGAGAGCTCGTCAAGATCAGCCCCGAAGGCGGCACAGTGCTCGACTTCTGCGCCGGATCCGGCTCCACGGGCGTCGCCACCCTGCTGGAAGGCAGGGACTTCATCGGCGTGGAGAAGACCGAGCACTACGCGTCGATCGCCGCCGACCGGCTCACCGAGACGATCCGCGACACCCTCACGCAGGACGACGTGATCCTCACCGCCTGACGCCGCATACGCAGCACCCTGTGGCGGAATTCATCGCCGTCCCCGGTTCGGGGTTACGCCCCGCCGCACATTTCCCGTGATCCGGCGCGCGGTCCGCTCTCCGTCGATTCTGCATCCCCATTTCCACGCCTTCTAGGAGGCCACGCTCCTCATGTCTGAACCCGTAGAACATTCGCCCCAGGGGGAGTTGGAGCCGGTCCGAATTCCGGACCCCCAATCGGAGGGAATCGAGGCCAGCGTCCGGCGGCTGATGGAACAGTCGACGCAGCAGGCGCGGCAGCTCGACCGTCTGGCCTCCGCACCGGAGGACCCCGCAAGCTCCTCGCCTTTCGCGGCGTTCGGCATGCCCGGATTCGGCGGACCGCCCACGCCGCCGCCGCCCGAGCCGCACCCGATCATGGAACTGGACGGCGAGGACCGCGAGGACGAGCTGGACGCCCTCTCGGACTGGGTGGACGACTTCCTCCTCCCGGTCTATGGCGCGGAGGTCACTACGGCGGCGCCCTGGTGCCTGCAGTGGCAGGAACACGACGACGTCGTGGCCTGGCTGCACGCCCTGTGGCTGGCCTACCAGCAGCACAAGGACCCCGAAGCCGGGCTGAGCGGTCTGTTCGTGTGGCACCGGGACTTCCTCACCCACGCCATCGTGGCCATCCGTGCGGCGGGAGGTCCGCTGTCGGCCTGCATGACCTCTCCGGAGCGTCCCGCGCACCGAATTCTTCCCGGGCCGCCTCCGTCGGCACGCACGGAGAAGGCGACGACAAGCGCGTCGGCACCTGCCAAGCCCGCTGAGCTGGACGAGCCGACGTCATGAACAGAGGGCAGCAGCAGTCGGCCTTCGGCCTGAGCTTCGACCCCCGCGCCCTCACCGACCTCCTCCAGGCGCCCAGCGATATCCGCGATCTCACCCTCGCCCACCTCCAGGAGGTGGTGAACGCCGAGCGCTTCGGGCTGCCGCTCACCGGTGACCTGGAGGGCTAGCGCAAGCTGTTCGTGGACTCCCGGAAAGACTGGCGCGTCGTCTACGGCGTCCGCCCAGCGCCCGAGGAGACCGCACACCGGCGGGAGATCCACGTCGTCGCGATCCGGCCTCGCGCCGGTAACGACGTCTATGACGAGGTCGGCCGCCGACTGGGGATGGCCCGCCGGCCGCTGAGCGCCCGCACCCACGCGGCACGCTCCCGCCCTCCGCAGCTCACGACCCGCAGCCCGGCGCCGAGGCCGGATCCGCTGCCCGCTGCGATGCCGGGCCTGCCTCGGCTCGCGCAGAACTCCTCGCACCAGCACATCCGCTGAGAACACGGAGCCCCATCTATGGCCTCTGATCCCGCGCCGACACCAGTTCGGCGTGCGGTCTCCCCACTCGACCACCGCATCGAAGCCGTCACCGGCCACGATGTCGACACCCTGTGGGCCCACCGCGACCGCGGCGTCCTCGACGCGCCACACGCCCGCCTGGTCGACCGCCACCGCGAGCTGGCCCAGGCCCAGACCGGTGTGACCTTCTACCGCACTCTGCTCCACCGCCTGTCCAGCGGCGAGTTCGACGTCGACAGCGATCTGTTCGAGTCGATCGACCGGGCCGTGGACCAGCTGGAGGAAGCCGCCAAAGTCCGCTATGTCGCGACCCGTCGGGTGTTCGCCGCGTTGGAACCGATCGAGGCCACGTCCCAGCGCAAGGCGCCGGACGGCCCCGCGCGGCTGTCAGCCATCGACCACGCGGCACTGGTGTCCGTCGAGGTCGGCGCCCGGGTGCAGCCGAACCTGTTCACCGATCAGATGTACGTAACCACGACCTCCGGTAACGGACTTGCGTACGCCGACCTCCAGCGCGTTGAAGCCGCCGGACTGGTCGCTCGGGACACCACCCAATCCGTCGAGGCCGGGCAGTGGCTCACCTTGACCGACACGGGCCGCACCGCGCTGGCCGTCAGCCGCAGCCACCGGACGGCAGCCCCACCGGTGGCGCCCAGGCCCGCCACCTCGCCCACTGCGCCCACGCGCCCCCACCGCTGAACCAGGGCGCCCCCGAGGAGATCTATGCCCAAACCCGAACTCAACCTCCGCCTAGATGGTTGATGTGCTTTTACGTGCTGGTCAGCGGGGTGAGGTGGTCGTAGTGGATCAACGAGCGTTTCCTTTCGGCTCCGCAGGCCCAGTTGTGCCAGATGGCCACGTTGAGTGCCAGGAGTCGCTGGAGCACCCTGGCCCACAGTCCGGCGATGATCCGGCCGCCGTGCTGGTCGAGTCCGAGCTGGCCCTTGAGGGTCCAGTTCACCGACTCGACGCGCTGGCGGAGCCAGTTCGGGAAGATCCCCGGGTCCGGCTCGCCTTTGCGGGCGGGCCGGATGACGGTGATCCCCATCGCGGCCATGTCAGCCTCGAAGTCGGCTCCGGCGAAGCCTTTGTCGCACACGCCGGTAGTGCCCGGCTCGGGCCGGTTCTTGTCCAGCGCGAACATCATCCTGACCGCGTCGCGTTCCTTGACCAGCTTGGGATTGACCAGGATGAAGCCGGTGATCAGCCCGTCCGGAGCACACACCAGCATCAGCTCGGCGCCCCAGTAGAAGCAGTGGTGCGAGGCGTCGTGCCCGTAGCCGGCCCATCCGGCCAGGTCCGAGCGTTTCGCGGTCTCCCGGGAGGCACCGCAGCGCACCGGGGTGCCGTCCCACAGCCGCACGGTGTCCGCCGACGACGGTGTCCGGGCCGCCAGCCAGCGCAGGGCTGTCTCCATCAGATCGCCCGCGCCACGCACCCGCCGGTTGTACTCGCTTTGCGAGAGCAGCCGCGGGAAGAGGTGCCCGACCAGGGAAGGGGCCGAGCGCAACCAGTGTCGCTCGCCGTTGAATCGCAGCAGCACCTGGGCCACCGCCAGACACACCAGCTCCGCGTCGGTCACCTCCAGCGGATGACCGGCCCCGGTGCGAGGTCGCCGCGAAGGGATGATGCCGTCGTCCAGCTCGACGTACAGTGCGATGAGGAGAGTGTCCAGGTCGGTGTTCACGGCGATCCCCCCGGGGTGAACGTGTCTCAACACCACCGATTCTGGGCACTCTTCGCCTTTCTGGACAGCCCCGAAAGCACATCAACCATCTAGATGACTTCGAGGCCGCAGACCCTCAGACCAAGAAAGCATTCCTGTACGCCGTCGAGATCAACGATCAGGACCTGCTCCCGCTGGCCGAGCACCACAGCCCTTCCGGAGCGGACAGCTTCTATGTCCTGCACGACGGCTCGGCCACCTGGGGAATCCCCGGAGAACCGCAGATCGTCGCCCTGCACCTTCAACGCGACCTGGTAGCCAAGACGTTCCACTTCGAGCACGCTCCGCTGCCCTTGCCGTCGATGGCGCAGTCCTGGCTCATCCACCGCGGCTGCCCTCCCGACAAGATCGCCCTCAACCCCGGCCTAGGCCCTCCGCCGGCCGATGAGGCAACACGGGCCCTGGAGCAGCGGCTCAGGGGAGACGGTGACCACTTCGCATACGGGTACTCCTACACCAGCGACAGCTCGGACGACATGGTCACCGTTGTGGCCCTGCGTGCCATGGACGAGCGGGCCCTCTCCCCGTTTCGCGTCGTAGTTGAGGAAGTCGACACCACGGTATGGACCCACACCCTGCGCGAGGGCGGATTCGCCACGCGCGAAGAAGCCGTCCAGTGGTGCAACGACCGGATCGGCGGTACGGCCGGCCCGCTCCCGCCCGTCCACCCAGCGGCGTCACCGACCCGCCCGGCTTCCCTGCCGAAGACTCCCGCTGCACGCCCTCCCGGCCGAGCACGCTAAGCACCAACCCCGCCTGGTGCGGCGCAACATAGCCGACGATCGCCGGTTAGCCAAACCGGCGAATCTCCGGACTCTTATACAGCCGACGGAACAAACCGCGGCGCCTTTCCACGCAATCCCTATGCCTGCACGGAGGTTTCTTCCGCATGCGCTCAACCCGAATTGCCATATCCGCCGTGATGCTCGGCGCACTTGCTCTGCCGGTGCTCTCCGCCACCACCGCGAGTGCGGCCCCCGCCGCCAATACGGCAACGACTGCCCGCGCGAGCTGCAACTCTCGCCCGCCGCTCCCGTACGCCGTCCACACCAAGGCCGTGACCATCCGATCCAAGGCCAGCACGAAGTCCACCGCAGTCGGGGTGCTCTACAGGAGTCACCGGTTCACCGTGGCCAAGAAGAGCGGCAACTGGCTTTACATCAAGGACAAGACCACCGGCGTAAAGGGCTGGGTCTCCGGCACCTACGTCTACCGCGACGTCCGCATGTGCCTCAGCTAGCAGCCTCGGCGCGGCAACCCGCCTAGGGGGTAGTGGAGTTACCCGGCCGGCTGTCAATTTCTTTCCCCTGAAGCCCAGGCGTGAGCGCCTTCCAGAAAGGAGTTTCCCTTGTCCGACGACATATCCGACGGTACTGAGGACGTCGTGGGCGTGCTCACCGAGCAGATCGAAAGCCACTTCGAGATGGGCATGGATCAGTTGAAGGCCGCAGTTGCCCTCGCGCCAACTGCTCATCCCGACGCCACCGAGGTCGTCAAATGGCATGGGCTGCTCGTCGAGTCCCAGACGGTGCTCGACCGCGCGGAGGACAACCTCCTCGGGGCGCTGCAAGCGCAGCCCAGCGAGATCGACGACCCGACGATGGGCCTGGCCCAGCACGTCAACGCAGCCGTTGCCGCACGCGACGGTCGGGCCCTGGTCGTGCGGTGGCTTCTTGACCCGGATGCACCGGGGAAGAAGGGCCTCGCTGCCGAACGCCTTGCCCGGTTCAGCCGTGGGTCGCGGACGGGACCGGTGGTGCAGACCAGCGCTCCGCCCCGACTTGCGGTTGCACCTGGGCCGGCGTCGTTGCCGCGAGCGGGCAGGGGCGCGCTGTGAGCGGCCGGATCAAGGCCAGCACTCTCGACGGCCAGATCCAGAGAACCTTCGGAGCTCCGATCTCCGAGCTGTACACGACAGCAGCCGGTCCCGAGGCGTCCCCCGCGATGACCCGTGCGCTGGAGCTGCGGTCGTTCCTCGCCCTGGCCGAGGAGCAGGTCGCCCGCGTCCGCGACCGCGTGCATGAGGCGATGGCGCCCGACCGAGACATGGGCGAACTGTCAGCCGAGGAACTGCGCGTTGACGCGCAGTGGCTGGAGGCAGCGCTCGACGCCGGCGACGGCTACCGAGTCGCGCTCGGCGAGCTGCTGCACACCCTGCCGATACTCCACCAGCCACCCCGTCCCGTCCGCCTGGCGCAGCCGACAGTCGCCGCCGCCCCGCCCCCGGCCATCGCCGCCCCAGCACCCCGTCGTGCCGGGGCGGCGACGACCCGCCGACCGTGAGAGCCGCCGCTTGCCCCACCTCACGTCCACCGAGATAGCCGGACGGATCGAGGACCTGTACGGCGCACCGATCGCCGACCTCGAAGCCCACGCCCAGGACCAGGTGCCCGGCATGCTCGCCGCCCTGCTCGGCATGCACCACGGCCTCGCCCTAGCGGAGCGCGGCATAGCCGTTCACCGCGACCTCCTCGCTCAACTCGTCCGCCCTGAGCGGCAGATCGACCGACACGAGGTCTCCCACCTCCTTGACGGCGCCCGCCGGCTCGCCGAAGCGGTCGCTGTCCGCGAGGCCCAAGCCAAGTCCCTCTCGGCCGTTCTGCAAAGCCTTGCTCGGGTCACCACGCCCGCGCCGTCCCCGGTCCCCGCGCCGTCCGCTCCCGCCTCGCCTGTTCCGGCCGGGAGCCCCGCACGATGCCACTGATCTCGGCGGGCAACCCCCTTACGCATCCAGGAGTTCTTCCCTTGGCCATCACCGCTCTGCCCCCCGACACCGACGCCGACATCGCCCGGGTCACCGAGGCCCTCGCCATGATCACCCCGCGATGGAACGTAAGGATCTTGCTGGCCCTGTCCGGCCCGGCGCTGCGCTACAGCGAGATCGCGGGCAAAGTCTCCTGGCTGCAGAGCGGCCAGCTCCACCCCAAGCTCAAGTCGCTGTGCGACGCCGGCTTGGTCGAGCGCACCGAGCACACCTCACGGCATGTGACCTACGGCCACACGGATCGGGGCACAGCCCTGCTGCCGGTCCTGCCGATGATCGTCACCTGGGCCGAGGAGCACCTGGAGAAGACAGAGCGGCCGCTGCCCGCCATTGAGCAGATCGAGGACAGCCTCACCCTGCTCACCCGGCGCCACGCCGCCGCCGTCCTGTGGGTGCTCAAGTCCCGCGAGGAGGTCAGTGGCCGGGCCCTGGCCAGGATCATCATGCCCCGCAGCGACTGGACCAACATCTACCCGCCGCTGCGCCAGCTCACGGCCGACGGCCTGGTCGACACCGACGGCACCGGCCAGCCCTACCGCCTGTCCGTCGCGGGCCACGGACTGGGGCCCGTGTTTGGGGCCCTGTCCGCATGGTCCGCCGGGCGCTCTTTGACACGGGCCGCCCAGCACCCGATCTGGGGGCGCCCGGAGGCCGCACCCACCCCGAAGACGTGGGTCAGTAACCAAACGCGGCTGCCAACTCCCGCCGCACCACTGCCGCCTGTCCGGCCCCGACAGACCACCCGCCCGACATGGCAGAACCCGGACCTGTTCTCGCACACTGCGACGGCCCGCCCGATGGCCGCGCTCCCGGCGGGAGGCCCGCGCCGATGACTGCCTCCCTCACCACTGCCGACATGCGCAATGCCTGCGCCTTCCTGTCCTCGCCGGCCCTGATCCGTCTGATCACCGAGATCGACGACAACGGGCCGATCCCGCCACGCAGGCTGGCAGTCACACTCCCCGACCTCTCTGCGCACCACCTTCGCCGGACCACTGACGCGGCCCGCGCCCATGGCCTCGTCCGGGTCGGACCCGGCGTCGGGCTGGACCTCACCACCTCCGGCTCGGAACTGGCCGACGTCTACGACGCAGCCGCCCGTTGGGCTCGGCGCCACGCCTACCCTGCTCCGATCTGCGACTTCACCACCCGCCTCCAGCACACTCTCTCCCTCGTGGCGCCCGCACCCCTCGCCGACCCGGCCGACGACTCCCACCGTTCGACGGTCGAAGACCTGCCCGAGGCCGACGCAGACCTGGCCCACATCCGCGACCGGCTGGCCCTTTGGCTGGCGGCCAACCCGCAGGTCACCCTCTCTGCGCCCGAGCCCGTCGCGTGAGCGGTGGCACCACACCGTTGCCCGCCCGCCGCACTGCGGGACTCGTGCGCGGCATCTACCTGCCGCGCAGTGCCGATGCCGGCGCATTCGCCATGACGACGTACGGCATCCCGTTGCTCGTGCTGGCCGCGACAGGCTCCGCGGCCCTGACGGGCTTGGCGTTCGCACTGGAGTGGACGCCACGGCTGGGGGCGTTCGTTGTGGCGGGGGCGATGGTCGACCGGTACGGCACCACGACGGTGTTCCGCATCGCCTCCGTGGCACGGGCCTTGGTCGTTCTGGCCGCTGTCTTCGTCCTCCCGGCACAGGCACATGGCCTGGGCGCGACGCTCACCGTCATGCTCCTCGCCGCCAGCACGGGAGTGCTCACCGAGTTCTCCTACATTGCGGCCGAGACCGCGGGCGGCACCGCCAGCCGTGAGGCCGGCGAGCACGCGCACCGGGTGCAGTCGGTCCTGCTGGGGATCGATCAGGTCGCAACCCTGGCCGGGCCCGCGCTCGCCGGGCTACTGCTTCAGTGGACGGGATCCGCCGGGATGCTCGCCACGATCGCCTGCTTCTCACTGCTCGGTGCCGCCCTCGCCCCCAACCAGCCGCTCAAGCCGTCGCCCGCCGAACCGGTTCCGGTGATCAAAGGGCTTCTTACCGGCTGGGCCACCTTGCGGTCCCTGCCCACCCTGGCCTGGCTGGTGGCCGGGCTGACCTTGTCGAATCTGACGCTCGGCCTGCTCCAGGCCGCCACCCCGGTGATCGTCGTCAAACAGCTGGGACACTCCAGCGCCTCGGTCGGCCTGATCTGGTCGGCCGCCGCCGTGGCCTCTCTGCTCGCCATCGCAGCCTGCCGCACCGCGATCGACCGGTACGGACTCTGGCCCGTCGGAGCCCTCTCCGCAATGGTCGCCGCCGGCGCGTGTATGACACTCGCCGCTGCCCACACCTACGGCATGTACCTGGTGCTCATCGCCGTCCTGATGGCCGGCGAGGGCGGCATGACCGTGGTCCTACGCACCCTGCGCTCCCAGCTGATCCCCGCCGAGGTGTTCGCCAGCACCTTGTCTCTGACGATCTTGCTGCTCCTGCTGCCCTTCCCGATCGCCGGCGTGCTGGTCGCGGCAACTCCGCTCGACCTGCTCGGCCACGTCATCACCGCATGCGCCGCCCTGCAGGCCCTCGGACTGTTCCTCGCCTTCGCCCGCCTGCGCACCGATCCCGCCCTGCGTACCTGACCCGTTGCTCATCCCCAGCCTGTGGAGAACCTCCCCATGTCCCCTGCCTGCCCCGGGGCGAACCGTGCGAGTGGTCGCACCATCACCGAGCAGTTCCGCGCCTTCCACGCCAAGAACCCGCACGTCTACCGCGCCCTGGAGCGCATGACCGCCCGCCAGCTCGCTGCCGGCGCCACGCGCATCGGCCTCAAGAACCTCTTCGAAGACCTCCGCCGACAACTCCCGCACGGCATAGGCGGACTGAACAACAACTTCACGGCCCTCTACGCCCGGCAGTTGATCGCCGCCCACCCCCGCTGGGCGAGCGCGTTCGAGCTGCGCCGCCGCCGCGCCGCCTGACAGCTCCTGCCCCTGTCCTGGCGCCCCATCGATTCGGAGAACCCCCTGTCCGCTCGCCCCCTCGTCCTCATCGTCTCTCCCGGCGATGAGACATCTCGCTCCTACTGCCTTGAGCAAGTGGCCGCCGCCTACGACGTCGTCCTGCTGACTGGCACCGAGCCGTCATGGGAGAAGCCGCACATCATCGACCACGTCGTCGCCGAACTCCACGACGACACCGACCTGCTCGCCGCCGCCCGTGCGCTGGCCACACGCCACGACCTCGCCGGCGTCGTCACCTGGGATGAGTGGCACCTCGTGGCGACCGCCCGCCTTGCCCGCGCCCTCGGTCTGCCCGCGAACTCCGTCGAGGTGATGCGGGCCTGCCGCAACAAGGCCATCGCTCGAGCGCTGTTCGCCCGCCACGGGGTGCCGTCGGCCACCTCGATGAAGGCCCGGACCCTGCTGGAGGCAGGACGGGCGGCGGCGACGTTGGGCTTCCCCGTCGTCATCAAGCCCGCCGCGTTCGCCGGCGCCATCGGCGTGATCCGCGTCGATGGGCCCGAAGAGCTTCCTGCGGCCTTCGAGTTCGCCTCGGCCGGTGCGAGCCGCAGCCGTGAGGACACTGGCGTGCTGGTCGAGGAATACCTCGACGGGCCGGAAGTCTCCGTCGAGTGCGTCACCCATCGCGGTGTGACCACCGCAGTCGCCGTGAACCGCAAGCAACTGGGGCCCGCCCCGTACTTTGACCAGATCGTCCACACCGTCGATGCCACCGACCCGCTCCTGGCTCAGATCACCCCGGCCGCCGCTGCTGCGGTGAAGGCGCTGGGGATCACTACCGGCGTGCAGCACGTCGAGCTGCGCCTCGTGGACGGCCGGCCCCGGCTGATCGAGGTCAACGCACGCGTTGCCGGTGACATGATCGGCCATCTCGTCCGCCTCGCCACCGGCATCGACCTGCCCAAGGCCGCCGCCGACCTCGCCTGCGGCCGGGCACCGGACATCACCCCGACCCGCAGTGGGGCGGCGGGCATCCGCATGCTCTACCCGGACGCCTCCGGCACCCTCACCGCACGGCACATCACCCAGCCCTTCGCCGCCCACACCCCCTGGCTGCGGCAGGTCCGGTGGATCCGCGAGATCGGCGACCGGCTCGTTCTGCCGCCCGAAGGCGACCTGTTCACCGCCCGAGCCGGGTTCTACATCGTCACCGGCCGCAACACCACCGAGGTCAACGAGCGGCTCAACACGGCAGCCGACGAGATCACCGTCACCACGCAGGCCGACCGATGACCCAGCAGCCCGACCCGCGCTACGACATCGACGGGGACGTCTTCGTCTCCCCGCGCTATCTCGCCTCCACCACCGGAATTGGTGACCCTGCCCTCGCTCCGCTTCTGGGCCTCGGCTGGGACCTCCAGCACGACGACCTCGGCAACGTGTACGTTCACGCCCCCGACCGGAGCGTTCGCCTCGGCTACCTCCCCGAAGGCGAGGACGACGGCCTCTGGCGCATCAACGCCTACGAGGACCCGTTCGGCCCGCCGGCCTGGGGCGCCTGCTTCAACGACCGCACCCCCACCGAGTTCGTCCACGCCTTCACCACGGCACTTGCCAGCGCCCACAACCAGGGCCCGGACGCCTACCTCGCCCGGCCGCTCTCCGGAACCGAGCACGACCCCTTTCTTGCCGTCGCCCCCCTCCTCCAGCAGGGCTGGGAGGTAGAACCCCGCAACTGGGGCGTCTTCGCCGTCCAGTCGCCGGACGGGCTCGCCGGAATGGAGTTCACCGCCGGCGACCTCAACCCAGAAACCGAACTGACCACGCGCGACGCCCGCTGGCAGCTCTGGGCCGGTAAATCCATCGACCGACCCGCCTGGTACGCCACCGCCAGCACCAACACGCCCGTCGCCCTGCTCGCCGCTGTCACTCAGAGCGTCGCCGACCCGGCCCCGCTGCCGAGGTGGCGAGAGGACACCTTCAGCTACATCAAGGGCACGGCCCAACTCACCCCGATCCTCCCGCCGGAGCCGCCGGCCCCCACCCCACTCGACATCCAGCGGGCCGCCGCATCACGCCGCCCGGCTGCCCTCCCCGCACCCAGCGTGCAGCGCTGGAGCACCACCAGCCGACCAGCCCTGCCCGGCCCGCGCCGATAGCACCAGCGCGACCTCGACCGGAGACCCTCCTTGTCCCTGCAGGCCCCCGAGTTCTTCGCCGAACTCTCCCTCCCCTTCCACGACAGCACCGCCGTGGGCAACACCTACTACGCCACCCCCGTCGCGGGCGCACCACTGCGGCTGCGAATCGGGTTCACCGGAACCATCTATGCGGACACCTACGGCGGCCTGCGCCTGGCCGTCATCCACGCGGACCGGGGCGAGATCGACGCGGTCGCCCTGAGCTTCGTGGATCACGGCACCTTCCACCGTCGGGACGAAGCGCAGCGCACCTCCGCGAACACCAAGCGGTACGGCACGTTCGACACCTACCACTGCCCCGGCCAGCCGCCGTGGGAGGGCGCCGTCACCAGCGGACTGCGCGACGCGATCGAGCAGTACACCGCGATCTGGTTCCCCGGTGCTTGGACCACGTCCGCGCCGAGCCGCGCTCCGGGCCGTACCGCTCACAAGGCTCCCGCCCCGCCAACTACCCGCACCCGCTGAATCCCCGTCCCCCACCTCACGCGCAGGGCCCAGCGGAACCCAGCTCCGGCCGGACCCGATGCCCCCTTCACCCCCTGACCAAGGAGCCACGCCTCACGTGCATGCTCGTATCGTCCGCGGCGCCGTCCGATCCGCTGCCATCGCCGCCGCGGTGACCGGCACCCTCACCTGGGCACCGGCCGCGACCGCCCAGCCGTCCGAGCCAACGCCCTCGGCCCCCACTGCCCCCTCCAAGAGGCCGGCACCGGAGGCGGGGAGCATCGCCATCACCAAGAAGGACGCGGCCGGGGACGTTCTCCCCGGTGCTGCGTTCCTCCTCCTCGATGCCACCGGCCAGGAGGCAGCCCGAGGCAAGACCGACGGCCAGGGCAAGCTGACCTTCCCCGACCTGACTCCCGGCGTCTACCGGCTCAAAGAGACGGCCTCCGGTAGCCCGCTCCACGGTGTCGTCGCCGACCAGGACGTCATCGTTACCCCGGGCGCGCCAACGGACCTGGCCATCACCGACCCGTTCAAGGCCGCCAAGGTCCTCCTCCAGGCCAAGGACGACAAGACCGGAAAGCTCTTGTCCGGCGCCACCGTGAATATCGGAACAGGCCGTCAAACCTTGCTCACCCTCACCACCGGGGCGCAGGGCACGGCCACGGGAGAACTGCCCGTGACCAGCCGTGAGAGTGACTTCTGGGTCAGGCAGGTCAAGGCCCCCCAGGGCTACGACCTCTACAAGCCCGCGAAGACGGTCACTACCGGCCCAGGCGCCCCGGTCACCGTGACCATCACCAACGCCAAGACCGCAACCACGCCGAAGCCCGACCCGTCCGAGAAGCCGACGGACAAGCCCACGCCGAAGCCCGACCCCTCCGAGAAGCCGACGGACAAGCCGACCGACAGCCCCTCTGGCAGAACGCGTCCCACGACCGCCGACGCCGCCACGCCGGACGCTGACTCCTCGCCCGCCCCGGTGGCAGTCGCAACCGAGGAAGCAACGCCGAAGGCCCCGGACGGCTCCCTCGCTCACACCGGAGCCGACGCCACCCCGTGGCTACTCGGTGCCGGCGGACTCCTCGTCGCCGTGGGCAGCGGCGCCCTTATCGCCGCTCGCCGCCGCAAGGCGGCCGAGCCCGAGCAGGACAGCAACGGCGAGACCAGCTAATCCACGATCACCCTCGACCAGCAGGCCCCCCGAGAGAGACTCTTTCGGGGGGCCTGCTGCGTATGCGCTCTGAGCCATGAGGCGGAGGAACACTTCGATCGCGTGCCTAGTTCCGCGTCCTGGACGGTAGGCCCGGACGGTAGCGCTGTGATGGCAGGTGCGGCCCGGTTGAGCGCGGGCCGAGGATGGCGGCACGGGGCGCGGATACGCCACGATGCTGCGATGCACAACGAGGAGCCGTTGGAAGAGTGGGCGCGGAGGCGCGAGGAGCGCCGGAGCGCATCGAGGGGAAAACTGCGGGCGGTCCCGCTCACAGAAGGTCCGTACCGCGGGGCGCACGTCGATGCGGACGTGCCTCGGGTGATTCAGGAGTGGACCGGTACGCAGTGGGCGACGGTCGGCGTCGCCGACAACCTGGCCGCTGCAAAGGTGTTGTTGTACCCGCCGCAGCCGGTCGAAGAGAAGTCCGCCGAGGGACACCGCCCGCTGGGGCTGGGCAAGGGGCAGGGCCGACACAGGAAGCCGAATCCAGCGGAGGAGCGGGACTAGGCTGCCGCAGTGACTGCCGCTCTCCAGCTTCCAGGCGACCCATCCGACCTGCATCTGCGCATCAGCTATGCGGATGCGCTGCTCGACACCCCGCACGCGGATGCTCTGGAGCGGTGGGACGTGGTCATTCTTCACGGCCACGATGTGCACGACGGCCCCCGATGCCCGACCGCGCCCGGCGAGTGCGTCACCCACCACTGTCCGGCGTACGCCCCGGACGGCACGGAGGTCGGGACCATGACCTTCGTTCGGATTCACGTCGATCGCGGCCAGAACGCCTTCTGGGCGTTGGAGGAGGAGGGGGAAGATCTCTACGAGATCGCCCAGGCCGTCCTCGATCCAGACACCGGGAATTTTTCCGAGGCTGCCAGCGAGACTCTGGAGTACGCGGGCACCGGGCTCCTCGTCATGGACCGTGTGACCCTGAACGAAGGGTGGCGCGGGCACGGGCTCGGCGCGGTGCTCGCCCTGGAGGTGATCCTCCGACTGATGCCTGGATGCCGGGCCATCGCCTGCTCGCCGGGCATCACCGACCTCGCTGGCAAGCGTCTGCGGGACCAAGCCGAATGGGAACGCGTGAGGGCCAGAATCACTCGCGGCTGGGAACAGCTCGGATTCCGCCACCACCAAGGAACGGTCTACCTTCTCTCGCCAACCTCTCAGGTACTGGAGGAGCAGCGTGATGTGCTGCGTCGGCGGCTCGCTGCACTCGGCGCATCCTGGCGGGCGGCGCAGTCCGAACCCTCGTAGTGAGCCGTCCACGGGCGCTGGAACCAGCGGCGTCACAAGGTGTGGGTGCCCTCAAGCTTCCCTTCAAGGGCGGCCTCGACTACCCCCTGGACCTGGCGCCGAACTGCCGCTGGTTGCTCGACGAGGTGCCGCAGCCCCGACCTCACCTTGTGTTGACGCAGGCCACTGGCGGAACGGCGGGGTCATTCGCCGCCGCCTTGGATGACTGTGCCGTGCCATCGTCCAGGTCTACTGCTTGCCTCGCTCTCCGCGACGGACTACCTCCACCACATGCGGTCCTCCGATCAGTCGCGGGGATAGCACGGGAAGACGCTGACACTCGGCACACAAGCGAATGGCCTCCATCCGCTTGTGGAGATTCCTGGCGCGGAAGATGGTCTCGACCCGCCAATGCGCGCTGCAGGTGCGCTGTGGCGCACTGGGCGCGCTCCCCGGGACCCTTATTGCCGCATACGGGTAAAGGAATGAAATTAAGGACTTATCGGGAAGGCGGGGCTTCGGCTCGACCGCAAGGCATATCGTCATCTGTGCGATGTCGGCCCGTCCGGCGCGTGCAACTCCAAGGACCAGCCGATGAGTTCGTGGCCATGCCACTCCCATTTGGTTCATTGGAGGCGCACATGAAAGACGGAGAGTCTCGCGACAAGGGGAAGGGACCAGCAAAGGTCTTGGTCGCCCTCGTGTCAGCAGCGGCCAGTCGCATTATTGCCGACTGGTTCAACGACTGGAGGAGGCGCCATGGCCTGTAGCTGATCCCCTGTCACCCTTTGCTGACCGCAACGCGGCCAGTTGGCCGGGTCTGAAGAACCCGTCCTTGCAGGGTCACGCCTTGCCGGGCGTGATCCCGCTCTTTCGTTGGCGGCAAACTATGACCCCGGCGTCGCCCATTCAATGGTCAGCTGCGTCAAGTTAATAGCGCCGTCCCAAGCACTGTAGCGCGCGGTCCCCGCGCATGCGGGGGTGTTCCCCACACGGGGGGGCGCACCGGCGATGCCCAAGCTGTGATTCCCGCGCATGCGGGGGTGGTCCTGAGCGCAAGGCCGGTGAACTGGTGCCTGCCTTGCGGTCCCCGTGTGCGGGGATGGATCGGCAGAGCGGCTCCTCAGAAGGGCCGAAGATCTGTGGGTCCTGGGCGCGGGGATGGGCCGCACTCCGCGCCCAGGACCGCAAACGCACAGCTTTAAAGCCAATTATGCAATGAAGCTAAATACCGCTCCTGGGCCACCTACGCTGCCAGCTGGACGTCACCGAGGTGCCAGTACCGGTGCCCGGACCGGGGCGGAGCAGCCAAGTCGCTCTGTCGGCCCTCGGGTCCTGGCCTTTTGACCTCAGAGCTGATTGCGGCGACAGCTTCAACAGCGGTCAGCGGAACGGTCTTCCTCGCAGTGACCTGCCGCTAGGGTTCCCACCCCGGCGCCTCCGCCGTTGCCGGGTTCCCGGTTGGCGCGTTCGTCGGTGCCAGCCTCGGATACGTGGCCGATCGGCCGGTGAGTGGCAATTTGCCGTGGGATTCGCACAGAGGGCTTGGGATCCCACAGTGGGATGCCAACGGGCAGTTCGCCGGGGGCAGACAGGAAAGACTGGCCAACAAGGGCAGGGGCATGTCAACCTAGATCACATCGCGAGAAACACCAGGTCAGAGAGGTTTCCGCTTGTGGCCGTGGCTCCTGTTAGTCCCGGATTCTCCACCGCTGTCGGAGCCTTGCGGCTGCGTGCGTGGCAGCTCGGCCCGGCCGGCCCACGCTCGTCCGGGACCACTTCTCCGCCGAGGAGTTCCACCTGATCGTCGCCGTCACTCTGGCGCACGTGCTGGAACCGCCCGGCGTGAGTATCGCCCGATCAACTGCGTCGGAAGAAGCCCTCCCCCCAGAGTGCGTGCCCGGCTGCCAGCGGCATGACCGTTCCACCGCTCACCGTTTTCCCTTGCACCAGGAGGCTTTCTGTGACGCACACGGAGATGACCGTCGGCGATCTCGTCGACCTTTTGAACGCCTGTGATCGGAGTGCTCCCGTGAGGCAGGCGATGAATCCTTTCTTCCCGATGGCGCATCGCCTGGCGCAGGTTGTGCAGTCCGTGGACGAGACCGGGCAGTCCGTCGTTTACCTCGCCGAAGGGCGGGACGCGGACACTCAGCTCGGCCATCTGCCGCCCGAGGTCGCCGTTGAACTGGCCTGGCACGGGCCAGTCCAGGCACCTCCGCGCCGCCCCCGCCGTACCGCCGGCGGCAAGTAGTTCCGCACCTAGCCTTTGGAGGCGCCCCTGTACCCCGAACTCCCGCTCGACCCGTCAGCCCCGGCTGGGGCCCAGCCCGCGTACT
Source organism: Streptomyces changchenzhani (assembly GCF_039766235.1). Lineage (NCBI taxonomy): Bacteria > Bacillati > Actinomycetota > Actinomycetes > Kitasatosporales > Streptomycetaceae > Streptomyces > Streptomyces changchenzhani. Next base: position 406,085 of record NZ_JBDHNH010000009.1, on the reverse strand, counting down.
GGGTCGGTCCTCGGCACCTGGCCGGTGACGACGGACGCCTCTACGACACCGTCGCCGACACGCTCACCGGCCTCGGCTGGACGAACCTGACGATCGTCCGCGGGCGACACGAGCCGGACGAAGCGCAGGCCCGGCAGGTCCTGCGCAGCACCGTCCTGCACATCAGCCCCGACACCCTGCGATGGGCCCAGTGGGTCCTGGCAGACGAGCCGTTCCACCTGGGGGACCTGCCGATCGCCTGGCAGGTCTCCGCTCGCGCGGACACGAGCAGCCCGCTCGCCGCGTGGTCGGCCTACTTCACGCTCGATGTTCCCGGGGAGGTCCTCGTCGACTTCCTCGTCGCGCTCGACGCCCGCGAACAGCCTGCCGTGCCGCTTGCCAGCCCCAGCCTGGTCATCGACGCCGTCACCGCACACGGCTGGCTTCGCGACGTCGACCAGCCCCACGCGGGAGCGATGGACCCCACACTCACCTCGCACCTCAGCCTCGGCGAGGTACCGCCCCTCATCCAGGACGCCGACCCACGCGCCCTGACCACCGAGGCCGATGATGCGGGCCCGGTCGGATGGCAGGCATGGGCCGAGCCCACGCTCGGCGCACCGTGCCTGTGGGCGGCGTCCTTCGGTGCCAGCGCGCCGCACGACCTCATCGCAGCGTTCGCGGCCTCTCTTAGCTCCACCGCACCGGTCCTTCGGCGAGTGTTGCCTGAGAGCACTCGGGAGCGACTCCTGCGTGCACCGGCGAGCTAACGGCCAGCGATTTCCCTCGATTCGACGAATGTAGCCCGGCCTCCCCGAAGGGGGAGGCCGGGCTACTCGTTTGTCTACCGCTGAGTCTCGTGGGCGCAACGCGCTGCCGCCCCCGACCGGCTCGGTCGGGGGCGGCAGTTCTATGTCGGGCTCGGGTCAGCTGGTTGCTGTCGCCTTGGCGAGGGCCTTGCCAAGGTGGCTGTCGACGAGGGCCGGGGAGCCGGAGATGATCAACAGCACGCTGCCGTCACGGATCGCGGTCTGCTTCACCACGGTGTCCCGCCCACCGGCGGAGAAGGTCAGGAGCTGGCTCCACTGCTCGTCACCGAGGCCGTGGGGCGCGGGCAGCTCCTGCGAGGCCATGTCGATCGCGGTGGCGCCCGCGACGACCTGATAGGTCGGGCACCCGGTCAGGGCGTCGAAGATCTCGCCGATGCCCTTGGACAGTTTTCCAGCGGCATCGCTGTAGAGCTCTTCGGAGACCTCCGAGTTGCTGCCGCCGTTGTACGTGAAGGTGGCCTTCGCCTGCCGGGGGAAGGTGAGCGAGCCGCCGGTCGCCGCGTCGCTGCCCAGCTCGTTCAGGGCGGGGCATCCCACGACAGCCACGTCGTCGTGCTGAGAGGGGCGCTCGGGCTTGCGCAGGTAGCCGCTGCCGAGGTTGCTCTCGTCGAGTAGGCGCTTGCCCAGTGCGGCCGACGACAGCGGAGTGGCGTGCCGGTCGGCACCGGCTGGCTTCCCTGCGTGAGCGGAGGCGGCGGTGTCGTTCTTGGTCCCGGTGTTCTCGGCGGAGCAGGCAGGGAGGGAGAGAACCGTGATGGCGGTGAGGGAGAGGGCGGTGGCGACGCGAACGCGCATGGTGGACTGACCCCTTGGTGCTAGGTGACGGGTGGTCAGTGCGGGCGCGTGCGCCCGGTGGGGTCGTAGGGGTGGTGGTCAGTGGCCGAGGTGGCGCAGGCAGTCCTCGAACGTGGCGTGCGTCGCATCCGCCGGTCCGGTGTGCCGGTTGTACCAAGCGGTGTCGAGGCGTGTCTCGTGCTGCTGGTGGCCCAGACGGCAGCGCAGCCAGATCTGGTCGTGGGTGGATAGAACGAGCCAGTCCCGGTACGCGCCGCACTCGGCGCAGCCGACCAACTCGCCGTCCAGGACGAGCGGCTGCTTCCACTGCGTCATCCGGCCGTCGAGCTGGTCATGGCTCGGCATGCGCAGATCCGGCGGAAGGAAGTCGTCCACCACGGGGGCCGGCTCGGCCGGCTCCATCACGGCCCGAGCCTGTTCAACCTCCGATGGCCCCTGACCCTCCAGCCGCGCTGCCTCAAAGAACCAGCGCTGCGCCTCGCTGGGCTCCGCAGCCCGGCGTCGTATCCGGTGAAACACCTTGGCATCCTCCCTCGTCTCGCCCTGCACGCATCATGATCGTGCCCCAACTCGCCGATCACTTCAATTCACAAAGTCCACAGTCACGGCCGTGTGCGCTGAGACCCGGACCGGCCCGGTGTCCGCTGCCCCGCCGGCCGCGGCGAAGGACCGGTTCCCGGACGGTGGTTGACTTGGTCGCTGGTGTCGGCGGGCAGGCCCGCAGTCCGGCGCAGTCGCCACACCAGGACGTCGCTGACGGACTCCGCTGTGCTGAGCTCTCGTCGCTCCGCGGCGTCGGTGAGGAGAGCCGCCGGATCGTGGCCAGCCGCTTTGACGTCGCCCAGGGTGGCGGCGAGCGCGTGCCAGCCGGGCTCGGCGAGGATCTGCTCGGCCAGCTCCGGCAGCGCCTCGCGCAGCATCACCATCTGCCGCTGGAGAAGGGGCTGGTTCAACTTTCGGCCGCGCCGGTGAAGGGCTCCGAGGGGCTGGGCAGCGGCGGTTTGGTAGGCCGAGCGCAGATGCTCGGCAGCTTGGCGGGCGGCATCGGCCTGCTGCGCGTGCCCCCTTTTCGCATGCCAGAGCGCGGTGGCGGTGATGAGGAAGAACAACATGTCGATGGCCATCGCAGTGGTCGCGCCGTCTTCGTCCCGGCCGAGGGCAGGGCCACCGTGCATGAGGTCGCGGGCGGCCTGCCGCAGGCCGCGGTCGCTCCCGCGCTCGGCACGGACGTGGGAGCGGGAGGCCCGCTCGAACGCGGATGCCGCGTCGCGAAGATCATGGCGGGTGTGGGCCGCGGAGGTCTTCGCGAGCGCGTCCAGGACCTCACCAGCCGACGCGATGTACGCGGCGGCGACCGCGTCGTCGCCGTGCTCGACGATCGTGATCGCGGTCCAGACCGCCGATGCGGTCCGCCGGCGCGCGGCAGAGGGGCTGTCCGGTGTCGCGCGGACGGGAGTATCTGCCGACGGGGTCTGGTCGGGGTTCTCGGCGGACCAGCGCTCCCGGATCCGGGGCAGCGAGAGGTCGGGGGCGAGGCGCGCACCGGGGTAGAACACCGGCTCGTCGTCCTTGTTGCGGTCGTCGGGCAGAGCAACTTTGTAGCCGAGTAGGTCGCCGGAGGGGGCCTCACGTGTGCGGATCAGCAGGCCGGCGGCTGCCAGGCGGTCGAAGAACTCGCCCTCGCTCGTGGCGCCGGCCACCGCACGGCGTACGGTCTCGCGCAGCTCCTCACGCGCGGTCCGCTCGCGGCCCTGGCGCTTGGCCTTGTGGCGCTCGGCGCTGGTCGGCCGCTTCGCGGCCGTGCCGTCGCCCTTGTTGAGGCGGCGCAGGCCCAGCTCTGCTTCGAGGGCGCGGGCTTGGGTCTGCACGCGCGCGGCATCGTTGTTGAGCTCGGGTTTGTATCCGTCTTCGCGGACCAGGGTGGCGACGATGTGGATGTGGTCGTCGGCGTGCCGGACGGCTGCCCACCGGCAGCCCCCACCCATCTCGGAGTCGTCGATGCCGGCGGCGGCGACCATACGGCGAGCGACGTCGCCCCACTCCTCGTCCGTCAGGATCCGGTCCTCGGCAGCATTGCGGACGGAGAGATGCCAAACGTGCTTCTTCGGCTGTTCCGCCTGGTCGACGTTCTCGACGGGCTGGTCCAGAAGCTGCTGGAGCTGCTTGAGGGTCGCGGAGGCGTCGCGGCCGGGGTCGGGGGCGTAGTGGTTCCAGGAGGCAACCAGGTGCGGGTCGGTGTGCTCCTCGAACTTGCCCGGCCCATACAGGTAATAGAGGAGGCCGAGGGTGCGCTGCCCGCGCTTCTGGATTCTGGGGATCATGCTGGTGGGTAGTCCTAGGCGTGTGCGACAAGCTGGTCGGCGGCGTGCTGGACTCGTTGGACGGCCCGTTCGGTGGCCGCGAGAACGGCGTCGAGTTCGGTCGGATGGGCGCCGGAGTTGATCGCGCGGCTGATCTGGTTGAGGTTGCTGCCGACGTGCCCGAGGTAGCGACTGGCGGCGAAGAATTCGGCGATCACCTCTCGCTCGCCGGCAACTGCGCTGGCGGTTCGGCCGAGGTCGCGGGCGGCGCTGAGAGCGCATCGGGCGAGGAAGCCGGCGACGGTGAGGCCGGCTGCTTGGGCGCCGGCGCTCACTCGGGCGAGTTCGTCGTCGCTGAATCGTGTGTTGCGGACATGGGGTCGTTGGCGGCGCTGGTACTTGCGGCGTCGGGTACGGGGCTGCTTCGGCTCGTCGTGGTCGGGCTCGGCGGGGCTGTCTGTGTCTTGTTCCCGTCCTTGTGGCTGCGATCCGCCCTCGGTCGCAGCCTCTTCGTCTGGTGCCCCCCGGCGCCGGACGGCCCCCTGCCCCGATGGGGTGGGGGCACCTTTGGATACTCCGCTCAAGGCGGAGTATCCAAAGGGATAACTTGCTCGCCCTGAGACCGAGTTGAGGTCCGCCGCAGGTTCCTGGGTGTTGTCGTTCTGGGCCGAGCCTGTCATCGCGATTCGGGCCTCACGGAACGGATGTGGTGCTGGATGGTGGCGGCCAGTTCGAGTACGTCGGCTGATCCTGCGAGGACGCGGACGGGTCCCTCGGGCTCGTGCTGGACGAGCCACTGGCCACTCGGTACGAGGAGTGCGGCGTGGAGGAGCCGTCGGCGGACCAGGACGGCCGCCCAGGCGTCGGCCTCTGCGGTTGTGGGCGCAGATCGGCGGGCGGGACGCGGGAGCACAGCAGTGACCTCCTGGAGTGGGGCGGTGGCCCGGCACGAAGCCGGGCCACCGGTTGCGAATCGCGTTGAGCTGCTGCTTTGCCGGTTCAGCCGCACTCGGGGCAGCGCCCGACGTGGCTGCTGAGCGCCCGGGCCATCCGTGCCTTAGTCGATGTGGCCTGCTTGGCGCTGGACTTCGCTGCCGGCCTGCCCTCGTGCCGGACAGAGTGGGCGATCATGTAGCCGATCTCCCGCTCGTACTCCGCACGGACGGTCTTGAACTGGTGGCAGGTCTTCATCGGGCGGTGCTCCTTGTCTTGGTGGTGTTGTCGCTCCGCAGTTGCTGGAGGACGAGGCTCAGACGTTCGTTACGCCCGCCCTTGAGGTCCTCGCGCCGGAGGATCTCCCGGAGCTGGACTCGGGTGATCGCTTCGTTGCCGTCGCGTGCGAGCACTGCGGGGACATGGGGACGGACCTCCTGGATGAGCTGGTCCACGGACTGCTCCGGCTCGCGCCGCGGACGCTGCGTCCGCGGGCTGCGGGACCGACCGTTTCGTGTGCCCTTGTTTTTGACCTTGGCGGTCGTCTGCCGCCGGAGGGGGACTTTGTGTCCCCGGTCCCCGGTGGGTTCGGTCCCCGTGTCGGTCGGTCCCCGGTCCCCGGTGGGTTCGGTCCCCGTGTCGGTCGGTCCCCGGTCCCCGGTGGGTTCGGTCCCCGTGTCGGTCGGTCCCCGGTCCCCGGTGGGTTCGGTCCCCGTGTCGGTCGGTCCCCGGTCCCCGGTGGGTTCGGTCCCCGTGTCGGTCGGTCCCCGGTCCCCGGTGGGTTCGGTCCCCGTGTCGGTCGGTCCCCGGTCCCCGGTGGGTTCGGTCCCCGTGTCGGTCGGTCCCCGGTCCCCGGTGGGTTCGGTCCCCGACTCGGTGCCCCCCGGTCCCCGGTGCGACTCGTGAGCCTGAGCAGGAACTTCAACCGCAGGGTGGTCGGTCCCCTCGTCACTGTCCCCGGTCCCCGCGCCAGAGTCCCCGGGGACCGGGCCCCTCTGCTCACCCGGTCCCCGGTCCCCGTCCGGTCCGGCGTCATCGTGGGGATTGTCGATGGGGACCGCTGAGCTCTGGGCGCTCGGCAACGGGGCCGCGGCAGCCGTGCCCTCCCTCTCTTCCGGGGCCCAGGGGGAGGGCAGGGGGACCGTGGCGAGCGCGAGTGCGTGCCGGCGTGCCGCGAGCTGGTTGAGCAGTTCACCGCGCTGGATGGGGTCGGTGCCTACCGCAGCTCGGCCGATCGCCTTCGATAGCCGCCGCGTAAGTCGTCGGCCGCGGCGATTCTGCTGCTGCTCGGGGGTGCGCTCGGCGAGACGGGCGGCGAGGGCGACAGCGCGGGCGGTGGCCCGGTCTCGGGTGATCTGCGCGGCGTCGCGGTCCCGGGCGGCGATGCCGAGGCGCGAGAGCAGTCGTTCGCGCACCTCCCGCCCGAGGGTGGCGACCAGGCCGTGGGATGACGCTTCCGGGGTACGCAGGCGCAGTTCGATGCCCATGGCCAAGTGCCAGAGCATCGCTGCCATGATCGGGCCGACGAAGGCGCGGACCAGCCCGCCGACGGGGCCGCTCTCGGCGAAGGCGGGGATCACCTGCACGCCGGTGATCACCCAAACCAGCGTGCCCGGCAGCCCCGGCGCCCCCTGGGTTGCCAGGTTCTGGCGCGCCATCAGCGCAGTTGCGAAGAGCGCGAGTTCGGCGGCGGCGAACATACCGATGCGCTCCGCGGTGCCAGCCATATTCAGGTAGTCGGCCGCGAAGCGCCAGCTCGTATCCGCGCTGTAAGCGGTGCAGGCGAGCGCGGCGAGCGCGGCCACCTTCACCGCCGGACTGCCGAGACGCTCCTGCGGACGCGCATTCCGGCGCCGGATCGCCCAGCCGCTCAGGACCAGGGCGAGGGCGGCGACGGGAACGCCGATGACGAGGAGGAGGGACAGGTCCAATACGGCACCGAAGGACAGGACGGAGGGGGTCATGCGGCCTTTCCAAGAGGGGCGCGCGCCGAGGTCGACGTCACCGGGCGGGATACCGGCTGACTCGTGCCGGGCCTGGTGGGCGCGAGGCCGCCTGTTGTTGACGCGCCCTGCGTCCGCTTCTTCTTGGGCCTTGGCACCCCATGGGTGCGGTCCCGGTCGAAGATCTTGTGAGCGGCATGCCGGAGCAGGTCACGGGCGTGCTTGTGGCTGATCTGCAGGGCGACGGCGAGCCGGCCGGTGCGCCAGCCCCGGACGTAGGCGTGGTCGATGACGATCTGGCGCTCAGCCTCGGTCAGGTGCACATCGCGGCCGTTGAAGATCGCGCTCACGCGGGTGTAATCAAGGCGCTGGGGCAGCCCGTCGTGCCAGGGTCGCCGTTCGGCTTCGGTGAGCCCACCCCAGACGCCCTCCTTGAGAACGTTCTCCAGGGCGTAGTTGAGGCAGTCGCGACGCACCGGGCACAGGCTGCACAGCTCCTTTGCCTCGGCGATGGCCTCGTGGTCCCGGGGCAGCGGGAAGAACGCCGCGTCGGCGTCCACGGGGTCCATTCCGTGGCACACACCGCTGGTCTGCCAGCTGGTGTCGCCGATGCCGCGCAGGCCGGTGGCCGGCGCGTCGTGGGTGGTGATGTGGCGCATGGTGGTCTCCGATGTGCTGCGCGTCAGCCGGTCGGGGCCGACGTGGGCAGACGCGGCGTCGGGTGCCTGCGGCTGCGGCGCAGGGGCGTGCGCCGCCGCCGCGGCGGGACAGTGATGTGGCGGCGGCGCATCGGACGGGATGCGCCGACGGTGGCAGCCGATCAGGCCATCGCGGGCTGCTGGACCTGCTGTGCCTGTCGGGCGGCGAGGTCGAGTCGGCTGGGGTGCGGGGTGGCTCGCAGGGCGGTTCCGCGTGCTTTGTCGTCGGGGCCGATCCTTCGGCGCCGACACGGCTCACCAGCCGGGGCCAGGCACCACTCGCAGCGGACGCCAAGGGAGTCGGGCTGGCCCTGGGCGACGGCTGCCTCGCGGGCTGCGCGGGCGCGCCGGTAGGGCGCGAGGGTGGCTCGGGCCGTGGGCGGTATGCAGGAGCCGACCTCTTGCAGCCTCGCCTCCAGTTCCGGATCGAGCCGGCCGCTGGTGATGGCGCGGTACTGCGCGGGCTGCGCGGTGCCGGTGGCGACCGCGCGTCGGGTCCCGACCAGCTCGGCGGTCCAGGCGGCCTGGTCGTCCGGGTCGACGGACGGCGTGGGGTCGGTGTGGCGGCCCAGGCGGTCGCGCCGGTAGCTCTCCCAGGGGCGGGCGACGTCCGCAGGCAGGATCGGGTACGGCGAGAGCCGGATGTGCTGGCGGGCGGCGACTCGGGCGTCCCAGCCGTGCGGGGTGGCCATCGGCATGTCGCCGAGCAGCTCGTGCCACTGGGCGAGCTGGTCGCGCGCTTCGCCCTCGTCGGTGCGAATGGTGCGGTGGTCGAGTCGGCCGATGTAGGCCAGCAGGGCGGCGATTTCGCGGCGGTCCACGGTCAGCCCTCCGTTCCGGTCGGCTCTTCGAGGGCGGCGAGCAGGGCTGCGGTGTGGGCTTCGGCGCGGGTCATGCCGCCCGGCGTGGCGGTGCCGCCGCCCGGCAGGGCGTAGAGGTTCGTACGCCCCGGGGCGTGCTCCCGGGCGATCCAGGAGCGCCAGTCGGCAGCCCAAGCCCCTGCCGACCGGGGCTTCCAGTCGGCGCGGTGCAGCCGCCACTTCGCGTCAGCGGCGGCGAGGCCCCCCTCGCCGAGGCGGTCGAGGTGACCTTGTTGGCGGGTCCAGGTGTGAGTGTCTGGGTCCACCTGCCACTCGGCTGCCGGGGCGACGGAGGTGCCCCCACTGCTGTACCTACGGTTCACCTTCGGTTCACTACGGTTCTGGGGTGTGGAATCCGTACCTTCGAGGGTGCGGATTCCTGACCGTCGGGGGTGCGGATTCCGTCGCGAGGGGGCGGAAGCTGCACCGGTCGGATTCCGTGCTGAGGGTGCCGAATATGTGCCCTTCGTGGGCCAGATCCCGTGCCGCTGGAGCTTCTCCGGCTCCAGCTCGGGCACCGGATCGGTGTCGGACGGCTCGACGGGCGCGTCCGGGTCTTCCTCCCTGGCCGCGTCGACCTTGGCCTGGAAGGCGGCGGCGCGGGGCAGGCGGTAGACCGTCGTGCGAAGCGGGCCCAGGTAGCCGTCGAGCAGCTCCAGCTCGTCGCCGGCGGCGAGCGCTCGCAGAGCCGCACGTACGGCGGTCCTCGAAGCGTTGGTCCGCTCGACCAGGCTCGTCATTGAGGCCCAGGCGACGCCCTGCTTGTCGGGGACCCGGTCGGCGATCGACAGCAGGACCAGACGTGCGGTGCCCCGGCTGGAGCTGTACTTCCACACCCATTCGCGGGCATCGACGCTCATCGGTTGCCCCCGCCCACGAGGCGGGACCGACGGTTTGTCGAGGCCGTATTGGTGTGCCCCGGCTCAGGGCGGGAAGGCGCCGAGCTGGAGGCAGCTGCCGCGCAGGCCAGTTGGTTTGGCCTTTTGCGCAGGGCAGGAGGCATGCAAGAATCCCCTTTGTAGTGTTGCCACGCTGAGACGTCCCGCGGAAGGGATCAGCGTGGTGTTGGTGGGCAATCGCCGCCCTTGCCGGGGCGAGATTTGCCGTTGAGTGTTCGGCGTCCGGGAGTTGCTATCTCTCGGGCGCCGTTGCTTTTTTGCGGACCGATGCGGCGGTCCCTGCGTTGCTCGCTCCTCACGTTCGCCGTGCCGGGCTGCCCCGGGGACGACGAACATACGCAGAGACCCGCGTCAAGATCCAGAGTTGGTTCTTAACCTCTGTACTGGTTGCAGAGTGTGACGCTTGGGCAGGCTGTGTGACACGTGTCGGCACCCCCGCACGGGGGAGTCCAGTGCCCGTGTGATGCATGCGTGGTCGAGGCGGCGGGCAGCCGGCAGCGCCCTTGCCGGAGCGATGCTCTCGGCCCATTGCGGACTTCGAGGCTCATCGCCTCTCGTCGGGCGTGCTACTGCCCGACGAGAGGCGATGAAGATACGCGGAACCGTTTCGCAGGATCAGGCGCAAGTAACGAGCTGTCGACCAGCGGCAGGCCCAGCTGTGGCCGCAACGAGCGCGCGTCCCGCGGGAGCGCGTGGCGGCTCGGAGTACGCCAGACAGATCCTGTGCTCTCGTGCTGAACGCGCGACCTATGTGGTCGAAAAGCCAGGTCGGCGGGCATCGGTGGGTCCATCCTTTGTTGGCAGCTGAGGGGCTGTTACTGCCGATCCTCTGGGCGCGGCTGGGGCCTGCCCGTGCCGGTTGTGGAGTCCAGGAAGGCCAACGCCTCTCGCCACATCCGCACACTTTGGTGTCGACTGGCGTAAAAGATACGCTGTAGTGCGCACTCATTGTCAACACTAAAGTGCGCAGCGTTCCGATTTTGTTCTCAGTCGACACTGAAGTACGGTGCCTGGGTGCTTTGCATTAGAGAGAGCGGGTGAAACCGTGACGGACGCCGGTCAGAGTGCTGATGGCATCGCCGATGGGCGTGATGGGCGGGAGCTGACACTGGCGCAGAAGCTCTCCCACTTGTTTGCGACGCAGAGGAACCCACAGACGGGGCGCCCGTACACCGTTGGTGACGCCGCAAGGGTGACCGGGGTCTCGTCAAGCCTCATCACGCAGTTGAAGTCTGGGGCGAAGCCGAACCCGACCGTGAAGACGGTAGAAGCGCTCGCCAGTCTCTTTCACGTCTCGCCGTCGTATTTTTTTGCCGACTTCGATGCCGAGGAAGGTGAAAAGGTGCGCGCCTCAATGGAGTTGATCGCCGCAGTCTCGGACAATGACGTTCGCGGTCTCGCATTTAGGGCCAACGGACTCTCTGCGGACAGCCTGAAGTTGATCAAGGCGGTAATCGAGAACGCGCGGAAGGCCGAAGGTCTTACCGAGCAGTAATGTATGTCACGTCAGGGAGTCTTTCGCCTGGTCAGGGGCATTTATCCGTTTGCGTGCTGAGCGATCTTCGGGGAACCATCTCCCCATCTATGTATAGGGCACCGGCATGGTGTGCTAGATACGTGGCGCCCTTTTGGGGTGATGGGGGAGAAGCGGAGTCGCGAAAATGTTCAAACGTCGTGACCGAAGCCGTGAGGTGTACCTGCGCAAGCTGTGCATCGAGCAGCTGCGGGGTGTCGAGTTGCCTCACGCACTCACCATCGAAGAGATCTGTCTGCGGATCTCGGTGAAGCGCGGCAGGCCGCTGCATCTGCATCAACTCCCAGAACTGGGAGGCGTGAACGCCCCTTGCGGGGTGATCGTCAGTTTCGACAGCGGCGACCACATCTTCCATGCTGCGGCCACCAGCGAGCGTCATCGCGAGCAGATCATCCGTCATGAACTCGCCCACTACCTCCTTGAGCACAACGGGAACGGTCTAGGCGGCGGAGACCTCGTGGGAGCCCTTCTGGCGGCTCTCCCTGCGGGGGTGGAGCCCGAGGCCGTCCTCAGCGTTCTGGGTCGAACCAGTTATGACACGGAGCAGGAGCGTGACGCCGAACTCGCGGCATCCATCCTTGGGGAACTGTTTCAGGAGCTGGCCGTATCCGATCTGCAGGGGCGCGATGCGAGGCTTGAGCGCTTGGATGACGCGTTCGCCTACCCACGTAAGGACCGGCGCTCATGAGCAAGCAGATCTTGGTGGCCACGCTGCTGTGGGTGGTGACCCTGTGGCGTCTGCCCGCTGTGCGCCATTCACACAAGCAGAGATCGTTGGCTCTCACTTTTGCCGCGCTTGCCACATCGCAGACCTTCGACCTAGCCGTTGTCCAGAGTGCAGTGGACGCCATGGTGCCGTTTGCCCGCTTGGCGCCGTTGCTCAAGCAGGTGCTCGGTGTGGCAAGCGCCGCTCTCCTCTTGGACTTCGTCGTTGCTGTGGTCCGGCCGGAGGGTTTCGCGCGTCGTTTCCGACTGTCCGCGATTCTCACTGCCGTGCCGCTGATGCTGGTGTTCTACACGCTCGCCAACTGGGTGCCGGCCACCATCCATGCAGGGCGAGGGCCCTACTCGCTCTTCGCGGTCCTCTACATAGCCGTCTTCACCTTGTACATCGGCACCTCCATGGTTGTGGCCACGTGGCTGTTCATCGGAGGGGCACGGCACAGCCGCTCAGTGTGGACCCGCTCAGGTCTGGCGCTGCTCGGGCTCGGGACCGGCGTCGGCAGCCTCTACGCGTTCCAACGTGTCGTCTTCGTCGCGCTGAATATGATCACCGACACCGTGCACGCGGAGTTGGAGAACGTGTTCTCCACCGACTTGAAGCTGATAGCCATCGTCAGTATTGCGCTGGGGAGCTGCCTTCCGCCGATCGCGGGGGCGATCGAAGCGGTCAAGCAGTGGCGTTACCTACGCGACCTCGAACCGTTGTGGCGCGGCCTCATCGGAGGCGCACCACAAGTAGTGCTCAGCACCCCGATTCCTCGCCGGCGGCTGAGCATGAGGCTGCACCGGCGCATCATCGAGATCGGCGACGCGTCGCTCGCCCTGCGTGAGTACGTGCCGGCAGAACTGCAGCGTCAGGCCAAGCGACAAGCCGCCACAGCGGGCAACCTCGAAGGCGAGACGGCCGACGCCGTCGCCGAGGCCATGTGGCTGCACGTTGCGACCCAGACCGCACGGCACGCCGCACCCCTGCCAAATACCGAGCACCCGATGCCTGGCGGAATCGGGAAGGGATACGAGGCTGAGCTGCAGTGGCTCCGCGCAGTCAGCCATGCCTACCGAACGAGTCCGCTGGTCGACTCGTTTGCCCCGACGCCTCCATTGCCAAAGCTCTTGCACACAGACGATGACGGGATGTTCCTGCATGACTGACACGACCACAGGAGCCGAATCGAAAATCGCTCGGATCATCACTGACTGGCTCGAACCGAAAAACTGGATTCTCGCCGTCACCCTGTTGATCGGATGGCACGCAGGGGGATGGGCTGGCCTGCTGTGGGGAGCGGAGGCGGCCCTGTTCGCCGCCATCATCCCGATCCTCTACATCAAGCACGGCGTGAAACAGGGACGCTGGGGAGACCGCCACGTCGGCGCCAAGCCCGCCCGACTTCTCGTCATGGCCGTCATCCTGTCGTCAGTCGCGGTCGGCATCGGCCTCATGGTCGTTGGCAACGCACCTCAAGCCATGATCGCCCTGGTGGCCTCCATGCTCATCACCCTCGCGGTGTTGATGGCCATCACCGTGGTTTGGAAGATCAGCGTTCACCAGGCAGTCTCTGCCGGCGCGAGCGCCATGCTCGTGCTGACCTACGGCCCGTGGATGCTCTTCGCGTTCGCTCTGGTTGTCATCGTGGGCTGGTCCCGGGTGGAACTCGCCGACCACACACGAAACCAGGTGATCGCGGGCACCATCCTCGGTACTGCTGTAGCGGCTGCCACCTTTAGCCTTCTTCGTTAGTAGGACTCCGTTAGGTTGCTCTGACTCTGAGGTTCTGGCTGGTGGTGGATGTTCTGGGCAGGGGGCGGTGGCAGGTGGTGCAGGTGCCGGTCCAGCAGTTCAGCAGGTCTTGGAGGGTGTCGAGGATCTGGTAGAGGGTGAGTCCGCTGTATCGGCTTTTGGGGCCAGGCGCTGTTCGGTGAGGAACGCGTGGGCGGCGGTGACCAGGGTGACGTGGTGGTGCCAGCCGGTCCAGGAACGTCCCTCGAAGTGGTCCAGGCCGAGGCCGTGTTTGAGTTCGCGGTAGTCGTGCTCGATGCGCCAGCGGATCTTGGCGAGGCGGACCAGTTCGGCGACCGGGGTGTCTGCGGGCAGGTTGGACAGCCAGTAGTCGGTGGGTGCCTCGGCGCCGGCCGGCCATTCGGCCAGCAGCGTGACCTCGGGCAGGACACCGTCCCAGCCGCCTTCCTGCGCGGTGGCCGCGGCCTGGGCCAGACGGCGGGCTTTTACTCCGGCGGGCCGCACCCGCAGGGCCAGGAAGTACGAGCGCATCACTCCGTGGGAGCCTTCCCGCCAGGCCACGTCGGTGAACGCCTGCCGCCCGTGACCGGCCGCCAGCGCGGCGACCGAGAACGGCTTGTCGCGGTAGCGGGGCTGCGGCTTGCGGCCGTTGCCGGACCACGCCGGGGCGGTGGGCTGCAAGTGGTGAGGGTGGACGGTCACGTCCGAGCGGATCGCCACCACGTAATCGATGCTGCGATGTTCCAGTCCGTCGCGGAAGTCGGCGTTCTGCCCGTAGCCGGCGTCGGCCACCACCGCCGGCGGAACCAGACCCCATCGGGCCAGCTCGTCGATGGTGTCCAGGGCCAGGCGCCACTTCTCCCGGTGCCCGATCTCGTCAGGGATCCCCGTCTTGCGCCGGCGGACCGGATCGTCCGCCCACTCCTGGGGCACGAACAGGCGCCACTGCAGCGGGCAGGAGGCGGTGTCGGAGACCGCGTGCACGCTCACCGCGACCTGGCAGTTGGCCTGCTTGCCCAAAGCGCCGCAGTACTGGTGGGCGACCGCCACCGACATCCGGCCGTCCTTGGGGAACGACACGTCATCGACCGCCCAGGCAGCCGGGCCGACCTGCGGCACCATCCGCCGCGCGATCCGCCGTCTCACCGGCACCGGATCCCACGTCGACTGGTTCACGAACTGCTGCAGGTTCTGCTCGTTGCCGTCCGGCAGCCGCGCGGCCATCGGCTGGATCGACTTGCGCCGCCCATCCAGCATCAGCCCCCGCAGATAACAGTCGCCCTTGGCCCGCTGATCCTTCCGCGGCACCGAGGCGAACACATCAGCGACGAACAGCGCCAACTGCACCCGAGCACGGTTCACTTCATGTGCGTCCACACCTTTAACGTGCCCCCGAACAGGACCGAGAGACAGACGTAACGGAGCCCTATTAGCGCGGTGGCGGGCAATCTCTGGGCCGGACGGTACCTGCACTCACCGCGATGCCGTCGCCTACAGTCGAAGCCATGAGCATTCCGGAGCCTGAACAGGCCCGCCCCTGGCACCCGCACCGGGACGGACCTTGGCCGGAGGTCTGGACGTGGCCGCATGGCGCACGCCCGGCGCTCTCCGTCTGGTCAGCCGGGAAATGGCGACCCGCACGGGTCATGGCCCGGCAGAACTGGGCCAATGGCGCCGTGTACTACCAGGTCGAGGTTGATCCACTCGGGGACTCGCAGATCTACATCCGCACGTACCGATGGCCGCAGCCCGGCCTGCGGGCGGCGTACGGCAGCAACTTCCAGCCGTCGACGGCCGCCCGCGTGGAGCGGCAGAGGAACATGCCCCGGCGGGCCGACGTCCATGTACGCAAGCGCGCAGGTCAGCCTTCTTGTTAGAAGCTGCCCTACGTTTTTGGAGCGGCCGGAGAGGTCCATGGTCGGCAGGGAGCCGGCGCTCTGCCGATGGGGGAGAGCGCCGGCAGCCGAGATGACATCGTGCCAGGTCAACCCGTGTTTCTGGCGCTGACGTTGCCCGACAACCGGTCCCGTCCATCCGCATGTGACCGGTCGGGTCAGACGTGGAGCCCGGGCCGTAACCAAGAGTGACATCACAACTGGCCGTACGTGGGGATTCCGAAGGTTCTCGCAAGATTTTCGTGAACCGGTGACAACCCGTCACATCGGTGGCATCGTCCGTACTGTGTGCTGACTTGCTGGACGTCGTGTTTCCGCAGCTTGGCCCGGTAGAGGTGGGGCAGGTGCAGCGGGATGGTGGCGTGGTGCGGGTGACCGCGCGTACTCGGGAAGGCGTACCGGTGTCTTGCCCGGGCTGCGGGGTGGCGAGTGTGCGGGTGCACAGCCACTACCAGCGGCGCATCAAGGACTGCGCGGTCGGTGGGCAGCCCGTGGTGATCGAGTTGAGGGTGCGGCGCCTGTTCTGCGACCAGGAGCTCTGTCTCCGGCGGACCTTCGTGGAGCAGGTCGACGGACTCACGATTCGCTACGGCCGCTACACGCCGGGGCTACTGGCCGTACTCGGCGCGGTGGGCCTGGCGCTGGCCGGCAGCGCCGGGGCGCGTCTGGCCCGGGCGCTACAGGTCACCATCAGCCGTGTGACGCTGATCTCCCTGGTGATGGCGCTGCCAGAGCCGATGCTGAGGTGCCCGCGCGTGCTGGGGATCGATGATTTCGCCACCAAGAAGGGGCACCGGTACGGGACTTGTCTGGTCGACCTGGAGACCCACCGGGTGATCGATCTGCTGTCCGGCAGAACCTCAGAGGTAGTCGAGGAGTGGCTGCGCGCCCATCCTGGCATCGAGATCATCTGCCGCGACCGGAGCGGAGCGTATGCCAACGCCGCCCGAGAAGCCGCCCCCAAGGCGGTGCAGGTCGCCGACCGGTGGCATCTGTGGCACAACCTCGGACAGGCCGTCGACAAGACCGTCGTGCGCCTGCGCCGGAATTGGAGCCCCGCCCCGGCCACGGTGAAGGAGCGCGCCGCGCCTCTGGCCGATCCGGCCGAATCCCACCTGGTCAAGCGCACCCGCGAGCGGCACGCGGCCGTTCATGCGCTGATGGACCGGGGCGCGACCATCACCGTGATCACGCGTGAACTGCACCTGGACTACAAGACCGTGCGCAGGTTCATGCAGGCTCACGACGTCGAGGAACTGCTCGGCCTCGGACCGAGCGGCCGTTACGGCATCCTCGACCGGCACGCCGATTACCTGGTGCGTCGTTTCGCCGAGGGCTGCCATCGTGCCGACCTGCTTCACCATGAGCTCCAGGCCCGAGGCGTTCGCACCAGCGAGCGCACCGTCCGCCGCTTCGTCCACCGCCTGCGCGACGGCGGCGTCGCGCCCGCCAAGGCCCGCACGCCCCGCGAGGTGGCCGGGCTCCTGCTCACCCACCCCGATGAGCACTCCGAGCAGGACAAACTGCAGCTCAAGGAACTGCGCGAGCGTTGCCCCGCGCTGGCCACGACCGCCGACCTTGCCGCCGATTTCGCCAAGGTCCTGGTCAACCGGCTGGGAGCGGACGAACTCGACTTCTGGATCGCCACCGCGAAGTCCAGCGGCGTCACCGAGTTGGTCTCCTTCGCCGACGGCCTCACCCGCGACCTGGCCGCTGTCCACGCCGGGGTCACCCTTGAATGGAGCTCCGGCCAGGTCGAGGGCCAGAACAACAGGATCAAGCTGCTGAAACGGCAAACCTACGGCCGTGCCGGACTACCGTTCCTACGTAAACGCGTCACTTGTGGATGATCCATGACGGGTTGTCACCGGTTCACGAAAATCTTGCGAGAACCATTCCGAACTGGCCGCTGACAGAAAAGTGCCTCGGCCACGGCTGCACCAGCTGGGCATGGAACAGCGCCCTGCAGTTCGCCGACTGCTTCTTCAGCCGCGCAGGAACCACATGGATGTACGAGCACGCCCGAGACACTCTGCACCCCTGAGTGCCCGATTCTGCCTCTATCGCGAACGAGACTTCCGCGAAAGCCAGGTCGACTGAGAACACCGACCCTCAGCAATTGCAAACGATCTGGCATTCCAGCAGGTCAAGGGCTCGCCATCTGACACACGCGACGTGACAGGACAGCTGGAGGAGTGCCTGCGGCGGCCCCCGGAGCCGCCAACTATCACGGACAGGTCCCGCCAACTGCGCTGAATAGAAGCGCCTTGACCTGCGAGGACTCCGCGCGGGCGATCCGCCAACTACGACGCACGGTCACATCCGGGACTGCTGGTCTGGCTTCTGGCGGCTCCGGGCGGAACGCGGCCGAATCGCCGACACCGTGAGCAACAGGCCGTAAGCCGTGTGACCTTGGCTGGCACGGGGCCCAACGGGTTCCCTCCTTTCGTGGATAGGCCAGGGAAGGCCGGTTGGGCGTCACACCTCCGAATTGGAGATGTCACCACCCCTCAGCGATCGAGACGAGTTGGAGCTGCCCCGGCAGGTGAGGTGGCGTTCCCATACGTCAGAGGCGAGCGACATGGCGTCCCGCAGGGCCTCCTCCAGGGGTGCGGGAATCTGTCCCTGGCCGAGTCCGGCCGCAGCGACGGCAGCTGACAGCGTGTGGTATTCGCTGTGGCTCATCTCCCTCTGGCACAAGGGATGGGCAATGACGTCACGCGCGATGTATCCGTCCCCGGACGTCGCTGCCTCCTGGGCGAGGCGGCGCGACGCTTCGACCTGGCGGGGATGTGGGGAGAGGTCGAGCACGGCTAGTCCGACACGGGTGCGGAAGACGGCAAGCTCGGGGATCTTACTGAGGGCCAAGTAGTTTCTGACCATCGCTGCAACGGCGCCGACCGGGTTCTCGTCGGCTGCGGTGTGGCAGAGCACGGCGAGGCACGCAGCGACCGAGTGCTCCCACTCCTCAACCAGGGTGCTCCTGTTCAGGAACTCTAGCCTCGGGCTTTCGTGACGGGTGATGTCCAGTTGGTGACCGGGACAGCAGAAAGTGCTCCTGACCTGCAACGATAGGACTTACTGAGGGTCCTGTACGTGGCAAGGAAAGAAGCACTTCCCAGGTGAAGAAGAGTATCGGGTCCTATCCGCCTGTCCGTATCCAGGGCGGTGGCCGCTCGGTGGTCTCGCAGGCCGGATCGGTGCTGCTGGTCGAGACGGTCCGCAAGTCCGGGCTTGATCAGGCGATATCGACGGCCATGGCACCGTGGCGCAAGCCTCGGGCCGTGCACGATCCGGGCAAGGTCTTGCTGGATGTCGCGCTCGGAGTCGCTCTGGGCGGGGACTGCCTCGCCGATGTCGCCATGCTGCGGGCGGAGCCCGACGTGTTCGGCCCGGTGGCATCCGACCCCACAGTCTCCCGGCTCATCGACACCCTCGCCGCGGCCGGCCCGAAGTCCCTCACCGCGATCCGGTCGGCGCGGGCCCAAGTACGCTCGCACGTCTGGGAACTGGCCGGGGCACAAGGTCCGGCCGCCGACGGCCAGGTGATCGTGGACATCGACGGCGTGCTGGTCCTTGCGCACTCCGAGAAGCAGGACGCCACCGCGACCTGGAAGAAGACCTTCGGTCATCACCCGCTCGTCGCGTTCGTCGACCACGGCCAGGCCGGTTCCGGCGAGCCGGTGGCCGCGCTGCTTCGGCCCGGCAACGCGGGTTCCAACACCGCGAGCGATCACATCACCACCACGGGTATGGCTCTCGCCCAACTGCCCAAAGCCCTGCGGCGCGGGCGCCGGACGCTGATCCGTACCGACTCCGCCGGTGGCACCCATGCCTTCCTCGACTGGCTCTCCAAGCCGGGCCGGTGGCTGTCGTATTCCGTCGGAATGACCATCACCGACGCCATCCATCAGGCGGTGCTGAAGATCCCGAAGAAGGCGTGGACGCCGGCCTACGACGCGGGCGGCACCGAGCGGCCCGGTGCCTGGGTCGCGGAGATCACCGACATGCCCGACCTGAGCACGTGGCCGAAGGGAATGCGGCTGGTCGTCCGCAAGGAACGGCCACACCCCGGTGCCCAGTTGCGCTTCACCGACCTCGACGGACTGCGGCTGACGTGCTTCGCGACCAACACCAAGGGAGGCCAGCTCGCCGACCTGGAACTGCGTCACCGCAGACGGGCCCGCTGCGAGGACCGCATACGAAACGCCCGCGACACCGGCCTGCGCAACCTGCCCCTCCACGACAGCGCGCAGAACCGGATCTGGCTGGAGATCGTCTCCCTCGCACTTGACCTCCTCGCCTGGATGCCCATGCTCGCCCTGACCGGCGACACCCGCCGCTGGGAACCCAAACGCCTTCGCCTGCGGCTGTTCTCAACCGCCGCACGACTCGTCACCACCGGCCGCCGCCGCTGGCTCCGCCTGCCCGCCCGATGGCCCTGGACCAGCGTCCTCACTCAGGCGATCGACCGGCTCCAGGCCCTGCCGAACCCCGGCTGACCAGCCACTTCAACCACCCCAACAACCCTCACCACCACCCCGGGAAAGTGGAACCCGGCGCCCACCCGACGCGAGAGCCGGGCCCTCAACCTGCCACACCACCGGAAAACCGTCACTCCACAAAAGCAGAGCCCCCGTCAGCAGACCGACGAGGACTCATGAACGATCGAGGCTAGGGCGCCATTGGGCTGCCCCCCGAGGCAGTGGACGAGCACTTCCACTTGCCGCCCGTCGAAGAGGCGCTGGCCCACGCCGCGGTGCTGCTCGGCGTGGGCCAGCGCGCGGTCCCATTGGCCAGCCACGACGAGGGCGCGGGTTCCGTCACCGAGGAGGACCGTCCACAGCCACTGGCACACCTGCTGATGGTCGGCCGCCGACTGTGTGAGGTGCTCGAAGGACATAGCGCGGCCGTCGATGACCGCTTCCGTCTTCGATTTCACCGCTTGGTTCAAGGTGTCGAGCAGGTGGTACGCGCCGTTGCCATCACCGCCGCGGATGCGCAGACGAGCCAGGTTGACCAGAGGTTCCAGGGCGTACCGGGCTTCCTGCGCGCTCAGGGGCAGAGCGCGCAGGAAGCCCTCGGCGTGACGCCAGCACAGAGCGCGCGCCAGGTCCGGCATGCCGCAGTCGCTCGCGATCAGCGCCGCCTTGTTCGAGGCGACGGTCGCGGAGGTCACATTGCCGTCGCGTCCAGCGGCGCGAGCGAGGTTACTGATCTCGCCGACCCGGTCAGCAAGTGGTGGGCAGGCCGGACGTGGCCGGGCAACAAGCGGGAACCGCTGCGCTATCTGGCTGACGTCCATGTCACTGCCACTCGATGACGATGCGGTTCAGCGCGTTGTCGAAGGCGAAGCGGCCCGGCTTCGGTGCGAGCGGGGCTGCGTCGCGCGGTTGGATCTCGAACCCGACCTCGCGGCTGCGGAAGGCACGGTTCCAGGTGCGGATCTGGTCCGCGACGTCTCCGGCGAGCGCCTCACCGTCGGGGCCGTGGCCGATGACGCCGAACTCATACAGGGTGGTGCCATCGGGGGCCTTCTTCGCGTACGGGCGCCGGGTGAGGTAGGTGAGCGTGCCGTCCTCGAAGACCGCGGTCGAGGACTGGTAGGGCGCGGTGACCAGCCCCTTCTCGATGGCCTCTTCTTTGGCGGGCATCCGGCTAAGGCCGTTCGGCATGGCGCAGGCGAGCCACAGCTCCAGGTACTCCGGCGACTCTGGGCCCCGGAAGGTGACGTCCGTCCACGCCTCGGTGCGCGGCTTGCGAAAGATGTCGCTCAGGGTGTCCGGGTCGACTTCCTGGTCTCCGTTGGTGACGAGGGCGACGGTGTTGTCGGGGTCCAGGGGAACGAAGACGCGCGGGTCGTCTGCGATGCCCTGGCGCAGCGGCATGAACGTGTTCATCTGGCTGCCGACGCTGCGCCAAGCTCCGTCCTGGTTCTCGAAGGCGATCGAGCGGGAGACGCTGCCGCGCAGACGCAGCGGGGTGAGGAGCCGCCCGCCGGGGGCGAGCTGTTCGAGCCAGGCGGGCGGCACGGCGTGGGCGCCGACGGTGGCTTCGATGCGGTCGTACGGTGCGTTGGGGGCGTGGCCCACTGCTCCGTCTCCGAGGATCACTTCCACGTTGTGGATGTTGGCGGCGGCCAGTCCGCCGCGCGCTCCGTCGACGATGTCCTCGTCCACGTCGATCGTGGTGACGTGCCCCTTCTCCCCGACGAGGTAGCCGAGGAGTCCGGCGTTGAAGCCGGTGCCGGCTCCCAGCTCCAAGACCTTCTGGCCGGGTTCGATGTCGAGCTGCTCCAGCATCATGCCGACAATGTCGGGCTGGGAGGCGCAGCTGATGGACGTGCCGGACTGGTCGAACTTGGTGTTCACGGGGGCGTTGCCGTACGCCTTGTCCAGCGGGGCGTTCGGAACGAAGAGGTGGCGGGGCACGGTCCGCATGGCCTCTTCCACACGGGGTGTTCGCACACATCCCCGCTCGACCAGATAGTCGATCAACTGGGAGCGCAGACGGTCGGCGGAACTGGCTTCGACGGTGTCACTGTTCACCCCGTTGACCGTAGTGCTCGGCGCCCCCTCAGCTCGGATGGACGTGGCATTGTCGCTCGTTCCCATGACTACCTCTTTCGCGAATGTTGACAAGGTGCGTTGGTCCTCCACGGGGAGGCCCAGACGGTTCCAGTGGAAGATGCCGTGGTGGGCGATCACGGCCCGCAGCCCTCGTTCCAGGCGGCCCTGGCGGTTGAGGTCTGCGAGCTGCTGGCCGAACCACTCGAACGTGGCTATCCACTCAGCCAGCGGAGCGAGTCGCCCCTGCGTGACGCTGCGGCTGGTGGTGCTTACGTCGACCGTCATCAGCCGGTGGACAGCGGTCCTGTGCCGTTGCGGACTGCGGATCTCGTCGCCGGGGCGTTCGGCCGCGATCCTTGCCCAGACGTCGCCCTGCTCGTACCAGTCGAGTCTCGCCGCACGCATCGCCACGCTGAGCAGAAGGACCGCCAGCTCGCGGCGCCCGAGCCCGGGGCCGCTCGCTGTCTGCTGGCGGGCCAGCTCATCCAGCAGGTGACGGCTGTCGTAGTGGAACAGGGTGTGCGCGATCTTCATGGCGGCCGGACCGCCGAAGGCGGTCTCTTCAGGCTCGTAGATGCCGGGCGTCCAGGAGGCGAGGACGCCGGCACCGACCAATTCGTCCAGGGCAGCGTCCAGGACCTTCTCAGCGCCCGGGGCGGCGGGGCGATACCGCAATCGCCAACAGGGGGACTTCCGCAGGAACGACCACTGGGCCAGTTCCGACTCCTGGGCGAACAACACCGGGAGCAGATGCTCCACGGTGGTGGCCTCCGCGCGGCTCCAGTCGGTGAACTGGATGAGGCGTTGCGGCCATTCGTCTCTCATGTTGCCTCAATTCAATGGCTAGTTGGTCAGGAAGCATGTCTCCCACCCGGACGCGGACGGCGTTCCGGTATGGAAGGAGTGGAGGGCGAGGGCGGTGCCTGCAGCACCTTCGAGGAGCCCGATGCCGCCGCCGCTGGAAGGGCCGATCAGCGAGTCCGTCAGCGTGCCGGGGGCGGTGTCCGTGATCGGGGCCAGGAGCCGAGGCAGGCAGTCGGTGAGTCCGGGGGTGATGGCGTCAGCGGCAACGAGTTGCGTGATGTTTGCCAGACCCGCGAAGCCGTGGCACAGGGAGACGTCCACGGTCGCGCCGAGCTGGCCGGGGTCCGTCATCGCGCGCAGGAGGGCGGCCTCGGCCATGCGTTGGCGTACGGGATCGTGGAGGGCGAGGGCGGCGAGTTGCTGAGCGCGGGCGAGTCCCGCGGTGCCGTAGCACCAAGACGGTCGGGAGGGTCCGGGGCCGGGCGTTCCGGACCGTAGCTGCTCGCGGGTGATCCAGTATGGCCACCATGGGCCCGTGGGGCTGTCCTGCTGCCAGTGGTCGAGCCAGGCCAGGATGCGGGTGATCGCGTCGAGGTGGCCGTCTACGGTGACGCCGCGGCGGGCAGCCAGGGACAGTACGGCGAGGGGGCCGCCGATGCCGTGGGCGACGCCGTTGTTGGCGTGCCCTTGCGGATAGTCCGGGGAGGTCTTGCCGGAGGGGGCGAGGTGGCTCCACCATCCGGGCAGGAGATCCCCGTCGTGCTTGACCGGCTCGGTCAGCCGGACCAGGTATGTCAGGATCTCCCGGAGAACGTCGGTGTGGGCGGCGCGATGCAGCAGGAGTCCACCCATCCCGCTCAGGCCCCGGATCGCGTCGAATTCGGCCAGCGTCGGCATCTGGCCGCGGTCCGAGCGCGCGTGGGCGCTGACGAGCCGGTGCCGGATCGCTGTCGTGACGTGCATGTCGAGGGTGTCCAGGGCGCGGGCGTAGCGTCCGGGGCGGTCTGCGGCGGCGTGCAGGGCGAAGGCGAGCGCGGGCGCCCCGTAGTAGAGGTGGCTGTCCGGGCCCCCGACGGCGGGTTCTGCTGCGGCGCAGGCGAGCCAGTCGTGTGCGCGCTGCCACGGCCCCTGGTCGGTACGGGCGCGCTCGATATGCAGCAGCGCGACACCGACCGCGCCGTGCGCGAGCGACTGCGGCCACCAGCCCTGGCGGTGATGCAGCCCCCGTATGTCCTGCGGGGCGGCGAGCCGCTCGGCGATGGTGTCGGCAGCGCCCCGTGCGATCTCACGCAGGTCCATGGTGATCACCTCGGTGAGTCCAGGCCATTGCAGCGGCGTGGGCCAGACGCACGCACATCCGCTCGTCGTCCTTGTCGATGCCGACGGCGCGGATGTGGTGGGCGTGCAGAAGCGAGTCGAGAACGAGGTTCGGTTCGATGACGCCGGATGCGTTCAACATCTGCCGATAGCGGGCCAGTGCCTCGTCGCGCTCGCTCCAGGCGGCAGCGATGGCCGCGCCGCCGGGGGCCGCGCGCAGGCCAGCCCAGTCGTCGGTTGGATCGGCCAGACGTACCGCCTCAGCGAGCACCGTCCGGTCAAGGGGGCGCGGCTGAGTGATCTGGCCGTGGGTGATCAGCCAGTCCATGCCGGCCGTGGTGCTGCCGGTGAAGGCGACGGCAAGGGCGACGAAGTTTGCGGCGGCGAGGGCCTGTCGGTGGGGGCGTGGGCTCTGGGCGAACTGGACGGCCAGGGCTCGGGAGTCGGCGGCGAAGACCTCTTCGGCCAGGCTCATCAGCGGCCCGGTACCCCACCGGCCGGTTTCCGGGTATGAGGTGGCGAACTGCATGTCGGTGAGGAGCCCGGCTCGGCGCAGCCCGGCCGCCCAGGCACTCACGCGCTGCGCGGTGAGTGCGAAGTCCTGCTCGCTGGAGACCGCGATGCGCAGGCGCAGGTGCCATCGAGGGTCGCGGTAGCGCATATACCACCACATCGGCGGCTCGTCCCAGTGCCCGAGAAGTTTGGGAAGGTGGTCGGCGAGAACCTCGGGCTGTCGTTCGACGTGCCCGTACAGCTTGACCAGCAGCCACGGAGCGGTGCCCGGAAGGTGACCGTGGTCGCGGGTCAGGAGTTGGTCAGCGGTCACGGGTGGGGCGGCTGGCCACTGCGGCGGGCGGGTGGCCGTCATCGGGGCGATGATCTCGTGGGCCCGTCCGTCGAACCAGCCGCCGCCGGATTCCGCTTCGGTCAAGGCAGCCGACTCGTTGGTGTTCAAGTGGGCGCGCAGCAGAGCCAGGTGCGCTCGTTCGGAGAGGTCCAGCGGCAAAAGCTGGTCGCCTTCGGTCAGCGCGACCTTGTCCGGAACTCGGCGGCGCGCGCGCCATTCGTCGGCCGCTTTGTGCCACTCCTCCCAGGAGGTTCGGCGGTCGGGCAGCTCCGACCGGTCCAGCCGCCACCTGGCCGGAGCGAGGATCGTGCGTCCATAGCGCACGCGTGGCAGGTACGGCAGGGCCGTGGCGGAAGCCCATGGGAATACGGTCAGGACGGCGGTCTGGGAGCGGCTGATCTCGGTGAGGAAGCGTGCGAGCGGCGGGGTGTGGCCGCGCAGGTCCAGGGCATGCAGCGTCATGGGGTCCAGGAGGCACGCGCGGGAGAGGGCGACGAGGTAGAGCCTGCGGCGGTCGCAGCCCACGGCGAGGTCATCGAGTGTGATGGTGCGCTCGTCCGCCGGACGGTGCTCTGCCAGGCTGATCACGGCCGGCAGGAATTCGGCAACGCGGGTGACATTGGTATCGCCACGGTCGAGCGGAGCGAAGGAGACCTGTGTGGGCAAGGAGCCAGGCGTGTTGGCCGGCAGCTTCTCCAGCATGGTGGCCGCGCGGGCCTGGTCCTCTGGCGTGAGCAGCCCCAGACTTCGGCCAATGGTGGTGCCGATCCCCCGGGAGGGTGCGATGCCGTGGAGAGTGAAGTCGCCCTCTTCGAGGGCGGCTTGTGACGTGGCCCGGATTCGGAAGCGCAGTTCCGTATGGGCTGGCACCTGCGTCGTGTCCTGGTCTCCGACCGTCAGCGTGCGGATCAGTTCCTCGTCCAGGCTGATTTCGTCGCGGCCGTCGAGCACGGCCGCCTGGGCGAGGGAAAGTAACCGCTCTTCACGGGAGGAGGGGGCCTCACGATGTTCAGGTTCCGCGTCGCGGTATCCGGCCGGGAACCCGAGGCCGACGTCCGGATTTACGACGTCCCGGACAGGGACGAGCGAGTTGATGCCGTACCGCTCGAAGAATCGGTTGTGGAAGTCCTTCCACGCCGGAGTACCGAAGGGGTACGCGGTCAGCCGGGCCAGCGCGGTGGCGGCTTCCTCCGCCTCGCGGGCAACCTGCAGGGGCAGAGTGAGTGAGCAGTCCATTCGCAGGTCGAGCGTGAGGGGCTGGGCCTTGGTGGGGCTCATGGTCGTCATCTTGTGGCGCAAGGCAGTGCGTAAGCGTCGGCCGTCAGTCGGGGCAAGGACCTGGTTGTGCTGGCGAATGGCGTCTCGGACCGCTCGTAGGTCGGCCACGAGGTTAGCGGTCGTCGGCGCGTCGGCGGCCTCGGCCTGCTTGACCAGGTGGTCGAGGGCGTCGAGGGTGGCGGAGGGGGCGTGCAAGCTGCTGACGAGCACACCACGCTCGACCAGGTTCCTGACGAGTCCTTCTACCCGGTCAGCTGAAACGTCGGGGAACTCGGCCTTCACCCGTGCTGCGACGCTGTCGAAGGGGATGGGTGAGGCGGCGGCTTCGACAGCGATCCGTACGGCGGCGGTGTAACGGAGGGATACTTCGGCCTCGGGGCGACTCTCCGCGCGGCGTGAGCGGGGCGGGTAGGGCACGATTAGTCGATCCCCGCGTACGTAGGCGGTGTTGTTGCCCATCACCCTGAGCTGCCGCAGGAGTTCGGGGCTTGCTTCCATGCGGGCGATCAGGTCAGCAATCCAGTCAGCGTCGGCGCGTGCGATGGCGCGGTGCCACTTGCCCCAGGTCCATCCCGGCCGTGCTCCGAAGGAGGCGGGTGCGATGCCGGCGAACAAGCCGTGGGGGGTTGCTCGGCCGGTCATCCGCAGCAGATACCGCATGACGGACATCACCGCACGCCGTAGTTGACGGATCTCGGGTCGGGCCGCCGAGCACAGTGTGTTGATCTGCTGTGCGAACAGGGGGCTGGCCTGCTCGAAGGCGTCGGCGATCTCGGTCATCGACCAGACGTCGCGCAGCCATGTCTGCCACTGAACCTGCCGGGCCGGCGTGTCGTCGGTGAGGTCCGGCCACGCGGGCAGCAGCAGCGTCGAGTAGTGGCTGGCGCGCAAGAGTGCGGTGTCCGCGCACCTGTACAGCGGTGCGCTCTTCCTGGAATCCATGCACCCTCCCTGGTTCGTAGTGTTGGGATTGCCAGCCCGCGCGGCGGATGACCCCGCGGGCTGGCTCTTCGGCGTGCTCGTGCTGAGGGTCAGGCCACGTTGGTGGCACAGGGGTTGGAGCAGGTGCTGCCGCAGCCGTCATCGGTGAGGTTGATCAGCGTGGCTTGTCCGTCGCCGGACTCCAGGGATTCCAGGACGCTGATGTCGAGGTCGAACTCGTTGTTCTCCATGTGCTGTTTCCTCCACAGGTGTGTGCGGCTCCTATCGAGCCGCCGGGTGCGTGCCGCGTGAGCGGCGCCGGCACGGCCTAGGTGCCTTGCCGGTGGTCTGTTGTGGTCAGGTGCCGCTGGATACGCAGCTGCTGCCGCACGTCGAGCCGCAGCCGCCGTCGGAAGCGACACTCGCCACGGCCGTCCCACCGGACTCGACGACGCTGATGTCGAGGTCGAACTCGTCGTTTTCCATCTGCTATCTCCTCTACGAGGTGTGCGGCCCAGAAAGCGCCGCTGAAGGGGTGCCGCATGTGCGGCGCCGGCACGAACGGAGCGCTGTGCCGGAGAACTGGAAACGGCGGGTGCCTTTTCGGGCGGAAGCCGACATGAGCTGCATGTACTCCTCGGCCTCCATGTCGGCGGGCGCCCAGAGCTTGGCGAGATCGGGCTTGGTGGACATCCAGCTGGTTGCCTGCGAGAAGCGCTTCGTTCCGCTCGGCCTGGTGCTGCGCGTCCCGCCGGAGCCGGGCAGCGCCGACCACGGCGGTGGCGAGGGCGAGGGCGACGGCAGCGCTGGTGAGCTTCATACGTCCACGGTCCTTTTCCGGGAGGGGGATCGCTTCGCTGGGGGATTCAGTTCGGTGGAGTGGGCTGGGCCCACTGGGTCATGCGACCCCCGCGAGCACGACGGTCGAGGAGTCGTTCGCATGGTGATCCGGGGCGAGCCGGCGACGCACCGTCTCCAGGGCAACGGCTATCGGTGACAGTCCGACGGATGCCCTTCGCTGGTCCAGGGAGTCAGGCGCGCGCAATGGGCAAAGCTCAATTCCTGTTGGTTCGAGGACCAGTTGGGTTCCGTACTCCTGGGGGCGACCACTGTTGACCAGGGTGCGGTCGTAGAGGTGGGCCCAGTGCTGGATGCGCGCGTCTCCGTCCTGGACTGCGCGCTCCAACAGGGTGGTGGCCGCCCGCTGGAGGTCGGCTTCGCCGTCGGCGTGAAGAGCGAGGCTCCATGTGGCGCGGGCCGCTTCGGGCCCGACAGGGCGATGGCCGGGCCAGTCGTGTTCAGCCAGAACGCGGCGAAGGATCTTGGTGTCGGCGTGGTCGGCGTGACGGTCTTGCCCGAGCTGGATGGCGTCGAGCTGGTTGCGCACGCGCTTGGCCCGGCGCGCTGCCGACCGCCCCGCGCGGACGATGAGTTCGCGGGCGAGGTCCGGCCGCAGCGGTTCGGCGGCCGTCACGCGGTGCTCCGACTGTCTGCGGCGGACTGCGGCTCGCGGACCCGACAGCCGATGAGTGGGCCCAGTCCGGGACGCCGCTCGGCGATGAGTTCAAGGCGGGCAACTCGCTCCTTGTGCTGTCCGGTGCCCGATCCCT
The DNA here is from genome assembly GCF_039766235.1 of Streptomyces changchenzhani. Classification (NCBI taxonomy): domain Bacteria; kingdom Bacillati; phylum Actinomycetota; class Actinomycetes; order Kitasatosporales; family Streptomycetaceae; genus Streptomyces; species Streptomyces changchenzhani. The sequence continues at coordinate 377,612 of NZ_JBDHNH010000009.1, read as the reverse complement.
GTACGTCCCAGCCCATGTCGGTGAGCCGACGAAGGAATGAGGCGATCGGATCAACGTCGAGGGGACGACGGGCCAGGGCCTCGACACGCACGAGCGGCAGGTTGAGTCGGGCGGCGAAGTCGGAGGCCCACAGGGTGATCAATTGGGCGGTGTCGTCGGGGCGGTCGGGCAGGGTGTGGACGCAGCTCAGGAAGAGGCACGGGCCGTCGCCCCATCCGAGGTCGGGCGCGCACTGTGGGATCAGGCAGGCCAGCAGTTGCCCGGCCTCGAACAGCCCGGCCGGCTTCGCCTGCGGGTCGCGGAACAAGGCCGGGATATCTGCTCGGGCGGGTATCGGCAGGCCGCGCATGGTGAGCCAGCGCTGACGGTCCTGGATGAGGGCGGCGGCCTCGTCTCGCTCGGCGTCCGTGCCCAGAGTCCGCATCTCGTACACGGTTGTTGACCCTGGCGTTTGATGGTGCAGGGGCGCGGGAGACGGCTCGGTGGCCGGCGCAGAGGGTGACGTGTTCACTGGACCGCTCCGCTCTCTACTGTGCCGGTCGGCACGGTGCCCAGCAGGCGCCACGCGTGGGCCAGGACGACGAGCTGGGTGACATCGGTGGCCCCGCCCTCGGCGAGCAGTTGGTCGAGTGCAGTCCGGAGATTGGCGGGGGCGAGCTTGGCGGCGCGGGCGATGTCGCGGGGGCTGCCGTGCTCGGCGACCGCCTTCAGCAGCAGCTTCTGCTCAGCGTTGAGCTCCGGCGCCGGCTGGTCCGTCGAGGGCGGGGCGACCTGTTCGGCAGCCAACAGGAGATGCACGAGCACCTGCGGCTTGCTGCGGGGTGGGCAGTGGACGCTCTTCCGGATGTCGCGGACGTACTGGCGGACGGTGTTGGCTGACAGTCCGGTCTTCGTGGCGAGGTCTCGGTTCGTCGTAAGACCGTCCACGAGGTGCCGGGCGACGCGCTTAAGGGTTGGAGTCAGCGGTGTGATTGGTGCGCTGGTCGTCATGGGCGGTGTCACGGGCGTCTCTTTCTGGGCTGGGGTGGCGGTCACCGGAGGGGTGCCGCCGGTCCCCGAGGGGGACGGGGCTGGCGACACGGACCCGTGCGCGGCGGTCTCGATTCACGGGTGCCGTGCACGGGCGTTCACGCAGCGGTGGGGTCGGGTTGCGCCCAGGCGGTCGCGGTGGCGAGGCGTTCGGACCACTGGATGTGGTCCTCGTCGAAGGCGGCGTCGGCGAGGCGTATCCGCTGGACTTCGCCGGTCCCGGCCGGTGGGTAGGTGTGCTGGATGTCGCGCCACAGGCGCTGGAGGACGTAGCCGTGGTCGAGGGCCTGGGCGCCGTGCAGTTCCATGGCGTCCTGGGCTGACGTCCTGGCCCACTGGTGGCCGAGGTACTTCGCGTTGATCAGGTCGGCGTCGCAGGGCAGACCCTGATCGAGGAGGTGCACGGACTGGTAGGCCAGGATGCGTCCGGCTCGCAGGCGGGCCTCCATGTCACCGATGCGGTCCCGCAGGACCGGCAGATCGGACAGGGCGCCTCGGTAGCGGGGGCGGGCCTTGAGGCGGGCAGTCGTGGTGGCGACGACCGCCTCGTGGATCCCGAGGCTGACCGCGGCCAGGTTGGGACGGCCGTACAGGATGCTGCTGCTCTGCGCCACGCTCAGCCCCTGACCGATCTCTCCGACCAAGTTGTCCGCAGGGACGCGGACGCGGACAAGGTCGAGGCGGCCGGCGGAGAAGCCGTGCAAGCCGAGACCGGGGCGATGGTCGGTGACGGAGAGCCCGTGGCGGTCCGATTCGACCATGAACGCGGTCAGCGCCTGAGAAGTACGCACGCTCGCCTCAGCGGTGCGGGCGAGCACAAGGTGGGCTCCTGCGAGATGACTGTTGCCGATGTGGACCTTGCTGCCGGTGATCACCCACTGATTGCCGGTGCGCTCGGCGGCGGTCTCGATGCCGCCGATGTGCCCGCCGGCGATCGGTTCGGTCACGGCGATCGACAAGAGCAGCGAACCGTCCGCCACCCGCGGTAGCCAGCGGCCCTTCTGCTCATAGGTGGCGAAGTGCAGCAGGGCGCCGACGGGGATCAAGGTGGCCTGCAGGATGGCCGCGGCAGCCGCCGAGACACAGGCGATGCGATGGATCAGGACAGTCTTGGCCACATGGTCGGCGCCCTGCCCGCCGAAGACGGACGGGACGGTGACGGCGAACCAGCCCCGCGCGGCCATCAGATCGGCAACCTTGCGCTCCACGCTGCCCGGAGCGGCTTCCATCCTCACGGCGCGCGGTGCGATGTGCTCGGCCGCGAAGGCGTCTGCCTCGTCCCACAGCAGCTTGTGGCGGGCGGTGAGATAGGGGTGCAGCGCCGGAGGCGGCGTGGCAGGTGTGGCGGGCATGGTCGTCTCCCTTTCCCTGGGTGAAGTTCGCGCGGTGGAGCGGCCGGGGATCGCTAGCGGCTCCCGGGTGGGGGCGGTGGGAAGGGCCTAGCGGACGGGCGCGGGGGTGATGTGGTCCATTACCTGGGCGCCGGTACTGATGACGATGTCTCTGAGTCGTCGGGCCTCGCTCAGAGGCCGCTTCTCGGGGTCGATGACGCAGACCGTGCCCAGCACGGTGCCGCTGTTGTGGATGAGCGGGGCGCCGAAGTAGGAGCGGATCCCGACCGCGTCGACCACGTGGTTGCCGCTGAAGCGCGGGCTGGCGTGCACGTCATGCAGCGGGAGCGCCTTCTTGCGAGCCACGACCTCCGGGCACCAGCCGTGGTCGTGGCTCATGGTGCGGCCGACGATGACGTACCCGCTGTCCGCGGGCGGCTGGTGCAGTCCGACGAAGGTCTGCTCCTCCAGGAACAGATTGACGAATCCGTACAGGAAACCGGCCCTTTGTGCCATGTCGCGGGCCAGCTCGTCGAAGTCCTGGCTGGCAGCGGTGGACACGCCCAGGCGCTCCAGCAGCTCGTACCGCTGCGCCAGTTCGGTCGTCTGCTTGGCCTGCTGGCCGGTGACGGCGGCGCCGGCCGGGATGGACAGCCGGTGGGCGCCGTTGCGCATGCCGCGTTGCGGTAAGGACAGCGCGGGTGAGGCGGCCTGCGGTACGAGGTGGGGGTCGGTGGGCTGGTATGACATCAGGCGTCCTGGAGGGTGGTGGTGGATGTGGGGTGAGCGGGTCCGGCCGGTGCGTTCTGCACGGCGTGGCCGACGAGGGTCAGCAGGACGCCTGCGACGCTGGTCGGATTGCGGGCATCACAGGTGACCACCGGTACAGAGGCGGGCAGTTCGAGGGCGGTGCGGACCTGTTCGGGGCGGTAGCGGTGGGCTCCGTCGAAGTGGTTGACGGCGACGATGAAGGGCAGGCCGATGTCTTCGAAGAAGTTGACGGGGGTGAAGCTGCTTTCCAGGCGGCGGGTGTCGACCAGGACGACCGCGCCGACGGCTCCGCGGGAGAGGTCGTACCAGAGGTCGATGAACCGGTCCTGGCCGGGCGTGCCGAACAGGAACAGCTCCAGAGGCACGGGCGCGTCGGGGAGGCTGAGGCGGCCGAAGTCGAAGGCGACCGTGGTGGTCTGCTTGGCCTCGACGCCTTCCAGGCTGTCCACGTCCGTGCTTGCCTCGGTCAGGTACTCCTCCGTGCTCAGCGGCGTGATCTCGCTGACGGCGCCCACGGCGGTGGTCTTGCCTGCCCCGAAGCCCCCGGCGATCACGATCTTCAGCACGGTCGGTGTATCGGCATGCAAGCGCGGCGGTGTCCGCAGGCCCACGGTCGGGTCATCCGGCCTGGGGGTAAGCGATGGCATCGGGCCACTTCCTTTTCAGGCCCGCCGAGAGGGCCGCCAATAGGTGGGTGGTGGGACGTTCATCCGCGTCTGCGTCGGAGGCGGCATAGGCGTCGGTGACGGAGACGACCAGGGCGTGGGTGTCCAGGAGGTCCGAGACGAGGATCTTGACGGCGGTGACGGGGCGGCCGAGCCGTCCTGCCAGCTCGGTCACGGAACGACGGTGCTCCCGGCACAGAGCGAGGATCTCTTCGCATTCCTCGGCCTGGCCAGGGCCGGGCCATCCGGGGCCGGTGTCCAGCACGGTGTCCAGGCTCAGCAGGTGCCGCGGTATCGTGCGCCCGCGCGTCAGCGTGTAGGTCCGGACGAACGTCGAATCCTCGGCCGCGGCGCCGTGGGTGCTCACCGGACCTCATCACCTGTGCCGACTCGGACGGGGATCTGCATGTAGGGGGCGAACTTCTGTACCAGACGCCCCGTTTCGAACCCGACGGTGCCTGCGTCGGCGTCCGTGGTGGCGACGACGGCGAGGATCGTGTCCACGACACCGCGGCTGCCGGGGTGGTTTTCGAAGGCCGCGCTGTGGCCGGCGCTCTGGACGAAGAACAGGCAGTCGTCTCGCTCGATGACGACCTGCTTGGCCGGCCGCTTCTGGTGGCTCGGGCCGGTGATGTTCGCCGCGAGGGAGGCCACTCCGCTGAGTGCGGCCGACAGTTCGTCCGCCCAGTCCTTGTCGACTTCGCTGTCCAGTAGCCGCAGCCCGTCCCGCGACAGCAGGACGGCGTGCGTCACGCCCGGAACTTCGGCGGCGAAGTGTCTCAGCAGCCAGAGCATGTCGCCTCGTTTACCGCTCGCCGTCACTTCGGCCTCCGGCGCGGACGCGCCGCCGGTCACGCTGGTCATCTCAGGGTGGGTGCTCATGGGGATCGCTCCAGAAGGGGAAAAGACCGACGGATACGTGGCCACTGGGAAGGTGGGGGAGGGATGATCGTCAATGGCTGGGCAGGCTGGCCGAATCGGGGGGCGAGCTGGTGCTTCCTCCGGCCTGGATGCCGCTACGGAAGGCGCCTGCGAGTCCTGGCCTCGCCGCAGTCGCGGGGGCTTGCTCCCGCTCTCGTGGCGGGCGGAAGGAACCGGTCTGACGTGTACGCCGGGGAAGATCGGGCGCAGGAGCAGGGTGGCCCCCCTCCCCGGCTGACGGTGCTTCCGCGGCGATCGGGCGTCTGACCTGGCCTGCCGCCGCCTCGGCCATCGCGGCGTCCTGCCGGGGCGGCGGCGCGGAGGGGCGGGCTTCCCGGCGTCGGGCGCCCGCGTCACCGACGGGGGCAATCGCTACGAGGAGCCGTGCCGGAATGACCACCAGGGCCGTGGTGCCTCCCGTCACGTTCTCCTGTAGGAGAACGGACAGCCCATGCGACTGGGCGATCTTCGCGGCGACCAGCAAGCCGAGCTGTCCGGCTCGCACCTGGCCGCTGACGTCGACCTCGTCGGGGGCCTTGAGGAGACGGTTCATCTGTGCGCGGGTCTGCGGATGCATGGGGATGGCCCGGTCCTCTACCTCGACCGCCAGCCCGTTCGGTACCCGCTGCGCCCGCACCGTCACCTTCGTCACCGGATCGGAGCACTCGCAGGCGTTCTCGATCAGCTCGGCCAATAGGTGCGTCAGGTCCGGACCCACGTGTCCCGGAAGCCCCAGTTCCCCGCCCACGGAACCAGCCGCGACCACCACGCGCGGATACTGCACCACTTCGGAGATCGCACCGCGCAGCGTGGTCGTGACGGGAACCGGCCGCCTCACGCTGCGCAAGGACTGCCCGCCCAGCACCGCCGTGCTCTCCACCTGACGACGCATCCGCGTCACGAGGTGATCGATCTCGAAGATCTTCGACAGCAGCTCCGGGTCGTCGGTCAGCATCTCCAGCTGACTCAGTGCCTCCAGTGCCTTCCCGACCAGGGCGTGCTCGCGCATGGCTAGGCGGCGCAGCACTTCCAGAAGGACGATGGACTGGGACTCGTCGTGCACGCGTATCAGCGACGCTATGGCCTGCACCTGAAGTGCGCTCAATGCCTTGTCGATCTCGGCGGTCGCCCTGGCCAGTTGCGGCATCTGCATGTCCGGCAGCGGCGGCCGTGCCCCTCGGCACAGCTCGTCCGCCGACCACTGCACTGACTTCTCGACGGCCGCCGCAACCCCTGCGACCGCGGTCAGCTCCGTTGCCCGTCGGTCCTCCGCGGCTGCCTGCACGGCGCCAGCGGCCGTTCGCACTCCACGGGCCGCCACTAACGCGACGCCGATCAGCCCGCAGGCCAGGCCGACCAGGCTGGCCAAGAGCCAGCCGAGAGCGAGCGCGGCCGTCGACCAGGCGGCAAAGGCGGCGCCCAGCAGTGCCGCAAGAAGCAGCAGGGGCAGCACCACGGCACGACGGACACAGCGCACAGTGAAGGCATCGGTCTGTGGGGGCCGCCGTCGGCGGTGGCCGGTCACGGCCGGCCGGCTCGGGTACGCGCTGTCAGACATGGAAATCCTCGTCAGTGGGGAGGGCGGCGGCTAGGCGTGCTGCGACGTCAGGTCCTGGCAGGTCTGTCGCGACCTGAGTGATGGGGACCAGGACGCTGGAACGCGACCGCGCCTTGGTGAGGGGAGGACTGCGTGGACAGCAGGTGAAGGAGCCGGGCGCTTTGGATCAGGCCCATGTGGCTGAACGCCTGAGGGAAGTTCCCGAGCTGGCGCTGCTGGGCGGGGTCGTACTCCTCAGCGAGGAGTCCGAGGTCGTTGCGTAGCGCGAGAAGACGTTCGAACAGGGCATGGGCCTCATCCAGTCGGCCGGTCAGGGCCAGGGCGTCGACGAGCCAGAAGGAGCAGAGGATGAAGGCGCCTTCATCGCCCTTCAGGCCGTCCACTCCGGCGTGGTCGCCGATGGTCGGGTACCGGCGTACGAGCCCGTCCGGCGTGGACAGCTCCCGGCGTACCGCGTCCACGGTGCCGATGACGCGCGGGTCGTCGGGCGGAAGGAAGCCGACGCGGGGGATCAGCAGCGTGGCGGCGTCCAGCTCCGTCGAGCCGTAGGACTGGGTGAAGGTGTTGCGCTCCGGGTCGAAACCCTGGGTGCAGACCTCGTGGTGGATCGTCTCGCGCAGCTCGATCAGAGGGTTCAGGTCCATATCGAGGGCGCCAGCTTCGGCCAGGCGGATGGTGCGGTCGATGGCTACCCAGGCCATCACCTTGGAGTGCACGAAGTGCCGGCGTGCCCCGCGGATCTCCCAGATTCCCTCGTCGGGTTCCTGCCAGCGCTGGGCCAAGTGCTCGATGAGCCGCTGATGCAGGACCGCGGTGTCGGCGCAGTGGGCGACACCGCTCTGGTGCGCGAGGTACAGGGTCTCGATCACCTCGCCGTACACGTCGAGCTGCAGCTGGTCCGCCGCCCCGTTCCCGACCCGCACCGGGGCTGATCCCTCGTACCCCGGAAGCCAGGGCAGCTCCCGCTCCCGAAGGTCGCGCTCCCCGGTGATCCCGTACATGATCTGCAGGTTCTCCGGATCGCCGGCCACCGCACGCAGCAGCCATTGCCGCCATGCCTGGGCTTCCTGCCGGTAGCCGGTCCCCAGCAGCGCGGCCAGGGTGGTGGAGGCGTCGCGCAGCCAGGTGAAGCGGTAGTCCCAGTTCCGTCCGCCGCCGATCTCCTCGGGCAGCGACGTGGTCGGCGCCGCGACGATCCCGCCGCTCGGCCCGTAGGTCATCGCCTTCAGCGCGATCGAGGAACGCACCACGGGCTCGCGGTAGGGCCCGTCGTAGGTGCCTTCCTGCGTCCAGCCCTGCCAGAAGGCGAGCGTCTCGGTGAGCGCGGCCTCAGGGTTGGGAATGTCTGGCGCGGCTGCATGAGAGGGGCACCAACTGAGCACGAACGCCACGCTCTGCCCAGCGGCGACGGCGAAGGAACTGACGATGGCGCCGTCCTTCTCTGCTTGCCGGACGGAGGTGTCGAGCCACAGAGCGTCCGCGCCGGCCTCCGCGACCATGCGCCCCCCGACCTCGTGGATCCACGGGCTGACGCTGCCGTATCCCGGCCGCGGACGCAGAGCCGAGACCATCGGCACCGCACCGGTCATACCTTCGACGATCCGGATCACCTGGGGTGCCCCGTCGCGCGGCGGCATGAAGTCGAGTACCCGGACCGATCCGGTCGGGGTGCGCCAGACCGATTCGAGGACGAGCGAGTCCCTGCGGTATCGGCGCTCGGCGACCCCTCCGGCGTCGGATCGGCCGGCATGCGGTGTCGGGGCGATCTGCCAGGAGCCGTGTTTCTGGGTGCCGAGCAGGCCGGCGAAGACGGCCGGAGAATCGAAGCGGGGCAGGCACAGCCAGTCGATCGAGCCGTCGTCGCAGACGTGGGCGCTGGTCTGCATGTCGCCGATCAGGCCGTACTGCTCGATACGCGGAAGGCGAGTCATCGTATGGATCTCCGTAGACCCCGCGAACCGGGGCTGGCTTTGGGGCCGCCGCAGCGGCCGGGAATGGTTGATGAGGAAGGACTCTGTGATCACTTATGCGGGGGCGGTCGGTTCTGCCCCGGTGTGGAGTCCTCGTCCCCGAGAGCAGTGCGGCCGGTTGCTCGGCCACTGCGGAGAATCAGCTACGCCATCGGGCCGAAACCCACCGCGGTCAAAACAGCCGTCGGTGACGGTCATGCGCGGGGCACCGACGCGGCCAGAGCCAAGAGAGCGAAGGCGACAGCGAAGACCGAGGTGCACAGCACGATCAGCTGCGGCTTCCACCAACGCCGTCTCCGCGTCGGCTTCGCAGGGACAACGTGAGCTTGTACGGTCGCGACGAGTGCCTGGGTGGCCTCGGCCAGCTTGATCAGGTGCACCGTGCTGGGCATGTAGCCGTTGGGGACGCCCGCCGAAGCGAGCTGCTGCGCGCCGCGTAACGCGGGCGCTCCCGGCGTTACGACGAGCCCGAGTCGGCTGATGTGACCGCGCAGGCGTCGCGCGAGTTCCTCCACGTCGTCGGCGTTCTCTGGCAGCGGCGAGTCCTCGTCGAGCACGAGCGCCACCGTCTCTGCCGCAGCAACCGATTGATCCCGCGGGACATCGACCGGCTCCACGGGCAGGCGGCCCCGTCTGCCTCGGTCATCGCAGGGACAGGTTTCCCGATGCAGGACCAGCGCGAGACGCATGACATAACTCCTTTTGGATCAAGCCAAGTTGAGGGAGGTTCGCCGTGGAGTACCGACAGCCGACGTGCAGAGTGAGTGATCTGGCCGCTACGTTGAGCGAACCTTGAATCTCTGCCGAGGGGTATGCCTGCACGGCCGCCAAGGCCGCCAAAGGCGCCAAAGATCATTTCGTAACCGAGGGGCATTCCATGGCCCGTGAGCGAAACCTCGCCCTCGCCGCACTTTTGCGCGAAGCGGGCTGGTCCCAGCCTCAAGCAGCCGCCGCGGTGGCCCGTGTGGCTGCGGAGAGCGGTGTGCGCGAGTTGGAGGCCATCTCTCGCTCGCACATCTCCATGTGGGTTCTGGGCACGCAGCCCAGCGGAAGAGCGCGGCATATCCTGCGCGAGACGTTGTCCCGCAGGATCGGCCGCCACCTCGCCTTGGCTGAACTCGGGTTGGAAGAAGAGCCGACAGGCACGACTGACAGCGGTTCCGACTGGAGCGTCGACCCTTTGACCGTGCTGGCCGAGCTGGGAAGCGACGATCTGGACATGCACCGACGCAAGCTGCTGGCGACCGCCGCGTACTCCGCCGCCGGCCTCTCTTTGCCCACCGCCTCGTGGTGGGCTGCTGCGGCAGGGGCGGCAGCCAGGCGCACGGCAGTCTCGCCGCGGCTGGTGGCCCAGACCGACATCGACGACGTCCGCGACCTCACGAACTTCTACTCCGCGCGCGACCAGCAGCGCGGTGGAGCCTCTGGGCGCTCGGCCCTGGCCGGCCACCTTCGCGACGAAGCCGTGCCTCTGCTCGGCAGTCGATTTCGCACCCAACGGCACCGCCGGGACACGTACTCCGCTGTCGCGGAGATGACCTACCTCGCAGGCTGGATGGCCTTCGACGCCTCCGAGCATCGCACGGCCCAGCGCTACCTCACCCTCGCCGCCCGTATCGCAGCCGAAGCCGGAGACGGACCGCTCGGCGGCCACATCCTGCGCGCCCTCGCCCACCAAGCAGTGGACCTCGGGCACCCGCGCAGAGCACTCGCCCTGGCCGACGCGTCCATGTCCCGCGACCGCTATGGCCAGGCCAGTCAGCGTGAGAAGGCCCTGCTTGCGATCGTTCACGCCCGAGCGCTTGCGGCTGACGGCGACCGGCCCGGCACACTGGCGGCCATCAGCCGCGCGGAGCGGGACCTGGCCCGCGCCGACGACGACGATGCACCCGGCCGCGTGGAATTCTTCCAGGAAGCCTCCCTCGCCCACGAGACCGCCTGCGCCCTGCGCGACATGGGCCAGCCAATCGACGCGGAAATCCACTTCCGGCGCAGTGTTGCCACCCGCCGCAGGCAGCAATACCCCCGCACTCACAGCGTGACCCTCGGCTACCTCGGCGCCGTTCAGGTCCAGCAAGGCCGTCTCGATGAAGCATGTGCTACTTGGGGCCAGGCCCTCGACGCCATGGCTGGCGTCCAGTCCGGCCGCGCCCGCGACGTCATCGTTCGAATGCAGAGCGACCTCTCGCCCGTTCGACGACGCGGGGGTCGTCACGTCGCCGAACTGGACCGCCGGGCGCGGGAAATGCTGCGCACCATAGGCTGACCACAAGGCAGATCCGTAGGTCCGGGTGGTGGCTGCCGAACACGCGATTCCCTGGGAGAGGAACGAGCGCCGATGGCAACGTACGAGGTCGAGTCGATTGCAACGGTTGTCGGGGGCCACGCCCGCGTTCAGGACGACTATCAGGGCGGGGTCGAGTCGACTATCCGGCTGAACGACGACTTCCCGCTCGAAACGTTGCAGGGGATCGAGGCGTTCTCCCACCTGACGGTGACCTGGCGTTTTCACCTGGCACGACCCGAGGACATTCAGCTCCACGCGCGCAGCCCACGAGGAAACCCCATCTGGCCGGCGACCGGTACGTTTGTCCACCGCAACCACCGGCGCCCCAACCAACTGGCTATTAGCTACCCGAAGTTGCTGGGCGTCGAGGGCCGCGACCTTCTGGTGACGGACCTCGACGCGGTCGACGGAACGCCGGTGGTGGACCTGGCCCCGTACTTCCAGGAGATGGGGCCCAGAGGCGCCGTGCGCCAGCCGAGCTGGCCGGGCGAGATGCTTGCCACTTACTGGCTTGATGCGGCGGCGCGGCCGTAGCTCGACTTCCCGCAATGCCGTGATGGTGGTGTTCGCGTGGGCAGTCACCGGGGCCTGCCCTCAGGGACGTGGAACGTGCACCATGTTGTCCGACCGTCCGTGCTGGCTCCCCACCCTCCGGAGAGGGCCTCTACGAGGACCAAGCCGCGCCCCGATGTGGCGTCAGCACTAGCCGGACGCATGGCCGGCGGCACTGGGCTGCCGTCGCTGACTTCGACAAAGATCTCGGCTTCGAGGCACCGAACACGCAACGAGACGTCTCCCGAGCCGTGAGTTACACCGTTAGTGACCAGCTCGGAGATACAGAGCACCACGCTCCCCGCCAAAGTCTCGGGAACCTCGCATAGCCGCAGGAAGACGCCGCTGACGTGACGGGAGCGGCCGACGCTGATCGGTTCCGGGGCGAAGCACGACTCGAAGGCGGCGGGCCCGGCGTACCGCACGATTTCCTGGGGCGGCGCCTGCTGCCCGGACACCATCACGCACTCCGCTCGGTGGTGAGGATGGTGCACCAGGTGCACGTGCCGTCTTCGCTGACGCCCCACGTATCGGCGATGCTGACAACGAGAAGCAGGCCGCGCCCGTCCTCGCCGAGCGAGCCGGACTGCCGAACCAGCGGGCGCTTCGGGGAACCGTCCTGCACTTCGATGCGTACGTGTTTCAAGGTGCGGTAAAGACGAAACTTCACCTCAGGCCCATGGCCGTGCTCGAAGGCGTTGTTAATCAACTCGGTTAAGGCGAGGGTGACATCGTCTGTGAGGCAGTCCAGCCCCCAGTGCCTCAGCTTGGCCCGTCCCAGGCGACGCATTCGGCCGGGCCACACTCTGTCCTCGTCGGCAAATTCGCCCGGAGCGGTCCAATGGTGCCGGGGCATGGAGACATCCACCTGATCCAGCACCTCGCACCGCGGACTCGGAGAGAGGCCGCCCGGACGCTGCTGTATCGAGGCCGGGAATTCTGTGAGCGAGCGGAAAGCCGGTGCAGGGGCGAAGGCCGAGACGCGCTGGATGTCCATGCTGCTCTGTCCCTTCGGGAGCTGACTTCTATGCCGTGCCAGTCAGCCGCGTATCGACGCCTTAACGGAGGGTGATCAGCGTCCTGCTCTCTGCGCTGGCGCACCATCCCGCGGAGGTCTCACCTCAACACCCGCTCGATGAGCGGCATATCGCCGAGGTGTCACCTCCGTGCCATGTCGGCTCAGGGCGTTACCCGGCATGCTGGAGGGGCAATATTTAGCGGTAGCAGGCACGCATTGGCTGCCCTGGTGCCCGAGCGTTCGGAGGCAGAAGTGAGATCGATTTACGCGCGGACGCTGCTTCAGTCGTTGGTGCTCCAGCAAGGCTGGACGTACGAGGTCTTCCGCAACGAGTACGAAAAGGCGGCAAGCAGCCTCGAAGGCCGACCGGGAGTTTCTTACGCGACCGCATCAGTGTCGGAGGCGACATTCCGGCGCTGGACGAGCGGGATCATCCAGGGCTTACCGGCGCAGCCAGCCCCTCAGGTTCTGACACTGATGTTCGGGCACCCGGCGATGGAGCTTCTGGCGCCGTTGCCGGAGGGTTCGCAACTGACGGCCGCTCCACCACTGCCCGTGCTCGACGAAAGTGACATTGCAATGACCGCTCGGGACGCTGCGGCGCACGCTGGTGACGCCGCATCCCACACCCTGCCCGACATGAGCCTTGATCAGCTGGATGACGACGTGTGCGCCCTGGCGGTCGCCTACGGCCGCACCGCACCACTGGAGGTATACCGCCGGGCAAAGGACCTGCTGACGCTCGCGCAGGCGATGCTGGACCGTACTCAGATCCCGCGCCAGCGCACCCGGGCCTTCCTCGCGGCCGGCCAGGTGGCGTCCCTGCTTTCCGCGGTGTCCTTCGATCTCGGCATCGTTTCCAGCGCGACTCAGTTCGCCCGCACCTCTGCCCTATACGGGCAGGTCATCGAGCATGGGCCGCTCCAGGCGTACGCCCACGGCACGCTTGCGTTCCTGGCCTACTGGGGCGGGCGGCCCCGCGAGGCCGCACGCCTGGTCCGCACAGCACAGGCATTCGGAGGGCTCGGCGACACGGCGCATATCCGGCTGGCGGTCATCGAGGGCCGCGCCTATGGGCACTTGAACGATGAGGCACAGGCGAACCGCGCGATCCGTGTCGCTCTGGAAACGGACACCGGTACGCGCGATGAGCTACACGACGATATCGCTGGCGAGTTCGGATTCACCACAGACCGTCTCCACATGAGTAACGCCACCACCCATCTCCTGCTGAAAGATGGACGGGCCGCAGAAGAGGCAGCCACCCACGCGCTACAGATCTTGCACGGGCGCGCGGCTGAGGCACGGCCGGTGCTGATCACCTCGCAAGCCTCTGCTGATCTCGCTACCGCCCGACTCTTGCGCGGGGAGATCGAGGGCGCTGAGGAAGCGCTGGAGCCGGTCTTCCAGGTGCCCTCGGAGTGGCGGGCGGTCGGCATGATCGAGCGGGTGACGGCTGCCCGGCGATCGCTCACGCATCAGCAGTTCAGCGGCATTCCCGCAGCCCGCCAATTGGCCGAGCGTATCGAGGACTTCTGCTCGATCACCATGGCCCGCCCGCTCGCCTCGGGCGGACAACTGGCGATCGACCCGTAGGTCAGGCACCGACCATGGCGAGGATGCGTGCCTCCTTTTCGGCATCCATCCCGTGCTCGGCCCACCGCTCGTGTTTCACCGGGACGTTCCCGTTCTCCAGCCACCGCCAAGTATCGGCGACGGTCTGGGCGAGCGGCCTGCAGCGCAACCCCGCCCTGTGCGCCACCGATGAGTCGACGCGCCACACCCCCTCGTGGGTGCGCCACAGAGGAAGCTCGGTCCACTGCTCGACCCCCTGCTCGATGAGGAGATCGTCGGGTGCCCAGACCAGCTCTCCGGTGGCACCTGTCGTTTCCAGGCAGGCATGCAGCAGGCCGCCCATGGTCTCCACGCCCAGCGGGGCAGTCACATTGAACGCCCCGCCCTTGCCGGTTTCGGCTTGGTCCAGGGCGAAGGTCGCGGCGTCGCGGACATCGACGGGCTGAATGCTCTTGTCCTGGTCTCCTGGGGCCAGGATCTTCCCTCCGCGGGCAATCCGGGTCAGCCATTTAGGGAGCCGTCCGACGTACTCGCCGGGGCCGAGGATGACGCCCGGCCGCAGGATCGTGGACCGATCCTCACCAAAGGACTCCAGGACAGCCCGCTCCGCACCGGCTTTCTGCCGGCCGTAGTACCAGTCCGGACCATCCCAGCCGTCAGGGAGTTTGCCGAAGTCGGCATCCGCGTCGGACGGGGCATCCAGCAGGTCCGACGCTTCCGACAGCGGCAAGTTGGGCCAGTCTCGATAGGCGTTCACCGTCGAGATAGCCACGTAGCGTCCCGCAACGGACTCAAGATGCCTGCTTCCCGCGAGTACGTCCCGAGGTGCGAGAGCTGACGCAGAGGTATCGATAACGGCGTCCCATGGACCGCCTTCCGCCAGACGGCCGAGATCCGCATCGCATGTCCGGTCGCCTCGTATGTTGTCGACGCCCGGTGCGTCGATGCCGGAAATCCCTCGGTTGAAGGTCGCAACATCCCAGCCGCGCGCCTGCGCGCCCTCGACAACGGCCTTACCGAGAAACCACGTTCCGCCTAGTACCAAAATCTTCATGGGCTGATCCTGCTCGCCCTCCGGGCATCTGCGCCACCCCAGCGGCGCGCGATACACGAGGCGGGCAACACTGCCCCGGCCTTGTTCGATCTCGCCATCCTTGCCGGGCAGGACCCGGGCAGGAGGATGGCCGGCGGCAGTTCCCCGCCGGTCGTCGGCGGCATTCGCCTACGGCAGAAGAGAAAGAGTCTCAAAGGACTGGAAACCTCCGCCGGAAGCATGTCAACGTACAACGTCCCCGCGAACATCGGGTCAGCCGGTGCGAGAACGCCATTGTGGCATTTACTCAGGAGGCCCGTCCTGTCGGATTCCGCTATTCGATCCGCCCGCTTCACTTCCCCTGTCCTCTTTGCGCTTGGCGCTTGGCGCATTGAATGCTTGGTCCGGGCAGACAGCTGATGACTACGGCGCCGTGTCCACCGGGCTGTGCGTTTGCGCGGCTGGGCTTTTTGGTGAGGACCTACTGCAACGCAGCTATCCGCGACCGGGCCGTGCTCGCGCACGTTGCAGCGCACCCCGAAGTTGCAACTCGGCATGTGGCTTGTGCCATTGAGGCTCCGGAGCGTGTTGTAGCGCGAAGCCTTGACCGCCTCGCTGACGACGGTCTGCTGGTAGTCGTCACGGACGGCGCGACCCCAGCGCTGCGTTCATACCGGCTGGCAACCTGACCGAGGCCAGCACGGAAGTCGGCGGAATCGGCCGATACGGCGCGCAACATAGACCACGATCGCCGGTTAGCCAAACCGGCGATCGTGGTGACCATCAAGGGTGTTCGCAATCGGCTGTGCTTGGCGGTGGAGCCGTAGCGGACGCAGGGCGGTACTGCGAAGTCGAGAGGAGCACGGAGCAGTCCTGGTCTGCGCGCCCGTCTGGCCTTCGCAGCTCACAGAGATCGATTCATCTAATGCCTACGCAACCACTACGTGCCCCTTCCATCGATGCATTCAGCGATCGCGTTGCGCGCACAGCTTTTCTGTCAGTCAAGGGGGCTGCCGAATACCTTGGCCTTTCGCCCCACACGCTCTACGTATGGCGGCACCGGCGGCAGGGGCCGCCGAGTTTCCGTATGGGAACTCGCGGGCGCGTTATGTACCGGAGGGAAGTACTCGATGCCTGGATCTGCGAACAGGAGCAGGCCGACTCGCGCTCGAACCCGAGCTTGAGTCCTCTGGCTGCTACCTCGCAGCACCGGCCCAGGCGCAACTACGGCGCCTGAAACGCCAGGTGTTGCAGACGTCCTTCGCCCAACAAGCATATGAGGAGAGTCACCTGCCCGGCTACATAGAAGACCGCTGGATCAAGAAGAAGAAGGACCCGGCCACCGGGAGGAGGGAAAGAACCGCTCGCTACGGGCAGGGAAAGCGATACAAGGTCGCCGGCATACCCGGCATCCGTGACCATTCCTTCGAGATTTTCGAGGACGCCAAAGCATGGCTTCGCCGGTCTGCCACGGACGAGGAGCGCGGGGAGTTCGTGGACCCGCGCGACGGATCCATCACACTGGCCGACTACATCGCACTGCACTGGGCGCCGGGCAGAGGTGGCGCTCCGAAGACCCAGCAGAACCAGGAGCGGAGAGCGCGGCTCCATATCGTCCCGCATCTGGGCCAACTGCCGCTCAGGAGCATCACGGCGGCAGAGTTGCGTGCGCACATCGCGACCTTGGAAGCCACCGTCGCCTCTATCGACTACAGGCGCGGCATCCTGTCGGAGCTGTCGAGCATCCTGGAGGCGGCCGTTGATGACAAGCGGCTCGCCAGCAACCCGATGCGTGCGAAGTCCGTGCGGTGGCCCAGGGCGTCGCGGGAACGTCGAGAGGCGTGGCCGCTGGCTACGGCGCTCCGGGTCCGAGATGTGATCAGCCCGCGGAACCGGGTAGCTGTCGTGCTCGGTCTGGGGTGCGGTCTTCGCCAGGGCGAAGTGTTCGGGCTGAGCCCGGAAGACATCGACTACGCGAGGGGCGTGCTCCATGTCCGCCGCCAGGTTCAGTCGGTCAGCGGGAAGTTGTACTTCGCCCTGCCGAAAGGCGCGAAGACGCGCACTGTTGACATGCCCCCTTCGGTGGCTGAAGAAGTGAAGCGCCACGGCAGGGAGTTTCCGCCGGTGGAGGTGGAGCTTCCGTGGGAGAGGCCGGGACCGGACAGGGCGACAAAGAAGTTCTCCCTCATGCTCACCACGCGCTTCAGCAACGCCATCTCCGTGAACACGTGGAACACGCACGCCTGGAAGCCGGCGCTCGCCGCCGCTGACGTCATCCCACCGCGCGCCAAGGGCGCGAAGCCGTGGCAGTGGGCAGCGGCGCCGAAGGACGGTTTCCATGTACTGCGTCACACCTACGCCTCGATCCTGCTGGAGTCGGGAGAGTCGGTGGTGACGTTGGCGCAGTGGCTCGGGCACTCTTCACCGACCATCACGCTCGGTTACTATGCTCACTTCATGCCCGAGGCCGGGAGTAAGGGGCGCGCGGCGCTCGATGGGCTGATCGGGCAGGGAGAGGTTCGGAGGGTCAGTCTAAACTCCCCGGATTCTCCCCAGGGCTGATGAGGCCGTTTCGTCGGCTTGTGTGCGCTTGGAGCTAGTTGTGGATTGCAAGGCTGGAGAATCGGATGGCCTGGGAAAATGCTAAATGAGGTGACTGCGACCCGCTATGTCACGCCCTTGCGTGAGGGTGGCTCGCTCCCGGGGATCGTCGAGGCCGACGATCTCGGTACGTACGTCATGAAGTTCACCGGCGCGGGACAGGGTCGCAAGACCCTGGTCGCCGGAGTCATCTGCGGCGAACTGGGCCGCCGGCTCGGCCTTCGCGTGCCGCGGCTGGTGACGATGCAGCTCGACCCGGTCATCGGGCTCGGCGAGCCCGACCAGGAGGTCCAGGAGCTGCTCAAGGCGAGCGGCGGGCTGAACCTCGGGATGGACTACCTGCCGGGCTCGATCGGGTTCGACCCGCTCGCGTACGAGGTGGACCCTGCCGAGGCCGGCCGGGTGGTCTGGTTCGACGCGCTGATCAACAACGTCGACCGCTCCTGGCGCAACCCCAACATGCTCGTGTGGCACGGGGACCCGTGGCTCATCGACCACGGCGCCACCATGATCTGGCACCACAACTGGCCGGGCGCGCAGGCCTCGGCCGCCAAGCCGTACAACGCCTCGGACCACGTACTGGCCCCGTTCCGGCCGGACATCGCCGCGGCCGCCGCCGAGCTGGCGCCGCTGGTCACCCAGGCGCTGCTGACCGAGGTCGCCGCCGATGTGCCCGGCGAGTGGCTGGTGGACGAGCCCGGCTTTGACACCACCGACGCGCTGCGCCGCGCGTATGTCGAGGCGCTGCTGTCGCGTGCCGCGACGATCCACGAGCGGATCTCGCTCGACGCGCCCGCCAAGGACCGGCCCTCGCAGGCGCCGGGCTGGCTGACCGACCGCCTCGCGCCGTGGCCGCACCCGACGAAGAAGCACAAGGACGGCGACAAGTGAGCCAGCGGCGCGATGTTTTCGAGTACGCGGTGCTGCGCGTGGTGCCGCGCGTGGAGCGCGGCGAGATGTTCAACGCGGGTGTGCTGGTCTACTGCCGGGCCAAGTCGTTCGTCGCGGCCAGGACACATCTGGACGAGGCGAAGCTGAATGCCCTGGACCCGCGGGCGGACGTCGCGGGCGTACGGGCCGCCCTGCGCGCCGTCGAAGGCGTCTGCGGGGGCGGTGACGCGGCCGGGCAGGCGGCGGGCGACGACGCGGGGCGGCGCTTCCGCTGGCTGATCGCGCCGCGCAGTACCGTCGTACAGCCGGGGCCCGTACACACCGGGCTCACGGCGGATCCGCAGGCCGAGATCGAGCGCCTGCTGGATCTGCTCGTGCGCTGATCGGGTGCCGTGCGACGGCGCCGTCCGGATGTGACGTGCGCTGCTGAATCCCGGGCCGTTGACACCGCGTGCCATGGCTTCTAGCGTCACATCTGCTGAAGACTAAGCGGTTGCTCAGCGATCGGGGTGTCCCGGTCGACTCGGCTGAGCCGCACCCAAGGGCGAGGAGAACCAGCATGTCCACCACCGAGCAGCGCGTCGCGATCGTGACCGGGGCGGCGCGCGGCATTGGCGCCGCCACCGCGGTACGTCTTGCGGCGGAGGGCCGCGCCGTCGCCGTACTCGACCTCGACGAGGCGGCCTGCAAGGGCACCGTCGAGAAGATCACCGCGGCGGGCGGCACCGCCATCGCCGTCGGCTGCGACGTCTCCGACAGCGCCCAGGTGGAGGCCGCCGTGGCGCGCGTCGCCACGGAGCTCGGCGCGCCGACGATCCTCGTGAACAACGCGGGCGTGCTCCGCGACAACCTGCTCTTCAAGATGAGCGAGCTGGACTGGGACACCGTGATGAACGTGCACCTCAAGGGCGCGTTCCTGATGGCCAAGGCCTGTCAGAAGCACATGGTTGACGCGAAGTTCGGCCGTATCGTCAGCCTGTCCTCCAGCTCGGCGCTCGGCAATCGCGGCCAGGCGAACTACTCCGCGGTTAAGGCCGGTCTGCAGGGCTTCACCAAGACCCTCGCCAAGGAGCTCGGCAAGTTCGGCGTCACCGCCAACGCCGTCGCCCCCGGTTTCATCGTCACCGAGATGACCGCCCAGACCGCCGAGCGCGTGGGCATGGGCTTCGAGGACTTCCAGGCCGCGGCCGCCACCCAGATCCCGGTGCAGCGCGTCGGCGCGCCGGACGACATCGCGAACGCCATCGCCTTCTTCACCGGCGACGCCGCGGGCTTTGTCTCCGGCCAGGTCATGTATGTGGCCGGCGGCCCGCTCAACTGACGTGCGGGACCGACGACGTGAGGGACTGAATCATGACCACTGAGGCAACTGGGGCCCCCGAGGCCCAGGACAGCGGCAAGGTCGCGCTGATCACGGGCGCGAGCCGCGGTATCGGTTACGGCATCGCGGCGGCGCTCGTCGCCCGCGGCGACCGGGTGTGCATCACCGGGCGCAATGAGGACACGCTCAAGGAGGCCGTGGACAAGCTCGGCGCCGACCGGGTGATCGGTGTTCCGGGCAAGGCCCACGACGAGGCGCATCAGGCGTACGCCGTCGAGCGCGCCATGGAGGCATTCGGCCGCGTCGACTTCCTGATCAACAACGCGGGTACGAATCCGGTCTTCGGCCCGATGGCGGAGCTTGATCTCAATGTCGCCCGCAAGGTCTACGAGACCAACGTCATTTCGGCGCTCGGATTCGCGCAGCAGACGTGGCGGGCCTGGCAGAAGGACAATGGCGGGGCGATCGTCAATATCGCCTCGGTCGCTGCCGTCTCCGCATCGCCCTTCATCGGTGCGTACGGCATGAGCAAGGCGGCCATGGTCAATCTGACTCTTCAGCTGGCGCACGAGTTCGCGCCGGGTGTCCGGGTCAATGCGATCGCGCCCGCAGTGGTCAAGACCAAATTCGCCCAGGCACTTTACGAGGGCCGCGAGGCGGAGGCAGCCGCCGCTTATCCGTTGGGGCGGCTCGGTGTTCCCGAGGACATCGGAGGGGCCGCCGCCTTCCTCACTTCGGACCAGTCGGACTGGATCACCGGGCAGACGCTCGTCGTCGACGGCGGCATTTTCCTCAATGCGGGTGTGGGCTGAGCAAATTTAATCCGGAGTTACGCCGGATTTAAGCCGGAATTACTCTGGATAGACCTAAGTGCCCTGTCGGATCTGTCCGTTGACCCGACAGGGCGCTGCGGTATGGTCTGCCGACCCATGGCCGATCGAGGAGCGTGCACGTGTTCAACCGGACCAGACGTCTGCAGTCACTTGCAGCCCTTGCGTCCATATCCCTGCTGAGTGGATGCGGGGTGCTTTCGAGTGACACGTCCGATTCGGGGCAAAAGCTCGCTGTCGGCACGACGAGCACACCGAGCACCCTTGATCCGGCCGGCGCGTGGGACGGGTCCTGGGAGCTCTACCGCAACGTCTTCCAGACGCTGGTGAGCTACCCGAACGGGAGCGCCACGCCGGAGCCCGACGCGGCAGAGAAGTGCGTCTTCGCGGACAGCTCGAACCAGGTCTACACGTGCACGCTCCGTCGCGGCCTCACGTTCTCCGACGGGACCGAGCTCGATGCCGCGGCCGTCAAGTACTCGATCGACCGCATCCTCACGATCGATGCGCCGGGAGGCCCGGCCGGGCTTCTGACCAGCCTGGACAAGGTGGAGACGAGCGGCGATCGCAAGATCACGTTCCGGCTGAACAAGCCCGACGCGACCTTCCCGTTCGTCCTCGCCACGCCCGCGATGTCCCTGGTGAGCCCCGCGGACTATCCGAAGGGCAAGCTCCGCCCGGGCAACGCGCTGACCGGCTCCGGGCCGTACAACCTGCAGACGTACTCGCCGGACTCGGCCGCCGAGCTGGTGCGGAACGTGAAGTACAAGGGCTTCGCCGAGCGCAAGAACGACGGCGTCACCATCCGGTACTTCAAGGACTCCGACGCGATGGTGACCGCCCTGAAGACGGGGGAGATCGACGCGACGTTCCGCGGTCTGACCGCGGAGCAGATCGTCGACCTGGAGGGGCAGCCGAAGGAAGAGGAGCTCCAGGTCGTCGAGGCGGTCGGCGCCGAGATCCGCTATCTGGTGTTCAACCCCAAGGACCCGGCCGCCCGGAATCCCGCGGTCCGGCGGGCCATCGCGCAGGTCGTCGACCGCGGCGCGCTGGTCGACAAGGTCTACCAGGGCACCGCCGAGCCGCTCTATTCGATGGTCCCCAGCGGCGTCGCCGGACACACGACCAGCTTCTTCGACGCCTACGGCGAGCCGAGTGTGCCCAAGGCGCAGGACATTCTCGAAGCGGCGGGCATCACCGAGCCCGTCCCGCTGACCTTCTGGTTCACGTCGGACCGGTACGGGTCGTCCACCGCGAAGGAATTCGCCGAGCTGAAGCGGCAGCTGGACGCGTCCGGGCTGTTCCGGATCACGCTCAAGGACCGCCCCTGGAATGCGTTCCAGACGGGCTACCAGAAGGGCGAGTTCCCGGTCTTCGGCCGCGGCTGGGCGCCCGACTTCCCGGACCCGGACAACTTTGTCGCGCCCTTCGTCGGCGAGAAGAACGCCGTCGGTACGCCGTACGACACCCCCGAGATCACGGCCAGCCTGTTGCCGCAGTCACGCCGTGAGAGTGACCGTGCCGCGGTGGCCAAGCAGTTCGAACGGGCCCAGGAGATCCTGCTCAAGGATGTCCGGCTGCTGCCGCTGTGGCAGGGCAAGCTGTATGTCGCCGCGTCCGACGACATCGCGGGTACGGAGCGTGCCCTGGACCCGCAGACGATCATGCAGGTGTGGCAGCTGCACCGTAAGACCAGCTGGTAGGGCGGAGAGCGGCCGGTGCGGCGGGACACCCGCCGGCCGGGCGGAGCCGCCGGTAGGGGGCGCTGTCAGTGGCCGCAGGTAGGTTCGTGGTCGAGAACTGATCACTTACCGGAGGTTGTTGACGTGACCGACACCGACATGCTGCCCGAGTCCTGGCGCGGCGTCCTCGGCGAAGAGCTGCGCAAGCCCTACTTCGAGCAGCTCACCGACTTCGTCGAGCAGGAGCGGGCGAACGGGCCGGTGTACCCGCCGCGCGATGAGGTCTTCGCCGCGCTCGACGCCACGCCCTACGACCGGGTGAAGGTGCTGATCCTCGGGCAGGACCCGTACCACGGCGAGGGGCAGGGCCACGGCCTGTGCTTCTCGGTGCGGCCGGGTGTCAAGGTGCCGCCGTCCCTGCGGAACATCTACAAGGAGATGCACGCGGAGCTGGACACCCCGATCCCGGACAACGGCTATCTGATGCCGTGGGCCGAGCAGGGTGTCCTGCTGCTCAACGCCGTGCTGACGGTGCGGTCGGGCGAAGCCAACTCGCACAAGGGCAAGGGGTGGGAGAAGGTCACGGACGCGGTGATCCGTGCCGTGGCCTCGCGCCCCGACCCGGCGGTGTTCGTGCTGTGGGGGAACTACGCGCAGAAGAAGCTCTCGCTGATCGACGAGGAGCGGCACATCGTGGTGAAGGGCGCGCATCCCTCGCCGCTGTCCGCGAAGAAGTTCTTCGGGTCCCGCCCGTTCACACAGATCAACGAGGCGGTCGCGGCACAGGGCCACCAGCCGATCGACTGGACCGTCCCGAACCTGGGCCGGTCCTGAGCCGGATTGTCAGTGCCGGGGGCTAGCGTCGAGATCATCGGAGTTGGCCTTGCGCGATGTGCGGTGACAGAGGAGAACGCGGCGATGGAGCAGCAGGAGACGTCGGAAGATGCCACGATGACGCGGATCGGCCAGGCGGTCATGCTTCTCCACGCCGGTGACCGCGAGGAGGCCCGCAATCGCTTCGGGGTCCTGTGGTCGGAGCTGGGGGAGGACGGCGACGCGTTCCACCGGTGCACGCTCGCGCACTACATGGCGGACACCCAGGACGACCCCGGCGATGAACTGGCCTGGGACCTCAGGGCGCTGGCCGCCGCCGACGGCCTGAGCGACGAGCGGGTCGCCCGGCACGACCCCTCGGTCGCGGTGCGCGGTTTCTACCCCTCGCTCCATGTCAACCTGGCGGCCGACTATCTGAAGCTGCACCGCCCCGAAGCCGCGCGCACCCATCTCGACCGGGCGCGGGCGGCGTCCGACGCCCTGGGGGACGACGGATACGGGGACGGTGTCCGGGCCGCGATCGAGCGTCTCGGCCGGAGGCTCGCGGACGGGGAGTGAGGTGGGCGCGCGGCGGGGCGGGGGCATCCCGGTGGGGTGCCGGCCGGATCCCGGTGGTGGAGCGGTCGCCGGTCAAGGAGGCGGCCGGTCGGCGCGGGCCGGCGCCCGGGTCAACGCCCGTACGTCTCGCGGCAAATGCGGGTCTCGGGGCTGTCCGGCCGCCAGCCGCCGTAGCCCTCGCCGAGCGCGCACACGTCCGCCCCTGTGCCGGCGACCGCCCCCGCGGGCACGGGTACGGGTACGGGCAGGGACGGCAGGATGCGCGGCGGACGATCGGCGGCCTTCGGGGGCGCCGCCGGTGCGGCCGGCGCCTGCCGGGGAGGCGCGGGCGCCGGCCGCACCGCGGCGGTCCGGCGCGGTTCCTCGCGTACGGCGCCGCCGCCCGGGGGTGCCGGCGCGGGCGACGGCGGCAGTACGGCGTCCAGCGCCTCCCGCGCCGGTGCCTGCACGATCTGCGGCTGTACGTCCTGGGAGAGCCGCGGCGGCTCGGTCGGCGGTGCGTGGGCGGGCCGCGGCTGGACCGCCACGCAACCGGAGACGGCCGAGACCACCACCCCCACCAGGATCAGCGCTGAGGTTTTCGTTCGGTGCATCCGCGCAACTTTGCTGGGCGCGAGGCCGTTTGGGGAGATCGCGAGCGGATTTTGGCCCGCACGAGTGACGCCGTTACTCGCCTGTCATACCGTCGACGCGCTGACGGATGAGGTCGGCGTGGCCGTTGTGCCGCGCGTACTCCTCGATCATGTGGGTGTAGATCCAGCGGAGGTTGAAGGTCTCCCCGCTGCGGTGCTTCCCCTCGGCCAGGTCGTCGAGCGAGCGGCCCGCCACGACCCCGCGGGCGTGCGCGATCTCGGCCTGCCAGCGGGTGTTCGCCTCCTCCCAGGTGTCCGCATCGGTGAGGTGGAAATCCGCGTCGGGGTCCTCATCGGTGTAGTAGAGCGCGGGCGCCTCCTCGCCGGCCAGCGTCCGGCGGAACCAGCCCCGCTCGACCTCTGCCATGTGCCGTACGAGACCGAGCAGCGAGAGTTCGGAGGGCGGGACTGCCACCTGGCGCAGCTGTGCGTCGTCCAGTCCGGAACACTTCCAGGCGAGCGTCTCGCGATGATGGTCCAGCCAGCCGTCCAGCATGCTGCGTTCGTCGGCTGTGGTGGAGGGCTCGGTGCGCTTGGGTGTAGTCATGGCGGACATCATCACGTACGGATCATGGACGCGCCACGGCTTATCGGCGGAACCCCGCTATCGGCCGAGCATGCCGCGCATCAGTTCACCGAAGCCGGTGCGCAGGTCCGCACGGCTGGGTACCGCCGAGTGGTACGCGCCCGCGGCGCAGGAGAACATCAGCCCTTCGCACCAGGCCACCAGTGACAGGGCGTGGCGCTCCGGTTCCCGCGAACCGGCCGCGGCCATCATCGCGATCATCGGTTCACGGAACCGGTCCCTGCCCGCCGCGTCGTAGAACTCGCGCAGTTCCGGTCGCCGAGTGGCTTCGAGCCCCAACTCGTACCGGGCAATGAGCAGTCCGCGGTGGCCGCTGAGATGGCTGTGCAGGGCCAGCGCGAGGGCGTCGACGAGGGCCTCGATGCCCCCCGACGGGCTGGGCATCCGGTCCAGGGTGAGTACCCGCGCCTCGCGCTCCGCCAGCCGCCGCACCGCGGCCTCCAGCAGCGCCAGCCGGGTACGGGCGTAGTTCGACGTCGAGCCCTGGGGCAGCCCGGCGAGTTCGTCCACCGCCCGGTGGGTGAGGCCGCGCATGCCGCGCTCGACGAGCAGGGTCAGCGCGGCGTCGGCGATGAGTTCGGCGCGGGGGGCCGGAGCGGTGGTGGGAGCGGTCATAAGGCCAACCTACCGGCGTTACTACATCTGTAGTACCTTCAGGCCTGTCACTACATCTGTAGTTCCGAGGGGGAGGAGACAGCCATGGCAACGTCCCGTGCCGTCGTCGTGGGAAGCGGAATCGGCGGGCTGACCGCAGCTGTCGCCCTGCATCAGTGCGGCTGGCAGGTCACCGTCCTGGAGCGCGCGCCCTCCCTGGAGGCGGTGGGCGCCGGTATCGGCCTCACCCCCAACGGCCAGCGCGCCCTCGACGTCATCGGCCTCGGCGCCGAGATCAGGGAGCTGGCCGCCTGGCAGGGCGACGGCGCAATGCGCTCCCCGAGCGGCCGCCGGCTCGTCCGGACGAACAGCGAAGCCGCCGCCGAGCGCTTCGGCGGACCGCTCGTCCTGGTTCACCGCGCCACCCTGATCGGCCGACTCGCGTCCCGGCTGCCCGAGGGCGTCGTGCGCACCGGGGCCGTGGCCTCGCTCGCCGACCCGGGAGTCGCGGACGGCCGCCCCGCCGTGGTCACCACCCCTGACGGTGACATCGAGGCCGACCTCGTCGTCGGCGCCGACGGCATCGGCTCCGCCGTACGCCGCGCCCTCTACCCAGGGCACCCCGGCCCGGCGTACTCCGGGCTGACCACCTGGCGGGTGGTCGTGCCCGCCCCCGGCCACCCCTTCGAGCCCCACGAGACCTGGGGGCGTGGCGCGCTGTGGGGCACCCAGCCGCTCAAGGACGGCCGCGTCTACGCGTACGCCGCGGCAGCCGTCCCCGCCGGAGGCCGCGCGCCCGACGGCGAGAAGGCCGAGCTGCTGCGCCGCTTCGGCGACTGGCACGACCCGGTCCCCGGGATCCTCGCCGCCGCCGACCCTGCCCGGGTCCTGCGGAACGACGTGCACCACATGACCACCCCGCTGCCCGCCTTCCACCGGGGCAGGACCGTGCTCATCGGCGACGCCGCGCACCCCATGGCGCCCACCATGGGCCAGGGCGGCAACCAGGCCATCGAGGACGCCATCGTCCTCGCCCACCACGCCGCGTCCCCCGAGGGACTCGGCGTCGGCCTCGCGGCGTACTCCGCCGCGCGACTGCCGCGCACCACGGGCATCGTCCGCAGGTCCGCGCGCATCGTCCGCCTGGTCACCCTCGGCGGCGCCCCGGCCGTCGCCCTGCGCGACGGCCTGATGTCCCTCTCCCGGTTCGCCCCCGGCCTCGCCCTGCGCACCCTGGACGGCATCGCCGACTGGCGCCCTCCGCAGCGCACGTATGCTGCCCGGACACGGGACCGCCAGGTCCAGGACCCACACATACAGCGTTAGGGAGGCCCCTGTGAAGGTCGGCGTCATCGGGCTCGGGGACATCGCGCAGAAGGCATATCTGCCCGTACTGGCCACCCGGCCGGGGCTCGAACTGCATCTGCAGACCCGTACCCCGGCCACCCTCCACAGGATCGCCGAGACCCACCGCATCCCGGACGGGCAGTGCCACACCGACCTGGACGCGCTGCTCGCCCAGGGCCTGGACGCCGCGTTCGTGCACGCCCCGACCGCCGTGCACCCCGAGATCGTGACCCGGCTCCTGGAGGCGGGCGTACCGACGTACGTCGACAAGCCGCTCGCGTACGAACTCGCCGAGTCCGAGCGGCTGGTGCGCCTCGCCGACGAGCGCGGCGTCAGCCTTGCCGTCGGCTTCAACCGCCGTCTCGCGCCCGGCTACGCGCAGTGCGTCGAGCATCCCCGCGAGCTGATCCTGATGCAGAAGAACCGCGTCGGCCTGCCCGAGGACCCGCGCACCCTCGTCCTCGACGACTTCATCCACGTCATCGACACCCTGCGCTTCCTGGTGCCCGGCGAGATCGAGCACGTCGACGTACGGGCGCGGATCATCGACGGCCTCATGCACCACGTCGTGCTCCAGCTCTCCGGCGACGGCTTCACCGCCATCGGCACTATGAACCGGATGAACGGCTCCACCGAGGAAATCCTCGAAGTCTCCGGCCAGGACACCAAGCGCCAGGTCGTCAACCTCGCGGAGATCATCGACCACAAGGGCCAGCCCAGCGTCCGTCGCCGCGGCGACTGGGTGCCCGTCGCCCGGCAGCGCGGCATCGAGCAGTCCGTCGTGTCCTTCCTGGACGCCGTACGGGCCGGAAAGCTGCTCAGCGCCCACGACGCGCTGCTGACCCATGAGCTGTGCGAGCGTGTGGTCCGCGTGGCCGCCGAACAGGCTGCCTGAACGCGCGCACCCCCTCGGCGGCGCACAGCAGGGCCAGGACGGCCAGCGCGCCGTGGACGGCCCAGTCGCCGGCCCTGACGTACAGGGTGCTCCCGGCGGCCAGCGGTACGTCGTACACCGCGGCCTCGCTGCGGTCCGTCCCCAGCGGTGAGCCGACGCGCTCACCGCTGGGCCCGAACACCGCGCTCACGCCGGTCAGGGTCGCGTGCGCCACCGGGCGGCCGTTCTCGGCGGCCCGCAGCGCGGCGAGCGACGCGTGCTGTTCGGGTGCCCAGCTGCCCTGGAACGTCGAGGTCGCCGACTGGGTGACAAGGAGCTGGGCGCCGCCCCTGGTGAGCTTGCGGCTCATGTCGGGGAAGGCGGACTCGAAGCACACCAGGGGTCCGACGCGCAGGCCGTCCGCGGCGTCGCCGGGCAGCTCCATCACCACCGGCCTTGTGCCGCGCATGCGGTCCTCGCCCGCAGCCTTGCCCACGGAGGTCGCCCAGCCGAGCAGCGCACGCGCGGGTACGTACTCGCCGAAAGGCACCAGCCGCATCTTGTCGTAGCGATAGCCGGTCGGGCCCCGCGGGCCGACCAGTATGGAGCTCTTGAAGATGCCGGGCCGGTCGGAGCGCCGTGCGTCCACATTGACCAGTACGTCCGCGCCCACCCGCCGGGACACGGCGGCCAGCCGGTCCGCCAGATCCGGGCGGCGCGCCAGATCCTCGCCGACGCTGCTCTCGCCCCAGATCACCAGATCGAGGTCCTGCCCGGCGAGCTCGCCGGTAAGCGTCTCACTGCGGGCGAAGCGCCGCTCGGCGCCGCCGATGCCGTTGACGATGCCGGGCTGCACGACCGCGATCCGGGCCTGGCCGGTCCGCTCCGGGCGCGGGGCCCACGCCCAGGCGGCCGCCGTCAGCAGGGCGCAGGCCAGTACGCCCGCCGCCGCCGGAGTGCGGGCCGTGGGCACCGCCACCAGCACGGTGACGCCGGTGTTCACCGCGACCACCAGCAGGCTGACCAGCCACACACCGCCGACCGAGGCCACCCGCAGCGCCGGAGCGACCTGCCACTGGCTCGACCCGAGCAGCCCCCACGGGCCGCCCAAGCCCTCCCAGGACCTGACCAGTTCGACCATCAGCCATCCCGCGGGGAGCACCGCGAGCGCCGCTGTCGCACGGACGGCCGACGGTGCGCCGCCGAGCATCGACCGGACCAGCCAGCCCCACGGCAGCCAGAGCAGGGCCAGCAGCGCGGCCAGCACCACGATGAACACATGCAGGCTCGGCATCAGCCAGTGATGTGCGGCGAGCATGAAGCCCGTACCGCCGAGCCAGCCGTCCAGCGCTGCCCGCCGGCCCGTGGGCGCCGAGCGGATCAGCAGCATCCACGGGACGAGGGCGACGTACGCGAACCACCACAGGGAGGGTGCCGGGAACGCGAGCGCGGGCAGCGCGCCGAACAGCACCGCGGCCGCACCGCGCCACCAGGGCGACGAAAGCCGCTCCCACCGGCCGGCCGGAATCCGCATGCGGCGCCTCCTCGTCGTGCCCCGTGAGAAGTGTCTGCCCCCAGTGTGGGGGAGCACGACGATCGCGGACAGTGGGCCGGTCCGGGGGTGCGGCCGGGGTTGAGGGTGTTGTTCGGGTCAAATGACACCCCTTGGGAGCCCGGCGCGTCAGCGGGCGCCGTGCGCCCCCGTCGTACGCCGCCACTTCTCCTCGACGACCACGGCGAGCAGCCGCCAGCCGCCTTCCGTCCGACGCAGGCTGAAGGTGTACCGGCCGCCGGACTCGAAGTTGGGGGCCGTCGACTGCTCGGCCCCGCTGGAGCCGCCGGGCTCGGCCCCGCTGGAGCCGCCGGGCTCGGTCTCAAGACGCATCGGGTTCAGGTAGTCGGCCTGGAGTTCGGCGCGGTCCCCCGTGTCGCCGTTGAGATTCTCCAGCCGCAAGAGCCTGTTGACGATGAAGTGCTGGCGTACGGGGAAGAGGCGCATCATCTCCGCCAGCCATCCCGCGACCTCACCTGCCGGTCCCTCGATGCCGCCCGCCGTCCGGTAGTCGGCCCGGCCGTCGGCGGTGAACAGGGCCCGGTAGTCGAGCCAGTTGCCGTCGTCCACCGCCACCGCGTAACCGGTGATCACCGAGTCGATGGCAAGTCGGTCCATTACGGTCGAGAGCTCCACACGCTGCGTCATCGGGTCAGTCTCTGGCAGCGGGGGCCGCGAGCCAAGAGCACAACCGCCCGTATCTCATGGAGCCGGGCAGTAGCCGACGGAGCCGGGCGGGACGCGCCGGTCAGTGTGTGAAGACCTCGCGGAGCTTCGCCTCGGCCTCGCCGTCCAGGTTGCTGTGGACCAGCTCGGCATGCCCGCCCGGGAACGCCTGGCTGGCCTTCCCCGCCGCGTACGGTCGTCGCCTAGGCGGCTTCGGTGACCTCGCCGCGTACCGCCGCTGCCCACTTCAGCAGCAGCATCTCGTACTCCTCGGCGGGCCATTCCGACCCGTCGGCGCGCGACTCGACCAGCGCGCGGATTGCCTCGTTCGCCTCGGTCAGGGACCGCACGGAACCAGACGGCGGGGGAGAGGGGTACATGCGATAAGAGTACGGGCAGATACGCACAGTAGGGACCAGGTCGACAGTGAGTTTCCTTAGCGAGGGGGTCTGACCAGGCTTTCTCTGCGTAAAAGGGGCGGCACGCGCATGTCGCCGCACATCGAAGGAGCCCGGGGAACACCACTTTGCGTGACGACAGCCCTGTGCGGCGGCGGAAGTGGACCTTCGTGCGAGCCGCGAACGGGGTGCTCGCGTTACCCAGGTGGCACACGCTCATGGCACATGCCGGTCCGGCGCCGACCGCGCCGGGCGCCGTGCGGGGCGCTCCGTTCGTTGGAGACAATGGGAGTTCGACCTGGGCACGC
Organism: Streptomyces changchenzhani; assembly: GCF_039766235.1. Taxonomy (NCBI): domain Bacteria; kingdom Bacillati; phylum Actinomycetota; class Actinomycetes; order Kitasatosporales; family Streptomycetaceae; genus Streptomyces; species Streptomyces changchenzhani. Next base: position 347,228 of record NZ_JBDHNH010000009.1, on the reverse strand, counting down.
CGAGAGCGGCGCCCACCACGTAACAGGAGATCTTCCACCGTGTCCGAGAAACGCGATCATACGGAACCTGTCGCCGAAAGGGACCGTTTCGGCCTGCGAGCCGACTGCGAGAGCTGCTTCGGGCTGTGCTGTGTCGCGCTGACCCTGACGGTATCGGCCGACTTCGCGATCAACAAGGACGCCGGAGACCCCTGCCCGAATCTGCGGTTGGACTACCGCTGCGGCATTCACAACCGCCTGCGGCCGCAAGGATTTCAGGGCTGCACCGTGTACGACTGCTTCGGCGCGGGGCAGAAGGTCTCCCAGGTCACCTTTGGGGGGAAGAGCTGGCGCGAAGCCCCGGACACCGCACAGCAGATGTTCGCCATTCTGCCGATCATGCGCCAGCTCCACGAGTTGCTCTGGTATCTGAGCGAAGCGCTGACACTGCGACAGGCCCGCCCGCTCCACGGTGAGATCGGCCGCGCAATCGACAAGACCGAACGTCTCACTCTCGCCACTTCCGACGCTCTGGTGGAATTGGATGTGGCGGCGCACCGGGGAGAGGTCAATACGCTGCTGCTGCGCACGAGCGAACTCGTACGCGGCGGAGCCCGGCGTCAGAAGAAGAAGGAACGCCGAGGGGCCGACCTGATGGGGGCCGACCTCAGGGGCGCCGACCTCAGCAGCGCCAACCTGCGCGGGACCTATCTCATCGGCGCCGACCTCAGGGGAGCCGACCTGAGGGGAGCCGACCTGATCGGCGTCGACTTCAGGGACGCCGACCTCAGCGGCGCCGACCTCACCGGGAGTCTCTTTCTCACCCAGGCCCAGATCAACGCGGCGAAGGGCGACTCCGGTACGAAGCTGCCGCCCAAACTCAGCCGCCCGACGCACTGGTAGCGCTCCGGACCGCCCCGAGCTTCGCTCGCGCGGGTGACTGCCCCGAGCGCCTCCCGGCACTCCCGGCGTCCGACCGGTAAGCAAGCCCTGTCCCGGAAGAACCTTTGGACAGGAGTCCCCCTTGCCCAACATCCCAGTACGGCGCACGGCCCGCGCCGCCATGTCCGCCTTCGCCGCGGCCACGCTGATGGCCGCGATGTCCCTGGTGACCGCCGCCCCGGCGGCCGCAGCCGGTGGCACCGCGCCGGCGTGCATTGCCCGTGACGTCATCAAGCAGGAAAGGAAGGCCTGGACGACCAACAACTGCGGTCGGCGGATGCATATCCAGCTCGTCGTCAAGCGCGGGCCCGACGGCCGGTGCTGGTCCACTTCCCCCGGTGAGCGCCTTGAGTGGAAGTGGTCAAGGGGCTCCTACGGGCGTATCGCCCTCTGCTGACAGAACACGGGAGAGTGGAGTAGAGGGCGAATGGAATGGATACGGGCAGTTGCTGACCGTGGATATGCCTCGCGCCCTCTACGCTTACGCCGATGATTGAGACCATCGTCTTCGATGTCGGCGAAACCCTTGTCCGTGACGACCGTTACTGGGCGTCGTGGGCCGATTGGCTCGGCATTCCGAGACACACCGTGTCCACGCTCGTCGGTGCCGTCACCGCTCAGAGCCGTGACAACACCGATGCCCTGCGCCTCATCAAGCCCGGCATGGATGTACGTGAGGCGTACCGGGCGCGCGAGGCGGCGGGACGCGGCGAACACCTCGACGAGACCGACCTGTACCCCGATGTGCGCCCGGCCCTCGCGGGCCTGCGCGACCTGGGGGTGCGGGTCGTCGTAGCGGGAAACCAGACGGGCCGCGCCGGTGAGCTGCTGCGCGGCCTCGACCTTCCGGTGGATCTGGTCGTGACGTCGGCCGAGTGGGGCGTGGCGAAGCCCTCGGCCGAGTTCTTCGCCCGGGTCGTCGAGATCGCGGGCGCCGATCCGCACGAGACCGTCTACGTCGGAGACCACCCGGTGAACGACCTCTACCCGGCGCAGGAGGCGGGCCTGCGGGCCGCGCACATCCGCCGCGGGCCGTGGGGCTATCTGTGGGCCGACGACCCCGAGGTTGTCGCCGCGGCGGACTGGCGCATCGACTCCCTCACCGAGCTCACCTCGATCGTCACCGGCTGAACCGTCCACGGACCGGACACCGGCCGACGGGATTTCAACTCACTTGCCCCGCCTGTGCGTTACGGGCGGGGCTGTTCGCGCCGGGACCACTACCAACCGGTACGGATGGGTATCACATCCTCGGGGCGTCCAGCCGCCTCCGCCCCGCTCCGCGACGGGGCCTCCCCGACCGGAGGAGGACACATGGCCTGGTATCCGGGCGCCACGAAGATGGAGCTGCAACCGGAGTCGGACAGTCAAGCGGTCATCCGGCCCACGCAGTTCATTGTGCATTCGGTGATAGCGCCGTGGACCGCACGCCGCATCTACGAGTACTGGCGCGACAGCACCAACCTGGAATCGCACTTCGGCCTCGGTTACGCGGGCGACCTCGGCCAGTACATCGGGACCGAGACCCGCGCCGACGCGAACGCCGCGGCCAACAGACGGCCCGACGGTACGGGCGCGGTGTCCATCGAGACCGCGTCCAACCTGCAGGGCTCCGACCCGTGGACGGCGCAACAGCTGGAGAAGCTCATTGAGCTGGGCGTGTGGCTGCACCGCACGCACGGCATTCCGCTGCGCGTTTGCCGTTCCGCGTCGGACCCGGGCTTCGGCTATCACCGGCTGCACCCGGCCTGGGCCGTGTCCGGCACCGCCTGCCCGGGCAACGCACGGGTGAAGCAGTTCAAGGAGACGGTCTTCCCTGCCATCGTCGCCCGCGCAACCAACCAGGAGGACGACATGCCCGAGACGCTCGGCCGCTACGACGACACCGAGAGGGCCTTGGTGCCCCGCCAGTGGAAGAACGTCACCATCAGCGGCGTCGACCTGCTCACCGGCGCGAAGTCCTACACCGCGTCGGTGTGGCTCAACCTCACCGCGCCGGCGGGCGCCACCGTCCAGGGCCGCTTCTACCACTACAGGACCGACGGCTCCCGCTGGACGGCCGCGGTCACCGAGCGCCTCGCCACCGACGGTGGCAGCTTCCTCGACTTCCACAATTCGGGGTCCATCGAGTCCGGCGAGAAGCTCCGCTTCGAGGTGGTCTACTACCCGGTCGACGGCGCCGACGAGCAGCCGGTCACCATCAGCTCCACCCGGGCCCGCGGCCTGTACTGGAAGTAGGCGCGGCAGGGCTCCGGGCCTTAACGGAGGGGACGCATCAGAAGGGGATGGTGCCGTTGCCGGAGATCCGCAGCCGTCCGCTGCCGATGGCGGTGGGCGTCGCGACGACCGGGCACTCCTCGCCGCCGGGCAGCAGGAGGGACACGTCGACGTCCTTCATGGCGGTGTAGAAGTCTTCCGCGGCCTCGCTGGTCTGTACGCTGCCGCCCCACTGGCTGAGCGCACCGGAGGGGCCGGAACTCAGTGTGGCTTCGACTTCGATCTTCGAGTCGCCGGCGATGAGGGTCGCGGGGCCCTGATAGTTACTCATGGCCCCAGTGTGCGCCTGCCGACTGCCCTGCCTTACCCAACTGGCCCGCACGGCGGTCGCGCAGCCCGAAAATGAGGTGCTCGCGAACCGGTGGCCGACTATCGTGGATCCGGTCCGGGTGCGAAGGCTGCCGGACGTTGGACTGAGGCCCCTCGCCCACGGGGGATACCGGGCGAGGGGCCTCGTCGTGCTCCGTACCCGCGGCCTACTTGTCGTCGCGGCGCATGGAGTCCTTCATGCCTTCGGCGCGCTCGCGGAGGCCGCTCACGGCGTCCTTGGCCTTGCCCTTGGCCTGGTCCGTCTTGCCTTCGGCTTCCTGACGTCGGTCACCCGTCATCTTGCCCATGGCTTCCTTGCCCTTGCCCTTGAACTTGTCCTTGGCGCTTTCGTCAGTCACTGCGGCTCCTAGCACGGTACGGTTACTTACCGTCTCAAAATAGGACAGATGACTGCGATGTGCCTGCTCGTCGTCGCCCATTCGGCCGCGGCAGCCCCCGGTCAGCCCGCCGACTCACCCGCGTGCGGGCTGAGCACGCCCATGCCGACCAGGATGAACAGCACGATGCCCAGGATGATCCGGTAGATCACGAACGGCATGAAGCTCTTGGTCGTAATGAACTTCATGAACCACGCGATGACCGCGTAGCCGACCACAAAAGCGATGATCGTCGCGAAGATCGTCGGCGCCCAGGACACATGGCCGCTCTCGTTCGCGTCCTTCAGCTCGAAGACCCCGGACGCCAGGACCGCCGGGATGGCGAGGAGGAAGGAGTAGCGGGCCGCGGCTTCACGGGTGTAGCCCATCAGGAGCCCACCACTGATGGTCGCGCCCGACCGGGAGACACCGGGGATCAGCGCCATCGCCTGGCAGAACCCAAAAATCAGCCCGTCCTTGATGCTCAGTTCCTTGAGCGTCTTGCGGTCCTTGATCGCGCGGTGCTTGCCGCCGCTCTCGTCGCGGGCCGCGAGCCGGTCCGCGATGCCGAGAACGATGCCCATGACGATCAGGGTGGTGGCGATCAGGCGCAGATCGCGGAACGGGCCCTCGATCTGGTCCTTGAACGTGACGCCGAGTACACCGATGGGGATCGAGCCGATGATGACGAGCCAGCCCATCTGGGCATCGTGGTCACCCCGCATCGACCGGTCGGTGAGCGAGCGGCACCACGCCGAGACGATCCGGGCGATGTCCTTGCGGAAGTAGATGAGCACGGCCGCCTCGGTGCCGATCTGGGTGATCGCGGTGAAGGCCGCACCCGGATCGTGCCAGCCGGCGAAGGCTGCTGTGAGACGCAGATGGGCGCTCGACGAGATCGGCAGAAACTCGGTGAGCCCCTGGACGAGTCCGAGGATGAACGATTCGAACCAACTCATGGGGCTTGTGCCGTCCCGGATGTGATTGTGCAGCGGCATGCAGGTGCAGCGTGCGGTGCAGTCAGGTCAGTTCGGGGCAGCGTATCGTTCGCGACCTTCGCCGCTGTGGGAAGGTCCCGCCTTAGGCACCGAGGCGGTGCCCCGAGTGCGGCTCACCGTCGCGCAGATGGTGACGCTTGCGCCAGGCGACCACCAGCGCACCGAGGCCCGTCAGCGCGATGAACCCCATCGCGATCAGGAAGGTCGGCGACGTCGGGGAGGCGGCGCTGCTGCCCGCGACGACGTACGCCGCCGTATTCGGGATGGAGCCGAGCCCCGTCGCCAACAGGAACGGCACCCAGCCCATGCGCGAGACGGCCGCACAGTAGTTGGCGGCGGCGAACGGCACCCCGGGGAAGAGCCTGATGGCCAGCATCGTGCGGAACCCGTGCCGGCTCAGCTGCCCGTCCGCCGCCAGCAGGGCCCGCCCGCGCAGCAGTGGCCGCAGCGCGTCCTGGCCCAGCACCCGGCCGAGCCCGAAAGCGATCCCGGCGCCGAGTACCGTGCCGGCGACGGCCGAGGCAAGGCCGGCCTGCGTGCCGAACAGGGCGCCCGCCGCGAGATTGAGGAGCGGGCGCGGTACGAACGCGGCCGTGCAGAGCCCGTACGCGATACCGAACAGCACCACGGCCACGCCACCGCTCAGCTGTGGCGGCCAGCCCGCTCTGAGCAGCTGCTGCGGCTCGAAGATCAGCACTGTCGTCGCGGCCGCTGCGAGCACCACCACGAGAAGCGAGAGCCGCGACCAGGGGGAGATCAGCACCCTGGTGCAGCGAAGAGTGAAACCGGCAGGCCGTGTGACGGGGTCGAGCATCGGGGGAGCGTAACCGACAATGGGATGTGATCGCCGTAATGTGCGTCGGACGGCCGTCGCAGCATCGGGCGGGCGAGACACCCGTACCCCCTCGGAACAGCGAACACTCCGGTATCCGCTGCGACCGTTGTGACACGTGACGCACGAGCCCCGGTACGCCACAGCCCAGCCCGGCAGTGCTGAGCACCTTCGTACGGGCGGCGTGCAACTCCCTTGCCGCGGCGCGAAAACCATTCGACGCGCCCCCTCCCGTACGCCATGATCGGCGCTATGAACAGGTACGCCTTCCTCGCAGCGAGGTCCGCAGTCGCGGACGCGCCGAAGGCTGCCGCATTCCCCGCAGCGGCCGCAGTCGCCGCTGCCGCAGCGCCGCTCGACGGCGCCCGAAGCTGACCCTTCCCGGATCGTCCGGCGGACCCCACAGGGGGAGGGTCGGCAAGGCCCAGGGGTCCCCATCACGCTTCGACCTTCCGAGGAAGATCACCATGCCCAAGACGGCATACGTGCGCACCAAGCCGCACCTGAACATCGGCACCATGGGCCACGTCGACCACGGCAAGACCACCCTGACCGCCGCCATCACCAAGGTCCTGAGCGAGCGCGGGGGCGGCACGTTCGTGCCCTTCGACCGTATCGACCGGGCCCCCGAGGAGGCGCTGCGCGGCATCACCATCAACATCGCGCACGTCGAGTACGAGACTGACACCCGCCACTACGCGCACGTCGACATGCCGGGGCACGCCGACTACGTCAAGAACATGGTCACCGGCGCCGCGCAGCTCGACGGGGCGATCCTCGTCGTGTCCGCGATCGACGGGATCATGCCGCAGACCGCCGAGCACGTCCTGCTCGCCCGGCAGGTCGGTGTGAACCACATCGTCGTCGCCCTCAACAAGGCCGACGCGGGTGACGACGAGCTGATCGACCTGATCGAGCTTGAGGTCCGCGAGCTGCTCTCGGCGCACGGCTACGGAGGCGACTCCGTGCCCGTCGTCAGGGTCTCCGGGCTCAGGGCGCTGGAGGGCGACCCGCGCTGGAGCGCCGCGATCGAGGCGTTGCTGGACGCGGTGGACACGTACGTACCGATGCCGGTGCGCTACGTCGACGCGCCGTTCCTCATGCCCGTCGAGAACGTTCTCACCATCACCGGGCGCGGCACCGTCGTCACCGGCGCCGTGGAGCGCGGCGCCGTACGCGTCGGCGACCGGGTGGAGGTGCTGGGCGCGGACACAGGTCCGCAGACCAGCACGGTGACCGGCCTGGAGACCTTCGGCAAGCCGATGGACTCCGCCGAGGCCGGTGACAACGTCGCCCTGCTGCTGCGCGGCATCCCGCGCGACGCGGTCCGCCGCGGGCAGGTGGTGGCCGAGCCGGGCAGCGTCACGCCCAGCCGGCGTTTCACCGCGCAGGTGTACGTCCTGTCGACGCGGGAGGGCGGTCGTACGACGCCCGTCGTGACCGGCTACCGGCCGCAGTTCTACATCCGCACCGCGGACGTCGTCGGGGACATCGACCTCGGTGACACGGCCGTCGCGCGACCCGGCGACACGGTCACCCTGACCGTCGAGCTGGGCCGCGACACGCCACTGGAGGCGGGGCTCGGCTTCGCGATCCGCGAAGGCGGACGCACGGTCGGGGCCGGCACGGTGACGGCGCTGCTCGACTGATCGCCGCGAGACCCGGCGTCCGCCTCCCCAACTACCCCTGGGGAGGCGGGCGCAGGGCCGTGCGCCAGACTGCTCGTATGACGGACACGGCACTGGTACTCGGCGGCGGCGGGCTCACCGGCATCGGCTGGGAGGCGGGCATCGTGCACGGTCTTGCCGAGGCGGGCGTGGACCTGTCCAACGCCGACGTGGTGGTGGGTTCGTCCGCCGGCTCGATCGTCGGCGCCCAGCTCACCTCGGGGCGGCTGACCCTCCCCGAGCTGTACGAGCGCCAGCTCGCCGACCCGACGGGTGAGACACCCGGACACATCGGGCCCGGTGTCTTCCTGCGTTTCGCGCGGGCGATGCTGTCTGCGCGCACCGCCGAGGCCTGCGGCGAGAAGCTGGGGCGGTTCGCGCTCGACGCCGACACCCCGGGCGAGGCGGAGCGCCGCGCGGTGATCGCCCGCAGGCTGGTCTCCCACGACTGGCCCGAGCGGTGCCTGCGCATCACCGCCGTGGACGCGCTCACCGGCGCGCTGCGGATCTTCGACAAGGACAGTGGTGTTCCGATCGTGGACGCGGTGGCCGCGAGCTGCGCGGTCCCCGGCGTCTGGCCGCCCGTCACCATCGGAGGGCGCAAGTGGATCGACGGCGCGGTGCACTCCCCGGCCAATGCCCACCTCGCCGCCGGATACGGGCGCGTAGTCGTCATCGCCCCGACCGCGTCGGGCGTCAGGGCCATCGCCTCCCCGCGCGCCCAGGCCGCGCTGCTCGCGGCGGACGGGGTGCGCGTCGAGGTCATATCGCCGGACGCCGCCGCGAGAAAGGCCTTCGGCCACAACGTGCTGGACCCCGCGCGCCGGGCGGCAGCCGCCCGCGCCGGCCTCGCCCAGGCCGCCGCGCACGCCGAAGCCGTGGCCGCGGTCTGGGGCGCGTGACCCGGCGGCGCACAATGGTCGGGTGGACGAGCCGATACCCGTGATCCGGGACGTGGACTGGGGCACCGCCAAGCTGATGCCGGACGTGGACCGGGCGAGGGCCTGGCTGCTCACCGTCGACGGGGCGCCGCAGTCGTACGTCGACCTGGACAAGCCGACCCATCTGGAGTTCGAGTACGCGCGCCGGCTCGCCCACGTCGTCGACTGTGCGGCGCCCGACGGCGAGCCCCTCGACGTGACTCATCTCGGCGGCGGCGGACTCTCGCTGCCCCGCTACACGGCCGTGACCAGGCCCGGATCCGGCCAGGACGTGGTGGAGGCCGACAGGGGGCTGCTCGCGCTCGTCGCCGAACACCTGCCGGTGCCGGACGGATCCGGGATCCGGGTGCACGGCGCCGACGCGCGCCAGTGGCTCGCCAGCGCCCCGGCCGACTCGGCGGACGTACTGATCGCGGACGTCTTCGGCGGCTCCAGGGTGCCCGCGCACCTCACCTCCGTCGAGTACGCGCGGCTGGCCGAGCGCGTCCTGCGCCCCGCCGGGATCTACGCCGCCAACCTGGCCGACGGTGCGCCCTTCGCCTTCCTCCGCTCCCAACTGGCCACCTTCGCGGCGGTGTTCGCGCAGAGCGCGCTGATCGCCGAGCCGGGCGTGCTGCGCGGCAGGCGCTTCGGCAATGTGGTGCTGCTCGCCTCGCACGAACCGCTCGACCTGGCGGGCCTGGCCCGCCGCACCGCCGCCGACGTCTTCCCCGCGCGAGTGGAGCACGGCCCCGCGCTGCGGCGTCTTGTCGGTGACGCGCGGGTGGTGCGGGACGAGGGCGCGGTGGAGTCACCCGAGCCGCCCGACGGCGCCTTCAGCATCGGCTGAGCCTGGCAGGTCAGCAGGCGGCCCGCCGGCCTTGGCCACCTCGTGGGTGCGGCGGGTCACACTCCGTACGTCACGACGGCGGAGGCGGTCGGCAGCGTGCAGTTGCGGCCTGCCCGGGCGGGGCGGCGAACGCGTCGGGGGCGGCGGCAGCGGATGTCACGTGCGGACTGTCGCTGCCGCCGCCCCCCCCGTTGCCGAACCGGTTGAGCGACCAGGTCGCTCAGGCGCCGGGCACCCGGACGGTCGCGAGGATCTTCTGGATCGTCGCGTCCGGCAGCTCGTCGGGTACGCCCTTGGCGGTGTACAGGTTCCACACGGTGAAGTCGCCTTCGGCGTTCTTGAAGGCGAAGGCGATCGACTTCCCGTCGCTGCTGCACTTGGTCTTCTTGGCGACACCCGTGACGGTGGCGGTGGAGTAGCTGCCCTTGAGCCCGGACGTGGTGGTGAAGGGCTTGGCCTTCTCGATCTTCACCTTGCCGGTCTTCTTCTGGTCGTAGGGGCTGAAAACCCACCAGCCGGCCACGTTCTGAGCCTCGACACCGGCGTTCGACGCGCCGTTCGCGCCCCGGGTGCCGGCCGCGGCGAGCCTGTTGTCCTCAGAGTCGCCGTCCTTGTCCGAATCCTCCGTGCACCACTTGCTCTTGTAGTACGCGGGCGCCGACATCGAGATCAGCGGCTTGTCCATCGGGTCCTTGTCGTCCGTGAAGCCGATGGTCATGCCGGGCTTGTCCACCTCCCAGTCCGGCGGTACGTCGAAGAGGGTTCCGTACTTGGGGTTGGTCACGGCCTTCCAACCGGGAATCGACGGCTTGGCCTCCTTGGCCGAACCGCCGCGCGGATTCTCCGCGGGGGTGGAGGGCGCGGCGGGCTGCTCGGACGGGTTGGTCGACGGGGACGCCTTCTTCTTGTCCTTGTCGTCCGACGCCTGAGTGCTCTTCTTGCCACCCTCGTCGTCCTTGCCCATCACCACGACGCCGGTGATCACGGCCGCGGCGACGACCGCGGTGGCCGCGACGATCGCGATGACCGTGGTCTTCTTCCGGTTGCCTTCGGGCGGCTGAGGGCCGCCGGGCGGCATGGGGCCGCCGTACTGGGCGGGCTGCTGCTGGTACGGATTGGGCTGCTGATAGCCCGGCTGCTGATAGGGATTCGGCTGCTGGTAACCCGGCTGCTGGTACGGGTTCTGGTTCTGGTCCTGCGGGTTCTGCTCGCCCCCGGGCGGCTGCTGTCCTGGCCACATGGCGAGTAACGATAGAGGGGTCGCGTAACAGTCGCCACGTGCGCCCCCTCATAGGGCCGTGCGCCGGGGCGGGCGCGGGGGGCGGCGGGGGCGGGCAGAGGGATGGCCAAGTTGCCTACTCGTGGGTAACATCGCGTTTCATGAGCGCAGATCAGATGTCCGTCGGCGAGATGCTCGTCGCGACCGTCCCCATGGCCCGCACCCTCAACCTCGACTTCCTGGAGACCACCCCGGAGCGCGCCGTCGTACGGCTGCCGGACCAGGCCGACTACCACAACCACGTCGGCGGCCCGCATGCCGGAGCGATGTTCACGCTGGCCGAGTCGGCGAGCGGCGCGATCGTCATCGCGGCCTTCGGGGACCAGCTGTCACGTGCCGTGCCGCTCGCCGTCACGGCGGAGATCGGCTACAAGAAGCTTGCCATGGGTGTGGTGACGGCCACCGCGACGCTGGGCCGCCCGGTGGCCGACGTGGTCGCGGAGCTCGACGCCGGACAACGTCCCGAGTTCCCCGTGCACATCTCCATCCAGCGCGAGGACGGCGCCGTGACGGGCGAGATGACCGTGGTCTGGACCCTGCGCCCCAACGCCTGACGTCGCGTCACGGCCCGGTCGTGCCCGGTCCGGGGGAGCGGGTAGGCTGCCCGCCGTGCGCCACGGGGGCGCACCGCGGGCAGTTCTACTCGACGTTAGGAACCGGCGTTGCACATCCAGGAGTGGCTAGAGACCGTTCCCGCGGTCAGCATTTACCTCCTGGTGGGGGTGGTGATCGGGCTGGAGAGTCTGGGCATTCCGCTGCCGGGTGAGATCGTCCTTGTCAGCTCGGCGCTGCTCGCCTCCCAGCACGGCGACATCGATCCGTACGTCCTCGGCGCGTGCGCGTCGGCGGGCGCCATCATCGGTGACTCGATCGGCTACGCGATCGGGCGCAGGGGCGGCCGACCTCTGCTCGCGTGGCTGGACCGGAAGTTCCCCAAGCATTTCGGCGAGCAGAACATCGCCATTGCGGAGCGGTCGTTCGAGAAGTGGGGCATGTGGGCGGTCTTCTTCGGCCGCTTCGTCGCGCTGCTGCGGATCTTCGCGGGTCCGCTGGCCGGCGTCCTGCACATGCCGTACTGGAAGTTCCTCATCGCCAATGTCTTCGGCGGCATCCTGTGGGCGGGCGGCACCACGGCCGTCATCTACTCGGTCGGCGTCGTCGCGGAGGCGTGGCTGAAGCGCTTCTCGTGGCTGGGGCTGCTGTTCGCGGTGCTGTTCGGTGTCGGGTCGATGCTCGTCCTCAAGAACCGCGCGAAGAAGGCCGCCGCGCAGGCGGAGGCGGAGCGGGCGGCCGCCGTACCGGACGGGGCGGATGCCTCGCCCGGTTCCGAGAAGGTCCCTGCGGCCGCCGAATAGGGGCCCTACCCGGCGTGCGCCTCGCGGTGGGCCTTGGCCAGGTCCAGGTACACCGCGGCGTTCAGCTTGATGCCCTCGCGCTCCTCCTCGGTCAGCTCCCGCCGCACCTTCGCGGGCACGCCGGCCACCAGGGAGCCCGGGGGCACTCGCATGCCCTGGGGCACGAGGGCCTGCGCCGCGACCAGTGATCCGGCTCCGATGTGTGCCCCGTTGAGCACCGTGGCGCCCATGCCGATCAGTACGTCGTTCTCGACGGTGCAGCCGTGCAGGACGGCGTTGTGCCCGACGGAGACCCGCTCGCCCACGGTGACCGGGAAGCCGGGGTCGACGTGCACGGTGCAGTTGTCCTGGATGTTGGTGTCGGCGCCGAGGACGATCGGCCCGCAGTCCGCGCGCAGCACGGTCTGGTACCAGATGCCGGCGCCGGCGCGGATCGTGACGTCGCCCATCACGACGGAGGTCGGCGCGACGAAGGCCGTGGGGTCGATCTCCGGCTCCTTGCCGCCCACGCCTGCGATGAGTGCCTGCTGTGTCATAACCGTCTCCCTGTTGCCTTGCCTGCGCGCTCAACGGCACCGTAAGGGGCGGTGCGCAGCCCGGCGCCCGGGTGGGGTGAAGATCACAGGTCGGCTCGCCCGCCCCGATCGGCCCGGCCGACTACCGTGTGCGCGTGCCGAAGAACAGAGACACATTCTCATCGCTGACTGCCTGGCGTCGCCGTCTGGTGACCCGCGCTGTGCACGGCGGGTGGCGGTGGGTGCGGGAGGCCGGAGCGGTCAGCGCGGAGCGCCCCGGCCCGCTGCGCTTCGGGGCGATCGGCTTCGGCACGAAGCTCGCGTTCCCGCAGGGCACGGTGTTCGGGGAGGAATGGATTCGGCTCGGCGACCACTGCATCATCGGTGAGCAGGTCACCCTGACGGCCGGGATGATGCCGGGTCTCGACCTCGGCCCCGACCCGATCCTGACCCTTGGCAACGGTGTGGTGCTCGGTCGCGGCAGCCACGTCATCGCCGATACGCGGGTCACGATCGGCGACGACGTGTACTTCGGCCCCCACACGTACGTCACCTCCACCAATCACAGTTACGACGACCCCGGCGTCCCCGTCGGCAAGCAGTGGCCGCGCATGGACCCGGTGGAGATCGGTCCCGGCTGCTGGATCGGCACGGGCGCGGTGATCCTGCCGGGCGCGCGGCTCGGCCGCAACGTGGTGGTCGCGGCGGGCGCGGTCGTCAGGGGCGAGGTGCCCGACCACTCGGTGGTGGCGGGGGCGCCCGCGCGGGTGGTGCGGAGCTGGGACGAGGAGAAGGGGTGGCAACCGCCGCTGCGGACGCCTGCGCCGGTGCCGATCCCGGAGGGCGTCACCCCGCAGCAGCTGCTGGCGCTGGGGGCGCTGGATGCGGAGACGGTGGAGTAGGCGGGGGGTGGGTGCGGGTGTGGGTTGCCTGCGGCGCTGTTCCCCTACCCGCCCCTACCCGCCCCTTCCCGTAGCTGGGGGCAAGCCCCCAGACCCCCGGACGCCCTTCGGGCGTGTCCTCAAACGCCGGACGGGCTGGGTGTGTCTCACCCCGCCGCCAGCAGCACCGAGCCCGCCAGGGCGATCCCGGCCCCCGCCGCCTGCACCCCGCGCAGCCGTTCCTTGAGGATCACGACCGCCGCCACCGCCGTGACCACCGGGTAGAGGTTGGCGAGGACCGCGGCCACGGTCACCGGCCCGATCTGCGCGGCGATGGAATACGTACCGTTCGCCGCCACATCGGCCAGGCCGATGAAGGCCAGCGCCGGCAGCGTGGACCAGAGCACCCTTATCCCGTGGCCCTCGGGCAGCGCCGGGTTGCCGCGCTTCACCGACACGTAGAGCGCCGCGCCGCCCACGGCCACATTGGTCACACGCTGCACGAACAGCGCGAGGAAGAGCCCGACGAGCGTCGTGGACGCCTCGGCGATCAGTGCCAGCACCGCACCGAAGCCGACCGCGGCGATCAGCGTCAGCACGATCGCCTGCCGCTGCACCGGCGCCCCGCGCAGCTGCGGCCCGCTCGCCAGCACCACGCCGGCCACCGCCACCGCGATCCCGGCGAACTGCAGCAGGCCGGGGCGCTCGCCTAGAAGGCTGCTGAAAATCTTGTTGAGGGGGCTGTCCGGCCGTGGGCCGGGTGGCCCTCTTTGTTATGGGGTGGCCGGGATGAGGGTCCAAGTGCCGTTGACTCGGGTGAGTCCGAGTTTGATCAGTCGGCGGAGGTTGAGTGCGGCGGCGCGGTGGTGGAGGGCGATGTTGTTGGCGATGACGCCTCGGTGGCGGACGCGGCGGTGGCCGTGGGCGACGAGCCAGGCGATGGCGCGTTCGACCGGGGGCCGCCAGCGGCGGTACTCCTCCTGCCAGGTGGTGTCGGTGGCGGCCTGGTGCCGGGCGGCGGCGAGGAGTGCGTGCTGGGCGTGGACGTTGAGGGCGCGTCCGGTCTTGGAGGTCGTGCAGCGTTCCCGCAGCGGGCAGCCGGCGCACTGGCGCTTGAACTGGGCCGTCCGGTTGCCGTCGGCTTTGACGCGGCCCAGGTTCGCGGTGTTGCCGGCCGGGCAGGTCACCGTGCCGGCCTCGGTGTCGACGTGGAAGTCGTCGATGGTGAAGCCGCCGGGGACGGTCTGCCGCAGCGGTGGCGGTTTGATCACCGCTGTGTGGCCGGCCTCGGTGAGTTGTTCGCGCAGGGCGCCGGTGCCGTAGGCGGCGTCCCCGAGCACGGTCAGTGTCTGGCCGTCGGCAGTGTCCTCGTCGGCCAGCAGGTCGAGCGCGACGGCGGCTTCGTGGTTGCCGGGGCCGTGGCCGCTGGTCAGGGCGACGGCGGTGAACAGTCCGGCCTCGGGCTCGAAGGAGACGTGTCCCCGGAAGCCCTCCTGGTGGCGGGTGCGGTTCTTGTGGATGTGCCGGGCGTCGGGGTCGACAGTGGACACGGTGCGGTCGGGCACGGTGCCCCGGGTGATGCGCCAGCGTCCGTCGGATCCGTCGGAGTCCTCGGCGGGCTCCACGTCCTGCCCGGCGACCAGGGCGAGCAGGCCCATCGCGTTCGCCGCTCTCTCGCCCAGCTCGCGTTCGGGCAGACGGCCCAGGAGGTTGAGGGCGTCGGTGACCAAGGCGTCCACCAGCGCGGCCCGGGCCGCCCCGTCGTTCCAGGCGATCTTCGGTTTGCCCGGGTCGGTGTAGTCGTGGGCGGTGCACCACTGTCCGGCGACCGTGACGGCGCCGGGGACCTCGCGGATCACCCGGCGGATCGCCGAGACGATCTGGGTGACGGTGTCCTGGGTGGCCACAGCGTCGTCCAGGACGGTGGAGTCCAGCGCCCGCCGCGTCCTGCCCTTCAGCACCCCGGTCGCGGCCACGACCTCTTTGACCTTGGTAAAGATCCGCGTCGGGTCGCCGGAGCGGGCAAGCCGACGCCGGAAGTAGGTCAGCAACGACGGATCGAAGGCCATGTCGTGCAGGCCCAGCCCGCAAGCCGCCTTCCACCGCAGATCACAGCGGAGTTCCTGGACCGACTCGAAGTCCGACAGCCCGGTCAGGGACTGCAGCACCACCGTCGAGGCCAGCACCTGCGGCGGCAGCGACGGCCGCCCGTTGGCCGACGGGTACATGTCCGCGAAGAACTCCGCAGGGAACAACGCCTCCCGGTACTCGGCCAGGAACGCGTACACGCTCCCTGCCGGGATCAACTCCCGGCAGGTCTCCCACACATCCGGCCCGACCGGCTCCCCGGCCCATTCCCCCTGCATGCCTACAAGGCTGGCCCCGGACCTGCCGGCCCGGGGCCAGAACGCAAAAGATTTTCAGCAGCCTTCTAGAACGAGCCCGACCGTCACCGGCACCGCGACACCCAGCGAGCCGATGGGGGAGACCACGCCCATCGGGCCCAGCGCGAGGGCCTTGTAGAAGCTGAGCATCGCGACCGGCCCGACCGCACCCGCCGCGACCGCGAACCACAGCTGCGGTCCCGCCTCGCTCCACGCCCCGGTGGCCACGACGGTCGCACCGAGCACCACCACGGCGATCGCCTGGGACACGACGACCACCGTCAGGGCGGGCATACGCCGGGTGAGCAGCCCGCCGCCGAAGTCGGCCAGCCCCCACAACAAGCTGGTGGCCAGGGCGAACAGTGCAGTCATCACAGGCCTCGCAGTACAGTGTGGTGAACGATCCAGTACACCGGACCATAGTTCACTGTGATGCACCCTGTCATCCAAAATATTGGACGGAATGTGTCGGACCTCGACCAGCTCACACAGTCGCTCGCCCGCAACCTCAAGCGCTGGCGCGGTGAGCGGGGTTTCACCCTCGACGCGCTGGCCGCCCGCGCGGGAGTCAGCCGCGGCATGATCATCCAGATCGAGCAAGCCCGTACGAACCCCAGCGTGGGCACCACGGTGAAGCTCGCCGACGCGCTGGGCATCAGCATCACCACGCTGCTCGACTTCGAGCAGGGGCCGCAGGTCAGGCTCGTACCTCAGGACCAGGCGGTACGCATGTGGTCCACGGAAGCGGGCAGTTACACCAAGCTGCTCGTCGGCACCGAGGCCCGCGGCCCGCTCGAACTGTGGTCCTGGCGGCTGATGCCCGGCGACGCCAGCGCCTCCGACCCGCACCCGGAAGGCACCATCGAACTGCTCCACGTCACCGCGGGCGACCTGACCCTCCTGGTGGACGGCGAGCCGCACATCGTCGCGGCCGGGGCGTCCGCGACTTTCGAGGCCAATGCCCCGCACGCCTACCGCAACGACGGCTCCGAGACGGTCGAGATGGTAATGGCCGTGTCCATTCCGCCCGCCCGCTGAGATCCGCCTGCTGAGATCCGCGCGCCCGCTGAGACGGCCAACACGGCCGACCGGGGCGGCTGTTAGCGTGCCCGTATGCGCGCTCCCATCGGTGACTTCGACGACGCCCGACCCGCCCCCGACTGCCTGGAGCTGCTCATCGCGCCCGTGGCCGACGCCGTGCGCGCCTGGAGCGGTGACGTACCGGCCGAGCAGCTCATCTACGTCGACACCGACCCGGAGATCGCCGACACCGCGGCTTTCGTCGAGCACTACGGCGCGGAGCTGCTCGACGCCTCGGCCAACTGTGTGGTCGTCGTCGGCAAGCGGGGCGGCGAGAGCACTCTGGCCGCCTGTGTGGTCCTCGCCGGTACCCGCGTCGACGTGAACGGTGTGGTCCGGGGGCAGTTGGGCGCGCGCAAGGCGTCGTTCGCCCCGATGGACACCGCTGTCGGCGAGTCGGGCATGGAGTACGGCGGCATCACCCCGATCGGCCTGCCCGCCGGCTGGCCGCTGCTCGTGGACGCCGCCGTCGTCGACGCCGACTGGGTCCTGATCGGCAGCGGCAGCCGCCGGGGCAAGCTCATCGTGCCCGGCAAGGCCTTCGCGGGCCTGCCGGGCGCCGTGGTGCTGGACGGCCTCGGGGTCTGACGCAGCCAGGACTGTCCGTCGACCGGATCAGCCGAGCCGCGGGATCTCGATCGCCGGGCAGCGGTCCATGACCATGTCGAGGCCTGCCGCACGGGTGCGTTCGTACGCCGCCCCGTCGATCACGCCGAGCTGGAACCAGACGGCCTTCGCGCCGATCGCCGCCGCCTCGTCGGCGACACCGCCCGCGAGCTCGCTGTTGACGAAGACGTCCACCACGTCGACGTCGAAGGGGATGTCCGCCAGCGAGGCGTAGCCCCGCTCCCCTTGGACCGTCTCGGCCTTGGGGTGCACGGGCACGACGCGCTTGCCGAAACGCTGCAGCACATCGGCGACGCCGTACGCCGCCCGTGACTGGTTGGCGGACAGGCCCACCACCGCCCAGGTGTCGCCGAGTTCCGTCAGGATCCTGCGGATCGTCGCCGGGTCGCCATACATGTGCTGCCTCCAGCAGGTCGGGGTGTTCGCGGAGTCCAACGTACGGCCGTCGTCGTCGATTCCCGCGCCTGTCGCCGTCGGTGCCCGCTAGAAGAACACCCCGCAGTGCAGCAGGACGTTCGCGTAGGGCCTGGCCTCGCCGGTCCGCACCACGAGCCTGGCACCGGCGGACAGCGCCTTGAGTTCTTCGTGCGGGACCAGCTCCAGGCCCGGGAGGCGTACGTCGAGCAGCCGCGCCGTCGTCGGATTCGCCCCCCGCACCTCGCGCGCGGCCGTCGCGCCTTCCACCACCAGCTCGGCCAGCAGCCCGTCGAGCACCTCGGCGAACGACGGGATTCCCGCCCGGAAGGCCAGATCGACGACCCGCGGCCCCACCGGGATGGGCATGCCCACGTCGCAGATCAGGACCCCGTCGCCATGGCCCAACTCGGCCAGTGCTCCGGCCAGATGCCGATTGAGAATGCCTGCCTTCTTCACGGGGCGCCGACCTCCTCGGCCGTCGGGAAGGACTGCTGCGCGCCTTCCCGGGTGACGGCGGCGGCGCCCACCCTGACCGCGAAAGCGGCAGCCTTCACCAGGTCGTCGCCGAGGCTGAGCCGCCAGCCCAGAGCGGCGGTGAAGGCGTCACCCGCTCCCGTGGTGTCCACGGCGTCGACCCGCGGGCTCGGGACTCGTTCACAGGTGTCCGTGCGGCCGTCGGCGACGAGCGCGCCCGCCGCGCCCAGCGTGATCACCACTGACCGTGGGCCGAGACGGAGCAGCCCGCGCGCCCAGTCCTCCGGATCCTGTCCCGCCGACTCGCCCAGGACGAACCGGGCCTCGTGCTCGTTGACGACGAGCGGATCGCAGGCGGCGAACACCTGCGGGGAGAGCGGCGCGGGCGGTGAGGGATTGAGCACGAGCCGGGTGCCCGACGGCAGCGTACGCACCACCTCGGCCACGGTCTCCAGCGGAATCTCCAACTGCACCGACACCACCCGGGCCGCGCCGAGCAGATCCTTCGCGGCCCGGATGTCCTCGGGGGTCAGCCTGGCGTTCGCGCCGGGGGAGACCACGATGCTGTTGTCGCCCGAGGGGTCCACCGTGATCAGCGCGACCCCGGTGGGCGCACCGCCGACGAGGACACCACCGGTGTCCACCCCGGCCGCGCGCTGGGACTCAAGGAGCAGCCGCCCGTGTGCGTCGTCGCCGACCCTGGCCAGCAGGGCCGTACGGGCGCCGAGGCGGGCGGCTGCGACCGCCTGGTTGGCTCCCTTGCCGCCCGGGTGGACGGCGAGGTCGGAGCCGAGCACGGTCTCACCGGGCGCGGGGCGGCGCTCGACGCCGATCACCAGGTCGGCGTTGGCCGACCCTACGACCAGCAGGTCGTAGTGCTGCATGAGCGGTCTTCTTTCACTGGGGGGTGGGGGGTGAGGGCTGTGCGGATCAGGAGAAATCGGCGACGTTCTTCTTGGTGACGATCTTGACCGGTACCTTCACCATGCTGTCGACCTTCTTGCCCTGCGCGGCCTTGACCGCGTTCTGGACGGCGATCCTGCCGAGTTCCTTCGGCTGCTGGGCCACGGACGCGTAGAGGGTGCCCGCTGCGACCGCCTTCAGACCGTCGGGAGTTCCATCGAAACCGACCACGGACACCGAGCCGCCCGCCTTCTTGCCCAGCGCCTTGACCGCGCCGAGTGCCATCTCGTCGTTCTCGGCGAAGACGCCGGTGATGTCGGGATTGGTCTGCAGCAGATTGGTCATGACGTCCAGGCCCTTGGTGCGGTCGAAGTCCGCGGGCTGGGTGGCGACGACCTTGATACCCGGGTACGCCTTCAGACCGTCGGCGAAGCCCTTGCCGCGCTCGCGGCTCGCGGAGGTGCCCGCGGTGCCCTGCAGGGTGACGATCTCGCCCTTGCCGCCGAGCTTCTCGGCCAGTGTCTTCGCGGCGAGCCTGCCGCCGGCGACATTGTCGGACGCGACGAGGGTCGCGGTGTCGGCCTTGTTGACGCCGCGGTCGGCGGCGATCACCGGGATGTTCGACTTGTTGGCGGCCCGTACCGAGGGCCCCACCGCGTCCGAGTCCACCGGGTTGACGATGATCGACTTCATTCCTTCGCCGGTGAAGTTCTGCAGCTGGTTGGCCTGCTGGGACGCGTCGTTCTGCGCGTCGGTGACGGTGAGGTCGACCCCCGCGGCATCCGCCTCGGCCTGTGCGCCCTCCTTCATCTGTACGAAGAAGGGGTTATTGAGCGTGGAGAGCGACATGCCCACCTTGGTGCTCGTACCGGAGGAGCCGGAGTTGAAGTAGGACACGCCTCCCACGACGACCGCCACACACACTGCGGCGATCGCGAGTTTCGCCGCGTTCCCGCGCCCGGATCCGGAGCCGGGTCCCGATCCGCCGGTGGCTGCGGGCGCCGCTCCGCCGCCCGCGCGGCGGCGCAGGGTGTCGAGCAGGACGGCGAGCGCGATGACCACACCGATGACGACCTGCTGCCAGAAGGCGGACACGGACAGCAGGTTGAGGCCGTTGCGCAGCACGGCGAGGATCAGCGCGCCGATGAGGGTGCCGGACGCCTTGCCGACGCCACCCGCCAGGCTGGCGCCGCCGATGACGACCGCCGCGATCGCGTCCAGCTCGTACCCCTGCGCGGCCTGCGGCTGCGCGGAGGTCAGACGCGACGCGAGCACGATGCCCGCGACGGCGGCGAAGAGGCCGGACAGTGCGTAGATGACGAGCTTCTGCCGCTTCACGCGCAGGCCGGAGAGCCTCGCCGCTTCCTCGTTGCCGCCGATCGCGTACATCGAACGGCCGATGTAGGTACGGGCCAGGATCAGGGCTGTGATCAGCCCCATCGCGATCATCACCAGGACGGGGACCGGCAGCCAGCCGCCGAGAGTGTCACCCAGCACGGAGACCGAGTCGGGGAAGGCGATCGGGCTGCCCTGCGAGATCACCAACGACAGGCCGCGGGCGATCGAGAGCATGGCGAGGGTGGCGATGAACGGCGGCAGCTTGCCGTAGCTGACGAGCGCGCCGTTGACGAAGCCGCAGGCGATGCCGGTGGCGACGGCGAGAATGACCGCCAGCCACACCGGCACCCCCTCGGACGTCGCCGACCAGGCCAGGACGGTCGCGGAAAGCGCGGCCACCGAGCCGACCGACAGGTCGATGCCCGCGGAGACGATGACGAAGGTGACGCCGAACGCGAGGATCGCGGTGACGGCCGCCTGCACGCCCACATTGAGCAGGTTCTGGGTGGTCAGGAAGTCGCCGGAGAGCAGCGACATCGCCACCACCAGGACCGCGAGTGCGCTCAGCGCACCGTTTTCGAGCAGGAAGCGGCGGACCGCCGAGGCGCCACCGGCGCCCGTGTTCTTCAGATGCGTGTCAGTGGCCACGGGGGCCCTCCACTTCGTTCACTGCGGGAGTTGTTACGGGGGCCGTGCCGACGGCGAGTGCCATCACCGCGTCCTGGGTCGCGCTCTCGGCGGGGAGTTCGCCCGCGATGCGGCCCTGCGCCATGACCAGCACGCGGTCGCTCATGCCCAGCACTTCGGGCAGATCGCTGGAGATCATCAGGACGGCGTGTCCGGAGGCCGTCAGCTCATTGATGAGCTGGTAGATCTCGACCTTGGCGCCGACATCGATGCCCCGGGTCGGCTCGTCGAGGATCAGCACCTTCGTGTCGGCAAGCAGCCACTTGCCGATGACGACCTTCTGCTGGTTGCCGCCGGACAGGGTGCGGACATGCTGGCTGAGGCCGGCCATCCGTACCCCCAGCTGCTCGGCGATCCGGGCGGTGGCGGTGCGTTGACCCTTGAGGTCCACGAGTCCGCCTCGGCTCGCCGAGCGCAGCGTGACCAGGCCGAGGTTCTCCTGCACGGAGGCGTCGAGCAGCAGGCCCTGGCCCTTGCGGTCCTCGGGCACCAGGCCGATTCCGGCGCCCATCGCCGCGTTCACGTCGTGTCCTGCGAGCGGCTCGCCCTGGACCTCGATGCTGCCGGTGTCGTAGCGGTCGGCGCCGAACACGGCGCGGGCCACCTCGGTGCGCCCGGCGCCGATGAGCCCGGCGAGGCCGACGACCTCCCCGGCGCGCAGCTCGAAGCTGACGTCGTGGAAGACGCCGCCCCTGGTCAGCCCGCGCACCGAGAGCAACGGCTGCCCTGCATCCGGGCGTTCGCGTGGATACTGCTGCTCGATGCTGCGCCCCACCATCAGCCGTACCAGCTCGTCCTCGGGTGTCGAGGCGGGGACCTGGCCGATGCTGCGCCCGTCGCGCAGCACGGTGACCCGGTCGCCGAGCGCGGCGATCTCTTCGAGGTGGTGGGTGATGAAGACAACGCCGACGCCGTCGTCGCGCAGCGTCCGTACGATCCCGAAGAGCTTGTCCACCTCCTCGGAGGTGAGGACGGCCGTCGGCTCGTCCATGATCAGGACCCGCGCGTCCAGGCTGAGCGCCTTGGCGATCTCCACCATCTGGAGCCGGGCGATGCCCAGTTCGCGCACCTTGGTCCGCGGCGAGACCCGCACGCCGACCCGGCGCAGCAGTTCCTCGGCGTCCGACTCCATCCGCCCGCGGTCGATCAGCCCGAAGCGGCGCGGCTGGCGGCCGAGGAAGATGTTCTCGGCGACCGTCAGGTCGGGCACCAGGTTGAACTCCTGGTAGATGGTGGCGATGCCCAGCCGCTCGGCGTCCTGGGCGCCGTGGATGCGTACCTCGCGACCCTCGGCGAGGATGCGGCCGCTGTCCGGGCGGTAGGCGCCGGAGAGCATTTTGATGAGGGTGCTCTTGCCCGCGCCGTTCTCGCCGAGGAGTACGTGCACCTCGCCGCGGCGCAGGTCGAAGTCGACGGAGTCGAGCGCGACGACGCCGGGGAAGGTTTTACGGATGCCTTCGATACGCAGCAACTCGTCCGGGCTGCTCACAGGGTGCTCCTCTGGTCCGAAGCGGGCTCGCCGCAGGAGCGGCGTACGACAAGGCGGGCGGGGAGGGTGACCGACTCCGGAGGGCGGCCCTCGATGAGGTCGATCAGCGCCTGTACGGCCGCCCGGCCCAGGTCGCCGGTCGGCTGGGCGATCGCGGTGATCGGCGGATCGGTGTGCACGAACCACGGAATGTCGTCGAAGGCGGCGAGCCCGATGTCGTGCGGGACGCGCAGGCCGTGTGCGCGGATCGCGTCCAGCGCGCCGAGCGCCATCAGGTTGTCCGCGGCGAAGATGACCTCGGGCGGCTCGTCGAGGGCGAGGAACCGCTCGGTGGCGCGACGGCCGCTGTCGGCCTGGAAGTCGCCCTGGCCGACGTAGGCGTCGGGCAGCGGCAGCCCGTGCGCGAGCAGCGCGTCGCGGAAGGCCTCGACGCGCTCGCTGCCGGTGGTGGTCGCTGCCGGGCCCGCGATGATGGCGAGCCGGCGGTGGCCAAGGCCGTACAGGTGGGCGACCAGGTCACGTACCGCGAGGCAGCCGTCGGCGCGAACGACGGGGACGTCGACGCCGGGGATCCAGCGGTCCACGAAGACCATCGGGGTGGCGCCGCGTGTGGCGTCCAGCATCAGCGGGGACGCCCCGTCGGTGGGGGAGACGAGCAGCCCGTCGATGCGGCGGTCGAGCAGCGTACGCACATGGTGGTCCTGCAGCTCGGGCCGCTCGTCGGCGTTGCCGATGATGACGCTGTAGCCGAGCGCGCGGGCCGCCTCCTCGACGGAGCGGGCCAGTTCGGTGAAGTACGGGTTGAGTACGTCGCTGATGACCAGGCCGAGAGTGCGCGTCCGGTCGGTGCGCAGCGACCGGGCGACCGCGTTGGGGCGGTAGCCGAGGACTTCGACCGCGGCGAGGACACGAGAGCGTGCCTCGGGGCTGACGGAGGGATGGCTGTTGAGGACGCGCGAAACCGTGGCGACGGATACTCCCGCCTCGGCCGCGACATCCTTGATGCTCGCCATCGCCGGACCACCTCCTTGTGGAATCCGTGCGGCTCGAAACCAGGGCCAATGAGGTCATGGAATCGATTACATCGATGATTGGAATCGATTACACGGATGCGGGCAAGCCCCTGACCGCAGAGCGAGACCGGATCGTGATCAAGTGGCGCTCAGGTGAGCGCGCCGGGGAGTGTGTCGGGGGAGAGTGCCAGGAGTGCGTCAGGGAGCGCATCGCGGGGCGCCGGAAATCCGGATGTAACGGGGATCTTGTTGTTCAAGGTTGTACCGCTGTGTATCGTCGTCGTGTGTGGCTTGAAGTTTCAAGTAACCGGTCACGAGCAACCCCGGGCGGCCCCGCGCCCGGGTCCCGACACAGGAGAGAGCCCCTCACATGACTCCCCCCACCACGATGCTCAGCCCGGTCACCACCGGCACGCCCCGTCAGGCCCCCTCACCGCACGCCTACGACGTCGGTCTGCTCGTGCTGCGCCTGGCCCTCGGCCTGACCATGGCCGCCCACGGTTCGCAGAAGCTCTTCGGCTGGTTCGGCGGCGGCGGACTCGACGGCACCGCCCAGTTCTTCACCGCGAGCGGCTACCCCGCGGGCAAGGCGATGGCCGTCGTGGCCGGTCTCACCGAGACGTTCGGCGGGCTCGGACTCGCCGTCGGCCTGCTCACCCCGCTGGCCGGCGCGGCCGTCGTCGGCACCATGCTCAACGCGCTCGCCGTGAAGTGGAGCGGTGCGTTCTTCGCCCCCGAGGGAGTGGAGTACGAGGTCGTGCTCATCGCGGCCGCTGCCGCACTCACCCTGACCGGCGCCGGCGGACTCGCCGTCGACCGCCTCGTGCCGGGTCTGCGCGCCCAGCGGTTCCCGTACGGCGTCGCGGCCCTGGTCATCGCGCTGGTGCTCGCGGGTGTGACCCTGCTGCTGCGGAAGTAGCAGGAGCCTGGCCCGGTGCGGCCCGGCGGGACATGCCCGGACCTGGGGCGTTTCCGCCGGGCCGCATAGGGTGGGCCGAATGCAGGAGCAGTACCGGACCGTCGCCCACCCAGGCATGCACGAAGCCGAGATCAACAGATCGCGCTTCCTATGCTCACTCGCCCCCGCCGCGACCGAGCGCGCGGCGCAGGACTTCGTCGCCCGCGTCCGCAAGCAACACCCGACGGCCTCGCACAACTGCTTCGCGTACGTCATCGGCGCGGACGCCTCCGTGCAGAAGGCTAGCGACGACGGCGAGCCGGGCGGCACCGCAGGCGTGCCGATGCTCCAGATGCTCATGCGCCGCGAGGTCCGCTACACCGTTGCCGTCGTCACCCGCTACTTCGGCGGCGTGAAACTCGGCGCGGGCGGGCTGATCAGGGCGTACGGCGGAGTGGTCGGCGAGGCCCTCGACACGCTCGGCACCATCACCAGGCAGCGTTTCCGGCTGGCCACCGTCACCGTCGACCACCAGCGCGCGGGCAGGCTGGAGAACGATCTGCGGACGACCGGGCGGGCGGTGCGCGATGTGCGCTACGGAGCCGCCGTCACGATCGAGGTCGGCCTGCCGGAAGCGGACGTGGCCCCCTTCCGGGCCTGGCTCGCCGACGCCACGGCGGGCACCGCTGTGTTCGAGCTGGGCGGCGAGGCGTACGGCGACGCGTGAGTCGCGTACGGCGCCCGGCGCGGTAGGGCGCGGTGCAGCCTCTCGTGCCCGGCACGCCTGCCCGGCGAAGATTGAGGTCTGTGGTGGATGAGGTGCCGAGCGGCGATAGCGTGGTCCGTGGTGACAGCCGGGACCCGCGCCGATGTGCTGCGGTCCCCAGGGGGTGGAGAAGGGGAAACATGCAGGTCGGAGCCGTATCTTGAGGATTTTGCACACATCCGACTGGCACCTGGGACGGTCCTTCCACCGGGTGGGTCTGCTGGAGGCCCAGTCCGCGTTCCTCGACCACCTGGTGACGACGGTGCGTGAGCAGGACGTGGACGCGGTGCTTGTGTCGGGGGACGTGTACGACCGGGCCGTGCCGCCGCTCTCCGCCGTGGCCCTCTTCGACCGGGCGCTGCACCGGCTCGCCGACGCGGGTGTACCGACCGTCATGATCTCCGGGAACCACGACTCGGCGCGCAGGCTCGGTGTCGGCGCCGGCCTCATCCAACGGGCCGGAATCCACCTCCGTACCGACCCGGCCAACTG
The DNA here is from genome assembly GCF_039766235.1 of Streptomyces changchenzhani. Classification (NCBI taxonomy): domain Bacteria; kingdom Bacillati; phylum Actinomycetota; class Actinomycetes; order Kitasatosporales; family Streptomycetaceae; genus Streptomyces; species Streptomyces changchenzhani. The sequence goes on along the minus strand of NZ_JBDHNH010000009.1, from coordinate 321,479 downwards.
CGCCACGCCCGTCATGCTCGCCGACGCGCACGGCGAGGTGGCGTTCTACGGGCTGCCCTACCTGGAACCGGCCCTGGTACGTGAGGAATTCAAGGCGGCCAGGGCGGGGCACGAAGCCGTGATCGGGGCGGCCATGGACCGGGTGCGGGCCGACCTCGCCGGGCGGCCCGAGGGCACCAGGTCCGTTGTCCTCGCCCATGCCTTCGTCGCCGGAGGCGAGCCGAGCGACAGCGAGCGCGACATCACCATCGGCGGCGTCGCGTCCGTCCCGGCCGGAGTGTTCGACGGCGTCGACTATGTCGCCCTCGGCCATCTGCACGGCGCACAGGCCGTCACCGACCGGGTGCGCTACTCGGGCTCACCGCTCGCCTACTCCTTCTCCGAAGCCACCCACCGCAAGACGATGTGGCTGATCGACCTCGGGCCCGCCGGGGAGATCGAGGCGGAGCGCCTCGACTGTCCGGTGCCCAGGGCTGTCGCCCGGATCCGCGGCCGTTTCGAGGAGTTGCTGGCCGACCCGGCGCTGGAGCGGCACGAGGACTCCTGGATCGAGGCGACCCTGACCGATCCCACCCGCCCCGCCGAGCCCATGGCCCGGCTCTGCGCCCGCTTCCCGCACACCATCAGCCTCGTCTTCGACCCCGAGCGGGCCGCCGACGACCCCTCCGCCTCGTACGCCCAGCGCCTCAAGGGGCGCAGCGACCAGCAGATCGCGGACGACTTCGTGGCCCATGTACGCGGTGGCGCCGGCCCCGACGAGCGGGAGCGCACCGTCCTGCACGATGCCTTCGACGATGTACGGGTGGACACCGCGCTCACTCAGGACCTGGCGCACGAGGTGGCCCGGTGAGACTGCACCAGCTGCGCATCACGGCCTTCGGGCCCTTCGGCGCCGCCCAGGAAATCGACTTCGACGCGCTCAGCGCCGCCGGCCTCTTCCTGCTGCACGGCCCGACCGGCGCCGGGAAGACCTCCGTCCTCGACGCGGTCTGCTACGCGCTGTACAACGCCGTCCCCGGTGCGCGCCAGAGCCCGGGGGCCTCGCTGCGCAGCGATCACGCCGCGCCGGGCTCGGTCACCGAGGTCTGCCTTGAACTGACGGTCGGCGGACGGCGGTTGGAGATCACCCGGCGTCCCGCCCAGGACCGTCCCAAGAAGGGCGGACGCGCGGGCACCACGACCGACAAGGCGCAGAGCTGGCTGCGCGAGTACGGCCCCGACCACGGCTGGCAGGCACTGAGCCGCTCCCACCAGGAGATCGGCGAGGAGATCGAGCAGCTCGTCGGCATGAGCAGGGAGCAGTTCTGCCAGGTCGTGCTGTTGCCCCAGGGGGACTTCGCCCGCTTCCTGCGGGCCGACGCGGAGGCCCGCGGCAAGCTCCTCGGCCGGCTCTTCGACACCCGCCGCTTCGCTGCCGTCGAGGACCGCCTGGCCGAACTGCGGCGCTCCGCCGAACAGCTGGTGCGCGCCGGCGACGAGCGGCTGCTCGCCCTCGCCCAGCGCATGGCGCAGGCCGCGGGCGACAGCGCCGACGCGCGCGACAAACCGCTGCCCGCGCCGCGGCCCGGCGCCCCCGGGCTCGCCGCAGCCGTGCGGGAATGGGCCGCCGTCGCACGCTGCGGTGCGCGCGAACGCCTCGACATCGCGGAATCTGCGGTGGCCGCCGCCGAGAGCCGCCGGGCCGCAGCGCGCCGGGCCCTGGAGGACGAGCGCGAACTGGCCGCCCTCCAGCAGCGGTACGCCGACGCGCACCGGCGCCACGACGCCCTCGAAGCCGGGCGCCCCGACCATGAGCGGCTGCGCGCCCGCCAGGACCGGGCGGGCAAGGCCGACAGGGTCGCCCCCGCCCTGGCGCTGCGTGACGACTCCGAGCGCGAGCATCACGCGGCGACCGCGACCCGCGAGCGCTCCCGCAACGGGCTGCCGCAGGACCTCGCCGACGCCGGGGCCGAGCAGCTCGCCGCACTTGAGCGCAAGCTGCGCCAGGACCTCGGCGGCCTCGAAGCCGCCCGCAGGGCCGAGCGGCGCAGCGAGGAGATCGGCCGGGAGCGCGCGGACCTGGAGCGGCACGCCCGCGCCGACGAGGACCTCCTCAGGGACGCCGCCGACTGGCTGGCGGGCTGGGCCGCGACCCGGCAGCGCGGCCAGGAGCGCATCGAGGCGGCCCAGGACGCCGTGACCCGCGCCGAGCATCTCGCGGGCCGCCTCGAACCGGCCCGCCACCGGCTCGACGCCGCCCGCAAGCGTGACGCCCTCGACGAGAAGGTGGCCACCGCCGAGGACCGGCTGCGCACGGCCCGCGAGCGGGCGGCCGGCGCGCGCGAGACCTGGCTCGACCTCAAGGAGCGCCGACTGCTCGGCATCGCCGCCGAGTTGGCGGCCGGGCTGCGCGACGGCGAACCCTGCGCGGTCTGCGGCGCGGCCGAACACCCCGCACCGGCCAGGGCCGGGGCCGGGCATGTGGACCGTACGGCGGAAGAAGCGGCGTACGCCGAGCACACCCGCTCCGAGGGCTCGCGGGCCGATGCGGAGCGCGCGCTCGCGGTGGTCCGGGAGGAGTGCGCGGCAGCCAGGGCCGAGGCCGGCGGCTCCAGTGTGGCCGAACTGCGCGCCCTGGCAGATGAGTTGACGCGGGAGCATGGTGCGGCCCACGCGCTGGCCGCGGACACGCACGCGGCGCGTGAGGCGCTGGTGCGCGCCGAGCGTGAGCACACGGGCCGGGTCGACGCCCAGCAGCAGGCCGAGCGGCGCTCCGCGGCCCGCACCTCGCAGCGCGAAGCGCTCGACCGCGAACAGGCAGCGCTGGAAGCCGAGTTGACTCGGGCCCGCGGCGGTGCGGGCAGCGTCGCCGAGCATGCCGGGCTACTGGAGCGCCGGGTCCGGCTGCTCGGCGAAGCGGCCGATGCCGTACGAGCGGTCGAAGCCACCGCGCGGCGCCTCAAGGAGGCCGACGACCGGCTCGCCGACGCGGCGTTCAAGGCCGGGTTCGACACCCCGCGCGCCGCCGCCGAGGCGCTGCTCGACGACGCCGCTCAGCGTGACCTCCAGCACCGGATCGATGCCTGGCGATACGAACAGGCAGCGGTGGCCGACCGGTTGGCCGAGCCGCGGACCGCCGCCGCGGCCGAGCGGCCCGATGCCGCGCCGCAGCAGGCCCAGGTGGTCTTCGACGCCGCCGAGCGCGGACTGCTCGACGCCACGTCGGCCCTCGACGCCGCCCGGGAGCGCAGCACGGCACTCACCTCGCTCTCCCGGCAGGCGGCCGACGAGAACCGCAGGATCGGCCCGCTGCGCGAGCGGTACGAGCGGGTTGCCCGCCTCGCCTCGCTCACCGCGGGCACCTCGACGGACAACGAACGCCGGATGCGACTGGAGTCGTACGTACTGGCGGCCCGTCTGGAGCAGGTCGCGGCAGCCGCCACCGAGCGTCTCCAGCGGATGTCATCGGGCCGCTACACCCTGGTCCACTCCGACGCCAGAGTGGGCGGGCGCGGCCGCTCCGGGCTCGGCCTGCATGTGGTCGACGCGTGGACGGGCAGCGAGCGCGACACCGCCACGCTCTCCGGCGGCGAGACCTTCTTCGCCTCCCTCGCCCTGGCGCTCGGCCTCGCCGACGTGGTCACCGACGAGGCCGGCGGCGTACGGCTGGACACGCTCTTCATCGACGAGGGCTTCGGCAGCCTCGACGAGCAGACCCTGGACGAGGTGCTCGATGTACTGGATTCACTGCGGGAGCGGGACCGCGCCGTCGGCATCGTCAGCCATGTCGCCGACCTGCGGCGCCGCGTCACCACGCAGCTGGAGGTCGTCAAGGACCGGCACGGATCCGTGGTGCTGCATCACACCGCGGGGGTCAGCGGCTGAGCGCGCGCCGTGGCAGCGGCGAAGAGTACACCACGCTCGTGGTGACCGAGCCGAGCGCGCCGAACCGGCCGGACACCTGCTCCAGGTGCTGCATCGAGCGGGTCGCGACCTTGACGACGAAGCAGTCGTCGCCCGTGACGTGATGCGCTTCGAGGACCTCGGGCGTCGACTCCAGGAGGTCGTGGAACGGCTTGTAATTGCCGTGCGGATAGCGCAGCCGTACGAACGCCAGGATGGGCAGCCCGATCCGGTCATGGTCGACAATGGCCGTATATCCCGATATCACCCCGACTTCCTCCAGTCGCCGCACGCGCTCGGTCACGGCGCTCGCGGACATGGAGACGGCGCGCGCCAGCTCGGCGAAGCTGGCCCTGCCTTCGCGTTGCAGGGCTTCCAGGATGCGCCAGTCGGTGGCGTCCGGTGAATATCCGGTCATGACTGAAGACAACAGGGATTTCAACGGCAGATCAAGAGAAGGTCCGGGAGATCTCACTTCACCGAGATGATCACCGGGACGTAGATTTTGAGCCATGACGACGACACAGCCGACCGACTCCGTGGCCCCGCCCGCCGCCAACGCCGCGCTCCGCGTACCGCCCGCCTCCCCGGCCGCGGCCGCCGCGTACTTCGGCGCCTGCCTCGCCTTCCACGCCGATGTGTCGGACGTCGCCGCGGTCCTCGCCGGCGGTGAGCCCCCCGGCTTCGTATTGATCGACTCCCGCTCCATCGAGTCCTGGGACCAGGGACACCTGCCCGGCGCCCTCCACCTGCCGACGGCGCTGATCCCCGAGCAGGCGGAGAAGCTCCTGGACAAGTCGGTCCCGGTCGTCACGTACTGCTGGGGCCCCGGCTGTAACGGCGGCACCCGCGCGGCGCTCGCCCTCGCCGAACTCGGCTATCAGGTCAAGGAGATGCTCGGCGGCATCGAATACTGGATCCGCGAGGGCTTCGAGGTCGAGACCCGGGAGGGCCACGAACGCCGCGCCGCCGATCCGCTGACGGCGCCCGTCGGCGCGGACAACTGCGGGTGCTGATGCGGTGGTTGGCGTACGAGGCCGGGTGTGGTCGGTCGTACGCCGCCGGGGCATGCCGGACGACCGGCCCGGTTCATCGCGTGGCCCGCGACGGACGAAGCCGAATCGTTCAGCGGGCAGGTGATCAACTCGGAAGGCGGCTTCCGGCGCGCGTGAGTGCGTCGAAGAGCGGGGTGGCGTCCGCGCCGGCGGGAAGGCCGCTGACCTGGCCGTCCCCGACCTCCACCACCCGCCACTTTCCGTCCTCGCGCAGCGCGAGGTCCGTCGTCACCCAGCGGCAGCCGAGCGCCCGCACGGCCGGGTGTACCGCCGTGAGGTCCGGGGTGGGCACCCGGCCGGGGGTGTCGGGGTGGGCAGTGGTCAGGACGGGATCGCCGTCGACCCACCAGACGCGGGCCTCGCCGCCCGGCACGAACGACTCGTACGCCCGGATCACCAGGCCGCCCGCGAGCGAGTCCTCCTGCAACTCGAAGAAGCGCCGGACCACTGCCCCGGTCCGGTCCGCGTCGCCGAGCGCGGGAACGAAGCACGCCTCGTCCCACTCGTGCTTACGGGACTTGACGAAGTCCTTGACCACGGCGGGACCCGCGCCCAGCGGGGCGGTGATCCGGGCGAGCTCCACGGCGGACGGCGGCGCGCCGGGCGGCAGTGCGCGCCAGACGCTGAGCGGGGTGAGCTCGGTGAAGGCCGGGTACCAGCCGGGGAGTTCATGGGCGCGGCCGAACAGCTCCGGTGTGGTGAACAGTTCGCAGCCGCGCTCACGCAGCCCGCGCGCTAGTGCGTTGGCCACGAACGTTCGCCGGGTCTGGCGACACGCTGATCGATGTTTAGGGTGCTGGGGTCGGTCGGCTTCACTCTGGATGCAACGTAGTTGTTGTTGAGGATGAGTGAGGTCGCAGATGGCAGAGCCGGTCAGGGCGCGACGGTTGACTGATCAAGAGGGGCAGAGGCTGCAGCAGATCGTTCGGCGGGGCCGCCACGAGTCCGTGCGGGTGCGTCGGGCACTGATCATCATGGCGTCGGCGTCGGGGACCACCGTGACGGCGATCGCGCAGTTGGTCGCCGCGCACGAGGACACAGTCCGGGACGTGATCCACGCGTTCAACGAGGAGGGCCTGGCCGCGCTGGACCCTCGGTGGGCGGGAGGCCGTCCCCGCCTGATCAGCGATGACGAACGCGAGTTCATCATCGCGACGGCCCGGACCCGCCCGGTCACGCTGGGACGTCCCTTCACGCACTGGAGCCTTCGCAAGCTCACCGACTACCTGGCCCGCAACCGGGTGAGGACGGTGAAGATCGGCCGGGAACGGCTGCGGCAGATCTTGCGCGAGAACGGGATCTCCTTCCAGCGGACCCGCACCTGGAAGGAGTCCAAGGATCCCGACAAGGACACCAAACTCGACCGCATCGAGCACGTGACCAGTCGTTTCCCGGACCGGTGTTTCGCCTTCGACCAGTTCGGCCCGCTGTCGATCCGCCCCTGCCACGGCTCCGGCTGGGCCCAGGAGAAGAAACCGGACCGGCTGCCGGCCACCTATCACCGCACCCACGGCATCCGGTACTTCCACGGCTGCTATTCCCTGGGCGACGACCAGCTGTGGGGAGTGACCCGCCGCCGCAAGGGCGGTGACCACAGCCTCTCGGCGCTGAAGTCGATCCGGGCCGCTCGCCCCGACGGCGCCCCTGTCTACGTGATCATGGACAACCTGTCGGCGAACAAGACCCCGACCATCCGGACCTGGGCGAAGAAGAACAAGGTCGAGTTGTGCCTGACGCCGACGAGCGCGTCGTGGGCCAACCCGATCGAGGCGCAGTTCGGGCCCCTGCGCAACTTCGTCATGGCCAACTCGAACCACCCCAACCACACCGTCCTCGCCCGCAAGCTCCAGGACTACCTGCGGTGGCGCAACGCCAACGCGCGGCACCCCGACGTCCTGGCCGCCCAGCGCCGCGAACGCGCCAAGGTCCGCAGCGAACGCCAGCAACGCTGGGGCCACCCACGCCCCAAGGCCGCATGACCAGACCCGGCACACGTTCGTGGCCAACGCACTAGGGCCTGTTGCGAAAGTGGATCTTGACTGTGAAACGATCACGGTGTGGCGCGTGGAGATCTGACAGACGAACAGTGGGTACGGCTGGGACCGCTCTTGCCGAAGGGCAGTAAGTCCGGCCGGCCGCCGATATGGCCCAGGCGGCAGCTGATCAACGGCATACGGTGGCGGACCCGGGCCGGCACGCCGTGGCGGGATGTGCCCGAGCGGTACGGGCCGTGGGACCGGGTCTACGATCTGTTCCGGCGCTGGCAGCGGGACGGCACCTGGAAGCGGATCTTCACCGAACTGCAGGCCCAGGCCGACGCGAAGGACCTGATCACCTGGGATGTGAGTGTCGACTCAACGGTGTGCCGAGCCCATCAGCACGCCGCCGGTGCGGTGAAAAGGGGGATCTCCAGAAGGAGCCGCCCGGAGGTGTCGAGACCGAGCCGGACGACCACGGGCTCGGGCGCTCACGCGGTGGGCTGACCACCAAGATTCACCTCGCGGTCGAGCAGGGGCAAAAACCCATGTCCATCGTGATCACGGCCGGGCAGCGCGGCGATTCCCCGCAGTTCGAACCGGTACTTGAGCGCATCCGGGTACCCCGCAAGGGGCTGGGGCGTCCCCGCAAACGGCCCGCCAAAGTCCGCGCCGACAAGGCGTACGGCTCCCGGAAGAATCGCGCCTACCTGCGCAGACGCGGGATCCGCTGCACGATCCCGGAGAAGAAGGACCAGATCCGCAACCGCAGGAAGCTTGGTTCCCGTGGCGGCCGACCGCCGAAGTTCGACAAGGCCGACTACCGCGAACGCCACGCAGTCGAGTGCGGGATCAACCGCCTCAAACGTCACCGGGCCGTCGCCACGAGATACGACAAACTCGCCGTCCGCTACGAAGCCACCATCCTCGTCGCAGCCATCAATGAGTGGCTGTGACCAGCACTTTCGCAACAGGCCCTAGGGCCTCGTACCCGTGTACCGGGACCATCCAGCCCCGGTACCAGTACGGGCCTGAGCCGCGTGGCACCCGGCCGTCATGGTCGATCAGCGCGACGTCCCCACCCGAATGTCTCGCGCCCGCCACCTCCTCGGCGAAAGCCGGGTCGGGCCGGCTCGCCCTGAGCGGATCGGAGCAGAAGAGATAGCCGGTAGCCATGCGTGGTGCCCCCGTAGAACCGCAGAACCGCAGAACCGCAGAAAAGGTCGTGGCCGTGCAGCGCGCGGTGGCCGGGCCAATACCGCGTGGGCCCCGTGGGCAGGGCCCGGCCACCACGCGCGCCGCGTGAATCAGAGCTTCGACAGCTCGTCCACCAGGTCGTCGAGGCCCAGTGAGCCCTGCGACAGTGCCGCCATGTGCCAGGCCTTCGCGTCGAAGGCGTCGCCGTGCGCCTTGCGGGCGTTCTCGCGGCCCAGGAGCCAGGCCCGTTCGCCGAGCTTGTAGCCGATGGCCTGGCCCGGCATCGACAGATAGCGGGTCAGCTCGCTCTCCACGAAGTCGGCGGGGCGACCGCTGTGCAGGCCGAAGAACTCCTGCGCCAGCTCCGGTGTCCAGCGCTCGCCCGGATGGAACGGCGAGTCCGCCGGGATCTCCAGCTCCAGATGCATGCCGATGTCGACGATGACGCGGGTGGAGCGCATCATCTGCGCGTCCAGGTAGCCGAGCCTGCGCTCCGCGTCGGGCAGGAAGCCCAGCTCGTCCATCAGCCGCTCCGCGTACAGCGCCCAGCCCTCGGCGTTGGCGCTGACTCCGCCGATGGTCGCCTGGTAGCGGGACAGCTGGTCCGCGACGTGCGTCCACTGCGCGAGCTGGAGGTGATGGCCGGGAACGCCCTCGTGGTACCAGGTCGACACCAGGTCGTACACCGGGAAGCGCGTCTCGCCCATGGTGGGCAGCCAGGTGATGCCGGGGCGCGAGAAGTCCTCGGAGGGCTGGCTGTAGTAGGGGGCCGCGGCGCCGCCGGGCGGGGCGATGCGGGACTCCACCTTGCGTACCCGCTCGGCGAGCTCGAAGTGGGTGCCGTCCAGTGCCTCGATCGCCTCGTCCATCAGGCTCTGCAGCCAGACCCGGACCTCCTCGACCCCCTCGATGTGGGTGCCGTGGATGTCGAGGTGTGCGAGGACCTCCCAGGGCCCGGCGTCCGGCAGGATCTTCGCCGCCTCGCTCCTCATCTCGCCCAGCAGCCGGTGGTATTCGGACCAGCCGTACGCGTACGCCTCGTCGAGGTCGAGATCGGCGCCGTTGAAGTGCTGCGACCACAGTGCGTACCGCTCGCGCCCCACGGTGTCGGGCGCGCCCTTCACCGAGGGTGCGTACACCTCGCGCATCCAGTCGCGCAGCACGGTCAGTGACTCGGTGGCGGCGCGCGCCGCCGCGTCCAGCTCGGTGCGCAGCGAGTCGGGGCCGTCCGCCGCGAACTCCTCGAACCAGCCGCGGTCGGTGCCGATCCAGTCCGTCAGCTGTTCGATGAACGTCGCCGTGGGGCGCGGGCCACCGAGGAGCCCCCGTTCGAGGCCCAGTTCGAGGGAGAGCCGGTAGCCCGCCAGGGCGGCGGGCACGGCGCGCAGCCGCTGCGCGACGGCGGTCCAGTCCTCGTCCGTCCCGGTCGGCGTCAGCGCGAATGCCTCGCGGACACTGTGCGCGGGGGAGTGGATATTGCTGACGGCGCGCAGGCCCTCACCTGCCTCGTGGACGGCGAGTTCGGCCAGGAGCCGCTCGCGCAGCAGCCGGCCGCAGCGCCGCTCGATGTCGCTGTCCGCGCCGGGCAGCCGCTCCGCCTCGTCGAGTCGGCCGAGCGTGCCGCGGATCAGCTCGGCGCGCGCCTCCTGACCTGCCGGGGAGAAGTCCGGCAGGCTGCCGGAACTCTCCTTGATTCCCAGGTAGGTGCCGGTGATCGGGTCGAGGGCGATGAGGTCGTCGACGTAGGTGTCGGCGACCTGGCGGGGGAGCTGGCTGTTAGCAGTGTCTGACATACGGACATCCTCATATGAAGACGGCACCTGCGTCATCACCATTGCGCCGCGGCGGCCTTACCCGGGCGCCCGCACTACCCAAGCGTCGGTCCTACTCGGGTGGCAGCAGTGGTCCGCAGTCCCAGGCCTGGAAGATCAACCGGGTTTCCACCCGGGCGATTTCGCGCTGCGAGGTGAACTCGTCCAGCACCAGTCGTTGCAGGTCCGCCGCATCCGTCACCGCGACATGGACCAGATAGTCGTCGGGCCCGGTGAGATGGAAGAGCGACCGGGACTCCGGCAGCGCCGTGATGCGCTCCACGAAGGGGCCGATCAGCTCGCGGCGGTGCGGTCGCACCTGGACCGACAGCAGCGCTTCGAGACCACGGCCCAGTTTGGCCGGATCGAGCCGGAGCTGATGCCCCAGGATCACACCGGTGCGGCGCAGTCGGGTCACCCGGTCCAGGCAGGTCGACGGCGCCACGCCGACCTCCGCCGCCAGGTCACGGTAAGTGGTCCGGGAATCGTTCTGCAGGAGACGCAAAATGTGCAGATCGACCGGGTCGAGTACGACAGATCCAGCCATTGGCCGAACGTAGCACGGGCCATGGCCACTACCGCCCGGTAGATGTTCAGAGTGCTGTCATGAACACCGACGCCTTGACCACACCCAGGGCCCTGGCCACCGAAGCAGTGCACGCCGGCCGCGACGACCTCGCGGGGCTGGGCCTGCACGCCGCGCCGATCGACCTGTCGACGACCTACCCCTCGTACGACAGCAGGGCGGAGGCCGACAGGATCGACGCATTCGCCACCACCGGCGCCCAGCTCCAGGGCCCGCCCGTCTACGGCCGGCTCGACAACCCGACCACCGCACGCTTCGAGACGGCCCTCGCCCGACTCGAAGGGACCGAGAGCGCGATCGCCTTCGCCAGTGGCATGGCGGCGCTCACCGCGGTCCTTCTCGTACGGTCGAGCATGGGCCTGCGCCATGTGGTGGCTGTGCGCCCGCTGTACGGATGCAGTGACCATCTGCTGAACGCCGGCCTGCTGGGCACCGAGGTGACCTGGGTCCAACCGGCGGACATCGCCGCGGCGATCCGGCCGGACACCGGCCTGGTGATGCTGGAGACCCCCGCCAATCCGACGCTCGCCGAGGCCGACATTCAGGCGATCGCGGACATCTGCGGGTCGGTTCCGCTGCTCGTCGACAACACTTTCGCCACACCGGTGCTCCAGCGGCCGGTGGAGCACGGGGCCCGGCTCGTGCTCCACAGCGCGACCAAGTATCTGGGCGGGCACGGCGATGTCATGGGCGGAGTGGTCGCGTGCGACGAGGAGTTCGCGCGGTCGCTGCGCCAGGTGCGGTTCGCCACCGGCGGCGTACTGCATCCGCTGGCCGGCTATCTGCTGCTGCGCGGGCTCGCCACGCTGCCCGTGCGGGTCAGGGCGGCGTCGGCGACCGCCGCCGAGCTGGTCAGGCGGCTGACCGCCGATCCGCGGGTGGCGCGGGTGCACTACCCGAAGCTGGGTGGCGCGATGGTGGCCTTCGAGGTGTACGGCGACCCGCACGAGGTGATCGCGGGCGTACGGCTCATCACGCCGGCCGTCAGCCTGGGCAGTGTGGACTCGCTCATCCAGCACCCCGCCTCCATCAGCCACCGCATTGTGGCGGAAGGAGACCGGCGGTCCTCGGGGGTGAGCGATCGGCTGTTGCGGATGTCCGTGGGCCTTGAGGACGTGGAGGATCTGTGGCGCGACCTGTGCGAGGCGCTCAGTGCCGGTCGGCCTGCCCGTACGGCTCGGTCCGCCGGCCGGGCAGTGCGGACGGTTCACCCAGGTCGAGCGGAGAGCGAGGCCGTTCGGACGGGGCATCGAGCCGCGCGGTGACGACCAGGGTGCCCTCCTCGATCTGGTAGTCGAGGGGCAGGCCGAGGCCGCGCATGGCCGCGACCATGCCGGTGTTGGACGACTGGGTGACGGCGTAGACGCTTTCGCACCGCGCCTCGACGGCCAGTGCCACCAGGCGGCCAAGCAGCTCGGAGCCGATGCCGCGGCGCTGCCAGGCATCCTCGACGAGCAGCGCGACCTCGGTCTCGTCGCCGTCCCACAGGAGATGGCCGAGTGCGACGAGGCGGCCGGACGCGGTCTGGACGGCGAGGGTGCGGCCGAAGCGGGGGCTCAGCAGGTGGCTGAGGTAGCGGCCCGCGTCGCCCACCGGGCCGTGATAGCGCAGGCTCAGGGTGCGGTCGGTGCAGCGCTCGTGCATGGCGCGGGCGGCTTCGAGGTCCGCGGGGCCGGCCCTGCGGACGGTGATCTCGTTGCCCTCGGGGAGGGTGAGGACGTCCTGGCTGCGGGGGATGCGGGGGCCGAGGCGGGCGTCCAGCTCGACGAGGGCGCGGGCTCGGGCAAACTCGGTCGGGGTGAAGGGGAGATAGGGGCGCTCGATGGTGATCGTCCCGCCGGACGGGTCGCGCAGCTTCATCATCGGTCCTTCGAGCACACCTTCCACCGGGGCGCTCTCGGCGGATGGCCGGCCGGTGAGGGTGGTCGCGGGCCGCGAGTGGATGGTGCAGCGGCCGAGCAACTGACGCAGGGCCAGCGGCAGTTCCGCGGCATCCAACGCGGTGCGGGTGGCCAGGCCGAGTACCCGGGTGGGGCCGTCCACCAGGTCGTGGGCGTCGGCGCGCTCCAGCCAGGTGTCGCGGCCGCCCGCGGCCGACACCTCCCGGGAGAGCTGCTTGGCCTGGAGCGCGGTGGGGGCGCGCAGCAGGAACTCGTCGACGGTGCCCTCGGGCAGTGGGTGGGTCTGCAGGGTGAGGATGTCCACCCGGTGCCGGGTCAGCGCGCCGCAGAGCGCCGCCAGGCTGCCGGGCCGGTCCTGGACGGTGGTGCGCATCCGCCACAGCGCCGTGTCCGAGCCGGGCGCGGTGACGTCGGTGCCGGTGTCCGAACCGACGCCGGTATCGGTGCTGCCGGGGGTCGGCGGCGGCGGTGCGTGGCTGTGGCGTCGTGCCCACCAGGTGTGGAACGCGACCGTGGCGCTCAGGGCCACCGCCGAGGCCACCAGCAGGTATCGCCCGTCGGGGCCGTGCGCGATGGTGTTCGCGATGGCGTCGGCGACGGCCACGGCGGTGAACAGGGCGGCCAGTTCGACGAGGTCCCGCCGCCAGTGGTGCGGGCGGCGGGCGCTCTTCGCGGATTTCGTATGAGTCACATCAGTCATGTCGGTCATGGCATCACTGTGACCCAGTGGTGTTGCGTGATCACGAACGTTCTGTGACTGACGGGTTAAGTGTGCTTACGGATGCTTAGCGACCGGTTTTCAACTAGGGCCTGTTGCGAAAGTGGATCTTGACTGTGAAACGATCACGGTGTGGCGCGTGGAGATCTGACAGACGAACAGTGGGTACGGCTGGGACCGCTCTTGCCGAAGGGCAGTAAGTCCGGCCGGCCGCCGATATGGCCCAGGCGGCAGCTGATCAACGGCATCCGGTGGCGGACCCGGGCCGGCACGCCGTGGCGGGATGTGCCCGAGCGGTACGGGCCGTGGGACCGGGTCTACGATCTGTTCCGGCGCTGGCAGCGGGACGGCACCTGGAAGCGGATCTTCACCGAACTGCAGGCCCAGGCCGACGCGAAGGACCTGATCACCTGGGATGTGAGTGTCGACTCAACGGTGTGCCGAGCCCATCAGCACGCCGCCGGTGCGGTGAAAAGGGGGATCTCCAGAAGGAGCCGCCCGGAGGTGTCGAGACCGAGCCGGACGACCACGGGCTCGGGCGCTCACGCGGTGGGCTGACCACCAAGATTCACCTCGCGGTCGAGCAGGGGCAAAAACCCATGTCCATCGTGATCACGGCCGGGCAGCGCGGCGATTCCCCGCAGTTCGAACCGGTACTTGAGCGCATCCGGGTACCCCGCAAGGGGCTGGGGCGTCCCCGCAAACGGCCCGCCAAAGTCCGCGCCGACAAGGCGTACGGCTCCCGGAAGAATCGCGCCTACCTGCGCAGACGCGGGATCCGCTGCACGATCCCGGAGAAGAAGGACCAGATCCGCAACCGCAGGAAGCTTGGTTCCCGTGGCGGCCGACCGCCGAAGTTCGACAAGGCCGACTACCGCGAACGCCACGCAGTCGAGTGCGGGATCAACCGCCTCAAACGTCACCGGGCCGTCGCCACGAGATACGACAAACTCGCCGTCCGCTACGAAGCCACCATCCTCGTCGCAGCCATCAATGAGTGGCTGTGACCAGCACTTTCGCAACAGGCCCTAGGGCCCTTGCGTCCGGGCCCCTGTTTTGGCCGGTATCGGGGACCACGATGGTGTGCGACGGGTCCCCGAGCTGCCGCTACTGTCCGACGCGCCCCGGCTGCAGCGCCTTGCTGAACAGCACCGCTCCGCCCTCGGCCCGCAGCCGCACTGTGAGTTCCCCGCTCGCGCCGTCGATCTCGACTTCGCCGAAGTGCTGGGGCGACTCCATCGGCGACACATTGGCCCGCGTCGGCGCCTTCAGGAAGACCTGGTCGGGGCCGAAGGTCGCGTCGAGCCCGGTCGCCGGGAAGCCTCCTGCGGCCAGCGGCCCCGAGACGAACTCCCAGAAGGGCGCGAAGTCCTTGAAGGCCGCGCGGGACGGGTCGTAGTGCTGGGCCGAGGTGTAGTGCACATCGGCGGTGAGCCACAGCGTGCCGGTGATCCGCGCGTGCTTGATGAACCGCAGCAGCTCGGCGATCTGGAGCTCCCGGCCCAGCGGTGCGCCCGGATCCCCCTGCGCGACCGCCTCGAAGTTGGTCGCGCCGTCCGGTACGACGATCCCCAGCGGCATGTCGGAGGCGATCACCTTCCACACCGCGCGTGAACGCGCCAATTCCCGCTTGAGCCAGGCGAGTTGCTCGGCGCCGAGGATGCCGGTCGCGTCGACGGGCTGCCGGCCGGGGGAGTTGGCGTTGCGGTACGTGCGCATGTCGAGGACGAAGACATCGAGCAGCGGACCCTGCCGGACCACCCGGTGGATACGGCCGTCGCCCTGCCCGCGCGGGGAGAGGGTCGGAATCGGGAAGTACTCACCGAACGCCCGCATCGAGCGTGCCGCCAGCACATCGACGTTCTTCTCGGTGTAGCGGACGTCGTCGAGGATCTGCCCCGGGTACCAGTTGTTGCGTACCTCGTGGTCGTCCCATTGGACGATGGACGGCACCTGCGCGTTGAACCTGCGCAGATTCGTATCGAGCAGGTTGTAGCGGAAGTTGCCCCGGAAATCCGCCAGCGTCTGGGCGACGTGCGACTTCTCGGGTGTGGTGACGTTCCGCCAGACCCGCCCGTCCGGCAGTGTCACGCTCGGGTTGATCACCCCGTCCGCGTAGATGGTGTCGCCGCTGCACAGGAAGAAGTCCGGGTCCAGGCGGCGCATCTCCTCGTACACGCGGTAGCCGCCGAGATCCGGGTTGATGCCCCAGCCCTGCCCCGCGATGTCCCCCGACCACAGGAAGCGCACGCCGTCGCGTCGTTTCGCGGAAGCCGTACGGAACGTGCCGTACACCGGCTCACCGGTACGGCGGGGGTCGTCGGGGTCGGAGAGGGTGACCCGGTAGTGCACCTGCTCGCCCGCGGGCAGGCCCCGCAGCGCGGTCGTCCCGGTGAAGTCCGTACCGGGGCCGAGCAGTGGCCCGTGCCATCTGCGGGAGCGGCGGAAGGACTCGGTCGCGGACGTCTCCACCGTCATCCGGGCCGGGCGGTCCGACCGTACCCACACCAGCCCCGACGACGCGGTGACATCGCCGGTCTGTACGCCCCAGGGCGCGCCCGGCCGTCCCGAGAGCGCCTGGGCGGGCGCGGCGGCGCCGACGACGGGCAGGGCCAGTGCGGCCGATGCGGCGAGAGAGCCGCGCAGGAGGGTACGGCGGTCGGGGGACGGGCCGTGCGTGCGGTGCGACATCGATGCGCCTCCAGGGGCGGGTCGGTCGGTCCGGGGTGCGGCAGGGCGCCGGGGCGTGAAGGCGCGCCTGATGCGCCCGTCGCGTCTGCTGCTGCTGAGTCTGCTGAATCTGCTTGCGACGCCATGCCTAGTGCCCGGCCACGGCGAGCACACGAACCCCAAGTGAACAGCCGACCCGGGTAGCGGGGAACCGGTCCGGAGCCGTCCGCATCCGGGCGCCGAACCGCCTGCCCGGCCTCAGCCCCCGACCGCCCTGCGACCCGTGTCGAGAATGACGCGGGCCACCAGTGCGGGGTCGTCGTTCATCGGGACATGTCCGCAGCCGGGCAGCCTGATCAGCCGGGCGCTGGGGATGGTGTGCTTGGCCCGGACGCCCTGGCGGCGCAGCAGCAGCCGGTCCCGGCTGCCCCAGGCGACGGTGACCGGGATGCCGGGCACGTCGTCCGTGAACCGGAGCCCGAGGCCGGCGGCGAGGGTCGGGGCGAAGCCGGGCGCGTCACGCAGCGCGAGGGTCTCCGCGACGACGGCCTCCGGTGAACGTCTGCCGGGCTTGGCGTAGATGCTGCTGGTGAGCGCCGCCCGCCCGGCCGCCGTGTGCGACATGCGCTCGATGACCGGCAGGGGCAGCGACTTCGCGCCCAGCCGCATCCCGCGCAGTGCCCCGAAGGCGTAGCGACGCTCACCCTGCGTCCAGAAGCCCGCGGGGGAGAGCGCCGTGACCGACCGTACGAGCCGCGTGCGTCCCAACTCCAGGGCGAGCAGGCCCCCGAGGGAGTTGCCCGCGACATGCGGGCGCTCGATGCCGAGGGCCTCGCACAGCGAGCCGAGCACCGGGGCCACCGTCGCCAGGTCGTACGGCGAACCTTCGGGCAGCGCGGGCGACTCGCCGAAGCCGGGCAGATCCACCGCGATCACATCGCGCTCGGCGGCCAGCGCCGATATCACCGGGTCCCAGGCCTGCCGGTGGTGGCCCACCCCGTGCAGCAGCAGGAGCGGTTCGCCGGCGCCCGTCCGCTCGTACGCGACGGAGACCGTGCGGTTCCCCCGGACGGACTCGATCGTGAAGGAGACCTTTTCGGCCATGCTGCTGCTCCCTGTGCTCGGGGGTGCTCGGGGGTTGTCGGGGGTTGTTGGGGGTTGTCGGAGGGGCTGGTCGAGGGAAGAGTGCTCAGACATGCTTAGACACCGCGTCAGTAACAATTACCGCTGAGTAGCTTCGAGTTCAAGAGGCTGTGCCGCAGCGGGTCCGCCCGGCGGATGTGCCGCGTGACGCACCGATGCCGCCTGGACAGGGCGGAGGTCGTCGGCTGGGATGGAGAGGTGACTGCCGACACCGTGACCGACGACTTCGAAGCCCACCGCCCCGTCCTGACCGGGGTGGCCTACCGGATGCTCGGCCGAGTGGCCGACGCGGAGGACGTCGTACAGGACGCGTGGCTGCGCTGGTCGGCCCAGGAGCGCGCTGACGTGCGCGAACCGCGCGCCTATCTGGTGCGCGTCACCACCCGGCTCGCCATCGACCGGCTGCGCCACGCGCAGTCGCGGCGGGAGTCGTACGTCGGTCCGTGGCTGCCCGAGCCGATCGTGACCGACTTCGGACCGGCGGTTCCCGACACCGCCGAACGCGCCGTACTCGCCGATTCCGTCTCGCTCGCGGTCCTCGTCGTCCTTGAATCGCTCTCTCCGCTGGAGCGTGCGGTGTTCGTGCTGCGGGAGGCCTTCGGGTTCCCGTTCGCGGAGATCGCCACCACCCTCGACCGCTCGGAATCAGCCGTGCGGCAGCTGGCGGGACGCGCCCGCCGGCACGTCGATGAGCGCAAGCCGCGCTACGACGTGGACCCGGCCGAGCAGCGTGACCTCGCCGAGCGCTTCCTCGCCGCTGCGTCGGGCGGCGACATCGACGCCCTGCTCGCGCCCGACGCCCGGCTCATCGGCGACAGCGGCGGCAAGGCCAAGGCGCCGCTGCGGGTCATGGAGAGCGCGGACAAGGTGGGCCGTTTCCTGTTCGCCGTGGCCAAGCAGCCCGTCCCCGACAGCGAGTTCCGCTTCGTGGAGGTCAATGGCGGCCCCGCCCTGCTCATCCTGTCCGGCGGGAAGCTCGACACCGTCGTTCAGGTGGATGTGGTGGACGGACTCATTCAATGCGTCTATGTCATGCGAAACCCCGACAAGCTGGCCGCACTCGCTCCGTGAACACCTCGTAACAGGAGTGTTCGTTCTCCGGGCATTGGTCTTGACCAAGGGGAGGGCCGGACTTACTCTCGCAGAGTTAGTGCAGGAACCTTTAATAAACAAGGGCGCAGAAATCCGCCGGACACACGGCGATTGCGGAGGATCAGGGTGGGGACCACGCAGCTCGACTCGGTGCCGGAGCCCAAGTACTGGCACCTCAAGACCGTGCTCAGCGAGGCACTCGACTCCGACTTCGTGGTCGGTGAGATCCTGCCCAACGAGCGGGACCTCGCCGCGCGCTTCGGTGTTGCCCGTGCCACGCTCCGCCAGGCACTCGAACAGCTTGAGCTGGAAGGCCGGCTGCAGCGCCGCCGCGGCGTGGGCACCACTGTCGCCCCGCCCCGCGTGGGTGTGGACGTCGGCGCGTCGCAGCACGGCTGGCCGGGCGCGGTCGGCGACGCCTGGCAGCCCGTCGACTGTGTGACGTCGGTTCCCCCGGCGTCCGCCGCCCGGTTGCTCGACGCGGAGACCGATGACGAGGTCCACACGGTGCGCCGGACCCGGATGTCGCACGGCCAGTCGGTCGCGGCCGAGCTGCTGTACGTACCGGTCGGGTCCGTGCCGGATCTCCCCGGCATCGAGGCTCCGTCCGGCCCGGCGCGCGCCCGTAGCGTGCTGCGCGAGCTGCAGCGCCTCGGCATGGACGGCCAGGACCGTGCGGTCGAGCTCGGTTCGGCCCGCGCCGACGACGCGAAGGAACTGGACCGGCTGCCCGGTGCGCCCGTCCTCGTCGTCACCACCCGCTACTTCGCCGCGGGCAGGACCGCCGCAGTGTCGGTGGCCACCTACCGGGCCGACACCTGCCGGCTCACCTTCGGCGACCAGGGCGACATGCGGATCAGCCACCACGCGCAGGAGCGCAAGGCGTCCTGACCTGTACCCCGTATTGCTTTCTCCGCGGCCCGTCACTCACTCAGTGGCGGGCCGTCACCGTTCCCTCGACGGCGAAGAGTTGCTCCTCGACATGGTCAAGGGCCAGGCGCAGCGCACCGGTTGCCACGGCCGCCTCGCCGAGCAGTGACAGCGCCACCCGGGGCGGACGCAGGCAGTAGCGTGCCAACTCGCCGCGCAGCGGTTCCAGTACGCCGTCGAGACCGGCGGCCCAGCCGCCGACGACCACCAGCTCGGGGTCGAGCGCCAGTACCAGCGCCGCGACGTCGTGCACCAGCCGCTGGATGAACCGCTCAACGGCCTCCCCGGCCCGTACGTCACCCTGCTTGGCCTGGCGGAACACCGCGGCCACCGCCTGCTCGTCGAGCGCGTGCAGCGGTTCGTCCGTCGTGGAGAGCAGGGTCTCCGGGGTGACCTCACGGCCCAGCAGGTGCAGTGCGCCGATCTCGCCGGCCGCCCCGCCGTAGCCCCGGTGCAGCCGCCCGCCGATCAGCGAGCCCGCACCCGGGCTCAGCCCGGCCATGACGAACACGATGTCGTCGGAGTCGGTGGCGGCGCCCTTCCAGTGCTCGGCGACCGCCGCGGCGTTGGCGTCGTTCTCCACCAGGACGGGACATCGGAAGGACCGGCGCAGCCGCTCGCCGAGCGCAAGACCGGTCCAGCCGGGCAGCGCGGTGCCCAGCCGCACGGTCCCGTCGGCCTCCACGATGCCGGGGCTGCCGACGCCGACGGCACGCAGGGAGCTGCGCGCGACCCCGGACCGGCGCAGCACGTCGGCGACCACGGTGCGTACCCGCTCCAGCCGCTCGTCCGCGCACGCGGTCTCGGACACCTCGCGCGATCCCGCGCCCATGACGCGGCCGTCGAGGCCGGAGAGCAGGGCGGCGATCCGGTGCGGGCCGATCTCGACCCCCAGGAGATGCCCGGCCTCCACCCGGAAGCGGAACCTGCGCGCGGGGCGGCCCTGGCGCCGCGTCTCGATGTCCTCGGGCGGGGCCTCGACGACGAGCCCGGTCTCCATGAGCCCTTCGATCACACCCTCGACCGTCGGCCGGGACAGCCCGGTGACGCGGGTCAGATCGGTCAGCGTGGGGGAGTCCGCCGCACGCAGCGCGTGCAGCACCACGGCGGAGTTGATCCGCCGCAACAGAGAGGGGTCTCCGCCGGTCAGCCTCCCCAACGTGTGTCCTCCCAGCTCGTACGCGTGTCTGGCCGGATCGTACTCGCTGGGCCGGGGCGCGGCGAGCGTGGCCCGTGCTGTGCGGCGACGGCCGGGTGCGGGTCGTGGCCCCGGGCAGCCCCGGCCGGGGCTCGGCTCGTAGCCCCGTGGCTCGGCGACCGTGAACCTTCACTCTGTGATCATCGGTAGAATGGCGTGTGAAAATCGCGGAGTTTTGGCATCGTAGATATGAACGAAAATTCGATTGAGCCGTGGCAGACCAGGGAGAGCGATGCCGACACGTGACCAGAGCGCCGCGACGACCGCCACCGCCGAGCTGCGCTCCCTTCGGGAGGAAGTGGCGCAGCTCAAGCAGGCCGTGGCCTCGCACGCCGACGTCGATCAGGCGATCGGCGTCATCTGCGCAGTCGGACAGCTGACCCCGGACCAGGCCTGGGAGGTCCTCGTCGAGGTCTCGCAGCACACGAACACCAAGGTCAGAAGCGTCGCCGACCGACTGGTCGAGTGGACCTGCGAGGGCAGCCTGCCTCCGGACATCGAGGTGGCCCTGAAGGCGAGCATGGCCCGGCAGTCCCCCTGCGGCGAACCGGGCTGAGCCCCACCACGGACCGCCTCCGGGTGGACGCGCCGCTCGCACAGCGGCATGTCCACCCGGCGCGGAGCCTCAGCGGATCGTGCGGTCGCAGTTCAGCGCCTTGAGATCGAGCGAGTCGGCCATGGCCTGCATGCCCTTGTCGTTGGGATGCAGATGGTCACCGCCGTCGAAGGTGGGCAGCATCCGCTGCGGGTCGTAGGGACTCCTGATGACCTTGTCGAAGTCCGCGACGGCGTCGACCGCCCCACCGGTGCGGATGAACGCGTTCACCTCCGTACGCACGGCCTCCTCCTCCGCCGTCCACTCGTACCAGCCCTTGTAGGGCAGCACCGTGGCGCTGACCACACACATGCCCGCCGCGTGCGCCCGGTCGATCCTGGGTGTATTCGTAGTGCTCCCACAGCGAGTTGCACAGCCAGGCGTTGCCGGTCGGGTGCCACCACCAGCCGAGTCCGCCGTGGATATTGGTGGAGTAGGTCACGGTCCACCCGGCGACCTAGGATCCGCCGGGCACGGATATGCGGCTCTGCTGCGTCATCGCTGCTCCTAAAAGGTGTCGGACCCGATGAAGGTCTGTATCGCGGTGGCCGCGGCCCCGCGCGCCCACTCCTCGAACGGCAGCGGACGCGTGATCAGGTCGCACTGCACGGCTGTGCTGAAGGCGGTCGAAGTGAACGCGTCCCGGATCTGTTCGGCGAACAGGTCGTACGCCGCAAGCCCTTCGCCGGAGATGATCACGCGCTCGGGGCCGAGCAGGTTGACCACGGCCCCGATGCCCCGGCCGATGGCCTCACCGGCCCGTGCGTAGGCCTCGCGGGCCTCGGGGTTCCCGCCCCGGGCGAGCTCCAGAGCCTGCGCAGGGCCGGCCACCGGCTGCCCGGTCGCCTCCCGGATCCGCCGGACGATCGCCGAGTCGGAGGCGATCGCCTCGACGCAGCCGCGGTTGCCGCAGTGGCACAGCGGCCCCTCGGGGTCGATGGACAGATGGCCGATCTCGCCGGCCACGCCGTGCGCCCCGGCCACCACGCGGCCGTGCACAACAAGACCGCAGCCGATGCCCGCGCCCACGGTGACCAGCGCGAAGTCCGAACGTCCGACGCCCGCGCCGAACCACTGCTCGGCCACCGTCAGCGCCCGGACGTCGTTGTCGACGGTGGTGGGCAGCCCGGTCGCGGCCGAGACCAGTTCCGCCAGCGCGATGTCGCGCCAGTTGAGGAACGGCGAGTACCGGACGACCCCGGCGGCCCGGTCCACGTCGCCGGACACGGCGACGGCCAGACCGTGCACCCGTACGCCGTACCCCTGCGCCTCCACGAGCAGTTCGTCGGCCAGCCCCGCGATGGTGGCGATCACCGCAGTGGGGTCGCGGACGGTCAGCGGCACATGGCGGGCCACCCGGATCTTGCAGCACAGGTCCGCCAGGACCGCGATCACCTCGTCCGCGGTCACCTTGATACCGATGAACAGGGCCCGACCGCCGTCGACCCGGACCGGGTTCGCCGGCCGGCCCACAGCGGGCGGTGCGCTGTCCTCGACGGCTTCGACGAAGTAGCCCGCGTCCATCAGGGGGCGTACCGCCTTGGTGACGGCGGCGGAGGAAAGACCGGTCCGGCGGGCCAGCTCGACCCGGGAGAGCGGGCCCTGGGAGAGGACGGTGGTGAACACCATGGAAGCGGCGGGCGTGGCTGCCGGGAGCACTTCCACCTGGTGGGTCGATGACATGGCCGGAAACGTAGGGGACTTAATTTCCTCTGTCAATAAAAAAAGCAGAACCCTTTGGAAAGCCTTGCTGATCTAGGTTGCAAGCCGGGAAACACTTTCACGGCAGGGGACTTGACAGCTGATCAAAGGCTGGGTTGGCTACCTGCCGTCACAGAGTTGTCAGCCGAACGTGAGGATCCCCATGCCCCAGATCTCCTACGATCCGGATGCGGGCCTGTGGCTGCTCGATACGCCACGCACGTCGTACGCGCTGCGCGTCGACGACAGTGGAGCGCCCTGCCATGTGGCCTGGGGTGGACGGCTGAGCCTCGCGGAGGCGCGGGAAGTCGCCGCACGGCCGCGCGACACGGAGGGCAGCAGCAGCTTCGAGGGGCGCCCGCCCGTCGGTGAGGAACTGCCCGTCGACGGCGGCGCCCGCTACGGCGTGCCGTCCCTCCAGGTCCGGTTCGCCGACGGCACCCGCGCACTCGAATGGGCCCCGGCCGGACACCACATCACCGAAACCCCGGACGGCGCGGCCCAGTTGGACCTGAGCTTCCACGACCGGCACTACCCGCTGGACATCACCCTGCACTACCGCGTGCACGCCGACACCGATGTGATCGAACGCTGGACGTCGCTGCGCAACACCGGCGCCGAGGCGATCACCCTGCTGCGCGGCGACTCCGCGGCCTGGACCGTGCCGCCCCGCGACGACTACCGGCTCAGCCATGTCACAGGACAGTGGTCCGCCGAGTCCCAACTGCGGCGCGAGACACTGCCGTTCGGCGAGACCGTACTCACCAGCAGGCGAGGTATCACCAGCCACCACGCCAACCCCTGGGTGATGCTGGACGACGGGAACGCCACCGAGGAACACGGCCAGGTGTGGAGCGCCGCACTGGCCTGGAGCGGCAGCTGGCGCATCACCGCGCAGCGCACCCCCGACGGCCGCGCGGGCTTCACCGGCGGCGCGGGCCACGACTCCACGACGCTGCTCCTGGCGCCCGGCGAGACCCACACCACCCCGTGCTTCGCGGGCCTCTGCTCCGAGGGCGGTTTCGCAGCCGCGAGCCGCGCCTGGCACGCGTACACCCTCGACCACGTCCTGCCGCACCCCCGGGAGATCCGCCCCGTCCTCTACAACTCCTGGGAAGCCACCGGCTTCGACGTCGACGAACAGGGGCAGATGGCGCTCGCCGCCAAGGCCGCCGCGCTCGGCACCGAGCTGTATGTGATGGACGACGGCTGGTTCGGCGCCCGCCGCGACGACCGGGCCGGCCTCGGTGACTGGACCCCGTCCCCCGAGCGCTTCCCCCAGGGCCTGTCACCGCTCATCGACGAGGTCCACCGGCTCGGCATGCGCTTCGGCCTGTGGGTCGAACCCGAGATGGTCAACGCCGACAGCGACCTCTACCGGGCACACCCCGACTGGGTGCTGCACTTCCCGCACCGCACCCGCACCGAGATGCGCAACCAGCTCGTGCTGAACTTCGCCCGCGGCGACGTCGCCGAGTGGGCGTACAAGTGGCTCAGCGCACTGGTCGCCGACCACGGGATCGACTTCCTGAAGTGGGACATGAACCGGCCCTTCAGCGAAGCGGGCCACCCCGCACACCCGGACGGCGACGACCGGCTGTGGACCACCTATGTGCACCATCTGTACGATGTCATCGACCGGCTCCGCGCCGACCACCCCCACCTGCGCATCGAGGCGTGCAGCGGCGGCGGCGGACGCGTCGACCTCGGTATCCTCGCGCGCACCGACCAGGTATGGACCTCCGACAACACGGACGCGGCGGACCGCATCGGCATCCAGCACGGCTACAGCCAGCTCTACCCGGCGCGCACCATGGCCGCCTGGGTCACCGACGTCCCCAACCAGCTCACCGCCCGCTCGGTCCCGCTGCGCTTCCGCTTCCATGTGGCCATGGCCGGCGTCCTGGCCATCGGCGGCGACCTCACCCGCTGGTCCGACGACGAACTCGCCGAGGCGGCCGGGTTCGTGGCGACGTACAAGCAGGTCCGCCACCTCGTCCAGCACGGTGTCCAGCACCGGCTCCGCGGTCCCGTCGACGACGGCCCCACCGTCGTGCAGTACACCGCCGAAGACCGCAGCGAGACCCTGGTGCTCGCCTGGCAGCGGGCCCCGCACGGCGGGCGGCCCCGGCTGCCGGTGCGCCTCGCCGGTCTTGAGCCGGGCGCCGTGTACCGCGACGCGGGAAGCGGCACGGTCCACCACGCGACGGTACTGACGGACCACGGGCTGCCGCTCGGACTGCCACCGGGCGACTGGGCGAGCACGGCGATCCACCTGGTACGACGCTGACGGGGGCTGGGCCGGCGTCGTACCAGGTGAAGTCCGAACGGGTCGTGCCGGGTTGGTCGCCCGGTTGGTCGCCCGGTCGGTCCCCGGGTCAGCTCACCGTGAAGGTCCTGCTGGTCCCGGTGAACGGACTGATCTTGCCGAGGAAGGTCTTGGAGTCCCCGTGATGGACGATCCGGTAGGTGCCCGCCGGGGTCCCCGCGGCGACCTTCCAGGTGATGACCGCCTTCGAGGTGCCCGTCACCCCGTTGATCCGGACCCACCGGTACTTGGTGTCCCAGTCACCGTCGTCCTGCTGGCGCACCCACTGGCCGTCCACCAGCCGCTGCACCTCAAGGAACGTGCCGCCCCGGCGCAGGTTGTTCTTCGGATGCCCCGTCACGAACTCCACCGTGGCGGTGGCATTCGGCGCGTAGGACGGCGCAGGCTCGGTCAGTACGTCGCCGAACGACTTGCCGGCCGGGGGATTGTCCATCACCACGCCGGTCTGCAAGGAGACCTGACGGCCCGACTGGTCGGGCGGCGTCGGGCCCCGGCCGATCGCCGTACCGGCCTTCAGGGAGGCGGCGAGCGCGCCGAACTCCTGCTGGTACGCGGGGAGGGTGTGCCTGCCGTAGAGCGTCGAGCCGCCCTCGTACTGCTGCTGGTCGTACTCCTCGGGCGTCGTCACATACTGGCTGTACGCGTTGGCGTAGCCCTGCATCAGGACGTTCCCGATCGGCACACCGAGCTCGGCGGCGACCGTACGGCGAATGCGCAGACCGGAGACGATGGTGAACTCGCCGGGCCCGGCCACCAGGTAGAACTGGCCGATCTTGACGATCTGCACGGGCAGGATCTTCGGGGTGGCGGGCACCGCCTCGGAGATCAGGCCGGTCGGCACCAGATTGGCCTTCGGGTACTGGCAGCCGACCAGCCACTCGGGCGGATCGATGTGGAACGGCTCCAGGAGCTTCGCCACGGGACTGTTCATACCCTCGGTGAACCCGGGGATGGCGGGCCCGTCCTCCACACTGCCGGCCAGCGTGGACGCACCGACCATTGCCGGGCAGGTGCGGTGCTCCTTGCCGTCGGGGGTGTACTTCCCCGCGACGGTGACCTCCTCCATATTCACGAACCGCATCCGGGAGTCCACGCTGCCGCTCACCGGGGTGCCCGGCGCGTTGTAGATCTCCTGGGCCTTCTTGAACTGGCGGTCGCCGATGATCCTGGTGTTCTCGAACTCGTCCTCGGTCGGCCCCGAGCCGGGCTTCAGATTGAGGTTCGGCGACATGTCACTGGCGTTGGTGTTGGGGAACGCCGCGACAAAGCCCTTCTTGCCGTCCAGATAGTGCACCCCTTTCGCGCCGTGCTCCCACTCGTACGACGCGTAGCCCTTGTTGTCCGGGCTGAGCAGCGTGTTCTTGTTCGTCAGCGAGGTGTTGTGGGTCGCGAACCAGTTGATCGCGCCGATCTCTTCGGAGCCCTGGCGGAACCGCAGCACGGTCATCGCCGGGTCGATGGCGCCGGGGAAGGCGGCCTTGTCGCTCGCCGGGTTCTTGTCGAACGCCACCTTGGACCGGTTGACGCTCGCATTGGTCAGCTCGCCGCTGCCGAGCGTGATGGTGCCCGGCTTGAGATCCTCGTGGGCCTCGACGACCGACTCGACGATGCCGTCGACGATCGCGTTGTACGTGGCCTTCTGGAAGCCGAGAGAGGCCAGGTTGTACGCGAGATGGTGGGAGTGGCCGCCCGAGCCCGCGTGCGTATGAGTGGCGGAAAGCAGCACGTTCTGCTCGCTGTAGAGCGCCCCGTACCGCTGCTTGAGCTTGCCGATCACGCCCTGCTGCACGGACTGGAAGATCATGCCGAGGTCGGCGTTGACGTACGCGACGCGGCTGCCGCTGTCCCGGTCGGCCACCACGAACGCACGGGAGCGCTGGCGCTGATGGATCCCGGTCGCCTTCTGGTCGAAGCTCGAATAGCCCATCATGCCGACTTCGGCGGCCTTCCCGGTGACGTCGGAGATGCCACGGCCGACCAGATACGTCGTGGCCTCGGCCGCCGACGCGGCGGCGGCGGTTGGTTCGGTGCCGGGCGCGGCCACGGCTGCGGTGGACAGCGCGGCGAGCACTCCGGCGAGCGACAGGGAGAGCGCTCTGCTCTTCGTACCGGCGAACCTCATGCCTTCTCCCTCGTGTTGATGAACTGCGTGGGGGTGACCTGCATGTTGAGCACCTGCGTGTTGATGACCTGCACCACACCTGGGGCGGGTGTGTCGACGGTACGGCGCCAGGGGCGCGGTGGAGAGGACCCAACCGGCCAGTAACGGGACTTCAGCGGCCACGCGCACTGTCCGGCCGCTGCCCGGGTACATAAAGTGGCGGCCCGGAGGTGACGTCCAAGGTGCCGCGCATTCCGTTGCGTCCACAGCCGTCAGTCGGTCAGCACGACGACCCGCGGTTCGGATCGGCGACGATCACACCGCACCTGCTGCGCTACCTCACGCTCGTAGCCGCCGAACGGGGTCACGACCTCGGCCCGGCCCCTCCAGCGGGCCGGACTCAGCGTCGCGGCCCTCAGCTCAGTGGAGCAGCGGGTGTCCTACCGGCAGGGCAGCCGGGTGATCGGCGAAGCCATGAGAGAACTGGGCGATCCCGCCCTGGGCCTGGCGGTGGGGCGCAGACAGCGCGTGACCGCCTGGGGTCTGGTGGGGCTCGGGCTGCTGGCCAGCCCCATGCTGTACGACGCCCTGCGCCTGGGCGTGCGCTACCACGGCATCACCGGGTCCATGCTCGACTACCGCATGGAGCCGGTGCCCGACGGAGCCGCGACCCTGGCAACGGCCCGCTACGCAGGATCCGAGCTCCAGACCTTCCTCCTCGAAGAGTCGTTCAGCAGCATCGTGGCCCTGATCAGGGACGCCCTGCACGACGGCTTCGCCCCGCACGCGGTGCTCCTGCGCCACGCGCGTCCGCCGTACGGCGACGAGTACGAGCGCTACTTCCGCTGCCCGGTGGTCTTCGGCGCCCCCGACGACCGGCTCGTCTTCAACGCATCGTGGCTGGAACACGCCCTGCCGGGCGCGGACGCGTACACCCTCACGCAGGTCGTGGAGCTGCTCAACTCGGCCCGCACAGTGGGCCGCGAGCGCCAGGACCTGGTGGAGGGCCTGGAGGTGTCCATCGCCCGCCGACTGCCCCAGGTGCCCCCGCTCACCCAGCAGGCACGCGCGCGGGGGATGAGCGAACGCACCCTGCGCAGACGCCTCGCCGAGTGCGGGACCACGTACGAGGCGCTCGTCGACTACGTACGCCTGGTCCGCGCCGAGGAGTTGCTGACCACCAGGGACCTGCCCCTGCACACCATCGCCGCGCTGCTCGGCTTCAGCGACGCCCGCACCCTGCGCCGCGCGGTGGCGCGCTGGTTCGGCAAGAACCCGTCGGAGATGCGTAGATCGGCGCCGCCGCCGCACACTTCGTAACGCGGGCGTCAGCCCTCTGCCGTGATCCGCAGCCGGGCGTACTCCTCGGCCATGGTCTGCGCGGTCCAATGGGCGTTGAGGCCACTGGGGTTGGGCAGTGCCCAGATCCGGGTCGCGCCGATCGTCCGCTCCTGCGGCCCGATCGCGGCCTTCTTCTCGCCGAAGGCCGTGCGGTACGCGGTGATCCCCACGACCGCGAGCCACCGGGGCCGCAGCAGCTCGACCCTGGCGGTCAGCAGCCGGCCGCCCTCGCGGAATTCCTCGTCGCCGATCTCGTCGGCCCGCGCGCTGGCCCGCGCCACCACATTGGTGATGCCGAGGCCGTATGACGTCAACTCGCCCTGCTCCGAGGGCTTCAGCTGCCGCGGGGTGAAGCCCGAGAGGTGCAGCACCGGCCAGAAGCGGTTGCCGGGGCGGGCGAAGTGGTGGCCCGTCGCGGCGGACATCAGCCCCGGGTTGATCCCGCAGAACAGCACCCGCAGCCCGTCCGCGACCACATCGGGAATGAGGCGGTCGCGGGCGGCCTGGAGTTCTTCCGGCGTCATACCGACATCAACCTGTCCGGTCCGTGCGCGTCAGAGGATCGAACCGGGGGTGTACCCGGCGGCCTCGGGATGCTGCTTGGTGATCTCCTCGATGCGCGAGATCACGGTGGCGACCTGCTGCTCCGCGGCGCCGGTGAACGACAGCTTGTCCGCCATCAGTTCGTCCAGCTGCGCGCGGTCCAGCGGGATCCGCCCGTCGGCCGCCAGCTTGTCGAGCAGCTCGTTGCGCTCGGTGGCCTGCTCGCGCATGGCCAGCGCCGATGCGACCGCGTTCTCCTTGATGGCCTCGTGCGCGACCTCGCGGCCGACTCCGGCCCGTACCGACGCCATCAGCACCTTGGTGGTGGCCAGGAACGGCAGGTAGCGGTCCAGCTCGCGGGCGACGACCGCGGGGAACGCACCGAACTCGTCGAGAACGGTCAGGAAGGTCTCCAGCAGACCGTCGAAGGCGAAGAACGCGTCCGGCAGCGCGACCCTGCGCACCACCGAGCAGGACACGTCGCCCTCGTTCCACTGGTCGCCCGCCAGCTCGCCCGTCATCGAGGCGTAGCCGCGCAGGATCACCATCAGGCCATTCACGCGCTCGCAGGAGCGGGTGTTCATCTTGTGCGGCATCGCGGACGAGCCGACCTGGCCGGGCTTGAAGCCCTCCGTCACCAGCTCGTGCCCGGCCATCAGCCGGATGGTCTTCGCCAGCGACGACGGTCCGCCCGCCAGCTGCACCAGCGCGGTGACGACCTCGTAGTCCAGCGAGCGCGGGTAGACCTGGCCCACCGAGGTGAAGGCCTGCGAGAAGCCGAGGTGTACGGCGATCCGCTGCTCCAGGTCGGCGAGCTTCCGAGCATCGCCGCCGAGCAGGTCCAGCATGTCCTGCGCGGTGCCGACCGGGCCCTTGATGCCGCGCAGCGGGTAGCGGGCGAGCAGCTCCTCCAGGCGTCCGTACGCCACAAGCAGCTCGTCGGCCACCGTCGCGAAACGCTTGCCGAGGGTCGTCGCCTGGGCCGCGACATTGTGCGAGCGGCCGGCCATGACCAGCTCTGCGTACTCACCGGAGAGCCTGCCGAGCCGCGCGAGCACGGCGACCGTGCGATCACGCATCAGCTCAAGCGACAGCCGGATCTGCAGCTGCTCGACGTTCTCGGTGAGGTCACGGGAGGTCATGCCCTTGTGGACCTGCTCATGGCCCGCGAGCGCGTTGAACTCCTCGATCCGCGCCTTCACGTCATGGCGCGTGACCTTCTCGCGCTCCGCGATCGACGCCAGGTCGACCTGGTCGAGCACCCGCTCGTAGTCGGCGATGGCGCCCTCGGGCACCTCGATGCCGAGGTCCTTCTGAGCCTGGAGCACGGCGAGCCACAGCCGGCGCTCCAGCTTCACCTTCTGCTCGGGGGACCACAGGACGGCAAGCTGCGCGGAGGCGTAGCGGCCGGCCAGGACATTGGGGATACGGGGCTTCGCAGGAGCAGCAGTCACGTGGAGAGATTCTACTGGCGCTTCACGCAGGCCGACGCCCCGGTCCCGTTTGTGGCTTGCTACGAGCGCCTGATGAGAGCTACGGAGTGTGCGGGTCCTCGTACGGCAGCAGCTCGGGCCGCTTGGCCGGCCGGCCGTCGCCCGACGAGCGCCCGGTGACCCGCCGCCCGATCCACGGCACCAGGTGCTCGCGCGCGAACCGCAGATCGCTGCCGCGCCGCGCCGCCCAGCCCGGCAGCGCGCCCGGGGCCAGCGGCGTCCGCCAGTCGTCCTCGGCCGCCCGGCCCAGCACCTGCCACACGGCCTCGGCGACCCGGCGGTGCCCCTCGTCGGTCAGGTGCAGCCGGTCGACGTGCCACATCCGGGGATCGCCGAGCGCGGGCGCCCCGTACAGATCGACGACCAGGGCACCGTGCTTCGCCGCCAGTGTGTCGATGAAGTCGAACAGCTCCTCCATGCGCGGCCGGAAGCGCTGCATCACCGGGCCGTCGCGCCCGGGGCTGTGCATCAGCACCAGTCGCTCGCAGGACGGCGCGAGCCGCTCCACGGCCTCTTCCAGGTGTCCGCGCACCCTGCCCATGTCGCACTTGGGCCGCAGGGTGTCGTTGAGGCCGCCGACCAGCGTCACGACGTCCGCCCGCATGGCGGTCGCCACGCCCACCTGTTCCTCGACGATCTGGCCGATGAGCTTTCCGCGTACGGCGAGATTCGCGTACCGAAAGCCCGGCGTACCCGCCGCGAGCCGTGCGGCGAGCAGATCGGCCCAGCCGCGGTACGTGCCGTCGGGCAGCGCGTCCGACATGCCCTCGGTGAACGAGTCGCCGACCGCGACAAGACTGGTGTAGTTGGCATTCATCTCCATGGCGGAGCGATCGTATCCCGGCCGCGCGAGACATGCGCCCGGGGTCTGTCCAGTTGCGCCCGATCGCGGTATCCCGAGTAGAGGAGTCCGCGAGGAGAGAGCGAGCGAGCCATGTTCACTGCCGCATTCTGGAAGGCCACCGGGGAGCGGGCGCTCCGCACCTTCGCGCAGGCGCTCGTCGCGGTCCTCACCGCCGGGGCGACGAACCTCATCGACGTCAACTGGCTCGCCGCCGTCTCGACCGCGGGCCTCGCGACGCTTCTCGCCGTCTTCACGGCGATCGGCGCGTCCGGGGTGGGCGGCGGGCACGGCCCGGGTCTCACAGAGACCACGGACCGTGCCCCCACACCCGCGGCCTAGGCCTCCTGCTGGTCCCGCTGCTGGTCCGGGCGGCCCACCAGCTCGCGCAGCACGTCCTCCATCGTGACGAGCCCCGCGGGGTCGCCGTCCTCGCCGAGCACCGCCGCCAGGTGGGTACGGCTGCGCCGCATCGCCGTCAGTACGTCGTCGAGCGGTGCGTCCGCCCGTACCCGGGCGATCGGCCGCAGCGCGGACACCGGGAACGGGACGTCGCGGGGAGTGGCGTCCAGGGCGTCCTTCACATGCAGGTAGCCCAGGATCCGCAGCCCCTCCAGGACGGGGAAGCGGGAGAAGCCCGACTCGGCCGCCAACTGCTCCAGCCCCTCGGGGGTGGTCCCGGCCTGGGCGAACACCACCCGTTCCACCGGCATCACCACGTCACGCACCGGGCGGCGGCCCAGCTCCAGGGCGTCGTGCAGCCGCTCGGCGGCCCGGCCGTCGAGCAGACCGGCGAGGCCCGCGTCCGTGACCAGCCGCGCCAGCTCGTCGTCCGAGAATGTCGCCGACACCTCGTCCTTGGTCTCCACCCGCATCAGCTTCAGCAGGGTGTTGGCGAAGGCGTTGATCGTGAAGATCACCGGGCGCAGGCCACGGGCCAGCGCCACCAGCGGCGGACCGAGCAGCAGCGCGGTTCGTACCGGCTCGGCCAGCGCGATGTTCTTCGGCACCATCTCGCCGAAGAGCATGTGCAGATACGTCGCCGCGGCGAGCGCGATGACGAAGGAGATCGGGTGGGTCAGCCCGTCCGGCACACCCACGGCGTGGAAGACCGGCTCCAGCAGATGCGCGATGGCGGGCTCGGCGACCACACCGAGCACCAGGGTGCACAGCGTGATGCCCAGCTGCGCGGCTGCCAGCAGCGCCGAGACGTGCTCAAGGCCCCACAGGACGCTGCGCGCCCGCCGGTTGCCCCCTTCGGCCTCCGGCTCGATCTGGCTGCGGCGCACCGAGATCAGGGCGAACTCCGCGCCGACGAAGAATGCGTTGACGACCAGCGTGAGCAGGCCGATGAGCAATTGGATCGCGGTCATCGCCGGGCCTCCTCGTCCTTGGTGGAGTCACCGGGCAGCGGTGCGTGCAGCAGCACGCGCGCGGCGCGGCGGCCTGTCGCGTCCACCACGTTCAGTTGCCAGCCGGCCAGCTCGATGTGGTCGCCCACCACCGGGATGCGTCCCAGCTCGTTGGCGAGCAGGCCGGCGAGCGTCTCGTAGGGGCCCTCGGGCACCCGCAGTCCGACCCGCTCCAGCTGGTCGGTCCTGGCCGCGCCGTCGGCGGACCACAGGGTGTGTCCGTCGGCGTCCTCGCCCGCGGGGGCGAGGTCCGGCGTCTCGTGCGGGTCGTGCTCGTCGCGAACTTCGCCGACGACCTCCTCGACGATGTCCTCCAGCGTCACGACGCCCGCCGTGCCGCCGTACTCGTCGATCACGACGGCCATGGTGTGCTTGCCCGACAGCCGGTCGAGCAGCCGGTCGACGGTGAGTGTCTCCGGGACCAGCAGCGGCTCGCGCAGCAGCCCCGAGACGGCGTACGTCGGCCTGCGGTCCGCCGGCACGGTCAGCACGTCCTTGATGTGCGCGATGCCCACGACCGAGTCGAGGTTGCCCCGGTAGACGGGGAAGCGGGACAGGCCGGTCGCGCGGGTGGCGTTCGCGACGTCCTCCGCGGTCGCCTGCAGATCGAGGGCGGTGACCTGGACACGCGGGGTCATCACGTTCTCCGCGGTCAGCTCCGCCAGATTGAGGGTACGTACGAACAGCTCGGCGGTGTCCGCCTCCAGCGCGCCCTCCTTCGCGGAGTGGCGCGCCAGGGCGACCAGCTCCTGGGGGCTGCGGGCGGAGGCCAGCTCCTCGGCGGGCTCCATGCCGAAGCGCCGCACGATGCGGTTGGCCGTGTTGTTGAGGTGGCTGATGAGCGGGCGGAAGGCCGCGCTGAACATCCGCTGCGGGGTGGCGACAACCTTCGCCACGGCCAGCGGCGATGAGATCGCCCAGTTCTTGGGGACCAGCTCACCGATCACCATCAGGACGATGGTGGACAGGCCCGTGCCGATGACCAGGGCCACCGTCGAGGCCGTCGCGGGGGACAGGCCGAGGCCCTCCATCGGTCCGCGGATCAGCTTGCCGATGGATGGCTCGGCGAGCATGCCGACGAGGAGGTTGGTGACGGTGATGCCGAGCTGGGCGCCCGAGAGCTGGAAAGTGAGGCTGCGTACGGCCTTGAGGGCGCTTGCCGCGCCCCGGTCGCCGCGCTCCACGGCCCGCTCCAGGTCGCCGCGCTCGATGGTCGTCAGCGAGAATTCCGCCGCGACGAAGGCTCCACAGGCGAGCGAGAGCAGCACGGCCACGGCGAGCAGAAGCACTTCGGTCATCGGTTCACCTCCGTCCCATGATCGGGCAGGGCGGGGAGGAACGCGCGATGTCGACTACTGGGAGGCTCGCCCATGGACGGACGCTCACACCTTTCGGAAGTGGGTGATCAATGTCCGCCCATGGTAAAGGATGGGCAAAGCGCGGTGGGAATCAGTAGGCCGGCGTCAGTGCGCCAGCGGCTTGACCCACCGGGACCACTGCGGCTCCGGAGCGTATCCCGCGGCGCGCCACGCTTGGCGCGCGCCTGTTGTAGTCCAAGGACCATGGCGTCGGTCCGTCGCCCGCCCAAGGTGCGTCGATGCCAGTTCTCAGGGACGAGGGCGTCGCGAACTCTTCGTTTGTTCCCGTCGCGTGGCACGGGTCATACGCCGCTGCCGCTGCCTCGGGCGGCGTACAGGTCGAGCAGCCGGATTCTGGCGGAGACGAGCCGGTGGGCGAGGACCTGCCCGACCCAGTGCCCCATGGCGGAGCCGAAGGCGGGATCGGCGTCCATCATGATCCGCACGGTCGCGGCGTCGAACTCATGGGTACGTACGGGAGTCATCGCCTCGGCACCGAAATGCCAGATATACGGCCGGAACAGCCAGGACCAGCCGACCAGTTCGCCGGAACCGAGCGTCTCGATCACCGCCGCCTGTCTGCCGGGCACGTGGAAATCCATCCCGACGCTGCCCGACCGCATGATCCAGAACCGGTCGGCGTGGCCGCCCTCGTTGAAGAGACGGGCTCCGGCGGGGAAGTTGACCTCACGGCCCAGGGCTGTCAGGCGGGCACGGTACTCCAAGGGCAGCGCGGCGCGGAACCGCGTCGGGGAAGGGGTACTCATGGGGGCCTCCGTTCGGGTTCGTTCCCAGTGTCCGACGTTGGTGGCGGTCCGGGGAGGGCCGATCGGTACCTCCCCCCGACCCGGACGGCCCCGGCGCCGCAGCTCCGCGCGTGGTCAGTACGGACGGCACCAGTCCGCGACCTTCGGCAGATCGGTGCCGTGGGCGGGGACCCAGTCGTGATGGCGGATCCGCCGTTCGGACGTGTCCTGGCGCAGCTCCGCAGCCCGGCAGGCCAGGGCGGTCCGCCTGGTCCTCTTCGAGGGGGACGGCACGACTGTTCCGTCGCTCCGCCCGGGCTGGTCGGGCGTCGCGACTTCCTGGGGCACGGGACGATCCTCCCTGCGCGGAACCGATCAGTCGTGGGCGACGACGGCGACCGGCGCGGTGGCGTGATGCAGCACCGCGTGGGCGATCGGGCCGATGTGGGCGCCGAAGGCCGAACTGCGGACACGGCGGCCGACGATGACGAGAGCGGCGTCGGCGGAGGCGTCCAGCAACTGAAGGGCGGCCTGACCGATGATCGCCTGCGGCTCGACGTTCACTGAAGGGAACTTGTCGCGCCACGGCCTGAGCATTTCCTCCAGCGCCAGGGCGACCTCCTGGGCCATCTCCTGCTGTACGCCGGGGACGAGCGTCGGCGCGTAGCTCAGGGCCGCAGGCGGAGTCCAGCTGTGCACCACGCGGAGTGCGCACCGGTGGTGGGATGCCTCCTCGAAGGCGAAGCCGAGGAGCTTGTCGCAGGGCCGGCGGATGTCCACACCGGCCACGATGGCGCCCCGGGTGCGGATGCCGTCGGCGGGAGCCACCGCGTTGCCGGAGGAGCGGACGAGCACCACCGGCCGTTCGGTGGCGGCGATGGTTGCCGAGGCGACGGAGCCTACGAGAAATCCGGCGATGCTGCCGAGTCCCCGCGAGCCGATGACGAGCATCGCCGAGGACTTCGCCGCGGCGGCGAGGGCATGGGCGGGCTGCCCGCCCACCCGTCGGGTGGTGATCTTCAGGAGCGGGTGCCGGCGCCGTAGCTCGGCGGACGTCTCGCGCAGGAGGTTCTCGGCCTGGCGCTGGAGTGTCTCGGCGCTCGCTACAGGATGTGGCGGGTGTTCCTGCCATTCCTCGGCGTGGACCAGCTCCAGGGCTGCGTCCCGAAGCTCGGCCTCGCGCGCCGCCCAGTGAGCGGCTGCGGTGCTCTCGCCGGAGCCGTCCAGGCCGACGGTCACGTGGTTCGCCATGATGGCCATCTCCTCGATGTGCTGGGCTGCGTTTTCCAGGGTCATGTGCGTGCCTCCGGTGGCAGAGGGGCCGAGAGGGTCCTTGTGGGACCGACCCGGCCCTGGTGGTGGGTGCGGAACCCCGACCAGTGGTCCGTGCGGACACACTTGCCCGGAGCGTTTGCATCACTCACGATGCGCGTTGTCCCACCCCGCGGTGGAGGGCCGAATGGGCCGGTGCCTGGACCGACCGGCCCCGCGGGCGGCACGCGGCAGAAGCAGAACTGCTGGTGCTCGCCCCTACCGCGTCGGCGTGGTGGTAACACCACAAACCAATGGCCCCGGCCGAGTCGGGACCATCGGCCCTGCGCAGCCGCCGGGGAGAGGCCGGACGGCGTGGCGCCGGGCCCCGATGGCCCTGTGCCACCCTGTGGCCGACGGCGAGTATCGAAGGCGAGGGCGGGCCCAACTGTGGGCGCCGCGCCGACGATACGGAGGCAGTGATGACCGTGGTGGCACAGACCGACATGGACCGGCCCACCGGGGCGTGGCACGGTTTCGCCGGGCAGCGATGGCGTGAGCGGATCGACGTACGCGACTTCATCCAGGCCAACTACACCCCGTACGAGGGCGGTTCGGATTTCCTCACCGGGCCGACCGAGCGCACCCTGGCAGTGTGGGGGAAGGTCACCGCCCTCTTTCCGGAGGAGCGCCGCAAGGGAATCCTCGATGTCGACACCGCCACCCCCTCCACCATCACTTCGCACGCCCCCGGCTTCATCGACCGTGACCGTGAACTGATCGTGGGTCTGCAGACCGAGGCCCCGCTCAAACGCGCGATCATGCCCAACGGCGGCCTGCGCATGGTGGAAAACGGTCTGCGTGCCTACGGATACGAGCCGGACCCGTTCGTCACCCGAGTCTTCGGCACCTACCGCAGGACCCACAACGAAGGCGTCTTCGACGCCTACACGCCGCAGATGCGTGCGGCCCGCAAGGCGGGTGTCATTACCGGCCTGCCTGATTCCTACGGCCGTGGTCGGATCATCGGCGACTACCGCAGGGTCGCGCTGTACGGGGTGGACCGCCTGATCGAGGTGAAGCGGACGGAGAAGGCCGGCCTGGACGCCCTTGCCTCCACCGAGCCGGTGATCCGTGACCGCGAGGAGATCGCCGAACAGATCCGGGCGCTGGACGAGCTCAAGAAGATGGCCGCCGGGTACGGCTGCGACGTCTCCCGGCCCGCCGCCACTGCCCACGAGGCCGTCCAGTGGCTCTACCTCGGTTACCTGGCCGCGGTGAAGGAGCAGAACGGCGCCGCCATGTCACTGGGCCGCACCTCGACATTCCTGGATGTCTACCTCGACCGTGACCAGGAACTGGGCCTCATCGACGAGATCCGCGCCCAGGAGCTGATCGACGACTTCGTCATCAAGCTGCGGATCGTGCGGTTCCTGCGCACCCCCGAGTACGACGAGCTGTTCTCCGGCGACCCGACCTGGGTGACCGAGTCCATCGGCGGCATCGGTGCCGACGGCAGGCCGCTGGTCACCCGCACGTCCTTCCGTTTTCTGCAGACCCTGTACAACCTCGGGCCCGCCCCCGAACCCAACCTGACGGTGCTGTGGTCGCCCCGGCTACCACAGGGCTTCAAGCGCTTCTGCGCCCATGTCTCCATCGACACCAGCTCCATCCAGTACGAGTCGGACGACCTGATGCGCCCGCGCACCGGCGACGACACCGCCATCGCCTGCTGCGTCTCGGCCATGGCGGTCGGCAAGCAGATGCAGTTCTTCGGTGCACGGGTCAATCTGGCCAAGGCGATGCTGTACGCCATCAACGGCGGTCGGGACGAGATGACCGGTGATCAGGTCGCCCCGGCGGCGACGCCGCTCACCGGCGAATATCTCGACCACAAGGAACTGGTCACCGCCTATGACCACATGCTGGACTGGCTGGCCGACACATACGTGAACGCCCTCAACGTCATCCATTTCATGCATGACAAGTATGCCTACGAGCGCCTGGAAATGGCTCTGCACGATCACCCTGTGGAGCGGACCATGGCCTGCGGAATCGCCGGCCTGTCGGTGGCGGCCGACAGCCTCTCGGCTGTCCTGCACGCCCGGGTGAAGGTAATCCGGGACACCACCGGCCTGGCCGTCGACTATGTGGTCGAGGGCGACTACCCGGCCTACGGCAACAACGACGACCGCGCCGATGACATCGCAGTCGGCCTGGTCCGCTCCTTCATGGCCAAGGTGCGGCGCCACCCCACCTACCGGGGTGCCGAGCACACCCAGTCGGTCCTGACCATCACCTCCAACGTGGTCTACGGCAAGCACACCGGCAACACCCCCGACGGCCGGCGCGCCGGGCAGCCCTTCGCTCCGGGCGCCAACCCGATGAACGGCCGGGACCGCCACGGCATGGCGGCGTCCGCTCTGTCGGTCGCGAAGATCCCCTACGACGAGGCCCGCGACGGCATCTCCCTGACGTCTACGGTCACCCCCGACGGCCTGGGCCGCAGCGCAGCGGAAAGGGCGGCCAACCTCGCCGGACTGCTGGACGCCTACATCGCCTCCGGCGGCTTCCACCTGAACGTCAATGTGTTGGACCGGGCCACCTTGGAGGACGCCATGGAACACCCGGACAGGTACCCGGACTTGACGATCCGCGTGTCCGGCTATGCCGTCAACTTCGTACGTCTCACCCGTGAACAACAGCGCGACGTCATCAGCCGCACCTTCCACGGTGCGATGTGAACGCCCTCCACGAGATTCCGGCGGATCGGGCGGACCGGGCGGACCGGGCGGACCGGGCGGACCGGGCGGACCGGGCAGTGTCCGGCCCGCCGGCCGACTCCGGCGGTTGCGCCGGCCGGATTCATTCCTGGGACCTGTCCACCGGCGTCGACGGTCCAGGCACCTGTTTTGTGCTCTTCACCAGCGGATGCCCGCTGCGCTGCCTGTACTGCCAGAATCCGGACACCTGGCACATGCGGGACGGCCGGCCGGCCTCCGTCGACGATGTGATGACGGAGATCGACAAATACCGTTCCTTCATCGAGGCCGCTGGTGGGGGAGTGACCCTCAGCGGCGGCGAACCGCTTCTCCAGCCGCGCTTCACCGCCGGGATATTCCGCCGTTGCAAGGAACTCGGACTGCACACCGCCCTGGACACTTCGGGCCTCCTCGGCGCCCACGCCGACGACGCCCTGCTCGCCGACACCGATCTGGTGCTGCTCGACATCAAGTCCTTCGATGTCGGCACTTACCGCAGGCTCACTGGCGGGAAGCTCGCGCCGACCCTTTCCTTCGCCACTCGTCTGAACCGGCTCGGTGTCCCCGTCTGGATCCGTTACGTCCTTGTCCCCGGCTGGACCGACGACGAAGAAGCCATTGACGGTCTGGCCGCTTTCCTCGCCGGGCTGGACAACGTCGAACGCGTGGACGTCCTGCCGTTCCACAAGCTGGGCGCCGCCAAGTACGACGCTCTGGGGATCCCCTTTCCCCTGCGTGACACCCCGGTGCCGGACGCCGCACTGGTGGCGCGGGTGCGAGGACAGTTCCGCGCCCGTGGTCTGCGCGCGGACTGACTCCGAGCGGGCCGGCTGCCGACTGGACTC
The DNA here is from genome assembly GCF_039766235.1 of Streptomyces changchenzhani. Lineage (NCBI taxonomy): Bacteria > Bacillati > Actinomycetota > Actinomycetes > Kitasatosporales > Streptomycetaceae > Streptomyces > Streptomyces changchenzhani. The sequence goes on along the minus strand of NZ_JBDHNH010000009.1, from coordinate 282,002 downwards.
GCTTGTATGACGCGGGAGTTGGGTGGGGACGCCAGGAGGGTGGTGGTCCACACCCCGGTGGTCGCACGCCCGAATCCTGCGCACACGGAGGGGCATCGCGAGCGGTGGAGCAACCGTAAGGCTGCTCCACCGCTCGGAGCGCCCTCACCCGCCGACGTCACCACCCGCCCACGTCACCACACGCTGGACGGGGCCCGCTCTCAGCCGGCACCGGTTCGCGAGGGCAGCCGCAGCCCGTCAGTTCCGTTGCGGGGCAGGGTTTTCCGCAGGATGAGAGCCGTCTTCCGCGGAGGAGATCAGACGATTCACCACTCCCACGACTCCGTCGACCCGCCAGGCCGACCTCACCGCCGACGGTATGTCGCTGCCGTGTCCCAGACGCCCCTCCAGTGTCACCAGCCCGTCCCGCACCGAGACGTTCACGCTGCCAGGCGTGAGAGTCACGGCTCGGGCCAGCGCCTCGTCGGCCACCTCCCTACGGATCTCCTCGTCCGTCCGCAGGAAGACCCGCAGCAGGTCCCGCCGAGTGGCGATGCCGATCAGGCGGTCCTCCTCGTCCACTACGGGAAGCCGGCCTATGCGGCGGCGCTCCATGACACGGGCGGCATCCGCGATGCGCTGCTCCGGGTGCACAGTGACCGCGGGCGTCGACATCAGCTCTTCTGCGGGCGGGCCGGCCATGCCCGGTGTTCCGGGTGCGCCGGGCGCCCAGCCCCCGGCGCGGGCGTCCTCAGCCGCCTGATACCTGGTCAGATCGGTCTGCGAGACCACTCCCACGACCTTGTCGTCGCCGTCCACCACCGGCAGTCCGCTGATCCGGTGCTCGTCCAGCAGCCGGGCCACTTCGACGAAGGAGATGGCCCGGTGCGCCTGGACGACCTCGGAGGTCATCACCTCACCCACTGTGCGGGTCTTCATGAGGGTCCCTCGTCTCCAGTCGTTGCCCGCGAGGGCCAAGCGGTCGGTCCGTGGTTCGCGGCCCTGTCCCTCCAGCTTCCCGACCGGGCAGTCCGGAAGACAGGGCCGACCTTCCTTCGGCCGAGGGCCAATGGCCCCGGACTTCTTTCTGTACGGCCCGTCCGCCTCGCACCGCCCGAAATCGGTGGAGCGGCCACCGAAGACGGCCGAAGGGGAGGCAGGGTCACTTGTCGTCGCTCGCTGCGGCTTCCAGCAGGGCTGCCCGGCCCGCTTCCAGGCGGGCGACCGGAACCCGGAAGGGGGAGCAGGAGACGTAGTCGAGACCGGCGTCGTGGAAGAAGTGCACCGAGTCGGGATCACCGCCGTGCTCGCCACAGACTCCGATCTTCAGGTCCGGGCGGGCGGCACGGCCTTCGGCGACAGCCATCTTCACCAGCCGGCCGACACCCTCGCGGTCGATCGTCTCGAAGGGGGAGACCTGGAAGATGCCCTTGTCGAGATAGGCGGAGAAGAACGCCGCTTCGACGTCGTCGCGGGAGAAGCCCCAGGTGGTCTGGGTCAGGTCATTGGTGCCGAAGGAGAAGAACTGCGCGTCCTGCGCGATCCGCCCGGCCGTCAGCGCCGCCCTCGGCAGTTCGATCATCGTGCCGATGGGGCATTCGACCGCGATGCCGGAGGCATCGGACACCTCGGCCAGCACCCGCTCGACCTCCGTCCTCACCAGGCGCAGCTCCTCCACCGCATCAACGAGGGGAACCATGATCTCCGCCCGCGGATCTCCGCCGATCCGCTTGCGTTCCACTACGGCCTCGGCGACGGCACGTACCTGCATGGCGACCAGTCCCGGTACGACCAGGCCCAGGCGGACACCGCGCAGGCCGAGCATCGGATTCTCCTCGTGCATGCGGTTGACCGCCGCCAGCAGGGTGACGTCGCGCGCCTCCGGCTGTTTACCGAGTGCCTCGTACTCCGCGACGCGTACGGCGAGTTCGGTGCGGTCGGGGAGGAACTCGTGCAGCGGTGGGTCGAGCAGCCGGATGGTTACCGGGAGACCGTCCATCGCCGCGAGGATGCCGATGAAGTCCTCGCGCTGAAGCGGCAGCAGGGCCGCCAGCGCCTTCTCGCGCTCGGCGTCGCTGCCAGCCAGGATCATTGCTTCGACGAGACCGCGGCGGTCGCCGAGGAACATGTGCTCGGTCCGGCACAGGCCGATGCCCTGCGCGCCGAACCGGCGGGCGCGAGCGGCGTCCTCGGGTGTGTCGGCGTTCGCCCGCACCTCCAGCCGTCGTCCCGTGTCTGCCTGCTCCAAGAGGCGGTGCACATCGCGTACGACCGGCTGCGCGCCCGGACCCGGCAGCCCGCCGCCGGTCTCGAAGTACCGCATGACCGCGGAGTCGACCAGCGGAGCCGCGCCGAGATGCACAGCTCCTAGCGAGCCGTCGACAGAGATGAGCGTGCCCTCGCGCACAATGACGCCCTGTGCGGTGAACTGCCGTTCGCGCACATCGACGGTGAGCCCATCGGCGCCGCACACACAGACCTTCCCCATGCCACGGGCGACCACGGCCGCGTGGCTGGTCTTCCCGCCTCGGCTGGTGAGGACCGCCTGCGCGGCCACCATGCCCGGCAGGTCGTCGGGGGTGGTCTCCTGACGTACCAGAATCACCTTTTCGCCGGTGGCGGCACGGCGTACCGCTTCGGCGGAGTCGAACACCACCGCGCCCACCGCGGCACCGGGGGACGCGGGGATTCCGTGGGCGATCGGCTCTCCGACGGCCGTGGTGTCGAACCGGGGGAACATCAGCCGGGCGAGCCCGTCTCCGGTCACTCGTCCCAGCGCCTCGGCCGGTGTGATGAGGGCTTCGTCGGCCAGCTGCGAGGCGATGCTGAAGGCGGCCTGGGCGGACCGCTTGCCCACCCGGGTCTGCAGCATCCACAGCTTGCCGCGTTCGATGGTGAACTCGATGTCGCACAGGTCGCGGTAGTGCGACTCCAGCTGCTGGAGATATCCGCGCAGCTTGTTGTACGACACCGGGTCCAGCTGCTCCAACTCCTGAAGAGGGACGGTGTTGCGGATGCCGGCGACGACGTCCTCGCCCTGGGCATTGGGCAGGTAGTCCCCGTAGACGCCGGGGGAGCCGGTGGCCGGGTCGCGGGTGAAGGCGACACCACTGCCCGAGTCGGAACCGTAGTTGCCGAAGACCATGGCCTGGATGTTGACCGCGGTGCCGAGGTCATCGGGGATGTGCTCCCGCCTGCGGTAGATCCTGGCCCGCTCCCCGTTCCAGGAGGAGGAGACGGCGAGGACGGCCCGCTCCAGTTGCTCGACCGGGTCCTGCGGGAACTCCTCCCCCGTGTGCTCAAGGACCAGGTCCTTGAAGACGTCGACCAGCCTGATGAGGTCACAGGTGTCCAGCCGAGTGTCGTCAGCAGCTCCGCGCTCACGCTTGAGCAGGGCGAGCGCGTCCTCGAAGAGTGCGCCGTCGACCCCCATCACCGTGCTGCCGAACATCTGCACCAGGCGGCGGTAGGAGTCCCAGGCGAACCGCTCCCGGCCGGGGGTCCGGGCGAGCCCGAGCACCGAAAGATCGTTGAGGCCGATGTCGAGAATCGTCTCCATCATGCCCGGCATGGAGAACCGTGCACCGGAGCGGACGGAGAGCAGCAGGGGATCGTCCACCTGCCCCAGCCGCCGGCCGGCCTCCCGCTCCAGAGCCGCGAGGTGTTCGGCCACCTGGTGAGCGAGATCCTCGGGGGGTTCGCCGGTGGCGAGATAGACCTGACAGGCCTGCGTGGTGACGGTGAAGCCAGGGGGCACCGGCAGGCCCATCCGGACCATCTCCGCCAGGTTGGCGCCCTTGCCGCCCAGCAGGTCGGTCATCTCGCGGCCGCCCTCCGTGAAGTCGTACACATATCGGACCATGACGGTTCTCTTCCTTCCGGAGGGCGGCTGCCCAGAGGCGCTGGGGGAGGGACGAACTCAGTCGAGCGTCCAGGTCTCGTAGATCACCCGGGAACGGCCGGCGGCGTGCGGCTGGAACACTCGGCCGGGTCCTGGGGGCTGCCGACGATCGAGCCGATGACGGACGTGCCGGACGCCCTGCTCACAGCCTCCTGCGGCTCCGGGCCGGACGGCAGGTCCAGTAGGGGCCATCCATGGGGACCTTCGGCCCACACCGATGCGGGCCGTTCAGTGGGTGGGGCCGCCGTGCCCGCTCCGTGCCCTGGGCCGAAGGTCCCCGGCAGTCGCCCCCACCCGGCCCCTGCCCCACCCGGTCCGCAGCGCGCAGGCTGACGTCACATCAGCCGACGGAGCAGAAGGACGACGAGATGAACGTACGGGTGGGCATCAACGGATTCGGACGCATCGGACGCAACTACTTGCGCTGCGTGCTGGAACGGGCGCAGACGGAACACGGCACACCCGTCGAGGTGGTGGCGGTCAACGACCTCACCTCCCCGGCAGTGCTGGCCCATCTGCTTGAGTACGACTCGACGTACGGAAGGCTGCGCCGCACGGTCGAGCACGACGCGGACTCGCTCACGGTGGACGGGCACCGCATCGCGGTGACCGCCGAGCGCGACCCCGCCGCGCTGACCTGGGGTGAACAGGGGGTCGACGTGGTCATTGAGGCCACCGGCCGCTTCCGTACGCGGGACGAGGCCGGCCTGCATCTGAAGGCCGGGGCACGCAAGGTGCTGCTGTCCGTGCCCGGCAAGGGTGTCGACGCCACCATCGTCATGGGCGTCAACGAGGGGACCTACGCACCGGACCGGGACCACGTCATCTCCAACGCCTCCTGCACCACCAACTGTGTGGCCCCGATGGTGAAGGTGCTGAACGAACGCTTCGGGATCGTCAAGGGTCTGATGACCACCATCCACGGCTACACCAACGACCAGGTCGTCCTCGACGGGCCGCACAAGGACCTGCGCCGCGGCCGTACCGCCGCCGTGAACATCATCCCGACCAGCACCGGAGCGGCCCGCGCCGTCGGCCTGGTGCTTCCGGAGCTCGCGGGCACGCTGGACGGCATCGCGGTGCGCGTCCCCGTCGAGGACGGCTCCCTCACCGACCTGACCCTGGTCCTGAACCGGCCGGTGGAGGCGGATGAGGTGAACGACGCCTTCAGGGAGGCCGCTGCCGGCTCACTGCGGGGCATCCTGCGGGTCAACGACGCCCCGATCGTCTCCCGTGACGTGGTCGGCGACCCTGCCTCCTGCGTCCTGGATGCCCCGCTGACACAGGCCCACGGAGACCTGGTCAAGGTCTTCGGGTGGTACGACAACGAGTGGGGCTACACCAACCGGCTTCTCGACCTCACCGAGTACGTCGCCGCCCGGCTCGACACCGACTGACACGGCCCGCAGGCGGCGTGAGGCCCACCCGCCCCCGTCACGTCACACCGTTTGACGATCCTGTGCCGGGCAAGCGGCGCAGGTGGGGCGCTTGGGCCGCTCGCGGAATCTGGCACAGCTCGGTGAATCCGGCACGGATCGGTCCGCAGCGGGAACGCGGGAGTGCGTGAGGTGGCGCCGGTACGTCAGGACCCACGCCGGAGCCGCGCAACGCGGACCATCGGGCCCTCTGCCGGGACCTTCGGTACCTGGGTGGGAGAGGGACGACGCGCAAGGCTGGGGGTGAGGGACGGCCCGCACCCAGGTACCGGACCCGCATGCTCACGCCGGGTGTCCGGCCGTGTTATTCGACGATGGAGGCACTCCTCATGACGCTGCTGGACGCCGGACCCCCGACCGAGACCGACGGGCCCTCCGACATCGAGATCTCGGTGAACCGACTGGTCGTCAACGGTACGAAGGCCCTGGCCGACTTCGAGTCCTTCACCCAGGAGCAGATCGACCACATCGTCGCCAAGGCGTCGGTCGCCGCCCTGGACCGGCATACCGACCTGGCTCTGCTGGCCGTCGAGGAGACCGGACGCGGCGTGTTCGAGGACAAGGCCGCCAAGAATATGTTCGCCTGCGAACATGTCACCCACAGCATGGCCCGGACGAAGACCGTCGGGATCATCGCCCGCGACGACATCGACGGCGTGATCCAGATCGCCGAACCCGTCGGCGTCGTGTGTGCGGTCACCCCGGTCACCAACCCCACGTCCACCACCATCTTCAAGGCGCTGCTGGCGCTGAAGACCCGTAACCCGGTCGTGTTCGCCTTCCACCCCTCGGCCCAGCGCTGCAGCGCCGAGGCCGCCCTGATCGTGCGGGACGCGGCAATCGCCGCGGGCGCGCCCGCCCACTGCGTCCAGTGGATAGAAGAGCCCTCGATCGAGGCCACCGGCCTTCTCATGCGCCACCCCGGTGTTGCCCTGATTCTCGCGACCGGGGGGAACGCCATGGTCAAGGCCGCCTACTCGGCCGGCAAGCCGGCTGTCGGCGTCGGCGCCGGCAACGTACCCGCCTATGTGCACCGCAGCGCGGACCTGCGCCGTGCGGTCAACGACCTGGTCCTGTCGAAGTCGTTCGACAACGGAATGATCTGTGCGTCCGAGCAGGCCGTCATCCTGGACACCGACATCTACGACGAGGCCCTGGCAGAGTTCCGCACCCTGCACGCGTACCTCGCGACGCCCCAGGAGAAGCGCCAACTGGAGGCGTACCTCTTCCCCGTCCCCGCGTCCGGCGGCGAGCCTAAGGTCAATGCCGCGGCCGTCGGGCAGAGCCCGGTGTGGATCGCCGGGCAGGCCGGCTTCACCGTACCCGCCGGCACCTCGCTCATCCTGGCCGAGGCGAGCCGGGTCGGGGCGGACGAGCCGCTGACCCGCGAGAAGCTCTGCCCCGTCCTGACGGTGCTGCGTGCCGCATCCACCCAGCAGGGTTTCGACCTGGCCGCCGACATGGTCGCCTTCCACGGGCAGGGGCACAGCGCCGTCATCCACACGGGCGATCCGGCGCTCGCCGAGGACTACGGCCGCCGGATGAAGACCGTGCGCATCATCGTCAACGCCCCGTCCTCGCAGGGCGCCATCGGGGGGATCTACAACAGCCTGCTGCCGTCCCTGACCCTGGGGTGCGGCTCATGGGGCAGCACCTCGGTCTCCGACAATGTCTCCGCCGCCCACCTGCTCAACATCAAGCGGGTCACCACCCGCCAGAACAATCTGCAGTGGTTCAAGGTTCCGCCGAAGATCTACTTCGAGCCGCAGGCCATCCGCTACCTGACCTCCATGCCCGACATACACCGCGTCACCGTGGTCACCGACGCGACCATGACCCGGCTGGGTTATGTGGACCGGGTCAACCGTGTACTGCGACGCCGGCGGGAGCCGGTGACCATACAGGTCATCGACAACGTCGAGCCCGAGCCGAGCATCGACTCCGTGCAGCGCGGCGCCGCCCTCATGCGCGACTTCCGCCCCGACACCATCATCGCGGTGGGTGGCGGATCGCCGATGGACGCGGCGAAGGTGATGTGGCTCCTGTACGAGCAGCCGGACATCGACTTCTCCGATATGCGGCAGAAGTTCTCCGACATCCGCAAGCGCGCCTTCCGCTTCCCGGTCCTGGGTGACCGGGCCCGCCTGGTCTGCATCCCGACCACATCGGGCACCGGCGCGGAGGTCACCCCCTTCGCGGTCATCTCCGACCCGGCCACCGGCAAGAAGTACCCGCTCGCCGACTATGCCCTCACCCCGAGTGTGGCCATCATCGACCCGCTGCTGACAGCCGACCTGCCCGCTGCCCTGGCCGCGGACAGCGGCTTCGACGCCCTCACGCACGCCACCGAGGCGTATGTGTCGGTCTACGCCAACGACTTCACCGACGGACTGGCCCTCCAGGCCATCAAAATGATCTTCGAAAACCTCGAAGCGGCCGTGAACGAACGCGCCACCCGTCCCGATGCCCGGGAAAAGATGCACAACGCCGGCACCATCGCGGGCATGGCCTTCGGCAACGCCTTCCTCGGCATCGTCCACGCCATGGCACACACCCTCGGCGCGACCTTCCACGTCGCCCACGGACGGACCAACGCGATACTGCTGCCGCACGTCATCCGGTACAACGGCACGGTCCCGTCCAAGCTGACCTGCTGGCCCAAGTACGAGAGTTACCGGGCCCCCGAACGCTTCCAGGACATCGCCCGCGCCCTGGGCCTGCCCGCGGCGACCCCCGCTGAAGGCGTGGAGTCCTACGCCGCCGCCGTGGGAAGCCTGCGCGACGCCGTCGGCATCGAACGCTCCTTCCAGGAAGCCGGGATTGACGAAGCGGTCTTCCTCGCGGCCCTTCCGCAGCAGGCCCTCGCCGCCTACGAGGACCAGTGCGCCCCCGCCAACCCCCGTATGCCGATGCTCGACGACATGGAGGAGATCATGCGCGCCGCCTACTACGCGGTGCCGATTCCCGCCACGTCCGCATAGCCGGACCCGCGCCGCCGGACGGTGGCGCCAGTCCGCCGCGCACGGTGTGGGCGAGGTGGCCCGCACCGTGCGCAGCTGTCCTTCTTCTGTCCGGCTCAGGGCCGTCGGTACGTTCGTGTGTACGGTTACGCTGTCGACACGGGCCGTAACCGACGAAGGAGGCCCCGGGGTGGGTTTAGGGGAGCCGCTGTCGCGGATGCCGCAGATGCGTCTGGACGAGCTGCTGGAGGAACTGCAGGCACGTATCAACGCGGCTCGCGGCACCCGGGACCGAGTGCACAACCTGCTGGAGGCCGTGGTCTCGGTGGGCCGGGAGCTTGACCTTTCGCAGGTGCTGCGGCGCATCGTGGAGGCTGCCGCGCTGCTCGTCGACGCGGAGTACGGGGCGCTGGGTGTGATCGGTCCCGACGGTCGCACTCTGTCGCAGTTCCTGACCGTCGGGGTGACGGACGAGCAGATCGCCCGGATCGGCCCCCTGCCGGCCGGACACGGTCTGCTGGGCGAGCTCATCCGCCACCCCGAGCCGCTGCGGCTCGGCGATCTCGGTGTCCATTCCTCCTCGTACGGTTTTCCCGCCCACCACCCGCCGATGCGGACGTTCCTCGGTGTGCCGATCCGGGTACGGGGCGAAGTCTTCGGCAATCTCTATCTGACCGACAAGCGGGGCGGACAGGACTTCGACGGCGAGGACGAGGCAGTGATCGCCACCTTGTCGGTGGCAGCGGGCGTGGCGATCGACAACGCGCGGCTCTACGAGGCATCACAGCGTCAGCGCCGGTGGCTGCAGACGAACACCGAGATCATCAGCAGCCTATTGTCCGGCAGTGCCCGCGTGGAGGTCCTGGAACTGATCGCCCGCCGGGCGCGGGAGATCACCGGTTCACAGCTTGCGGACATGTCCGTCCCCGTCCCCGATACCGACGATCTCGTCGTTGAGCTGGCGTTCGGAGGGGAGCGCGACGCCCGCCTGGGCATGGTCGTGCCGGTCGAGGGCACCCTCTCGGGAGCGGCCTACCGGGCAGGCACGCCGGTGTCGACGGCCGAGCTCGCGGACGATGCGCGGTTCGCCTTCGGACGGGCTCGGTTCCGACGGACTGGGGCCTGCGGTGGCGGTCCCGCTGGGAACCAATGCCAAGGCGGTCCGAGGTGTCCTGCTGCTGGCACGTGCCGAGGGAGAGCCCGTCTTCACCGAGGCCGAGCTCGACCCGTTGCTCGGCTTCGCCGGGCAGGCCGCTCTCGCCCTGGAGCTGGCCGAGCGTCGGCGCGACGCCGATCAGCTCGTGCTCCTGGAGGACCGTGACCGGATAGCCCGTGACCTACACGACTTGGCCATTCAGCGGCTGTTCGCCACCGGTATGACCCTGCAGAGCGCGACCCGTTTCATCGATCACGCAGGAGCCGCCGAACGCGTTGCCCGGGCGGTGGGTGACCTGGACGAGACGATCAAGATCATCCGGTCGACGATTTTCGGGCTGCGGACCAGGATCGACGATGAAACGGCGCCGAGCCTGCGAGCCCGCGTGGCCAGGAGTGTCGGGGAGGCCGCGACGACGCTGGGATACCCGCCCCGGCTGAGCATGGAGGGGCTGCTGGACACGGATGTGCCACCGCAGATCGCCGACCATGTCATGGCGGCGCTCGGCGAGACGCTGAGCAACGCGGCACGGCACGCGCAGGCGACCCGCGTGGAAGTCGGCGTTCAGGTCACCGGCAACGAGGTGGTACTCACCGTGACGGACAACGGTGTGGGCACACCGGCCGACGGCCGGCGCAGCGGCCTGAACAATCTCGCTGAACGCGCGCAGAGCGTGGGCGGCACGCTGGACATACTGGCACCGCCCGACGGCGGCAGCCGCCTCATCTGGCGAGCCCCGCTGACCGAACACCTGTGACCGGGGTGCCCCGAGGGATGGCCGGCCGGCCTGTTGGGTGAACACGATCCGTCCCGGCGCGACAGCGCCCAGTAGTCGCAGTGCCTCACTGCGGACCACAGCCGGGTCATCCTCCGGAGCGCCACGGGCTGCCCGGCGCAGAGAGGGACCATAGGGCCATCCGGCCCTGGCCGTTCGGCCTCCGAAGAGGCAGGATCATAATCTCCAGCCCAAGGTGGGCTGCCCCAAGAACTACGGAGTGCCGCGATGACGGACAGCCCTGTCGGCGACCACGTGAAGGAGCCGGTCACCGTCTTTCTCCTCGACGACCACGAAGTGGTGCGGCGAGGAGTGCGCGACCTGCTGGAGGCCGAACCCGATCTGACAGTGGTGGGGGAGGCGGGCACCGCCGAACAGGCACTGGCGCGCGTACCCGCCCTGCGCCCGCAGGTGGCGGTACTGGACGTTCGGCTCCCCGACGGCGACGGCGTGAGCGTGTGCCGAGAGCTGCGCTCGCGGATGCCGGATCTCGCCTGTCTGATGCTGACCTCCTTCGACGACGAGGAGGCGTTGCTGGACGCGATCATGGCGGGTGCTTCCGGTTACGTGCTCAAGCAGATCACCGGCACCGACCTGGTCACTGCTGTGCGCACGGTGGCTTCGGGGCAGTCCATGCTCGACCCCGGTGCGACCACCCGGCTGATGGCCCGGCTGCGCGCCGGGTCCGAGCCGGAGGAGAAGCAAGGATTGCCCGGGCTGACCGATCGGGAGCGGGGCATTCTCGCCCTGGTGGGGGAGGGCCTGACCAACCGGGAGATCGGCAAGCAGCTCTATCTCGCGGAGAAGACGGTCAAGAACAACATCTCCCGGCTGCTGGCGAAGCTGGGCGTGGAACGCAGGGTCCAGGCCGCGGTCATTGCCACCCAGGCGCTCGCCGCGCAGGAGCAGCAGGCCGACTCACGATCCACGCCGCGTGGGGGCTTCTCACACTGAGCCGTCCTGCGGGCGGGGCCTGATCCTGTAGCGGTCTTCGGCATCGCCCGCTCGCCGCGGGGCAGGCGCGCATCGCGTGAGTGGCACCGGTCAGTCCCGGGCGCTTCCGGCCGGGATATCGAGTACCTGCGAGGGCGGACGCCGGGATGTGGTGGGGCCCTGCGGACCGTAACCGAAACGGATCAGCATCTGGACGTGTGTGCCGTGCAGGACCGGCGTGCGGAGTGACCGTCGTAGATCGGGCCATTCCATGGCCTGGTGGAGCAGCGAGGCCTGCAGGCCGTGCGCCGTTGCGGCGAGCAGCACGTGCTCCAGTGCCTGCCCGGCGCGCAGCCAGTCCGTCCGCCCGTCGTGCTCGGTGGTGAGTACGGCGATTGCCGGGGAACGCTCGAAGTCCCGGGGCGGCGGCTGTTCGCGGTGTCGCCGCGCGGTGAATTCACGCATGGGGAGCCGGCCCCGGGAGTCCTGTGGACCGGGGGCCAGGGATGGCAGAGCCCCCATCGCACCTTCGACGTCACGCACCCAGCGGCGGCTTTCGGCACTGCGGTCGGGGTCGGCGGTATTTCGGCGTTCCGCGTCAAAGGTGAGGCGTAGAAGCCGTTCTGTTTCGCTTCGGGCGGGGAAGCTCAGGGCGGAGCCTTCTACGTGGGCGGCCTCGACAAGTTCGGTGCGTACGGCGGGTGGTGGGCGCCTGTCCGAGAACGGGAACCGGCTGCTGTGCCTGCGCCAGATCGCCTCGTGCAGGTCGGCTCGATGGCTCGTGCCGGACCGTACGGCGGCGGACATGCGCACCGTGGCCAGCAAGTCGGGCTCATCGGGGCGGGGCAGCAGGCGTACGGCGGGTTCCCAGCCGAAGTGGGCCACCGCGACCCGCAGGTTGAAAAGGGACGTACCGACTGAGATATGGAGTGCCCGGCCTGTGGGGTCCGCATGTCGCAGACCCCGTTCCGGTACGGCGCGAACCTCCAGGGTCACGGAGTCGGGATCCAGCCGATAGCGCCACGGCTGGGTGTTGTGCATCGACGGCGCGGCCGTCGCGGCGGAAATCAGCGTTTCGAGCGTCGATGCGTCAAGGGCCGTGGCGGGCATGTCGACCACCTCCATGGAGACACTCAGGCTGACTGAGGTTCCCCCGGTGTGCGGGAGGTGCTGATCAGCTGGTCAGGATGGGTTGACGTGGTTTCAGGTTCGCTTGTTCGGTCGTCGCCTGGTTGGCGTAGTGCTTCTCCTCGAACTCGATGGGACTGAGGTAGCCGAGGCGTTTCTGGATGCGTCGGCTGTTGTAGAAGCCGTCGATGTACTCGAACAGCGCGAGGTTGGCCTCGGCCCGGGTGACGAAGACGCGTCCGCGCACGCACTCGGTCTTGATCAGCATCCACAGATTCTCCGCGAGGGCGTTGTCGTAGCTGTCGCCCACGGACCCCATCGACCCCTCAATACCCGCACGTACCAGCCGTGTTGTGAGCTTGATGGACGTGTATTGACAGCCGTGGTCGGCGTGATGGATCAAGGTGCCGGGCACGGGCTCGCGGCTGGCCAGGGCGTACTCGAGGCAGGACAGGACCAGGTCGGCGTCCGCGCGGGCGGAGGTCTCCCAGGCCACCACCCGGCGGGAGAAGGCGTCGCGGATCGCGGAGAGCCACAGCGGTCCCTCACCCGTGGGGATCATGGTGAGGTCGGTGACCCACAGCCGGTTCGGCACGGGAGCGGTGAAGTCCCGCTGCACCAGGTCCGGGGCGAGCGTGGCCGTCGGGTCGCGGCGGGTGAAGCCCTTGCCCGTGCGGCGTGGGCTGAGGCCCGCCAGATCGGCCTCGCGCATCAATCGCTCGACCCGCTTGCGGCCGATGGCCACGCCCTCGCGCTTGAGCACGGCATGCACGCGGGGCGAGCCGTAGATCCCGCCGGAGTCGGCATGGATCTCCTCGATCTTGGTCGTCAACTCCGCGTCACGGCGGCGGCGTTCACACGGCTCCTTCTCCTGCCGGCGCCAGCGGTAGTAGGTGGACGAGGGGACGTGCAGTTCCCGGAGTACGGGCTCGACACCGAGGTCACTGCGTTCGCTGAGGAACGTCAGTACCTGCGCCGGGTCGTGTCGAGTTCCTGGGCGAAAAAAGCCGAGGCCGTGCGCAGGATCTCGTTCGCCCGGCGCAGTTCCTTCACCTCCCGCCGCAGCTGGCCCAGCTCGTCCTTCTCCTCGGTGGTCAGCCGGTCGTCGCGCTCGCCGCGGTCGGCCTCGGCCTGGCGGATCCAGCCGCGCAGTGCCTCCGGGTGGACCCCCAGCTCAATGGCCAGGCGCTTGATCTGGGGCTTCGGCTCGGCGGTGCGATACATCCGCACCGCACGCTCACGCAACTCCAGCGGATATTTCCTCGGAGCGGCCATGGTCAGAGTTCCTCTCATGAGAACCATCTGACCCGCTGTCATCGCCCTCCGCATCTCGGGGGAACCTCAGTCGCGTTTTCGCCGGGCGGAGCAGGCGCCACCCGGCCCTTGCCAGGGCCGACCGGGTACCGAGTCAGCCCGGTGGCCGTTCGAGCTGTGCGGCGATGACGGCGGCCCGGATGCGCTGCTGGACACCCACCTCGGCCGGCCGTCACGTTTCCGATCTTCGTGTGCTTCATGTCGCTCTTTCCTTCTCAGCGCAGCCGGCGCAGATACGGGTCGTGGGCGTGGCGTGGAAGCAGCCGGACGCGGGCGTCGAGAGCTGTGATGCCGCCGGGTCGGGCCAGCACGGGGTTGAGGTCGGCGTCGGCGAGCTGGGGCAGGTCGCAGGCCATCCTGGACAGCCGCAGCAGCAGTTGTTCCAGTCCCTCAAGGTCCACCGGGCCGTTGCCGCCCTGCCCGAAGAGCAGCGGGGCGCAGCGGGGTGCGGTGATGAGGTCGTGGACATCGAGGTCGGTGAGCGGGGCGAGCCGGGCGGCGTGGTCGGCCAGTACTTCGGTCGCCGTACCGCCGAGGCCGAACAGCACCAGCGGGCCGAAGACTTCGTCCTGGACGACGCCGGCGAAAAGCTCTGTGCCGCGTTCGGCGAGTGGCTGGACGACCACTCCGGTCAGGAGTCCGGCGAATCGGGTCTCGAAGTCCCGGTAGGCGGCGCGTACTTGCGCATCACCACGCAGATCGAAGTGGATGGCGTGCTGTTCGCTCTTGTGCAGCAGGCCGGGCCAGTGGGCCTTGAGGACGGTCAGGCCGAGCGGGCCCTTGAGCCGCTCGGCGGCGAGGACGGCGTCGTCCTCGGTCTCCGCCCAGGCCCAGGGCAGTTGGGGGATGCCGTAGCAGGCGAGGAGTTCGGCGCAGGTGCGCGGGTCCAGCCAGCCGCCGTCCGGATGCGCGGCGAGATAGGCCTCGGCAACAGCCTGTGCGCGGGGTGTGTCTACCTCCGTCAGGTCGGGAACGGTGCCGGACGGCCGGGCCAGCCACTGGGCCCGCCGGGCTGCGTGGGCCAGGGCGCGGGCGGCTGCCTGCGGGTCGGCGTAGGCCGGGACGGCACCGTTGTCCGCCGTGTGGAGCAGCTTGACGGGCAGATCCTGGTCGAGGCGGACCGCGGCGACGGGTCGGGTGCGATGCCCGGGGGCGCGGGTCAGGACCTTGGTGAGATCGTCGCCGGTCGCCGCGGCGACCGCGGTGGGGACCAGTACCACCAGGACGGCGTCGATACCGCCGTGCCGGGTGAGCCGGTCCACACACTCGCTGAGTTGCTCCTCGGTGACGGCAGCGGTGGTGTCGACCGGATTGCCTGCCGTCGCCCCGTCAGGCAGTACGGCGATGAGGTCATCGATGATCTCGGTACCGAGTTGCGGCAGGGTCAGCCCGGCCTCGGCGCAGGCATCTGCCGCCAGCACGCCCGCGCCGCCCGCGTTGGTCACGACGGCGACCCGGGTCCCGGCGGGCAAGGGCTGGGAGTGCAACAGAGCTGCGGTTTCCAGGAGTTCGCCGATGGTCCGGGTGGCAGTGATGCCAGCCTGGGTGAACAGGGCCTGACGGGTCATGGCCTGTGTGGCGGCCGCCGCGGTGTGCGACGCGGCGGCATGGCGGCCCGCGTCGGTGCGGCCCGCGTCAACGGTGAGTACCGGCATCCGGCGGGTCACGCGGCGCGCGGTGCGCGAGAACGCGCGCGGGTTGCCGAAGGACTCCAGGTGCAGCAGCGCCAGATCGGTCCGCCCGTCGCTCTCCCACCACTGGAGCATGTCGTTGCCGCTGACGTCGTACTTGTCGCCGAGCGAAACGAAGCTGGAGACACCGATGCCCAGCCGGGCCAGCCCGTCGAGCAGAGCGATGCCCACCCCGCCGGACTGCACGGCGACGCCCGCGGTGCCCGGCTGCGGGTGGCGGGCGGCGAAGGTCGCGTCCAGCGAGAGCGCGGTGTCGGTGTTGGAGATCCCGAGGCAGTTGGGGCCGACGAGCCGCATTCCGTACGTACGGCAGGCGGCGAGCAGCGCGCCCGCCTGGGCGGCATCCAGCCCGGCCGAGACGACCAGCAGGGCCCGTACCCCGGACTTGCCACACTCTTCGGCGGTGGCCGCCACAGCCGCAGCGGGCACGGCGAGGACCGCGAGGTCGGGAATCTTGGGCAGCGAGCCGACCGAGGGGTACGCGGGTACGCCCAGCAAGGAGTCGACGCTCGGATTGACGGCGTAGAGCCGCCGGGTGAAGCCGCCGGTGCGCAGATTGTGGAGGATGGCCCGGCCGACCGAGCCGGGCTTGCGTCCCGCGCCGACCACGGCGATCGAGTCCGGCCGCAGCAGCGGCTCCAGGCTGGCCACATCGGCCGTCCGGCCGCGTGCCTCGACCGCCGACAGATACGTCTCGTCCTGATCGAGCTGGACACTGCAGTGGAGTTCGGGGCCGTCGAAGTGGCGTGCGGTACGCAGTCCGAGGTCGGCGAAGACCTTCAGCATCTCGTGGTTCTCGGCAAGTGCGTCGGCGGCGAACGCGGTGATCCCCGCCTCCCGGGCAGCGGACACCAGATGCTCAAGGAGCAGCGTGCCGACGCCCTGGTGGTGGTGCCCGTCCGCGGTGGTCAGGGCGATCTCTGCGGTGCCCGGTGCCTCCGTGATCTCGTACTCGGCGATCCCCACGACCTGGCCCGCTGTTTCGGCGAGCAGGGCCCGGTGGCCGGGTCGGGCGGGACCGCAGCAGCGCTGCGCGGCCTGCTCCGCCGACCTGCGGCTCATCGAGAAGAACCGCAGCCGCAGATTCTCCGGTGACATGTCCTCGTACAGCCGCAGGACCTGGGCCCGGTCGTCCGGTCCGGCCGGTCGGATATGTACGGTCGTACCGTCCGTCAGCAGTGCGTGCACCTGCCGCTGGTTCTCCGTCATCTCGGTACCTTCCTCGGGGCAGATTGCCCACCAGCGTCCAGCGGTACGGGGCCCTGTCCCAGGGGCTGGCCGGGTCCGGGAGAGGGCCGATCGGCCCTAAAGCGCGGCGTCCGGGATGCTCGGCAGCGGTTCGCCGAGCATGCTGGTACCGCGTCGGACACCCGACAGGCGCACGGGAGGGGGCCAAAGGTCCCTGACCAGAGCCGAACCGCCCCTCCTCACGCCCTGGCTGAGGGTGCGACTGTGCTCACAGGAAGAGTTCACAGCAGTCGGACGAAAGGCGGTGGGGACCATGGAGCTGCCCCTGATCGTGGGTGTCGACGGATCGGAGTCCAGCCTCCGGGCGACCGACTGGGCGGTGGACGAGGCAGCACGCCGCGGCCTCCCGCTGCGGCTGGTGTACGCATCCCTGTGGGAGCGATACGAAGGTGTCGTGCCCGCGTACAGCCTCGGGCGCCCCTCCGAGCAGGTGCTCGCCGAGGTCATCGTCGCATCCGCGGTGGAGCGTGCCCAGCGGCGTAACCCGGACGTGAAGGTGTCCGCCGAGACAGTGCCCGAGGAAGCGGTGTCCGCGCTGCTGCGTGAAGGCCGCAACGCCTCGGTCCTGGTCACCGGCTCGCGGGGCCGCGGCGAACTGAAAGGTCTGCTCCTCGGATCGGTCAGCCTGGCCGTGGCGGCCCGCGCGCACTGCCCGGTGATCGTGGTGCGCGGCGACAAGGCCGGCCTGGAGGGCACGCACGAGCGGATCCTTCTCGGCGTCGGTGAAGGCGCTGCGGGATCGGCGGCGGTGGAGTTCGCTTTCCGCGAGGCCGAGGCCCGGAACTGCACGCTCGACGCCGTACGTGCCTGGCGCTGCCCCGCGCACGAGACGACCGATCATCCGTCGCTCGCCGCGGAACCGGCCCGCCACCACGAAGAGCAGGCATCGATCCAGCTCGACGAGGCACTGCAGGACGCTGTACGAGACCACCCGGGCGTCCGGGTGCGCCGCGCCACGGTCGAAGGCCCGGCCCGCACCGTACTGCTCCACCGCTCGGCCGCCGCGGATCTCCTGATCATCGGAGCCCAGCGGCGCCACGGCCACTTCGGCCTCCAGCTCGGCCGGGTGGGCCACGGGGCACTCCATCACGCCGGGTGCCCCGTCGCCGTCGTACCTCAACGGGCCTGATCGCGTGCCGACTTCACCCGCGGAGCCCCGCCGTGTGGTCGGGAACGTACGACTGCAGCGTCCGTGGTGGCCGCCGGTATCCGGTGGCCGGCGGTCGCGGTGGCAGTTCGAGCGCCGGACTCGGCCCCGCGTGGTAAGGCACGGTCGACAGCAGATGGGCGATCATGTTGAGCCGTGCCCGGCGCTTGTCGTCGCTCTCGACGACGTGCCAGGGTGCCTGCGCGATGTCCGTGTGCACGAACATCTCGTCCTTTGCCCGGGAGTACGCCTCCCAGCGGGTGATCGACTCCAGGTCCATGGGGGAGAGCTTCCAGCGCCGTGTCGGGTCTTCGAGGCGGCGCCTGAATCGCTGCTCCTGCACCGCGTCACTCACCGAGAACCAGTACTTCCGCAGCAGGATCCCGTCCTCCACCAGCATCCGCTCGAAGATCGGGCACTGATGGAGGAAACGTTGGTGTTCGCCTGGGGTGCAGAAGCCCATGACGTGCTCCACACCCGCTCGGTTGTACCAACTCCGGTCGAGCAGGACTATTTCCCCGGCGGCGGGAAGATGCTCGGTGTAGCGCTGGAAGTACCACTGGGTGCGCTCCCGTTCGGTGGGGGCGGGCAGCGCGACGATCCGCGCCACCCGGGGGTTGAGATGTTCCGCGACCCGCTTGATCGTGCTGCCCTTGCCGGCCGCGTCGCGCCCCTCGAAGACCACGACCAGGCGGGCGCCTTCAGCGCGCACCCATTCCTGGAGCTTCACCAGTTCCGTCTGCAGCCGGTACAGCTCGCGCTCATACAGCGGCCGCGGCAGTGTCGCCGCCGGTTTCGTGCCCTTCTTGTCTGCCATACACCGACGTTACGGAGGACCCCATGCGCAAGGTCAAGCGCCAGGACCACACGGATCTGCCTGATGAGGAGCTGAAGGCGCTCGATGCCCACTGGCGGGCCGCCAATTACCTGGCCGTCGGCCAGATCTACCTGATGAGCAACCCGCTTCTGACGGAACCCCTGCGACCCCACCACATCAAGCCGCGCCTGCTCGGCCACTGGGGCACCTCACCCGGCCTGAACTTCGTGCACACCCATCTCAACCGCGTGATCAAGGAACGCGGCATCGACGCGATCTGCATCTGGGGCCCCGGCCACGGTGGGCCGGCCGTCCTCGCCAACTCCTGGCTGGAGGGCACGTACAGCGAGACGTATCCGGACATCAGCCGCGACGCGGCGGGCATGGAGAAACTCTTCCGGCAGTTCTCCTTCCCCGGCGGCGTACCGAGCCATGTCGCCCCCGAGACGCCCGGCTCCATCCACGAGGGCGGCGAGCTCGGCTACTCTCTGGCACACGCCTACGGTGCCGCGCTCGACAACCCCGATCTGCTGGTCACGTGCGTGATCGGCGACGGAGAGGCGGAGACGGGCCCGCTCGCCGCCTCCTGGCACTCCAACAAGTTCCTCGACCCCGTCCACGACGGCGCGGTCCTGCCGGTCCTGCACCTCAACGGCTACAAGATCGCCAACCCGACGGTGCTTTCCCGGCTGCCCGAGGCCGAACTCGACTCCCTGCTGCGGGGGTACGGTCACGAGCCGTTGCACGTCACCGGCGACGACCCGCGCACGGTCCATCAGGCGATGGCACACGCCATGGACCTCGCCACCGAGCGCATCGCGGCCTTCCAGCACGCGGCCCGCGCCGAAGGCGTGACCGCCCGGCCGAACTGGCCGGTCATCGTGCTGCGTACGCCCAAGGGCTGGACCGGACCGGCAGTGGTGGACGGCGTGCCCGTCGAAGGCACCTGGCGTTCCCATCAGGTCCCGCTCGCCGGCGTACGCGAAAACCCGGAGCACCTGGCCCAGTTGGAAGCCTGGATGCGTTCCTACCGGCCCGAAGAGCTCTTCGACACCGAGGGCCGCCCCACGCCCCAGGTGCTCTCCAGCATTCCGGACGGCGAGCGCCGCCTCGGTGCGAACCCGCACGCCAATGGCGGCCTGCTCACCCGGGACCTGCCCATCCCGCCGCTGGAGCACTTCGCGGTCCCCGTCGACAAGCCCGGCTCCACCCTGCACGAGCCCACCCGGGTCCTGGGCGGTCTGCTCGCACAGATCATGGCCGACACCGCCGAACGGCGTGACTTCCGGGTCGTCGGCCCCGACGAGACCGCCTCCAACTGCCTCGACGCGCTATACGACGTCACCGGCAAGGCGTGGCAGGCCGGGACGCTGGACACCGACGAACACCTCGCCCGCGACGGCCGGGTCATGGAGATCCTGTCCGAGCACCTCTGTCAGGGCTGGCTGGAGGGATACAACCTGACCGGCCGGCACGGCCTGTTCTCCTGCTACGAAGCGTTCGTCCACATCGTCGACTCCATGGTCAACCAGCACATCAAGTGGCTCAAGACCGCCCGCGCCCTCCCTTGGCGCCGCCCCATCCCTTCCCTGAACTATCTGCTGACCTCGCACGTCTGGCGGCAGGACGGCAACGGCTTCTCCCACCAGGACCCCGGCTTCGTCGACCACGTACTCAACAAGAGCCCCGAAGTCGTCCGCGTCTACCTCCCGCCGGACGCCAACACCTTGCTCTCCGTCGCCGACCACGTCCTGCGCTCCCGCGACTACGTCAATGTCGTCGTCGCCGGCAAACAGCCCTGCTTCGACTGGCTCTCCCTCGACGACGCCCGTACCCACTGTGCGCGCGGCGCCGGCATCTGGCAATGGGCCGGGTCCGAGACCGGCGTCGGTGACCCCGATGTCGTCCTGGCCTGCGCGGGCGACGTCCCCACTCAGGAAACCCTCGCCGCGGCGGACCTGCTGCGCCGTCACCTACCCGATCTCACGGTCCGGGTCGTCAACGTCGTAGACATGACCCGGCTGCTGCCCGGCGAGGAACACCCGCACGGCATGTCCGACTCCGAGTACGACGCACTGTTCACCCCCGACAAGCCGGTGATCTTCGCCTACCACGGCTACCCCTGGCTGGTGCACCGCCTCGCCTACCGCCGCACCGGTCACCCGCACCTGCATGTGCGGGGCTACAAGGAGATGGGCACCACGACCACGCCCTTCGACATGGTCGTACGCAATGACCTGGACCGCTACCGCCTCGTCATGGACGTCATCGACCGTGTCCCCGGCCTGGCAGTCCGCGCGGCCGCCGTCCGCCAGACCATGGCGGACACCCGTACCCGCCACCACGCCTGGATCCGCGAACACGGCACCGACCTGCCCGAGGTCGCCGACTGGAGCTGGACCGGTTGAACGCGCCCGGAGGTGCACCGACCATGCGACACCACATCACCGCAGGTATCGACGGCTCACCCGAAAGCTTGTGCGCCGCCGACTGGGCCGCCCGCGAAGCCCTGCGCCGGGGACTGCCCCTGCACTTGGTACACGCCTTCGACGAACCGTCACCGCGCAGCCACCTGCCGGAGATCGAGGTGCCGCTCCACAGCGAACGTGGCGCGCTCGACCGGTTCGCTCTCCAGCTCTCCTACGCCCATCCCGTCCTCGAAGTCGTCAAGGAGCAGGCGGGGCAACCGCCGGTTGCGGCCCTCCTCGCGGCCGCCCGCACGGCGGACACGCTGGTGGTCGGCTCCCGCGGGTTCAGCGGATTGGCCGGAATCCTGGTCGGCTCGGTCGCGCTGGCCGTCGCCGCCCGCGCCGCGTGCCCGGTCGTTCTCGTACGGGCAGGGGAGCGGCCCGAGGACGAGCGCCCGCACCTGGCAGCCGAGCCGTCCCCGTACCGCCCCGTCGTCCTCGGTATCGACCTGGCCCGCCCGTGCGACGGACTGCTTGAGTACGCCTTCGGCGCGGCGGCGACCCGCCGCACAGCCCTCCATGTCCTGCACGCCTGGGCCGTACCTCTGGTCCCTTCGGCCAATGCCACTGACCCGGCGGAGGGAAAGGAACACCGGCTCGCAGCAGTGCTCGCCTCCTGGCAGCACAAGTTCCCGGACACCCAGGTCACGGGGGAACTCGTCCGCGGTCTGGCCGGCCGGCAGCTACTGAAGGCGGCCACCGGGGCGAGCCTGCTCGTCGTCGGCCGCCGGACCTCGGCCGGGCCGCATCTCGGGTCGACCGCCCACTCGGTGATCCACCACGTCACCTGCCCGGTCGCAGTGGTCCCGCACGACTGAGCCCGCAGGACGCCGAGTCGAGGTCCGGGCCCACTTGCCGGTGCTAGCACTGTCGCGCTAGCGTAGTGGGGTGACGAAGACACAGTTGAACGTTCGGGTGGACGAGACCACCGCCGAGGCCGCGCGACAGCGTGCCCTCCAGCGCGGGATGAGCGTGAACCGCTACATCGAGGAGCTCGTCAAGCAGGATGCCGGGGAGGTGGGGCGCACCTTCGTCGAGGCCGCGTCCGACTTCATGAAGCAGTACGAATCGGTGTTCGCCGAGGAGTTCGGCACGGAGCGCGAAGGCAAGCGTTGACTCTGAAGATCGATCTCGCCTGGCTCCTCATGATCGCCGAGCACAAGACACCCGGTGACCCGCAGGTCATCGACTGGGGTGCGCTGGTCGCCGCAGTCGCCCGGCACGACTCGGAGATATTCGGCATCCCGGTCTACAGCGACCCGCACGCGCGCGCCGCCGCGCTGCTCCAGCTGCTGCTCCACGTCCCGGCCCTGGAGCGCTCCAACGCGATGTTCGCTTCGGCCGTCGCCTACGGCTATCTCGTCGCCTGCGGCCTCAAGGTCGTCACCTCGCCCGAGCAGGTACGGGATCTGGCCAGGCTGGTCAAGGAGGGCAAGGCGGACGTGCACAGCATCGCCGAAGAGCTGCGTCAGTGGAGCCTTTAGGACGGGTGAGGCTTGCGGGCGATCCCCAGCACACACGGGGACGACGGCAGTTTGAGCCCCTTCTCCGGTACGTGCAGCCGCCGGTGCCGCTCGATCTCGAAGCCGGCCGCCGCGATCGCGGCCAGTGGGTCGCGCGCGGTGTGGCAGCCGCCGAAGAGCAACGGCCACACCGTGCGGTCCAGGGCGCGCTGGGTCCCCCTCAGGGACCGGCTCGCGCCGATGCCGTGCTCGAAGAAGCGCAGCTCCCCGCCGGGCCGCAGCACGCGCGCGATCTCGGCGAGGGCGCGCGGCAGGTTCCGTACGGAGCACAGCACCAGTGACACCACGGCCGCGTCGTACGCCTCGGCCTTGACCGGCAGGGCCTCCGCAACGCCCGGCACCACGTCCACCGGGACATCCGCGTCGAGGGCCGCCTGCGCGGCCAGCCGGCGCAGGCTGCGTTCCGGTTCGATCGCCACCACCTCGGAGACGGCCGACGGGTAGTGCGCGAAGTTCAGCCCGTTGCCCGCGCCGATCTCGATGACCCGCCCCGAGAGCCCGGCGAGCAGCTCCTCGCGGTGCGCGGCTACCCCGCCCCTGAGGTCGGCCGCCACGCTGAGCCGGGCGTAGACACGGGCGAAGAGCGGATGGTGGACGGCGTCCCGGGGAATCTTGCTGCGGCGCAGTGCCATCACGTACTCCTGAGGCGGTCGTGGTCGCGTAACGCGATTGTGCACCCGTACCGGCCGGTCAGCCGCTCACGAAGCAGAACTCATTTCCCTCGGGGTCCAGCAGTACCTGGAAGGACCCGTTCTCGTCGGTGACGACGGGGCCCGACAGGGTCGCGCCGAGCCGCACCGCCTCGGCGCCCGCCGCGTCGATGTCGCCCGCCTCCAGGTCAAGATGGAGCCGGTTCTTGACGGCCTTGCCCTCCGGGACGCGCTGGAAGGCGATCCGGGTGAACCCCGGAGGATCGATAGAGGACCAGTCCGCGCCGCGGTCCACCGGATCACCGCCCAGCAGGGCGGCCCAGAACCGCACCAGGGCGGCCGGCGCCGCGCAGTCGAAGACGACTTCGTCTACCCGAGCTCGCATGGGGACCACTTTACGGGTGCCAGGTGCCGCCGAGCGGGGGCGCGAGCCAATCCGTTGCACGCCCCTGGAACACATCGGGCGCCAGGGCCCCCGCACCCTGCGGAACCACGCCGAGCAGTGGGGCGCCCGCGGCCTCCGGCAGGTCCGTCAGATTGCAGCGCTCCGCCAGATCCGGCTGCCGGGGCCAGCTGCCGACCACCACGCCGAGCAGCTCCAACTTCCGTGCCCGTAGGGCCTCGGCGGTCAGGGCTGTCGCGTTCAGCGTGCCGAGGCCGGCGGGGACGACCACCAGGACGGGCGCGCCGAGCAGCCTCGCGACATCGGCGAGTGTGGCCCCCGCGTCGTCGAAGCGCACGAGCAGCCCGCCCGCTCCCTCGATCAGGACCAGGTCGTGTTCGGCAGCCAGCTTCCCGGCCGCCTCCGCCACGTCCTGCGGCAGCACCGGGCGCATGCCGGCGCGCCTGGCGGCGGTCGCGGGGGCCAACGGTTCTGGGTACCGGGCGAGCTCGACGCCCCGCACCCCCTCGCCCGCGAGCCGCACCGCGTCATCGGCGTCACCCGGCTCACCGGGCGCAAGACCGGTCTGCGCGGGCTTGAGCACGGCGACCGTGCGGCCCTGCGCGCGGGCGGCGGCGGCGAGGGCCGCGGTGACGACGGTCTTGCCGATGCCGGTCCCGGTGCCTGTGACGACGATGACGGCCATGCGTGCTCCTAGCGGGGGTATGGGCAGGTGAAGTACGGCTTACGCCGCCGACGCGGCCGCGCACACCGCCCGGGTGATGCGGGCCAGGTCCTCGTCGCCCGTCACATAGGGCGGCATCGTGTAGATGAGATCGCGGAACGGCCGCAGCCACACACCCTCGCGCACCGCGGCCCGCGTCGCCGCCGCCATGTCCACGTCGTGATCCAGCTGTACGACGCCGATCGCGCCCAGCACCCGTACGTCCCGCACTCCAGGCAGCTCCGCCGCCTCCGCCAGACCCTCGCGCAGCCCGGACTCCAGGCGCTTGACCTCCACCTGCCAGTCCTGGCCGAGCAGCAGGTCGATCGAGGCGCAGGCGACCGCGGCGGCCAGCGGATTGCCCATGAACGTCGGGCCGTGCGCCAGCACCGGGACCTCACCGCGCGAGATGCCCTCGGCGACCCGCGAGGTGCACAGCGTCGCCGCCATCGTGAGATAGCCGCCGGTCAGCGCCTTGCCGACACACAGCACATCGGGGGAGACACCCGCGTGCTCCGATGCGAAGAGCGTGCCCGTACGGCCGAAACCGGTCGCGATCTCGTCGAAGACCAGCAGCACGTCGTTCGCGTCGCACGCCTCGCGCAGCACCCGCAGGTACGCGGGGGAGTGGAAGCGCATCCCGCCCGCGCCCTGCACCACCGGCTCCACGATCACCGCGGCCAGCTCGTCCGCGTGGCGGGCGATCAGGTCACCGAGGTGCGCGGCGTACGTCTCGTCGTACTCGGCCGGCGGCGCGTCCGCGAAGACCTGACGCGGCAGCGCCCCCTGCCACAGCTCGTGCATCCCGCCCTCGGGATCGCACACCGACATGGGCTGCCAGGTGTCCCCGTGGTAACCGCCCCGCCAGGTCAGCAGCCGCTGCTTCGCGGGCCGGCCCACCGAGCGCCAGTGCTGGAGGCACATCTTGACGGCGACCTCGACGGAGACCGAACCGGAGTCGGCGAGGAAGACATGCCGCAGCGGCTCCGGAGTGATCTCCACCAGCTTGGCGGCGAGCCGCACGGCGGGCTCATGGGTGAGCCCGCCGAACATGACATGGCTCATCCTGCCGAGCTGGCCGCGCGCCGCCTCGTTGAGTACGGGGTGGTTGTAGCCGTGGATCGCCGACCACCAGGACGACATGCCGTCGATCAGTTCGTCCTGACCGTGTGCGGGCTCCGCGAGGCGCAGCCGAACCCCGGAGGCCGACTCCACGAGCAGCGGCTCCGTACGGCCCGGCATTGGACCGTACGGGTGCCACACGTGCTCGCGGTCAAGACGCAGCAGCTCGGCGGGGGTGAGCGGCTCAGGCATTGGGCGCGAGGTCCGTCCCGGCGCCCCGGCGGCGTACCGACACCAGGTCCGTACGGGCCGCGGGCACCTCGGGAACCGCCGCCGGGGTCTCCGCAGGGGCCTCTGCCGCGTCGCCACAAGCAGAGGCGCAGCCACCGCCGCGGTGCTGCGGCAGCGTCGTGGTGTCCGTGCCCTCCACCTCGAAGCCGGCGTCCGCGATCATCTCCAGGTCCGTCTGGCCGGCCTGGCCCTCACTGGTGAGGTAGTCGCCGAGGAAGATCGAGTTGACCAGGTGCAGCGCGAGCGGCTGCATCGTGCGCAGATGCACCTCGCGCCCGCCCGCGAGCCTGACCTCCACGTCCGGGCAGACGAACCGGACCATCGCCAGGATGCGCAGCGCCCGCTGGGGGGTGAGGTTCCACTCCTTGGCGAGCGGCGTCCCCTCGAAGGGGATCAGAAAGTTCACCGGCACCGAGTCCGGGTCCAGGTCGCGCAGCGCGAAGACCACGTCGATGAGGTCCTCGTCGCTCTCGCCCATGCCCGCGATCAGCCCGGAGCAGGCGGACAGACCCGCGGCCTGGGCCTGCTGGACGGTGTCCACCCGGTCGGCATAGGTATGGGTGCTGGTGATCTTCCCGTACGTCGCCTCGGACGTATTGAGGTTGTGGTTGTACGCGTCCGCGCCGGCTGCCCGGAGCTTCTCCGCCTGCCCGCCGGACAGCAGACCGAGGCAGGCACACACCTCGACGTCCTCGTGTCGGTCCTTGATCGCCTCAATGGTCTTGGAGACCCGGTCGACATCACGGTCCGTCGGCCCGCGCCCGCTCGCGACCAGACACACCCGCTTCGCGCCGCCCGCCACCCCGGCGGCAGCCGCCTTCGACGCCTCGTCGGGCTTCAGCCAGGTGTATTTGAGAATCTCGGCCTTGGAGCCGAGCCGCTGCGAGCAGTACGAGCAGTCCTCGGGGCACAGGCCGGACTTGAGGTTGACGAGGTAGTTGAGTTTCACCCGCCGCCCGAACCACTGGCGGCGTACTTTTCCGGCCGCGGCCACCACATCGAGCAGATCGTCGTCGGAGGTCGCCAGCACCGCGAGAGCTTCTTCGCGGGTCGGCAGCTCGCGCCGCAGTCCCTTGTCCACCAGCGTGTTCAGCAGATCCATGGCGTTGATCCTGGCGCACGGCACCGCCCCCGGCCAAGGTGGAATCACACAAGAGCATGGTCTTGAGGTGTGGGTATTGCCACACCCTGCCCGCACGTGCCCCCGGCTAGTGTCTGTGGGCTGCCTACAAAAGGGACTCACCGATGCCGCAGGGACCGTTCGCACCGTTCGGCTGGATCGACGAGCAGGCGCGGCTGCGCGCGGCGGCCGGACTCGTCAGGACCCTGCGCCCGAGGCCCGCCGAAAGCACGCTGCTCGACCTCGCGAGCAACGACTACCTCGGTCTCACCCACCGCCCCGAGGTCACCTCGGCCGCCGCCGGGGCCGCCCGCCGCTGGGGCGCGGGCGCCACCGGGTCACGGCTGGTCACCGGTAGCACTGAGCTGCATGCCGAGCTGGAGCGCGAACTCGCCGAATTCTGCGGCTTCGAGGCCGCCCTCGTCCTGTCCTCCGGTTACGCCGCCAACCTTGCCGCCCTCACCGCGCTCGGCGGCCACGGCTCGCTGATCGTTTCCGACGCCCTCAACCATGCCTCGATCGTGGACGGCTGCCGCCTCGCGCGCGCCGAGACCGCGGTCGTGCCGCACGCCGACCCCGACGCCGTACGCAAGACGCTCGACGCGCACGACGGCCGTGCGCTGGCCGTCACCGACTCGGTGTTCTCGGTGGACGGTGACGCGGCGCCACTGGCGGAGCTGGCGGAGGCCTGTCGGGCGTACGGCGCGGCGCTCCTCGTCGACGACGCGCACGGCCTCGGGGTGCTGGGCGACGGCGGCCGGGGCGCCCTGGACGAGGCGCGGATCGCGGGCGCGGACGGTGTCGTCGCGACCCTCACCCTGTCGAAGTCCCTGGGCAGCCAGGGCGGGGCGGTCCTCGGCCCGGCCAAGGTCATCGACCACCTGGTCAACACGGCCCGTACATTCATCTTCGACACGGGTCTCGCCCCGGCCGCCGCCGGTGCGGCCCTCGCGAGCCTGCGGCTGCTGCGCCGGGAACCGGAGCTGGCCGCGCGCGCCCGAGCCGTGGCGGTCGCCCTGCATCGCGGGCTGACCGGCGCGGGCCTGACCGCGGTGCGCCCCGACGCCGCCGTGGTGTCGGTCCTGGCACCCTCGCCGGAGGCGGCGGTGCGCTGGGCGGCCGACTGCCGCGCGGCCGGGCTCGTGGTGGGCTGTTTCCGGCCACCGTCGGTGCCCGACGGGATCTCCCGCCTCAGGCTCACGGCGCGGGCCGACCTGACCGATCAGCAGGTCGAAGAAGCGGTGGGCACAATCCGCGGGACCGCACCCACCGCGTGACTCTCAATACGCCTGGCCGAACTCCTGATGGCGTACGGCCGACAGAAAGCACTTCCACGCGTCCGTCGCGAAGAGCAGCGCGGGGCGTGTGACGTTCTTGGAATCGCGCACGGCCAGCAGATCACCGGCCAAACGGGCAGCCTCTACGCAGTTGTTCATACCGGTACTGCGACTGCTGCGACGCCACTGGACTCTGTACGGGAAAGTGCTGGAAGGAACGTTCGCAAGAGGTGCGGACATGGGGCCTCCCTATGCGTTGTTCCTGATCCCCCTGATGAGATGAAACGAGTCCTCAGGTGAAAGGGCCTGGGCCTGGAGTGTGTCGAATGCGGCGCTGTACGCCTTGAGGTCTTCTTTCCGTTCGAGGTAGAGGCTACTCGTCAAGTGGTCGATGACAACCACATCCAGATCAGCAATGTTCGGAAAGGAGAAGATAACGAAAGGACCGGTGAGACCGATGTGCCCACCGGCAGCGAAAGGCACGATCTGCACACGGACATGAGGCAACTGCGCCCTCTCCAGCAACTGCTGCAACTGACGTGTCATGGTCCTCCGGCCCCCCACCTGTCGCCGCAGTACCGCCTCGTCCAGGACCGCGCTCAACTCCAGCGGATCCTCGGCCCGCAGCACCTCCTGGCGGGCGATGCGCACCTCCACCAGCGAGTTCACCCTCTGCGCCGGCGGGGCGCCCAGCGCGGCCCGGGTCACCGCCCGTGCGTAGTCCGGTGTCTGCAGCAGCCCCGGGACCACGGTGTTCTCCAGCGTGCGCGCCGAACTCGCCTGGGACTCCAGGCTGATGAAGTCCCGGTACTGCGGCGGCAACAGCCCGCGATAGGCGTGCCACCAATGGATTCCCGCGTCGTTCGCGGAGCCGGCCAACGCCTCCAGCAACGCCCGAAGCTGCGGATCGCACACTTCGTACACATTCAGCAATAGGGCCACATCGGTCGCCTTCACGGCGCTGCGGCCCGTCTCGATCCTACTCACCTTCGACTGGTGCCACCCGACCAGACAGGCGGCTTCCGGGCTGGTCAGCCCGGCGCGGTCGCGCAGCTTGCGTAACTCTTCCCCCAGCTTGCGTCGCCGCACCGCGGGACCGTTCCGCATATTGACTCCCTCCACCCCGCGCCGATGCGCCATTCTGCCGCCCAAATACGCTCTCGCGTAGCAGAGTTCACCGCTTCGAGCGACAGATATATGCATATCTTGGAGGAACGCCAACTATCACGGCACCATGAGTGTCACTCTGGCGCAGAGCACAATCCGAGGCCGCCCTCGAAGTTGAATCCGCTACGAGTCGGAGTCCGGCCCCGGTGGGAAAGGGACAGCGTCGCCATGGCAGACCATCAGGAATCATCCGTCACTCTGCCGAGCGATCCAGCCTCGGTCTCCACGGCACGGAGATACGTCGCGGAAATTCTCGGGGGCTGGGGCATGCCACCGGATTCCGATGTAGCCGATATGGTCCGGCTGATCGTCTCGGAGCTCGCCACCAACGCGGTGCAGCACACACGCGGCCAGTCGCCCACCTTCACCGTGGACGTACAGCTGGAGCGGGACGAGCAGTTGCGTATCGGTGTCACCGACAGTCACCCTCGGTGGCCGAAGCGGCTGCCCGCCGCGGTCCAGCAGGACAACGGGCGCGGCATGGTGATCATCCGCTGTCTCACCGTGGAGTACGGCGGACGGCTGTCCGTCACACCCACGGCCGAGGGCGGCAAGACCGTCTGGATCGCACTGCCGTGGACTGCGCCCGTCCAACTCCCCGTCCAGACACCCGTCCAGGCGTAGTCCACGCTTAGTCCAGGCGGGTGTTGTGCCTGGTCGGGCAGAGTGTGCAGGGCGTGCCGCTCGACTGTGCGCGGCGGCCGGCGGGCGGCGAGGGGCAGTCCCCGGCGAGCGTGCTCAGCCGGCCCCGCTCCGGCCGGTACCTGCCGCCCGTCCGAACGCGCCGCGCAGCAAGGCCCGCAGGGTGTCCGCGGCCGGGCTCCGTTCGCCGGTCCTGTGCACGACCGAGATGGTGCGCCGCAGCCCGGCGTCCGCCAGCGCCCGCGATCCCACCGGGGTCGTCGCCATCGCGGCGACCATCTCGGGCACCACGGCCACCCCGAGCCCCGCACTGACCAGTGCGCACACCAGCGCGTACCCGGGCGACTCGCACACCACCGCGGGCGTCGCCCCCGCGGCGGCCAGCGCCGCCTCCACACCCTGGCGGGGCGGATGGGTCGGCGCGCTGCTGATCAGCGGCTGGCCGGCCAGGTCCGCCAGGCGCAGTCGGACCGAGCCGCCGGCCAGCGCGTGTCCTGGCGCCGTCACCAGCACCAGCTCCTCGACCAGCAGCCGCTCCGCCGCCACCCCGGCGGGCAGTGGCACGGTCGGCGCCGGTTCGTAACTGTGGGTCAGTGCCAGGTCCACCTCGCCGGCCGCCACCGCGGTGACACCGTCCGGCGGCTCGTAGTCGGCGACCGCCAGCTCCACATCGGGATGCGCACGGCGGAACGCGCTGAGCACCGGCGGCAGCAGATGGATGCCGGCCGTCGTGAACGTGCCGACCCGGAGCCGGCCGCCCGACAGGCCCGCCAGCTGCGCGAGTTCGTGCCGCGCCAGTTCCAGCTCGCCGAGCACCCGCCGAGCCCGCACCGCCAGCAGCTCACCCGCGGCCGTCAGCCTGGCCCCGCGGTGGTGGCGCACCAGCAAGGTGGCGCCCGTCTCGCGCTCCAGCTTGGCGAGCTGCTGCGACAGCGCGGGCGCAGTGTAGCCGAGGCGCGCGGCGGCCCGGGTGATGGAACCGGCCTCGGCGACCGCGACCAGCGCCGCCAGCCGTGTCGGGTCGTACATGGTGAGCTTCCCCGGGGGCGGCCGACCCCCAACAGTTCCTTTAGGCAGACCAAGAAGATTGCAAGTACATGCTAAAGCCCTGGCCGGTCCAGGATGGGGGCCATGGACGCACAACTGGTCGCCTTCACCGGCGTCGCCGCAGGCATGGTCGCCATGCCCGGCGCGGATTTCGCGGTCGTCGTACGCAACGCACTGGCGTCACGCCGTGCGGGGGTCGTGAGCGCGGTCGGCGTCGCGGGCGGACTGCTGGTGCACACCGCGCTGGCCGTCGCGGGGCTGGCTGCCGTGCTGGTCGCCGTACCGGCCCTGTTCCGCGCGATCCAGCTGCTTGGCGGCGCCTACATCCTCTACCTGGGCTGCCGTGCGCTGCTGTCGGTGCTGCGTTCCACACCTGGTTCCACACCTGGTTCCACGACTGCTTCCGCACCGGAGGGCCGGCCGGGCGCGGGGCGCGAGGAGAGGTCCGTGGGCGGTGTCGGCCGCAGCCTTCGGCAGGGCTTCCTCACCAACGCGCTCAACCCGAAGGCGCCGGTTCTCTTCCTCAGCCTGCTGCCCCAGTTCGTGCCCGCGGGTCGGCCGCCGCTCCCCAGGACGCTGTTGCTCGCCTTGATCGTTGTCGTACTGGCCCTGCTCTGGTTCCTCGTGGTCGCGCTCCTGGTGGACCGCCTTGGCCCCTGGCTGCGGCGTCCGCGCGCGGCCCGCGCCGTCGAGGCGGTCAGTGGCGGCGCGCTCGCGGTGCTGGGGCTGATCCTGCTGGCCGGGCCGCTGGGGGCGGTGTGACCACGCCGCCGGGGGATCGGGTCGCCGCGACGGGTGGGTGGTCACGGTGCCGGTGAACACCACCGTCACCGTGACCGTCCCGGCCCGTTACCGGGGTGGGGCCGGGGCCGGGGTCAGCGCACCCTGCCGTACCAGACGCTCTTGGACCAGATCTTCTCCAGTCGCACCACGGACCCGCTCTTGGGGGAGTGCCAGATCTTGCCACTGCCGGCGTAGATGCCCACGTGGTAGACGCTCCGCCCGGAGTGGAAGAAGACCAGGTCGCCGCGGACCCTGCTGGAGGAGGAGACGCGGCGGGTCTTGTTGTACTGGGACTGGGCGGTGCGCGGCAGTCTCTTGCCCGCCTTCTTGAACGAGTAGACCGTCAGTCCCGAGCAGTCGAACCGGTTGGGACCTGCTGCCCCGTACCCGTACGGGGACCCCTTCTTCGACGCGGCCACTTTCAGTGCCTTCGTCGAGTGCGCCGGGGCGGCCTGCGCCTCACTGGCGGCTCCTGGCGCCAGCATCGAGGCGCCCATTACGGCGATGGTGAGGGCCGAAGCTGCTCCGGTTCTTGTCATCAGCGACGGAACATTTATGTGCGCGGTCATGCGCAACCCTTCGTCAGCCGCCTGTGAAGGATGACCTGTCGGGTTCGGACAGGCGAAGATGTCCGGCCGCGTCAAGCGGCTTCACCCCAAGGGACGGCCATGTAGCCAGGCCATCCCGACGCGCTTGGGTCCTCCACTCCTGCCGTTGCACTCTGTCGACCAGGCATCCGGGAGGCGGCAGGACTAAGCGTCCACCCGGACCGCCCCGCCGTGTGGCAGGGGCTTGTCGTCCCAGGGATCTTGACCCATGCCCCGTCTGTTTTCCGAGCTGAAATGACGTTTTGTGAGGCTCCTCACCACTGAACCGTTCGGGTGGACAAGGGTGATTGCGTCCGCCGTCGTCGGTGCGTGGGGACCGCTGTACCAGCACCGGAGTGATTCATTCCGGATGGTGTGTAGGTGCGATGTGCAAGTCGAGCGGTACTCCTGTCCACCCCTCGACTACGCCATTCGAGGGAGCGCGTGTCGTACGACGAGCGGCTCGAAGGCCGAGCCGAGCGCCGTCAACTCGATGAAACCGGTGGCACGGTGACCCGTCCCGAGCGCCGCTCCCCGTCGAGAACGCGCAGTGCCCGCGTCAGAGTGGCGGCGTGCACCCTGGTTTCGCCCCGCTCGTGCATCAGAGTGAGGGCGTCCCGCAGCGCGGGAGCCTTCGAGGCGAGGGCCTGCGCGGCCCGCAGTGCCCCATAGGTGTCCGTTGCGCGCGCCGGGTTGATCCGTCCCAGCAGATCGACCACTTCGAGATAGCGGTCGACGAACTCACCCTCGGCGCGGGTGAGCGCGGGCAGCGGAGGCGGCTCGGGCGGCAGCATCGCGGCTCACCTCGGTGAGGGGGAGGCGTGGGTGTCCTTGCGGCTCTGCACGATGTGGTCCACCAGGCCGTACGCCTCGGCCGCCCCGGCATCGAAGATCTTGTCGCGCTCGATGTCCTCGCCGACGCGCTCCAGGCTCTGCCCGGTGTGGCGCGCCAGCAGCTCGGTGAGCATCTCGCGCATGCGCAGCAGCTCCCGCGCCTCGATCTCCAGATCCGACGGCTGGCCCCGCAGGGGCTGGTCGATGGAGGGCTGGCTGAGGACCACCCGCGCACCCGGCAGGGCGAGCCGCTTTCCGGGGGCGCCGGCCGCGAGGAGCACGGCGGCGGAGGAGGCGGCCTGGCCCAGGCAGATCGTCTCCACGTCGCAGGTGACGAACTGGATCGTGTCGTAGATCGCGGACATGGCGGTGAACGAACCGCCGGGGGAGTTGATGTAGAGCGAGATGTCCCGGTCGGGGGCGGCGTGTTCGAGGTACATGAACTGCGCCATCACGTCGTTGGCGGCCGTGTCGTCGACAGCCGTTCCCAGAAAGACGATGCGCTCCTCCAGCAGCCTGGAGTACGGATCCATGGTTCGGGTCCCGGTGCTGGTGCGCTCCGTGAACTCGGGAAGTACATGGCGCGCGGCGGGGGCAGAGATGCGGTGCATGGCAGTGGCTCTCCTCATGCTGCTCGGGCTCGTGCTCAGTTTCTGTAAAAAATGTACAGGACGTACAAGCCGTAATATGGGGAGCATGGCCTACGAGATTCCGGTGACGCAAGCCCGAGCAGAGCTCGCCGAGCTGATCAACCGTGTGGTGTACGGCGGGGAGCGGGTGGTCGTGACACGTCACGGGAAGCCGCTCGTGGCGCTGGTTTCCGCCGCTGACCTGCAGCGACTCGAAAGCGACGCGGAGGTGGCCGAGGAGCAGGTGATCAGCTCCGTCTCCACCATCGGCTCGCTCGCGTCCGCTCCGGGCGAACGGCGGCGCTTCGGCATCGCCGCCGAGCACCGCATCGAACGCGGTACCGAACACGGCGTGGAGCACCGAACCGAACACGGCGACGGCCACCGCGAGAGCTGAGCGTGCAGATAGGGCGTGTACGCGAAAGGGCGTGTGCCCCCGTCCGCTGCCGCGTGGGTCCCCGGCGGGGGCGGCGGCCACATCCGTGAACCGCACCTGTGTGCCGGGCGGGGCCTGAGCGGTCACTGCCTCGCGCAGCAGCTGGGCCACCACGGGGCTCGCGGCGGAGGCGGTCAGCAGCTCGGGCCCCTTCGGGGTGACGACCACCGCGCCGTATACGACCTGGTCCTCGATGGCGGTGCGGGCCGCCGCCGCGTCCAGGTGTGGACCGAGACCCTGCGCAACGAGCAGCTCGCCGCCACGCTGGACGAGGGGTACGGCGGACTGCGGCTGTCCTGGGCCAAGCTGGTGGAGGCCTACCGCGACAACGGCTTGATGGCCTCGGACGTCCCACCCGACCAGGTGGCCCGCACCCTCATCGCCATCGCCCAGGGCTTCATCGCCCAGCAGGCGCTCTTCGGCGACGTGGAGGTCGACGTGCTGGAGGACAGGCTGCGGGGGCTGATGTCCATGCAACAACCCAAGATCAGTTAACGCGCCGGAAAAACTTCACCCCTAACGTTCAACCTCAGGCCGTGAGGTCCTCAAGCGCAGGTCAACAGAGTGTTGAAGTGGGCTAGGGTCCCGCTGCGCCCCTACGGTTCTGGGCGGGACAACTGTGAGGTGGGCACGTGCAACTGACTCCGCACGAGCAGGAACGACTGCTCATCCATGTGGCCGCCGATGTGGCGGAGAAGCGCAGGGCGCGCGGGGTGAAGCTCAATCACCCCGAGACGGTCGCGCTCATCACCGCGCACATCCTCGAAGGGGCCAGGGACGGCCGCACCGTCGCTGAACTCATGTCGTCCGGCCGCAAGGTGCTCGGCCGCGACGACGTCATGGTGGGCATCCCCGAGATGATCCACGACGTACAGGTGGAGGCGACCTTCCCGGACGGCACCAAGCTCGTCACCGTCCATGAACCGATCGTCTGACGGGGCCTCGGCGATGATCCCTGGGGAAATTCTTTACGGCGACGGTCCTGTGCGCATCAACGAGGGCCGCGCCGTCACCCGCCTCACCGTCCTGAACGCCGCCGACCGGCCCGTCCAGGTCGGCTCCCACTACCACTTCGCCGAGGCCAACCCCGGCCTCGACTTCGACCGCACCGTCGCCCATGGCCTGCGGCTCAACATCGCCGCGGGCACCGCCGTGCGCTTCGAGCCCGGTATCCCCGTCGACGTCGAACTCGTCCCCATCGGCGGTCTGCGCATCGTCGCGGGTCTGCGTGGGGAGACCGGAGGGTCCCTCGATGCCTGAGCTCCATCGCGCGGTGTACGCCGACCTGTTCGGCCCCACCACCGGCGACCGCATCCGGCTCGCCGACACCGACCTGCTGATCGAGATCGAGGAGGACCACTCGGGCGGACCCGGCCGCGCGGGGGACGAGGCGGTGTTCGGCGGCGGCAAAGTGATCCGCGAGTCGATGGGCC
The DNA here is from genome assembly GCF_039766235.1 of Streptomyces changchenzhani. Taxonomy (NCBI): domain Bacteria; kingdom Bacillati; phylum Actinomycetota; class Actinomycetes; order Kitasatosporales; family Streptomycetaceae; genus Streptomyces; species Streptomyces changchenzhani. The sequence goes on along the minus strand of NZ_JBDHNH010000009.1, from coordinate 246,462 downwards.
AGGCCAGGACCACCCGCGCCGAAGGCGCCCCCGATACCGTCATCACCGGCGTGGTCGTCCTCGACCACTGGGGCATCGTCAAGGCCGACGTCGGCATCAGGGACGGCCGGATCACCGGCATCGGCAAGGCCGGCAACCCCGACACCATGGACGGCGTACACCCCGACCTGATCATCGGGCCCGAGACCGAGATCATCGCGGGCAACGGCAAGATCCTCACCGCCGGGACCATCGACGCCCACGTCCACTTCATCTCGCCCACCGTCGTCGACCAGGCACTCTCCTCGGGCACCACCACCCTCGTCGGCGGCGGCACAGGCCCCGCCGAGGGCACCAAGGCGACCACTGTCACGCCGGGGCCCTGGCACCTGGCCCGGATGTTCGAGGCGCTGGAGCACTACCCGGTCAACATCGGACTGCTCGGCAAGGGCAACACGATGTCCCGCGAGGCGATGTACTCCCAACTGCGGGGCGGGGCGGTCGGGTTCAAGATCCATGAGGACTGGGGAGCCACCCCCGCCGTCATCGACGCCTGCCTGAGCGTCTGCGACGAGACGGGCGCGCAGCTCGCCATCCACACCGACACCCTGAACGAGGCCGGGTTCGTCGGCGACACCCTCGCCGCCATCGCCGGGCGGTCCATCCACGCGTACCACACCGAGGGCGCGGGCGGCGGGCACGCGCCCGACATCATCACGGTCGTCTCCGAGTCCTATGTGCTGCCCAGCTCGACCAATCCGACCCGGCCGCACACCGTCAACACCATCGAGGAACACCTCGACATGCTGATGGTCTGTCACCACCTCAACCCGGCCGTGCCGGAGGACCTGGCCTTTGCCGAGTCCCGGATCAGGCCGAGCACCATCGCGGCCGAGGACATCCTGCACGACATCGGCGCCATCTCGATCATCTCCTCCGACTCCCAGGCGATGGGCCGTATCGGGGAGGTCGCGATGCGCACCTGGCAGACCGCGCACGTGATGAAGAAGCGCCGCGGCCCGCTGCCGGGAGACGGCCGGGCCGACAACCACCGCGCACGTCGCTATGTCGCCAAATACACCATCAACCCGGCGGTCGCCCAAGGCCTGGACCGCGAGATCGGCTCCGTCGAGACCGGCAAGCTCGCCGACCTGGTGCTGTGGGACCCGGTCTTCTTCGGCGTCAAGCCGCAGTTGGTCATCAAGGGCGGACAGATCGCGTACGCGCAGATGGGCGACGCCAACGCCTCCATCCCGACCCCGCAACCGGTGCTGCCCCGGCCGATGTTCGGCGCGCTCGGCAGGGCCCCGGCGGGCAACTCCGTCAACTTCGTCACCGGGGCGGCGATCGAGGACGGCCTGGGGGAGCGGCTCGGCCTCGGCAAGCAGTTCGTGCCGATCACCAGCACCCGTGGGCTCACCAAGGCCGACATGCGGGAGAACGACGCGCTCCCGCGTGTCGAGGTCGACCCCGACACCTTCACCGTGACCATCGACGGCGACCCGGTCGACCCTGCCCCCGCCGCCGAACTCCCGCTCGCCCAGCGTTACTTCCTCTTCTGATGAGCTATTGATGATGAGTTACTGATGGTGAGCCACTGATGAGCCGCGCCGCCCTGCTCGTCCTCGCCGACGGCCGCTTCCCCGCCGGCGGCCACGCCCACTCGGGCGGGGCGGAAGCGGCCGTCAAGGCGGGCCGCATCCGCAGCGCCCCCGACCTCGCGGCCTTCTGCCGGGGACGACTGCACACCACCGGGCTCACCGCGGCGGCGCTCGCCGCTGCCGCCGCAGCCGGAATCGACCCGCTCGACCTCGACGAGGCCGCCGACGCCCGCACGCCCTCACCCGCCCTGCGGGCCACGGCGCGCAAGCTCGGCCGGCAGTTGATGCGCGCCGCCCGCGCCACCTGGCCGTGCGCCGAGCTCGACGCGCTCGCCACGGCGCGCCCACGCGGCGCCCACCAGCCCGTCGTGCTCGGCCTGACCGCCCGCGCGGCGGGGCTCGGCCCCGAGGACGCCGCACACTGCGCCGCGTACGAAAGCGTCAGCGGCCCCACGACCGCGACCGTGCGCCTGCTCGGCCTGGACCCTTTCGAGGCCACCGCCGTCCTCGCCCGCCTCGCACCCGAACTCGACCAGGTCGCGCGGCGGGCCGCCGAAGCCGCCGGGCTCGCGCTCGCCGAAGGCACCGGCGCACTGCCCGCCGCGTCCGCGCCGCTGCTCGACATCACGGCCCAGGCGCACGCGGCCTGGCCCGTACGCCTCTTCGCCTCGTAACACTCCCTAGGAGAGCCGCCCCATGCACCTCGACCACTCGCACACCGGCCCCGCCGCGGTCAGCGCCGACGCCGTACGCCCCGACGGCCGGCGGCGCGCGCTGCGCATCGGGCTCGGCGGCCCGGTCGGCTCCGGGAAGACCGCGACCGTCGCCGCGCTCTGCCGGGCCCTGCGCACGGAGCTGTCCATCGCCGTCGTCACCAACGACATCTACACGCGCGAGGACGCCGAATTCCTGCTGCGCAACGCGGTGCTGCCGCCCGAGCGCATCCAGGCCGTCGAGACGGGGGCCTGTCCGCACACCGCCATCCGGGACGACATCTCGGCCAACCTCGAAGCGGTCGAGGATCTGGAGGACTCGGTGGGGCCGCTCGATCTGATCCTGGTGGAGTCCGGCGGCGACAATCTCACCGCGACCTTCTCCAAGGGGCTGGTCGACGCGCAGGTCTTCGTCATCGATGTGGCGGGCGGTGACGACATCCCGCGCAAGGGCGGGCCCGGCGTCACCACCGCCGACCTGCTGGTCGTCAACAAGACCGACCTCGCGCCCTACGTCGGCTCCGACCTCGGCCGGATGGCCCGCGACGCCAAGGAGCAGCGCGGCGAACTCCCCGTGGTCTTCACCTCGTTGACCTCGGGTGACGGCGTACGGCCGATCACCGACTGGGTCCGCGAGCAGCTTGCCGCCTGGTCCGCGTGACGCTCATGAACGCCGCACCGACGGTCGCGGCCACCCGAGCCGAGGCAACGCCCGCCGTCGAGTCGTCCCGCGTCGGCTCGTCGCCCGCCGCGGCGGGTGTCGCGGCGACAGCCCGTATCACCGCCACCCCCGACGGCCGGGGCGGTACGAGTCTGCCGGTGCTGGAGAGCGACGGGCCGCTCGCCCTGCGCCGTACCCGCACCACCGGACCGTACGCCCGGGTCACCGTCGTCGGTGCGATGAGCGCGCCACTGGGCGGCGACCGGCTGGCCGTCGAGGCGGAGGTGAGAGCCGGCGCCGCGCTGTGCGTGGACTCGGCCGCGGCGACGGTCGCCCTTCCCGGGCGGACCGCGGCCCACGCCTGTTACGACGTACGGCTGACGGTGGGCGACGACGCCCGGCTGGACTGGCTGCCGGAGCAGCTGATCTCCGCGTACGGCAGCGATCTGCGGATGACCACCCGGGTCGAACTCGCCGCCTCCGCGCGCCTGGTGCTGCGCGAGGAGCAGATCCTCGGCCGCCACGGCGAGGACCCCGGCACGCTCACCACCCGGCTGACCGTGCGCCGGGCGGGCCGGCCGCTCCTGGATCAGGAGCTCTCCTACGGTCCTGGGGCGCCCGGCGGCTGGGACGGGGGAGCGGTGCTCGGCGGCGCGCGCGCGACCGGCCAGCTGCTCGTGGTGGACCCGAGGTTCGCGTCCGAACGCCCCGAGGCGCGGCTGCTCGGGGACAGTGCGGTGCTCACTCCGCTCGCTGGACCCGCGGTGCTGGTCACGGCGGTGGCGTCCGACGCGCTGCTGCTGCGCCGGGTCCTGGACGAAGCGGCCCAAATGGTCGTTCCTCGGTAGCTTCCGCCTGCACCGCTCACCGGGACACGGCTCACCGGTTATGGGATTGGCAAAGAAACACCGGTCCGGCCTGTTGCCCGGGGCACTTGAGACGACAGGATTCAGCCGTACACCGACTGACTGACCACTTGCGTCACACATGACACAACTGAAACAGGGGGAGGCACCACTTGAGGCGTACGGCAGTGCTCGGCTCGGCCGGCACTCTGATTGCGGGAACACTGATGGCCGGCGCGATAATCGCGCCGTCGGCCAGCGCCGACGGCCAGCGCCACAGCACGTCGGAGGCACGGGGGACGCAGATCGCCGCGGACCGCGCGGCGAAGGCGGGCATCGACTGGACCGACTGTCCGGCCGACTGGGGATTCGCGAAGCCCATCCAGTGCGGCTACGTCAGCGTCCCGGTCGACTACGCGAAACCGAACGGCCGCAAGATCAAGATCGCGGTCGACCGTATCGGCAACACCGGCTCCAAGAAGGACCGCCAGGGCGCCCTGCTCTACAACCCCGGCGGCCCCGGCGGCTCGGGCCTGCGGTTCCCGACCCGGGTCACCACCAAGAACCCGATCTACACGAAGGCCGCCAAGGCGTACGACTTCGTGGGCTTCGACCCGCGCGGCGTCGGCCACTCCTCGCCGATCTCCTGCATCGACCCGCAGGAGTTCGTCAAGGCGCCGAAGCTCGACCCGGTGCCCGACAGCGAGGCCGACAAGCGCGCCCAGCGCAAGCTCGCCGCCGAGTACGCGGACGGCTGCCAGGAGCGCAGCGGCTGGCTGCTGCCGCACATGACCACGCCGAACACCGCACGCGACCTGGACGTCGTCCGCGCCGCGCTCGGTGAGAAGAAGCTGAACTTCCTCGGCGTCTCTTACGGCACCTACCTCGGCGCGGTCTACGGGACCCTGTTCCCGAACCACGTCCGCCGCATGATCGTCGACAGCGTGGTCAACCCGTCGAAGGAGAAGATCTGGTACCAGGCCAACCTGGACCAGGACGTCGCCTTCCAGATGCGCTGGAACGACTGGAAGAAGTGGGTCGCCGCCAACGACGCCACCTTCCACATCGGCAACACCCCCGAGAAGGTCGAGCAGCAGTGGGTCAAGCTGCGCGCCACCGCCAAGAAGGCGCCGCTCGGCGGCATCGTCGGCCCCGCCGAACTGGTCGGGTTCTTCCAGAGCGCGCCGTACTACGACTCGGCCTGGGTGCCCACTGCTCAGACGTGGAGCAAGTACGTCGCCGGTGACACCCAGGCGCTCATCGACGCCATCGCCCCCGACCTGTCGGACACCAAAGGCAACGCGTCCGCGGAGAACGGCAACGCCGTCTACACGGCCGTCGAGTGCACGGACGCCAAGTGGCCGACCAGCTGGAAGAAGTGGGACCGGGACAACACCCGGCTGCACAAGGACCACCCGTTCATGACGTGGGCCAACGCGTGGATGAACCTGCCCTGCGCCACTTGGTCCAGCAAGCAGCAGACCCCGCTGAACGTGAAGTCCGGCAAGGGACTGCCGCCGGTGCTGATCGTCCAGGCCGAGCGTGACGCCGCCACTCCGTACGAGGGCGCCGTCGAGCTGCACAAGCGGTTCAAGGGCTCGCGCCTGATCACCGAGAAGGGCGCCGGCTCGCACGGCGTCACCGGGATCGCCAACCCGTGCGTCAACGACCGGGTCGACACCTACCTGCTCACTGGGAAGACCGACCGCCGCGACGTGACGTGCGCACCGCACGCCACGCCGAAGCCGTAACGGTTCACGGCAGGCAAGTAGGCAGGCAAGTAGGCAAGTAAGTAGGCAAGAAGGGGCGGCCGGACTTCCGGCCGCCCCTTCTTCATCTCCTTCACACCGCCGTATCGCTACTTTCGCTGTGCCAGCCAGGCGTCCTCCTCGGCGTACTTGAAGAGATCACCGTCGCGCTGCGCCATCTTGGCGAAGGCCTCCGTCCACTCCCTGCCGTCCAGCTCCCGCACCAGCCATGCGACCGTCGCCGGCAGCGACTCCGCGTAGGTGGTGACGGCCCGGTAGCCCAACTCGCGTTCGGCGGCGGTCATGTCGAACACGAGGGGATGCTCGATACCCCATGGGCTCAGCCCGACATCCCCGACCGGCGCCGGGCCGTCCACCAGGACGGTCTCGGTCTCCAGGCCCATGACCCGGTCGATCGCCGTAGCGATCTCGGCGACGGTCGGAGCCGTGGGGTCCCCCGAGTTGAGCGCCCGCGAGCCGGGCCTGCGCGCGGCCAGCCGGATCATCTCGGCGACGTTGGAGACATGCACCGGGTGGAACCGGCTCTTCCCGCCGAACGCCAGCACCCGCACCTTGCGACCGTCCAACCCGCGCTTCACGAAGAACAGTTCGCGCGGAGTCCGGCAGTACGGCCCATGCACCGCGCCCGCCCGCAGCAGCGTCGTCGGCAGCGTGCTCGCCAGCAACTCCTCTTCCAGGGCTGCCTTGCAGGTGCTGTACGTCGTGTCTCCCGGCGCCACCGTCGGTAGGCTCTCCAGGATCGGCACCGGGTAGCGGGGGAAGCCGCCCGGCTCATTCTGGGTGTCGAAGCTGCGGCCCCGGTCGTCCGCGTAGACCGCGCCGCTGGAGATGACCACCGCGGACCCGACCCGGTCCGCGAGGGCGATCAGCTGCCGGGCGTGGTCACGGCCAAAGGCGACCATGTCGACCAGCACGTCGCAGCCGTCGCCGAGCGCGGCGGCCAGCGCCCCCTCCTCGTCCCGGTCGACCCGGACGGTCCTTACATCCTGGGGCCAGGAGTCGTCCCGGCGGCCGCTGCGCGAGGCGGCCCGCACGTCCCAGCCGTCCGCGGCGAGAGCCCGCACGGCGGGCCGCCCGAGCTGTCCTGTCGCCCCGAGTACACACGCGATTCCTCTGCTCATGCCCGGGATGCTACGGGGGGCACGGCCACCGGATCGGGCCCGTTCGCTGTGCGCCGATTCGCGGTCAGCGATGCAGCCTGGGGAACTTCTTCGTCTGCTCGGCCTTCACCTCGGCCTTGACTTCGGCCTTCACTTCGGCCGCGTACCGGTCCACGTACTCCTGCCCGGACAGGTTGAGAATCGCGTACATGATTTCGTCGGTGACCGCACGCAGCGCCGCCTTCTGGTTCTCCATGCCCGCGTAGCGCGTGAAGTCCATCGGCTCACCGAAGCGGACGGTGACGCGCTTGATGCGGGGCACCGTCTGACCGGGCGGCTGGATCTCGAACGTGCCGACCATCGCGCACGGCACCACCGGCACCTGCGCCTTGATCGCCATGGCGGCCACCCCGACCTTGCCTTTGTAGAGGCGGCCGTCGTGCGAGCGCGTGCCCTCCGGGTAGATCCCGAGCAACTCGCCCTTGTGCAGGACACCGAGCCCCTCACGAATGGCGTTCTTCCCTGCCTCCTTGCCCGATCTGTCGACCGGGATCTGCCCGGCGCTGCGGAAGAACGCGGCGGTCAGACGGCCCTTGAGACCGGGGCCGGTGAAGTACTCGGCCTTGGCGAGGAAGGTGATGCGCCGCTTGATGATCGCGGGCATCAGGAAGTGGTCGGAGAACGACAGGTGGTTGCCGGCGACGATCGCGGCGCCGTCCTCGGGGATGTGATCGAGTCCTTCGATGCTGGGCCGGAAGAGCAGCCTCAGCAACGGGCCGAGAAGCACGTACTTGAGCAGGTTGTAGAACATCGGGCTGCTCCTCGTTGTGCCAGGTCAATGGGCATCTCGGGGGAGTCAGTGTAGGCGCAGGGGCCGCCGCGCGTAACTGGGCCCGGCCGGATACCGCTGCACCCCGCGCGGCCTCCTTCGACTCCGGGCCTGACAGGCCACCACGAGAGGTGGCCACATTACTGACATGGCATCAAATGCCGTCAAGTCCCCATACAGCAACCTCTGCTGAATTTCCGTCAGATACCCAGAAGAGAGAGGAAACTACTTGATCACCACCCCATCGAGTGATGGTAAGGTCATCAACGCTTGCCAGGCGGCGGGGGAGCCGCTATGGCGCGAAAACGTACCGCGTCAGCCCAGGATTCGGCCACCCCCGGGGAGAGCTATGCCATCAGCCGGGCCTTTTGAGGCAGTCGGGCAGGAGAGGACGCGCGGCGCCCGATCCGGTGGCCCCGAGAGCATGAGCGCACCCGGACGCATTCCCCGGATATTCTGCGGACGGCGGCCCAGCCACTCAAAGAGAGCCTTATGAATCAATACTTCCAGGACCCAGCGCTGTGGGCATTGATTGCTGGAACTCCTGTTGCCGCGACCGCGTTGGTCCGTGGCAGGAAAACCACCAACGGACTGCGCAAGGAAAAGCTGGAACTCGCCTCACATTACGCCACTCTTGAAGAGCATTACGCGGAGTCGGTGCAAGAGGCGAAGGAGCGCGCCGAGGACGACACCAAGACCGCGCTGAAGTCGGCGATGCGTACGCTTCAGGGACTCGCCAGCGAACAGCAGCTCGCCATCAGCAAGTTGCAGGGCAAGTACGGCGACCAGCAGATTCTCCAGGACCTGCTGGACATCGACCATATGAACTCGCAATTCGCGCGGCGCGCCCAGTCCATCGCCGTGCTGTGCGACGGCTGGCTCGGCCGACAGCGGACGGCCGCGTCGCTGTACGATGTCGTGCGCAGCGCGAAGGGCCGCATCCGGCACTTCGCCCGGGTCGAGATCCGCACGCAGAGCAATTTCGCCATCGTCAGCAAGGCCGTGGAACCGGTCGCGCTCACCCTCGCGGAACTGCTCGACAATGCCACGAGTTACTCGTCGCCAGAAACAATGATCGAGATCAACATCCGCCCGGTGCCGAAGGGCGTCTGCATCATTGTCGACGACGCCGGTGTGGGAATGAACGAGGAGGAGAAGAGCCGGGCGGCGAAGCTCCTTTCGAGTGAGCGCTCGCCAGGAGTCTCGGGGCTCGGGAATCCGCCGCAGTTCGGATTCACCGTGATCGGTGTACTGGCCGCACGGTACGGATTCAGTGTCTCCGTCGACTCGACCTCTCCCTATGGAGGGGTACGCGCCGTGGTGCTGCTGCCCGACGAACTCCTCACCGCCATGCCGGAACCCGAGCACAGGCCCGAGGCGCCCGTACGCAAGCGCGAGGTGCGCGAGGTCAAGGAAAATCCCCCGATGGGCGAATTTTCCGCGCCCGCGGTCGAATCCGAAGAGATTCCGGTGGCTGCGGCGACCACCTTCGGAGGCTTGCCCAAACGTCGGCGCAGGGGCGCGATTTCGATCGTGCCCACGGCCGACACGGCCGACACGGACGCCGCACCGGCACGATCGACAGAACAGATCGCCTCTGTCATGGGGGCATTTCAACGGGGGACGCACTCAGGACGACGTTCAACCAGCGCAAGTAGCGAAGGGCATGAGGCTCAGTGAATTACGACCTGTCGTGGATGCTTGACAGTGCTCTGGAAGTGCCCGAGGCACGCCACGCGATTCTCGTTTCCGCGGACGGCCTGCTCATGGCCCGCTCGAAGGAAGTCGGCAGGGACCACGCCGACACCCTGGCCGCGGCGATGAGCGGCATGCAGTCTCTCTCCCGCACGGTGGCCGACTTCTGTGGCAGACCACCGAGCGACCGCCCGACCTGGCGCCAGACCCTCGTCGAATTCGAGCACGGCTGGGTCTTTCTCATATCCGCGGGCGAAGGTGCCTATCTCGCCGTATCCGCCTCCCCCGAGGTCGACATGGCCGAGATCACCTTCCGTATGCAGCAGCTCGTCGGTCAACTCGGCAAGGCCCTGACCAGCCCCCCTCGCGAGATTGCTGATACCAAGGCATGACGACACCGGACGATCCCGAGCAGGGACCGGAAGCACCCCAATTAGTGCGGCCGTATGTGATCACCAATGGCCGCAGTCTGCTGGACTACGATGAGCTGTCGCTGATCACTTTGATCACTGTGGCCGACGAGGCCCCCAGAACGGATCTCCTCGATCCGGAGAAGCGCCGTCTGGTCGAGCTCTGCTCGGGCGGCTACCTCGCGGTCGCGGAGATCGCCGGACACACACAGTTGCCCGTCGGCATCGTCAGGCTCCTGCTGTCCGACCTCAAGGGCGCGGGATACCTCTTCACGCGCACACCCATCCCACGCGCCGAGCCCGTCGAGCGGCGGATTCTTGAGGAGGTGCTCAATGGCCTCCAAGCCCGCTTTGGATGACCGCACTTACCTGAGTGATTCGGTGCAGACCGCGGCGAAGATCCTCGTGGTCGGGCACTTCGCGGTCGGCAAGACCACTCTGATCGGGACGCTCTCCGAGATCCCGCCGCTGCGCACCGAAGAGGTCATGACGCGGGCCGGCGAGAAGGTCGACGATCTCAAGGGCACCCCCGGCAAGACCACCACCACGGTGGCCATGGACTTCGGACGGCTGACGCTCAGCGAGCACCTCGTCCTCTATCTCTTCGGGACACCCGGACAGCAGCGCTTCGTCCAGGTCTGGGAAGACATGTCCCGAGGCGCCCTCGGGGCGCTGGTCCTCGTCGACCCCGAGCGGCTCGAAGAGTCCTTCCCCGTGATGGATCTGGTCGAGCAGTACGGGATTCCGTACACCATCGCCGTCAACCGGTTCGGCGACACCCCGAGCCACGTGGACGACGAGATACGGGAGGCTCTCGATCTCCTTCCCGAGACGCCACTCGTCAATTGCGACGCGCGCGACGAACGTTCATCGGCGAACGCGCTCATCGCTCTCGTCCGTTACCTCCAGTCGCGCCTTTCCTAGGAGTTCGGCATGCAATACCCCCCGGAGGCCCAGGCCCCGCCGCCCGGCTGCCCGGCCCACAACAGTGGTGCGAGTGTCCCCCTGCACGGGCCCGAATTCGCCGCCGACCCGCAGGGCTTCTACCAGCACCTGCGCGGGTACGGACCGGCCGGTCCCGTCGAGCTCGCCCCCGGAGTGGAGGCCATGCTGGTCACCGACTACACGGCGGCGTTGCATGTGCTGCAGAACCCCGACGTCTTCGCCCGGCACTCGCGCCATTGGCGCGCCCTGAGCGAGGGGCGGGTGCAGCTGGACAGCCCCGTTCTCCCCATGATGGCGTACCGCCCGAACTGTCTGTTCACCGACGGCGCCCAGCACTTGAGGCTGCGTCAGGCGGTGACCGACTCGCTGGCCCGGATCGACACACACCGGATGAGCCGGCATGTCGACCGCGTCGCCGCCTACCTCATCGACCAGTTCGACGGCCATGGTGAGGCCGACCTGATCGCGGACTACGCGCAGCTGCTGCCGCTGCTGGTCTTCAACGATCTCTTCGGGTGTCCCGCCGAGATCGGCGACCGGCTGCTCCACGGTTTCTCCGGCATCTTCGACGGCGTGGACGTGGAGCGGGCCAACGAGATGCTCACCACGTCCCTCTTCGAGCTGGTGACGCTCAAGCGGACACAGCCCGGCGAGGACATCACCTCGTGGCTGATGCAGCACGAGGCGGGGCTCAGCGACGAGGAGATGATCCATCAGCTCGTGATGCTCATCGGGGCGGGCACCGAACCCACCCAGAACCTCATCGCCAACGCGCTGCGGCTGCTGCTCTCCGACGACAAGTACTCCGGTGGCCAGCACACGGCCGGTCTGCTGGTCGAGGACGCGATCAACGACGTGCTGTGGAACAGCCCGCCGATCGCCAACTACGCCTCGCACTACCCGGTGTACGACGTCGACCTCGGTGGAGTCGAGGTGGCCGCGGGTACTCCCGTGGTCATCAGCTTCGCCGCGGCCAATTCCGACCCCGCACTGTCCTCGAATTCCGCGAGCGGCCAGATGCTCAGCAAGCGGGCCCACCTCGCCTGGGGCGCGGGAACGCACGCCTGCCCGGCGAAGGACCCGGCCCTGCTGATCGCCGTACTGGCGATCGAGAAGCTTCTCAACAGCCTGCCGGACATCGACCTGGCCGTCCCCGTGGACACGCTCGCGTGGCGGCCGGGGCCCTTCCACCGCGCGCTGAAGTCTCTTCCCGCCCGCTTCACCCCGGAACGCAAGGAGCGAAAGGCGCCCGCGCCCTACGGGGCCGGCGGCCCCAGGCCCGGAAACAACAATGCGCAGGCCACGCAGGGCGCTCCGCAGCGGGGCAAGTGGTGGAGCGGATTCCTGACCTGGTGGAAAGTGTGAGCTCCGCGACCTGAAGTTCCACTCTTTGGCGCCCGTTCGGTCCTGCGTTGAGCAGGTACCCGAGCGGGCGCTTCTGTGAGCGGCTGCCTCCTGTGATCGGCCGCCTTCAGCGAATCTGCACACTGAATACGCAGGCAGCGCACTCCCTGGTACGGACCTGGCGCGCGTCCTCCCCGACCCCGCCGGGCCCGAAGATCTTTGGTGCGGGAATGTCCAGTTCGGCGTCGATAACGCACCGGACGTGCGGAAGCCACACCTCCGGTTGTGTGAAGGAGCTGGCACCAATTCATGGACGCATGTGCACGTCAGGTAATTCGATGAAGGCATTCGAAGCATCCGGGCAGTTGTCCGATTGGCCGCGCAACATGCCTACGTGCTTTGATCGTTCACATCGCAACCGGTGCTCTTGACGGGGCCGGTCGCGATTATTTCGAGATATCCATGTGTGAAGGGAAGCTCATCATGAACTCCACTCCCCAGGTTGCGACCCAGGAAATCTCCGACGCCGACCTGGACAACGTGTCCGGCGGCCTGCTCGGCGGTGTGGTCGGCACTGCCACCAACACCGTCGACACCACCGTCGGCACGGTCACCGGCCTCGCCGACTCGGCCACCGGCCTCAACACCACTGGTGTCACGGGCCTGGCCACAGGCCTGGCCGCCGGTATCTGAGCCGCTCATGTGCCGCTGAGCGGCACATGAACGAACGGTGACACCGGCCGGTCGGCGCCCCCCTCTTGCCGACCGGCCGCGTGTGCCCCGGATCCTCCCCCCGGTTCCGGGGCACACGGCCGTCCCATTGCCCTTGATATCCCTGCCCCCTGACACTTTCGCCTCCGGCAGACCATTGCGGTTGAGGGAAGAATGCCGTGCAATTCCGTCAACAGGCCCTTTCCAAGCTGCAATCGCCCGAAGAAATTGATTTGCCGGTGCGTTTTGCCCGGCCCCAGGGCCTCCTTGTCCTGACAGTCACCGTATTCGTCATGATTGCCGCCGCTGTATGGGCGGTGACCGGTGTGGTGTCCTCCACAATCGCGGCGCCTGGAATTCTCACCCACGCCCAGGGCAGTTATGTCCTGCAGAGCCCCGTCGCGGGACAGGTCACCGGCGTACTCGCCAAGGAAGGCGACCGGGTCGCCGCCAACGCCCCTCTGGTGAAGGTCCGTACCGCACAGGGCACCACCCTTGTCCGGACGATCGCCGCGGGCCGGCTGACCGCCCTGGTCGCCACGATCGGCTCCGTGGTCACCACCGGAGCGGATGTGGCGGCCGTCGAGCAGGTGAAGAGTGCCTCCGACCCGCTGATGGCGATGGTGTACGTACCCGCGGCCGATGGAGCGACGGTGCCCGTGGGCGCGCCCGTGGACCTCACCGTCCAGTCCGTGCCGACCCAGCAGTACGGCGTCCTGCGCGGTCGGGTGAAGGCGGTCGGCCGGACCGCGCAGACCCGGCAGCGGATCACCGCGTTCCTCGGCAGCAGCCAGCTCGGCGAACAGTTCTCCAAGCAGGGGCAGCCCGTGGCGGTCCTGGTGCGACTCGACCGGTCCTCGCACACCCCCTCCGGCTACGCCTGGTCCTCCTCGGACGGGCCGCCGTTCGCGGTCGACTCCCTGACCCTGGCCACCGGCTCCATCCAGCTGGCCGAGCAGCATCCGATCGATTGGCTGCTTCCATGACCGCACAGCAGCAGCTGCCGTCGGCGGGCCGCGGCCGGCATCGCCCCGGCAACTCCCCGGCCCCGGCTCCGGCCCCGCGCCGCGGCACGCGCCGCGCCCCGGCGGGCAAGGCGCCCGGGGTCAAGAAGCGCAGGGCCGTCCGCACCCCGACCGTCCTCCAGATGGAGGCCCTGGAGTGCGGCGCCGCCTCGCTGGCCATGGTGCTCGCCCACTACGGGCGCCATGTGCCGCTGGAGGAGCTGCGGATCGCGTGCGGCGTCTCCCGCGACGGCTCGCGGGCCAGCAACCTGCTGAAGGCGGCGCGGAGTTACGGGCTGCAGGCCAAGGGCATGCAGATGGAGGCGGCGGCACTCGCCGAGGTGCGGGCGCCGGCCATCCTGTTCTGGGAGTTCAACCACTACGTCGTCTACGACGGCACCGGACGCCGGCTCGGCCGCCGCGGCGTGCACATCAACGACCCCGACAAGGGCCGCCGCTTCGTCACGACCGAGGACTTCGACACCAGCTTCACCGGAGTCGCCCTGGTCTTCGAGCCCACCGACTCCTTTCGCCGGGGCGGCCGCAAACCGGGGATCATGGGCGCCGTGCCCGCCCGGCTGCGGGGTACGACGGGCACCCTGCTGGCGGCCCTGCTCGCCAGCCTCCTGCTGGTCGCGGTCGGCGCGACCGGGCCCGCGCTGAGCCGTACGTACATCGACATGTTCCTGATCGGCAATCAGACCTCCCTGCTCGGCCCGCTCTTCGCCTCCATGGCCGTGCTGGTGGTGCTCACCGCCGCACTGACCGCACTGCAGCAGGCGAACCTGCTGCGCGGGCGCATCATCTCCTCCACCCTCAGCAGTGCCCGTTTCCTGCGGCACCTGCTGCGGCTGCCGGTCACCTTCTACGCCCAGCGCAGCCCCGCCGACCTGGTGCAGCGCCTGCAGTCCAACGACGCGGTGGCCGAAACCCTGGCACGGGACCTCGCCGCCGCGGGCGTCGACGGCATCGTGGTGATCCTCTACGCCCTGCTGCTGTGGACGTACGACCCTCAGCTCACCGTCATCGGAGTGCTGATCGCCCTGCTCAACGTGGTGGCGATGCGGATCGTGATCCGGCTGCGCGCCACCCACACGCAGAAGCTGCGGGCGGACAGTGCCCGGCTGACCAACACCTCGTACACCGGTCTCCAGCTGATCGAGACCATGAAGGCCACCGGCGGCGAGAACGGGTACTTCCGCCGCTGGGCCGGCCAGCATGCGACCACCCTGGAGGACCAGCAGCGACTCGGTGTGCCGAGCGCCGCACTGGCCGTCGTCGCGCCCACCCTCGCGACGCTCAACAGTGCGCTGATCCTGTGGATCGGCGGCCTGCGGGCCGTGGAGGGCGCCATCTCCATCGGGCTGCTCGTCGCCTTCCAGGCACTGGTGGTGCGCTTCACCGCGCCCATCACCCGGCTCATCGGTGTCGCGGGCCGGATCCAGGACTTCGCCGCGGACATGGCCCGGCTCAAGGATGTGGAGAGCTTCCCCGTCGACACGCTGTACTCGCGCCGGGAGCCGGCCGCGAGCACCCGCAGGCTCAAGGGCCAAGTGACGCTGGAGAACGTCACGTTTGGTTACAGCCCGCTCGACAAGCCGCTGCTCACCGGCTTCTCGCTGGAGGTCGGCCCCGGCCGGCAGGTCGCGCTCGTCGGGGGCTCAGGCAGTGGCAAGTCCACGGTCTCCCGGCTGATCTCCGGCCTCTACAGCCCATGGGAGGGGACGATCCGGATCGACGGACAGCGCCTGGAGGACATCTCGCGCAGCGCACTGGCCGCGTCGGTGTCCTTCGTGGACCAGGACGTCTTCCTCTTCGAAGGCACGGTCCGGGACAACGTGGCGCTGTGGGACCCGTCCATCACGGACGAGGCCGTCGTCACCGCCCTGCGGGACGCCGCGATCTACGACGACGTGATCGTGCGGCGGCCCGGCGGGATCCACGGCCGGGTCGAGCAGGACGGCCGCAACTTTTCCGGCGGGCAGCGGCAGCGTCTGGAGATCGCCCGTGCGCTGGTCCGGCGGCCGAGCGTGCTGGTACTCGACGAGGTGACGAGCGCACTGGACGCCCAGACCGAGCAGATCATCATCGAGAATCTTCGACGGCGCGGCTGCGCGTGCGTCGTGATCGCCCACCGGCTGAGCACCGTGCGCGACAGCGACGAGATCGTGGTCCTCGACCATGGCACGGTCGTCGAACGCGGTCGGCACGAGGACCTGGTCATCGCCGGGGGCCCGTACGCCGAGCTGGTCAAGGAGCACTGACATGACCACGGCCCCGACCACCGCCGGCGACCACGACGCGGTGACGCACGCGCTCGGCGGCCTGGGCACGCCCGTCGACTGCACCGGCCTGCGCAGCCTGCCGCTTGAGGGGCCGCACGTGCTGTGGCTCGTGGTGGGCGGCGCCCTTGACCTGTTCGCGGTCGACGCCGCGCAGCAGGGCCACTGGCACTTCCTCGGCCGCATCGAGACGGGAACACTGCTCCTCGGACCGGTCGAAGGCCCGCTCCACACCCTGCTCGGCAGACCTTCCCAGGGCTGTCTGCTGCGCCGGATACCGCTGCGGGAACTGCACCGGCCGGAGTACGGCGAGCAGGGGGCGTACGACGCCCATCCCAACCCCAGCGACCCGCATCCGCACCACGCGCCCCCGCCGTACCACGCGCCCCCGTACGAGACCGGCGCAGCCGCCCCGACACCGCTGGAGCACGCCTTCGCGCTCGGAGTCGGCCGCAGCCTGGGTGTCCTGTTCGAGGCCCCGCTGGACGGCCGTCCCTCCATCGACGAGGCCGTGGCCGACGACGACATCCTGTGGATGCCGGTCGCCCCGGGAAGCGTGCAGTACGGCGCCGAGTACAGCGCCGAGGCGGCCGACGCGCTGCTGATCGAGGGCGCCATGTGGCAGCAGATGATCAACCAGCAGTACCGGCTGCTGTCCGCGGTGGACCGCAGGATCGAACGGCTGGAGCGCGCGCACGAGGACCGGGCTGCGGCCGGTATCAAGGCGGGGGAGGCCGTCCGCGCCCGCGCCGACCAGGCGCTGCTGGCCTCCATGGGACGGCCGGAGCGGTCCGGACGGGCAGGCGGTGCGGTCGGCCGGGCGGGCAACGACGACGCCACGTTCGCCGTCTGCCGCCGGGTCGCGGAGGCGGCGGGGATCACCCTCACCGAGCCGTCCAAGGCCCGCTCGGCCGGCGACAGCGACCGCGTCACCCCGGTCGAGCGCATAGCGATCGGCTCACAGATCCGCACCCGCCCGGTCAGGCTCGACGGACGCTGGTGGCGTACCAACTCCGGGCCCCTGGTGGGGCATTGGGCCAAGTCCGGAGCTCCGGTCGCCCTGCTGTGGCGCCGCGGCCGCTACGAGGCGGTGAACCCGGCATCGGGACTGCGCAGACGCCTCGGCGCGGACAGCGCACCGGAACTCGAAGCGCGCGCCGTGATGTTCTACCGCCCGTTGCCCGAGCGCCCCATGACCACCTGGCGGCTGCTGTGCTTCGGCCTGCGCGGCGCGGGCATGGATCTGCGCACTCTGCTTCTCGGAGTGCTCGTGACGGTGGGCCTCGGCGCACTCGTGCCGATCGCGACCGGGCAGGTGCTCGGCGTCTACGTGCCCACGGCCCGCACCGGCCTCATCGTCCAGGTCTCGCTCGCCCTCATGATCGCGGCCATGGTGTCCGCCGCGTTCATGCTGCTGCAGAATCTCACCGTCCTGCGCATCGAGGGGCGCATCGAGAGCGTCCTGCAACCAGCGGTGTGGGACCGGCTGTTGCGGCTGCCGACCCGGTTCTTCACCGAGCGCTCCACCGGAGAGCTCGCGAGTGCGGCGATGGGGGTCAGCTCCATCCGGCGGCTGGCGTCCGGCATCGGACCTGTCGTCGTGCAGTCGAGCACGGTCGGTGCGATGAACATCGCCCTACTGCTCTGGTACAGCGTGCCGTTGGCGCTGGCGGCCATCGCCATGCTGCTCGCCATCGGAGCGGTGTTCCTCGGGATGGGGCTGTGGCAGCTGCGATGGCAGCGCCAGCTGGTCGAGCTGGGCAACAAACTCAACAACCAGGCGTTCCAGACGCTGCGCGGGCTGCCGAAGCTGCGGGTCGCCGGGGCGGAGAGCTTCGCCTACGCCGCCTGGGCCCGCGAGTTCGCCCGCTCCCGCGAACTGCAACAGCGGGCGGGCCGCGTCAAGAACCTCACCACGGTCCTCGACGCCGTCTATCTGCCGGTGTGCTCGCTCACCATGTTCATCCTGCTGGCGGGACCGGCCCGCGGCAGCATGTCGGCCGGGGAGTTCCTGACCTTCAACACGTCCGTGACGATGCTGCTGACCTCGGTCACCCAGCTCACCGGCGCGCTGGTGTCGGCCGCCGCGGTGCAGCCCATGTTCGAGCAGCTCAAGCCGGTCCTGGACGAGGCGACCGAGGCCGGAGACGCCGGCGCGCAACCCGGGGAGCTGTCCGGCGGGATCGAGGCCAGGGACCTCTCCTTCCGCTACACCGAGGAGGGGCCCCTGGTCATCGACGGCGTGTCGCTGACGATACGGCCGGGCGAGTTCGTGGCGGTCGTTGGCCCCAGCGGGTGCGGGAAGTCGACGCTCCTGCGGCTGCTGATCGGATTCGACCGACCGGCCTCGGGCAGTGTGCTGTACGACGGCCAGGACCTGGCGGCGCTGGACAGGGCGGCCGTACGCCGTCAGTGCGGGGTCGTCCTGCAGAACGCGCAGCCGCTCAGCGGCTCCATCCTGGACTGCATCTGCGGCACCGAGGCCTTCAGTCAGGAAGAGGCGTGGGAGGCCGCCGAAATGGCGGGACTTGCCGAGGACATCAGAGGTATGCCGATGGGGATGCACACCATGATCTCCGACGGTGGCGCCATCTCAGGCGGTCAGCGCCAGCGTCTGATGATTGCCCAGGCGCTCGTACGCCGCCCCCGCATCCTGTTCTTCGACGAGGCGACGAGCGCGCTGGACAACGAGACCCAGCGGATCGTGACCGAGAGCACCCGCAGGCTGAGCGCCAGCCGCCTGGTGATCGCCCACCGGCTGTCCACCGTCATGGACGCCGACCGGGTGATCGTGATGGCGGACGGCCGGATCGTCGAACAGGGCCCGCCGGGCGAGCTGCTCGCCGCCGACGGGCACCTCCACAAGTTGGTGCGGCGTCAGATGACCTGATCAGGCCGGGCCCCGCGAGCCCAGCCTGATCCGAACGACACCCCCTAGTAGACGTCCGCAGGGGCCGCCGAGCCGGACTGCGCCGAAGGCGGCGCCGGGGAATCCTCCGCCGAGGACTCGGGGGACAGCTGTGACGTCGGGGGTGCGGAGGACGGC
Source organism: Streptomyces changchenzhani (assembly GCF_039766235.1). Lineage (NCBI taxonomy): Bacteria > Bacillati > Actinomycetota > Actinomycetes > Kitasatosporales > Streptomycetaceae > Streptomyces > Streptomyces changchenzhani. The sequence continues at coordinate 227,528 of NZ_JBDHNH010000009.1, read as the reverse complement.
GGCTCCAAGGACGGCGACGACGGCGACGACTCGGGCGGCGAGGACGGCGGCGACGGTGACGCCGAGGACGGGGGACACGTACCTGTGGACCCGCCGGGGTCCGGGGACCCGGATCCGCTGACGGACGGCGACGGGCAGGCCGACGTGGACGGCGCCGACGAGTCCGCGGACGGCGCCGGGTCGGTCACGGGCGGCGGGGTTTCCTTGTCGCTGCCGCCGGTGTCGCCCGCGTCGCGCGCGAACCATTGCTCCTGCTGCGGGTCGAAGATGATGAACACGTTCACCACCTGGACCGCCGGCGCCACCGCCACGACCTTCGACGGGCGGTACGCGGGCCAGTTGTCACCCGTGCGCCGGGGCGTGCCCTGTACGGCGACCGGCGGGAGCAGCGGATTTCCGCACGCGCAGCGCACCCGTGGCACACCGCGGTCATCGATGAGGACGGCCGTGCCCGACTGCAGCACCGCCTGGTAGCTGGTGGGGGAGCCGCTCCGGTAGCCGTGGTTGGTGACCCGGGTGTCCATCCGCAGCTGGACGGGCGTCAGCTTCCGCAGATACGCCGGGACGGCTGAGGGCTCGATGCTCAGGACGGAGGCGAATGCCTTGTTCTTGGCCGGTTCGGCGGTGAGCGCGGTGATCTGCTTCTCCACGTCGCAGCTGGCGACGTCGCGGGTTCCGCCGTACAGACCGGGTGCCGACCCCTGTACGCCGCGGGTGACGGTGCCCCCGGACGTGGCGGTGGAGGTGGGTGTGGAGGCGCTCGGCGGCGCGGGAGGCGATGTCGCGGGGGAGCTCTTGCGCGCCGATGATCCGGTGTACGGATCCGGCCCGGACGAGCCCGCGGCCTGCAGGAACACCTCGCCGCCCGCGACCGGCCCGCCGTCGGGCCTGGTGAGGACAACGGTCAGCACCACCGCCGCCACGAGAGCACCGGCGATCGCCGCCACCCGGGGTGCGGAACGCCACCAGGGACGGCCGGGTCCCCCACCGGGGCTCGACCCGGAGCCCTTCGCAGGGCCACCTGGCCCAACCGGGCCACCCGGACCACCTGGGCCACCCGGACCACCTGGGCCACCCGGACCACCGCCGCCGCTCGGCGGCTCCGGGGGGCGGCCGGAGGGCGGTGTGGGGACCTGCTGTGTCGGCCCCGGCTGTGAAGGGCCCGAAAGCGGGCCGGAGGGGGGTCCTGTGGGGCGGCCGGACGATGGCGGTTGGGTACTCACGGGCTCCGCTTCCCAACGTAGGGATTAATCCCAGTTTCTTACGTACTGTCCCTATTCTGTGCCCTGTAGTCGGCCGGCCCGCAAGCCGACGGGTCCGGTCCGTTCGGCGCGCTCAGCTCGCGGCGGGCCGAACCGCTGCTTAGCGTGGCAGCGTGAGCCAACCCGGATCAACCGTCGGCAGCGCCGCCCACGCCTGGCGTGACGCCTTGGTGGCGGTGCTCGCCGGGCTGGCGGCCATGGTGGTCACGGCCGCCCTCGGCCTGTGGGCCGCCGGTGCGACCGGTCTGCCCGGCAGCGCCTTCGTGCCGGTGGTCGCGGCCGTGGTCGTCATGGCGGCCGGCGGCTCCGTCGGACTCTCGGGAGACGCCGGGGCTATCGCCGAGACCAGTGCGAGCCTCACGGTGATGCCCCTCTCGGTCACCCTCGCCGGGGCCCTGGTGACCGCCGCCGGCTTCCTGCGGCCACTGCGGCACCGAGCCGTGGCCGGTACCCGCGAACTGGCAGGCCGAGCCGCCCGGCTGGCGGCGCTGTGGGCGCTGGGGCTCATCGGCCTCTCCGGCCTGGCCCGCCACACCTTCACACTCCCGGTCGAGGACCCGACGGGCGGCATCATCGGCGACGCACTGGACGCTTCCCCCAAGGTCGGGTTCGAGGCCGACATCCCCGTCACCCTCATCTTCGGCCTGCTGTGGCTCGCGGGCGTCCTCGCTCTCGCCCTCCTGGTGTCGCGCAGGGCCCCGCTCCCCGCCCGCCTGGTGCGCTTCCAGGAACCGGTGCGCCCGGCGGCCTTCGCGATGGTGGTGCTGCTCCTCGGGTACGTCCTGCTGGGCCTGCTCGCCGGTCTCGTCGTCATGGCGACGCGCGGTCACCCCGCCGAGACGGTCGCCGTGATCCTGCTCGGACTGCCGAACCTCGTCTGGCTCGCACTTACCCTCGGTCTCGGGGCTTCCTGGGAAGGAAAGGTGGAAGGCCCCTTCGGGCTGCCGATGCCGCAGGCGCTGGACTCGGTCCTCCGCACGCCGCAGGACTCCACCCTCAATCTCCGTACGCTTGCCGACTACGACGGGCGGGCCTGGTGGCTGGCGGCCGTGGCCGCCGTCCTGCTCCTGGCCACCGCGTTCCTCATGGCAGCCCGCTCACCGGCCCGGACGCGGCCCTGGCAGCACGCCGTACACATGGCGGTGGCGCTCACCCTCACGGTGCTGACCGTCTGCCTGGTAGCCCGGATTTCCGCGCACTACGGCCTGTCGTTGCTGGGCATCGGAGACCTGGGCGGTGGGCTCGGCGGCGAGGTGTCGCTCGGGCCGCGTCTGTGGACGGCGCTCGGCGCGGCAGCGGTCTGGGGGCTGGTCACCGGCTTCCTCGGCAGCCTGCTCGCCTCGCGGGTGCACCGGCGGGGCGAAGTGGAGCCGACGGTGGATTGAGGCCCGCTGCCGGCTACTTCAGGCCGGTGAAGACCGGCCGCGCCCAGCGAGGCGGCGCGGGAGGCGGGCCTGGCCCGGCGGACCGGGCATCGACGCGCAGGTCCACCCGCGTCGGCGCGTGCCCCGGTGCGGCCGGACCACCTCCCGCCCCGGCGGCGCGCAGCGCGGCCACGAACTGCAGGCAGGAGTCGAAGCGGTCGTCCGGGCTCTTGGCGAGAGCCTTCGCCAGTACGTCGTCGACGGCGGCCGGCAGGTCGGGGCGCAGACCCGTCAGCGGCGGTGGCGGGTCGAACTGATGGGCCCACAACAGGGCCATGTCGTCGTCGCGTTGGAAGGGCGGGGCTCCGGCCATGGTCTCGTGGACGACGCAGGCCAGGCTGTAGACGTCGCACCTGCCGTCCACCGGGCGTCCGGAGATCTGCTCCGGCGCCACATAGTCGAGTGTGCCGACGAACTGGCCCACGCTGGTGAACCCGGTCAGCGAAAGCGACTTCTTCGTCAGCCCGAAGTCCGTGAGGTACACATGCTCGGGGTGGTCGCTGTCGGTGCCCGCCGCGACCAGGATGTTGCCGGGCTTGACGTCCCGGTGCACCAGGTCGTGGTCGTGGGCGGCATCGAGTGCGGACGCCACCTGAGCGGCGATCCGAACCGCCGCTCCGAGCGACAGCGGCCCCTGCCGGTCCAGCAGGGCGCGCAGGTCCTGTCCGGCGACGTAACGCATGGCGATGTAGAGAATGCCGTCGGTCTCGCCTGCCTCGAAGACCGGGACGATGTGCGGATGGTCGATCGCGGCGGCCACCCGCGACTCATGGGTGAACCGTTGGCGGAACGTGTCGTTGCGGGCGAGTTCGGGGGCGAGCAGCTTGAGGGCGACCGTACGGTCCAGTCGCAGGTCCCTGGCGCGGTAGACGACCGCCATGCCGCCGCGGCCGATCTCACTCTCGACCAGGTAGCTCGCGATCTGCTTCCCGAGCAGGTCGGACGGCCTTCCGACGGGCAGGCCCGGGTCGTGCGGGGCTTGGGCCATCACACGTCACCCGGCTGGGTGCGGGGATGCCCGGCTGGCCCGTGGGCGCCGCCGGTGTCGTCGAGGGGCTTCACCAGCCGCGTCGGACCGCCGTCGGCCGCATCGGCCGGGCCGTGCGCTGCCACCCGGGCCGCATCGGCCGGGTCGTGCTCCGCCATCCGGGCCGGGTCCACGACCTGCGTGGGCTCCGGGCCCGCCGCTGCGCCCGGGGCTTGCTCGGCACTCTCTCGCGCGACTGCCCGAGCCGACTCCGCGAGCTGTGCGGGATCCTCTCCCGGCACGCCGCTCGGTGCGCGACCCGCTTCCTCCGGCGTGACGATCCGGGTCGGCTCCGGCCCCACGGTTCGCGGGCGTTCCGGCGCCTGCGCCCGGACATCGGGGCCGGGCGCGCTGCCCGGACCGGGACCCGCCGAGGCCGCATACGTGCTGAGCCGTGTCCCGTCGCAGAACACCCAGCGCTCGTGCTCGGCGTCGTACAGCCACACCGACTCGCCGTCGACCACCATCCCCACCCTCAGCCCCTGGGTACGGCGGCGGAAGCTCTCCCCGTCGCTGCGCCCGTCGGCCAGCTCCTGCGCCGCGCGCCGGTACTGGCCGAGCGACTCCTCGACCCGGGCCAGCAGTGGCCGCGGGTCCGCCGTGCGGGCGAGCGGCTGCCCGGCCGCGGGTGGCCCCTGCGGCACGGAGACCAGCAGCCGGCCGTCGACCCAGGCCGACCAGCCGTTGGCGCACACGATCTGTCCCCAGTCCCCACGCCGGTCGAGCAGTTGGACCGGCAGCAGCGGGTCGAGCGGGTCGGTGGGCCGGGACATGTCCGGCACTTCCCAGGCGGGCAGCCCCTCGTGGGGGACGACATGCGTCGGGCGGAACTCCGGGGTCGCCATGGCGGGTCCCGCCCCTACTTCCGCATGATCGCGGGTTCGTGCCGGCGCAGCAGCTTCGCGACCGCGTACCCGAAAACGACGCAGAGCACCACCAGCATCCCCATGTTGAGCAGCCACACACTCGCCGAGTGCTCGAACAGCGGATCCGCCGTCAGCTTGCCGGGCACGATCCGGGCCAGCCCGATGGTCCCCGCCATCGCTCCCATGGCCCACCGGGAGGGAACGAGCCACGACAACTGCTCGACCCCCACCACCCCGTTCAGCTTCAGCAGCGCTCCGCAGAACACGACCTGGACGATGGCCAGGAGAACCAGCAACGGCATCGTGACCTCCTCCTTGCGGACCAGGGCCGACACGAGGAGACCGAGCATCATCGCGGTGAACGACAGCAGCGCCACGGCCACGGTGATTTCCACCAGTGGCGGCATGAGCACCCCTTCGCCGCCGGGGGCGTTCAGATCGACGCCGACGAGGCCGACCAGGGTCAGAACCACGGCCTGCAGCACCGTGATGGCGCCGAGCACCACGACCTTGGACATCAGATACGCGGATCTGGACAGCCCGACAGCACGCTCCCGCTGGTAGATGACCCGCTCCTTGACCAACTCGCGCACGGCGTTTGCAGCGCCCGTCAGCACACCACCCACACACAGGATGAGTAGGGCGTTCAGCGCTGTTTCCTGGGTCAGCTTCGAGCCGGCCAGAGCGCGGGCCATCGCGCCCATGACGAACGGCAGGGCGATCATGATGGCCAGGAAGGTCCGGTCGGCGCTCAGCGCGGCGGCGTACCGCCGCACCAGCGTCCGCAGCTGTGCACCCCAGCTCCGGGTCCTCGGTGGGGCGATTGACGCGGCGGGGGCGTGCGGCAGGCTCGGCCGCACCATGGAGTTCGCGATGTACTGCCGGTGGAACGGCGACTGGCGGTACTGCTCCGCCCAGTCGCGACCGTGGTCGCTCTCGAAGGCCTCGAACGCCTCCGGCCACTCCTCGAATCCGAAGAAGGCCAGTGCGTCCTCGGGCGGCCCGTAGTAGGCGATCCGGCCGCCGGGGGCGAGCATCAGCAGCCGGTCGCAGACATCCAGGCTGAGCACGCTGTGCGTGACGACAACGACGGTGCGTCCGTCGTCGGCGAGGCCGCGGAGCATGTGCATGACCGAACGGTCCATCCCCGGGTCGAGCCCGGACGTCGGTTCGTCGAGGAAGAGGAGTGAGGGCTTCGTCATCAGCTCCAGAGCGACGCTGACCCGCTTGCGCTGGCCGCCCGACAGGCTGTGGATCGCCTGGTCGGCCCGTTGCTCCAGGCCCAGCTCGCGGATGACCTCGGTGACCCTGGCCCGGCGTTCGGCTTTCGCGGTGTCCTGGGGAAAACGCAGCTCGGCAGCGTATCCGAGGGCCCGGCGCACGGTCAGCTGCGCATGCAGGATGTCATCCTGTGGTACCAGGCCGATGCGCTGACGCAGCTCCGCGTAGTCGCGGTAGAGGTCGCGGCCGTCGTAGAGCACGGTGCCCTGATCGGCGGGGCGCAGCCCCGTCAGCGCGTTGAGGAGGGTGGACTTGCCGGCGCCGCTGGGCCCCACCACGGCGAGCAGGCACTTCTCACCGACGGGGAAGGAGACGCGGTCGAGGAGTGTCTTGCGGCCCTTGTCCACCGTGACCGCCAGGTCCTGGACATCGAGCGAGACCTCGCCGGTGTCGACGAACTCCTGCAGGGTGTCACCGGCCAGGCAGAACGCCGAATGGCCGATGCCGACGATGTCACCGGGCGAGACCGGGGCGCGGGCGACCGGCTGGCCGTTGAGGAAGGTGCCGTTGTGACTGCCGAGGTCGACGATCTCGTACGTACCGTCCGGATGCGCCCGTAGCTCCGCGTGCCGGCGCGAGACGATCAAGTCGTCGATGACCAGGTCGCTGTCGCCTCCGCGGCCGATGCGGACGGTGCGGACCGGCAGCGGTCGCACGGTCGTCGGCTGCCGGAAGGTGCCCGTGGCCGCGGGCATGGAGACGGATGACGGCCGGTCCGGTGCCCGTGGCGCGGGGGGTGGTGGGGCATGGTCCACGAGTACGGCGCGCGGTCCGTCGGCGGGGTTGCCGAACCGGACGACGCTGCCGGGGCCCACGGTGAACTCGTGGACCCGCCGGCCCTCGGTGTAGGTGCCGTTGGTGCTGTTCTCGTCCTCCAGCGTCCAGTGGTCGGCCACGGCTCGGAGCACCGCGTGGTGCCAGGACACCCGGGCATCGTCGATGACGATTTCGCTCAGGGGGTCGCGCCCGACGTGATAGTCCCGGCTCGGACTCAGCACCGTGGAACCTGCGTCGGTTTCGAGGACGAGTTCGGGGGCATTGGGCGTGTCAGGACGCTTCACCATGTCCGAATTCTAGCCATTTGCTGAACTATGTGCCCGATTGGCCGTGGACTCGGCGGCGGGCGATCGGCCGGCCGGTCCACGGTTGCGGGATCGGAGACTGTCGGTGATTGGCTGAATCCGGTGAGTGGCCCACGAAATCTTTCAGTGGTCCAGACCGCACGAGTGTGCCGGTCGGTGCGGCAAACGCTTTCAGCGTCGTGAGCTGTGGCGCAGGGGCGCCGTCCGCCCGATTGGCGTATGGGGGCAGGGGTGCCGGGCCAGCCGATCGGCCGGATTCGGTTATAGGTGAGACGGGTGTGTTTCTCGCCAGGTTTCACGATGTCCACACACAACCTCCATTTCACCCCTCAGTATGTGATCCGACAGGGCGGGACGCAGGGGGGCGGCTTCGGCAGCGTCCGTCCCGCTGGGGGGTGGGGACATGCCGGCTTGTATGTGGCATGCCCCTTCTGGGGAGGACTTGCAAGTAATGACACGTACGGCCCGTTTTGCCGCGCTGTCCACGCTGTCCGCGGCGACGCTGATGCTGACACTCGTCGCACCGGCCAGCGGCGCCGCCGCGGCACCGGATTCGCGTATCGACCTGAAAGTCCTGGTGGTGAGCGACGGAGGCCCGGCCACCGCCGCGATAGCCGCCGAACTCGACGGCGCGGGGACGCCGTACACCACGCTCGAACTGTCCCGCCAGGACCGGCCGGTGATCAACGCCGGCTTCCTCGCCGACACCGTCGACGGGCGTGCGCGGGCCAAGTACCAGGCCGTGGTGCTGCCCAACGACAATCCGTTCGGCGCGGGTTCCGCGGAGATGGCGGCGCTCGTCTCGTACGAGAAGACCTTCGCGATACCGCAGGTCGACGCATACACCTACGCCCGGCCCGAGGTCGGGCTCAACTACCCCGCCAACGGCGGCTACAGCGGCTCCCTGGACGGCGTGCGCACCGAGGTGACCGCCGCGGGGAAGGCCGGGCCCTTCGGGTATCTCGACGGTGCGGTTCCCTTCGAGGACAACTCGCCGACCGTGGGCGAGAGTTACGCCCATGTCGCGAAGCCGCTGGCGGGTGCGGACTTCACCAGTTACGTCGACGCGCCGGTCCCCGGCACCCAGGAGCGCGGCTCGCTCGTCGGCGAATACCGCCACGACGGCCGCCGCGAACTGGTCGTCGGGTTTGTCTACAACCAGAACCAGCAGCAGTTCCGGCTGCTCGCCCGGGGCATCGTCGACTGGCTGACCCAGGGCGTGCGCATCGGCGCGTCCCGCAACTACTTCGCGGTCCACGTCGACGACGTGTTCGCCGCCGACGACCGCTGGGACACCGAGCTCAACTGCACCCCCGGTGATGTGGACTGCGCCCCCGGCCAGGGCGGCGAGCCCGACCCGATCCGGATGACGGCCGCCGACGCCCAGTACGCGGCGCAGTGGTCCGCCACCAAGGGCTTCACCCTGGACATGGCGTACAACGGCGGTGGCAGCGAGCTCTACAAGGAGGAGCACGCCGGCGCCGACCCGCTGGCGCAGCAGCTGACCGCGGACAAGAACGCCTACCGCTGGATCAACCACACCTACAACCACCCCTTCCTGGGCTGCGTCCAGAACGTCACGGTCGTCCCGTGGATCTGCGCCAAGAACACCGACGGATCAACCAAGTACGTCACCCGCGCCGAGATCTCCGCCCAGATCGGCGACAACCGCGCCTGGGGCGACCGCGCAGGACTCCCCCAGCAGAAAAGCGAGTTGATCACCGGTGAGCACTCCGGGCTGAAGATCCTGCCGCAGCAGCCCGACGACAACCCCAATCTCGCGCCGGCGCTCACCGACAACAACATCACCTCGCTCGGCTCCGACAACTCCCGCGACCGTACGCAGCGGCAGGTCGGCCCGGCGCTCACCGTGCCCCGCTACCCGGTGAACGTGTTCTACAACGCGGGCCGCGCCACCGAGCAGATCGACGAGTACAACTGGATCTACTCCAGGGCGTCCCAGGGCGGCAGCGGCATCTGCGAGACCGCGCCGGGCACCACCTGCCTCAGCGAGCCGCTCGACACGGTCACCGGTTACGCCGACTACATCGTGCCGCTGGAAGTACGCATCGGCCTCGGCCACGTCCTCACCAACGACCCGAGGCCGCACTACATCCACCAGTCCAACCTCGCCGAGGACCGCATCGCCTACCCGGTGCTCGACGGCATCGTCGGCCAGTACTCCGCGCTGTACGCCGACAACACCCCGCTGGTGAACCTGCGTCAGCAGCAGATCGGCGAGGAACTGCGCGAGCGGGCCGCCTGGAACACCGCCGTCAAGGCGGGCCAGGTGACGGCGTACCGGATCGGCAACGCCGTCACCGTGCGAGCCCCCGGCGGCATCCGCGCCGCCGCCACCCTGCCCACGGGCACCCGGCAGAACCTGCTGCTCGGCACCCAGGCCTTCGGCACCCCCTACGCAGGGTCGCTCTCCGGCCGGGCCGCCCCCGGGCTGCTCCAGGACCGGGTGACGCTCACGCTGCCCGCCGGCACGGTCCCGCCGTCCACGAGCAAGGTGGGCCGGCCGGGCAAGGCGCAGCCGGTACGGGGCAGCGCCCCGCGTCTGCCGGTGCCCGCCGGAGTTCTCAAGCGGGTCCCCTACGGCGTCACCGGCTGACCGGCGTCACCGGCGTACCGCGCACCACCGGCGTACCGCGCACCACCCGCATCCCTGCCACCGCACGCATCTCCCGGGGGACCAGCTCGTCATGCCCGATCTACTCCGCCCGCTCTCATCCGGCGCGGCCCGGGTCACTCTCCTCACCGAAGGCACCTACCCGCACAGCCACGGCGGCGTGAGCGTGTGGTGCGACCAACTCGTCAACGGCATGCCCGACTTCGACTTCCGGGTCATCGCGGTGACCGGAACCGGACAAGAGCCGCTCGCCTGGGAGCTGCCCGGCCATGTCGCACCACCCGTCACCGTCCCCATGTGGGGGCCCGACCCGGTCGGCGCCCGGCCGCGAGGCCGGCGCAAGCGGCAGTTGATGGCCGCGTACGAGCGCTTCCTCACCGCACTTCTGGATCCCGCGGCGGAGGACCAGTTCGGGCCCGCACTGCACCAACTGGCCCGCGCGGCCAGGGACGGCGTGCTGGCGCCCGCCCTGCGCACCGACCAGGCCGTCCGTATCCTGGCGGCCGTCTGGAACCGCCCCGACCTGGCCGTGCACGCGGCCAGGCCGTCCCTGCACGACGCCCTGACCGCGACCGATCTGCTGGAGCACGCACTGCGCCCGCTCTCGGCAGCGCCGCCCGAGTACGGGGTGTCGCACGCGGTCAGCGGCGGCCTCGCGGTGCTGCCCGGCCTCGTAGGGCAACAGCTGCACGGCGTACCGCTGTTGCTCACGGAGCACGGCGTCTATCTGCGGGAGCGCTACCTCGGCTACCGCACCGGCCCCTACCGGTGGCCGGTCAAGGCGCTGCTGCTCGGCTTCTTCCGGCTGCTGGCCGAGGAGACGTACCGCACCGCGGCCCTGATCACCCCGGGCAACCGTTACAACCGGCTCTGGGAGGAACAGGGCGGCGCCGCACCGCACCTGATCCGTACCGTCTACAACGGCGTCGACCCGGCGGCCTTCCCGGCCGCCGGGCCCGAACCGGAGGTCCCCACGCTCAGCTGGGCGGGCCGCGTCGACCCGATCAAGGACCTGGAGACCCTCATCAGGGCCTTCGCCCTGGTCAGGGCCGAGATACCGGACGCCAGACTGAGGCTCTTCGGCGGCACACCGCGCGGCGGCGAGTCCTACCGGGAGCGCTGTGAGGCGCTCGCCGCGGAGCTCGGGCACGCGGACGCCGTCGTCTTCGAAGGACGCGTCGATGACATCCGTGACGCCTACGCCGCGGGCAATGTCGTGATGCTCTCCAGCATCAGCGAAGGCTTCCCGTTCACCCTGATCGAAGCCATGTCCTGCGGGCGCGCCACCGTCTCCACCGACGTCGGCGGCGTGCGCGAGGCCGTCGGCGAGACCGGTCTTGTCGTGCCGCCCCGCGAACCCGAGGCGATGGCCCGCGCGGCCCTGGAAATGCTCCGCGACCCGGTACGCCGGTCCGCGATGGGCGAAGCCGCGCGGCTGCGCGTCATTGAGCAGTTCACCCTCCGCCAGACCATCGACACCTTCCGCGCGATCTACACCGAACTCGCGCAGGGCACCGAGGACACCGCAGTCGACACCGGCGCCAACACCTGGCGCGAGGACCTGCATGCGGGAGCCATCGGATGAGCGGCCCGCTGCGCCTGCTGCCGGGCGAGGGCGGCAGCCTGCCCGTCCTGCCCCGGCCCCGGTCCGGAACCAGGCGCCGGCCCAGCTGGGCCGAAGACCCCATCGACGAACTCGCCGACCGCCTGGTCGAGCCCGTCGCCGCCGCCGTCCACCCGTACGAAGTCGCCGCGCTCCTGGAGTCCGACGGCATGACGGGCGATCAGATCAGCGCCCGCTACGCACGCCCCGACCTGTTCACCCTCGCCGAGGACCTGTACGCCCGGGTCCCCAGGCACTACCCCGAACCACCGCCCACCGCCGACCCCTGGCACCCCGACCATCTGCGCTGCGCCCTGCGCGGGATCGTCTTCGCGCTCCCCGGTCTCGCCTATGTGCTGGGCGCCGGACTGTGGGCAGGACCGGCCGCCGCCAACGGGCTCATCGCCGCCGGCCTCGCGGCCTGGGCCTGGAACCAGGCGCTGAGCCACCGCGCCTTCCTGCGTCTGGGCACCGGGGGCGCGTCCGCCGCGGGCCGCGCCCTGCGGCTCGGCGCCCCGGTCGGCGCCCTGCTCGCCAGTTCCGTCGCGCTGCTCATCGCCGGCCCGGGACCGGCAGCGGTCTTCGCCGCCGGGCAGTCCTGCTACCTGGGCGCGGCGACCGTACTCCTGGTCCTCGGCCGCGAACGGGCCCTGCTGTTCGCGCTGCTGCCCATCACCGTGGGCGCGGTCATCACTCTGTGGTGGCAGCCACCGACCGCCGTGGTCCTGGCCCTGCTGTTCGCCACCATGGCGCTGACCGTGCTGGCGGCCGCCCACGGAGTACGGGCCGCCCTGCTCTCGGGCCCGGCGCCCACGGCCCCCGCGCCCGGCCTGCGGCGCTCCCTGCCGTACGGGCTCTTCGGCCTGGCCGCCGGGGTGCTGGCCGTACTCACCGGGACCGAGGACCCGCACGCGGTGCTCCTCCTGACCCTGAGCATGGGCTTCGCCGAATGGCTGCTCTACCGCTACCGCGGTCTTGCCGTGGCGGCCCTGCGCGCCAGCACCGAACCGCGCGGGTTCGCCCTGCGCGCCGCCCGCGCCCTGGGGATGTGCCTGAGCGCCTACCTGGCGCTGCTCGCCGCCGGAGCGCTGCTCGCCGGCACCGCGCCGGCCGCGCTGCTCGGCCTCGGCGCCGTGCTCTGGACCGCCCTGCTGCTGCAGGCGTTCGGAGTGGCCTGGCCGCCCGCGGCCGTCTGTCTCACGGCCGCGGCGGCCGAAGCCGCGGCCACGGCCGCCGGACTGCCCACCGGACCCGTCCAACTGCTCTGCCGCCTTACCGCGGCCGTCGCCCTTCTTGTCCTTGCCTGCCGCTTTCTCGGCCGGCCCACAGCACACCGCTGATCCCCGCATCCATATTCGGAGGAACACCCCATGACCGCGCCCGCATCCGCACCCGTGTCCCCACTCGTCGCCGTCACCGGCGCCGAGGGCTTCATCGGCTCCCACCTCACCGAGACCCTGGTCGCCGCCGGCTTCCGGGTCCGGGCGATGGCCCAGTACAACTCCTTCTCGTCCTACGGCTGGCTGGAGACCCTCTCCGCCGAGACCCTCGACCAGGTCGAGATCGTCCTCGGCGACGTCCGTGACCCCGGCTCGGTCAACCAGCTGATCCTGGGCACCGAGGCCGTCTACCACCTCGCCGCGCTCATCGCGATCCCGTACTCCTACCAGGCCCCGCACAGCTACGTGGACACCAACGTCACGGGCACCCTCAATGTCCTCGAAGCCGTGCGCAGACAGGAGACGCCCCGCCTGGTGCACACCTCCACCAGCGAGACGTACGGCACCGCGCAGACCGTGCCGATCACCGAGGACCACCCCATCAACACCCAGTCGCCGTACGCCGCTTCGAAGGCGGGCGGCGACCGGCTGGCCGACAGCTACCACGCCAGCTTCGCCACCCCGGTGGTCACCCTGCGCCCCTTCAACACCTTCGGCCCGCGCCAGTCGATGCGGGCGGTCATCCCGACCGTCATCGGCCAGGTCGCGGCGGGGGAGAAGACCATAACCCTCGGGGACCTCCGCCCTACCCGCGACTTCCTGTACGTCAAGGACATCGCCCGCGCCTTCCTGGCGGTCGGCACTGCGCCCGCCGCCGCTGTCGTCGGACGCACCTTCAACGCCGGTACCGGCGGCGAGATCTCGGTGGGAGACCTCACCCACCTCATCGGCAAGCTGATGGACACCGAGCTCGACGTGCGCGAGGACGAGCAGCGCATCAGGCCCGCGGCGTCCGAGGTGATGCGCCTGGTCGCCGACGCGTCCCGGCTGCGCGCCGCCACCGGCTGGCAGCCCGAACACGACCTGGAGCAGGGGCTGACGCACACCATCGAGTTCTTCCGCGACCCGGCGAACCTGTCGCGCTACAAGACCGGCATCTACAACATCTGACCCGGTCGGCGCCCACAACGTACGACTTCACGAGATATCGGTACATGACGCACCCGCACACGACGTATTGGGGACTTCGATGCATGCAGTGATCCTCGCCGGTGGCAAGGGCGTCCGGCTGCGGCCGTACACGACCGCACTGCCCAAGCCGCTCGTACCCATCGGCGACCAGCACGCCATCCTGGAGATCGTGCTCCGCCAGCTCGCCTCGTCGGGCTTCACCACATGCACCATCGCCATCGGCCACCTCGGCCACATCATCCGCGCGTACGTCGGTAACGGCTCCCAGTGGGGGCTGCGGGTCGGCTACTCCACCGAGGACAGCCCGCTCGGCACGATGGGCCCGCTCCTCACCATGATGGACCGGCTGCCCGACCACTTCCTGGTGATGAACGGCGACATTCTGACCGACCTCGACTACGGCGACGTACTCAAGCAACACGCTGATTCCGGTGCCCCGTTGACCGTCTCCACGTACGCCCGCAAGGTCGCCATCGACTTCGGCGTCCTGACCACCGAGTCCGGCAAGGTCGTGGGCTTCAAGGAGAAGCCGAGCATCGACTACCGCGTCTCCATGGGCGTGTACGGCCTCACCCGCGACACCCTCGCCAACTACACCCCGGGGCTGCCGCTCGGCTTCGACGAACTGGTCCTGGACCTGCTCGCCGCCGAAACACCGCCGCACGCCTACGAGTTCGACGGCTACTGGCTCGACATAGGACGCCCCGACGACTACGACCAGGCCAACGCGGAGTTCACCACCCACCGCGGCCTGCTGCTCAAGGGGGCGTGAGCCGGTCATGCGCATTCTCGTCCTGGGCTCCACCGGATTCCTGGGCGGGCACATCGCCGAGCAGCTGCGCGCCCTGCCGGGCGTGCGGCTGCTCGTCGGCGGCCGTTCCCCGGCCGCCGATGTGCCGCTCGATCTGACCGCCGACCCCGACGTCCTCGCGGACGCGCTGCACGTCATCGCGCCCACCGTCGTCGTCAACTGCGCCGGCCTGGTGACCGGCAGTACCGTCCGGCTCACCGACGTCAACGCCCGCGGGCCCGCCGCGCTGTGCGAAGCGCTTCGCGCGGCAGCACCCACCGCCCGCCTCGTCCACCTCGGTTCGGCCGCCGAATACGGGCCCATCCCGCCCGGCGAAACCGTCGCCGAGGACGCCGCGACGCGCCCCCAGGGCCCGTACGGCGCCACCAAACTCGCCGGCACCGCGGCCGTCACCGCCGCCGGTCTCGACGCGGTGGTGCTGCGCGTCTTCAACCCGGTGGGCCCCGGGGCGCCCGCCGCCGGACTGCCGGGACGGCTCGCCGGTGAGCTGCGCCGGGCCGGCCTGGCGGGGACCGTACGGGTCGGCGACCTCTCGGCGTACCGCGACTTCGTCGACGTACGGGACGTGGCGCACGCGGCGGCCCTCGCGGCGACCGCTCCCGGACCGCTGCCGCCGGTCCTCAACATCGGCAGCGGACAGGCCACCGTGGTCCGCGACCTCGCCGACGGACTGGTCCGGGCCGCCGCTTTCGACGGCAGCATCGAGGAGGCCGGCCAGGGCTCGGCCCGCTCGTCCGCCGTCTCCTGGCAGTGTGCGGACATCTCAGCCGCCAGGTCCGCCCTGGGCTGGCAGCCGAAACGCCCGCTCGCACAGTCGCTGACCGACCTGTGGCAGGCGCTGCCCTCGGTCGCTGTCCCGGCAGCCCGGTGAGCGCGGAGCCGCAGACAGACCCGGGACAGCGAGCACACCCGGGGCCGCCGATCAGGCTCCTCGTACCCATGTACGTCCACCCTGCCGTCGACCCCGACGCCTGGTGGACGCTCGTCGAGTCCGCGCCCCTGCTGTACGGCGTGGTGCTCAACATCGCCGACGGTCCCGGCTCGGCGCCCGAGCCGTCGTTCGCCGCCGCCGCCCGCGCTCTGCGGGCGGCGGGGGTGCGTCTCCTCGGATACGCCGACACCGACTACGGACACCGGCCGCTGCGGGCCATCACCGCCGACTTCGACCGCTACCGTGACTGGTACGCCACCGACGGCTTCTTCCTGGACCAGGCCGCGTCCGAACCGGCCGCCGTACGCCGCTACCGGCGCATCGCCCGCGCCGCGCGCTCCCGCGGCGGCCGAACGGTCGTCCTCAACCCCGGGACCCATCCGGCGCCGGGCTACGCGTCGTTCGCCGACCTCCTTGTCACCTTCGAAGGCGACTGGACCGCCTACTCCGCCGCGCCCGCCGCCCCCACCTGGACCGCCTCCCATCCGCCGGAACGCTTCTGCCATCTGATCCACGGCGTACCGCCCGGCCTGTGCGGCCTCGCTGCCCGCACCGCGGCGCTGCGCCGCGCCGCCGTGCACTGCGCGGTACCGGGCCACGGCCCCAACCCCTGGTCGCTCCTGCCGCCCGCCTTGCACCGGAAGGCCCCATGACCCGCCCGCACGTCCTGCACCCGCTCATCCTCCTCACCCTGCTCGCCCTCCTCGCCGCCTGCTCCACCCCCGCGCCCGGACCCGGCCCGGCCCCCGACCGGCGGTGGCGCCCCCCGGTGGGCACCACCTGGCAGTGGCAGCTCGACGGCCGCATCGACCGCCGGGTCGATGTCCCCGTCTACGACATCGACGGATTCGAGAACGACGCCGCCGCCGTCGACCGTCTGCACCGGGACGGCCGCAAGGTGATCTGCTACATCAACGCGGGCGCCTGGGAGTCCTTCCGCCCCGACCACCGGGACTTCCCGGCCGCGGTCCGGGGCCGTACCAACGGCTGGGCCGGCGAACGCTGGCTCGACATCAGGCAGTTGGACGTACTGCGCCCGCTGATGGCCAAGCGCTTCGACATGTGCCGTGAGCGGGGATTCGACGCGGTGGAGCCCGACCTGATGGACGCCTACCTCAACGACACCGGCTTCCCACTGACGGCCGCCCACCAGCTCGCGTACAACCGCATGCTGTCCTCCCTGGTCCGCTCGCGCGGCATGTCCGTCGCCCTCAAGAACGATCTGCCGCAGATTCCGCAGCTGGTAGGGGACTTCGACTTCGCGGTGAACGAGGAGTGTGCGCAGTACGACGACTGCGCGGCGCTCGCCCCCTTCGTGAAGGCGGGCAAGGCGGTCCTGCACGTCGAGTACGCCGTGCCGGTGGGCGATTTCTGTGAGCGCTCCAGGAAGCTGGGCCTGAGCTCGATGCGCAAGAAACTGAACCTGGGGGCGTGGCGCGAGCCGTGCTGATGGGCGGGTGCGGGTGCGGGGTGCGGGTGCCTTTCCCCACCCCGCCCCTTCCCGAAACCGGGGCACGCCCCGGACCCCGGACGGGCTGAAAGAAGTCTTTCAGCCCGTCCGGCGTTTGAGGACTTTCGGGAAGGGGCGGGTAGGGGACAGCGCCGCAGGCACCCGCACCCCACCCCGCCCTTCCTTTTTGATCACCCCTCTTGGACACTTCGCATGCTCCCGTTTCCCCCCACTCCAAGAGGTCCCCGCACTTATGCCTGAACTCAATCGGCGCCGCTTCCTCCAGATCGCCGGCGCGTCCGCCGGCGCCGCCGCCCTGGCCGGCAGCATCGGCCGGGCCGCGGCCATCCCCGCCAACCGCCGCTCCGGCACCATCGAGGACGTCGAGCACATCGTCGTCCTGATGCAGGAGAACCGGTCCTTCGACCACTACTTCGGCGCACTGAAGGGTGTCCGCGGATTCGGCGACCCGCGCACGGTGAAGCTGCCCAGCGGCAAGTCCGTCTGGCACCAGTCGGACGGCGTGAAGGACGTACTGCCCTACCACCCGGACGCGGAAAACCTCGGGATGCAGTTCATCGCGGGTCTCAACCACGACTGGGCGGGCGGCCACCAGGCCTGGAACCGGGGCAAGTACGACAACTGGATCCCCGCGAAGTCACCGGGGACGATGGCGTACCTGACCCGCGAGGACATCCCGTTCCACTACGCGCTCGCCGACGCGTTCACCGTGTGCGACGCGTACCACAGCTCGTTCATGGGGGCCACCGACCCCAACCGCTACTACATGCTGTCGGGCCACACCGGCAATGACGGCAAGGGCGGCGGGCCCGTCCTCGGCAATGACGAACTCGGCTACGACTGGACGACGTACCCGGAGCGGCTGGAGCAGGCCGACGTCTCGTGGAAGGTCTACCAGGACATCGGCGACGGCCTGAACGCCGCGGGCAAGTGGGGCTGGGGCGACGACGCGTACCGGGGCAACTACGGTGACAACTCGCTGCTGTACTTCAACACGTACCGCAACGCCAAGCCCGGCGACCCGCTCTACGACAAGGCCCGCACCGGTACCGACGTCAAGAACGGCGACGGTTTCTTCGACATCCTCAAGGCCGACGTCGCGGCCGACAAGCTCCCGCAGATCTCCTGGATCGCCGCCCCGGAGGCCTTCACCGAGCACCCCAACTTCCCGTCGAACTACGGCGCCTGGTACATCTCGCAGGTGCTGGACGCGCTCACGTCCAACCCCGAGGTGTGGGCGAAGACCGCCCTGTTCATCACCTACGACGAAAACGACGGCTACTTCGACCATGTGCCGCCGCCCTACCCGCCGGCCTCCGCCGCCCAGGGCCTGTCCACCGTGGACACCGCGCTGGACAACTTCGCGGGCAACGGCAGCTATTCGGCCGGCCCCTACGGCCTCGGCCAGCGTGTGCCGATGCTCGTCGTGTCCCCCTGGAGCACCGGCGGCTTCGTCTGCTCGGAGGTCTTCGACCACACCTCCCTCATCCGGTTCATGGAGAGCCGCTTCGGCGTCGGCGAGCCGAACATCTCGCCCTGGCGCCGCGCCGTCTGCGGTGACCTCACATCGGCCTTCGACTTCGGCCTCCGGGACACCGCACCCGCCGCGCTCCCGGACACCGACGGATACACCCCGCCGGACAAGGAACGGCACGACAGCTACGTACCCAAGCCGCCCGCCAACCCCGCCCTGCCCAAGCAGGAGAAGGGCGCCAGGCCCGCCAGGCCGCTGCCGTACGCGCCCCTGGTGGACGGCGCGGCGACGCCTTCGACGGGGAAGTTCACGCTGACCTTCAGCGGGGGCGAGAAGGCCGGGGCGTGCTTCTCCGTCACGTCGGCGAACCGCACGGACGGCCCGTGGACCTACACCGCCGGGGCCGGCAAGAAGCTCTCCGACACCTGGAACACGAAGCACTCGAAGGGCGCGTACGACCTCTCGGTATTCGGCCCGAACGGTTTCATGCGCACCTTCAAGGGCCCCGGCATCACCGTCGGCCCCGAGGTGGGCGCCCGCCATGACGCCGCCAGTGGCCGCGTCGTGCTGACCATGACCAATCCGACGGGCGCCGACTGCCATCTCACGCTCACGAACGCGTACGGCAGAAAGCGCGAGACATTCACGGTGCGGGCGGGCGGCAAGGTGGTGCACCCGGTGGACCTGCGCGGGAGCAAGCGCTGGTACGACCTGTCCGTGGTGTCCGACAACGACGCCGCGTTCCTGCGCAGGTTCGCCGGGCACGTGGAGACGGGTGAGCCCGGCGTGAGCGACCCGGCGATCATCAACGGCTAGGCCCGGTGCATTCTGAGAGCGCTCTCAACGAGGTTTCAGAGTGGCGCTGCGTGGAGTGCATGTCAATGGTCTAGACGAGACGTCCGAGGCTCCCGCGGAGGTCCTGGGACCTCCGCGGGACTGGCGCGGGCCGCACACCCGTACGGGGGACAGTGCGCCGGGGGACGACCCGGCGACGGTGAGCGCCACGGGCCGGCGGGCAGGGCCGGCCCACGGCCCGGCCGCAAGACCTGCGCGATCCGCCAATTGCCCGCGCATGCGATGCCCGCACCGCGCCCGCGCAGGCCCGCGTCGCGCGGTGCGGAGACGTTTCAGCTCCTGCGCGGCCCAGCTGCCGCGTGACTCAGCTGCTGCGCGACGCGGCCATCCCGAGTGTCACCAGACCGAGCACCACCCAGCCGAACCACAGCCAGCCGTTGCTGCCGAGTGCCACCGTGTACGCCGTGATGACCACCAGCGTCCCGACGGTGAGCACCCCCATGGACTTCGTGGAACCGGGCATGCGCGCCCCCTCCTTCGGAGTGGAGGCCCATCGTCACCCGTGGAACGCTCCGGCGCTACTGTGCCTGCCGGACCCGAAGGTCCGAAAACCGCTGGACGGGCTATCGGCTGCGCGCGTTCAGCGAGGCCAGATAGGCGTTGTACGCCACCAGCTCCTTGTCGCCGTCGCGGTCGGCGGCCCGGTCCGAGCGCCGCGCGACCCGCTGCTCGGAGCGGTACCACTGGAAGACCAGCGCGATCAGGACCAGCACGGACGGGATCTCGCTGAACGCCCAGGCGATGCCGCCCGCCGCGTTCTGGTCGGTCAGCGCGTCGATGCCCAGCGACGCGGGCGGGTTCTCGTACGTGCGAATCATGGGCTGGGTCGCCATCATCAGGGCGATGCCGAAGAATGCGTGGAAGGGCATCCCGGCGAACAGCTCCAGCATCCGCATCACATAACCGGGGCGGTGCGGGCCCGGGTCGATGCCCATGATCGGCCAGAAGAAGACCAGGCCGACGGCCAGGAAGTGCACCATCATCGCGAGGTGCCCCGGCTTGCTCTCCATCAGGAAGTCGAAGAGCGGCGTGAAGTAGAGCCCGTACAGGCTCGCGATGAACAGCGGGATGGTGAACGCCGGGTGCGTGACGATCTTCATATAGCGGCTGTGCAGCAGCATCAGCAGGATCTCGCGCGGACCCTTGCGGTTGCCGCGCCCCGCCACCGGCAGCGCGCGCAGCGCCAGCGTGACCGGGGCGCCGAGCAGCAGCAGGATCGGGGTCAGCATGCTGATGATCATGTGCTGCACCATGTGCACGCTGAACATGACCATGCCGTAGTCGTTGAGCTTGGTGCACATCACCAGCGCGATGCTCAGCACGCCGATCACAAAGAAGATCATCCGGCCGACCGGCCAGCTGTCGCCCCGCCGGTGCAGCCGCACCACACCCCATGCGTAGAGACCCAGCGCCAGTACGCAGCTGATCAGGAAGAAGGGGTCCGGGGAGAACTCAAGTCCCCGTCCCAGCGTGAACGGCGGCAGATCCATGTTCATGCCGTGCCCGCTGTGTTCCATCTGTCTCTCCCGAGGGGGTTACCCATTTCGTGCCGGTTGTCCGCTCCAGACTAGAACCGCCCCCGGTCGCGGTTGCGGCCGGGGGCGATCGGTGGAACGGGCAACAGCTCAGAGCACGCACTCGGCCTCGGCGTACCGCTCGCTCGGCACGGTCTTGAGCGTTTCCACGGCCTCGGCCAGCGGAACCATTCTGATGTCCGTGCCGCGCAGCGCCGTCATCATGCCGAACTCGCCGCGGTGCGCCGCCTCCACCGCGTGCCAGCCGAAGCGGGTCGCCAGTACACGGTCGTACGCCGTCGGGGTTCCGCCGCGCTGGACGTGGCCGAGGATGACCGGGCGGGCCTCCTTGCCGAGGCGCTCCTCCAGCTCGACCGACAGCTGGGTGGCCACGCCGGTGAAGCGCTCGTGGCCGTAGACGTCCTTGACGCCCACGTCGAACTCCATGGAGCCCGCGCGCGGCTTGGCGCCCTCCGCGACCACGACGATCGCGAACCGCTTGCCCGCCGAGAAGCGCTTGCCGACCAGTGCGGTCAGCTCGTCGATGTCGAAGGGCCGCTCGGGGACGACGATGGCGTGCGCGCCGGCCGCCATGCCCGAGTGGAGCGCGATCCAGCCGGTGTGCCGCCCCATGACCTCGACGATCAGCACCCGCTGGTGGGACTCCGCGGTGGTCTTGAGCCGGTCGAGGGCCTCGGTCGCCACTCCGACGGCCGTGTCGAACCCGAAGGTGACATCGGTCGACGAGATGTCGTTGTCGATGGTCTTGGGTACGCCGACGATCGGCAGCCCGGCCTCGGCGAGCAGGTTCGCCGCCTTCAGCGTGCCCTCGCCACCGATCGGGATGATCGCATCGAGACCCAGGTCCCTGACATGGCCGCGGGCCTGCTCGACGCCGCCGCGCAGCTGCGCGGGCTGCACCCGCGAGGAGCCGAGGATCGTTCCGCCGCGGGCCAGGATGCCGCCGACCGCGTCCAGGTCGAGCTTGCGGTAGTCGCACTCCAGGAGACCCTTCCACCCGTCGTGGAAGCCGATGACCTCGTCACCGTGGTCGACGACGGCGCGGTGCACGACCGAGCGGATGACGGCGTTCAGGCCGGGGCAGTCGCCGCCGGAGGTGAGTACACCAATTCGCATGCCCGAAAAACCTTTGCAACGTGGGCCGAAGACCGGACCACGTCGTCCGGGTTGGATCCCGTCACCCTACTCGCGCAGGGTGACGGGACCGAACCGGACGTCCGACTGCTGGACACCTCAAAAACTGTACGAACCCACCAGGACCCGGCGCCCGGTCAGGCGGGCTGCGTCGCGGCGCCGATGCGCTCGGCGCGCAGCGCCTCGTACCACCGGTCGTCGGCGGGCGGCAGCGCGTTGACGTCGAGGGCCAGCTTCAGCAGCAGGTCCGCGATGAGCGGGTTGCGGGCGAGCACCGGGCCGTGCATGTAGGTACCGAAGACGGTGTCGTTGTACGCGCCCTCCGTGCCGTCGCCGGTTCCGTTGCCCTTGCCGATCTGCACTCGGGCGAACGGCCGCGCAGTCGGGCCGAGATGGGTGATGCCCTGGTGGTTCTCGAAGCCGGTCAGCTGCGGGAGGTTCAGCCGGTCGTCGATGTCGCCGAGGACGTCGCCGACACACCGCTCGCCCTCACCGCGGGTGCTGACCACGTCGAGCAGCCCCAGGCCCTGCTCGCGCTCGCCGAGGTCGTTGACGAACTCGTGGCCGAGGATCTGGTATCCGGCGCAGACCGAGAAGACGATCGCGCCGTTGGACACCGCGCGGCTCAGGCCGCCGTCGCGGCGAAGGCGCTCCGAGGCCAGCCGCTGCGGCCGGTCCTCGCCGCCACCGATCAGATAGATGTCGCCCGAGGTGGGGATCGGCTGGTCGCTGCGTACATCCACACGCTGTACGTCGAGGCCGCGCTGGCGGGCCCGGCGCTCGACGACCAGGACATTGCCCTGGTCGCCGTACGTGCTCAGCAGGTCCGGGTAGATCCACACCAGGCGCAGGCTGCTGTCGCTCATGCTTGCTTGTCCATTTCTTCCGGTGTACGCGGCCTGGTCCTAGTTGCCGACGCGGCGGCGCAGGTCCTGGAAGGCGGTGTAGTTGGCGATCGTCTCGATCCGCCCGGGGGGCGCCAGCTGCACGGCCTCGTCGAGGGTCTCGCAGACCCGGAAGTCCAGGTTCGCGACCTCCAGGCGCACGGCCAGGTCCAGCTTGCGGTCGCCGAGCACGAAGATCGGGTGACCGGCGAGCCGGGGGTAGTCGACGTCCCACAGCCATGAGGTGTCCGTGCCGTCCGCGCCGCGCGCGTTGACGGCGAGGATCACCGGGGTGGGCGGCGGGTCGATGAGGGAAAACGTTTCGAGCCAGCCCGCCGGGTTCTTCGCGAGGAGCAGCCGCAGGTCGCGGTTCTGGAACTGCACCACGTCGTAGCGCCCCGCCACCGCCTGCACCTGGTACATGCGCTCCAGCGCCACCTGCGGCGGCACACCGAAGGTGGCGGCGACCGCGGCCGAGGTGGCGGCGTTCGCCTTGTTGGCGCGGCCCGGAAGCTGAAGATGGATCGGCCAGGCCGAGCCGTGCGGGTCCACGACGTGATCGCCGCTCAGCACCCAGCTGGGGGTGGGACGGCGGAAGCCGCAGTCGCCGCAGTACCAGTCGTCGCCGGGGCGCTGCATCACACCGCCGCACGACGGGCAGGACCAGGCGTCGTCCTTCCACTCCTGGCCGGCCGCCACCCACACCACATTGGGGGAGGAAGAGGCGGCCCAGACGATCAGCGGGTCGTCGGCGTTCGCGATGACCACGGCCTTGTTGCCCGAAAGACCCTCGCGCCAGTGCTCGGCGAGCATCCGCGTCTCCGCGGCCCGGTCGAGCTGGTCGCGGGAGAGGTTGAGCAGGGCGATCGCCTTGGGCGTCACATCGCGTGCGACACCCGCGAGGTACTTCTCGTCGACCTCGATCACGCCGTACTTCGCGTCCGAGCCGCCGGCCAGCGCGGACGTGATGCCCGCCGGCATGTTGGCGCCCAGCGCGTTGGAGACCACCGGGCCGCTGGCCCGCAGGGCCTCGGCGATCAGCCGGGTCGTGGTCGTCTTGCCGTTCGTCGCAGAGACAAGCACGACGTCGAGATGCTGGGCGAGCCGCCCGAGCAGATCGGGGTCGAGCCTGAGCGCCACCTTGCCGCCGATCACGGATCCGCTGCCGCGTCCCGCGGCGCGGGACACCGCCGCCGCCGCCTTGCCTGCCGTCACGGCCAGCTTGGCCCGCGGCGACAACGGCTCCGTGTTGCCTGCCATCGTCACTGATCCTCCTTGCATCCGGCGCCGCACTTGCCCCAGGTCCACCGGTCAACAGTCGGGGCTCAGCCTATCGAGATCCAGCCGTGGCCCCGAACCGCGGCACCGCCCGAAGGCTGTGGTACCTGGTGGAACGTAGGCTTACGGCCATGCGACACCGCCCAATTCCCGGCAGTTCCGGGCTCGTACGACCCATGACCATGCTGGGTGATCCGGTGCTGCATGCCACCTGTGAAGCCGTGACCGAATTCGGCCCCTCGCTCGTCGGTCTCGTCGAGGACATGTTCGCGACGATGTACGCGGCCGACGGGGTCGGCCTCGCGGCGAACCAGATCGGCCTGCCGCTGCGCGTCTTCGTATACGACTGTCCGGACGACGAGGACGTCCGGCACGTGGGGCACATCGTCAACCCACGCCTGCTGGAGGCGGAGGTCGACGCCATCACCGTACGCGGTCCCGAGGGCTGTCTGTCGCTGCCGGGCGTCGAAGCGGGCACCGAACGCTTCGACCACACCGTCGTCGAGGGGGTGTTGGTCACCGGCGAGCCGGTACGGATCGACGCCACCGGGTTCTTCGCCCGCTGCCTCCAGCACGAGTGCGACCACCTGGAGGGCCTGGTCTATACGGACCGGCTCACCGGGTGGCGCCGGGCGCGGGCACTGCGGGCCGCGCGGCGGGCGGGCCGGAAGCCGTGAAGGGGGCGGCTCAGAAGCCGGGGCCGCCCGCGCGGTCGCCCGCGGCGGCCAGCCTGCCCCACAGCAGGTCGGCGAGACAGGACACCAACTGGGCGCGGGAGCAGGGCCGTTCGCCAAGCCACCAGTCGCCGGCTGCGTGCATCATGCCGACGATTCCATGGCCCCACACCCGGGCGAGCTGCTCGCTGCCGGGGCCCAGGTCCACCCGCTCGGCGATGACCTTCGCCAGCTCCTCGCCGAGCCGGCGCAGCAGCGGCGCCGAGTGCCGGCCGACGTCGAAGCCCTGCTCGGGCTGGTACGCCTCCTCGGAGGGATGCATCAGGAAGCGGTAGACCTGCGGCCGGGCCTCGATCGCCGAGAGGTACGTGTCGAGCGTCGCCTCCACCCGTTCGCGCCGCTCGGCCGGCGCGTCGAGCGCCGCCCGCAGGGCGTCGAGCAGGGCGTCGGTGTGACGCTTGGCCAGGGCCCGGTAGAGGCCGCCCTTGTCGCCGAAGTGCCGGTAGAGGATGGGCTTGGTGATCCCGGCCTCGGCGGCTATGGCGTTCATGGAAGCCTGTGGGCCGTCCCGGAGTACCACGTGGTCGGCCGCTTCGAGCAGTTCCCGCCGTCGTCGTGCGGCCGCGGAGCGCTGCTGCGCATCCTGCTGTGTGGTGTCCATGGTGTGTCTCCCCGCCCAAGCGATTCCGTGACGCGGGGGAAACGTAACACTGTGGCCAAGGCCTGTGACGATCCGCCCGGCAGTGGTTGACAGGGCCTACTTGCCAGTAACAGACTCGGGTTACCGTAAGTAACGCTTGATTTGAACGCAGTGCTGGAGGGGACATGGCCGAGTTCACGCTCGAACTCAACGATGACCAGAAGCAGGTCCGCGACTGGATCCACGGGTTCGCCGCCGATGTGATGCGCCCGGCCGCCGCCGAGTGGGACGAGCGTGAGGAGACTCCCTGGCCCGTCATCCAGGAAGCCGCCAAACTCGGCATCTACTCCCTGGACTTCTACGCCCAGCAGTTCTTCGACCCGACGGGCCTCGGCATCCCGATGGCGTTGGAGGAGCTCTTCTGGGGCGACGCGGGCATCGGCCTGTCCATCGTCGGTACGGGCCTGGCCGCCGTCGGCGTCCTCGCCAACGGCACCGAGGAGCAGATCGGCACCTGGATCCCGCAGATGTACGGTGACGCCGCCGACGTCAAGGTCGCCGCGTTCTGCTCCTCGGAGCCCGACGCGGGCTCCGACGTATCGGCGATGCGCACCCGCGCCGTGTACGACGAGGCCAAGGACGAGTGGGTGCTCAACGGCACCAAGACCTGGGCGACCAACGGCGGCATCGCCAATGTCCATGTCGTGGTCGCACTCGTCGACCCCGAGCTCGGCTCCAAGGGCCACGCCTCGTTCATCGTCCCGCCGAACACCCCAGGCCTGTCCCAGGGGCAGAAGTTCAAGAAGCACGGCATCCGCGCCTCGCACACCGCCGAGGTCGTCCTGGAGGACGTACGCGTCCCGGGCCACTGCCTGCTCGGCGGCAAGGAGAAGCTCGACGAGCGCCTCGCCCGCTCCCGTGAGCGCGCCAAGAAGGGCGGCGAGCGCGTGAAGAATGCGGCGATGGCCACCTTCGAGGCGTCACGCCCGGCGGTCGGCGCGATGGCGGTGGGCACTGCCCGCGCCGCGTACGAGGTCGCACTCGACTACGCCAAGACCCGGGAGCAGTTCGGCCGCCCGATCATCGACAACCAGGGCATCGCCTTCCAGCTCGCCGACATGCGCACCCAGATCGACGCGGCGCGGCTGCTGGTGTGGCGGGCGTCCTGGATGGCGACGGCGGGCAAGCCGTTCACCTCGGCCGAGGGCTCCATGTCCAAGCTGTTCGCCAGCGAGACGGCCAAGACGGTCACCGCGCAGGCCGTGCAGATCCTGGGTGGCAACGGCTACACCCGGGAGTACCCGGTGGAGCGCATGCACCGGGACGCGGCGATCTACACCATCTTCGAGGGCACCAGTGAGATCCAGCGCCTGGTGATCGCCCGCACCCTGTCGGGCATGCCGATCCGCTGATCCGCGCGCAGGACGTACGAAAAGCGCCGCCCCCTGGAATTCGCCAACGAGACGGCGGCGGCGCTTTTTTGTACGTGGCGGGTCAGGCCGTGAGCTGCGCCTCGATGGCGGCGACGACCTCGGGGGCGTCGGGCTCGGTGCGCGGGCGGAAGCGCCCGACGACCTCACCCTGGGCGGAAATGATGAACTTCTCGAAGTTCCACTGGATGTCGCCGGCCTCGCCGTCCACGTCCTTGACCTGCGTCAGCTCGTCGTACAGCGGGTGACGGTGATCGCCGTTCACCTCGATCTTCTCAATGAGCGGAAACGTTACGCCGTAGCTCGCCGAGCAGAACGTCTGGATCTCCTCCGCGCTGCCCGGCTCCTGGCCCGCGAACTGGTTGCACGGCACCCCGAGCACCGTGAAGCCGCGGTCCGCGTAGCTCTGCTGGAGCCGCTCCAGGCCCGTGTACTGCGGCGTCAGGCCGCACTTGGACGCCACGTTCACCACCAGCACCGCCTTGCCCCGGTACGCCTCCAGCGTCACGGGCTCGCCGGTCAGGGTGTTCAGCGGGATGTCGTACAGGCTCATCGCCGTCTCCTCATGTGCGGGTCGGTATTAGGTCGGGCAGGGGTACGTACTGTTTCAGAGGCAGGCCGGCGCGAAGCCGACGGCCCCTGGCCGGCGGGTGGTTGCCCGCCGGCCGCTCACGCTTCGAGCGTGCGGAAGAGCCCCTCCTGGACCACGGATACGAGCAGGTTGCCCGCGCGGTCGTAGATCCGGCCACGCGCCAGCCCCCGCGCGCCCGTCGCGATGGGGGACTCCTGGTCGTAGAGGAACCACTCGTCCGCCCGGAACGGCCGGTGGAACCACATCGCGTGGTCCAGCGACGCGATGTCGAAGCTGCGCGGGCCCCAGAGCGGCTCGACCGGGATCCGTACGGCGTCAAGCAGCGTCATGTCGCTCGCGTACGCCAGCGCGCAGGTGTGGACGAGCTGATCGTCGCCCAGCGGCCCGACCGCGCGCATCCACACCGCGCTGCGCGCGTCCGCGCCCTTGATCTCGTCCGGCGTCCAGCGCAGCCGGTCGACGTAGCGGATCTCGAACGGCTGGCGCCGCGCCATGCGCTCCAGCGACTCCGGGAGGCCGCCCAGGTACTCACGGACCTCGTCGGCCACCGTCGGGAGCGACTCGGGGTCCGGCACCTCGCGGGCCGGCGGCAGCTGGTGCTCGAAGCTGCCCTCCTCCGGCTTGTGGAAGGAGGCCGTCAGGTTGAAGATCGTGCGGCCCTGCTGGATCGCGGTGACCCGGCGCGTGGTGAAGGAACGCCCGTCCCTGACCCGCTCGACCTGGTAGACGATCGGGACACCGGGACGGCCCGGCCGCAGGAAGTACGCGTGCAGCGAGTGGACCGGCCGGTCGCCGTCCGTGGTGCGGCCCGCCGCGACCAGCGCCTGACCGGCGACCTGCCCGCCGAAGACCCGTTGCAAGGACTCCTCGGGGCTGCGCCCGCGGAAGATGTTGACCTCGATCCGCTCCAGGTCGAGCAGGTCGACCAAGTGCTCGGCGGGGGTCGGCGTGTGCGTCATCGCGGGTCTCTCCACTCTCACAGCCGGCCGACGTCGGTGACCCGGACGACGGCGCGGCCCTCCTCGTCGGAGGCCGCGAGATCGACCTCCGCGCTGATACCCCAGTCATGGTCGCCGTTCGGGTCGGCGAAGGCCTGGCGGACGCGCCACAGGTCGTGCTCGGCGTCCTCCTCGATCATCAGGAGCTTGGGGCCGCGCGCGTCGGGGCCCGTCCCCAGGTCCTCGTACTCGTCCCAGTACCCGTCCATCGCCTTGCCCCAGGCACCCTCGTCCCAGCCGGACTCGGCATCCAACTCGCCCAGCTCCCGCACCCGGTCCAGGGCGGCCATCTCCACCCGGCGGAACATCGCGTTGCGTACGAGCACCCGGAAGGCACGTGCGTTCGCCGTGACAGGCTTGACCTGGTCGGCGCGGTCCTGGGCCTGCTCGGCCGTCTCCACCTCGGGGTTGGCGAGCTGCTCCCACTCGTCGAGGAGGCTGGAGTCGACCTGACGCACCAGCTCGCCGAGCCAGGCCGTGAGGTCCTCCAGGTCCTCGGACTTGAGGTCGTCCGGGATGGTGTGCTCCAGGGCCTTGTACGCGCCCGCCAGGTACCGCAGGACGATGCCCTCGGTGCGGGCCAGCTCGTAGTGGGACGTGAACTCCGTGAAGATCATGGCGCGTTCGTACATGTCGCGGACCACGGACTTCGGCGACACCGGGTGGTCACCGACCCACGGGTGGCTCTGGCGGTACACGTTGTACGCGTGGGCCAGCAACTCCTCCAGCGGCTTCGGGTACATGATGTCCTGGAGCCGCTCCATGCGCTCCTCGTACTCGATGCCGTCCGCCTTCATCTGGCCGATCGCCTCGCCGCGCGCCTTGTTCTGCTGGGCGGCCAGGATCTGACGCGGATCGTCCAGCGTGGACTCCACGACGGACACCATGTCCAGCGCGTACGAGGGGGAGTCGGGGTCGAGCAGCTCGAACGAGGCCAGCGCGAACGTCGACAGCGGCTGGTTCAGTGCGAAGTTCTGCTGGAGATCGACCGTCAGCCGTACGATCCGGCCCTCGGCGTCCGGCGTTTCGAGCTGCTCCACTACGCCGCCGTCGAGCAGCGAGCGGTAGATGGCGATGGCCCGCCGGATGTGCCGCAACTGCGCCTTGCGCGGCTCGTGGTTGTCCTCCAGGAGGTGGCGCATCGCCTCGAAGGCGTTGCCGGGCCTGGCGATGACCGAGAGCAGCATGGTGTGCGTGACCTTGAAGCGCGAAGTCAGCGGCTCGGGATCGGAGTTGATGAGCTTCTCGAAGGTGGCGTCGGACCAGGCGACGAAGCCCTCGGGAGCCTTCTTGCGGACCACCTTGCGGCGCTTCTTGGGGTCGTCGCCCGCCTTGGCGAGCGCCTTCTCGTTCTCGACGACGTGCTCGGGCGCCTGGGCGATGACATAGCCCGCCGTGTCGAAGCCGGCCCGCCCGGCGCGACCCGCGATCTGGTGGAACTCCCGGGCGCGCAGCGTGCGTACGCGGGTGCCGTCGTACTTCGAAAGGGCCGTGAACAGCACGGTGCGGATGGGCACGTTGACGCCGACGCCCAGCGTGTCCGTACCGCAGATGACCTTGAGCAGACCGGCCTGCGCGAGCTTCTCCACCAGGCGGCGGTACTTGGGGAGCATGCCGGCGTGGTGGACGCCGATTCCGTGGCGTACGTAACGCGACAGGTTGCGGCCGAACTTGGTGGTGAAGCGGAAGTTGCCGATGAGCTCGGCGATCTGGTCCTTCTCCGTGCGCGAGCACATGTTGATGCTCATCAGCGACTGCGCGCGCTCGACGGCCGACGCCTGCGTGAAGTGCACGATGTAGACCGGCGCCTGCTTGGTCTCCAGGAGCTCGGTCAGTGTCTCGGTGATCGGCGTCTTGCGGTACTCGTACGACAGCGGGACCGGCCGGGTCGTGGAGTGCACGACGGAGGTGGGGCGGCCCGTGCGGCGCGTCAGGTCCTTCTCGAACATCGAGACATCGCCGAGGGTCGCCGACATCAGGATGAACTGCGCCTGCGGCAGCTCCAGGATCGGGATCTGCCAGGCCCAGCCGCGGTCCGCTTCGGCGTAGAAGTGGAA
The DNA here is from genome assembly GCF_039766235.1 of Streptomyces changchenzhani. Lineage (NCBI taxonomy): Bacteria > Bacillati > Actinomycetota > Actinomycetes > Kitasatosporales > Streptomycetaceae > Streptomyces > Streptomyces changchenzhani. The sequence continues at coordinate 197,173 of NZ_JBDHNH010000009.1, read as the reverse complement.
CTCGTCCATCACGACCTGGCCGATGTCCGCGTTCTTGCCGTCACGCAGCGCGATGGAGGCCAGTACCTCGGCGGTGCAGCAGATGACCGGGGCGTCACTGTTGACGGACGCGTCGCCCGTCAGCATGCCGACGTTCTCCGTGCCGAAGATCTTGCACAGGTCGAAGAACTTCTCCGAGACCAGCGCCTTGATGGGCGCGGTGTAGAAGGTGACCTTGTCCTGGGCCAGCGCGGTGAAGTGCGCACCCGCCGCGACCAGGCTCTTTCCGGAGCCGGTGGGGGTGGACAAGATCACGTTCGCGCCGGAGACCACCTCGATCAGCGCCTCTTCCTGGGCGGGGTAGAGGGTGATGCCCCGGCCCTCGGCCCATGACGAGAAAGCCTCGAAGAGGGCATCGGGGTCGGCGGTCGGGGGCATCTGATCGATAAGGGTCACACCCCCCATCTTGCCTGCCTTCCGCCCGGATGAGGGAACCGGACGACCGTACGAAGATCACGAGCGCTACGCTGCCTTCTCGGCAGGGCGTCGACACGGCGTCAACTCGGCCTGGGTCGAGGCAAGCACAAGAGCAACGGGGCTGAACGACCATGATGGGACCGGCGCACTCACTCTCAGGGGCAGCGGCCTGGCTGGGGGTGGGGGCGGCGGCGGCCGCGGCCGGCCATCCGATGCCCTGGCCCGTACTGGCCGTCGGAGCACTGATCTGTGCGGGCGCGGCGCTCGCTCCCGACCTCGACCACAAGTCCGCGACCATCTCGCGCGCCTTCGGCCCCGTCTCCAAGGGCCTGTGCGAGATCGTCGACAAGCTGTCGTACGCCGTCTACAAGGCGACCAGGAAGCAGGGCGACCCCCGCCGGACCGGCGGCCACCGCACACTCACCCACACCTGGCTCTGGGCGGTCATGATCGGCGCGGGAGCGTCGGCGGCAGCGGTCACCGGCGGCCGCTGGGCGGTCCTCGCGCTGCTGTTCGTCCACCTGGTCCTGGCCGTGGAAGGCCTGCTGTGGAAGGCCGCCCGGGTCTCCAGCGACGTCCTGGTGTGGCTGCTCGGCGCGACGAGCGCCTGGATCCTCGCCGGCGTACTGGACAAACCGGGCAATGGCGCTGACTGGCTGTTCGCGGCGCCGGGCCAGGAGTATCTGTGGCTGGGCCTGCCGATCGTCCTGGGCGCCCTGGTGCACGACATCGGTGACGCCCTCACTGTCTCCGGCTGCCCGATCCTGTGGCCGATCCCGATCGGCCGCAAGCGCTGGTACCCGATCGGACCGCCGAAGCTGATGCGGTTCCGGGCCGGCAGCTGGGTGGAGCTGAAGGTGCTGATGCCGGTGTTCATGCTGCTCGGGGGAGTGGGCGGGGCCGCCGCGCTGAACTTCATCTGATCCCGCTCCGTACGGAAACCGGCACTTTCACCTGCTGAAGGGAACGAGAAGTGACCACCGAACGCACAGGCCCGCCGCTCACCGGGGGCGAACGCGAGATGCTGCGCGCCTTCCTCGACTACCACCGTGCGACGCTCGCCATGAAGTGCGACGGCCTCGGCGACGACGACCTGCGCAGCCGGTCCATGCCGCCGTCGACGCTGTCCCTGCTCGGCCTGGTGCGGCACATGGCCGAGGTGGAGCGGGTCTGGTTCCGGCTGGTGATCGACAAGCAGGACATCGGGCGTGACTGGTCGGACGACGGCGATTTCCAGGCGGCGTACGACGCGAGTGGGTCGACCCGGGCGGAGGCGTTCGACGCGTGGCAGGCGGAGGTCGCGCACGCGCGCCGGATCGAGGAGCAGGCCCCCTCGCTCGATGTGACGGGCTTCCACGCCAAGATGGGCGGGGAGGTGTCGCTGCGCCTGGTGATGCTGCACCTCATCCACGAATACGCCCGGCACAACGGCCACGCCGACTTCCTGCGCGAGGGAATCGACGGGACCGTCGGGGCCTGAGGGGCGCGTCGCGGCGTGCCCCTTCCCGGCTTCCTACCCGTGCCAGGAGCGCCAGAGCGCCGCGTACGCCCCGTCCGCAGCCACCAGCTCGTCGTGGCTGCCCAGCTCGCTGATCCGGCCCTCCTCGACCACCGCGATCACATCCGCGTCGTGCGCGGTGTGCAGCCGGTGCGCGATGGCCACGACCGTACGGCCGTCGAGCACCCGCGCCAGCGAGCGCTCCAGGTGCCGGGCCGCCCGCGGGTCGAGCAGGGACGTCGCCTCGTCCAGGACGAGGGTGGGCGGATCGGCGAGGACCAGCCGGGCCAGCGCGATCTGCTGGGCCTGCGCCGGGGTCAGTACGTGCCCGCCCGAGCCGACCTCGGTGTCCAGACCGTCACCCAGAGCCCGCGCCCAGTCCTGCGCGTCGACCGCGCCCAGCGCCGCCCACAGCCGCGCGTCGTCGGCGTCCATCCTGGCCAGCAGCAGATTGTCGCGCAGGGATCCCACGAAAACGTGGTGCTCCTGGTTGACCAGCGCCACATGCTCACGCACCCGCTCGGCCGGCATCCGCGACAACTCGGCCTTGCCCAGGGTTACTTCACCGGTGCGCGGCGCATAGATCCCGGCCAGCAGCCGCCCCAGCGTGGACTTGCCGGCGCCCGAGGGGCCGACCAGCGCCAGCCGGGTCCCGGGCGCGACGTCCAGCGTCACCCGGTGCAGCACGTCGACGCCCTCGCGGTAGCCGAAGTGCACCTGGTCGGCGCGCACCGCGCGGCCGTCGGGCTTCACCAGCTCGTCGCCCGCGTCCGGCTCGATCTCCCGGACGCCGACAAGGCGGGCCAGCGACACCTGGGCGACCTGGAGCTCGTCGTACCAGCGCAGGATGAGGTTGACCGGGTCGACCAGCATCTGGGCGAGCAGGGCGCCCGTCGTCAGCTGGCCGACGGTGATCCAGCCCTGGAGGACGAAGATGCCGCCGAGGAGGATCGTCGAGCCCAGGATCGTCATGTGCGTGACGCTGATGACGGGGAAGAGCACGGACCGCAGCCACAGCGTGTACCGCTCCCAGGCGGTCCACTCCTTGATCCGCTGCTCGGACAGGGCGACCCTGCGGTCACCGAGGCGATGCACCTCTACGGTCCGGCCCGCGTCCACCGTCTCGGCGAGCAACGCCGCGACCGCCGCGTACCCGGCCGCCTCCGAGCGGTACGCCGACGGGGCCCGCTTGAAGTACCAGCGGCACCCGATGATCAGCACCGGCAGGGCCACCAGCACGGCCAGCGCCAGCGGCGGCGCGGTCACGGTGAGGCCGCCGATCAGCAGACCGGCCCAGACCACGCCGATCGCGAGCTGCGGCACGGCCTCGCGCATCGCGTTCGCCAGCCGGTCGATGTCGGTGGTGATGCGCGAGAGCAGATCACCGGTCCCCGCCCGCTCCAGCACACCCGGCGGCAGACCGACCGACCGTACGAGAAAGTCCTCGCGCAGGTCGGCCAGCATCTCCTCGCCGAGCATCGCGGCCCGCAGCCGCATCTGCCGGGTGAAGAGCGTCTGGATGACCAGCGCGATCCCGAACACCGTGGCGACCCGCCCCAGGTGCAGCTCACGCACCCCGTTCGCCAGGTCCTCGACGAGCGAGCCCAGCAAGTAGGGGCCCGCCATCGAGGCGACTACCGCGAGCGCGTTGAACACCACGAGTACGGTGAACGCCCGCCGGTGGCGCCTCATCAGCTCGCGCACATAGGTCCGTACGGTCGCCGGACTGCCGACGGGCAGCGTCGTCGACGACTCCGGTGCCGCCGGGTCGTACTCCGGTGGTGCCACGCCGATCATGCCGACTCCTCGATCTCTTCCAGTACGGCCCGCTCCCGCGCGGCCATTTCCTGCGCGGTCTTTTCCTGCGCCCGCGCGACCTCGATCTCGTCCTCGGTCTCGCGGGTGACGACCGCGCGGTAACGCGGTTCGGTGTGCAGCAGCTCGCGGTGCACACCCACCGCGGCCACCTCGCCCTCGTGCACGAACACCACCCGGTCGGCGTGGTCGAGCAACAGCGGCGACGACGCGAAGACAACGGTCGTACGTCCCGCACGCAGCCCCTTCACACCCGCCGCGACCCGCGCCTCGGTGTGCGAGTCGACGGCGGAGGTCGGCTCGTCCAGGACGAGGACCTCCGGGTCGGTCACCAGCGAGCGGGCCAGTGCCAGCCGCTGGCGCTGGCCGCCCGAGAGGGAGCGCCCGCGCTCGGTGATCCGGGTACGCATCGGGTCGTCGCTGTCGTCGGCCGAGGCCTGGGCGAGCGCGGCCAGCACATCGGCGCACTGCGCCGCGGCGAGCGCGTCCTCGGGGGTCACATCGCCGGACGCCGGTACGTCGAGCAGCTCGCTGAGCGTGCCGGACAGCAGCACCGGGTCCTTGTCCTGGACCAGTACGGCCTCGCGTGCGGCGCGGAGCGGCAGATCGTCGAGCGCGACCCCGCCGAGCAGCGCCGAGGGAACGGTCCTTCGCGCCGGCCCGTCCGCGGTGTCCGGGTCGCCTGTCGTCTCGCCGTCGGTCGTGGCGTGGCCGCCGAGGCGCTCCGCGAGCCGCCCCGCCACATCAGGGTCGCCGCACACCACGGCGGTGAACCGGCCCGCCGGAGCGAGCAGTCCGGTCGCCGGGTCGTACAGGTCGCCGGAGAGGGGCTCGTCGCCGGAGCCCGCCGTACCGTCCGCCGCGTACGCCGAGCGCTCCAGCGCCAGCACCCGCGCCGCCCGTACCGCCGAAGGCCGCGAGAAGGAGTACGCCATGGCGATCTCCTCGAAGTGGTGCAGCGGGTAGAGCAGCAGGGTCACCGCGCTGTACACGGTGACCAGTTCGCCGACCGTGATCCGGCCGTCGAGGGTGAGTCGCGCGCCGTACAGGACGACGGTGATCAGCAGCAGGCCAGGCAGCAGCACCTGGACCGCGGAGATGAGCGCCCACATGCGGGCGCTGCGCACGGCTGCCCTGCGCACCTCCTGGGAGGCGCGCCGATAGCGGCCGAGAAACAGCTCCTCGCCGCCGATGCCGCGGAGCACCCGCAGGCCCGCGACGGTGTCGGAGGCCAGCTCGGTGGCCCGGCCGGCCTTCTCGCGCTGGATGTCGGCCCGCTGGGTCGCCCTGGGCAGCAACGGCAGTACGGCCAGGGCCAGTACGGGTGCGCCGATCGCGACCACGATGCCGAGCTCGGGCTGGTAGAAGTACAGCCCGATACAAACGATCACGAGCGTCAGGGCGGCGGCCGCGAAGCGCGAGAGTGCCTCGACGAACCAGCCGATCTTCTCGACGTCACCGGTGGAGACCGCGACGACCTCGCCCGCGGCGACCCTGCGGGTCAGCGCCGAGCCCAGCTCCGCCGTCTTGCGGGCCAGTAGTTGCTGCACGCGTGCGGCGGCGGTGATCCAGTTGGTGATGGCGGTCCTGTGCAGCATCGTGTCGCCGAGCGAGACGGCCACCCCGAGCACTGCGATCAGCCCGGCGGCGACCGCGAGGCCGCCGCCCGAGCGGTCCACCACGGCCTGCACGGCGAGGCCCACCCCCAGCGGCAGCGCGGCGACACCGCACTGGTGCAGCAGCCCCCAGGCGAGCGCCTTCAGCTGCCCGCCGAGCTGATTGCGCCCGAGCCACAGCAGGAATCGGGGCCCCGACCGGACGTCGGGGACGCCTGGATCTGAGTACGGAAGTTCGCGAATCTGCATGACGTCCCACGGCTCGGTGTGTGCTCGGTGTGTTCGGGTGTGTTCGGGTGGCTCAAACCGTGCAAGGTTCGCCTTTTGGCGCTGCCGAAAGCAATTGGTTTACGGGCCGGGAGCACCAGAACGAGCCACATCGGGGCAGCTCACCCTGGTGCTCCCGGCCCGTCCCGCGCTTCACTCCTGTCGCATGAGACAGCGAAAAGTCATGTGTATGATCACCGGTCTGATCCTGGCCGCGGGAATGCTGCTCGGCGCGGGCCCGGCCGCCGCCGCCGGGCAGCCACCGCCCCCCGAATTCGGCTCCGACTGGCACGATCCCGTCACCGCGGCGCCACCCGTCGAACGGCCGGACACCCGCTCCTGCCGGGTGACGCTCGCCGCGGCGCAGTTCCGTGACTTCACTCCGTACAAGGGCGGTTACCGGCCGCCCGAAGGGTGCGGCAAACGGTGGAGCAAGGTGGTGCTCGAACTGTCGGGCAAGGTCGCCGGGCGGCAGTACGACCGGCTCGGCTATGTCCACGTCGGCGGCGTCGAAGTGCTCCGCACCTCCACGCCACAGCCCTCGCCCGACGGCATCACCTGGTCGGTGGAGAAGGACGTCACGCGCTACAGCGACACCTTCCGCCGTGAGCAGCCCGTCGAAATGCTCATCGGCAATGTCGTCAATGAGACATACACCGGCGTCATCGACGTCAAGGCGACCCTGACCTTCTACGCCGCCGAGAGCCGCACCCCGCCCGCCGCCGCGCCGGACCGAGTGCTCACTCTTGACGACGATTCGCTGACCACCCCGCGCAACTCCGAGCGCATCGTCGCCGAGGTGTACGCGACGGGCTCGGGCGGCGGCTGCGAGGAGTACTGGTACCTGGCCGTGCCCCAGGAGGCGCCGTACTCCTGCAAGGCGGCGGACGGTCCCTACCGCGAGGTGCAGATCAAGGTCGACGGTCAACTCGCGGGCATCGCGGCGCCGTTCCCCACGGTCTGGACCGGCGGCTGGTCCAACCCCTTCCTCTGGTACGTGATCCCCGGGCCGCGCGCCTTCGACGTAAAGCCGATCCAGTACGACCTGACCCCCTTCGCGGGCCGCCTCAACGACGGGCGCCCGCACCGCGTCGAGGTGTCGGTCGTCGGCGTCCCCGAGGGGCAGAGCGGGTGGAGCACTCCCGTCAATGTGCTCGTCTGGCAGGACAAGGGCCGGGAGGTCGTCACCGGCGGCCCGGTCCGGCACCTTGAAGGTGCGCCGGTCAATTCGACGACGTACACGGCGGGTACCGAGCACCGCCTCGACACCAGGGGCGGCCACCGGCTGACCGTCTCGGGCTGGGTCGACACCTCGCACGGGCGGGTCGCGACCACCGTCGCCCGCTCGCTCGCCAACACCTCCGTGCACCGCTGGACCGACGGCGAAAGCACGGACGCCCTGAAGGGGACGTGGACGGACGACGAGATGGTCACCACCGACGGCCGCGGACCGGCCCGCGTCGCCTCGGAGCGGCGTACGTACACGATGGACGGCACGACGACGCTCGGCGCGGGAGACAGGCTGCGCACGGTCCTCGCGCTCACGGACCGCACGGACATCGGGGTCGTGCGCGGCGGCAGGCGCGACGGGTCGCGGACCGACGACACCTACCGGGGCGACGCGACGTACACGGCGAACGTCCCGCGCGAGGAGCGGCACGCGGTCGCCACCACGAGTGGGCGCCACCGGCTGTACGGATCGGCGGGCTGCTACGACCGGAGCCTGGAAACGGTCCAGGGGGTGGTGACGCGGGACCGGCGGCGCTGCTGATCGACGCGGCTCTAGGAGCAAGATCCGAGACAGAAGCTTCCCGCGCAGACGAGTTGAGGGACGGGGCCCGGCCCGCTCGGCCGGGCCCCTCGGCCCGCTACTCCTTCGGCTTCTCGGAGTCCATGCCGGGGCGCGACTTCTTCCACTCGCCGCGGGTGAAGTCCGGGATCTGCTGCGGCATCCCCTTCGCCTTGATCGACAAGTGGCTGAGCGGTACGGGCGCCGTCCACGTCGCCGCGTCGTACACGTCGAAGTCCGGGACCAGCCCCAGCTGCATGCACTGCATCGTCCGGTAGACCATCATGTAGTCCATGCCACCGTGGCCACCGGGCGGGTTGGCGTGCTCCTTCCAGAGCCAGTGGTCGAAGTCGGCGGCGTACTTCGAGAAGTCACCCCACTCGTCGTCCTGGTGGTCGGGCTCAAGGTAGATCCGCTCGGGGTAGTCCTCGAAGACGCCGCGCGTACCGCCCAGACTGTTGATCCTGCTGTACGGGTGCGGGGTCGAGACATCGTGCTCAAGCCGGATCACCCGGCCCTTGGCCGTCTGGACGAGGCTGATCGTACGGTCGCTCTCTATGTACGACTCCTTGAAGCTCGGGTCGCCCGGCGGCATGTGCTCCGCGCGGTACTGGGCGAGACCGAGCGCGGGGGAGCCGACGCTGGTGATGCTCACGGCGCGGTCACCGCGGTTGAGGTCCATGTAGTTGGCGACCGGGCCGAAGCCGTGGTTGGGGTAGAGGTCACCGCGCAGCCGGGTGTGCCACAACCGGCGCCAGGGGCCTTCGTAGTAGTCCGGGTCGAACATCAGGCCGCGCAGATCGTGGTTGTACGCGCCCGCACCGTGCAGCAGATCACCGAACTTGCCCGCGTGGGCCATGCGCAGGACGCGCATCTCGTTCTTGCCGTAACAGCAGTTCTCCAGCTGCATGCAGTGGCGCCGGGTGCGCTCGGAGAGGTCAACGAGCTCCCAGAGCTGGTCCAGTTGGAGCGCGACCGGACACTCCACGCCGACGTGCTTGCCGTTCAGCATGGCCGTCTTCGCCATGTCGAAGTGGAAGTCCCAGGGCGTCGCGACGTACACGAAGTCGATGTCGCCGCGCTTGCATAGATTCTTGTAGTCGTCCTCGCCCTTGGTGTAGACGGCGGGCGCGGGCTGCCCGGCCTTGACGACCTTCGCGGACGCCGCCTCGGTCTTCGTCTTCACCGGATCGCAGATCGCGACGACCTTCACTCCCGGCACCGCCAGGAAGAGGTCGATCATGCTGCCGCCGCGGTTGCCCAGGCCGATGATGCCGACCCGGACAGTGCTGCGCCGTTCGAAGGGGACACCGGCCATGGTGCGGCCCTTGCGCTGGGGCGCGGCGGCCTCCGCTCCCGCTTCGGCTGCCGCAGCCGCCACGGCCGGCTCCGCCGCCGACGCGCTGCCTGCCGTACCGAGCGCGCCGAGTCCGATTCCGGCGCCTGCCGCGCCCGCGGTCCACAGGACCGAGCGTCGGCTCGGCGGGATGTGGTCGCTGCCTTCGTTGCTGTCGCTGCTGTCGCTGCTGTCGCTGCCGTCGTGCTGCGGGGTCTGCGGTGCTGCGTCGTTCATCGAGCCTCCAGGGGAACTGGCGGTGCGCTGCTGGGACGTGAACATCGGTGAGTGACGTGTAATTCGGTGGCAGACGTGCAATTCGGTGATGTGAAATTCGTGGCGTGAACCTCGGTAAGGACCCTGGTAGTTGTGGCTGCTGATGCGCAAGAGGGGCAATTGGACTCTTGGAACGGGCTCATGGACTCTCGTCGCCGGACCGCGACGCGCCGGGTGCCCGTGACGTCCACGTCACGGGCACCCGGCGGCGTATTGAACGGGAGCATGCCCCGGGCTCCACTCAGCAGCTGCGCTCCGGCATCCCGTCGACCAGCGTGGACATCAGCCCGCCGAGCACCTCGCGCTGTGCGGCGGTCAATGGGGCAAGGATCTCCTCCGCGGCGTCGCGGCGTGCGCTGCGCAACGACCCGAGAGTGGTCCGGCCGGTGTCGGTGAGCTCGATCCGCACCACCCGGCGGTTGGTGGGATCGGGCACCCGGCGCACCCGGCCGCTCGCCTCCAGGCCGTCGACCAGGGTGGTCACGGCGCGCGGAACGACGTCAAGACGCCGGGCGAGATCAGCCATCCGCGGCGACTCGTCGTGATGCTGGTAGTGGTTCGAAACGGTGCGCAGCAGCCGGGACTGCGCGGGGGTGATGCCGATCGGCTCCATCTGCCGGCGCTGAATGCGATGGAGTCTGCGCGTCAGCCGCAGCAGCTGCTCGGCCAGCAGGCCGTCGGCGTCGGACGTGACGTCGGAGGTGCTCATACTGGGAACAATATCAGGACCTTGTGCATTGTGAGTATAGGTAACAATGAGCTATGCTCCTGAAATCCCGTTTTCTCACCCTGAAGGAGCCCATGAACCCCGATCGATCCTCCTGGACGCCCCCAGCCCGAGACCCCGCGCAGCCGGAAAAGCCCGCGCAGGTGCGTCGTATCCTCCGGCTCTTCCGCCCCTACCGCGGCCGACTGCTGATCGTCGGCGTGCTCGTCGCGGCCTCGTCGCTCGTCGCCGTCGCCTCGCCGTTCCTGCTCCGCGAGATCCTCGACACCGCGATACCGCAGGGCCGCACCGGGCTGCTCAGCCTGCTCGCCCTCGGCATGATCCTGACGGCCGTGGTGACGAGTGTCTTCGGCGTGCTGCAGACCCTGATCTCCACGACGGTCGGCCAGCGCGTCATGCACGACCTGCGCACCGCCGTCTACACCCAGCTCCAGCGGATGCCGCTGGCCTTCTTCACCAGGACCCGCACCGGCGAGGTGCAGTCCCGCATCGCCAATGACATCGGCGGCATGCAGGCGACGGTGACCTCCACCGCGACCTCCCTGGTCTCCAATCTGACCGCGGTCCTGGCCTCGGTCGTCGCCATGCTGGCCCTCGACTGGCGGCTGACCGTCGTCTCGCTGCTCCTGCTGCCGGTATTCGTCTGGATCAGCCGCCGGGTCGGCCGCGAGCGCAAGAGGATCACGACGCAGCGGCAGAAGCAGATGGCATCGATGGCCGCGACGGTCACCGAGTCACTGTCCGTCAGCGGCATCCTGCTCGGCCGCACCATGGGCCGCTCCGACTCGCTCACCAAGGCCTTCGCCGAGGAGTCCGAGCGGCTCGTCGACCTCGAAGTGCGCTCCAACATGGCCGGGCGCTGGCGGATGTCCACCATCGGCATCGTCATGGCTGCCATGCCCGCCGTCATCTACTGGGCCGCGGGTCTGACCATGCAGTCCGGTGGGGCCGCCGTTTCCCTCGGCACGCTCGTCGCCTTCGTCACGCTCCAGCAGGGCCTCTTCCGGCCCGCCGTGAGCCTGCTCTCGACCGGTGTGCAGATGCAGACTTCGCTCGCGCTCTTCCAGCGGATCTTCGAGTACCTGGACCTCCCGGTGGACATCACCGAGGCCGAGAAGCCGATCCGGCTGGAGAAGATCCGTGGCGAAGTGCACTTCGACGGCGTCGACTTCGCCTACGACGAGAAGAACGGCGACACGCTGAGCGGCATCGACGTCACGGTGCCCGCGGGCACCAGTCTCGCCGTCGTGGGGCCCACCGGATCCGGCAAAAGCACCCTGAGCTACCTGGTGCCCAGGCTGTACGACGTGACCGGCGGCCGGGTCACTCTCGACGGCATCGACGTGCGCGACCTGGACTTCGACACCCTCGCCCGCGCGGTGGGCGTGGTCTCCCAGGAGACCTACCTCTTCCACTCCTCGGTCGCCGAGAATCTGCGCTTCGCCAAGCCGGACGCGACCGACGACGAGCTGCGCGCGGCGGCCGAGGCGGCCCAGATCCACGACCACATCGCCTCGCTGCCCGACGGGTACGACACCCTGGTCGGCGAGCGGGGATACCGGTTCTCCGGCGGCGAGAAGCAACGCCTGGCCATTGCCAGGACCATCCTGCGCGACCCGCCCGTCCTCATCCTCGACGAGGCGACGAGCGCCCTCGACACCCGTACGGAACACGCCGTGCAGCAGGCCATCGACGCGCTTTCGGCCGGCCGTACGACCATCACCATCGCGCACCGCCTGTCCACCATCAGGGACGCCGACCAGATCGTCGTCCTCGACGGCGGTCGGACCGCCGAGCGCGGCAGCCACCAGGAGCTGCTGGAGAAGGACGGCCGGTACGCCGGCCTGGTCCGCAGGGACACCGAGCTGGCCCCCGTCGCGTCCTGAGGGGGGAGCCGCACCCCGCCGCTCCCCTGGGACGGGGGAGCGACGGCGCCGGAGAGCGTGGGTTTTCCTTGTGCTTCGTTCATCCGGGACTGCGCAATAGCGGTCTGCAGCCTGTCACTTGCTCACCGTAAGCATCAGGCGCGGCAGGGAGGTTGAGCAACGAGAACGACCACGGCCACGCGTTCGAGCGAACATCCGACCCCCTGTTCGTGTGTTCCCCGTTTTCGTGTCGGCGTTCCCAGCTCCCGGAAACGGCGCATCGCGCGGGTTAGCGTGCCCCATGAAGAACGAATCTCTGCCAAAACCGCCCAAACATAAGCCCCGTCTGACGCGCCGCGGCCGGCTGCTGCTGGTGGGCTCGACGGTCGTGGTGGCGGCCGCCGTCCTGGTGCCGCTGCTGCTGCTCGGAAACGACGAGGGGCGCTCGCAGAGCCTGCTGGTTCCCGAGGGGTGGCGAGCCCCGCAGGTGTACGCCGCGGTTGACGAGGCGCTGGAAGCCGCATCCGGCACCACCGAGAAGGCCGTCGCGAAGGCGGCGCTGAAGCTGCCGGGCGAGGCCGGGGCCAATCCGGAGGGGTTCCTCTTCCCGGCGACCTATCCGGTCGACGAGAAGACGACGCCCGCGAGTCTGCTCTCGTTCATGGTCAATACCGCCGACAAGAAGTTCGGCACGGCGCCCACGGTCTACCGGACCGTCACCATCGCCAGCATCGTGCAGGCCGAGGCCGACACCCCCGAGGACATGGGGAAGGTGGCAAGGGTCGTCGACAACCGACTGCTCCGCGGCATGCCGTTGCAGATGGACTCGACCCTGAACTACGCGCTCAATCGAAGCACCCTCGACATCACCCACGAGGACACCAGGATCAATCACCCGTACAACACCTACGAGCGCACCGGTCTGCCGCCGACCCCGATCGGCAACCCCGGGCAGGAGGCGATGGACGCGGTGCGCAATCCGCCGGCCGGGAACTGGCTGTACTTCGTCACCGTCGCCCCGGGGGACACCCGCTTCACCGACAACTACGCCGAGCAGCAGAAGAACGTGCAGGAGTTCAACAGGAACCGCAGCGGTGGCAGCGCCTGACGGTCAATCGGCCACCGCCGCTGCCGCCATGGGCGGCGCAGCCGCCGGCTCGGGCAGGCGCTCCAGCAGCCGGGTGATCGCACGCACGGCCGCCCGTCCCGCCCGGTTGGCGCCTATGGTGCTGGCTGAAGGTCCGTAACCGACCAGATGGACCCGCTCGTCGCGCCACGCGCGCGTGCCGTCCACACGGATGCCGCCGCCCGGCTCGCGCAGCTTCAGCGGCGCCAGGTGGTCGATCACGGGGCGGAACCCGGTGGCCCAGAGGATCACGTCCGCCTCGACCGTGCGCCCGTCGTCCCAGGCCACGCCCTTGGGCGTGATCCGGTCGAACATCGGCAGCCGGTCCAGGGTGCCGTCCGCGCGGGCCCGCGCGACGGCCTCGGTGACGGGCAGGCGGGTCCAGGGCGATTGACAAATATGCGGTACCCTTGAGGGAGCGTGGTACGGCTCGATGCCGACCGCAGGCCACAGGGGGAGACACAGTGACCAGGACACGGCGGGTCTTGCTGGCAGAGCGCATCTCTGACGCCAAGGGGGAGCGTTCGGAGTCCATTGACGCCCAGGACTTGAAGTTGCGCACCAGGGCCGTGCAAGAGGGCAACGTGACCATCGTTGATGCGGCTGTAGACATGTCCGTCTCAGGTGACGTTGACATGATCGATAGGCCAAGCCTTGGGAAGTGGCTCACGCCGGAAGGGCTCGAACAGTGGGATGAGATTTGGGTAACGACACAGGACCGGTTGAGCCGGAGTGACGTTCACTTCATGGCTTTTGTGTTCAAGGTCATTGAGTGGTCAAAGGTCGTAGTGGTCCTGGATGACCCACAGTTCAATGAGCAGATGCACACCAGCGAAGGAAGGCTCATCCTTCACGCTAAGGCTCTTGGACCGGCTAAGGAACTTGAGCGAATCAAAGTGAGAGTGCAAGAATCCCACGACCGGCGACGCTTCACCAATCGTTGGCATGGAGGGTTCCCCTCGTTTGGCTACCGCCCTCTCAATATATTCATTGACGGGCAGCCTGCGGCATTCCTGGAACTCGATGAGGACATGGTCAATGTCCTGCGAGAGATGCGCAAGCAGATCATCGGCGGCCAATCGTTCCTGGGTGTAGCTAAGTATCTCAACTCCACAGGCATCCTTACTGCAAGGGACAGGGCCCGTCTCCGTAAGGGGAAGCCAGTCAAGAGCAAGGGCGTGGAGGGCGTTCAAGAGAAGTGGTCAGAGACAACCGTTAGGAACGTCCTGATTAGCGACTCCACCCAAGGTTTGAAGAAGCACAAGACAGAAACCGTCTACGGCATGGATGGGCATCCTGTCCGCCTGGCTGAGCCTGTATTCACCGAAGATGAATGGGATTCCCTGCAAGCAGCCGTGGCGCGTAGGAGGATGACCACCGTTCGAAGGGTGAACGGAACGAACCCAATGTACGGCGTGACGTTCTGTGCGGAGTGTGACGCCAAGGCGGTACAGAAGGAGTCAAGGCGTAATGACAAATGCTACCGGTACTACAGGTGCGGGGCATTCCCCAAGGAAGACCGTTGCCGGAACATCGTCATGCGTGCGGAGCAAGTAGATGAGTTCGTAGAGATTGCCTTCCTTCAGAAGTTCGGCAAAGTCCGAGTGACTAAGAGGGTGTGGTCTCCTGGCTCTGACACCACAAAGGAACTCACAGAAGTGACACGGCGCATGGAGCGCTTGCGAAAGCAGGATGAGGAAGGGGACTGGGACGACGACCAGGAGGGCTACCGGTTCCGCATGAATCAGTACAAGGCCCGTAGGAAGGCTCTTGAGGCCATGCCTGTGGTCCTGTCCGGATGGTTGGAGGAGGACCAAGGGATGACCTTTGCGGAACTCTGGCCCACTCTGGACTTGGATGGTAAGAGGAAGCAACTCATCTCATCAGGTTTTAAGGTCATGGTGGGGAACAAGACGTTTGCCATTACCCCGACCCCGGATAACTACGAGGAGAGGAAGGTCAAGGCGGACGCTCTGTCTCCAGAAGAAGTGAACCGGGTAAATGCGTTCCATGCGGCCAGGCTAAGCAATCCATTTAGCTGAGGGAAGGAGAGAGCACCCTCAGGTGCCCGATGCAGGGATTCCAGGGTGTGTGTTGACACCTGGGGCCAAGATCCATACCCGACAACGCGAATATTGCCGATGCCGCATAGACGGCCAGGGGATGACCCCGTACCGTCGTCCTCACAGCCTCAACCGAGGCCCGAGACAGGGGGTTTCAGCGTGGTGCGTGAGGAACTGACTCGACTCACCGGGAACGGCAACGGCGAGTGCAATCAGAACGACTGCCCCAACGTCTACCGGACCGCTGGCGGCTCCATCGTCGTGCAAGGCGATGTATCCCATGTATTCCAGCCTCCGAAGGGTGAGGCCCTGGTAGAGATCCCGGAAGCGATTCTCAGGGAGGCGATCCGTGCTCTTGGATGGTGAAGCTTGGCAGGCAAAGTTTCGGGACTTCCAGACCGAGGCATGGCGACTTGAAACGCTGCCTGAGTACAAAGTCCCGCAGGAAGAGCATGAGATACGGTCCTTTCTCGCAGGGGAACGTATCGATCCTCACACGCACTCGAATGAGTACACCGAAGATCTCAAGAGGGTGAGCAGCCAAGGGAAGAGTAAGGGCCGCGCACGCATCGTCACTCGCCCTCTGTCCACATATCTCAGGTATGAATTCATGTATTATCGCCCTCACGTCTGGGCTGGCGAAGATATCCGAATCATGGACGTAACTAACCGGGAAAATTCCCTGGCTGGTGTTCAAGATTTCTGGATGTTCGACAAAAAGGAAGTCGTCCTCATGCACTATGAGGCAGACGGAACACAGATCGGCCGAGAGGTCTACGAGGGTGACGTAACACCCTTCATCGAATACCAGCGCATCGCACTGGCGGAATCAGTGCCATTTGAGGAGTACGTGAAGGGTCTTGACGTTTGAGCCGGAGGAGCTAGGCCAATTTAAAGCTGACTTGGCCGACACTCTCAAAATGCTCCGTAAGCGGGCCGGGTTCACACAGACCCGGCTCGCTCATCGCTGCAATATGTCACAAACAAAGATCAGCAATATTGAAGGAGCAAGACTCACGCCCAGTCTTGTTGACGTTGAACTGATTTTGAGAGCCTTGGATGCACCGCCGGAACTCGTGTCGCAGGTTGCTGCTCTAGCGCGTACGGCTAATACCGAATGGCAAGATGTATGGTCGCAGCGCCGTACCGGTCTCGAAAAGAAGCAGAATGAGCTAGCTGGTTTCGAGCAATCATCTACAGATTTTAGATACTTCCTGCTATCCATGGTGACCGGGCTGCTTGCGACGCCGGATTACGTCAGAGCAAGTCTCGCCCATATTCCTGGTGACCACAGTAAAGCCATTGCGAAGAAGCTGGAGCGGCAGGCAGCCCTTTACGACACATCAAAACGCTTTACCTTTATCCTGACGGAGCAAGCCGTGAGATGGCCGTTTCTTCCTTCGGCAGCCATGGCCGTACAGGTCGACCGGCTCGTATCGATCAGCCTATTGCCAAATATTAAACTCGGGATCATTCCCTTGGCAGGTCATATGCCGGTTGGCCCATTGAACACTTTCACCATCTATGACAGTCGAATAGCCACGGTGGAGACTCAAACAGGGGCAATGGTATTCAGGGATCATCGGGACGTATCTGCTTACCTGAATGAGTTCGCGGTCTACGAAAGTCATGCCCTATTTGGGGAGCAGTGCAGAGAAGGACTAGCTGAGTGGGCGGACTGTTTCCGCTCATGATCTTTAACCGACAACACAAATAAGGCTAGGTCCACACCCAGTTACACCCGATCATGGGTTGATCAGGAAACTGGGAGGACAGATGACAAGAGCGCAGAGGCCCCAGGGCTACGGACTCACGGAACTTCCTCCGGACCCTAAGCCGGTACCGGGATGCCGCACTTGTCTCGGCATCTGCGTACAGCGTGCGAATTACCGTTCGACAGGTGGCTACAGTGCTGTATCCGATGCGAATATTGAGTTGCGCCAGCATCAGGCCGAGGCACACAAGTCATGAGCCTTGAGGAGGGTCCTGGACTCTTGGCAGACTCTCCATCGATGACCCTGCGCGTCTCTCACGACTCGGGGCGTACATGGGAGCCAGAGCGGGCTGTGTTCGCCACTGATGACCTTGACTTGCTGGGTACGGCTGCATGGCCTCCCTGCGAGTGTCCACGCTGCATCAAGGGCATCACACTCTGAAACCCTGTATGGCGTCGAAGGAGTGCCCCCTTCGGCGGGGGGCCTACTGCAAGCAGTAAGGGGTACTGCCCAGGAGCAAGGAAGGCCCCGGCTCTAGTGGCCGGGGCCTCTCTTCGTACAGGGGTAGATGCACAACCTACCTACTCACTCACTTAACTCACTCAGAGGGCACCCCTTCGGGGGGTGCCTACTGGTACCAGGAATCAAGGAAGTGGGGTTGGTATATAACCAACCCCACATTAAATAAGTACCTGTCCTATCCAGGAAGGCAGGACACGGCCTAGGAGAACTGAGATGCAGGTCACACAACCTGGGAAAGGCGCAAAGTTCAGGGGAATTGCAGAGAGCCGAGGCGAGGTGAACCGCAGGGCCGAGAGGGGCCCGGTGGAAGCCTTGGAGGGCCTAGTGGGCACGGAAGGGCGGCGAAGAGGCGTCAGGGCTTCCAGGGAGCCCCTGCGGCTCCATAACCCGTACAGGATGGAAGGAAGGTGCTCCTGCGGTTCACAGTGGAAAGGTCGGTAGGTGTTACCCCAGGTGATACATGTGATGTGGCCCCTGACATGGAGGGGCGGAGGGTGTGACGCTGCATCAGATGAGAATGATTGCCGGTAGGGGTGATCGACGCCCAGGACTCATGATCATCACCGGGGAGGGGAGTGTCCCCGCCCTGGCCACGGTGACGGAGCGCCATCAAGGCAGGTCAGTGAGAGGTGTTGTCAATGAGCAGTGACCCGTAGGCCGGTCACCGACACGACGCTCTGGGGCGGCAGCCCGCGCCGTACCCGCTCGTCCACGAGTGCGACCGCCGCGCGCCCCTGGTCCTCGCCGAACGGTCCTTCGCGGAAGAGCGGCGGGCGCCGCGTCACCCAGGTGGTCTCCGCGGCGGTCCCTGCCACCTCCAACAGATGCTGTACGCCGGAGGTCCCGCCGCCCACGACGATCACGCGCTGCCCGGCGAACTCCTGCGGCCCCGGGTAGTTCGCCGTGTGCAACTGCCGTCCGCGGAACGTCTCCTGGCCCGGGTAGCGGGGCCAGAAGGGGCGGTCCCAGGTGCCCGTCGCGTTGATCACGGCGCGCGCCGACCACACGCCCATGGACGTCTCGACGAGCAGCCGCCCGTTCTCGCCCGCGCGCACGGCCGCCACATCCACCGGCCGGCGCACCCGCAGCCCGAAGGTCTGCTCGTACGTCTCGAAGTACTCGCCGATGACTTCGGACGAGGGACGGTTCTCGTCGGCGCCGGTCAGCTCCATCCCGGGCAGCGCGTGCATTCCGTGCACCTTCCCGTACGTCAGGGACGGCCACCGGAACTGCCAGGCGCCTCCCGCACGCGGCGCGTGGTCGAGCACCACGAAGTCCCGGTCCGGATCCAGGCCGGAGCGCCGCAGATGGTAGGCGCTGGACAGCCCGGCCTGCCCGGCGCCGATCACGACCACGTCCACGTCCGCAACCACGCCCACGTCCACGTCCGCAACCACGTCCACGATCACGTCCGCGACTCGCGCCCCGATGTTGTTCACGCTTCTACTAACAGCGTCGGTCCGGTGGATCTTCCCGCCGCCAGGTACTTTCCGGCGATGTGGGTACGGTGCCGGAATGACCACCGTCGAATACGTGTACCGGGTGGACGCACCCGCCGGAAGCGTCGGCTGGCGTCCGCTGGGCGAGCGCTACCGGGGCACCGTGATGACCGACACCCTGCCCGAGGATGCCGAGTTCGTCGCCGCGGGGGTGGTGCGCGACCTTGCGACGGAGTGGGACCACAGCGGCACAGGTATCCACCACGTCCGTATCTGCGTGTGGCGCGACACGGAGGGCGTGGGGCCCGAGGACGCGGAATGCACGGTGGAGGTGCAGCCCGACCTGGATCAGCTCCCCGACGCGTGACTCGGGGTGCCGCGGCGGGGCCAGGCACGGCACCGCCCCGGGCCGATGAGCCCCTGCCCGCGCCCGTACGGCCTACCGCCCTCCGCCGAGCAGCAACGGCGCCCCGCCGGGCGCCGATGCCGGCCGCCCGTTCGCCGCGGGCACCCCGCTCAGCGGTGAGGTGAGCGTGCGCGGCAGCAGCCCGCGCCGCGCCAGCTCCGGGGTGACGCCCTCACCGAACCAGTACGCCTCCTCCAGATGGGGGTAGCCGGACAGGACAAAGTGCTCGACGCCCAGGGCGTGGTACTCCTCGATCCGGTCGGCGACGTCCCCGTGGCTGCCCACCAGTGCCGTGCCCGCCCCACCGCGCACCAGGCCGACCCCCGCCCACAGATTCGGCGAGATCTCCAGGCCCTCCCGCGAACCTCCGTGCAGCGCCAGCATCCGCTGCTGGCCCACCGACTCGCTCTTGCCCAGCGCCTGCTGGGCCGCCGCGATCGTGGCCGGGTCCAGGTCGCCGAGCAGCCGGTCCGCGGTCGCCCAGGCCTCGCGGGCGGAGTCCCGCGAGATGGAGTGCAGCCGGATACCGAAGCGGACCGTACGACCCCGCTCCTCGGCGAGCCCACGTATCCAGTCGATCTTCTCCTTCACCTGTGCGGGCGGTTCGCCCCAGGTCAGATACACATCGGCGTGCTCCGCCGCGACCGGCCCCGCGGCGGCCGACGAACCGCCGAAGAAAATCTCCGGCAGCGGGTCCGGCGGCAGCGCGGTCAGACCGCCCTCCACCTGATAGTGCTCACCGTCGAAGTCGTACGACACCCCGCCCCACGCCCCACGTACCACCTTGAGGAATTCGGCCGTCCTGGCATAGCGGCGGTCGTGGTCCAGATGGTCGCCGAAGCGCCGCTGCTCGGTGGAGTCCCCGCCCGTCACCACATTGAGCAGCAGTCGCCCCCGGGTGATGCGCTGGTACGTCGCGGCCATCTGCGCGGCGAGTACGGGCGAGATCACCCCGGGCCTGAACGCCACCAGGAACTTCAGCCGCTCGGTGTGCTGGGCCAGCGCGACCGTGGTCAGCCAGGCGTCCTCGCACCACGTGCCGGTCGGCGTCAGCACCGCCTCGAAACCGAGCTGTTCGGCCGCCTTGGCGATCTGGGCCAGATATTCGATGTCGGGCGCGCGCACGCCGCTCACCGGGGTGATCTTGGATCGCTTGATGCCGCCGTCGGTGTAGGCGTGCCGGTCGACGAGGGTCCTGCCGTCACCGCCGGTGGGAAGGAACCAGTGCAGGTGGACGGTCATCAGGAGGTGGCCTTTCCGTAACGGCGCGGAGCGGTGGTGGACGCCGGGAGATCGCGGTTGAAGCGGGTGTCGACGTAGTCCTTGAAGGCGAACCGGCGTGGAATCAGCTTCAGTTCGGCGAAGGTGTCGGCGATGCGCTGCTCGGAGGCGATGGCGCCGCTGTCCACGGCGACCGGCACACGCGTGGCGTTGGTGCGCTTCACGGAGTCCAGCGCCACCTCGTACGGCAGCCCGGTCTCCTTCGCCCAGACCTTCGCCCACTCCTCGGGGTGCTCGAAGACCCACGCCTGCGCCCGGTTGAGGCGGAGCAGATAGTCGCCGACGGCCCGGGACTTCTCCTTGTCCTTCAGCGCGGTGGGCGAGGCGACCTGGAAGCTCAGGCCGTTGACGACGCCCTCGCCATTGGTCAGCACGCGCGCCTTCGCGCTGCTCAGGACCTGTGAGGTGTACGGGTCCCAGATCGCCCAGGCGTCGACCTTGCCGCGGCTGAACGCGGCCAGTGCGTCGGCCGGCTGGAGGTATTTGAGCTGCACGTCCTTGATGGTGAGCCCGGCCTTCTTCAGCGAGGCGATCAGCAGGTAGTGCGCGGAGCTGCCCTGAGCGACTGCCACCGATTTGCCCTTGAGTTCGGCGGGCTTCTTCAGCGGGGAGTTCTCGGGGACCACGATGGTCTCGCCCGCGGAGGAGCCGTGCGAGGCGCCCACCACCGTGATCTTCGAGTCGGAGCCCGCCGCGAAGACCGGCGGGGTGTTGCCGACGCCGCCGATGTCCACGGCCTTGGCGTTGACGGCTTCGAGCAGCGGCGGGCCGGAGGCGAAGGTGGACCACTTGATCTTGTAGTCCAGGTCGTCGAGTTCACCGGCGGCCCGCAGGATGGCCTCCGAACCGCCCTTCTGGTCACCGACGTTGAGCGTGGTGCTGCCGGATCCGTCCGTGCCGTCGCCGGGCCCGCCCGAGGTGTTCGCGGAGGACGCCCCGCCGCACGCGGTCAGCAGCAGGGAGAGGGGGAGGAGCAGGACGGGCAGGAGGGTGTGCCGTTTCATGGCTGATCGGGTTCTCTCTGTGGTGGAGCCGGGGGTGGGGTGAGCGGGGGTGGGGCGGGAGTTCAGGCGGCGTGCTCGTGCACGGCGTGCTCCTGGTGGGTGGCGGGTCGCGGCTCCGGACGGTCCTCCTGATGGGGCTCCCGTCGGGGCTCCTGGTGGGGCGCCGACTCGTCAACGCCCAGTTCGGCCAGCAGCCGGGAGCGCTGCGCGGCGAACCCCGATGCGCCGACGGACCGGGGGCGGTCCAGGGCGACGCGCGTGTCGTACGCGATGAGGCCTTCGCGCATGACCAGCACCCGGTCGGCGAGCAGCAGCGCCTCGTCGACGTCATGGGTGACCAGCAGCACCGCGCAGCCGCGCCGCTGCCACAGCTCGGCGACCAGCCGCTGCGCGGTGAGGCGGGTCAGTGCGTCCAGCGCGCCGAACGGCTCGTCGAGCAGCAGGAGATCCGGTTCCCGTACGAGCGCACGGGCCAGCGAAGCGCGCTGGGCTTCGCCACCGGACAGGGTCTTGGGCCAGGCGCCCGACCGGTGCCCGAGCCCGACCTCCTCCAACGCGCTCTCGGCGACGGCTCGTTCGGGCTTGCCGGGCAGCCCGAGCAGCACATTGCGCCACACCCGCTTCCACGGCATGAGCCGCGGTGCCTGGAAGGCCACGGCCCGCCGCTTTGGCACGAGTACGGTGCCCTCGATGTCCCGGTCGAGCCCGGCCAGGACACGCAGAAGGGTGGACTTGCCGCAGCCGCTGCGGCCCAGCAGCACGGTGAACTCGCCTGCGCGCAGGGTCAGATCGAGCCCGTCGATGACCGGCCGCCCGTCGAAGGCACGGGTCAGCCCCTTGACCCGTACGGCGTCACTGCGCACTTCGGCGTCGGTGGCGTCGGTTGCCACCGGGCCTGCGGTCTCGGTCCCTGACTCTGACTCTGTCTCTGCGGTCACTGGCCGGTGAAGTTCGGTCGCCATTGCAGCAACAGCCTTTCGAGGGAGCGGACGATGACATCGGCGGTCAGGCCGAGGAAGGCGTAGACGACCAGGCAGACGACGATCACGTCGGTACGGAAGAACTCGCGGGCCTGGTTCATCAGGAAGCCGATACCGGCGTCGGCGTTGATGGACTCGCCGAAGACCAGCGCCAGCCAGGCGGTCGCCAGCGAGTAGCGCAGCCCGGTCATCGCCCCGGGAAGCGCCCCGGGCAGTACGACGTGCCGGACCAGTCCCCAGCGGCCGAGCCCCAACGCGTGTCCTGCCTCGATAAGTTGCTCGTCGACGCCACGGATCCCGGCGTAGACGTTGAGGTAGAGGTGGAAGGCCACACCGAGCGCGATGAGGGCGATCTTCGGGGCCTCGCCGATGCCGAGCCAGATGATGAACAGCGGGATCAGGCCGACCCAGGGGACGGTGCGCAGCATCTGCACGCTGGCGTCGACCAGGTCCTCGCCGAGCCGCGACAGGCCCGAGACAAGCGCCAGCGCGGTGCCGATCACGACGCCGAGCAGCAGCCCCACGGCGACGCGCTGGAGCGAGACCCCCATGGCGTTCGGCAGTGTGCCGTCGGCGATCAGGTCGGCGCCGGCCCGGGCGATGGTGCCGGGTGAGGCGAGGATGTCGGGGTGCAGGACGCCGGTCGCGCTGAGCACCTGCCACAGGGCGAGCAGGGTGAGAGGTCCGACGGTGCGGCGCAGCCAGCGGGGTACCGAACGGCGACGGCTGCCGGCGGAGGCGCGGGGTGTGACGGGTTCAAGGTCGGGTGCGGCAGGCGGCGCCTGCGGGGATGAGCCGGATTTAGCAGATATGTCCGGCGGGGCATGGCCGAGGCTCATTGCGGACTCCACGGGCAGGAGGCGGCGCGCCTCAGCTGCCGTGCGCGGCGTTACGGCACGGAGTCGGTGAGGCGGGGCGCAGTGGGGAGAACTGGCGGGAAGCCAGCGGCGCGGCTGGCGCGCGTAAGGATTGAGAAGGCGTCAGCAGCCGCGGCGACACGCGGCGGAGGCCACTCGCAGCAGGTCGATGTGACCGCGCGTAGTGAGTACTACTGAACGCAACATGCGCCAGAAGGTAGCGAGGGGGGTGGGCCATGGTCAATGCCGTCTCGACACATGGACACGCGTTCTTGAGGGGTGGACTCCTCGTACGTGCAGCTCGTACGTGCAGCTCGGACGGGCAGCTTGGACGTGCAGCTCGGATGGACAGCCGGAGTGGAAAGCTCTGCCCGATGCGCGAGGATGGAGGAATGTCCGATGTCTTCACCACCCGCATCCTGCGCGTCACCACCGGTTCGCACGAGACCGTGAGCGACCTGACGCGCGACATCGAGCGGTTCCTCGACGAGGCGGCGCACGGCAGGGACGGCCTGCTCAATGTGTTCGTACCGCATGCGACCGCCGGAATCGCGGTCATCGAGACGGGCGCGGGCAGCGACGACGACCTGCTCGACGCGCTGCGCACCCTGCTCCCTGCCGACGACCGCTGGCAGCACCGCCACGGCAGCCAGGGCCACGGCAGAGACCACGTCCTGCCCGCCATCGTGCCGCCGCACGCGACACTGCCGGTGGTGGGCGGCCGGCTGGAGCTGGGCACCTGGCAGTCCATCTGCCTCGTCGACACCAACAAGGACAACCCCGACCGTCAGGTGCGGCTGAGCTTCCTAGGCTGACGCCGCCGGGTCGGTGGCGCGCTGCCTGCGGTAGGCGTCGGCGCGCCGCACGAAGATCTCGTGCAGGTCGTGCGCCGCGCCGGGCGCGGAGCCGGCGAGGGGGCGCTGAAGCGTCAGGAGGACGTCGGTCGTCGCAGCCACCAGCGGACGGTAGGTGATCACTCCGCAGCGCTCCAACGGGTCACCGACGATCCTGAAGTCCGGCAGGACCGTGGAGCCGAGGCCCTCCGCCACCATCAGCTTGCCCATTTCCGCTCCGTCGGTGGAGTACGAGAAGGCCGGGTCCCGCCCGTCGAGGAGACGGTGGACATAGCGGTGCATGACATAGCCGGAGCGCATCACGATGAGGGGCTCGCTCAGCAGATCGCTGACGCTCACCGAGCTCAGCGCCGTCAAGGGGCTGCCGGTCCGCAGGCAGACCACCGGACGCCCCCGCAGCAGCTCGGTGGTGTGCAGGCCGGGCGGTTTGTCGTCGCCCTGGAGGTAGTTGACGAGGCCGAGGTCCAAGCCGCCCCCAGGAGGTCGCGGTGGATGTCCGACTGCTGGGCGCCGGTCACCTCCACCTGGGTCCCGGCGTGGGACGCGCGGAACTCCTGGATCGTCGGTACGAGCAGGGGAACGGTGGCCGCGTTGACCGTGCCGAGCCGGATCATGCGGCTGTTGCGATGCTGATCGCCGGCCGCGCGGCGCAGCTTGTCGACTGCGTCGAGCACGCCGACGATGTGCGGCAGCAGCTCCCGGCCCTCGGCGCTGATCTTCGCGCCGGAGCGCCGCCGGTCCAGCAGGTCCACGCCGGGGCCTGGCAGCCCTCGCGGGACGCACCGTACGGTTCGGCATCCGTCTGCACGTGATCTCCCGCGACACCGCGCAGCAGGCGTGGGCGCAGGCCCAGCAGCTCCTGGACGGGTTCTCGGACGACGCGGTGCGGGCCGTTCAGGCGGGGCTGGCACTCAGCGAGTCGGAGGGGCAGCGCCGGATGACGGCCCTGCACGGCGGGAGCACCGGCAGCCTGGAGGTCTCACCGAATCTGTGGGCCGGGGTCGGCCTGGTCCGCGGGGGCGCGAGCACCGCGCTGGTCGGCAGCCACAGCGAAGTGGCCGAACGGATCGCGGAATACCACCGGCTCGGCATCGACGAGTTCATCCTGTCGGGCCATCCGCATGTCGAAGAGGCCTACTGGTTCGGGGAGGGCGTGCTGCCACTGCTGGCCGCCGCCGGCCTGTGGACCCACCCCGCCGCGCCTCCCGCGCACCCCGGCGTACAGGTGCCCTTCGCCGCCGGGGTGTCCCGCTGATCCGCCTGTACGCCGGCCCGGACGCTGGTCGCGAGGCTAGCCGCGCAGTACGACCGTGAAGCTGCGGCCGTACGCGCGACGGGTGTTGAAGTCCAGCCGGGTTCCGCCGGGGACCCGGCTCACCCGTACCTCGTCGTCAGAGGTGACCGTCCGCAGCGACCGGCCGCGGATGAGCACACCGACCCGGTCCCGGCCCATGGTCGGGTCCGACACGGCGACCGTGGTCGGACCGTGCCGCTCGCGCTCCACGATCACCGACGCGGGCCCCTCGATGCGCAATCCGGCAGCCTCGTGGCGGCCGGGCGTAAAGGAGTTGGCGGCCGTCAGGCCGAGCCCGGTGTGGGTGACGGCCTGGAGGCGCGGGGTGTTCGCCAGGATCCTCAACGGCCCGTCGCCGTACGATCCGTCGCCGCGGGACCGGTCGCCGTAGGACCGCAGGCGTGCCTCGTCCGCGTTCGGCACCAGGGCGTAGGCGAGGCGGGCGGGCCGGGCTCCGGGCGCCAGATCGCAGGTCACGCCGAGGACGGTACGGGTCACCGGGGTGTCCGGGTTCGACGTACGGACGATCCGGCGACTGCGTGTGACCTCGTCCAGAGCGACCCTCACCCGCGGAGTGTCGAGGAAGAGATAGCCGACAGCGCCGCCCCGCGTGGCGTTGGCGTGGCGCAGCCAGCGGAGATCGGCGGTGCCGGGGCCGGCCCAGGGGCGGCCGTCACGGAGCATCCCGGTGACGGCGAGCCGATCGTCCGGTGCGGCGGTGCGCGCATCGACCGTCGTGGTCACCGCCCGGCCGGCGGCGTCGCCCACCCCGGCGGCGAGCACCACGATCTCGTCGTCGAACAGGAACCACGACTTCGTCGCCGTCGCGTTGCGGTAGGCCACGAAGTCCTCCGGCAGCACACCCGCGGCCTTGTCGCGGTGAGCGACATCGCCGGACTGCACCATGCCGACGGCGCCGTACGCCCCGAGCACCGCCCCGCCCGAGTGCCGCGCGGTGCCGCACGGGAAGTACACGTAGGTGTTCTGCGACGTGGACGAGGAGGTGAAGTTCAGTGGGTGGCCGGGGTTGTCGTAGTACGGCTTCCCGTACAACTCCAAAACCGTGCGCCGTGGTTCGACCGGTGCGGTGACACCCGCGAGGCCGTACGGCGAGACGGTGGTGAAGTAGTCGACGCCGTACGCCCGGGTCTGGTCCTGGCCGGACAGATAGAGGTAGTACGCCCCGTCGCCTTGGAACCACGGCATGAGGTTCTCGCCGTTCATGTACTCGTACTTGCTGATCCGCTCGGAACTGCGGGCCAGCGCGAAGGCGTAACCCGGCCTCCGATGCACGTTCCTGTCCATGGCGTTGAACGCGACGCTGCGGGAGGCGGGGTTGAGATCCACGGGTGGGACCGAGTCGTCGCCGAGGATGTCGGCGTGGCGCACGATGCTCACCGGGGAGACAAAGCCGGCCGGATCGAGGACGGTGTGCGAGGTGGCCCGCAGGTGTTTCACGTAGCTCTTCAGCGCGGTGGCGTCGGCGTCGCTCGCGAGCGAGGAGAGGTCGACGACGGCCTCGACGACCACCGCGACGTCGGTGTAGCCGGTGTCCGTACGCGACACCGCCCGCCCCTTGACGATCTCCATCATCCAGCCCTCGAAGATCAAGGGTGCGAAGCCGTTCCGCACCCAGCCCTGCACGGTCGGTACCAACTCCGCGCCGTGCGCGAAGCCCGTACCGTCGAGGATCTTCAGGGTCTGGACGACACGGGTCAGCAGCCCCTTGCCGTAGGAGCCCGTGTAGGCGACGGAGGCATGCTGGATGAAGGACCCGTCGGCGTAATACCCGTCCGTGACACCGTGGTTGAGGTGGTAGGGGTCGATGGTGGCGAACACGGTCAGCTGATCGGTGAGGGCCTTGCGGACCCGTGACTCGTCGCCGAGCAGGGCGCCCTGCAGGATCCTGTTGGTGGTGATGTCGGCGAGGTTGGCGCCGGTGTGGAAGCGCGAGTCGAGATTCACGTCGCCGTTGATGCCATTGCGCAGGTACGCGTCCATCGAAGCGACGTAGGTCGCAAGGAGCTCCGGACGCTCCGCTCGCACCCGGTCGGCGAGGAGTGCCAGGGTCCTGCTGATGTGCTGGGAGATGCCGATCTCCCAGTGGAACCAGTTGCCGTAGTAGCCCCTGGACTGGTCCCCGTAGTACTTCTCGTGCAGCCTGGCGAGACCGTCAAGTACCCGGCGCTGCACGGCGGGGCTCTGGTGCAGATCCGAGGCAGCGGCGCCCGGCATGCGGGTGGCGAGGGCGATCTCGTACAGCTGCCGGAAGGCGGTGTTGAGGTTGGCCTCGTCGGCGCCGAGCACCAGACCGGCGAACAGCTCGCCCGGGCCCGCGGTGTCCATCGACCTGAGGTTCGCCCGCGCCCTGTTCGTCATGGCGGTGAGCTTGGCGGCCGTCTCCGGCCGGGCGTTGGAATCGGCGGTCCCTGCGAAGACCGCCACGGTGTTGGCCAGGAGACGCGCGCTGTCGGCGGCCACGGCGGCGGCGCTCGCCGGCCGCACGGGGACCACCGCCAGGAGACCGGTGGCGGACAGGGCGGACAGCAGGTGTCTGCGGGTGATCTCCATGGCGTCCTCCGCCGCTGAGACGACACTCCGGCGCGCGGAGTCAAGCAGATGCCCCGACCGGCGGCAAGGGCCGCACGGAGGCAAGCTGAAACCGTACTGCCACTTCAGTCCCAGCGGCCGCGCACACGGGCTTCCGTGCACCATCTCTTGCGCGCAACTCTCGCTGCTCATAGCGGTGTTGGGCTAACGTCTTGGTGGGCAAGGCGTTGCTTTCCCGGGGGAGGGAGCCTGTCATGGGCGTTGTAAACGGCCTCGGCTCGCTGGGGAGCTCGGTGCGAGGACTCGTGCGGGCTCCGGCGCAGCCGCCCCTGTGGACGCGAATCGATCCGTCGCGCGTGGACCGGCCCCTGGAAGGCGGCACACTGGACCCTCGCCGGGACTACTTCGAGATCCGGATCAACCGGCTCCATCTGGCCCACGGGCGCCAGTGGTTCAGCGAATTCACCCCGGTCGTCTTCGCCGCCACCGAGTTCGTCCGCGACGGCGCCGACGCGGTGACCCCTGCGATGGTCGGGCCCGGCCTCATCCAGCGGCACGGCGCCGAAACACCCCTCGGGACGGTGCTCGCCAATACCCGGGTCGCCGGGCCCCACCCCGCACCACCCGGCGGCCTCGCGCTCTCCGTCGTGCTGTACCGGCTGCAGACCGGTGACACCGCCCAGCCGTTCCTCAACGTGATGCAGGGCGCAGCCGGAGCACTCGACCTGGCGGCCGGACTCACCCCGTACACCGCGCTGGCCAAGGTGGTCGTCGACGGGATGAACGCCCTGGTCGGCGGAACCCAGCCGCTGGTCGCGCGGCGGGACGAATTCGAGCCGGGGCTGCGGCCCGCCCACTACGCGCTCATCGGTCCGGAAAGCCGCGTCGACCCGGCCTGCCTCCACATCAGCGAGGGCGAACTCGCCCACTGGTCCGACGGCCGCCTGGTGCCCTTCAGGAGCACGGACTACGTCCTCTACAGCCTCGCCAGGGTGGCGCCGAAAGATGTGGACGTAACGCGCCTTCCGCTGTTCCGCACATGGCAGGACGTCGTGAAACAGGCGACGGAGGCGGTCACCGACGAACGGTGGCTCGGAGCGAAGGCGGCCATGGCGACGCTCATCGGCCAGCTCTACGGCAGCCCCGATCTCACCTGGGAGCACGCCGAGATACTGCAACAGGAATGGACCGAAACCATGGTGGCCCTGCGCGAGAGGGCAGTCGGCCTCGCCCATCTCTCCGACGACCGGACCCCGCTGACCCCGGCACGCTCCCGGGCCCTCGCGGTCCTGGACCTGTAGGGCGGGCGGTCGTGGTCACCTCCACGCTCACCATCCTCAACGACCGGCAGGGTGAGTACGAAGACGACATCCTCTACCGACGCGAGCAGAACAAGCACGTACGCGGCCCGCTCGGCGGAAGCGCGCTGCTTCGCGAAACCGTGAACATGCTGAACCGGTGGGTCGCCGAGTACGAACACTGCCGACGCGACGAACTCACCCTGCTCGGCAGGTGCTTGTACGCCATCGCCTTCGGAGAGGACAGCGACGACACAGCCGATGGTGCGCCGCTGCTGCGCCGGGCCTTCGAGGAGACGTACGAGTTGCATCGCACCACCCTGAGAAGCACCACCTTTCGCCTCCGGCTGATCGTCCGCCGGGAGGCATTGGAACTGGGCTGCTATCCCTGGGAGTTCCTCTTCATGCCCCGCGCGGAAGGCAGCGGCTTCTTCCTCGCCGGTGAGCAGGCCGAGACGGTCCTGAGCAGATACATCCCCAACAGCGACACCGTCCCCTCCGACGAGGACCACAGCCCGCTGCGCATCCTTGTTGTGCTCTCGCGTCCCAGCTCACCCGGCTTGGCCAAGGTGAAGGCGGACAACCTGATCAAGGCGGTCGAGGAACTGCGGTCGGACGAAACCGACGTGGAGGTCGTGGACTCACCGACTCGTACCGAACTGCGGGACAGCATCGTCCGGCGGCCCACCCACATCATCCATTTCATCGGGCACGGCAGCGGCGGGGCGATCGCTCTCAAGAAGGGCGAGCGAGAACTGCGAGCCGCCCACGCCGATCTCTACCTGCGCCGTTCCCAGGGCGAGATGCTGAAGGAGATCGACGAGGCGGACTGGGCCGACAGCGTGTCCCTCTGCACCCTGCTGCGCTCCGGCCTGGACGGTGCCCCGGGGGCTACCGGTATCCGTCCCCGAGGCCGCCTGATTTTCCTGCATGCCTGCGAAGGCGCAGGCATGCACGCTGTCAAGGACTCGCTGCGAAGCTTCAGCAGCATCGCCCGTGACCTCGCCGACGGAGAGCGCGTCGCCGGCGTGGTCGCGATGCAGTACGCGATCGGCATCGAGGACGCCGAACGATTCGCCGTCCATTTCTACTCCCGGCTACGGGCCGGGGACCGCCTCGACGAGGCGGTGAGTCAGGCCAGATGGGAGCTCGGGGGAATGCCGGGGCCCGGCCGCCAGTCATGGGATCACCGGTGTTTCGGCACGCCCGTGATCTATGTCCGTCAGGAGTCCGCAGTCTTCCGGTACGCCTCGGTGCGACGGGACGCCGGATATGGCGGGGGCGGGCAGTTGTCGGCCCCGGTCAAGGCTCCCTGTCCGAACCCCCTGTGCCTTGCCGCGGTCATCACCGGCCAGACGCGGTGCCGCGGGTGCAACTCGCTGTTCAGGAGCTGCCCGAAGGGCGACTGCGCAGGGCTGGTCATGACAGCGCCTGGTTCCGATTGCACCACGTGTGACTACCGGGTTCCCACCCACGAGGAACGCACGGCCGGCCACGACACGGCGCAGCGCTCCGAGCCCTCGGACACCCGCTTCGACACCACGCCCCGCTCGGTCCCCCGCCAGCAGGATGGCCACGCTGACGGGAAGCGGCTTCGGAGCCCCCACCTGCACAGCGGCGGTGACCGTGACATCGGTTACGGGGAAACCCCGGACGATGACGCCGCACCGCGCCGGGAAGCATGATGGCTGCTTCCTCCGACCCCAAGGTCTCCCTGCGGAGGGTCCGGGCCGACGCCTTCCGGGACGCCGCCCTTGCCGAGGCGGACATGCGCCGCGCCGTGGACGCGCTGGAACCGCTGCTCGGCGCTGCGACCGACAGTGCCGACCTGTACTTGATGCTGGATCAACTCAATGCTCAAGCCGCTGAGTTGGTAGGAGATGCGCTGCTTCCGGTGCTCGACACAGTACGCAGCCGCGTCCTGGAGATCCTGCGTCACACCGTGACCGAGTCCGTACGCGCCGCGCTGGCCGTGAGCCCGGAGGCCGGACGGCACGCATGGCTGAGCTGCTACGCCGAGGCGCTGATGAGCTTCCGCGAACCGCTCACCCGGCACCTGTTCGACGCGCGCCTGTCGGTCGCCTTCCCGGACGCCGACCGCCTGGCGCAATTGGCCGGATGGACCGATGACCTGCACGGCCAGCGGTGGGCCCGGGTCCGTCCGCTGCTGGACTACCTGGTCGGTGCCTCGCAGTACAGCACCCGGCTGAGGGTCAACCTGCTGGTATCGGCCGGCGAGGTGGCGCTCTACTGGCAGGGGGACCGGGCCGGTGCCAAGCGCTGTTTCGACATCGCCATGGAGGTGGGCCCGAAGGAACCGAGGGCCTGGGAAGGAACAGGCGACTATTTGCGGGCGGAGGGAGATCTGGACGGCGCCGAGCAGGCATTCCGGCAGGCCGTCGAGGTGGCTCCGGAAAGCGGAACCGCGCATCGGCGGCTCGGTGAAGTGGCCGAGGACCGTGATGACCTCGAGAGTGCCGAGCGGCACTATCTGCTCGCCGTCGCCAACAGGGCGTGGAATTCCGACGGTCACCGGGCTCTGATCGCGTTCTACAGCCACCCCAGGATGTACGAGCGCCGCAAGGGCCGGATAGCTGCGCTCGCCGCCCAGGCCAACGCTGCGGAGCCTGTGTACCGGTACGACACCCTGGTTTTCCTCGGCGCGGCGTACCGCGACAACAGGGAGTTCGAACTGGCACGGATGCAGTTTCGCGCGGCGATCTATCTGCACCCGCAGCGGTCCGGCGCTCGTACGGCACTGGCCGATCTGTACCGTCTGGAAGGCGACTTGGAGCGCGCCGAGCGGGATTGCCGGTGGGTGCTCGGGCAGGAGCCCGGGTACTGGCCCGCCGTCTACCAGCTCGCCAAGATCTGCGAGGACCGCCACGACTGGGAGCGTGCCATCGCCCATTACGAGCGGACCCTGGCCTACCGTCCGCCGTACATGGAGCCGGACGTCTACGGCGGCATCGCCATGGCGCACCTCGGCGCGGAGCGCCAGGCGCAGGCGGCCGCAGTCGCTCTGGACGGCCTGCGTGCGATCCCCGGCAGCGCCTATCTGCTCCAAGTGGCGGCGGAGATCGCGCAGCGCATGATCGAGGCAGAGGGGGAACAAGCGGCCGAGCAACTCCTTCGCCAGGTAAGGGATGTGAAGGGCGAGAGCTACGAGGCGGAGTACCAGCGCAGCCGTGGGCAGCTGTACTACGAACACGGTGACTTCCCCCGCGCCGCGACGGCATACGAGCGGGCGATTTCCGCGGACGCCACCCGTGCCGACTACCACCGGGACGTGGCCCGTGCCTACCGGGACGCCCACGACTGGAGCCGTGCGCGGGAGGCCCTGGAGCGGGCTCTCGAACTCGACCAGGACGAAGAGCTGTACCGGGACGAGCTCGGCTCCCTCCTCAATCGGGAGGCCAACCGGCTGAGTGAGGAGGGTCGTTATGCCGAAGCTGCCGACGGCTACCGGGGCGCGTTGGAGCTGCTGCCCGACGACGCCGTGATCCACTCCAACCTGGCGCTCGTCCTGGAGTGGGGGAGGTGGCCGGGCAGGATGGCCGTCACGCTGCGCGAGGCTGTCGCCGCGATCACCCGGGCCGAGGAGCTGTCCGGCGACCCCGGGTACAAGGTGCGCCGCTCCAAGCTGGAATGGCTGGAGGGGCTGGTCGGGAGGTACGGCGAACTGGTCGCGACGCCCGCGATGGGTATCCCGGTCCGGGTTGCCATTTCCCGCGATCTGGTTCCGCTGGTCGATCCCGCGGAGGGGGGCCGTACGTTCATGTACGAGGATGTGCCCGTCGCCCGGGACCGGGTGCGGGAGGAGATCGGCTACCCACTTCCGGGCTTCCGATTCCGGGACGACCCGGACCTGGGGCCCGGCGGCTTCACCGTCAGCATCCATGAGGTCGAGGTGGCTCGGGGTGCGGCCGAGGACGAGAGCGATCTGCTGGAGCAGGTGGTGGCCGTGGTACGGCGCCACGCCTGGCGGCTGCTGGGAATCGATCAGGCCGAGCAGTGGCTGGCCGAAGCCGCACCCAGCCTCGCGCCGCGCGCCCGCCTGGCCGCCACCCGCGTCCTCAGGGCGCTGGCCAGGGACGGTGTGCCGCTGACCCCACGGGTGGCGGAGTACCTGGTGGGCAGCGAAGAACTCAAGAGTGCGCCGGCGCCGATCGTGCGGCAGGTGCGACTCGCTCTGCGGGACACCCTCCCGGGCAACGCCGAGGGAACCGCGTCGGCCCCGGTGCCGCAGTGGCTGGAGGCGAAGGCCCGGCAGCTCCCGCTGGGGTCAGCGGATGAGCACAGGCTCGCCACCGACCTCCGCAGCCTCCTGCCTCCCGGCGCCCGGACCACCCTCGTCACCTCCGAGTCGGAGCTGCGCCCCTGGTTGCAGCGGTTCACCGAAGGAGCCATCGGCCCCGGACAAAGCCGATGCGCCGGTGTCCTGGAGCACATCGAAAGGGCGGATGATGGCTGACTCCACCCGACTGCCGGTCACCGTTTCGGTGCGCGGGCCGTTGGCCCAGCGACTGAAGCCGGGCCAGGGCGCCGAGAAATGCACACAGGAGATCGCTGCCCGGGTGGACCAGGTGCTGGCCGAGTTGGGACTGGCCGGGAGCGCGGACGTACGAACCGACCTCGCGTGCGGGGGGCCGCAGCCGGCGCCGGAGGACTGGATCGAGCTGCGCGTACTCGGCAGGCGCTGCCGCTATCCGGCCGAGCTGCTGGCCCAGTTGGCTGCCGCGCTGGAGGGTCGGCAGGCCGAGAGCCTGCGTTCGCCGGTGCGGGAGGAGTGGCTGGACGGTGGGCCGGCCGGAGATCGTGCGGCCGTGCTGATCGGGGCGCTCTGCGCCGAGGCGGTCAAACTGCGTCCGTCCGTCCTCCTCGGACCTGGGCAGGTAGCGGCGTCGGCCGAGGCACTGCACCTGTCCGAGGTCTCGCCGGGCTGGCTGGACAGAGTCCTCGCGGACCTGCTGGATCGCGGGATCGGGATCGGCGAGGTGGCGTCGCACGGTCCCTTGGTGCAGGAGGGACAGCAGGCGGGAACGCACGCTGTGAGTGAATCGCTCACGTCCGCGCTGTCCGCCTCCTCGCTGGAGGTGCTGGTCCCGCAGGACATCGCTCCGCTCCTTGGCAAGGGGGACCTGGGGGACGACGCCGATCTGCTGGGACATGTGGCCGCCTCCCTGTTCGAGGGAAGCGGGTTGCTCGTACCGTCGTTTCGAGTGATGTCGTCGGAGAGCCTCCCGGCCGGTTGTTTCGCCTTCCGGCTGAACTCCCTGCTCACCGCGCCGACCGCGGCACTCGGGCCGCAGGAGATCCTGGTGAACGACACCTCCGAACGGCTCGCCCTGCTGGGGGTGGAGGCCCGCGCGGTGGTCAACCCGGCCACCGGCGGCCCCGGGGCGCTGGTCCCGGCCTCCGACGCGCAGCGGCTTGAGGACGATGGCCTGACCGTCTGGACCAGAGAAGGCCACGTGGTGCTCTGCCTGGGGCAGGAGCTGCGCCGCCGGGCCGGATGGCTGGTCCACCAGGACAAGGTGCAGGCCCAACTCGACGTTCTGGAGGAGGTACTGCCCGCCGTGGTGGGTGCCGCGCGCGCCCGTATCGACGCCGCAGAACTGGCCGTACTGCTCCGGGCCCTGGCCGCCGACGGTATTTCGCTGGGCAACCTCCCGCCCGTACTGGAGCGGATCATCGACGCCGGCTATGTGTCTCCACGGCCCGATTCCGGCCGTTTCCTGCTCCTGGACGATCCGGTGACCGCAGCCCGTACGGGACCCGGGGCGGGCCCCGGCGATCCGGCCTGGCTGGAGGTTTTCGTACGCACCGGCCTGAGGCGTGAGATCGCTGCCCAGCGTTCGGTGAACCGGGACACCCTCGTGGTCTATTTGCTGCACTCCGAGATCGACCAGTTGCTGCGGCAGCAGTTCTGCGAGGAGACGCAGGACAGGGTGATCGAGGCGGTCCGGGCCGAACTGGCCCTGCTGCCGGTTACGGCGCAAGTGCCGGTGATCCTGACCGACGACGACATCCGCCCGGTGCTGGGACAGTCGCTGGCCTGTGTGCTGCCCCGCGTGGGTGTGGTGGGTTACGGAGATCTGCCGCCGGACTTCAATATCCAACCGGCGAGCCGCATCGAACTCATCGGAAGGACGCCACCATGAGTGCTGGAGCGGGTGAGGAGCCGCGCCTCGGCTGGTACGGGCGGTGCCCGTGCGGGGGCACCTACGAGGAGCGGTGGGTGGACGTGCGTTTCACCGACCCTCACGGATCCTCCGGCCGGTTGACGGACGTGCCCCAGGGTGCCTGCGTGCTGTGCGGATCACGGGTCTACAAACTGGCGGTCCTGCAGCGGATCGAGGGCGCGTTCAAGGGCGCGCTCACGGACGAAGCCCAGTGAACACGTGCTCTTGCCAGAGCAGTTGAACCACTGGATATGCTCAGGTGGCTCTGCAAGTGACCCTGTTCGGAGGCCATACGACCATGCCTGATCAGCGAGTTGTCATCGTGACCGGCGGAGGCACAGGCATCGGAGCCGCCACCGCTCGGCTGCTCCGCGAAGCCGGACACCAGGTGGTCGTCTCGGGGAGGCGGCCCGAGCCGCTGCGCCGGCTCGCCGAGGAGACCGGCGCTCTGGCGCACCCCTCCGACGCCGCCGATCCCGACGCCGTCGTCGACCTCGTCGATGCGGCCGTGTCCGCCTACGGGCGGCTGGACGGGCTCGTGCTCAACGCGGGGATCGGGCGCAGCGGCGCGGTCGGTGCCCTGTCGGTCGAGGACTGGGAGAGCGTCATGCGTACCAACCTCACCGGGCCCTTCCTGCTCCTGCGCGCCGCGCTCCCACACCTGTTGGCGGCGCGCGGCTCGGTCGTCGCGGTCGCCTCCGTGGCCGCGCTGCGCAACGGGGTGGGCAACGCGGCGTACGCGACCTCCAAGGCCGCGCTGCTCCAGCTGTGCCGTTCGCTCGCCGTCGACTACGGCCCCCAGGGTCTGCGGGCCAACACCGTGTGCCCCAGCTGGGTGCGTACCGAGATGGCCGACCGGCGAATGGAGCGGTTCGCGCAGGAGGCGGGGCTGGGGGACGGCGGGGCGGATGCGGGGTACGAGGAAGCGACCCGGCTGACTCCCGCGCGGCGACCCGGTGAACCGCGTGAAGTCGCGGAAGCCGTCGCATGGTTGCTCTCGCCCGCCGCGTCCTTCGTCAACGGAGCCGTGCTCACGGTCGATGGTGGGGTCACGGCGCTCGATCCCGGGACGGCCGCGTTCGACTTCCGGATCGAATCGCGTGGTGGGGACGGGAGTTAGAACTCCGCAGGCGTGGCAGGTGCGGCCGGGGGATTCCGGACAGCTTTGGAATGTGAGCACAGCCACGTCGGTCGGGGTGTGGCAGGAAATTCTTCACGAGATCGTCGCATCTTCCGCAAGAAATCCTGATAGAACGCCGTTTCGCCACCAGGACAGAAAGATCAACTTCGTTCAATTCTGCACTTCGTGTCCCGGCCTGTCCGTATAGCGGTGAACCGACCCGCTGCGACTACTGCCTACCGGACGTATGGCTGTAGGCATATGCCAGGACGGCTCACCGGGTTGCGCGGGCTCTGACCAAGCCGAAGGCGCTACCGGTGACATGCCGTCAATGACGAGGATGCCGAGGCCGTTTGCCTCCGGGTCCACCGAAACGCAGTCATATCTGGGGGCTTTTCCATGTCTCAACTCACCCGCCGTCGCGCCCTGGGTGCCGCAGCGACCGCTCTGACCGGACTCGCTGTGACGGGCTTCGCGCGGACGGCCGGCGCGGCCGACCCGCGGACCACCGGGCAGCACCCCGAGGACCACTCGGGACACTCCGGACACGATGGGCCGCAGCCGTTCAGCGAGACCTTCCAGGGGCGCCGCATACAGGGCGCGCCGTCGGACGGCGGAGGCCATCACGGGGGGCACGGGGGCGGCTACTCCGTGCGGATCGACGGCGAGGAACTGCACGTCATGCGGAACGCGGACGGCACATGGATCAGCGTCGTCAACCACTACGAGACGTTCGCGACCCCGCGCGCGGTGACCCGCGCCGCCGTGGTCGAGCTTCAGGGCGCCCAACTCGTCCCGCTGGCCTGATCCCGCAACGCGTCCAGTGACGCATCACGCGACGCATCACGCGGCGCGTCCCGAATCGCGCGATTCCGCCGTCCGTTTCCACAACCGGGGAGCACTCTCATGACCGTACGCAAGAACCAGGCGAACCTCACCACGACCGAGAAGCGGGCCTTCGTCGACGCGCTGCTCGAACTCAAGCGCAGCGGCCGGTACGACACGTTCATCACCACCCACAACGCCTTCATCATGAGCGACACCGACAACGGGGACCGGGTGGGCCACCGGTCGCCGTCCTTCCTGCCCTGGCACCGCAGATTCCTCATACAGTTCGAGCAGGCGCTCCAGGCCGTCGACCCGACCGTCGCACTGCCCTACTGGGACTGGACGGTTGACCGCACCGCCGCCGCCTCCCTGTGGGCGCCCGACTTCCTCGGGGGCACAGGACGCAGCAGGGACGGGCAGGTCACCGAGGGGCCGTTCGCCTTCGGGGGCGGCAGATGGCCGGTCACGGTGAGGGTCGACGGGCGCGGCTTCCTGCGCAGGGCCCTCGGATCGGGTGTGCCGCAGCTGCCGACACGCGTCGAGGTCGACTCCGTGCTCGCCATGCCCACGTACGACACCGCGCCCTGGAACAGCTCGTCGGACGGGTTCCGCAACCACCTGGAGGGCTGGCGCGGCGTCAACCTCCACAACCGGGTGCACGTCTGGGTGGGCGGTCAGATGGCCACCGGCGTCTCGCCCAACGACCCGGTGTTCTGGATGCACCATGCGTTCATCGACCGGCTCTGGGCGCAGTGGCAGGCGCGCCACCCCAACTCCGCCTACCTGCCGGCCGCGGGGACGGCCAACGTCGTGGACCTCCATGACGTCATGCGCCCCTGGAACGACGTGACGCCGGCCGACATGCTGGATCACACCAAGCACTACACCTTCGACACCGCGGCGTAACTAGAAAGCCGACGGCACGGGCGCCGGCCGGCGGAGCCAGTCGTATGCCGCCTGCGCGGTGAACTCGCCCTGCCCGCCGGGGAAGAGCAGCTCGGCCGCGGTGAACGCCGGGTCGCCCACGGCGGCGCGCACATAAGGGACGGCGATGCAGCGCATGCCCGCCGCGCGCGCCGCCGCCGCGCCGGGCGCGGCGTCCTCCAGGACCACACAGTCCGCCGGATCGGCGTCGATCCGGCGGGCGGCCTCCAAGAAGATGTCGGGTGCGGGCTTGCCGTACGGGACTTCCTCGGCGGAGACCGCGGTGGTG
The DNA here is from genome assembly GCF_039766235.1 of Streptomyces changchenzhani. Lineage (NCBI taxonomy): Bacteria > Bacillati > Actinomycetota > Actinomycetes > Kitasatosporales > Streptomycetaceae > Streptomyces > Streptomyces changchenzhani. The sequence continues at coordinate 158,793 of NZ_JBDHNH010000009.1, read as the reverse complement.
ATCAGCGCATCGAGGCCGGTGCCGGCGAGCACCGCCTCGATGGCGGCGCGGGAGGAACCGGACGCCACGATCATGGGAGTTCCGTCGGCGTGCAGCCGCTCGACGAACGTGAGCATCTCGGGGAAGACCTCGGTCGACGCGCGGGCCAGCTCCAGGTAGAGCCCGTTCTTCCGGGCCAGCATCTCCTCCAGCGGCGCCTCGATCCTGTACTGCTCACGCAGGACCTCCAGGGTCTCGCGGGTGCTGATGCCGATGAAGCGGGCATGCTCCTCCCAGCTGAAATCCGCGACACCGTACTGGGTGAGCAGCCGCCGGCCCGCCTCGTAGTAGTTCGGCTCGCTGTCCACGAGAGTGCCGTCGAGATCGAAGATGACCGAGATGCCGCGCGGAGTGCTCATACCCCCAGCATGCCAATCCGGTGATCAACGTGACGTACCGGCCGGACGGCGTCGAGTGTGCCCATGCGTCAACGTGACGTACCGGCCGCCCTGCCCACCGCCTCGACCAGCGGAAGCAGCCGGTGCGCGACCCGCTCGCGCAGCGCCACCTCCGTGCGGGTGCGCACCACGCCGGGGAGCTGGATCAGGTGCTGGATGATGTCCTCCAGGTGCCCGTTGTCGCGCGCCGCCACCCGTGTCAGCAGATCACCTCCGCCGGTGATCGAGAACGCCTCGATGATCTCGGGAACGGCCGCCAGGGCGTCACCCACCTCGTCCAGATGCCCCTGGGTCACCTCGACGTGGACGAAGGCCAGCACGGGGTGGCCGAGTGCGGCGGGGGACAGGGAAGGGCCGGTTCCGGTGATCACACCGTCTCGCTCCAGCCGGTCCAGCCTGGCCTGGAGGGTGCCGCGGGCAATGCCGAGGACGCGGGCGTATTCGCGCACGCTGCTGCGCGGCTGCTCGATGAGCAACCGCAGGATGCGGGTGTCGAGCTCGTCCACTGCCATGATCCGTTGGTCTCCCTGTGGCTCGACTGTTGCGGCATTTACTGTACCAATGGCCCAGTGCTGGGGAGCTGAGTTGAGCCATCGACCCCTTAGATGCTTTCCTCTGGGTATTGATGGCGCCGCGCAGCGCCGGGACGGCAACGAAGCCGCTTTCCGGATCCGCGGCGCCTTTGCCATGCCTACGGGGACACCCGGGGGAACAAGGGGGGCGGCGGACCGTCGTGAAGAGGATGTTCGTGGCTCCGGATCCGGGGCGTCTGCGACTGCGCGTCTCCACCCGCGCTGTCATCGGGGTGGGTCTCTCGGTGGCCGCCGCCGAGCTGGTCGGCCTCTCCCTGACCGCCTCCATCACGGCGGGCCTCGCCGCGCTCCTGGCACTCTTCACCGTCCAGGACCCCACGATCCGCCGCCAGGCCGTCACCACCGTGCTGCTGCCCTCCGTCGGTCTTCCCGTACTGGCCCTGGCGACGGCCCTGCACGGCCTGCCGCACGTGCGTGACCTGGCATTCCTTGCCGTGGTCTTCTGCGGTGCCTACGCCAGGCGCTGGGGGCCGCGCGGGCACGCGCTCGGCATCTTCGCGTTCATGCAGTTCTTCGCCACCCAGTTCCTGCACGCCGAACCCGGGCAGCTCCCCGAGCTGTACGCCGCGGTCGCGCTGGCCGTCGCGGTCAGTGCGACGGTGCGCTTCGGCCTGTGGCCCATCGAGCGGCGCACCCCGCCCCCCGCCGTGCCCGCCCCGCTGACCGGACGCGGGATCACCCGCCCCACCACCCGCCAGGCGTTCCAGGTGACGGCCGCCTGCGCGTTCGCCCTCGCGATGGGGCAGCTGCTCTCCCACGAGCGCTGGTACTGGGCCGTCGGCACCGCCTGGTGGATCTTCGTCAACACCACCGCGCGCGGTGAGACCCTGGTGCGGGGCTTTCGCCGGGTCGTCGGCACGGTTGTGGGTGTCGGCGCCGGACTGCTCGTCGCGATCCCGCTCGCCGGTGCGCCCACGCCGACCGCCGCCCTGGTCGCCGTCTGCGTCTTCGGGATCTTCTACACCGCGGCCCCGTCGTACAGCTGGATGATGTTCTTCGTGACGGTCATGGCCGGTCTCCTGTACGGGCTCCTCGGCGTCCTGCACCCCGGGCTGCTTCTGCTGCGCTTCGAGGAGACCGCCGTCGGCGCCCTCGGCGCCGCCCTCGCCGTCGGCCTGGTCCTGCCCGTCACCACCCACGCGACCACCGATGCCTGGATCCAGCGCGCCCTGCACAGCGTCCGCGCCTGCACGGCCCATGCCGCGCGGCGGCTGGCCGGGGACGACGCCGCCGACCCGGCCCCCCACGCGGCCGAACTGGAACAGCTGCTCGCCCGGGTACGGATGACCCTCGCCCCGCTGGTGCACCCCCTCAGCCCCCTGCGCGCCCGCAAGGCCCGTGCCCGGCAGGTCATCACGCTGCTCGACGACTGCGCCCGCCTGGTGCGCTCTCTCGCGTCCGTGGCCGCCCACCCCGACGCCTCCCACGACGCACGCCTGGCCGCCGCCTGCGCGCGGGTGGAGGCCGCCGTGGAGGCGCTGGTGTCACCGGCCGGGGCGGTGCCCACCGGGCAGTGGCCCGTGTCCGTACAGGCGCCCGCCCAGCACCCCGGGGCCGAGGCGGCGCTGCGCCATCTCCACGAGCTGGAAAGGGCGCTCGGCGAGCTCGCAGCGCCCCTGCGCGCGCCCTCGCGCGGGCCGCTCGTAAGCGCCTGAGCTGGGGCCTGGACAGCGGGTCATTGAATGATGCACATGTATCCGGCACTCACAGGGTGGATCAGTGCGCCCAGGGGGTAACCCGGCGGAATCACAGGGGTGACCGGCGCGGGCCGCGCGGGAGCGGTCCGTATCCCCTTAGGTCCGGGGGTTTCGCACCATGTGGAAATACCGCCGTCGAGTCGTGGGCCAGAAGTCGTGGCTAGCCCGTTCCACCCCGCCGACCGAGCAGCACGAACGGCCGGCCGTGGTGCCGGCTGCACACGCGGGGTGCCCGGCAGGCCACCCGCAGGGCCCGGACCACGTGCCCCGCGCCCCGGACACGCTGAACCGGCAGGCCGAGGAATTCATCCTGCTCCACCACAGCGAGGAGCACACCGACGCCGACACGGGCTACACGGAGCGCCGGCTGACCGACATACGGGCCGAGATCAGCGCCACCGGCACCTACCGGCACAGCGCTGCGGAACTCGCCTTCGGGGCCCGTGTCGCCTGGCGCAACAGCAACCGCTGCATCGGCCGTCTCTACTGGCGGTCCCTGCGCGTCCGCGACTGCAGGGAGCTCAGCGATGCCGAGGACATCGCCCGGGAGTCCGCGGCCCATCTGCGGGAGGCCGGCAACGGCGGAAGGATCCGCCCGCTGATCACCGTGTTCGCCCCGGATACCCCGCACCGCCGCGCCCCACGCATCTGGAGCGAACAGCTCGTGCGGTACGCGGGCTACGCCACGGCCGGCGGTCGCGTCGTCGGCGACCCGCGCAACACCGGTATCACCGCGCTCGCGCTGCGGCTGGGCTGGCCGGGCGGCCCCGGCACCCCCTTCGACGTACTGCCGCTGATCGTCCAGGACGGTGACGGCACGCTGCGCTGGTTCGTGCTGCCGGACGACGCGGTGCTCGAAGTCGAGCTGCGCCACCCCGAGGGCGGCTGGGGCGCGGAGTGGGGACTGCGCTGGAACGCGGTGCCGGCCATCTCCTGCATGTGCCTGGAGATCGGCGGCGTCTGCTACCCCTCGGCGCCCTTCAACGGCTGGTACATGGGAACCGAGATAGGCGCCCGCAACCTGGCCGACACCGACCGCTACGACCTGCTGCCGCGCGTCGCCGAACGGCTCGGGCTCGACACGTCGAGCGACCGTTCGCTGTGGAAGGACCGCGCGCTCGTCGAGCTCAACCGCGCCGTGCTGCACTCGTTCGATCGCGCGGGCATCACCATGTCCGACCACCACACCGAGTCGTCGCGCTTCCTCACCCATGTCGACCGGGAGGAGGCGAAGGGCCGCGAAGTGGGGGCGGACTGGTCGTGGATCGTGCCGCCCATCTCCGGTTCGGCCACACCGGTCTTCCACCGGACGTACGACGCCACCGAACGGCGGCCCGCCTATGTGCAGCACCCGGAGGCGCTGGCGCACACCCGCGGAGAACATTTGGTCTAGACCGCACCCCGCCCCTGCTAGCGTCTGCCCCGCAGCACGATCAACTGGCGGAAAGGGGCTCCACGGTGAGCAGCAACAACGCGGCCGGGCGCGCATTCATAGGGTCGTTCACCTCGGCAGGGGGGCACGGAATCATCGCCGCGGCCGTGGACGGGGAGACGGGCGCGCTGACCCGGCTCGGAGCGACGGACGCGCTCCAGGACCCGTCGTTCCTGGCGATCGCGCCCGGCTCCACGGTCCTGTACGCCGTCAGCGAGACCGAGGACGGGGCGGCAGCGGCATTCGACGTGACCGGCGACGTGCCCCGGCCGCTCGGCGACGCGGTGCCGGTGGGCGGCGCGTCACCCACCCACCTCGCCCTGACCGCCGGACACCTGGTGACCGCGAACTACAGCTCGGGAAGCGTCACCGTGCTCCCCGTGCGCGCGGACGGCGCACTGGAGGCCGCCACCTGCGTCCTGCACCACCGAGGCAGCGGCCCACGCGCCGACCGCCAAGAGGGACCGCACGCGCACCAGGTGCTGCCCGATCCCGGTGGGCGGTGGCTGCTCAGCGTCGACCTCGGGACCGACTCCGTACGGGTCGGCGAGCTCACCGCCACCACGGGCACCCTGCGCGTGCACACTGAGACCCCGCTGCGGCCGGGCACCGGCCCGCGCCATATGGCTTTCCATCCGGACGGCGCGCACGCGTACGTCCTCAACGAGCTGCAGCCCACCCTCACCGTCTGCCGGTGGGACGCCGAGTCCGGCATTCTCGTACCCCTCGACGAGACCCCCGTGGTGGCGGCGGGTACCGACAGCGAGGTCCACCCCTCCGAGGTGGTCGCCGCGCACGACGGGCGGTACCTGTGGGCGGCCAACCGCGGTCACGACAGCATCGCCGTCCTCGCACTCGACGCGACCGGCGCCAAGGCGGAGCTGGTCACGACGGTGCCGTGCGGCGGCCACTGGCCCCGCGACCTGACGCTGGACCCGACGGGACGCCGGCTGTACGTCTCCAACGAGCGCTCCGGAGACGTCACCTGGTTCGACATCGACCAGGAGACGGGCATTCCGCACCGCAAGGGCTCCATCGAGGCGCCCGCGGCCTCCTGCGTCGTCTTCGGCTGACGCGCCGCGCAGTCGCAGAAGCCCTATGGGCAACGTGAAGGGCCCGCACCGAGCGCTTGAGTTCCAGTGATCGGTGCGGGCCCTTCAACGGCTCCCGGCGCTCAGCGGACTGGCGCCCCCTGCGTCTGCTGCTGGGGGGCGATGCCCAGCGCCGTCGAGTAGTGCGACAGTACGAGCTTGCCGATCGCGGGGTACGCGCCCAGCGGCTCGGCCGTCGCGCAGTCGGCCTCCTTGACGGCGGCGTCGAGCAGGCTGTCCGGCACCTCGGGACCGATCGCGTACGGAGCGAGCGCCAGGTTGGCCGAACCCGAACCGCGCAGCTCCTCGGCGGCGGCGGCGATCGAACCCTCCTGGTCGAGCGCGGCGGCCAGCACCGGCACGGCGAGCCGCGCGGCCAGCAGCATGCCCGTGATGCCGGCGGCCTGCACAGCCTCATCGCCACCCACTGTGGCCAGGATGATGCCGTCGGCCGCCGTGGTGACCGTGAACAGCCTGGCGCGGTCGGCGCGCGCCAGGCCGGCCTCGGAGAGGCGTACGTGCAGGGCCTCGGCGAGCAGCGGGTGCGGGCCGAGGACATCGGTCAGCTCGGCCGCGGCGCGGCTGTCCCCGACGGCCTGACGTATCCGGCGCATCAGGGCGTTCTCCGGGCCGGCCAGCAGCGGCACCACGACGGCGACGATGCCCTGCGGCTCCGTGGCTTCGCGGCCCGCGGCGAGTGCCTGCTCGTAGCGGGCGGTTCGCTCGGTGGCGGCGTGCGCGAGGATGCTCCCGAGCGAGGGGTATTCGGCGTCGTCGCCGTCGAGGTAGCCGATTCTGGCGTCGAGGCCGGGCAGCTCGGAGCGGGCGATGCTGATGATTTCTTCCGCCAGGCTGCGCGGAGCGCTGCCCGGGGCGCCGGGGACGGCGAGAACAAGCGCGGGCGCGCCCTCGGGCGCCACCGCGGGTTCCGGGCGGCGGTGCCGTCCGGACTGGCGGGGTCGCGGCATTCGTACAGGCAGGCCGGATGCTGGCCCAGTGGGGGAGCTCATGGCGCCGCATGCTACTGGCTTTGGGTACCCGGCCGTTCGGGTAGGGCCCAATCAAGCGGTGTCTGTCCCCATATATCCCGTGAGTCGCTTTGAGTTCAACTGCCCTGCTCTGTCGGTACGTGCAGCAGGCGTGCGTCGAGCGGCAGGCGCAGCCCCCCGGTGGCCAGCGCCGTCGCGATGAGCACCGCCCCGTCGAGCGGATCACCTGCGGCGATGACCGTACGGGCCTGCGGCAATCGCGCGCCGAGCTCGCCGCGCAGGGGTACGAGGAGAGGGTCGCCCATCTTGAACAACCCCCCGGCAAGGCCGACTTCGCACCCCCCGGACGGCGGGCACACGGCGACCGCGGCGTCGGCGATGTGCCGGGCGGCCTCCCGCAGGATCCCGGTGGCGACCGGATCGGCCGGCTCGGCGGCGGCGCAGCGGGCCACTTCCGGCGCGAAGGAGGCGAGCACCGCGGGCCGGTCGGTGCGCGGGTAGAGCAGCGCGGGCAACTCGGGAGCGGGACCGAAGACCGCTTCCACCCGGGCCAGCAGCGCCGGGGAACCGCCGCGCCTGCCGTCGTGGGCGCGCATCGCCGCGTCGAGCCCGGCCCGCCCGATCCAGGCACCCCCGCCGCAGTCGCCCAGCAGGTGCCCCCAGCCGTCCGCCCGGCGCCAGCCGGTCAGATCGGTACCCAGCGCGATCATCCCGGTACCGGCGGCGACCACAGCTCCGGGCCGCTGGCCGAGCGCTCCGGCGTACGCCGTGACGGCGTCCGCGGCCAGCGCGAGACGTCGTACACCGAGCGACCGCGCCAGCGCCCCGGGCAGCTCGGCGCGCAGGTCGGTGCCGAGCGTCGCCATCCCGGCGGCGCCGATCGCGACGGCCGACACGGCGTCGGCCCCGGCCTGATCCAGCAGGGTCCGCGCCATGGGCAGCAGTTGGTCCAGCAGATGCGCGGCGTCGATTCCGGCGGGTCCGGTGCGTACGGGCACCCGGGACGTGGCGCTCCGCGCGAGCCCGGCGCCGATGGTGTCCCCGCGGCTGCCGACGTCGGCGAGGGCCACGCGCAGCCCCGAGCCGCCGGAGTCCACCCCCAGCACCCAGGGGCCCGTACCGCCGGGGAGCGCCGCCACGGCAGTCGCCGGTTCACCGGCTGCGGGCACCTGCGGACGGGGACGGTTCATTGGTGCGACCTCATGGACCGACTCCTGGGGCGAAGAGCAGTGACGACGGCACCTTATCCGCAGGCCCGCATGCCCGAGTCCGTACACGGCGACGACCGGGTTCGGGGTGCGCTCGCTACGCCGGTAGAGTGATGCGGCGTGGCAGCACTCTCGTTGGATGAACTTGTCGAGCCCGGCTGGGCGGACGCGCTGCGTCCCGTGGCCGGGCGCATCGCCGCGATGGGCGAATTCCTGCGCGCCGAGATCGCGGCAGGCCGCACCTACCTGCCCGCCGGTGCCCATGTCCTGCGCGCGTTCCAGCAACCGTTCGACGAGGTGCGTGTCCTGATCGTGGGTCAGGATCCGTACCCGACTCCGGGGATGGCCATGGGGCTCAGCTTCGCGGTCGCGCCCGACGTGCGTCGTCTGCCGGGGAGCCTGGAGAACATCTTCCGGGAGCTGCACACGGACCTGGCGCTGCCCCGCCCTTCCAACGGCGATCTGACACCGTGGTCGCGCCAGGGAGTGCTGTTGCTCAACAGGGCGCTGACCACGGCCCCTCGCGACCCGGGGGCCCATCGGGGCAAGGGCTGGGAGGAAGTGACCGAGCAGGCCATCAGGGCGCTGGTCGCGCGCGGCAGGCCGCTGGTGTCCGTGCTGTGGGGACGCGACGCCCGTAACCTGCGGCCGTTCCTCGACGGCCTGCCGGCGATCGAGTCCGCGCACCCCTCGCCCATGTCGGCGGACCGCGGATTCTTCGGCTCACGTCCGTTCAGCCGGGCCAATGAACTGCTGGTCGGCCAGGGCGCGCAGCCAGTGGACTGGCGACTGCCGTAGGGCAGCAGCACGGTTCATACTCACGCCGGTCCTGGGCCGGGCCCCTGTCCGGCCCGGCCCGCGCCAGGCCGGCCACGCCCCGTCCCGGTCAGCCGATGGCCGCCGCCCGCACGCTCAGGACGTCTGGCAGGTGCGAGGCGAGGAGCTGCCAGCTGTCCCCGTCGTCCGCGCTCGCGAACAGCTCACCGTTGCGATTGCCGAAATACACGCCCGCCGGGTCGGCGTCGTCCGTACAGAGGGCGTCGCGCAGCACCGTCCCGTAGTGCGCTTCGGCGGGCAGCCCGGCCGACAGGGGCTCCCAGTTCTTGCCCGCGTCGCTCGTCCGGTAGACCCGGCACTTGTTCTCCGCGGGGACCCGGTCGGAGTCGGCGGTGATGGGGAAGAGGTACACCGTGTCCGCGCGGTGCGGGTGTGTCGCGGCGGCGAAGCCGAAGGTGGACGGGAGCCCTACCCCGATGTCGTGCCACTGCGCCCCCGCGTCGTCGCTGCGGAAGACGCCCCAGTGATTCTGGAGATACAGCCGGTCCGGATCCACCGAATCCTGCGCGATCTTGTGAACGCACTGGCCGAACTCCGGGTCGGGGTCCGGCAGGAAGACCGCCGAGACGCCCTTGTTCGACGGCGCCCAGCTCGCGCCGCCGTCCGTCGAGCGGAACACTCCGGCGGTCGACACCGCGACCGTCACTGCTTGGGCGTCGCGCGGATCGGTGATGATCGTGTGCAGCCCCTCACCGCCACCGCCCGGCACCCACTGCGAGCGTGTCGGGTGCTCCCACAGCGACCGTACGAGCTCGAAGGACTCCCCGCCGTCGGTGGAGCGGAACAGCGCGGCCGGCTCCGTGCCCGCGTACACCACATCGGGCGCCGCGGGCCCGGCCGGATGCAGCTGCCATACCCGCTCCAGCGAAGCCCCGGTGAATGGCGGGAACTTCACCGCCGGCTCCTTCGGCTCGACCCAGGTCGCGCCGAGGTCGTCGGAGTGGAAGACGGACGGACCCCAGTGCAGACTGTCCCCGCCGACCAGCAGCCTGGGCACCGCCCGGCGGGTGTCGATGGCCGTTGAGTACACCGCCTGGGCGTTGAAATGCGGCCCGTCGAACTCCCACTTCCCGCCGCGCCTGCGGCCGATGAAGAGTCCTTTGCGGGTACCTACAGTGAGCAGTACGTCGGTCATTGCCGACACCTCCACGACGACGTTGTCTCAGATACGGGCCAGTGTGCACCCGCCCACTGACAGTGGCCCCTGGAGCAGGTGTCGTCCCAGGTCAGGGCGGTCTGTCGCAGTCCGGGGTGACCGGTCGGCGACGAGGTGACCGGTCGGGGACCAGGGCGCCTGATCAGGGTCAGGTTCAGGTTCAGGGTCAGGGTCAGGATCAGGACCAGGACCAGGACCAGGTAGGTAGGACGCTCGCTCGGTCGAGGTCAGGACGTCCCGCGGTCGGGCGTCCCGGCCACCGCGCAGGCGCCGAGCCGCTCCAGCTCCGCCAGGAACGCCGCGGCGGGCACCCCCTCGGCCGAGGGGGCCTCGGCCCCGACGCCCCCGGTCTTCGATTCCGTCGACGCCGAACGGCGCTACCGCAAGAAGTAACTCGCTGCCGGATCGGGGCTGTTCGGTAAGTTCGGCTTCTCCGAGGGCGACGCCGGGCACCTCACCTTCGACTGATCCCGCCCGCCCCAACTCCCCTGAAGGAGTACGCACATGAGCTACCTGGCCGGGCGTGGCATCGCGGACATCACGGGGGAGGCGGCGGGCTGCGGGATGCTCGGATACGGCAAGGCCGAGCAGCAGTCGACGGGCATCCATACCCGGCTGCACGCGCGGGCGTTCGCGTTCGCCGACGACCACCCGGCTCTCCCCACCACTGATGTGCGGCGGATCCTGCTGGTCGTCTGCGAGCTGCCGCTGATGTCCGCGGGCGTCGTCAGGGACGTCCTGCGGCGGCTGCCCGACGGCTACACCGAGTCCAATGTGATGATCACCGCGACCCATACCCACTGCGGCCCCGGCGGCTACTTCCACCACGAGCTCTACAACAGCAACACCGGCGGCTTCCGCGAGCAGACGTACGGCGCGATCGTCGACGGTATCGTCGAGGCAGCCCGCGCAGCCCATGCGGATCTCGCCCCGTCGGCGCTGCGGCTGGCCCACGGCGAACTGTTGGGCGCCAGCGCCAACCGTTCCCGGCGCGCCTTCGACCGCAACCCCGCCGCCGACCGGGCGCACTTCCCGCACGCGGTGGACCCGCAGACCACCGTGCTGCGCATTGAACGCGACGGAGTGCTTGCCGGCGCGGTCAACTGGTTCGCCACCCACAACACCAGCATGACCAACACCAACACGCTCATCAGCGCCGACAACAAGGGCTACGCCGCCTCCCGTTGGGAGCAGGACGCCGAAGGCGCGGGCCTCGTGACCGCGTTCGCGCAGACCAACGCCGGTGACATGTCCCCGAATCTCCGCCTGAGGCCGGGCAGCGGCCCCACCGACGACGAGTTCGAGAACACCCGCATCATCGGCAGCCGCCAGTACGAGGCGGCCCTCGCCCTGGACGGCGACGAGCTGACCGGCCGCCTGGATTCGCGGCTCACCCACGTCGACCTGTCCAAGGTGACCGTACGGCCCGAGTTCACCGGAGACGGCCGTACGCACCGCACCTCGGGCCCGGTCGCTGGCGCGTCCGCCTTCGCCGGTGCCTGGGCGGACGGACCGGGCTTCAAGGGTTTCCGGCCCGGCCGCAATCTGCTCTGGGACACCCTTTCGCAGCAGGTGATCTACCCCCTGGCACCCCGACTCCGCGACGCGCAGTCACCCAAGGGGCTGTGCCTGCCCGCCGGCCCCATAAACCGGCTGCGGCCCATGGTCCAGGAGCGGATCCCGGTCCAGCTCCTGGGCATCGGACCGCTGTACCTCATCGGCCTGCCCGCCGAGGTCACCATCGTGGCGGGGCTTCGGTTGCGCCGTACCGTCGCGGACATCGTCGGTGCGGATCCGGCGCATGTACTCGTCGCCGGGTACAGCAACGCGTACGCGCACTACGTCACCACACCTGAGGAGTACGACGCCCAGGAGTACGAGGGCGGCAGCACCCTCTTCGGCCGCTGGGAACTGCCCGCCCTGTGCCAGAGCGCGGCCGCTCTCGCGGAAGCGATGCGTGACGGCGTACCGGCAGGGCACGGCACGCCGGAGCGGCTGCGGCCACCGCGCAAGCGCCACCGGCGGCGCGGGAGCGATACGCCCCATCCCGGCCGGGACTTCGGCGACGTGCTGTCCTTCGGGCGCGACGGCAGCCTGGTCACCGCCAGGTTCGTCGGCGCGCACCCCGGCAACGATCTGCGCCGGGGCGGCACCTATCTGGCGGTGGAACGGCTCTGTGCGGGCGGTGACGACGGCGGCGAGGGCGACTGGATCAGGACCGCCGACGACGGCGACTGGTCCACGGCCTTCCGCTGGGCCGCGGCAGGAGGTTTGGCCTCCACCGTGACGGTGACCTGGGACGTCCCGCCGGACACCGCGCCCGGCAGCTACCGGCTGCGTTACTTCGGCGATACGGCGTCGGGTTCCTTCACCGGCGCGACCGCTCCTTTCGAGGTACCGGGACGGTAGACGGAACCGGGAGGCGCGGAAGCGGCGTTGTACCTGGGGAAGCGAAAGCGAACTGAGGGGAGTGCGCCAGTGACCATCGGGTCGGTACGGATCGACGGCGACAGCCTGCTGCTGCCGGGCGGGGTGCGCGTGCGGTTCGTACGTACGCTGCGGCTGCCCGAGAAGGGGACGCACCAGCTGCCGCCGGGCCTGGGCTCCTTTCCGCTGCGCAGGATCGAGGACTACCCGGACACGGCGCCGGCACAGTGGTTGGAGCGGGGCGGGGTGATGCTCCCGGTGTATCTGCGGGAGGCGATGTGGCTGAGCTTCTCCGGGACCGTGGAGCCGGCCGCCCTCCAGGTGGGCGTGGGCAAGGTGTGCGCGGTGTCCGGGAAGCCGTGGAGCAGCCGGCTCTCGCGCGCCCCGCAGAACTATCTGGCGCTGCCGCGCCAGCCATGGCTCGACGGCATCAACTCGGGCAAGGGCACGGTGCGGCAGTTCGTGGCGGTGCCGCTGGGCATGGGCGCGACGGTGGAGGGCCAGGTCACCGGCGAGGAGACGTGGGGCGGGGTGCAGCTGCAGTCCTTCGCCCTGGCGGACGGGCCCCTGGCGGCGTGGCGCGAGGAGCAGCGGTTGCTGGCGGAGCGCAGGGCGGCGTATCCGCCACCGTCGGCGCCCGGTGTCGCGTTCGGGGCGCCGCCCGCGCCCGGCGGCGGGTACGGCGCACCGATGGCGGCCGCCGCCCAGGCCGCACCCGCACCCGGCCGCGCGCCCCAGGCACCGGCGGCGATGGGGCTCGGCGTCGGTGGCTCCATGCGCCAGGAGGTCTACCAGGACGACCGGCCCGCGGCCGACTGGGCCGAGGATCCGTCGGGGCGGGTCTTCGTCCACCTGGTGACGCCCCCCGAGTGGCGGCGGATCACCGGCGAGGAGCCCCCGCCGTCCCCGGTGGACCGGGCCGCTTACACCAGGGCGGGACTGCCCTGGTTCGACTACTACGACGCCGACGGCGAGGACCTCGCGCCCACGGACACCCTGGGCGGCGTCAAGCCCGCCGGGGAGTGGCTGGGTGAGGACCACACGCCGTGGCAGGAGCCGTCGCCGCAGCAGGTCAAGCCGCTGAAGGACGCGCCGGGGAAACCGGTGGCCGACGGGGACTGGTGAGGTCGGGCACCGGTGACGGTACGGTCACTGTGGGCGCGCACGCCCGACAGAGCCGTCGGTTCGCCGACGAACGAGGAGCCGTCGGTTCGTCGGCGTACGAGGAGACAGCGATGCCCGAGATCCGTATGCACACCGTGGACGATTCGGCGGGCCGGGTGGAGGTGGCCGCGGGGCCGGCCGGGAAGGCCGGTGCCGGGCAGGTCCACATCGGTGCGCGGGGCAGCGCGTACGTCGGTCTGATCGCCACCCCCGAGCAGGCCCGGGAGCTGGCGGCCGCTCTCCTGCGCGCGGCCGACGAGGTGGACAGCGCCCTGCGGACGGAGCCCGTGACTGTCAGGGCGGGGGAGTTGCGCCGGGGAGACGTGCGCAGCGGCGACCGTACGATCACGGTCGAGCGCGTCAAGATCGACGGGAACACCGCCCAGATCACCTGGACGTCGGGCCCCGGCCGCCAGTGGACCCAGGGCTATGCCACGGACACGGACATCAGCCTCCGGCGGCGGGCGTGACCCCGGGCCCCTGCTCTCGTCCGAGGACGGGAGCAGGGGCCCGGGGTGTGAGGATCAGACCGACCGGTGGTACTGCTCGGGGACGTGGACGTCGCCGCCGAGTTCGCGGGCGGCGTGCCGCGCGAAGGACGGGTTGCGGAGCAGCTCGCGGCCCAGCAGGACGGCGTCCGCCTCACCATTGGCGATGATCTTCTCGGCCTGCGCCGCGTCGGTGATCATCCCTACCGCGGCGACCGGCAGTTCGGTCTCGGCCTTGACACGGGCGGCGAACGGGACCTGGTAGCCGGGGCCGGTCGGGATGCGCACACCGGAGGCGTTGCCGCCGGAGGAGACGTCGAGGAGGTCGACGCCGTGCTCCTTGAGGAGGGTGGCGAGGCGGACGGTGTCGTCCGGGGCCCAGCCGTTCTCCTCCAGCCAGTCGGTGGCGGAGATTCGGAAGAACAGCGGCTTGTCCTCGGGCCACACCGCCCTTACGGCGTCCACGACTTGGAGCGCGAAGCGGACGCGGTTCTCGAAGGAGCCACCGTAGGCATCGGTGCGGTGGTTGGAGTGCGGGGAGAGGAACTCACCGATCAAGTAGCCGTGCGCGCCGTGCAGTTCGACGACCTCGAAGCCGGCGGCCAGGGCGCGCCGGGCCGCTGCTGTGAACTGCCCTACGATTTGCTGGATCTGCTCGGTCGTCAGCTCGTCCGGTACGGGATCACCCTCCGCGAAAGGGACCGGGCTCGGCGCCGAGGGCTGCCAGCCACCCGCGTCCACACCGACCGGCCCGCCGTCCACCCAGGGGCGGCCGGTCGAGGCCTTGCGTCCCGCGTGGGCGATCTGGATGCCCGGGACCGTGCCCTGGGTCTTGAGGAAGCGGGTGATCCGGGCGAGGGCCTCGACCTGAGTGTCGTTCCAGATGCCGAGGTCGTACGCGCTGATCCGGCCCTCGGGGCTCACGCTCGTAGCCTCGACGAGTATCAGGCCGGTGCCGCCGGCCGCGCGGGCCGCGTAATGGGCGAAGTGCCAGTCGTGGGCGACGCCCGCCTCCGGCCCGGTCGGCTGCGCCGAGTACTGGCACATGGGTGCCATCCAGACTCTGTTCGGGACGGTCAGTGATCGCAGAGTGTAGGGCTCGAACAGGCTGCTCACGGCGGACTCCATTCACGACGGTGTCGAATATTCGTCGTACGATACACATCATAGTACGGCGAATGTCAAACTACGAGGTGCCTCGTACAATGGAATCTCTAGGGAATCTCGAAGATGAAGACCAAGAGGCAAGACAGAGCCGCAAGCCGAAGGTTCAGGACGAAAGACGAAAGTGGAGTCGCCGTGACCACCGCCCCGACCAGTCGTGAACTCGCGCACCCCGCGCGCGACGAGATCCGCCTCGAAGGGGTGCTGCACGCGCTCTCCGACCCCATCAGGATGCGCATCGTCCGCGAGATGGCGGTGGTCGACACCGAGTTGCCCTGTTCGTACTTCAGCCTGCCCGTCACCAAGTCCACGACCACCCACCACTTCCGGGTGCTGCGCGAGAGCGGTGTGATCCAGCAGGTCTACCGAGGCACGGCCAAGCTCAACTGCCTGCGCCGCGACGACCTGAACACACTCTTTCCGGGGCTGCTCGGCAGCGTCCTGGCGGGCGCCGACGGGCAGGCGGACCGGTTGGGGAGCGGGGACCGGTTGGAGCAGGCCGGTAGCTGATCCGCCGAGCCAGAGGGTGCCGATCCGGCGGCTCGGGCGCCCGGGTCAGCCCGTCCCGTCCGCCGCCGCCAGCAGCCCCGCCCAGTCGTGGAGC
Organism: Streptomyces changchenzhani; assembly: GCF_039766235.1. Taxonomy (NCBI): domain Bacteria; kingdom Bacillati; phylum Actinomycetota; class Actinomycetes; order Kitasatosporales; family Streptomycetaceae; genus Streptomyces; species Streptomyces changchenzhani. The sequence goes on along the minus strand of NZ_JBDHNH010000009.1, from coordinate 143,506 downwards.
TTCACCGAGCCCCGGCCCAGCGAAACCCCCAGCGCCGCCTCCGCCGCCACGATCGCCTGCCACTGTGGCCACTCCACCGGCCTGAGCCCCGATGCGCGCAGTACGTCGACGGGGTCGTCCGGGAGCGGGCGCCCGGCCAGTGCGGGTGCGTCCGCGAGCAGCGAGGCCACCGTCTCCTTGGAGCACGGCCGGTTGGTGCCGATCACGCCGGTCGGGCCCCGCTTGATCCAGCCCGCCACGTACTCCCCGGGGGACGGGACGCCGTCCCGCAGCACGCGCCCGGCGGCGTGCGGCACCGTGCCCCGCGCCGGGTCGAACGGGAGCCCGGCGAGCGGCGTTCCCCGGTAGCCGACCGACCTCAGGACCAGCTGGGCCGCGATGTCCTCGTACGTTCCGGTGCCGCGTACGCCGCCGGCGCCGTCCGGCACGGTGCGCTCGAACCGGACCCCCGCGGCCCGCCCGCCTTCCTCAAGCACCTCGACGGGCCGCAGGAAGAACCGCAGGTGGATGCGGCGCGCCCGGTCCTCGGCGTCGCCCTCCGCCCAGCCCCGCAGCACCTCGACGTTGCGCCGGTTCACGGCGGGCAGGGCCGCGGGCCGCGCGTAGTCGGGATCCAGGGCCAGCTCGTCGGGGTGGACCACCATCCGGGCGTCGGGCAGCGTGCCCAGCTCCCGCAGCTCCTTGGTGGTGAACTTCGCCTGCGAGGGGCCGCGTCGCCCCACCATGTGCACGTCCCGCACCAGGCTGTCCGCCAGGACGCCGAGCGCGGGCTGCGGCACATCGGTGCGACGCAGCTCCTGGGCGTCGCGGGCGAGGATCCGGGCCACGTCCACCGCCACGTTGCCCACCCCGATGACAACGGCCGAACGGGCACTCAGCGCGAAGGCGTTGGGGGCCGTGTCCGGGTGCGCGCTGTACCAGGAGACGAAGTCGGTCGCGGAGCAGCTGCCAGGCAGGTCCTCACCCGGGACGCCGAGTCTGCGGTCCGTCGCGGCCCCGACGCAGTACACCACCGCGTGGTACAGCTCCAGGAGTCGCACGGACGCGAGCGCGGGTGATCCCACTTCGATGTTGCCCACGAAGGTGATCCGGTCGTGTTCGAGGACCGTCCGCAGATTGTTCTGAAGCGACTTGATCTTCTCGTGGTCCGGCGCGACGCCGTACCGCACGAGGCCGTACGGGCAGGGGAGCCGGTCCAGTACGTGCACCCGCACGTCGGGCACCGTCTCCTGCTGCACCAGGGCCTGCGCGGCATAGACCCCGCTCGGGCCTGAACCGATGACTGCGACGCGAAGCACGGCGGGGGCTCCTTCCCGCAGGATGACTCAAGCATCGCACCGAAGTGCCGTATTGCGGGAGATGGGACGACGGGGTGCCTTTGCGGCGCGGGGAATGAACGGCGGATCGCCATCGAGCGAGTGGCACAGGCCCGTGCCCCGTGCCCCCGTGCCCACGCGCCGCGTGTGCCCGCGCCCCCGCGCGCATGGCTCACTTCATGTCGCGCATCCTGCCGACCTCGACGGTCTGCTGGGCGACCACGTCGCTCGCCATCTCCTCGATCAGAACGTTGTTCCCCTGCGCGAGGACATCGGTGGCCATGGAGACGGCGCCCTCGTGGTGGGTGATCATCAGCTTGAGGAAGAGCCGGTCGAAGGCCTCGCCCTTCGCCCCGCGCAGCTGCCCGAGCTGCTTCTCCGAGGCCATCCCTGCCATCGCTCCGTGCTCGTGCCCGCCCTTGCGCTTCGCCTCGTCGTGATTGTCGAGCCAGCCCTGCATCGCGCCGATCTCCGGCCGTTGGGAGCCCGCGATCCGCTCGGCCAGCCGCTTCACCTGCGTCGAATGTGCCTGCTTCGGCGCGAGTTCGGCCATCACCAGCGCCTGTTGGTGGTGCTTGATCATCATGTGTGTGTAACTGAAGTCCGCCGAGTTCGGCGAGTCGTCGGGGCTCTCCTTCGCGGCTTCGTCCGCCGACAGGGTCCTCGCGGGTTCGCCAGGTCTGCCCGGCGCCACCACCGAGGGGCCCGCGGCTGCCTTCGGCTGCGAAGCGCCCCGGTCGTCCTTGCCGCCCGCGTCACACGCACCCAGGCCGAACGCAAGAAGTGCGACCGATGTCGCCGTGAGGGCGAGCGGTCGAAAACGTGCGGACCTGCGACGGAACGACATGGTGACTCCTTGGGACACAACGGGCAGTTGGTGACCGACTTCTATTACGTCTTCGTTGCCATCTGTTGAGATGTGCATGCAAAGGAAGATACTGCCGAGGTCCGCGAACCGTTCAACCATGGACGGACACAAGGGAGGACGCAGTGACCTCGTTGCACAACACCAGCGTGCGGCGCAGACGTCTGGGCGTGGCAGTAGCCGCGGCCGGCCTCTTCGCCACCCTGCTGACGGCAGGCACCGCAGCCGCGACCCCCGACCCGGGAGACGCGCCTGCGAAGAAGAAGGGCGTGACCACCTCGCAGCAGGCCGAAGCCAGGGCTGCCATCGAGAGCGGCGAGATACCCGGTGTGGACGAGATCGTCCACAGCGAGAACATCGAGCACCTCGCGAACATCCCCAAGGACGCGCTCAAGGGCACCAACTCGGACCTGGCCTTCCAGGGCAAGTACGCCTTCTCCGGGAATTACGACGGCTTCCGGATCTTCGACATCAGCAACCCGAAGGTCCCCAGGACCGTCTCGCAGGTTCTGTGTCCCGGTTCGCAGAACGACATTTCCGTCTCCGGAGACCTGCTCTTCCTCTCCACCGACTCCTCGCGCAGCGACGACTCCTGTACCAGCACCACGCAGCCCGCGACGGAGAAGTCCTCCTGGGAGGGCATGAAGATCTTCGACATCAGCGACAAGCGCAACCCCAGGTATGTCGCCGCCGTCGAGACCGCATGCGGTTCGCACACGCACACCCTCGTGCCGGAGCGCCGGAACGTCTACGTCTACGTCTCCTCGTACTCCCCGAGCGAGACCTTCCCGGACTGCAAGCCGCCGCACGACGGCATCTCCATCATCAAGGTGCCGCGCAAGGCCCCGCAGGAGTCCGCGGTCGTGGACTTCCCGGTGCTCTTCCCGGACGGCGGCAACCCGGGCTCGCCCACCAACCCGGGTGTCTCCAAGACGACCGGCTGCCACGACATCACCGTGCTGCCCTCCAAGGACCTGGCCGCCGGCGCCTGCATGGGTGACGGCATCATCTTCGACATCGAGGACCCGGAGAAGCCCAGGGTCATCGACCGTGTCCAGGACAACGTCAACTTCGCGTTCTGGCACTCGGCGAGCTTCAACCAGAAGGCCGACAAGGTCGTCTTCACCGATGAGCTCGGCGGCGGTGGCGCGGCCACCTGCAACGTCGCCACCGGTCCGAACCGCGGTGCCGACGGCATCTACGACATCACCGGCAAGGGCGACGAGCGCAAGCTGGTCTTCAAGAGCTACTACAAGATCGACCGCCACCAGGCGGACACCGAGAACTGTGTCGCCCACAACGGCTCGCTGATCCCGGTCAAGGGCAAGGACGTCATGGTCCAGGCCTGGTACCAGGGCGGCATCTCCGTCTGGGACTTCACTAACTCCTCCGAGCCCAAGGAGATCGCCTACTTCGAGCGTGGTCCCCTCAGCGCGGACACCATGGTGACCGGCGGTTCGTGGTCGGCGTACTACTACAACGGCTACATCTACTCCAACGACATCGCGAAGGGCTTCGACGTACTGAAGCTCAGCGACAAGCGCACGGACGGCGCGAAGAGGGTAAGGCTGGACGAGCTCAACGTGCAGACCCAGCCCGACTACCGCCGCTGATCGGACACAGAGGTACGCGTGCCGTCGGGCGGTTCCCCGCCCGGCGGCACGCCGCGTTCCCAGTCCAGCCCGTACCGCTGGAACAGCTCGGCCCGCAGCAGGGTCGGCGGCATCGGGGCGCCGGGCAGCAGTACGGCGAACACCGCCCCCATCAGCAGGGCGCGCAGCAGCGGATAGTCGACGTCCACATCGGGCGAGCCATAGTGCACCACCGTGTCGCGGAGCAACTGCGCGAGCCGCTGCTGCTCCGGACATTGCACGAACCCCTCGGCCTGCAAAATGCCCGCCATGTGTGTGCGCATCAGGCGGGGCCGTTCGCGCGCCAGGCCCAGGATGGCGTCGATGGCGCGGGCAAGCAGCTCGTCGCCGTCCTCGGTGCGGGGCTCACGCTCCAGCGCGGCCTGCAGCGTCATGTGCATCAGCCGGTGGACGGCCGACTGCAGCAGCTGCCGTTTCCCGGGGAAGTAGTACGACACCAGACCCCGGGCCGCGCCGGCCCGGTCGGCGATGTCTCCGAGCTTCGTCGCCTCGTACCCGTTCTCCCCTACGAGCTCCACGGTCGCCTGCAGCAGCCGCTCCCTTGAACGTCGTCGCAACTCTTCATTGACCGATGCGCTGCGCGGGGACATGCTGTACTCCTGCGTTGACTGGCTCTGAGCCAATATACTCAGTTGTCTCACGACAGTCCCCTTCCGGGGTCCGTATCGTGGGCTTGCCATCCGTATTCGGCGGCGCGGGGGACTGCCGGATGCGGGTGGCGTTTTCTGTCGGGGGAGCCGGGGGGCTCAGCCCTGCCAGGCGAAGACGTGTGAGCGGCCGACGGCCGTGAAGCCGCGGCGCGCGTACCAGCGCTGCGGCCAGCCCTCCGGGTCGGAGACCAGGAAGAGCAGGGCCGAGTCCCCGGCGTGGTGCACGGCGGTCGACAGGATCGCGTTTGCGTAGCCGCGCCCGGAGTGGTGGTCGGCGGTGATCAGGCCTTCCAGCTGGGCGATGCCCTGATCCGGTTCCAGATAGACGTCGGCCCAGGCGCTGATGGTGCCGTTCTCGTCGCGTACGGCGAAGAAGTCGACCCGCTCGGCGCCGCCGAGCCGGGCCGCGCGGGAATCGGCGAGCTGGCTGATGACGCCGTCGTCGGCGTCGGGCAGCCAGCTGCGGAACTGCCGGACGGTGGCAGGCCGCAGTTCGCTGAGGGACACCGTGCGCACCCGTGGGTCGGGGGCGGCGGCCTTGCCGGAGCGCACCATGACGAGCTCGGTCGCGTGGGTGTACCCGGCGGCGGTGAGGGCCGGTGCGACGGCGGCCCCGACGGCGTCGTCAAGGACGGTGATCCGGCGGTGGGCCAGGTGACCGAGCACGGAGTCCGCGAGGGCGGGGAGCCGGGCGGGCGGCGCCGTGTCGTCGATGATGATCTGGTTGTGTTCGGGGGAGTGCGCGTACTCCGGGGTCAGCACCGCCACGCCACCGGGCACCTCGGTGGTCTCGGCGGCCTGGCGTCTGGCGAAGGACGCACGGAAGGCCGCGATGCGTTCAAGATCCGTGGCTGGCATGCGGTCACTGTATCGACGGGCCGCCCGGACTCGGCGGCTGCACGGATCCCGCGCGAGGCGAATCAGCCGACCAGGTCGAGTACCGGGCGCAGCCCCGCGGGCCGCTCATCGACGGGCACATGGTCAACGAACCGCACCGCGCAGCCCAGTTCGGCCGCGCCGCCGTCCGCGTGCCGGTCGTCGCCGACCATCAGGACCTCCCGCGGATCGTGCCCGAGCGCGTCGCAAGCCGTGGCGAAGAGGCGCGGGTCCGGCTTCTGGATGCCGTACTCAAACGACATGACGTACGCGTCCACCAGCGCGTCAAGACCGTGCGCGCGGAACACCGGCCGCAGGTCCCAGCCGATGTTGCTGACCACCGCCACCGCGATGCCGCGGCGGCGCAGCTCACCGAGCACCTCGGCGGTGTCGGGGTACGGCTGCCAGGCGGCCGGCGACTTGTGGCGGTCGTAGAGGGCGTCGTACAGGCGGGCGTCCGGGAGCTCCACCTGGCGGGCGAGGCCCGTGTACGCGGCGCGGTGGCGCTCCGCGCTCTCGTCACGGGTGGCCCACAGTTCCGCGAGATGCGGCGGCACCCGCCGGGGAGAGGCCCCGCCCGGCAGCGCGCCCGCTTCCTCCAGCCGGTGCGCGTACCGGGTGAACGCGTCGGGCGGTAGGTCGAGACCTGTCTCGTCGATGACGGCCCGCAGCCACGCCGAGGTCGGTTCGATCCTCAGCAGGGTGCCGGAGAAGTCGAAGAGCACGGCCTTGATCGTCATGTGGGTGATCCTTCCCGGGAGGCGACGCGGCGACCGTACGCCACGACGGAGAGCGCCACGAGCGCCACCCCCAGCAGCCATCCGCCCAGCACATCGGTCGGCCAGTGCACGCCGAGATACATCCGGGTCAGGCCCACGCCGACGACCGAAACCGCACCCACCACGAGGACGGCGGTACGCAGCCTGGGGTCCGCGCCGCGCAGGGCCAGCAGCCACACCAGCAGTCCGAAGGTGACCGTGGCCGTCATCGCGTGGCCGGACGGCCAGGCCGCGTAGTGCGCGGAGTCGACCGGGTCGGGCCACTGGGGCCGCTCGCGGCCCACCGCGGCCTTGAGGCCCTGCTGGAGCGCCACCGCGGCGGCGCTGGTCGCGACGGCCCAGAGGGCCAGTAGCCGCTCTCCCTGCCACAGGAGCCAGCCGACGGCGACGGCCATCAATGCGCGCATCATCCACGGGTCCCACGCCCAGTCGGAGAGAATCCGGCTGGTCTTCGTGATCCCGGGGTGGTCGACCGCGGGGCCGTGCAGGCTGTCGGCGACCGTGCGGTCGAACGACACCAGAGGCCCCCACTCGACCGCGACGAGCAGCAGGAGCAGGCCCGACAGGGCGGCGAAGGCGATCCCGGTGCGTACGGGGGCCGGTGATGCCAGGTGCGGGGAGTGCATGGGGAGATCCTCGCCCACGACCGGCGGTGGAAACTATCCGAGGGCGCGCAGCCCCGGCACGAAAGCCACCAGGAGTGGCACCACCGGGACGAACGAGGCGGCGGCCGTCAGCCGCAGTCTGCGGCCCGCGGTGAGGCGCGGGGCCGCCGAGAGCAGCCGGTGCACGCGCTGCGGAAGTTCCGCGTCGGGCGTCGCGCAGGGGCCGAACACACCGCGGTCCTCGTTGAGTTCGACCAGGGCCAGCGCGATCGTGAGGCGGCCGAACCGCCGTGAGGCGACATCGTCGGCGGCCAGTTCCACCAGTCGGTGCATCTCGTCGCGGAACGCCGCGAACACCGGGATCTGCGGGAAGCCGATGGCCAACGCGGACGCGCAGTGCAGCAACCAGTCGTGCCTGGCCCGCGCGTGTCCCTGCTCGTGCGCCAGCACCGCGTCGAGCTGGCGGCCCTTCAGGCGCTGCAACGCCGCCGTGGTGATGGCCAGTTGGGGCGCCGCGCCGGGCAGCCACCAGACGTCAGGACGCTCGCCCTCCAGCACGACGAGCCGGTCGCTGCCGGGCTCCTCGCCGGGCATCAGCGGGGAGCGTACGAGCAGTTCCGCACGCCGCTGCCTGCGGCCCACGTGCGCCCGGCGGATCTCCCGGACCAGCATCGCCGCGGTCCAGGCACCTCCGCACGCCAGCAGCACCGCGATGACGGCCGACCAAGGGCCGTACGCGGCAAGGGCGTACGCCTCCATCACGCCGTGCGGCGCGGAGGCGAACACCTGGCCCCGTACGGCCTGCCAGGCGGCGGCCGCACTGAACGTCATCGACAGGGCGAAACACAGCAGCACGGCGGCCACCACGCACTGCCACACCCACAGCGCCACCACGGGCTCGCGATCCCGCCAGTCGGCGCGCGACATGAGCCGCGGGGCCGCGACGGCAGCAATGACGCCGAGCAGCAGTAGCGCGAGGGAGACCGTCATGGGGTCAGCCTATGAGGCGGTGCTACCTGGCGGTACGGCATCGCGCGGCAAGTGACGCAGGCCACGGTTTTACCGAGGGCCGCAGAGGGGACGAAAGCCGCCCTCGCAGGGGAAACCCGGCGCCCTCACAGCGTGACCAGCATCGCGATCATGCCGATGCCCATGGACAGCCGGCAGGCCAGCGCCAGCTCCGGCCGCGCACCCCAGGCGACGGCCGCACCGCTCGCCGGGCCCGCCGCCACCACGGACACGGGCATCAGCCGCACCCCCGAGCGCAGGACGTACCCGGCGTAGTACAGCAGCAGGGCGCCGGTCAGCAGCGGGATCCCGCCCGCGCCGTACCCGGTCGGGTGCCCCGCGTGCGCGGAACTCCCGGCGCCCGGCGCCATCACCAGCGCCATGTAGACCATCGCGGCCGACCCGATCACATGGTGCAGATGGTGAGCGCTCTCCCGGGACTGCCCCAGGGCCCGCAGCGCCGCGGCGCCGAACACGGCGGCGTACAGCGCCCATCCCCACACCGGCGGTGCGAGCGCCGCCGCGGGAAGGGCCATCACCGCCATGCCGAATCCCATCAAGGCCTCGCTGCCCGCGCCCGTGCGGTGTTCCCCCGCGCCGCTGTTCATGCGCAGCAGGCAGTACGCGCCGGTCGCCGCGCACAGCGCCACGAGCAGCCAGCCGGACATCGCTTCTCCGTGCACGGCGAACCTCCCCGTTCGACGGACGGTGTCGTCCCGTCGATGCCCAAGGCTGTTACGTCGTATGCGAGCGCACGGGGGTACACAGGGGGCTCATCGGGGGGACTCGAATCCGCCGCGACTCCGGAGGAGCCCGTCGGTCCTTCACCGGTAGGCGAGCAGAGCGTTTTTGCTGCCCTGCTACTCGTCCCCGACGTCGCGCCGGCTGGAGAGCGCCAGCTCCGCCCAGGGGGTCAGTGCCTCGACGTAGAACGATCCGAGCGTGGGGCGCAGGACGACCCACCCCTTGCTCTCCAGGCGCCGCAGGATGCTGCTCGCGTCCTCACCCAGCTCCGCGGCAATCTCGCGCTCCTGCGGCATGTTGCCGGCGCTCAGGTGCTCGCGGATGCGCAGGAGGAGTGTCTCCTCTTCGGTGGTGATGTCGAAGTCCACGCTTCGACGCTACGGGGAGGCGGAGGGGTCCGCCTCCCGGAGCGCTCACGGGCGGTACCGCAGGGGGTGATCTTCCGGGACTTCTACGATGACGATTTTGCATCCGTCGGGATCGGCGATCCACATCTCGACGAGCCCCCAGGGCTCCTTCACCGGCGGACGCAGCACCTCGACGCCTTTCGCTGTCAGCTCCTCGTGCGCGGCCTTTGCGTCCGCGACCTGGAGCCACAGCTGGAGGCCGGGGGAGGACGGGGTGTCGGAGCGCCCGGAGACTTCCAGGAAACCGCCGCCGAGGAAGTACACCGTGCCGCGCTCGGGGCCCGTGCCGAACTCGCGGTGCACGGCGAGCCCCAGCGCGTTGCCGTAGAAGGCGCGGGACCGGTCGGGGTCGGTGGGGTGCAGGAGCGTCCTGCTGCTCAGTACGTGGACCATGCATCCGGACCCTAGCCCGATCCGTGACCCCGCGCCGAGGCTGCGGGCGACCGTGTCCCGGCCGCCCCGCGGCTTCGCGGCTTCGCGCCACCGTGCGCGGCTCAGCCGATCGGCGTCGGCATCCGGACCACGTCGTAGGCCAGCGGGATCACGTTTCCCGTGCCCGGGTCGCTCAGCTCCACGCGCCAGTGCTCGGCGAACTGGTCCACGCCCTCGGCCATTGGGATGGTGCCCGAGATCAGCACCGTGCCGGGAATCAGCTCGCCACGCCCGCGCAGGACGTCGGCCCAGTACCCGGGGGTGAGCAGCTCGGCCAGCGTGCCGTCCTGGATCAGGGTCTCGGCGCCGTCGTGGGTCACCCAGGCCCGCAGGGTCAGCTCGTCGAGCCGCTCCGTCACGTCGGACAGCGGCCAGGCGCGGCGGGCGAGCACGTCGGGCCCGGCGTTCTTGCTCCACGCCACCCCGTGCACCTCCAGCTCACGGTCGGTGTGGTCGCAGGCCGCGGTCAGCAGCAGCTCCCCTTCCGCGCCCACCACCAGCGCCCACTCGGCCTCGCCCGAGGTGGCGCCGTGCTGGACGCTGACCAGGTCGGTCTGCTGGGCGAGGTAGGGCGAGACCGGGTAGAGCGCGGGGGTCACGGACGGGGCCGGCACACCCAGCGCGGCGAGCTCCGCCACGTGCGCGGCCACGTCATCCTGGCTGCGTCCGGCGTACCCGGCGTTGAGCACCTGGACGACATCGACGTCCCTGGTGGAGCCGTCGGGGAGTTCGAAAGTCAGCAGCGCCATGGAAAATCTCCACATCAGTCGCGGTTTCGGAGCGGTTAACTTTGCGCGGAGGGCTTGCGCATACGATCTGTATACAAGAAGTATGCCGGAAGGTCGACGTCACGCCCTCGCACAAGGGCGGAAAACGTGAAGCGCACCAGCACCAGCACCAGCACCAGTACGAGCGCCAGTACGAGCACGAGCACGAGCACCGACAAGCCCCAGGCCGACAGGTCCGCGGTCCGCCGCGCCTTCTTCGCCAGCCTCACCGGAACCGCCCTGGAGTGGTACGACTTCGCGATCTACTCAGCGGCCGCCGCGCTGGTCTTCGGCGACCTCTTCTTCCCCTCCGAGGACCCCACGACCGGCACCCTGCTCGCCTTCTCGACCTACGCCGTCGGCTATGTCTCCCGGCCGCTGGGCGGGTTCGTCTTCGGCCGCCTCGGGGACGTGATCGGCCGGAAGAAGGTCCTGATCGCGACCCTCGTGCTGATCGGCGTCGCGACATTCCTGATCGGTCTGCTGCCCACCTACGCCACCATCGGCGTGGCCGCCCCCATCATGCTGGTGCTGCTGCGCTTCGCCCAGGGCGTCGGAGTCGGCGGCGACGCCGACCGCTCCGAGGAAGAGCCGGGAAGGAGGAAGAGCCGGGAAGAGGGAAGGCGCAGCAGCCTTCCGCTCCCGTCCCGACCGCCACCACCGGCTGACCCACGCCCCGGAAGGAACCACCCCATGCGCATCGCCCTGAGCCAGATCACCACCGGCCCCGACCCCGAGCGCAACCTGGAGCTGCTGCGCGAACAGACCCACCGGGCAGCGGAATCCGGTGCCCGCGTCGTCGTCTTCCCCGAGGCCGCGATGGCCTGCTTCGGCACCCCGCTCGCACCGTTCGCCGAACCCCTGGACGGCCCCTGGGCGACGGAGATCCGCCGGATCGCCGCGGAAAGCGGTCTGGTCGTGGTCGCCGGCATGTTCACCCCCGCACCCGGCGGCAAGGTGACCAACACACTGCTGGCCACCGGCCCCGGCGTCGAAGCCGCCTACGACAAGATCCATCTGTACGACGCCTTCGGCTTCGCCGAGTCCGACACCGTCGCGCCCGGCGTGAAGGTCGTCACCATCGACGTCGACGGCGTCCGTATCGGCCTCGCCACCTGCTACGACGTCCGCTTCCCCGAGCTGTTCCGCGCCCACGCCGACGCCGGAGCGGTCCTCACGCTGCTTCCCGCGTCCTGGGGCGCGGGCCCCGGCAAGCGTGAGCAGTGGGACCTGCTCATCCGCGCCCGTGCGCTCGACGCCACCCTGTGGCTGGCCGCCGTCGACCAGGCCGACCCGGCGGCGTCCGGCGCGCCCGCGGCCTCGAAGGCGCCCACCGGAATCGGCCGCAGCGCAGTCGTCGGCCCGGACGGGACCGTACGTCGGCAGCTCGACGCGGGGCCCGGGCTGCTGGTGGCCGACGTGGACATCGACGAGGTCGGCGTGGTCCGCCGCGCCGTGCCGGTGCTGGCCAACCGCAGGCTGTAGCAGGCGCTTCAGCCGGCCAGGAGCACCCTGAGCGTCGTCTCCAGGTGGCTGTCGATCGCGGCGCACGCCGCCGGTGCGTCACGGGCGGCGATCGCGGACAGGATGGCCCGGTGCTCGTCGAGGACCGACTCCTGGCGGCCGTGCTGGTTGTACAGCGCCACCACCCCGGCCCGGATCTGCCTGCTGCGCAGCCCGTCGTAGTGCCGGTCGAGCAGGGCGTTGCCCACGGAGGACACCACCGTCGCGTGGAAGAGGTGATCCACCGCGATGAACTCCTTGGCCGATTCCGGTCCGCTGAGGGTGTTTTGACGCTCCAGCAGCTCCGTCAGCTCCCGCACCGGGGCCCGGTCACCCGCGATGAGCCGCTCCGCGGCGTACCGCTCGACGATTCCGCGCAGCTCCATCAGCTCGGTGATCTCCCGCCCCGTCAGGGGCACGATCTGCGCGCCGCGCTTGGGCACCAGCCGGACGAGGTCCTCGGCCGCGAGCAGCAGCAGCGCTTCGCGGATGGGGGTGCGCGAGACCCCGATACGGTCCGCGAGCTCCTGCTCGGACAGGAACGTTCCCTGCAGATCCGGATCGGTGAGGACGTTCTCCTTGAGAAACGCGTACGCCTTGTCCCGCCCCGATGCCACAGCTACCCCCACAGATTGCATACAAGAAGTATACAGAAATAGTGCCCACGGCACACGGGTCCGACGCGCGTTACTCTCGGTGCTCCCGTGCAGCAGCAGAGATCTTGGAGCGTCTTCATGGACACCACCCCGCGCCCGGCCACCGGCGAACTCGTCTTCAGGGACGCCGAACCGGCCGACGCAGACGCGCTGGTCTCGCTGATCGAGTCGGCGTACCGGGGGGACTCCAGCCGGTCCGGCTGGACCACGGAGGCGGACATCCTCGAAGGGCAGCGCACCGATCCCGACGGCGTCCTCGACGTGATCAAGACGACCGACGGCAAGCTGCTGATCGTCGAGCGGGACGGCGCCCTGGTCGCCTGCTGCCAGCTCGAATCCCGCGCTGACGCCGCCTACTTCGGCATGTTCGCCGTCCGCCCCGACCTGCAGGGCGCCGGCCTCGGCAAGGTGATCATCGCCGAGGCGGAGCGGGTCGCCCGCGAGAGCTGGGGCGCGGGCGAGATGCATATGACGGTGATCTCGGTGCGCGACGATCTCATCGCCTGGTACGAGCGCCGCGGCTACCGCCGTACGGGAAAGATGACGCCCTTCCCGTACGGCGACGAGCGCTTCGGTGTTCCGCAGCGCACCGACCTTCAGTTCGAGCTGCTGGTCAAGGCGCTCGCGTAAACGATTCTCCGCATCGGCGCCGCGCGGTCCGATCGGCGCGGCCCGACCCGCGCGGCGCCGGGCTCAGGCCGTGAAGCGGCCGGTGCGACGGATCTCCGGATAGTCGGTCGTCGCGCCGTCCAGTTCCAGTGCGCGCACCAGCCGCAGCTGGTCCTGGGTGTTCACCACCCAGCCGATGATCTTCAGCCCCGCCGCGTGCGCCTGCTCGACCGTCTCCAGGGTCAGCCTGCGGATGTTCAGCGCGAGGGTCGCGGCGCCGACCGCCTTGGCGCGGTCCACCACATCGGTGCCGTAGCGGCTGGCGATGAGCACCGTACGTACACCGGGCACGAGTGACGCGATCTCGGCGACCGCCTCGTCGTGGAACGACGACACCTCCACGCGGCCCGCCAGGTCACGCCGGAGCATCACCTCGGCGAGCGCCCGCGCCGCCGCCGCGTCCTTGATCTCCGCCTGGAGCGGCGACTTCACGCGGTCGAGCACCTCCTCGAAGAGAGGGACGCGTTCGCCCCTCCCCGCGTCGAGTTCCCGCAGTTCGGCGAGGGTCATGTCGGCGATCTTGCCCTTGCCGTCGGTCGTACGGTCCACCTCGGCGTCGTGCATGATCACAAGCGCGCCGTCCTTGCTCAGATGCAGATCCAGCTCGATGACGTCCATGCCGGCCTGTTCGGCACGTACGAAGGAACGCAGGGTGTTCTCCGGCTCGACACCCATGACCCCACGGTGACCAATGGTGAGGAAACTCAAGGCAATCTCGCTTCCGTCGACAGCGGCTCCAGCGCAGCCTAACGGCCCGCCTGCGAGAGGGAACCTGCCCCGCGCGGGGAAGCGGAATGCTCCGATCGGGCGCTCGCGATCCCGAGGACCAGACCGGTGATGAGGGCGGCGACAAGGACGGCACGGATACTCACGCGGTACGGCTCCCGGAAGTGCGGACGAGGTGCTCAATCCGTCCGTACTACCCCTGCGGCGGGGCCCGTCGCGAGTTGTGTCACTCGTGCGTGGGCGAGTCCGGCGGGCCTTGACGCCCGAGGCGGGCGTTCACCGGAAGCTGCGGGGCGCCGGAGCGACGGTGGTGGAGCGCCGGTGCCCCGGGATGGGCCATGGGTTTTTCACGTGCGGTGAGCACCTGGGTGATGCCCGTGACTCTGTGGCCCCGGTGGCAGAAGCGATCGCAGGAAGGGCCACAGACAGGAAGAACGGCGGCGAGTCAGGGGCCTCGGCAGGATAATTTACTGAGCTCCCCCTTGGACGAAAGAAGCGAACACCGATACGGTGTCTTGACGCGAGGTTCTCCCGTGAAGGAAGTGACATGACGGAAATTCTTGTGCAGGACGCAGCAGCCGACGGCATATCCGGTGACTGGCGTGTGGTCGAGCACCCGGCCTGGCCCGAGCTCAAGAATGCCGTTGAGCAGATCCGGTCCTGGCAGTCGAAGGACGGATCCATCGACTTCGACGCCGAGGGCGCCCCGTCGCGCGCCACCGCGGAGGCCACCATCGACCGCGTGATCAACGCGATCGAGGCGCTCGCCCCACTGCTGGCGCACAACGCCGCATATCACCGGGCCCTCGTCGTCGATCTCCAGAAGTGGTCCGACGGCGCCTTCGGCGTGCCCGACTTCCTGGACTCGCTGCTCGCCTTCCAGCCCGCCCAGAATCGCGCCGACGGCCTCCAGCACCTGGTCGTCTTCCCGATGTACACGCAGAACGGCAACCCCGACCGCAATCTCGAAGCGGTCGTGCTGCGGATGGTGTGGCCCGACTGGCTCGCGGAGCTGGAGCGCACGCGCTACGACAACCCCCTCTTCCTCGGCATCACCTTCGAGGACTTCACCGCCGGTTACGACACCAACTCGGCGGTGCTCTTCCCGGAGACGATCGCGGTGCGCGAGGCCCCCGAGCGCTTCACCTGGGGCGGCATCTTCTGCGACCGCGAGGCGGCCCGTTTCCGCCGGGTCACCGAGGCCTCCGTCGAGATCCTCGGCGTCGAACTGCCCGACGGCGTGCGCGAGATGCTCGGCGACCAGGACCGCTGCCAGCAGGCCTTCGTGCTGTGGGACATGGTCCACGACCGCACCCACAGCCACGGCGATCTGCCCTTCGACCCCTTCATGATCAAGCAGCGCCAGCCGTTCTGGATGTACGGCCTGGAGGAGCTGCGCTGCGACCTCACCGCCTTCAAGGAGGCCGTGAAGCTGGAGGCCGACGGCTTCGGCCAGGGCCGCGACGTCCAGTACGCCGTGCTCTTCGACCGGATGTTCCGCTTCCCGGTCACCGGTGAGCGCGTACGCAACTACGACGGTCTCGGCGGCCAGCTGCTCTTCGCGTACCTCCACAAGCACGACGTGCTGCGCTGGACGGACAACACGCTGAAGATCGACTGGGAGCGGGCACCGCAGGTCACCAACCAGCTCTGCGGTGAGATCGAAAAGCTCTACCGCGACGGCATCGACCGGCCCAAGCTGGTGCACTGGTTCGCCGCGTACGACCTGGTCTCGACGTATCTCGCGCCGCACCCGGGCTCCCGCTGGGCCAAGGGCCCCGACGCCCTGGACCTCTCGCTGCCGCCGCGCAAACTCGTCGACGAGGTGCTTCCGGACGAGTTTCCCCTGAGCATGTTCTATGAGGCGCTTTCCAAGAAGCTGAAAAATGTGATCGCCTCGACCAAGGGGATCACCGCGGCGAGCGCGGAGCGGGTGGCCGCATGAGCCCTCGTGCCCAGGAGGCGACGACCATGAACGTGCAGAACCATGGCAAGGCGAACGGGAACGGTGCGCTGGAAGGCGCTGTGGTCGCGGTGGCCGGAGCGGGCGGGCCCGCGGGCCGGGCCACCCTGCTCAGGCTGGCCGAGGCGGGCGCGATTGTGGTCGGCTCGGACGCCGACGCCGCGCGCCTCGCGGAGGCCGTCGACGCCGCCAGGTACGCCCACGGCGGGGCCACGGTCACCGGCGACACCGTCGACCTCCTCGACCTGGAGGCGACCCGTGCCTGGGCGGACCGCACCGAGAAGGAATTCGGGCGGATCGACGGCATGGTCCACCTCGTCGGCGGCTGGCGCGGCAGCGCGACCTTCGCCGAGACCGACCTCGCGGACTGGGACCTGCTGGAGAAGCTGCTGATCCGCACCGTCCAGCACACCTCGCTCGCCTTCCAGGCCCCGCTCCTGCGCAGCGACCGCGGCCGCTACCTCCTGATCAGCGCGGC
Source organism: Streptomyces changchenzhani (assembly GCF_039766235.1). NCBI lineage: Bacteria > Bacillati > Actinomycetota > Actinomycetes > Kitasatosporales > Streptomycetaceae > Streptomyces > Streptomyces changchenzhani. The sequence continues at coordinate 127,410 of NZ_JBDHNH010000009.1, read as the reverse complement.
CGGCGCGTCCAAGCCCACCGCGGGCAACGCCGCGTACGCCGCGTCCAAGGCGGCGGCCGAGGCGTGGACCCTCGCGCTGGCCGACGACTTCCGCAAGGCGGGGGGCGAGGGCGGGCCGCGCACCGCGGCTGCCATCCTGGTCATCAAGGCGCTGGTGCACGACGCGATGCGCGCCGAGCGCCCGAACGCGAAGTTCGCGGGCTTCACGGACGTCAAGGAACTGGCCGACGCCATCGCCGGTGTCTGGGACCGGCCCGCCCCGGAAGTGAATGGACAGCGCCTGTGGCTGACCCCCAAGCCGTGAACGTGGCGAAGACCGACGCCCGTCGGCACCACGACCCCCGGGTACGCGGCTTCGCCAGTGACAACTACGCGGGCGCGCACCCCGAGGTGCTCGCCGCACTGGCCCTCGCCAACGGGGGCCATCAGGTCGCCTACGGCGAGGACGACTACACCGAGCACTTCCAGCGGATCGTGCACAGCCACTTCGGCGCGCTCGCGGAGGCCTTCCCCGTCTTCAACGGGACCGGTGCCAACGTCGTCGCGCTGCAGGCGCTCACCGACCGGTGGGGCGCGGTCATCGCCGCCGAGTCCGCGCACATCAACGTGGACGAGTGCGGAGCCCCCGAGCGGGTCGGCGGGCTCAAACTGCTGACCGTACCGACGCCGGACGGCAAGCTCACACCCGAGCTGATCGACCGGCAGGCGTACGGCTGGGACGACGAGCACCGTGCCATGCCGCAGGTCGTGTCGATCACTCAGAACACCGAACTGGGCACGGTCTACACCCCGGACGAGATCCGGGCCATCTGCGTGCACGCCCATGAGCGCGGCATGAAGGTGCACCTCGACGGCGCCCGCATATCCAACGCGGCCGCCTCCCTCGACGTACCGATGCGGACCTTCACCAACACCGTCGGTGTGGACGTCATGTCCTTCGGCGGCACGAAGAACGGCATGCTCTTCGGCGAGGCCGTGATCGTCCTCAACCCGGACGCCGTGCGCGCCATGAAGCACCTGCGCAAGCTGTCGATGCAGCTCGCCTCCAAGATGCGCTTCGTATCGGTGCAGCTCGAAGCGATGCTCGCCCGCGACCTGTGGCTGCGCAACGCGCGTCACGCCAACACCATGGCGCAGCGGCTCGCCGCGGGCGTCCGTGGGGTGGACGGCGTGGAGATTCTCTATCCCGTGCAGGCCAACGCGGTCTTCGCGCGGCTCCCGCACGACGTGAGTGAGCGGCTGCAGAAGCACTACCGCTTTTACTTCTGGGACGAGTCCGCCGGCGATGTCCGCTGGATGTGCTCCTTCGACACCACCGAGGACGACGTGGACGGCTTTGTGCAGGCGCTCAAGGAAGAGATAGCCAAGTAGCGCAACTGTATGACTATGCGGCCGACCGGAAAGGCATTGACTGCCGGTCGGCCGCTTCTTTATGCTCGCTGACCATGGAACTGATCCAGGAAACCCTCGAACCTGCCGCCTATCTGGCAGCCGATGAGGTCGTCGACCATGAGCACCCGCTCGTGCGGGAGACGGCCACCCGACTGCGTGCCGAAGCAGCCGACGCATACGTATACGCCGAAGCGGCCTTCGTGTTCGTACGCGACGACATTCCGCACTCCAGCGATGCGGGCGACCCGAGGGTCACCTGGCGCGCTTCCGACGTCATCGCGCAGCGGACCGGAATCTGTTACGCCAAGGCCCACGCCCTCGTCGCGCTGCTGCGGGCCGAGGGGATTCCCGCCGGCTTCTGCTATCAGCGGCTGGCGGACGACAACGGCTCGGACCCGGTCGTCCACGGGCTGGTCGCTGTGCGGCTGCCGGGGCATGGTGCGTGGGCCCGGCAGGATCCGCGCGGCAACAGGCCGGGCGTCGACGCCCGGTTCTCGCTCGACGGCGAACGGCTGGCGTACGTCGTACGCCCGAAGTTCAGCGAAGTGGACTATGCAGTGCTGTATGCTGCACCGCATTCGGCCGTTCTGCGTGCCCTGCGCACCGCCCAGGACCGGTCGCACCTGTGCCGCACGCTCCCCACCTCACTGTGAGAAGGAAGTTCATGACGCTCACGCTCACTGTCTCCGATGAGGTGCGCACCCTCGCGCCCGGCTTCACCCACCTGGCCGTCGAGGCGCACGGCCTGGTCAACGGGCCCAGTACCGAGGCGAGTTCGGCCCTCCTCGACGACGCCATGCGCCGCCTCGCCGAGCGCCTGAACGGGCGGGCCCCGCACGAGGACCCGCACATCGCCGCCTGGCGCGAGGCGTACACCGCCTTCGGCAGCAAGCCGTCGCGCACCCGCAACTCGGCGGAGGCGCTGGCGAAGCGCGCCCTGACCGGTGCGGGACTGCCGCGGATCAACCTGCTCGTCGACCTCTACAACGCGATCAGCGTCGCGCATCTCGTCCCGGTCGGCGGCGAGGACCTGGACCGCGTCCGGGGCGCCATGCGGCTCGTACGGGCCACCGGCGGCGAACCGTTCGCCACGGTCACGGGCGGCGAGGACGCCGTCGAGCACCCGGACGCGGGCGAGGTCGTCTGGCGCGACGACGAAGGCGTCACCTGCCGGCGCTGGAACTGGCGCCAGGGTGTCCGTACCCGCCTGACCGAGGAGTCGGTGAACGCGGTCTTCCTGCTGGAGTCGATGGCCCCCATGACACTCGGCGAGCTCGACGCCGCGGGGGCCGAACTCGCCGAGTCGCTGGAGAAGCTGAGCCCCGGAGCGCGGATCACCGTCCGCCCCCCGGCGCCGCACCGCGCGTAGCGCGGCCCCGCGGCGGCAGGTCAGCCCGCCTCGCGCACCTGTCCGGGAAGCGGCGCGGTACCACCGAGGTGCGCCGGGATCCACCAGGTGTCCTCGGCGTTCTTCGGGCGTACGGGATAGGCGCGCTGGGCGGCCTCCAGGAGCTCCTGCACCCGCTCGCGCAGTCGCCGGGTGATCGCGCCCGCGAACTCGTCCGTGGGCGCCGCCATCGGCTCACCGACCCGGATCGTCACGGGGATGTGATTACGGCCGAAATTGCGCGGCTTCCCCTTGGTCCACAGCCGCTGAGTGCCCCACAGAGCCATCGGGATCAGCGGTACGCCGGCCTCCTGGGCGAGCCGGGCCGCACCCGACTTGAAGCCCTTGAGGGTGAAGGACTCGGAAATCGTCGCTTCCGGGAAGACGCCGATGATCTCGCCGCCCCGCAGCGCGTCGAGGGCGTGCGCATACGCCGCCTCGCCCTTGTTGCGGTCGACGGGGATGTGCTTCATGCCGCGCATCAGCGGTCCGGAAATCTTGTGCCGGAAGACCGAATCCTTGGCCATGAAGCGCACCAGACGCCTCTGCGGCAGCGTTCCCAGCCCCGCGAAGATGAAGTCGAGGTAGCTGATGTGGTTACTCACCAGCACGGCGCCACCGGTGCGGGGGACGTTTTCAGAACCCTGCGTGTCGATCTTCAGGTCGAGCGCCTTGAACAGGGTAAGTGCGGCACCAATGACCGGCCGATAGACGAGTTCTGCCATGTCGGAGGACCCCTTCTGTGCCCGGGGAGGCTCTCCCGGCGGAAGTTACGGAGCCGTAGGTTAAGCGGCTTTGGGCAGATCGTGCCCCATGAGCGGCCGAGTAGCCAGTCCTGCTGTCTTTCCGGCGCGAGATTCTCGTCACTTGGAGAAACTTGGGGAATCGTCCCGATCCCGTGAACGCTGAAAGGATGAGCGGAAGGACGCATCCGCGAGAACGGATTGCCTGGAACGCAAGGGGGGCCGAAGGTGCGCGGGCACGAAAGCGGTACGGGTGGCGACGCGAGTGCCGGTGCGGACACCCGCACCAGACTCGGCGCGGCCGAACTCGGCGAGGAGCCGGGGGAGCGCGCGACGCTCGTTCAGTTCTCCAGCGCCTTCTGCCAGCCCTGTCGGGCGACCCGGAGGACCCTTCTGGAAGTGGCGGACATGGTCGACGGCGTCGCCCATGTGGAGATCGACGCGGAGGAACGGCTCGACCTCGTACGGGAACTCGGCATCCTCACGACCCCCACCGTGCTCGTGCTCGACGCGGAGGGCCGGATCGTGCGCCGGGCGGCGGGGCAGCCGCGCCGGGCCGATGTCATCGCGGCCCTCGGCGATGCCGTGTGAACGCGAGCCCCGTGACGCATCTCCCATATCCCGGACGCGGCTTGACTGTCCGTGCCGCGAATCGACAATCTGGCCGCGTGCCGCCAGAACTCCTTCTCCACGGGCGGGCCCATGTCGACCTGGGCCGCGACGCGAGTGCGCGCTGTCCGGGTGCCTGAGCACCCACGGACTCGTATGCACCCTCCGCAGAAGGACACGAAGGACAACCCGATGACGGCATCGCCCTCGCTCGACTCCCCCCGCCAGGCCCTGAAGGCCTCTCCCGACCTGCTCCGTTCGGTCTTCCGGCAGCACGCGGCCGGCGTCGCGGTGATCACTGCGCAGGGCCCTGCCCCCGTCGGGTTCACCGCCACCTCGCTGAACTCCGTCGCCGCGGACCCGCCCCTGATCTCCTTCGGCGTGGGCACCGGCTCATCGAGCTGGCCCGTGCTGGCCGAGGCCGAGCACATCGGCGTCCACATACTCGCCGAGGACCAGCAGGAGCTGGCGGCCACCTTCGCGCGCAGTGGCGCGGACCGTTTCTCGCCGCCGACCCGGTGGCGTACGGGGCCTGAGGGCGTACCGCTGCTCGACGGAGTACTGGCGTGGCTGGTGTGCCGAGTTGTGGCGCGCGTGCCGGCGGCGGATCATCGCATTGTGCTCGGCCAGGTCGTCGCGGGCGACCCTGCCGGGACGGGGCGGCCGCTGCTCTATCACCAGGGACGCTTCAACGCACTGAGGGACTGAGAGTTCCCGGTGGACAGTGATGCATCACCGTTGGCAAGGTCACAGTTCAAAGCGCTTGCTTACGGGGAATGCACTGGGTGTACTGGCGAGTAATATTCTAGTCGGAGCGCGGTCCGCCCCGACCGGGATCCGCCCCTTCGGGCGCCTATGCTGCCTGCAACGAGGCACCAAAAAGTAGACGATGCAGTAGGAGAGCCGGCGTGAGCCTGAGGATCGTTGTCTGTGTGAAGTACGTGCCCGACGCCACCGGTGATCGGCACTTCGCCGATGACCTGACTGTCGACCGCGACGACGTCGACGGCCTGCTGTCGGAGCTGGACGAATACGCCGTCGAGCAGGCGCTGCAGATCGCCGGCGAGGCGGACGACGCGGAAATCACCGTGCTGACCGTCGGCCCCGAGGACGCCAAGGACGCGCTGCGCAAGGCGCTGTCCATGGGCGCGGACAAGGCCGTCCACGTCGAGGACGACGATCTGCACGGCACCGACGTCATCGGCACCTCGCTGGTGCTCGCCAAGGCCATCGAGAAGACCGGTTACGACCTGGTCATCTGCGGCATGGCGTCGACCGACGGCACCATGGGTGTCCTGCCGGCGATGCTGGCCGAGCGCCTGGGCGTCCCGCAGGTCACCCTGCTCTCCGAGGTCTCCGTCGACGGAGGCGTCGTCAAGGGCCGTCGTGACGGCGACAGCGCGAGCGAGCAGCTGGAGGCGTCCCTGCCGGCCGTCGTGTCCGTGACGGACCAGTCGGGCGAGGCCCGCTACCCGTCCTTCAAGGGCATCATGGCGGCCAAGAAGAAGCCGGTCGTGTCCCTGGACCTGGGCGACCTGGACATCGACGCGGACGAGGTCGGCCTCGCGGGCTCCTGGACCAAGGTCGATTCCGCCACGGAGCGTCCCGCCCGTACGGCCGGCACGATCGTCAAGGACGAGGGCGAGGGCGGCAAGCAGCTGGCCGAGTTCCTGGCGGGGCAGAAGTTCATTTGAGGAGATGAGGTGGGTTGGTAGCTACAGCAACCCACCCCTGGATGGCTCGCAGGAGAGCAATCCCGTGACTCCTCCCCCTCGCGAGGGGGCTTCTCACTCGGCTGCTCAGCGGCCTCATGACGGACAGGTCCTGCCCAGTGCCTCGCGGCACGAAGGCGGAGCCCAGTAGTACAACAGGAGCAGAAATGGCTGAAGTTCTCGTCTATGTCGACCACGTGGACGGCGCCGTCCGCAAGCCCACCCTGGAGCTGCTGACGCTCGCCCGCCGCATCGGCGACCCCGTCGCCGTCTCGCTCGGCGCCGGCGCCGAGGCCACTGCCGCCGTGCTCGCCGAGCACGGCGCGGTGAAGGTCCTCACGCTCGACGCCCCCGAGCTCACCGACTATCTCGTCGTGCCGAAGGTGGACGCGCTGCAGGCCGCGTACGACGCCGTTTCGCCGGTCGCCGTCCTCGTGCCGTCCTCCGCCGAGGGCAAGGAGATCGCGGCCCGCCTCGCGGTCCGTATCGGCTCCGGCATCATCACCGACGCCGTCGACGTCGAGGCCGGTGACGAGGGCCCGGTGGTCACGCAGGCCGTCTTCGCCGCGTCGTACACCACCAAGTCCCGCATCTCCAAGGGCACGCCGGTCATCACGGTGAAGCCGAACTCCGCGCCGGTCGAGGCCGCCGCGGCCGCGGGCACCGTCGAGGCGCTCACCGTGTCCTTCTCCGAGCTGTCCACCGGCACCAAGGTGGTCGCCCGCACCCCGCGCGAGTCCAGTGGCCGCCCCGAGCTGACCGAGGCCCCGATCGTGGTCTCCGGCGGCCGCGGCGTCAACGGCGCCGAGAACTTCGCGGTCATCGAGGCCCTCGCCGACTCCCTCGGTGCCGCCGTCGGCGCCTCGCGCGCCGCGGTCGACGCTGGCTGGTACCCGCACTCCAACCAGGTTGGCCAGACCGGCAAGTCGGTCTCCCCGCAGCTGTACATCGCGTCCGGAATCTCCGGCGCGATCCAGCACCGGGCCGGCATGCAGACCTCGAAGACCATCGTGGCCATCAACAAGGACGCGGAGGCCCCGATCTTCGACCTGGTCGACTACGGCGTGGTCGGCGACCTCTTCGCGGTCGTCCCGCAGCTGACCGAAGAGGTCATCGCCCGTAAGGGCTGACCTGCGGAAGTCTCTTGGGCCGGGGCCGTGCGGTGATCTTTCACCGCGCGGCCCCGTGCCGTTTCCGGCAACCATTGACAACTATCGGTAGCCATTGACAACCATTGACGCAGACAGTGGGCGCCTATTAACTTCACTATGCGGATTATTGATTCCGTGAAGCGGAAACTTGGAGGGTGTGGGAATGGGTCAGCAGGAGACGGTGGCAACGAGCCTCGCGGGTGCGATCAGCGAGGGGATCAGCGCTTCCCTCGCGCCGGTGGACGCGGACCTCGCCCGCCGCTACCCGGGGGACCCGGGCACCCGCCAGCCCGTCCACACCGTCTACGTCCCCGCTGACGTCTTCGATGCCGGCACCGTCCGCGCGTGGGGCGACCAGGCACTCGCCGCCCTCGACGAGCACGCACCGGACGCCGCCGCCTTCGCCGGTGTGCTCGGCATCCCGGACGAGCTCGCGGATTCGGTCCACGCGCGCGTGCGGGCCAAGCTGGAGCGCGAGCCCGTGGAAGACCTGCGCATCGACTTCGAGGACGGGTACGGCCCGCGCCCCGATGCCGAGGAGGACGCGGCGGCGGCCCGAGCGGCCCGCCTGATCGCCGAGGCGTACGACAACGGCACCGCGGCCCCGTTCATGGGCATCCGCATGAAGTGCCTGGAGGCAGCGGTACGCGACCGGGGCATCCGCACGCTCGACATCTTCCTCACCGGGCTGATGGACGCCGGAGGCCTGCCCGAGGGCCTTGTCCTGACGCTGCCCAAGGTGACGTACGCCGAACAGGTCACCGCGATGGTGCGGCTCGTCGAGGAGTTCGAGAAGGCGCGGAGCCTGGAGCCGGGACGGATCGGCTTCGAGATCCAGATCGAGACCACCCAGTCGATCCTCGGCGCCGACGGCCGTGCCACCGTCTCGCGCATGATCGAGGCCGCCCACGGCAGGGCCACCTCACTGCACTACGGCACCTTCGACTACAGCGCCTCCTGCGGTGTTTCGGCGGCCTACCAGTCGCTGGACCACCCGGTCGCCGACCACGCCAAGGCCGTCATGCAGATCGCGGCGGCGGGCACCGGCGTGCGGCTGTCCGACGGCTCGACGAACGTCCTGCCGGTCGGCGCGACCACGCGGGTCCACGACGCGTGGCGGCTGCACTACGGCCTGGTGCGCCGCTCGCTGGCCCGCGCGTACTACCAGGGCTGGGACATGCACCCCGGCCACCTGCCGACCCGCTACGCCGCGGTGTACACCTTCTACCGCGAGGGACTTGAGCAGGCGGCGGCCCGGCTCACCGCGTACGTGAACCGGGCCGGCGGCGATGTGATGGACGAGCCCGCCACCGCCAAGGCGCTCAGCGGCTATCTGCTGCGCGGCCTGGACTGCGGGGCCGTGGACGTCGCAGAGGTCGCCCGGCTCACCGGTATGACCCGCGCCGACCTGGACACCCTCGCGGGCCGCCCGGTCGCCGCCAAGTAGCCGGCACACCTGTCACTGCTGCCCCGTACTCTGTACCCGACCACAGTCGGACACAGGAACGGGGCAGTGGTGTCAACGGGGGAGAACGAGCGGCTCGCCGGCCGCTATCGAGTGATCGAGCAACTGGGCCGCGGCGGCATGGGCGTGGTGTGGCGCGCCGTCGACGAAGTGCTCGGCCGTGAGGTCGCCGTCAAGGAACTGCGCACGTACAACGACTCGTCGGCGCCCGAACTGGCCGATCTACGGGTGCGGATGCAGCGTGAGGCACGGGCCGCCGCGCGAGTACGGCACCCCGGCGTCATCGCCGTGCACGACGTCACCGACCACAACGGCCGCCCGGTCATCGTCATGGAGCTCGTCGACGGGCCCTCCCTTGACGACGTCCTGACCGAGCGCGGTGTCCTGGACCCGCGCGAGGCGGCGTCCATCGGCGCCGAGGTGCTGCGGGCGCTGGGCGCCGCGCACCGCGTCGGGGTGCTGCACCGTGACGTCAAGCCGGGCAACATCCTGCTGGACCGCAGTGGCCGCGTGGTTCTCACCGACTTCGGGATCGCCGCGATGGACGACCCGGGGGACGGCTCGACCACGCATCTCACGCGCAGTGGCGAACTGGTCGGATCCCTCGACTACCTGGCGCCCGAGCGCGCCCAGGGCAATGACCCCGGCCCGGCGTCCGACGTATGGGCGCTCGGCGCGACGCTGTACGCGGCGGTGGAGGGCGCCTCGCCGTTCCGCCGCACGTCGACCTGGTCGACGCTGACCGCGATCGTCGCGGATCCGCTGCCGGAAGCGCGACGCGCGGGTCCGCTGGGGCCCGTACTCCAGCTGCTGATGCACAAGGACCCGGCGCAGCGCCCCGACGCGGACGCGGCGGCCGGGCTGCTCGCGGCGGTCGCGGCCGGCGTGGACACCACGGGCACCGCGGCCACCAGGAAGCTGGGCGGCGGCGCCCTCGGCGGGATACCCGGGGGAGTGCCGGCCCGGGGCCCGCAGGCGGCACCCAGCGGCCCTCCGCAAGTCGCGCCGCGCGGGGTGACCGAGCTCGATGTGCTGCCGCACCGGCCCGAGGGCTTCGGCCCGGCGCTGGCTCCGGTGCCAATGCCCGCACAGCCCGGCCCCGGTCCGGCACCGGGGCCCGCGACTGCCGCCACTCCTGTCCCGGCGCTTCGGTCCGGGCGCGGGAAGGTCCTGGTGGCAGTGGGTGTGGTGGCCGTCCTGCTGGCCGGGGGCGGCGTGACGTACGCGCTCACCGACCATTGGGAGGCAGCGTCCGGTGGGCTGGCCAAGGGCGCGGACACGAGCGAGTCTCCCGGCGGCAGCGAGCAGATCCCCACCGGCGGCAAGCCCTCCGGGGCGAAGAAGCCGGCCGGCCCCGAGCCCACCGGGCAGGGCGGCGAAAAGTCTCCGAAGCCGGATGCGAAGAAGCCGCCCGCCGGTGGAGACGGCGACAAGGAGGCCGGCGGCTCCAGTGAGTCCGACGGTTCCGACGGCGGGGCTTCAGGCTCCTCCGGAGGCTCGGACGCGGGAAGCACATCGGGCTCGGGCGGCAAGACGACCGGCGGGTCCGACGGCGGCGGTTCCACGTCCGCGACCGGCGGCGGGGGCGAGCCCGGCACCCCGGACCCGGCCCCCGTCTGCAACGGCATCGGCGGCGGCAAGTACAACTGCAATGTCTGGCGCTCCGCGAAGTCCTATACGGCGAGCGGCGCCGAAGCAGGGGTGCTGAACGCGGGCATCAACTACTTCTTCTGCCAGCAGAACCTCGGGCGCCGCGAGACCCACGACCAGTGGACGAACGTCTGGTGGGCCAAGACCGACGACGACAGCGGCAACACCGGTGTCTTCGTCAGCACCGTCTACCTCAAGGGCGGCGAGAACGACAAGCCGCTGCCCGGCCTGCCGGTCTGCTGAGGCGGCGCCATGCCCCTCGTACACCCAGCCCCCGTACGCTCAGCGCGCCCGGTCCCAGGGCTTGATCTCGCCCGAGCCACGGGCGATGAGGCGGGTCGGGAGCTCCACCCGCGCCGGGGCGTCGTCCGAGCCGTCCAGGCGCCGGAAGAGCCGGTCGGCCGCGGTGCGGCCCAGGGTGGCGGCGTCCTGGGCGATGACGGTGAGTCCTGGCTGCAGCAGGTCGGCGAGCTCGATGTCGTCGAACCCGACCAGGGCGATGGGGTGCTTCCGGGCGGCCAGTACGCGTACGGCCGTCACGGTCACCCGGTTGTTGGCCGCGAAAATCGCCGTTACGGGCTCGGGGGCGTCCAGCATCGCGGTCGTCGCGTCCCCCACCCGCTCGGGCGCGGTGCTGCCGAGCGACATCCAGGACTCGTCGACCCGCAGCCCGGCGTCCTCCATCGCGGCGTGATAGCCGCGCAGCCGCTCGATGGCGGTGTGGATGCGCGGCTGGTCGCCGATGAAGCCGATACGGCGGTGCCCATGGGCGATCAGATGGGCGACGCCCTCACGTGCTCCGCCGAAGTTGTCCGAGAGCACCACGTCCGCGTCGATCATCCCGGCGGGGCGGTCCACGAAGACGGTGGCGACACCTGCCGCTATTTCCTGTTCCAGGTAGCGGTGGTCGTCCCCGGCGGGGATCACGATCAGACCGTCGACGCGCCGGGCACACAGCGCGAGCACCAGCTCCTGCTCCCGGGCGGGGTCCTCGGCGCTCGACCCGTTGATGAGGAGGGCGCCGTGGGCGCGGGCCACTTCCTCGACGGCGCGGGCCAGCGGCCCGTAGAAGGGGTCGGCGAGGTCTTCGAGGACCAGTCCGATGCTGGCGGTGCGGCCCTTGCGCAGCACCCGGGCGCTGTCGTTGCGGCGAAAGCCCAGGGCGTCAATGGCCTCCTGGACACGCCGTTCGGTGTCGGGCGTGACGCCTGCCTCGCCGTTCACCACCCGGGAGACCGTCTTGAGGCCCACCCCGGCGCGCGAGGCGACATCCTTCATGGTCGGCCGGGTACCGTAACGGGGCTCTGGTCGGCTCGTGGTCTCGGCCACAGTGCGCTGTCCTGTCGTCGTCGAATGTGTCAAAGGGTGTGCCGTCGAGCATAGAGCCTGGACAACGTTGTCAGCTGAATAGAGACTGGTCCCTGACCTGCCACCATCCCGTCCACCTGGAGACCCGACACCGATGCACACCGACCTCGTCGCCGCGCTGGATATCGGCGGCACCAAGATCGCCGGAGCTTTGGTGGACAGCAGCGGGCGGATTCTCCTGCGGGCGCAGCGGCCCACTCCCGCACGCGAGGACGGCGAAACGGTGATGCGCGCGGCCGAAGCGGTCCTCACTGAGCTGACCACCTCCTCGCTGTGGGAGCGCGCGGGGGCCGTCGGCATCGGCAGCGCGGGTCCTGTGGACGCCTCCGCCGGCACGGTCAGCCCGGTCAATGTCTCAGGCTGGCGCGATTTTCCGCTGGTCGAGCGGGTGCGCGCGGCCACCGGCGGCCTGCCGGTCGCGCTGGTCGGTGACGGCGTCGCGATGACGGCCGCCGAGCACTGGCAGGGCGCGGCCCGCGGTTACGACAACGCGCTGTGCCTGGTCGTCTCGACCGGGGTGGGCGGCGGGCTCGTGCTGGACGGGAAGCTGCGCACCGGACCGACGGGCAACGCGGGCCACATCGGTCACATCAGCGTCGACCTTGACGGCGATCTGTGCCCGTGCGGATCGCGTGGCTGTGTGGAACGCATCGCCAGCGGCCCCAACATCGCGCGCAGGGCCCTCGACAACGGCTGGCAGCCGGGACCGGACGGCGATGCCACCGCCGCAGCGGTGGCATCGGCCGCCAGGGCCGGAGATCCGGTGGCCGTCGCCTCCTTCGATCGGGCAGCGCAGGCCCTGGCGGCCGGCATCGCCGCCACCGCGACGCTCGTCGAGATCGAGATCGCGGTCATCGGCGGGGGAGTGGCGGGCGCGGGTGATGTGCTCTTCACGCCCCTGCGCCGTGCGTTGCGTGACTACGCCACGCTCTCGTTCGTACGACGGCTGACCGTCGCCCCGGCGCTGACCGGCACCGACGCGGGTCTGGTGGGCGCGGCGGCGGCCGCGACGCTCGGCGGAAGGCCGGGCGAGACAGCCGCAGCCGCCCTCGGCTGAGCGCCGAACGGGACCGCCCGGCGGGGCCGCCGAAGCGAGTCGCCTACCGGGACCGCTTACCGGGACCGCCTACTGGGACCGCCTCCCGTCGCCGCCCTCCGGATGGACCGTATGAGGGGCTCAACCGCACTGTCAGTGCCCGCCGTTAGGCTGGCCGGAACAATCCCCTACCCAGGGCGTTGCTGCTGCTGTGGTGCCCCGCCCGTGATGCAGGCGGGGCACTGCTACGTGGGGATGCCCAGCGGGCCGAGCACTTCCGGGGTTTGCCGGTCGCGCCGACTCGTGCCAGCGTGGGCCGGCATGAGCGGTGATCAGGAGCGGGACGCGGCGCTGTCGCAGGCGGTGCGGCTGCGCGAGCAGGGGCAGACCGAGCGGGCGCGCGAGGAGCTGGTGGCGCTCGCTCAGCGGTATCCGCAGGACACCGAGGTCGCCTATCAGGCCGGGTGGGCGCACGACGTACTCGGCCTGGAGGCCGAGGCCGTCCCGTTCTACGAACGGGCCCTGAGCGGCCCCGGCCTCTCGGAGGAGGACCGCCACGGCGTCTTTCTGGGCCTGGGAAGCACCTACCGGGTGCTCGGCCGCTTCGAGCTGTCGCTGCGGACCCTGCGCGGCGGCCTCGCGGAGTTCCCGCAGGACCCGGCGCTGCAGGCCTTCCTGGCCATGGCGCTGTACAACGCGGGGCAGGGCAGGGAGGCCGTGCAGACCCTGCTCAAGACCCTGACGGCCAGCAGCGCCGACCTTCGCGTGCGGAGCTACCGCAGCGCGATCGACCACTACGCCGAGGACCTCGACGCCATGGAATAGGGCGCGGGTGCACCGGCCCGGACGGGCGTCAGCCCGTCGCGCAGGTCTCCACCCGCCGCGAACGCTGCTCCACGATCACCAGGAACGCGTCCGACTCCAGGTCCATCACCACCTTGGCCGGACAGCCCTCGGCGCGCCGTGCGTGGGCGAATTCCTCCGCCGGCCAACTGCCCCGCGGACCTCCGGCCGGGAACTGCTCCAACACCGTGCGGCTCATGCTGTGCCCCGTTTCCTTACGTGCTTGCGTACGTGCTGGCTTCCGTTGTCGCCGGACTCTGCTCGTGTGCCCCAACGAGACTCCGTGCGCATGCGTCACGGTTCCCCCGTCCCACCAGGGCTCCTTCCTCATATGGTTCGACGCCGCACGGGGGCCGGGACGTTGCCTCAGGTCGGCAACAGCCTCGGCACGGTTGTGTGCCCGAACGGTCGCAGGCACCATGCCGCGACCCCGGGTTTCCGTGGCAGGGTGTTGCGGGCAAGCCACTGGGGGCTACGGAGAAAAGGGGGAACCGTGATCGTCTGGATCAACGGTTGCGTCGACACAAGGCCAGGTCGGCGTCCTACCTGCTTCTATTCGCTCCGAAACCTAGCCCTACTTAGCTTTAGCTAGCCTTGATTGGGAAGATCTTTCTCCCATCCGTCTCCCATGGGGGGACGGATGGGAGACGGATGCGATGGAGTCCCAGATCCGGGACCGTTCGGTCAACCAGGGGCGCCGTGAGCTATCGCCGCCGAGGGGACTCGGGCCCGCCGGGCTACACCCAGGCCAACCGACACTCTCCGCTGGCCTGTGCTGATGAATCCCTCTGGAAGTGATCGTTCCCCACCAGAACAAGATCAGTTCCCAGGCGTCCGCTCATGGCAGTCGGCGTGCGCGGCGCTCAGGTGTTCGCGTCCGCACCTGACGTGTCCTGCGGCGAGAGCACCCGGGCCAAAACTGTCGTCGGCATCCCTGCCGCTCGGCTTCTTTCCTTCTGCCGATCGTGGAAGTGATGTGCAGGAGAGCTCACCTCCGCGAAACACGGGAAGACCAGGATTCAAAAGTCTGACCTGTTCGGGTGACATCCGTACGCGGGACCCATCCCGGCGAGGCTCTGGTGTGTCGGCGGCGGCTGAATCCTGGTTCTGGATCACTTTCAGTGCCGGGGCCACGGAGGGTCACCGAAACCGCGATCATGAACGGCTTGGGGCGCTGAGGAGGACCCGCTTGCGGAGGAGTTCGAAGTTGGCTCGGCCGTACATCTGTCTCTTCAACATTTTGATCTTGTTGTTCTGGCTCTCGACGGCGCCGGAGCTCCACTTCAGAGTGAGGCCGGCGACGACGGCGTCGAGGTCCTGGCCGAGGCCGGTGACGAAAGTGTGCAGGGCAGGCAGGTCGTCGTCCTTAACGCCCGTGATCCATTGGTCCAGGTACTTGCCCTGGCGGTTGTTCATGAGCTCGGCGAACGCGCGGACGTGATGCGCGGTGCGGTCGAGGTCGGGGCAGCGGACCAGGATTGCTTTGAGCTGCTGGGTCTGTTCGTCGGTGAGGCGGTCGGGATGGCGGGTGAGCCAGCTTGTCACGTTTCGCACGGAAGGTGCTTTGCGGGGCGGGTTGTGCGGAAAGCTCTCGCGGAGCTTGGCCACGTACTTCTTCACGACGTTCTCGCCACCGGCGTAGCCGCGCTCGCGGACTTCCTCGAACAGACGGCGGGCGACGGTGCAGCCCTCGGCCCAACGCTGGTGCAGGTAAGGCTTGTAAGGGTCGAGGATGCTGGCTCGGCCGGTCCACCGGCCGACCAGGAGCTCGTCCGGGTCCGCGGCGAAGGCGAAGCGGCGGACGGTATTGCGGGCCAGCCCGAGCTGGCGGGCGATCGCGCGCAGTCCGACGCCCTGGTCAAGGAGCGAGTGGACGTCCGCGTGTCGTTCCCGAACACGGTCAGAGAGTCGGCCCGTTGTCCGCAGCCCTGACGGAGAGGGCGGTTCGAGGTTCGCGTTTTCTATGGCCGCGATGACCTGAGCCGTGGCGGATTGGCGCGGCTCACGCAGCAGCGCGCGATGCTGGACGACTGTCTTCTCGACGGCTTCGGTCAGATTCGACCAGATGTGCCACCGGTCCGCGACGTGGATGGCGCTCGGGGCGCCGAGCCGCCCGGCCTCGGCATACGCCGTGGAGCGGTCACGGCAGATCACTGGTGGCGCCCGAGGCGTTCTCCGGACTCGATGCCAGGGCGGGCGATGCGAGGGATGAGACGCCGTCCGCGGAGCCAGACAAGGTGCTCGGCGGAGTAGTACGCCTTGTCTGCACGGATCTTGACTGGGCGTCTTCGTCGCGGCCCGCGCCGTGAGCGGACGGCGGGTATGCCCAGAATCAAGGGCTTGAACGCCTGGCTGTCGTGGAGGTTCGCCCCCGACACCGCGACGGACAGAGGGATCCCCTGCGCCTCGGACAGCACGTGCAGCTTGCTGCCCTTCTTGCCCCGATCGACCGGATTCGGCCCGGTCAGCGAGCCCCCCTTTTCGCCCGCACCGAGGCGGCGTCGACGATCGCCGAAGTCCAGTCCAGCTCACCGAGGGCACCGAGCTCGTCCAGCACCGCCCGATGCAGTCGACGCCACAGCCCCGCCTCGGTCCATACCGTGAACCGGCGATGAGCCGTCGCCGACGAGACCCCGAACGTCGGAGGCAGATACCGCCAGGCGCAACCGCTGGTCAGCACATACACCACCGCCGCGAACACCGCCCGCTCATCCACCGGAGCCGTACCACCGCCCTGTGGACGGGACTTGAACCTCGGCAACAGCGGAGCCACCAGTTCCCACAACCCGTCCGGGACAAGCCGGCGGGACAGATCAACAGCCACAGCACAGCATCATGCCGCATCAACAACCCGCCACGTGAGACATCCTCTAGCCTCGGGCTTTCGTGACGGGTGATGTCCAGTTGGTGACCGGGACAGCAGAAAGTGCTCCTGACCTGCAACGATAGGACTTACTGAGGGTCCTGTACGTGGCAAGGAAAGAAGCACTTCCCAGGTGAAGAAGAGTATCGGGTCCTATCCGCCTGTCCGTATCCAGGGCGGTGGCCGCTCGGTGGTCTCGCAGGCCGGATCGGTGCTGCTGGTCGAGACGGTCCGCAAGTCCGGGCTTGATCAGGCGATATCGACGGCCATGGCACCGTGGCGCAAGCCTCGGGCCGTGCACGATCCGGGCAAGGTCTTGCTGGATGTCGCGCTCGGAGTCGCTCTGGGCGGGGACTGCCTCGCCGATGTCGCCATGCTGCGGGCGGAGCCCGACGTGTTCGGCCCGGTGGCATCCGACCCCACAGTCTCCCGGCTCATCGACACCCTCGCCGCGGCCGGCCCGAAGTCCCTCACCGCGATCCGGTCGGCGCGGGCCCAAGTACGCTCGCACGTCTGGGAACTGGCCGGGGCACAAGGTCCGGCCGCCGACGGCCAGGTGATCGTGGACATCGACGGCGTGCTGGTCCTTGCGCACTCCGAGAAGCAGGACGCCACCGCGACCTGGAAGAAGACCTTCGGTCATCACCCGCTCGTCGCGTTCGTCGACCACGGCCAGGCCGGTTCCGGCGAGCCGGTGGCCGCGCTGCTTCGGCCCGGCAACGCGGGTTCCAACACCGCGAGCGATCACATCACCACCACGGGTATGGCTCTCGCCCAACTGCCCAAAGCCCTGCGGCGCGGGCGCCGGACGCTGATCCGTACCGACTCCGCCGGTGGCACCCATGCCTTCCTCGACTGGCTCTCCAAGCCGGGCCGGTGGCTGTCGTATTCCGTCGGAATGACCATCACCGACGCCATCCATCAGGCGGTGCTGAAGATCCCGAAGAAGGCGTGGACGCCGGCCTACGACGCGGGCGGCACCGAGCGGCCCGGTGCCTGGGTCGCGGAGATCACCGACATGCCCGACCTGAGCACGTGGCCGAAGGGAATGCGGCTGGTCGTCCGCAAGGAACGGCCACACCCCGGTGCCCAGTTGCGCTTCACCGACCTCGACGGACTGCGGCTGACGTGCTTCGCGACCAACACCAAGGGAGGCCAGCTCGCCGACCTGGAACTGCGTCACCGCAGACGGGCCCGCTGCGAGGACCGCATACGAAACGCCCGCGACACCGGCCTGCGCAACCTGCCCCTCCACGACAGCGCGCAGAACCGGATCTGGCTGGAGATCGTCTCCCTCGCACTTGACCTCCTCGCCTGGATGCCCATGCTCGCCCTGACCGGCGACACCCGCCGCTGGGAACCCAAACGCCTTCGCCTGCGGCTGTTCTCAACCGCCGCACGACTCGTCACCACCGGCCGCCGCCGCTGGCTCCGCCTGCCCGCCCGATGGCCCTGGACCAGCGTCCTCACTCAGGCGATCGACCGGCTCCAGGCCCTGCCGAACCCCGGCTGACCAGCCACTTCAACCACCCCAACAACCCTCACCACCACCCCGGGAAAGTGGAACCCGGCGCCCACCCGACGCGAGAGCCGGGCCCTCAACCTGCCACACCACCGGAAAACCGTCACTCCACAAAAGCAGAGCCCCCGTCAGCAGACCGACGAGGACTCATGAACGATCGAGGCTAAGGCGGTACGGAGACCGGGCGGCATCCATGCTGAGAAGACCGGAAGCGGCCCGATAGAGACCACTACTGAACATAGCAAGTGTCAACTGAACCGCGGTTTTGCTAATCCATTGCTGGCGAACAGCGTTCACTGCTAACGATCATGCGGATCCTAGAGCCGCTCAACCCCGCTGAATAGCTACGTCGAGAGAGGTGTCTAGCTCTCAACTCTCCAGCGTAGGAACCCTGTTGGTCCCGTATCCTGCCGCACGCACTGGTGGAGTGGGTGACGATGCTGGTCGTCACCCGTGAGGGTGACCGACGCTGCACACTCCGGCTCCAAGCGGGCGGTGATCGCTCTCGCGTACCTGTGCCGACACGACCCGCTGGCTCAACTCGCCGCGGGTTTCCGTGTCTCCGTCGGCACCGCCCACGCGTACGTCACCACCGTCGTCGGGCACCTGGCCGACTGTTGAGCGACGTCGGATTTGTGCATGGTGGCGACGTGTTGTTTGTCGACGTGGCGATGTGAATCGACCCCGGCGGCCGTCAGGCCGCCGGGGTCTTCGTGGTCATGGTGTCGGTTTGGTGGTTAGTCTGTCGTCATGATCTCGTTGATCGCGGCGCGGGTGGACGACTCGTCGACGATGCCTTTCTCCTCGGTGAAGGCGGCGATCAGGGCGGCCCAGGCGATGTTGTTCGCAGAGCGGGGCAGGCCGTGGCTGGTGAGGTGGATCAGGTCGATCGCGTCGTCGGAGAAAAGCGGGTCGGAGCGTCCGGCGATGGTCAGGTGGTGCTTGACGTAGCTGGCGGTCTCGGTGCCGGTCATGGCGGGCATCTCGTAGTTGATCGAGATCCGCTGGTCGAGGGCGGCCAGGACGCCGTGTTTCATCCGTTTGCGCAGGGTGGGCTGGCCGATCAGTAGCAGCGCGAACGGGGTGGTGGAGTCCATGTCGTAGTCGGTGAGCATGCGGATGGCGTCCAGCTCGCCGTGGTCCAGGAGATGGGATTCGTCGAGGACGAGCGCGGGAGTACGGCCTCTCTCGTCGAGTTCGGCGGCCAGGACGTCGGCGGCCTGGACGGCGAGGGCGGAGGAGTGGAATTTCGGGGTGCCGCCGAGGCTGGTGACGATGCGGTCGTAGAAGCCGCGCATGCCGACCTCGGGGTTGGGCTGGTAGATCACTTTGAAGCGGGCCGGATCGAGGGAGGCGACGGCGCCCTTCAGGGCGACGGTCTTGCCCGCGCCGACCTCGCCGGTGATCACCCCGATGGCCCGGTTGTTGATGCACCAGGCGACGCGGGCGGCGGCTTCTTTGTGGGCATTGTGCTGGTGGAGCATCGAGGGGGCCAGGTTCCGGCCGAAGGGGATGCGGGTGAACCCGAAGAATCCCTGAACACGTTCGATCACGGAATGCTCCTTGTAACGGTGTCGCGGCAGGCGGTCGTCTCGGCCCGGCGGGCCAGCCGCAGCACGAGGTCGACCGCGCGGAAGGCGGTGCGGACGGCCGCCATCTCGGACGGCCCGCTGGTCTTCGAGGCCCGGCGGCAGCAGCGGTCGGCGAGGGCCAGGGCCCGCTGGGCGAGCTGGCCGGGGGTGAGCATGAACAGGTCGAAGTCGACGTCTGCGTCGAATTCGTGGGCCGCCTTCATGAGCGATCCGGTGAATTGTCCATGAGGGAGGCGTAGTTGATGCCCTTGGCGGTGCGGGCGGTGTGTTCGCCTTCGAGGATCTTCAGGTAGTCGATGCCGGTCCGCGGGGCGGGTTCCTCGGGGGTTGCCTTGGGGTGGGTGTGGCGGCCGATGTGGTGCGGCAGGGCCTTGCCCAGCACCCGGTTGTGAGCGCGTACTTCGAATTCGGTCAGGTCGAACGGGTCGAAGACCAGCTCGACGCGCATGCCGACCAGCATCGGGTCGACCTCGTAGGTGTTGCCGTGCAGGCTGACCGTCCTGGTCTTGGTCACCGTGCGCTTCTCCGACCACAAGAACGCCTCGCGCAGGTCGGCCGGGGAGGGCAGCGGCAGCGGTTTGGGGATCGCGGCGAGCCACCGCTCGATCGGCGGCTGCCCGGTCTCGGAGTGCACCGTGCGGTGATAGACCGTCTCCACCCACGCGGTGAACAGCCGGCTCAGCTCACCCAGCGACTCGATGCGGCCGGCGCCCTCCTCGTCGAGCTCGACGAGGAACTGGTCACGGACCGTGCGGAAGAATCGCTCGATCTTTCCCCGGCCCTGCGGACGTCCGGGCCGCGAGTGCGTCAGCTTGATCGCCAGCGTCGCGCAGGCCCGCAGCAGCCAGGCGTCCACGAACGCGGAGCCGTTGTCGACGTAGACCGACTCGGGGACCCCGCGTGAGGCGAGGGCCGGCCGCAGGGCCGCGGCCAGGCGGACGGTGTCCTCCGCGAACCCGAAGCGGTGCCCCACGATCGCCCGGGAATGGTCGTCGATGAACGCGAACAGGTACGTTTTCCGCCCGCCGATCTTCGGCCCGTGCAGGGCGTCCCCGGTCCACAACTCGTTGCCGCGGACCGCCTCGAACCGCCCGAACACACTGCGCTGACCACTCTCACCCGCGCCGGTCAGCCCGGCGTTCACGAAGTGCCGCTGCAAGGTGCGGTCGGTCGGCGACCAGCCCTGCGTCGTGCGCAGGATCCGCTGGATCTGCGCGGCCGTCCGCGCCGGGTTCTCCTTCTTCAGCGCGGCCGCCAGGTCCAGCACCTCCACCGGTGTGCGCGGGGCGACCTGCCGTGGCTCGGGCACCAGGGCGGCGAAGCCGCCCTCCCGATAGGCCCGCGTCCAGCGGTCGATCGTGCCCCGCGAGAGCTTCACCTGCCGGCCGAACGGGTCGGTGTGCTCGCGCTCGGCGACCTCCCGGGCCCGACGTCCGCGCTGGCGGGTCGTCAGCTTCGACTCGATCAGATCCTGGATCAGGCCGTAGCGGAACAGGCCCACCTGCCGGGCCTTGTCCGCCCGGCGGCGGTCCTCGTCCTCACTCGATGACATGCGGTACTCCACCTCGCCTCTCGATCGGCGTCCGCACCTCTGCGGCCGACAGGATCAAGATTTGCGGGACCTCCCTCCCGGGCCCAGGGGCGGCCCGTGTTGATCAACTCGGTGAAGAAGCACAGGTCAGAAGGGAGCCCGCTATCACCCGGCCGGCGAACTCCCACCGCGACACGGTGTTCACGCCCGCCCACTTCGCCCCGGCCGCCCGATGCGCGGCCACCACCGCGCTCACCGCGTCCGCCAGCGTCGAGGCGGACGCCTCCGGGACCACCGGCTCATCGGCGAGCGCGACCAGCGCAACGGTGAAATGCCGTCGCACGTCCTCCGCCCGGAAGGGGAACCGGCGGACCCAGCCGCGAACGGTGCCCTCCGCCAGCCCCAGCTCCGCCGCGATCGTGCGGTGCCCCATCCCGCGGGCCGCTATCTCCAGTCCCGCTCCGATCACCGAAGCCGCATCCATCCGCCGCGGCAACACCACCTGCGCGAGCAGGACATGCGTGATCCCGCACCCCGAACACCGTGCACGGCGCGGACGCAGGAACAGCCGGGCACCGAGATCACCCCGTACCTCCCGAGGCCGCCCGTGCCCCCACGGCGCCAGGACCGCACCGCACGACGGGCACTCCAACCGGCCCTGCCGCAGCTGCTGTTCCACCCGTACGACATCGGTGTCGACGATGAGCACACCCACCTCCGCCTCGTGCACACGCTGTCGTCGTGCACGAACAGAGATCACCCTGCCCACCAAGATCAACACTCATGTTTACCGCGAGTGTCGCCGGCCCCCGCCTACGTACTCATACAGAGATTCGTCCAACAGCCGACAAGGCGCCGGGCCTGCTGAAGGTCCTGCGCGAGACAGACGCCGACCTATGTTCTCGTGGACGGCACACTCGCCGAGTGCGACCGGGTCGGTGACGGGCGCGCGGACTACTCGACGAAGTGCCAACGGCACGGCGTGAACGTGCAGGTCATCACGGAGCTGGCCGGTCGCACCCTGTGGCTCTCACCCGCCCCGCCCGGCCGAACGCACGACCTGACCGCCGCCCGCACCCACAAGATCATCCAGATCTGCGAGCGTCAGGGAGTCCCCGTCCTCGCCGACATGGCCTACATCGGCGCGGGCGAGTGGGTCACCACTGCCAAACGCCGGCCGCCCCAGGGTGAACCCACCCCGACCGAGCAGACGGCCAACCGGGCCTTGTCCGCGGTGGCTATGTACGTGAGTCTGGGCTCTGGTCCACTTCGTGTGGTCGCGTACGCAGGGTAACTGTTGATCTTTTTGTGATGCGGGCTGAGGTCGCCCGAAAATCGCTGGGCTGGAAGGCGGCGTGGTCGACAGTCCTGTCGTGAGCGAAGTGCTGCCGCTGTTGGATGAGTTGCTGTTCCGCTCGGTCGACGGTGTGTCGGTGGTGTCGGTCGAGGTGACCGACACTGCCGTTGTGGTCGAGGCACGTACGACCGCCAAGCGGGTACCCTGCCCGGGATGCGGGTGCTGGTCAGGGCGGAGACACGGCTCTTATCTGCGGTTTCCTCGTGATCTGCCAGCGGCCGGCAAGCCCGTGGTGGTGTCTCTGCGGGTGCGTCGATTCGTCTGCGCGCAGGAGACCTGCCGGCGCAGGACGTTCGCCGAGCAGGTGCCGGGGCTCACCCGCCGGTTCGGCCGGCAGACCGAGCGACTGCGCTCCGAACTGGTCGCGGTCGCCCTCGCGCTCGCGGGCCGGGTCGGCGCCCGGATGACGGACATTTTCGAGGCGCCGGTCAGCCGGAACACTCTGCTGAGATTGGTCGCCTCGCTGCCGGATCCTGTCGCCGCGACGCCCCGGGTGCTCGGCGTGGATGAATACGCCCAGCGAAAGGGGCGAATCTACGGAACTGTGCTGGTCGACGTCTAGACACGTCGACCGGTGGACCTCTTGCCGAACCGGGAGGCTGACACGCTCGCTGCCTGGCTCGCCGAGCGTCCCGGCGTCGAGATCGTCTGCCGTGACCGTGCTCCCTTCTTCGCCGAAGGCGCCACTCGCGGGGCCCCGCAGGCTCTCCAGGTCGCCGACCGCTGGCACCTCTGGCACAACCTGGGCGAGGCCGCCGAGAAGTGTGTCTACCGGCACCGTGGCTGTCTCCGGCCCACCCCGGCGCGTCCGGACAATCAGCACGAGAAAGCAGTGCCTGCGACACCATCGCCCTGGCCGACGGGCCACCGGTTCGCCGAACGTACGCGCGCCAAACACGCCACCATCCACGCGCTGCTGGCCGCCGGGCACAGCAAGAGGTCCGTTGCCCGACAGCTCGGCATGACCCTCAACACGATCCTGCGCTTTCCCGCGCCACTACCCCAGAGGAGATGTTCACCGGTCAGTGGCAAAGCCGCGCGACCAAGCTCGACGCCTACAAGCCCTACCTCGACCAGCGCTGGCAGGAAGGCTGCACCAATGCCTGGAAGCTGTGGGAGGAGATCAGCGAGCGGGGCTACCCGGACGGTTACGGCAACGTTCGCGACTACGTCAGCCGGAGGTTGCGCGGCAAGCCCCAACCGGTCGGGCCTCGGCCGCCATCGGCTCGCGCCGTCACGCGCTGGATCCTCACACACCCGGACGCCCTGACCGAGAGCGATCGGCTCCACCTCAAAGCCGCACTGGCGAATTGCCGTGAACTGACCACCCTCGCCGAGCACGTGCGCTCCTTCGCCCACATGGTCACCCACCTGCAAGGCGACCAACTGCCGCAGTGGATCGAATCGGCCAGAGCCACGACCGACCTGATCAGTCTCAGCCGGTTCGCCCAATACCTCGAACGCGACCTCGCCGCCGTCACCGCCGGCCTCACACAGCCCTGGAACTCAGGCGTCGTTGAGGGACACGTCAACCGCATCAAGATGCTCAAGCGCCAGATGTTCGGCCGCGCGGGATTCGAACTGCTCCGCAAGCGGGTTCTCATTGCTCCGTGACCGATGTCAGTGGCTGCTGGAATGCTGCCTTCGCCAGCGACACCGATACCAGGAGCAGTGCATGGGAACGTGGGGAACCGGCCCGTTCGACAGCGACCTCGCCGCAGACTTCGTCGATGGACTTGAGGGGATGTCCACCCAACAGGTCATCGATGTGCTCGCGCGAGCATTCCAGCGAGTCACGAACGCCAAGGCACAGGTAGAGAGCGGCGATGGCATTGAAGCAGTTGCTGCCGCAGCTCTCGTCGCCAGCACCGTCCCGGACGCTCAGATCCAGATCGACCCTGATGACGGCCCCAGAGAACCGCTGCCGGACCTTCCGGCCTCGCTCCGTCTGCCAGCCAAGCTCGCACTCCAACGGATACTGCACGATGGATCAGGGGTGGCGGCAGGCTGGGTGGACAGCGACGAGGCCATCCAGTGGCGCTACGAAGTCCAACACGTCATCGAGGCGCTCGAACCACCCGCCGACCACTGCAAGTGACCGCATCACACGAAGTGGACCAGAGCCTGAGTCTGGGAGCCACTTGTCGGTCAGCTCTGGATCCAGTGGTCTGCGGGCGAAGTTGGTGTTGGTGAGTTTCGACTCCAGTGGCGTACGGGCGGTGGGAGGATCGATGCACTCCGCGTGGTGAGGGGCACGCGTGCAGCCGATGTCCAGGATCGAGTTGTACGCGGCGATACCCCGGGACGCCCCGGGTTGAGGGGCTGTCCAACAGGGAGTTGGCGCGGAAGTACAAGGTAGGCCGGAAGACGGTGGCCCACGCTCTGACATCGGTGTGGCCCGAGCCCCGAAAACCGCTTCCGCCCCGTGCCTCGCGGCTCGATCCGTACAAGGTGGAGATCGACCGGATCCTCCGGGAAGATCTCGATGCTCCTCGCAAGCAGCGGCACAGCACCAAGCGGATCGCTGAGCGGATCGTGGCGGAGCACGACGCCTCCGAGATCAGCTATTCGA
This sequence comes from Streptomyces changchenzhani, assembly GCF_039766235.1. Lineage (NCBI taxonomy): Bacteria > Bacillati > Actinomycetota > Actinomycetes > Kitasatosporales > Streptomycetaceae > Streptomyces > Streptomyces changchenzhani. Next base: position 102,617 of record NZ_JBDHNH010000009.1, on the reverse strand, counting down.
TGTGCTCGGCGGGGTGCGCACCGGGCAGGTCCGCTACGACAACCTGACCTCGGCGGTGGCCCGGGTGCTCGGCTTCACCCGGGCGAGGGTAGAGACCGACCGGTGGACCGCGTTTCGCTCCTGGGCGGGTCTGGACCCCTTCTACTGCCAGCCCGGTCTCCAGGGCGCTCACGAGAAAGGCGGCGTGGAGGGGCAGGTCGTGACGGGCAGCGGACCGACGGATCCATCCCGGCTGACCCCGCAGTCGCGAACGCCGGTGAACGTAGCGCCGGTCACGTTCCGGCTTCCGTTTTCCGTGTCCGTTTCCCGTGACCTCGGGGTGTCTCTCAGCTCGTCCGGGTGCCGCGGTGTGCCTGGATGACCAGGCCCGGTGACCTGCAGAACGGCCTCGCGTTTCTTCTGGGAGTTGCCTTCCAGCTCCTGCATCACGAACATCCCCGCGTGTAGCGTGACCTGGCGCTGACACAGCGGACCTGGTCGACGAGGCGGAGCCTCCCGGTCGATGAAGATGCCCCTGAGGTCGCGCATCCGGTCCTTGGAGGTGTCGCCGATGCGCAGCTCCCGTACCGCCGCCTGGCTCTGCATGAACCGGAAGAGCGGTTCCGCGCCGGCCAAGGCCACGCCGTAGCGCCGTACGAACTCCTGCTTGGCATCCAGGGTGTGCGGCTGGTCCCTGCCCCACTCGATCAGGTCCTGGACCGGCTGCGTCACATCCTCGAAGAGGCTGACGATGATCTCTTCCTTGGTCCTGAAGTTGTCGTAGAGCGCCGTCATGGTGACGTCGAGCCGCTCGGCGATCCCTCTCAGGGACGTCTTCCCGTTGTCCTGCTCGGCGAAGGGTTCGAGCGCGACGTCCTGGATGCGCTGGAGTTGCCGCGACGCTGCTGCTTGGTGCCGTCCATGGTGACGCCCATCCTCGTACTCCTCGCATCGCCGTAGATACTTCAGAAGTGGTGTACGACGACGGCCGTCGAGAGCAGGTCCCGGTGTGCGGTCCAGCGGCCGTCGAAGGCCTCGATGCGATGTCCGTCGACCAGCGGGCCCGGGACCAGAAGCCGTGCCCGGAAGGTCCCGGAAGCTTCCGCGGTGGCTGCTGGGGCGATCTCTATGTCGGCCTCCAGGAAGTCGAGCGACTTTCCGGTCAGGGGAAACCACGCCTTGTAGACGGACTCCTTGGCGCTGAACAACAGCCGGTCCCAGTGGACAGTGGGGTGGCTGCGGGCGAGATTCCGCACTCTGGTCTGCTCAGACGGCAGCGCCACCGCTTCCAGGACACCGTCGGGGAGACGGTCGTGACGTTCAGCGTCGATGCCCAGCGAAGCCAACTCTTCGGCGCGCACCAGCGCCGCCGCGCAGTAGCCCTCGCAGTGCGTCATGCTGCCGACCAGCCCGTCGGGCCAGCGCGGTGCGCCACGCTGGCCGGGCAGAACCGGCTGCGGCGCCGTGCCGAGCTTCTCCATGGCGAGCCGTGCGCAGCCCCGAACGGCGGTGAACTCACGGCGCCGTTTCTCCACGGCCCGCGCTATGACCGCCTCCTCCTCGGGGTAGAGGATGACGCCGTCGCCGAGGGCGTCACTGCCCAGCGCCTCCACGACCGCGACCGACCCCGGGAGCAACTCCTCGAACACGTGCTTGGACCTCCCTCGGAAGAATTTGACGCAGCCTTCCGGGCGGCTGTGCGCGCGGGCCCCATTCTCGGGGGTAGCCCAGCGACACCTCTTCGAAGCGGACGCCTTCGTGGTGGGTGGTCCGCGGAATGTGCAGATGACCGTAGACCATGCATGCGACCCGGAAACGGCGGTGCCAGTCGGCGGTCAGGCGGGTGCCGCACCACATGGCGAACTCCGGGTAGCGCAGGACTCGCGTGGGATGCCGGTCCAGCGGATAGTGGTTCACCAACACCACGGGGAGATCGCCGGGGATCTCCTCCAGCCTGCGTTGGGTCGCAGCCACCCGGGCCCGGCACCACGCCTCGCGGCTGGGATAGGGATCGGGGTGTAGCAGGTACTCGTCGGAGCACACGACCCCGGTGTCGTGCGCGTACGCGAGTCCCTCCTCCTTGGTCGTGCAGCCATCAGGGAGGAACGAGTAGTCGTAGAGCAGGAAGAGCGGTGCGATGGCTGCGGGTCCGTCCGGGCCGGCCCAGACGGGGTAGGGGTCCTCGGGTGTGGTCACACCCATTTCCCGGCACATGGCGACAAGGTGCTCGTACCGTTCCACGCCGCGCAGGGTGATCGTGTCTCTTTGGTGGGTCCACAGCTCGTGGTTGCCGGGTGCCCAGATCACCTTGCGGAAGCGGCCGGCCAGTAGTTCAAGGGTCCAGCGGATGTCGGCGACGGTTTCGGCGACATCACCGGCGACCAGCAGCCAGTCCTCGTCCGACGTGGGCCGAATCTTCTCCACGAGGGCGCGGTTCTCGGCGTAGCCGACATGCAGATCGCTGATGGCGAGCAGGCGTCCACGGCCGTCCGTCGACTCCACCTTCACCCCTTCCGACAGTCGAATGGCACCACGAAACACATTGGCCCACCGTAGGACACCCGACCCTGAGCTGTACCTGGCGGATCACTTCCCGCGGAATGCGCTGCCCGAGCCAGCCGTAGTCCAGGAGCCCATCAGTACAGCGGCGGGCCCAGACCAAGCTCGGTGCTGGGAGATGCCTGTCGAGCTGCGCATGATGCCAAACCTACATGCCGTCTTCATGGGTCTCATGCCTTCGGTCAGGAGCTACCAGATCAGGGGATGTCTTGCGAAGACCGCACTGTCTAGCGTCGTGTAGGTCTGCTCTCGATTTTCGCGGACCAACTGCGGTCTTGACGAACTGCCCATCAAATTTCGGGGGTCTTTGTGTCTTCTCTTCTTCACATCGATGCGAGCATCCGCCATGAGGGTTCCACGTCGCGTCAGCTGACCTCGTACTTCGCGACCCAGTGGCGGCAAAACCACCCTGACGCCGGCTACGTCTACCGCGACCTGGCTGCCCAGCCCATCCCCCACCTCACCCATCCCGTGCGCGAGTACCTTCTGGACCCCAGCCGCGATCACGGTCAGACGGACGAGGAGAAGGCGCTCGTCGACACGGTGGTGTCTGAGGTGCACGACGCCGCCACGATCGTGCTCGGCGTGCCGATGTACAACTACACGATCCCGTCAAACGTCAAGGCCTGGATCGACCTGCTGGTCAGCCCGGCCCACGCGATCCTCCCGGGGGCCGATTCCGGTCCGCTCAGCGGCAAGTCGGTCATCGTTGTGACCGCGCGCGGCGGCTCCTACGCTCCGGGCACCCCGCGCGAGGGCCAGGACTACCAGGAGCCCTACCTGCGGGACATCCTGAAGTCGATCGGTCTCGCGGACAACCTCACGTTTGTGCACGCCGAGTTGACCATGGCCGCGATCGTGCCGGCCATGGCGGAGCTCAAGCCGCTGGGGGAGAAGTCCCTGGCAACTGCCCAGGAGACGCTCGGGAAGCTCGCTGCCTGATGCCTGCACGCCCGCAGATCTCTTAGGAGTTCGCACCCGCTTGCCGCAACCCGCTGGAGACCGCGGGCGGGCGGAAGCGCATCGCCAGTCGGCCGAGGACAAAGGTCTTCCGAGGCGGCCACTTCTTCCTCGCCGACCGTGCAGCCGAGGTCGGGGCAATGTGGTGCGCCGGGACGACACCGCGATGTTCGAGGGGATGGACTCGAAGGCGAAGGATCCCCGTAAGTCCCTGCGGGTGCAGGAGGTCGCGACACCGTAGCCGGGTCCGGGCGAGGCTTTGATCGCCGTGATGGCGAGCGCGATCAACTACAACACCGTGTGGTCGCGGGGGTGGTGCTGCGCATCGGCCCTGGCGTGAACCGGTGGCGCCCCGGGGGCCGGGTCGTGGCGCACTGCCTCTCCGTCGAGCTGGAGAGCTCCGACGGCCACGACGACACAATGCTCGATCCAGAGCAGCGCATCTGGGGCTTCGAGACCAACTTCGGCGCGCAGCTGAAGCAGGGCGACAATGTTCTGATCTGGGGCGCGAGCGGCGGACTTGCCTCGTACGCCACCCAGTTGGCGCTCGCCGGGGGAGCGAACCCGATCTGTGTGGTCTCCTCGCCGCAGAAGGCGGCCGGCTGCCGCTCCATGGGAGCCGAAGCGGTCATCGACCGCAGCGCCGAGGACTACCGGTTCTGGAAGGACGAGACCACCCAGGACCCGCGCGAGCGGAAACGGTTCGGCAAGCGCATCCGCGAGCTGACCGGCGTCGAGGACGTCGACATCCATGCCAACCTCCACCAGGGCAAGGGGGGCATCCTCTGCCTGGCACCTCAGGAGGGCCTCGGCGTACGCGACCACGCACTGCGGGCGAAGCACATCGACGCCATCAACCGCTTCCGCGAACAGAAAGTTTGCGGAACGCCATGACGACAGATCTGCGGCCCGTCACCGGCATCGTCGGCCTCGGCACAGTCGGCGAGGCGTTCCTGCGCTTGGCCCACCAGGCCGGCCGTCGTATCGTGGCCGTCGACACCGACCCTGACGCACTCGTCCGGGTTGGCAACCGCCGAAAGGCACTCACCACGGATGCGGCGGAATCCGTCGTCTTCACACACGAGGTGACCGAACTCACCGACGCCGGCCTGGTGATCGAGGCCGTTCCCGACGACCTGGCCGTGTCCCGCCCGGCCCCGGAGGCGCGGTGGAGCCGGTATCCACCGCGCTGACCTCCCCGGCCGTCGAGAGCGCCACCGACGCGCTGATCAACGGGCTGGGTCTGACCCGGGTCGAGATCGGCGCCGGACCGGCGGCGGATGCCATCGCGCTCGTCATGGCCTACCTGAACCAGTCCGTGGCCTTCCTCGACACCGGCCACTCCACCCGCGGCGACATCGACACGGCGATGCACCTCGGCTGCGGTCTACCTTCGACCGGGACCTACCAGAGCAGGGGATGCCCCGCGAAGGCCGTCCTGTCTAGTGTCATGGAGGTCAGTCCTCGACCTTCGCGGACCATCTGGAGTCTTTCGGCCCCGCTCAGGCTGCGCCAGCCGGTCCAAGACATCGCAAGCTCGGAAGCCGACCATCACACGGTCGAGCTGACTCACCCCTATAGACATACACGCTTGCCGAAGAGCAGTTGTTAGGAGTTCGAGCCGAGGTGCTTCCCGACCTGATCACCCCGCTTCCGGTCATCCTGAGTGAGAACGCGAGCCGGTTCCCGGACAAGATCGCTTTCGAGGACGACCAGTACGCGGTCACCTACAGGGAACTCGACGCACGGACGAGGAGACTGGCCGGTCACCTGGTCGGCCTCGGTGTCCGGCGCGGCGACCGGGTGGCTCTGTGTCTCGGCAACTCGGTGGCGATGGTGGAGAGCTACCTCGCCGTGGTACGGGCTGGCGGCATCGGCGTACCGATCAACCCGCAGGCCGCCCCGGCGGAAATCAAATACCTCCTGGCCGACAGCGCAGCGGCGTTCGCCCTCACCGGCACTGCACACGCAGAAACCTTCCTTCAGTCAATTCCCCGTGCAACCCGCGGGGTGTCCGTCGTCGTGGTCGGCGCCCTCGGCGCCGGTGCCGGGCACATGCTGCCCCCGGGCACCGTACCGTTCGAGGAACTCGCCGCCACCGAGCCCGTCAACGATGCCCCGGACGACCTCGGCCTTGACGAGGTGGCCTGGATGTTCTACACCTCGGGTACCACCGGCCGCCCCAAGGGCGTCCTTTCCACCCAGCGCAACTGCCTCTACTCTGTTGCCTCTTGCTACATTCCCGTGCCCGGCCTCTCCGAGCATGACCGCGTGCTGTGGCCACTGCCGCTCTTCCACAGCCTGTCTCACATTGCCTGCGTCCTGTCCGTCACTGTCTCCGGCGCCACCGCCCGGATCATGGACGGCAGTTCGGCCGACGACATTCTGACTGCCCTACGCGAGGACCGGTCCACCTTCCTGGCCGGCGTCCCCACCACCTACCACCACCTGGTCGGCAGGGCCCGCGGCACCGGCCTCTCTCTGCCCGATCTCAGGGTCGGCCTCGTCGGCGGTGCCGTCACCGGCCCTGGACTGCGCCGCTCCTTCGAGGAGACCTTCGGCATCCCCCTCGTCGACGCCTACGGCAGCACCGAGACCTGCGGGGCCATCACCATCAACCCGCCCGACGGCCACGTGGTCGAGGGCTCCTGTGGCCTTCCCGTGCCCGGTGTCGGAGTCCGGATCGTCGACCCCCGCACCGGGCAGGACGTGCCCGCCGGGCACGAGGGCGAGGTCTGGGTCAGCGGGCCGAACGTCATGGTGGGCTACCACAACAACCCACAGGCCACCGCCGAGGCCCTGCAGAACGGCTGGTTCCACACCGGCGACCTGGCCCGGCGCGACGAAGCCGGCTACTTCACCATCTGCGGCCGTCTCAAGGATGTCATCATCCGCGGCGGTGAGAACATCCACCCCGACGAGATCGAGGCCGCCCTGCGCGTGGCCGAGGGCGTGGCCGACGTCGCAGTCGCGGGCATTCCCCACGACACCCTCGGCGAGGTCCCCGTCGCCTGGGTGGTCCCTGGTCCGGCCGGCGTCGACCTCGCCCGGGTGCTCGACCACTGCCGCACCCAACTCTCCCAGTACAAGCTCCCCGAGCGCATATACGAGGCCCGGACCATCCCCAGGACCGCCTCGGGGAAGGTTGTCCGGCGCCTCCTCGCCGACTTGCCGGCCCGGCTGCGATACGCCGCCGACGGTCACCACGAGGGACTGATGCTGAGGGACTGGAGCAGGGTGGCAGTCTCCCCTGACGCGCCGGAAGAGCTGCGCTGGGCAGTGGTTGGTCGGACCGCCGTCACCGACGGCCTGGTCGCCGCTCTTCGGAAGGCCGGCGTCGCCGACGTACGGCAATACGCTGACCTTTCAACGTCACGCACCACCCCTGACGCGGCCACCGACGTGACGGTCCTCGCAGAGGCAGACGCGGACACATTGACGCCGACCTGCGCTGGAGGGGGCAAGGAGACCGGGTCCCGGCTCGTCGTCCTTACCCGGGGCGCGATGGGCGTCACCGACCGGGACGAGACGCCAGATGGCGCCGAAGTTGCGCTGTGGGCAGCCGCACGCGCTGCACAGGCCGATGGGGGTGACGGCGCGCCGCTGACAATCGTCGACGTCGAAGCCTGCACCCCGGAGTCCGAGTACGCTGCGGCGCTGATCGCCGCCGTCTCCTCGGGCCTGCCCCAGCTCGCCGTACGGGACGGGGAACTGATGCGGCCCAGGCTCGTGCGCCTCCCCGTCGCCGACAGGCCGGATCTTGCCGCGCCGGGGATTGACGGCGTCGTGGTCGTTACAGGTGCCGACACGAAGACTGGCTCGGTCCTCGCCCGCCACCTGGTCACCGAGCACGGAGCACGACACCTCGTGCTCGTCCAGGCAACGAATACCTACGACGAGTGGAGCCAGGACGAGCCACTGCCGGAGGGGGTGGATATCGTCCGCGTCGTGGCCGACGGCTCGGATTCGCTGGAGTTGCATGAGGCGCTGACCAGGACCGGTCCAGTGACCGCGGTCGTCCACACCGCTGATGATCCCGAACTCGCCCGAACGCTGCATGACTTCACCGCCGACGATGATCTCGCCGCGTTCGTCGTGGTGACCGACGCTGCCGCACTGGTGGGCGCGCAGTCCGACGGCCTCGCCTCGACGGTGGTCACCGCCGCCCTCACAGAGGCCGTGGTCCGCAACCGCCGACGGCACGGATTGCCCGGCTCGCTGCTGGCCCTCGGCCGGCCGGACGAGGGCCCCGCCGCCTTCGACGCGCTGATCGAGACCGGATCCCCGGCCCTGCTGGCGCTTTGGCCGAGCACCATCAACCCCGGCGACCGAGTGCAGACGCTACTCGACACTCTGACGGAACAGGAGCCCCGCGCCACCGCCCAGGCCGACGAGGCGATCACCGCCGCCCTACGCGCGCGCCTGGCCGACCTGGACGAGCGGGCCCAGCTTGCCCTGCTCGGCGAGATGATCCGCAAGGAGACTGCCGCCGTCCGCACCCACACGAGCACCGAACCAACCCCGGCGGGCCGGTCCTTCCGCGACCTCGGCCTCGGCTCCCTCGCCGTCGTCGAGCTGCGCAACCGGCTGACCGAACGGACCGGGCTGCGTCTGCCCACAACCGTGACCTTCGACCACCCGACTCCCGAGGTCCTTGCCGCACACCTTCGGGCCAGGATCCTGGGTCTGCACGACACGGCCAGGGAGGCGACGGCTGACAAGGATCGGACCGGGGCCGCCGACCTCGCGGAGCCGATTGCGATCGTGGGTATGGCGTGCCGCCTTCCAGGCGGTGTGGCGAGCCCCCAGGACCTGTGGCAGCTGGTCAGTGAGGGCCGGGACGGTGTGTCCGGCTTCCCGGAGGACCGAGGCTGGGATCTGGACGGCCTGTTTGATGCTGACCCGGAGAAGACCGGCACGTCGTATGTCGATCAGGGCGGCTTCCTACACGAGGCGGGCCTGTTCGACGCCGGGTTCTTCGGGATCTCACCGCGTGAGGCACTTGCCATGGATCCGCAGCAACGGCTGCTGCTGGAGACCTCGTGGGAGGCGCTGGAGCGGGCCGGGATCGACCCATGGACGCTGAAAGGTCGTGACGTCGGGATCTTTTCAGGCCTGATGGGACGAGGGTACGGGCTGTCGGGTGTGGCTCCGGCGGAACTCGAGGGCTTCGGCGAGACGGGCACGGCGTCGAGCGTGGCATCCGGGCGCGTGTCGTACGTGTTCGGTTTCGAGGGCCCCGCGATCACCGTGGACACGGCCTGCTCATCCTCCCTCGTGGCTATGCACCTGGCGGTCCAGTCGCTGCGCCAGGGCGAGTGCGCCATGGCGCTGGCGGGTGGAGCCACGGTGATGGCGAACCCCTCCACGTTCGTGGAGTTCTCACGCCAACGTGCACTGTCCTCGGATGGCCGGTGCAAGTCGTACGCGGATGCCGCGGATGGTACGGGCTGGGCCGAGGGCGTCGGGGTGGTGGTCCTGGAGCGGCTGTCGGAGGCGCGGCGTAACGGGCACCGGGTCCTTGCGGTGATCCGTGGCAGTGCGGTGAATCAGGATGGTGCCTCGAACGGGTTGACTGCGCCGAATGGTCTTGCGCAGCAGCGGGTGATCCGTAAGGCGTTGGCGTCGGCCGGTCTCTCGGCGGTTGAGGTGGACGTGGTGGAGGGGCATGGGACGGGCACGGTGCTCGGTGATCCGATCGAGGCGCAGGCGCTGCTGGCGACGTACGGCCGTGACCGGGAACCCGAGCGCCCGTTGTGGCTGGGTTCGCTGAAGTCGAACATCGGGCATACCCAGGCCGCGGCCGGTGTGGCTGGTGTGATCAAGATGGTGCAGGCGCTGCGGCACGGCGTGATGCCAGCGACGCTGCATTTCAATGCTCCATCGGCGCAGGTGGACTGGTCATCGGGTGCCGTCGAGGTGCTGACCGAGGCTCGTGCGTGGCCAGAAACCGGCCGGCCCCGCCGCGCTGGTGTGTCGTCCTTCGGTCTCAGCGGGACCAACGCGCACCTGATCCTGGAGCAGGCCCCGGAGACGGAGCCCGTCAATGCGGAGCCCGTCGCGTCTGAGTCGACGGTAGACGTCGTCGATGGTGTGGTGCCGTTGGTCGTGTCCGCCGCCTCTACGGCATCCCTGGCGGGGCAGGCGGGGAGGCTGGCCTCCTTTGTGGAGTCGAGTGAGGTGTCACTGCCTCACGTGGCGGGTGCGTTGGTTGCTCAGCGGGCGATGTTGTCTGAGCGTGCGGTGGTGGTGGGTTCGCGTGCTGAGGCGTTGGCGGGGCTTGGTGCGCTGGCGCGGGGTGAGTCTCATCCCGGTGTGGTCACTGGCAGCGTGTCGGCTCTGGGCGGGGCCGGAAAGGTCGTGTCCGTCTTCCCGGGGCAGGGTTCGCAGTGGGTGGGGATGGGTCGTGGGCTCCTGGACTCGTCGCCGGTGTTCGTGGAGCGGATCGGGGAGTGCGCGGCGGCGTTGGAGCCTTGGGTGGACTGGTCGCTGGTGGATGTGCTGCGGGGGGATGCTCCGGCCGATCTCCTGGAGCGCGTGGATGTGCTGCAGCCTGCGAGCTTCGCTGTGATGATCGGCCTTGCCGCCGTCTGGGCGTCGGTGGGTGTGGTGCCGGATGCGGTGGTCGGTCATTCGCAGGGTGAGATCGCTGCCGCGTGCGTGTCGGGCGCGCTGTCCCTGGAGAACGCTGCTCGCATTGTGGCCGTACGTAGTCAGGTCATCGCCGCAAGTCTGGCGGGCCGTGGCGGTATGGCGTCGGTGGCGCTGTCCGAGGCAGAGGCCGTCGAGCGTCTGGAGCGGTGGGCCGGCCGGGTGGAGGTGGCGGCGGTCAACGGTCCCACGTCGGTGGTGATCGCTGGTGATGCCGAGGCTCTCGACGAGGCGCTGGAGGTTCTTGCGGCGGATGGTGTGCGGGTGCGTCGGGTGGCGGTGGATTATGCCTCCCACACCCGGCATGTGGAGGCGATCGAGGAGATCCTGGGTGAGGCCTTCGCCGACATCCGTGCCCAAGCCCCGCTGATTCCTTTCTACTCGACGGTGACGGGTGAGTGGGTAAAGGAGGCGGGTGTCCTGGACGGTGGTTACTGGTACCGGAACCTGCGTGGCCAGGTCCGTTTCGGTCCCGCCATCGCCGACCTCCTGGCCAGCGGCCACACCGTCTTCGTGGAGTCCAGTGCCCATCCGGTTCTGGTCCAGCCGGTCAATGAGATCGTCGACCAGGCGGATGACACGGTCCGGCTGCGTGCTGTCGTCGGCGGCACGCTGCGCCGTGACGAGGGCGGTCTGCACCGGCTGTTCACCTCGATGGCCGAGCTTTTTGTCCGGGGTGTGCCTGTGGACTGGGCGGCAATGCTGCCGGCCGGTGCCGGTCCCGGCGCCACTCAGGTCGATCTCCCGACGTATGCCTTCGATCACCAGCATTACTGGCTGCGTTCGACTCCTGCCGTTGACGCTGTCGCGCTCGGTCAGGCGGGTGCTGATCATCCGCTTATCGGGGCGATCGTCGGCCGGCCGGACTCCGGCGGTTTCATGACCACCTCGCGGTGGTCGGTGGACGCGCACCCCTGGCTGGGCGATCACACCGTCGGTGACGTCGTGGTCGTGCCGAGCGCGGCGTTGGTCGAGGTGGCCATCCGGTTCGGTGACGAGGTGGGCAGTCCGGTGGTCGAGGAGCTGACCGTGGACCGGCCCGTCCTGTTGCCGCTGCGCGGGGGCAGAGCTGTACAGATGATTGTCGGGGAGGCCGACGGGCAGGGGCGGCGGCCGGTCGAGGTGTACTCCCGCCCGGACGACGCCGGCCTGGAGGCGGTGTGGACACGCCACGCGCACGGCACGTTGGTGCCCGGCCCGGTGACCCCGCCCGCTTCCGGCGCCGCGTGGCCTGCCGGCAGCCCCGCCACCGATGTGGCCCTCGACAAGGCGGTCGGCGACGCCGACCGCTACGGCCTGCACCCGGCACTGCTCGACGCAGCGGTCCGAACGGCGTTCCCTGATGAGGACGTGATCGCGACCCGGTGGAGCGGGGTGGCCTTGCTGGCCTCCGGCGCGGCGGCGGTACGGGTACGCGCAGCCCGTGAGACCATGGGGGTGACCCGCTTTGAGCTGGTGGATGCCACCGCAGCGCCGGTGCTGACTGCTGATGCCGTTGTCGCCGAGCCGTTTTCGCCCGAAAGGGCAGAGACCGAGGACGCGTCGGCCCCCGGTGCCCTGTTCGTGGTCGACTGGGTTGAGCTTCCCCTTGCCTCGGGTGAGGTGGCTGAGGGCGCCGGCGCTACGGCGACTGTCGTCGATGCCGAAGACGTTGCTGCCCTCGCGGCGGACGGTCCGTCGGTACCGGGCCTGTTGGTGTACGAGGCCGGGCACGCGCCCGCCGGCCCGCGCGAGGCCGTCGCCGCCGTGTTGGCCGTTGTCCAGGCATGGCTGGCAGCACCGGCCTTGGCGCACACCCGCCTCGTCGTGGTCGTCCCCGATGCCGAGGACGATGTCACCGTAGCGGCCGTGTCGGGCCTGGTGCGTTCGGCACAGTCGGAGCACCCGGACCGCATCGTCCTTGTCGAGAGCGGCCATGCCGAGCACTGCGGCAGTGCGGTGGCCTCAGAGCGCTCGACGGCGGTGAAGGCCGTGCAGCTCGCGGTGGCCACAGGCGAGCCCCGGGTCCGTGTGCGCGGTGGCGTGGCCTTCGTCCCTCGGCTCCGGCGCGCCCCGCTTGCCGAAGGTCCCCGGCGCGAGCTCAACCTTGACGGCACAGTCCTTGTCACTGGCGGCACCGGGACGCTCGGCAGTCTCGTCGCCCGGCACTTGGTGAGCGAACACGGCGTACGGCACCTGCTGCTGGCCAGCCGGAGCGGACCGGATGCCGAAGGAGCTGCGGCGCTGTGTGAGGAACTGACCGACCTCGGCGCGACCGTCACTATCGCCGCGTGCGACACCGCGGACCGGGACGCTGTCGCGGCGCTTCTGGCCGCGGTACCGGATGCACACCCGCTCACCGCGGTCGTTCACACCGCCGGAGTCCTCGACGACGGTGTGGTCACCGCTCTGACCCCGGGGCGTTTCGACACCGTCCTGCGGCCGAAGCTTGATGCGGCACTGCACCTGCACGAGCTGACCCGGGACATCGATCTTGCGGCGTTCGTCCTCTTCTCCTCTGCTGCCGGAGTCCTGGGCAACCCCGGCCAGGGCAACTACGCCGCTGCCAATGCCTCCCTGGACGCCCTCGCCCTGCACCGCCGCCGCTCCGGCCTGCCCGGCGTCTCCCTCGCATGGGGGGTGTGGGACCAGACCGGCACTAGCGGGAACCTGGGCATGGCCAATCAGCGGAGGACGGTCCCGCAGGGCCTGGTGGCACACTCCAGCCAGGAGGGTCTGGAGCTGTTCGACGCGGCGCTGCAGTCAGACGACGCGGTGCTCTTGGCGGCCAGGCCGGACTACGCCGCGCTGCGCGCCCAAGCCGGGTCCGAATCCGTACACGTACTGCTGCGGAGCCTCGTGCGTGCCGGCCGTCGCACCGCTCGGCACGTGGCCCCCCGTTGGGGCGGCCTCGCTGAACAGCTGGCCGCCACGCTCCCGGTCCAGCGAGAGCAGATGCTGCTGGATCTGATCCGGCGCGAGGTCGCTGCGGTCCTGGGCCATTCGACACCCGGCAAGGTCGACGCCGACCGGGCTTTCCAGGAGGTCGGCTTCGACTCGATGTTGGCCGTTGAACTCCGCAACCGACTCACCGGACTCGTAGGGATCCGCCTCCCTGCCACGATCGTCTTCGACCATCCCACACCCCGGAGCCTGATGCGCCATCTGCTCGCGGAACTGTGCCCTGAGGCCGTTGGCGAGTTGGCGGGTCGGGAGGACGAGATCCGGAGGGTGCTGGTCACCACGCCTCTGTCCCGGTTCCAGGAACTCGGCCTCATGGAGCAGCTCCTGCAACTGGTGGCGAGTGCCGGTGGTGAAAGTGCCACAGCGCCGGACACCGCCGAACCGAAGCAGGACGGCAAGCTGCTGATCGAGGAGATGGGCGTTGACGACCTGGTGGAGCGCGCGATGAGAAAAGCCCGGAAGCAGTAGCGGACGCGCGACCGGAACGAATGGAGACAGGGAATGACCAGCTCAGAGGCAAAGCTTGTCGAAGCGCTGCGGGCTTCACTGATCGAGAACGAGCAGCTGGAGAACGAGAACAAGAAGATCCGCGACAGCTTCACTGAACCGATCGCGATCGTGGGCATGGCGTGCCGGTTCCCCGGTGGGGTGTCGTCACCTGAAGAGTTGTGGGAGTTGGTCGCCGAAGGTCGTTCCGCGGTCGGCGCATTCCCCACCGACCGGGGCTGGGATCTTGAGAACCTGTACGACCCGGAACTCGATCGGGCCGGCACGACTTATGTACGGGAAGGCGGGTTCCTGCACGACGTGGGCGAGTTCGACGCCGGTTTCTTCGGCATCTCACAAAGCGAGACGCTGGTCATGGACCCGCAGCAGCGTCTGATGCTGGAGACGTCGTGGGAGGCGATCGAACGGGCGGGCATAGACCCGGCTACTCTGCGTGGCAAGAACGTCGGCGTGTTCGCCGGCGTGGGCGGGCACGATTACGCCACCGGTTTCCACAGCGTCCCCGACGAGCTCGAGGGCTACCTGATGACCGGCGGCTTGGCGAGCGTCCTGTCGGGACGGGTTTCCTACACTCTCGGGTTCGAGGGGCCCGCAGTCACGATCGACACGGCCTGCTCGTCGTCCCTGGTAGCCCTGCACATGGCAGTGCAGTCCCTGCGTTCGGGAGAGTCGTCGTTGGCGCTGGCCGGGGGCTCCAGCGTGATGTGCACTCCTGCTGGCTTGGTGTTGGCCTCGCGTATGCGGAGTCTTGCGACGGACGGCCGGTGCAAGGCGTTTGCGGCATCCGCAGATGGAACGAACTCTTCCGAGGGCGTGGGCGTCCTGCTGTTGGAGCGGGTTTCCGATGCCATCCGTGACGGACATGAGATTCTCGGCGTCGTACGGGCCACTGCGGTGAACCAGGATGGCGCGTCCAACGGACTCACCGCGCCGAACGGGCCCTCGCAGCAGCGGGTGATCCGCCAGGCACTCGCTACCGCTGGTTTGTCGTCCGCCGATGTCGACATCGTCGAGGCGCACGGCACCGGAACCCCCCTGGGCGACCCGATCGAGGCACAGGCCCTGCTCGCCACCTATGGTCAGAGCCGTGACCCCGGACTGCCGCTGTGGCTCGGTTCAGTGAAGTCGAACCTTGGACACGCGGGCCATGCGGCTGGCGTCGCTGGTGTGATCAAGATGGTGATGGCCATGCGGCATGGTGTGCTGCCGCAGACTTTGCACGTGGACGAGCCCACGCCTCAGGTCGACTGGTCTGCTGGAGCGGTTGAGTTGCTAACCGAGGCGCACGAGTGGCCCGAGATCGGCCGTCCTCGTCGTGCGGGGGTCTCCGGCTTCGGCGTCAGCGGCACCAACGCGCACGTCATCCTGGAGCAGGCGCCCGAGCAGACATCCGTGAACCCGTCCGACGAGAAGGCGCGGGTGCTGGGCGACTCGGTTGTGCCACTGGTCCTCTCGGCCCGTGGCGAGGCGGGTCTCGCCGGCCAGGCCCGGCGCCTTAGTTCGTTCCTGAGGCAACGTCAAGAGCTGGACCCGCTTGAAGTCGGCCGGTCGCTGGTGCAGAGCCGGGGTCTTCTCCCCGACCGTGCGATCGTGCTCGCCGAGGACCGGGAAGAGGCGCTGACCGCATTGGACGCCGTGGCCAACGGCGAGTCGGCGACCGGTGTCGTCAAGGGAACGGCCGAGAGCGTAGTAGGCCGGACTGTCTTCGTGTTCCCCGGCCAGGGCGCACAGTGGGCGGGCATGGGAAGGGAACTGCTTGAGTCGTCGCCCGTGTTCGCAACCAGCATGGCCGAGTGCGCCGAGGCGCTTGACCCGCTGACCGGCTGGTCGTTGCTCGATGTGGTGCGGCAGGTGGAGGGCGCCCGGTCCCTTGAAGACATCGACGTCGTGCAGCCGGTGTCGTGGGCGCTGATGCTGTCGCTTGCCGCGCTGTGGGAAGCGTGCGGGGTCGTCCCGGATGCGGTCGTGGGTCATTCCCAGGGCGAGATCGCCGCTGCCTGCTTTGCCGGTGCGCTGTCCCTTCCGGACGCCGCCCGCCTCGTGGTCTACCGGGCCAAGGCCATCCGCGCCGAGTTGTCGGGACGCGGAGGCATGGCGTCCCTCGTTGCCGGTGTCAAGGCCGCCTCCGTGCTGGTCGAGGAGTTTCCGGGCCTGGAGATCGCCGCAGTCAACGGCCCCTCCTCAGTGGTCGTGACCGGTGAACTGCCCGCCCTGGAAGAGCTGCTCGCCCGGTGCAAGGCCGAGGGCATCCACGCCCGCATGATTCACAGGGCCAACGCCGCCGGACACTCCTCACAGATCGATGTGCTGCGCGACTCTTTCCTTGAGGCACTTACAGCGGTCTCCGGCGGGCCTTCGCGCGTGCCGCTGTACTCCACGGTGACCGGGCGACTCCAGGACACCACGGAGCTGGACGCCGAGTACTGGTATCGCAACCTGCGGCAGACCGTGCAGTTCGACCCGGCCATTCGGTCCCTGGCCGGTGATGGACATGGAGTGTTCATCGAGGTCAGCTCGCACCCTGTGCTGGCGTCGAGCGTCCAGGACGTGCTGGAGGAGCTCGAGGCACCCGCTGTCGTCACCGGGTCGCTGCACCGCGACGAGGGCGGCCCACGCAGGTTCCTTGCCTCGCTGGCCCACCTGCACACCCACGGCGTTCAGGTCTCCTGGGGGGCCGTCCTCGGCCGCGGTACGGAGCGGCCCGTAGATCTGCCCACGTACGCCTTTCAGCGCCAGCGCTACTGGTTGGCTCCGGCAGACTCCGGTGGGGACGCACCAGGCCTCGGTCTCGAGGCGGCGGACCATCCCCTGCTTGGCGCGGTCACCGAAATCCCCGGCTCGGACGGCGTGTTGTTCACTTCCCGGCTGTCGCTGCGCACGCACCCCTGGCTCGCCGATCACGCGGCCGCCGGGGTCGTCCTCCTGCCCGGAGCAGCCTTCGTGGAACTCGCGGTCCGCGCCGGCGACGAGATCGGGTGCAGCCTGGTCGGCGAACTGGTGATCGAGCGCCCCCTACTGCTGCCCGAGAGCGGCGGTGTCCAGGTACGGGCTCTGTCCCGTAATCGGTGGTAACGAAGAGTGACGGTTGTCGTTGGCATGGTGTGCGCGATGTCAATGAGCTTGTGGCGGTGGTGTTTTCAGGGTTGTCGGCCCTGGTCATCGAGGGGGTGACGGGCGAGGCTGAGTTCATCCGGGTGTCGGCGCGGACCCGGGACGATCCGGTGCCGTGCCCCGCGTGCGGGACGCGAACAGCACGGGTGCACGGGTTTCATGGGCGGGTGCTCGCGGACGTTCCGGTGGACGGACGGCGGATCGTCGTTTCGGTGCGGGTCCGCCGCCTGGTGTGCCCGGTTCTCGGCTGCCCGCGGCAGACGTTCCGCGAGCAGGTTCCCGGCGTCGTGGAGCGCTACCAGCGCCGCACCAACCGCCTGACCAACCAACTGAACTCGGTGGTCAAGGAGTTAGCGGGCCGGGCGGGCGCCCGCCTGTGCCGCGTTCTGGCCTGCGCGATCTCCCGCTCGACCGCCCTGCGCATGCTCATGTGCCAGGTGGTGACGCCGCTGCGTGTCCCGCGCGTGCTCGGCGTCGACGACTTCGCACTCAAACGCCGGCACCGCTACGCCACCGTGATCATCGACGCCGAGACCGGCGAGCGGATCGACGTCCTGCCCGACCGTACCGCCCAGACCCTGACCGCGTGGCTGCGCGCGCATCCCGGGGCCGAGTACGTCTGCCGCGACGGCTCCGCCACCTACGCCGAAGCGATCCGTCAAGCCCTCCCCGAAGCGGTACAGGTCAGCGACAGATGGCACCTCTGGTCCAACCTGTGCGGCAAGGTCCTGGCCGAAGTCCGCTCCCACGCCGCCTGCTGGGCCACCGCTGTGAACCCCACCCGCCCCGGGGGCGTGCGCGAGCAGACCACCCGCGAGCGCTGGCAGCGGGTCCACCATTTGCTCGACCAGGGCGTCGGCCTCCTCGAATGCGCCCGCCGCCTCGATGTCGCCCTGAACACCGTCAAGCGGTACGCCCGCATGAAGGAGCCCACCGGCGACCGCCGCGCACCCCGCTACAAGCCCACACTCGTCGACCCCTACCGCGACCACCTGCGCCGACGCCGAAGCGACGACCCGGCTGTGCCCGTCACTCACCTCCTGCGCGAGATCAAGGAGCGGGGCTACACCGGCAGCGCCAACCTCCTGGTCCGTTACATCACTCAAGGCCGCGCCGAGGGCGACAAGCCAGTCACCACCCCGCAGCGTTTCGCCCGCCTCCTGCTCACCCGCCCCGAGAACCTGCGCGACAAGGACACCGCACTACTGCGGGAACTGACCAAGGCCTGCCCCGAGATGAGCGAACTCGCCCGCCTCACCGGCGAGTTCGCTCAGCTACTGGCACCTGCGGAAGGCAACGACACCAAGCTCACCAACTGGATCGCCACGCTTCGCGCCGCCGGCCTGCCCCACCTGCACTCCTTCGCGAACGGCCTCGAACTCGACCGTGCCGCCGTCGATGCCGGCCTCACCCGCCCGTACCACAACGGCCGCACCGAGGGCGTCAACACGCGAACCAAGCGGATCATGAGACAGATGCACGGCCGAGCCGGGTTCCCCCTGCTCCGCCACCGCATCCTCCTCCAATGATCACCACACAGCGTTACCACCGATTACGGGACAGAGCCCAGGTACGTGTGTGGGTGGGTGAGCCCGACGAATCTTGCCACCGCACCGTCCAGATTCACTCCCGCTGGGAGGAAGCCGGTCCACGTGGGAGCTGGACCCGTCATGTCTCCGGACGCCTGGTGCCGGAGGAGGGTGGGGCCGATTTCGACCTCACCCAGTGGCCGCCGCCCGGCGCCACCGCCGTCGACCCGGACGTACTCGCCCACGTCTACGACGGCATGGCACAGGCGGGATACGGCCACGGTCCGGCCTTTCAGGGCCTGCGCGGGGCGTGGACGCGCGGCGAGGAGGTGTTCGCCGAGGTCTCACTGCCCGAGGCAGCAGGCAAGGGCGATGACTACGGGCTGCACCCGGCCCTCCTGGACGCGGCCATGCACGCCTGTGTCTTTCGCGCCGATATGGCCGGCGAGAGCCCGAAGCTGGCTCTGCCATTTGTCTGGCGCGATGTCAGACTGCACGCCAGCGGAACCTCCACACTGCGGGTTCACCTCACACCGCTCGCCCCCGACACGATCCGCTTGCGCCTGGCCGACGCCTCCGGCGCACCTGTGGCTGCCGTCGACTCGATGGTCTTGCGACCGGTGGTCCCGGAACTGCTGCGTGTCGGCTCAGGTGCGTCCAAGGAGCAGATGTTCCGTGTGGCCTGGGAGCCCATCTCCGTCAGGAGCGTGCATGACGAGCTGAATGCCGTACCCGTGACAACTGCCGAGGACGTTCGTGCCGTGGCCGGAACGCCCCCCGGCATGTTCCTCCTCGATGTGGCCGGCAACGGACGTACGGACCTCGCCGCCGTCCGGGACCTCACCGGGCGAGTGCTGGAGGTAGTCCAGGCGTGGCTCGCAGAACCCGCCTTCCAGGACACTCCTCTCGTCGCTCTCACACAGGTCGGTGCGGCCGTCCGGGACGGGGACCCGGCTCCCGATCTGGCCGTTGCAGCGGCTGCCGGCTTGCTGCGTTCGGCACAGTCCGAGAACCCGGGCCGCATCATCCTGGTCGACACGGACGGCACGGAGGCGTCAGCCCGGCGCCTTCCCGATGTACTCGCGTCCGGGCAACCTCAGGCGGCACTTCGCAGAGGCGCGGTGGCAGTGCCGAGGCTCGTCAAGGCCGCCCCCGCCGATGCCCATGGCCGTCCACTGAACCCCGAGGGCACGGTCTTGATCACCGGCGGTACCGGTAGGCTGGGTCGCCTGGCGGCCAGGCACCTGGTGTCCAAGCACAAGATCAGAAACCTCATCCTGGTCAGCCGGAGGGGACCGGACGCACCGGGCGCGGCCGAGTTGGAAGCCGAACTCGAGGGGCTCGGGGCGCTCGTCCGAGTCGTAGCGTGCGACGTGTCCGACCGAGACTCCATGGTCGCGCTTCTGGCCTCGGTTCCCAAGGACACCCCCCTTACCGGTGTGATCCACGCAGCCGGAGCGCTGGATGACGGTGTGGTGACGTCCCTGACGCCCGAACAGCTCGACGCGGTGCTCCGTCCGAAGGCCGATGCGGCACACATTCTGGATGAACTCACGCGCGATCTCGACCTCGCGGCCTTCGTCCTGTACTCCTCTCTTTCGGGGATCTTCGGTTCGGCGGGTCAGGGCAACTACGCTGCCGCGAACTCCTACCTCGACGCGCTGGCTGTACGCCGTCATGCTTTCGGATTGCCGGCGACCTCACTGGTGTGGGGATGGTGGGGGCAGGGATCGGACGCGCTGGATCAACTCGCCGAGGTCGAGCTGAAGCGTTTCGACCGCTGGAACAGTGCCGAACTCACGGCGCAAGAGGGCATGGAGCTGTTCGACCTCGCGCTGCTTGACCGTGACGCTGTTCAGGTCCTGACGAAGTTGGAACTCGAGGCGCTATGGGACCAGGCCAACTCCGCATCCGTCCCCCCACTGCTGCGCGGCCTCATCCGCGTCAGTCGGCGGCCTGCCCGTGATGGGGCGACCGGGGCCGACACGCTGGCAGATCGGCTGGCCGAGGCGTCCCCGGACCAGCGAGGAAAGATCTTGGTCGACCTGGTCCAGCGCGAGGTCGCCACGATTCTCGGCTACGTGTCTGCGGACGAAATCGGACCGGACCTTTCCTTCTTCGATATCGGTTTCGACTCTCTGACCGCCATCGAACTCAGGAACCGGCTGTCGGCGCTCACCGGCGTCCGCGTCCCGGCCACCTTCGCCTTCGAGTACCCCACCGCGGAACTGGCCGCCGAGGAGCTGCTGGAACGCCTCGAATCCCGCGTGGGCTCGCCGGAATTTGATGGCACGTCAGGCCGAGGCGACTCCGGCACGTGATCTCAACTTCCCCTAGTGACGTGCGGACGACGGAACCAGCCCACCGTGAACCCGACCGGTGCGCAGCACGGCCAGCGCACCGGTCACCGACCTACCCCCTCCGCCACTCGCCGACGATGAACACCCAAGGAGATAAAGCATGTTCGACAAGGACAAGTATCTGGAGTACCTCGGCTTCTCGGGAACGCCCGACGCAAGCCTGGCGACCCTGCGGAAGATCCATCGCGAGCACCAGATGCGGATCCCTTACGACAGTGGTTACGCCCTGGACCTGAATAGCAGTGGTGACGCCCTCGGCCTGGCCCAGGCGTCTTTCGACCTCGACCCGGCCTTCGAGACGATCGTGCTCAGCGGCCGGGGCGGCATCTGCGTCGAATTGAACTTCATGTTCCATCGGCTCCTCGTCGAGTTGGGCTTCGACGTGCAGGTGCTGGCCGCAGCCACCCTCCTGCCGGGGGGAGTGTGGGGCCCTGACATCGAGCACATGGTCATGCGCGTCACCATCGACGGCGAGGACTGGCTCGCCGACGCCGGGCACGCGGGCATCTCCATCGTGGAGCCGCTGCCGTTCTCCGGAGAGACCGTGGTCCAGGACGGCATCGAGTTCCGGTTGGCCCGTCGGGAGGAGCACTACTTCCTCGAGTACAAGACCCGCGCCAAGGACTGGCGCGACAGTTACCGCTTCCTGCCGGTGACGCGTACCACCGCGGACTGGGCCCGCTGGCGCGACGCCCTGCCGCTGGAGGAGATGGTGACGCACCCGCGGCGCCGCCGACGGGTCATCGACAACGGGCAGGTCACGCTCACCGCGAACCTCTTCCTATCCGTTGAGGACGGCGTGGAGCGGCTTCGTCTCATCCGGGACGAGAACGAGCTCGAAAAGATCGTCAGCACCTACTGGAGCTGAGCGGACGAACCACCACGACCGCTTGAGGAAAGGCCGGAGATGCTCGGGAAAGCTTCAGCTGAAGTGGCCGCCCCGGCGTATCACCGGCTTCCACAGGACAGAGTGAGGCGGAGTGAGAGAACAGATACCGGTCCACATCGGCGAACGTTCCTACGATGTGCTGATCGGCCCTGGGGTGCGTTCCATGCTGGCCGAAGTGATCCAGGGCCTCGGCGCCCGGCGGGTCGCCGTCGTGTCGGCCCGGCCCGCGGAATGGGTGCCTGACACGGGAGTGGAGACCGTGCTGCTGCCCGCCCGGGACGGTGAGCCGGACAAGACCCTCGCCACCGTCGAGGCCCTGTGTGCGGAATTCGTACGCTTCGGCCTCACACGCAACGACGCGGTCGTCTCCTGCGGGGGCGGAACCACCACCGACGTCGTCGGCCTGGCCGCCGCCCTGTACCACCGGGGCGTGCCAGTGGTACATCTGCCGACCACGCTGCTGGCCCAAGTCGACGCGAGTGTCGGCGGCAAGACGGCGGTCAACCTGCCCTCTGGTAAGAACCTGGTGGGCGCCTACTGGCAGCCCGCCGCCGTACTGTGCGACACCGACTACCTGTCCACCCTGCCCCGGCGTGAGATGCTCAACGGCCTGGGTGAGATCGCCCGCTGCCACTTCATCGGTGCCGGTGACCTGCGCGGGCTCGGCCTCGCGGAGCGCATCGCGGCCAGTGTGAGGCTGAAGGCCGGCGTCGTCTCGGCCGACGAGCGGGACACCGGCCTGCGACACATCCTCAACTACGGCCACACCCTGGGCCACGCCCTGGAGCTGGCCGGCGGCTTTGCGCTCCGGCACGGCGAGGCCGTCGCGATCGGCACGATCTTCGCGGGCCTGCTCGCCGGGGCCCTGGACCGGATCGGTCCCGGGCGGGTGGCGGAGCACCGGGAGGTCGTCGAGTTCTACGGCCTGCCCACCGCGCTGCCCGAGGGGATCGAGACGGCCGAGCTGATCCGCCTGATGCGCCGGGACAAGAAGGCGCTCACGGGCCTCGCCTTCGTCCTCGACGGGCCCAGGGGAGCGGAGCTGGTCCAAGACGTGTCCGAACAGGTCGTCACCGAGGTCCTGGAGCGCATGCCACGGCAGCCACTCGGGCAACTCATCGAGCCGGCAGGCTCCCACGGAACGGGAGCCCCGCCGGCATGACGCGCACATCAGAGGCTGCGCACGGCGAGGTCCGGGGCAGGAACACGCGGGAGCCGAGGCTCGCGGACCGCCTCGCCGCGGCCCTGGACAGACCTGCGGCGCAGCAGCCCGAGTGGCCGGACCCGGCCCAGGCCCGGACAGTGGTGGAACTGCTGCGCACCGCGCCCCCGATCGTGGCCGAGTCCGAGACGGCACAGCTCTCCGAGCAGCTCGCGGCGGTCGCCCGCGGCCAGGCATTCCTGCTGCAGAGCGGGGACTGCGCGGAAACCTTCGCCGAGACCACCGAATCGCACCTGCGAGCCAACCTCGGTCTCCTGAAGCGTATGTCGCTGATCCTTGCCGACGCCGCCGGGCTGCCGGTGGTTCCCCTCGCCCGTATGGCCGGACAGTACGCGAAGCCGCGCTCACAGTCCGTCGACGCGGACGGCTTGCCGGTCTACCGGGGTGACGTGGTCAACTCCGCCGAACGCACCCTTGCCGCACGCACTTGTGACCCGGACAGGATGCTGCGCGCCCACGGGCACGCGGCTCGCGCGATGACGCTCGCCCGCCGGGCGTACGCACAGGAGCCGGCGAACCCGCACACCGGCCTCCCCTCGTACCTGCAAGGCACCCCCGGCGGCGGCCCCTTCGTCCGCACCGCCGAAGAGATCGGCCGCGATCAGGGCCCGAGTAGCGAACAGATCTATGTGGGCCACGAGATGCTCTTGCTCGACTACGAATGCGCCCCGCTCCACACCGCCGGGTTCACCACGGGTCCGGAACCACTGCTCGTCAGCCCACTCGCACACTTCCTCTGGATCGGCGAGCGCACGCGAGGCCTCGGCGACGCGCACCTCGCCGTCGCCGAACTGCTCGCCAACCCCATCGGGGTGAAAATCGGCCCGAGCACAACCCCGGAAGAAGCCGTTGAGTACGTCCGCAGGCTCGACCCCTATGCCACGCCCGGGCGGCTGACGCTGATCAGCAGGATGGGCCACTCCCAGGTCCGCGAGGTGCTGCCGCCGATCGTGGAGAAGGTTACCTCCACCGGCCACCAGGTGGTATGGCAGTGCGACCCGATGCACGGCAACTCCCGCACGACGCCGGATGGCCGCAAGACCCGCCACTTCGACGACATCGTCGCGGAGATCAACGGCTTCTTCGACGTCCACCGCTCCCTCGGCACTCACCCCGGCGGCCTCCACTTGGAGGCGACCGGCGAGGACGTCACCGAGTGCCTGGGCGGCGCCCGCGGCCTCGGTGAGGCTGACCTGTCGGCCCGCTACCGTACCGCCTGCGACCCTCGCCTGAATGAGGAACAGTCTATGGAACTGGCTTTCACCGTCGCCGATTTGCTCGCAGAGGCCATCCGGCCGGCTGCCCAGCAGGTCACCTCTGCCGGCCCCTGGAGCCCGCGATGACCAACACCGCCACCCCGCCGCAGGCCCCGATCAGCGGCACCACCCGCTTGTACGCGGTGATCGGCGACCCGGTCGAGCAGGTCCAGTCCCCCGGCCTGCTCAACCCGCTCTTCGCCGAACAGGGCGTCGACGCGGTGCTGGTGCCGGTACAGGTCCACCCTGGCGATCTGGAACGGGTCATACACGGCCTGCAGCGGATCGGTAACCTCGACGGCATCTTCGTCACCGTCCCGCACAAGGCGCACGCCGCCCAGCTCGCCGACCGGCAAAGCCATACCGTCAAGATCGCCGGAACGGCCAACGTGCTGCGCCGCGAGGCCGACGGCAGTTGGCTCGCCGAGAACTTCGACGGTTCCGGTTTCGTGACCGGCCTCGTCCGCGCCGGGCATGAGATACGAGGCAAGCGGGTCGCGCTCGCCGGGGCCGGCGGGGCGGGCAGCGCCATCGCGTCCGCGTTGCTGACGGCCGGCGCGGACCGGATCGCCGTGACCGACCCGGACCAGTCCAAACTGGACACGCTTGTCGGCCGACTCGCCACGTACTGGCCCGGCCGAATCCACGCCGTCGCCGAACTGCCCCTGCATGACAGCGACCTCGCGGTCAACGCGACCCCGCTCGGACTGCGATCCGGCGACCCACTGCCGTTCTCGCCCGAAGCCCTCCCGCCCGCAGCGGTGGTGGGCGACATCATCATGAAGCCCCACGAGACGCCCCTGCTGCGGCAGGCCGCCGCCCTCGGCCACCACGTCCACCACGGCATCCACATGCTGAACGGTCAAGTGGAGTCCTACTGCGAATTCTTCGGCCTGAGAGCACCCAGGATCGGCTGACGCACCGGCTGACGCGCACCCGCCACGATCCCACGTCCAGCCGACCCACACCCCGACAGACGGCTACCAGACCGGGGGATGTGGGGTGGTGAGCGCGGTGCCTACCGTGAAAGTCGCACTCTTGGGTCTGATCCTCGAGGTGGAACCTGCGGTCGGCCGCGTGCCCCGCCCACTTTATGCCGTCCGTCGGCCATCAGCCGAGAAATGTCCGAAGTGGAGATTTGGAGATACATGAACGCGCGACCGGCACCAGAGTTTCCCTCCTGGCCGCAGTACGACGACGGCGAGCGCACCGGCCTGATCCGGGCCCTGGAGCAAGGTCAGTGGTGGCGCATGGGCGGGTCGGAGGTGGACTCCTTCGAGCGTGAGTTCGCCGACTTCCATGGTGCCCCGCATGCTCTGGCCGTCACCAACGGCACCCATGCCCTGGAGCTGGCGCTGCAGTGTCTGGGTGTCGGTCCGGGCACGGAGGTCATCGTGCCGGCCTTCACGTTCATCTCCTCGTCCCAGGCCGCTCAGCGGCTCGGCGCGGTCGCCGTCCCCGTCGACGTCGATCTCCACACGTACAACATCGACGTGGCTGCCGCGGCGTCCGCTGTCACCCCTCGCACCAGGGTGATCATGCCCGTGCACATGGCGGGGCTCATCGCTGACATGGACGCGCTCGACAAGCTTTCCGCGGACACCGGCGTGCCCCTGCTGCAGGACGCTGCCCACGCGCACGGTGCCCGCTGGCAGGGCAAGCGGGTGGGAGAGTTGGGTTCGGTCGCCACGTTCAGCTTCCAGAACGGCAAGCTGATGACCTCCGGCGAGGGTGGTGCACTGCTTTTCCCCGACGAGGAGACGTACGAGGCCGCCTTCCTGCGGCACAGCTGTGGCCGGCCGCGCACCGACCGCCGCTACATGCACCAGACTGCCGGCACCAACATGCGGCTCAACGAATTTTCTGCGTCCGTGCTCCGCGCCCAGCTGAGCCGCCTCGACGCCCAGCTCACGCTGCGCGATCAGCGCTGGACACTGCTGTCCCGGCTGCTCGGCGAGATCGACGGCGTTGTACCCCAGGGGGGCGATGCGCGCGCCGACCGGAACTCTCACTACATGGCCATGTTCCGGATCCCCGGCATCTCCGAGGAGGGCCGCAACACCCTCGTCGACACGCTCGTCGGGGCCGGGCTGCCTGCCTTCGCCGCCTTCCGGGCGATCTACCGCACCGACGCGTTCTGGGAGACGGCCGCGCCCGACACCACCGTCGACAGGCTCGCCGCAAGCTGCCCGAACACGGAGGCGATCAGCACCGACTGCATCTGGCTGCACCACCGGGTGCTGCTCGCCTCCGAGGAAGCCCTCCACACCACGGCCGAGATCATCGCCGACGCGGTGGCCGCACGATGAAGGTCCGCGCTGCCGTCGTCGGGCTCGGCTGGGCAGGCCGCGAGCTGTGGCTCAGACTGCTGAGCGAGCACAAGGACTTCGAGGTGGTCGCCGCCGTCGACCCCGACCCGGCCTCCCGGGCAGCCGCCGTAGCGATGGGCCTGCCCGCCCACACCACCATCGACGCCCTCGCCTCCCGCACGGTCGACATCGCCTTCGTCGCGGTACCCAACCATCTGCACGCCGAGGTAGCGGCCGCCCTGCTCCGCCGCGGGATCTCCGTCTTCCTGGAGAAGCCGGTCTGCCTGACCACCGCCGAGGCCGACGCCCTCACCGCGGCCGAACAGAACGGCGGGATACTGCTCGCCGGCAGCGCCGCCGCCCACCGCAGCGATGTCCAAGAGCTTGCCGGGCTGCTGCCCCAGGTTGGCCGGATCCGCCATGTCACCCTGGCCTGGGTCAGGGCGCGCGGCGTGCCACAGCCCGGCGGCTGGTTCACCCAGCGCAGCAAGTCCGGTGGCGGTGTACTCGTCGACCTCGGCTGGCACCTGCTCGATGTCCTCACCTACCTCCTCGGCCCCGCCCCCGTCACCCAAGTGATCGGTTCGGTCTCCGACGACTTCGTCAGCAGCAGTGCCTGGTCCGCTACCTGGCGCGAGGACCAGCCCACCGACGTCCCGGCCGGCAACGTCGAGGACACCGCCCGAGGCTTCCTGCTCCGCGAGGACGGCATCTCGGTCTCGCTACAAGCCAGCTGGGCTTCGCACGAGGCGCTGGACGCCTCCGTCATCACCATCGAGGGCAGCAATGGAACGGCACGGCTGCACTGCACCTTCGGCTTCAGTCCCAACCGGGCCCCCGAACGGGTGCTGACCCTCACCCGGGAAGGCATCACACAGCAGATCCCGCTGCCCGCCGAGCCGATCGGCACCGAGTACGGACGCCAGCTCGACGGCCTCGCCGGGCTCCTGGCCGACCCAGGCCGACGCGGCGTGGCCGTCGCCCAGGCCCGTAACACCGTCCAGCTGGTCGAAAGCTTCTACGCATCGGCCCGCGCCGCTCGACCTGCGGACCACGCGCCCCAATTCAGCCCCCACAAGGAGGTGTGGACCGCATGACCACAGGGTCAGAACACCACGCGGCAACGACCTCCGAACAGCACTTCCCAGTCTCCAGACAAGCAGTCATCTTCGATCTCGACGGAGTCGTCGTCGACAGCTTCGCGGTGATGGGCGAGGCCTTCTCCCTCGCCTACGCCGAGGTCGTCGGCCGAGGCGAGGCGCCCTTCGAGGAGTACCAGCGCCATCAGGGCCGCTACTTTCCCGACATCATGCGGATCATGGGCCTTCCGCTGGAGATGGAGGAGCCCTTCGTCCGTGAGAGCTACCGGCTCGCCCCCCACGTTCAGGTGTACGACGGTGTTGTCGATGTGCTGAGGATGCTGAACGAGCGCGGCCTCCGGCTAGCCATCGCCACCGGCAAGGCAGGCGAGCGCGCCCGGTCCCTGCTCGACGTCCTCGGCCTGCTTCCGTACTTCGCCCACGTCATCGGCTCCGACGAGGTGCCCCGGCCCAAGCCCGCCCCCGACATCGTCAGACGCGCGCTCGAACTCCTCGACGTTCCCGCAGACCGGGCCATCATGATCGGCGACGCCCCCACCGACCTGGCCAGCGCCCAAGGCGCCGACGTCACCGCCGCAGCCGCACTGTGGGGCTGCCACGACGAGATCGGACTGCTCGCCGCCGACCCTGACATCGTCCTGCAACGGCCCGCCGACCTGCTCGCCCTCTGCCCGGCCGTCCCCGGCCACTGAGACGGAATGACAGCCTCACCGCCGTCGTGGCATCTGGGCATCGACATAGGGGGCACAAAGGTCGCCCTGCGCGCCGAGTCAGCGGACGGCCCTACCGAGGAGCACACGTTCTCCTGGCCGCACCACGAAGACGGACCGGACAGCGACCTTGCCCTGCTGTCGGACGGCATCACCACCCTGGCGGCCCGCACAGGCAATGGTTTCCAGGCCGCCGGGGTCGCCGTCCCCGCCACGGTCGGCCCGGACGAGCGGGTCACCTCCTGGCCCAGCCGACCGTCATGGACCGGCCTCGCCCTGGGCCCCGCGCTACGCGCCCTCGTGCCCGGAGCGGCCGTCGTATGGGCGGACGACGGCGACGTGGCCGCCCTCGCCGAGGCCGCAGCGGCCGACTGCGCCAATCTGCTCTACGTCGGAGTCGGTACCGGCATCGGCGGCGGCCTGGTCCTGGGCGGCCGCCTGTGCCCCGGCCCGGGCCGCGGCTCCTTCGAACTGGGCCATCTGGTCGTCGAGTTGGGCGGCCCCGTGTGTGTCTGCGGCCGCCAGGGCTGCCTCCAGGCGATAGCTTCGGGGCCGGCCACTCTTGCCCGGGCCGGCGAGCTCCACGGCGAGCCGGTCACCTACGAAGAGCTGCGCGAAGCACTCCGTACCGCCCGCCCGTGGGCTACAGCCGCGATCGACGGCACCTGCCGGGCCCTGGCCACTGCCATCATGGGGGTCACCGAACTGCTCCACCCCAGCCTCGCTGTGATCGGAGGCGGATTCGCGGCAGGCATCGACAACCTGGTCGACCGCATAGCAACCCACCTGACATCCCTCTCGCGTCCAGGCCGCCCTGCCCCACCAGTCGCTCCGGCGCGCCTGGGTGGCCTTTCCTCCCTCCAGGGCGCGGTCCACCTTGCCCGAGCCGTCACCGACGGAGCCGTACCGCTGCTGTAGGTTGCCCTGCTCCCGAATCTGCGGAGGCGCCCGCGGCGTCGCAGCCGTCCACGGAGCCGAACCGACTGAACTCTGCCCCAATGGACAGCCGAGGCGCATGGGGGGCTAAAACGACATGGGGGAAAGGTGTATGAATTCATTAAAGATTCAAGGAGTCTGTGCATAAAGTGAAGGATGCGAGGAAGGCGTACTCATCCACCGCAAAGCCCCGATGGCTCACCGATGAGCAGCAACGCATCTGGCGCTCCTATGTCCACGCGACCACGCTCCTCGAGGACCACATGTGCCGCCAACTGCAGCGTACTGTGAATATGCCTCATAGCTATTACATGCTCCTGGTGAACCTCGCAGAGTCCCCTCACCAGCGGCTGCAGATGACGGAGCTGGCGATGCGCGCGAAGATCACCCGGCCCCGGCTCTCGCACGCCGTCGCACGTTTGGAGAAGGACGGCTTGGTACGGCGCGAGGAAGCTCCCTCCGGCAAGCGCGGCACGTTCACGGTGCTCACAGAGGAGGGCCTGGAGGCCCTCAGGCGGGCCGCTCCGGGCTATGCGACAGTCGTGCAGCATGCCCTGTTCGACCGGCTCACCCCCCAGCAGCAGGAGTCCCTCGGCGTGATCATGCAGATCGTCACCGATGGACTCCAGACGGACAAAGCGGGTGCCGACCTTCCCTGGCTACGCTAGAAGTGCTGCGCGGGTGTGTGAACTTGACGGCTGTTCTTGGTTGTTGAGTTATCGCTGGTCGGTGGGGGTCAGGCGGCCAGCGAAGGCGATCTGGAAGGCGTTCAGGGGTGCCTTCCGGCGCATCGTCCTGCGGCGCCGGCCCCTGCCCGTTGGGTCCAGGCTCATCAGCGCCATGTAGACGCACTTCAACCCGGCGGCCTCGCTGGGAGCGGTGTAGACGGGCTTGAGATCCTTGGCGACCTTGTCCCAGTCCTGGCGGGCACAGCCACTAGGGCTTCCTCTGGATGAGACCGGCCACGCCATCAGGAACGTCCGTTCCTTCTCCGCCTACTCGAATCCACCGAGACGGAGGGCGTCCCTTATCTCGCTGAGCTTCGCGGTCGTGGCCGGGGTCCGCTCCTTCGTCTGTCCACCGAGGCGGAGGGCGTCCTCAATCTCGCTGAGCTTCGCGGGGGGCAGGGCGCCTGCCCGCTCGATCAGGTCGTCCCGGGACACGGTGGTCAGCCACGTGCAGGGAGTAAAGCCCGGACGCGGGAACGCGAACCGCAGCACGCCTTCAAAGGGCAGTCCTTCCATGGCGCCTACTGCCACTTCGACGCCCAGGCCGCTCATGTCGACGCCCGCCGGAGCGACGATCTGCATCACCCGGATTCCGGACGCGTCGTCTCCCGACAGCAGTACGACCAGCCGCCGCTCGTCGAACTCGACCCACCAGACTTCGCCACGTTGCACATGTCCTCCTGACACAGGACGGCAGACGGTCGCCGCACGACCCTGACACGCTGTGGAGACGGGTGCGGCCGCCGTTGATCATCGGTGTGTGAAGACAAACGATCACGCGGTGGCGGCAGGTCACAGTGTACCCCTGCCCGCTGGCAGGAGGCGTTTGAGGGCCTGATGAGCCGGATCGCAGGCCGGTTCACGCGGGTCGAACCCCGGCGTCGCGTCCGGCAGTTGGTACTCGGCTTGCTGTCGGACGTGCCGCGCAACAACTGATGGGTTCTGGATGTCGACGAGACCGGCGACGTGAGGAAGGGCGCCGGCACGGGGCGTGCGGCGCCAGTACACCGGCACTGCGGGGGCTTGTCCGTGAATAACTGTCAGAGTTGACCTGCGAGATGGTCGTCAGTGAGACGCTCCTCTGGACCACACTGTCGCTGCGAAGCTTGGCCCGGGCCCTGTCCGCGCAGGGGCACCTCGTCGGCGCCACGACCGTCGGACGTCTGCTGCACGCGATGGGATATAGCCTGCAGGGCACGGCCAAAACCACTCAAGGCGTACGCCATCCGGACCGCGATGCCCAGTTCGCCCACATAAACGCCACCGCCACCGCCTTCCTTGACGACGGTCAGCCGGTGATCAGCGTCGACACCAAGGCCAAGGAGTGGATCGGCAACCGCGACCAGCCCGGCCGTGTCTGGCGCCCCGGCAAGGACCCGATCAAGGTGGACTGTCACTCCCACCCACTCCCACCTCTTCGATGACGACCAACCGGCGGCCCTTCCCTATGGGGTGTACGACCTGGCCAGCTACACCGGCTGGGTCAACGTCGGGACCGGCCATGACACCGCCGAGTTTGCCACCGAATCCATCCGCCGCTGGTGGCGCCGCCGCGGGAGAGTGGACCACTCCGGCGCGGACCGGCTACTGATCACCGCGGACGCCGCCGGCTCGAACAACCCTCGCTACTGGACCGCCATCACTCCGATGCCGTGAGGCGCCGGCGCCTTGGGGTCCGGCGCGTCACGCGCCTCTGCTCCCGGCGCTGCCTGGGCGGCCGACAACTCCGCGAGCACTTGCGCGACGGTCTCCCGCGTGGTCTCCAACCGGCGACAGATCCGCCCGGGCCATCTCCAGCCGGCCTGCCAACTCCGCAGCTTCGGCCACGGTGGGAGTACGACGGCACCGCTCACACGTCAATCAGCGTCTTCCCAGCTCAGCTGCCCCTCGAAAGGATGCGCGCCCTTCGGCATCCGACTCCATGACCGGCTCAACGCACCTCGATCGGGTGAGTCACGAACCACTACCCCCCTGATGGTGCGTCAGTCAAATAGACTCGAAACCCAGGCGCTGACCAGCACAAACGGAGACACGCGACTGGAGTGCCAGGCGGACCCGCAGGTCGTCCACCAGCGCCGCCGCTGCCCCCAGGCCTGAGGCCACCCCATACACGTGGTAGTCCGGACGGATCAATACCGCGTCGGCCCCGTGGCGAGCCAGGAAAGTGCGGTAGACGCCGCCCACGTCGGCCACCGACATGTTCTGCGGCGTCCCGTCCTCGGGGAGCAGCGTCACCACGTGCGTGCCCAGATCCGTGAGGAATGCCGACTGCTCCGCGTTGAGGTCGGCGTCCGCGCCCTCTGCCAGCATCAGAACGAAGCCGCGGCCGACCACATCGTCGAAAAGGCCAGTGCCTCTAAGGCCGCGTATCTGGCACTGGGGGACCACCTCGCCCGCCGGGGATATGGGCGACCCGTCCACTCTCCGGTGAAGGAGCCCCTCTGTGAGGGGCAACGCCGGGTCCGGGACCGCCGGACCGCGGCCGCGGCGGCCCGCCAGGATCGTGGAATCGCGCTCGGCCGCAGCCACGGGGT
Source organism: Streptomyces changchenzhani (assembly GCF_039766235.1). Classification (NCBI taxonomy): domain Bacteria; kingdom Bacillati; phylum Actinomycetota; class Actinomycetes; order Kitasatosporales; family Streptomycetaceae; genus Streptomyces; species Streptomyces changchenzhani. The sequence continues at coordinate 70,334 of NZ_JBDHNH010000009.1, read as the reverse complement.
CCGTCACGCAGATCACCCGGCCCAGCTGGACCGAGGACAGAATCGACTTGTGTACCTGCGCGCGGCGTTCCTCTGTGTAGGTGTCGAGAAGCGACTCCGGGGCGAGGCCGCCCATTACCAGGTCCAGCTTCCACACCAGGTTGACGACGTCGCGGATGCCCGAGCACATGCCCTGCCCGGCGAACGGCGGCATCAGATGGGCCGCGTCCCCGGCCAGCAGTACCCGACCGACCCGCCACTGCTCGGCCCAGCGGGACTGGAAGATGTACGTGGTGCTGCGCAGCAGCGTCGCCGTGTCGGGGGTCACCCCGTAGGGAGCGAGAAGCCGCCAGGCAGTTTCCTCCCGGTTCAGGTCCGCGGCACGCTCGCCGGGCAGCCGCATGAACTCCCAGCGCCGATGCCCCGGACCGCTGCCGACCAGGGTGGTAGGCCTGGCAGGGTCACAGATCTGGACGTTGGTGGGGACGAACTCGCCCGACTCGTGCAGCTGCACATCGCACAGCAGCCACTCGTAGGAAAAGCCGAGATCGGTGACCGGCACATCCAGATGGTCCCGGACGAAGCTGTTGGCACCGTCACAGCCCACCACCCACCTCGCGGTGTACGTCTGGGCTGCGCCGTCCTCGTCCTCGGCCGTCACCACGACCCGGTCGTCTTGCTCCTCGATTCCCACCACCTGGCGGCCCTGTACCACAGTCACTCCGGGCAGCCCGGCTGCCCGCGAGGCTAGCAGTTCCTCGAGGGCGGGCTGGTGCATGGTACTGGCGTCAGGCCACCCGTACGGGCCTTCTGTGCGAAAGACGATGTCGAGGAGGACCTCACCGTCGGCGGAATGCCACTGGTAACCGGTGGCGGGCTCAGTGATCCGGCCGAGGCTCGAGCCCGTCCCGCAGCCGGCGAGCAGCCGTGCCGTCTCGCCGTCGAAGCTGGTCGCCCTGGGCAGGGTGTAGGGGCGTCGGCGCCGTTCCAGGACGATGGTCTGTCGGCCGCGCTGTGCCAGCAGGATCCCGAGAGTGGCCCCGACTGGGCCATTGCCGACGACAATCACGTCCACATCTGTCTCGGGGCTCGCGCTGGCGGGCTGCTTGTGCGGTGACGTCTCGGGCACGAAAAACCCCTCGTCGCAGGGTGGCTGGCGCAGGCACAACTGCCGAAATCGGAACGGCGCAAGACTAACAATCCGTACCGGCGTTCGGGCCGCTCGAGGGCTTGGGACTATCAGATCTGGGGATACGCGGTTCCACCTGCACGAACCTAGACTTCCGATATCCCCTCACCAACCACGAGGAGCTCGTCCGGCATGCATCAAGCAACGGCGCAGTTCGAGAAATGGGTGAGTGTCTCGCACCCCGCGCCGCAGAGCAATGTGCGGCTTGCGTGCCTTCCGTACGCGGGCGGCTCTGCAAGCTTCTTCTTCCCGGTGTCCAAGGCGCTGCACCCATCGGTGGAGGTGTTGGCCCTCCAGTACCCAGGTCGGCAGACCCGGCTCCACGAACCGAGGATCGACAACATCCCCGAGTTCGCGGACCAGATCTTCGCCGCGCTGCGGCACCTGGACGACAAGCCACTGGCCCTGTTCGGCCACAGCATGGGCGCTGTCCTCGCGTACGAGGTGGCGCTGCGCATGCAGGACGCCGGGCTGCCTGCGCCGGTACGGCTGTTCGCGTCAGGTCGGCGGGCGCCGTCCCGCTATCGCGACGAGCGGGTGCATACGGCGAGCGACGCTGAATTCGTGGCCGAGCTCAGGGAGCTCAGAGGAACCAGCGAGATGCTGCTCGGCGACCCGGAGGTGCTGGCGATGATCCTGCCTGCCATCCGCAGCGACTACACCGCCATTGAACGGTACCGGCACGAGCCCGGCCGACGCCTCGACTGCCCGGTGACCGTGCTCACCGGAGACAGCGACCCCCGGGTCTCCCTTGATGAGGCCGAGGCATGGGCCGAGCACACCACCGGGGCGAGTGAAGCGGAGGTCTTCCGGGGCGGCCACTTCTTCCTCGTAGACCGGGTAGCCGAGGTCATCGGCCTGGTGGCCCGGCGGCTGGGGCCGTGCTGAAAGACCTCCGCGACGTCGCGGCACCTGACACGCTTCCCCGCTGCCTCAAGTGCACGCGAGGAACCCCCAACTCACCGAACGCACCGCTCCGAGACCTCGGCAGCGCACGGCGAAAGCACGCACCGAACACCGCGCCGCTCCTTCTCGCCCGGAGGTCACAAGAGAGGCCCCCGGGCCTGCAGACCAACCCGACCCTTAATCGGGAGAGAAGCCGAGATGCCCCTCGCCGCCCCCGCGCCGACCATCGGACACCACGCCCTGCTGGTGTTCTTGCTCCAAGTCGCGTTCCTCCTACTGCTGGCCCTCGTCCTCGGCCGGCTGGCGATGCGCTTCAGTCTGCCCGCGGTCACCGGCGAACTACTTGCGGGCGTCCTCGTCGGCCCATCCTCCTGCAGCCGCTACTGCCCAACTTCTCCGGCTGGCTGCTGCCCCAACAGGCAGCGCAGATGAACCTGCTGGATGCGGTCGGCCAACTGGGCGTGCTGCTGCTGGTTGGCGTCACCGGAGCCGAGATGAACTTCGCCCTGGCCCGTCGGCGCGGCCTCACCGCAGCCAAAGTCAGCGTCGCAGGCCAGCTCCTGCCCTTGGGCCTCGGCATCGCCACCGGCTTCCTGCTGCCGAGGACGTTCGTGCCCGCTAGCGCCGATGCGTCCGTCTTCGCGCTGTTCCTTGGCGTGGCGATGTGTGTGAGCGCCCTTCCGGTGATCGCCAAGACCTTGCTCGACATGAAACTGCTGCACCGCGACATCGGGCAACTGATCCTCTCGGCCGGGGTGGTGGACGACGTGGCGGGCTGGTTTCTGCTGTCCGTCGTCTCAGCGACGGCCACCGTCGGGCTGACCGCCGGTGTCATCGCCACCTCCATCCTCTACCCGGTGGGCGTGGTGCTCTTCGCGGCGGTGATCGGCCGCCCGCTGGTACGGACCGTACTGCGGTGGGCCGACCGCTCCGAGAGCGCCATTCCCACGGTCGCCGCAGCCGTCGCCCTGGTTCTGTTCAGCTCGGCGGCCACCCAGGCGATGGGACTTGAAGCCATCTTTGGCGCCTTCGTCTGCGGCGTGGTGATCGCCACCAGCGGCGTGGTGGACCCGGCGAAGCTGGAACCTCTGCGGACCATGGTCCTCGCCGTCCTTGCACCGATCTTCTTCAGCCACCGCCGGCCTGCGCATGGACCTCACCGCTCTGGCCCGGCCGACCGTCCTGGGCGCGGCCGCCGCGGTGCTGGCTGTGGCCGTCGCCGGGAAGTTCGGCGGCGCGTTCATCGGCGCCCGGCTCAGCAGGCTCAACCGGTGGAAGGCGCTGGCCCTCGGCGCCGGCATGAACTCGCAGGGTGTCATCGAGGTGATCGTGGCCATGACAGGCCTTCGTCTCGGCGTCCTGAACACCGAGACGTACACGATCGTCGTTCTGGTTGCCATCGTGACGTCCCTGATGGCGCCGCCCATCCTGCGGTACGCGATGGCCCACGTCGAGGAGACCGCCGGGACCATGCTCGGAATGGACACCCTGACAGCCGCCCCCGATGGGGCCCCGGACACGGACCGGATGCGGTTCGGACCTTTGAACGGCGAGGTGACACATGAGCACGATGCTCCTACTGAACGGTCCCAACCTCGGCATCCTGGGCCGCCGCGAGCCCGAGATCTACGGCACCGACACCCTGGCCGACATCGAGCAGGCGGTCGCCAACGAGGTGAGCGGGCAGGGCTGGAAGGTCCTATCCCTCCAGCGGGAGTCGGAGGGCGATCTGGTGAGCGCTGTCCACGAGCACGGGCCCGACAGCGTCGGCGCCGTGGTCAACCCTGGCGCCCTGATGATCGCCGGCTGGAGCCTGCGGGACGCACTCGCGAGCTACGAGCACCCGTGGATCGAGGTACACCTTAGCAACGTGTGGGCGCGGGAGCAGTTCCGGCATGAATCGATCATCGCCCCGTTGGCCTCCGGCGTCGTGGTAGGCCTCGGCGCGTTCGGCTACCGCCTGGCGGCCCGAGCCCTACTGCACGTAACCGGCGCGGTCCGATGACCAAGCCGACGCCGGACCGGCGCGCCGCCAGCGCGGACATCGCTGTGCCGTGCCGCGTGGTCTCTTTCGCTCAAGACCTGGTCGCCCCGCCCGTATACGGCCGCGAGCTCGCCTACACGATCCCCGGCGCCACGTTCGAGGTCGTCGACGACGCGCGGCACTCCGGATACCTGGGAGCCCGCGATGAGCGCGCCGCCCCTCGACGCCCTTAGACGGCAGCAGATGGGTCCTGTACGCGGGGTGAGGGCCGAGCCCGACACAGAAAAACCGATCGTTTCACCAGCCTCACATGGCTTGACGAGGAGCCCGATGATGTCACTCTCCGATGCAATACGTGCCGGTGCCGGCCCGCAGGAACTGGCCGCCGCGGAAGTACCGGCGGAGTTCCTCGCCGCGCACCTGCGGATCGAGGACGAGAAGATCTTCGAGGGGATCGAAGGCGACCGCGACGTGCGCAAGACCCTCCACGTGGGCACGGTGCCGATGCCGGAACTCGCGCCCGACGAGGTGCTGATAGCCGTCATGGCCAGCTCCATCAACTACAACACGGTCTGGTCCGCGACCTTCGAACCGTTGTCGACCTTCGGCTTCCTCCAGGCCTACGGGCGCCAGGGCGGCTGGGCGAAGCGGCATGACCAGCCCTTCCATGTCCTCGGCTCGGACGCCGCCGGAGTGATCGTCCGCGTCGGTTCCGGCGTGCGGCGTTGGCGGGTCGGTGACCACGCGCTGGTCAACGCGGCCTGTGTCGAGGACCAGGAGGCGTCCGTCCAGGCCGACGGGATGCTCAGCGAGAACCAGCTCGCCTGGGGCTTCGAGACCAACTACGGCGGCCTCGCCCACTACACCATCGCCCGGGCCAGCCAGTTGATCCCGAAGCCGGCACACCTGACCTGGGAGGAGGCCGCCTCGGTCCCGGCCTGTGCCGGAACCGCGTACCGGATGCTGGTCAGCGACCGCGGCGCACGGATGAAGCAGGGGGACGTGGTCTTGATCTGGGGCGCATCCGGCGGACTGGGAGCCTACGCCGTTCAGTTGGTGAAGAACGGCGGCGGCATCGCTGTCGGAGTCGTCGGCTCCGAGAAGAAGGTGCGAGTGGCGCGCGCCCTCGGCTGTGACCTGGTGATCAACCGTGAGGAGTACGACTTCGGCGGTGACGCCGACGACGAGCCGGCGGTCGCGGTGGCGCAGGGAAAGCGGCTGGGCCGGCTCATCCGTGACGGCGTGGGCGAGGATCCGCACATCGTCTTCGACCACGTGGGCAAATCCACCTTCGGTATCTCGGTGTTCCTCGCGCGGCGCGGAGGCACCGTGGTGACCTGCGGTTCGAGCACCGGCTACCAGCACCGGTTCGACAACCGCTATCTGTGGATGCGGCTCAAGCGCATCATCGGCAGCCACGTGGCGAACCTCCAGGAACAGGTCGACACCGCACGACTGTTCGACCAGGGATCGCTGGTGCCCGCACTGACCTCGCTGTTCCCGCTGGAGGAGGCCGGCGAGGCGACCCGGCTGGTGCAGCTCAACCAGCACATCGGCAAGGTGGGTGTGCTCTGCCTGGCCGACCGTCCGGGCCTGGGTGTGACCGACCCCGAGCGGCGCGCCCGGATCGGCGAGGACCGACTGACCCTGATGCGCGCGTACGCGCACGACAGCGTGCGGGCGGCGTGACCATGGAAATGGAACAGGGGTACGTCACATCCGTGCTGGGGACCGGCTCCTACCTGCCCGAACGGGTGGTGACCAACGAGGAGATCGAGGCCCGGGTACCCGGTGCCTCCGCCGAGTGGATCGCCGACAGAACCGCCATCGTCGAACGGCGGTACGCGGCACCGGACGAGGCAGCGTCCGACCTCGCCGTCCACGCCGCGCGCGCCGCCTTGGACCAGGCCGGACTGGACGCGGACGGCATCGACTTCATCATCGTCGCCACGACGACCGGTGACGCCCCGATCCCCTCCACCGCGTCACTGGTGCAACTGGCGCTCGGCGCCCACCGGGCCGCCTGTTTCGACGTCAACATCGCCTGCACCGGGTTCGTCACCGCGCTGTCCATCGCCCGGGCGTACGTGGCGCTGGACCCGACGACGAAGGTCCTGGTCATCGGCGCCGATGTGTGGACCCGGTTCATCGACTTCGACAACCGGGCGACCAGTGTTCTGTTCGGGGACGGAGCCGGGGCCGCGGTCATCGGCTCCGTCCCGCATGCGCCCGGCGATCCGGAACGCGGCCTGCTCAAAGTCGAGTTGGTGAGCCGGGCCGACGCCCACGAGCTGATCAGCATGCCGGCCGGGGGCAGCCGCCGTCCCGCCTCCGTCGAGACGGTCGCGGACGGTGGCCACCTGCTGAGCATGCAAGGCCGGGGGGTGCGCGACTTCGTCCTGGACAACGTCCCCGGCCTCATCGCCGGGCTGCTCAAGCGCTCCGGCTACGAACCGGCCGACGTGCAGCACTTCGTGCCGCACCAGGCCAATGGCCGGCTGGTGGCGGAACTGGCCGAGATCAGTGGTCTGGAGCGGGCAGACACCCATCTGCCGTTGCGTCACAGCGGCAACCTCGGTTCCGCGTCGGTGCCGGTCGCACTTGACGCGGCCAACCGTTCCGGCGTGCTACGGGACGGCGATCTGGTGCTCCTGGCGGGCTTCGGCGCGGGTATGGCGGCGGGTGCCGCCCTGCTGCGCTGGACCGTGACCGAGGGCGGGACTCGATGAGGACGACGGTGGAACGACTGGGCGTGATCGGTTGCGGGACGATGGGCGCCGGCATTGCCGAGGTGAGCCTGCGCGCCGGGGTGGAGGTGACGGTCCTGGTCTCCGCCCCGCACCGGATCGAGGACGCGGTCGGACGGCTGACGGCCGCGTTCGCCCGCGCGGTGGCCAAGGGCCGGATGACGGTGCCGGAACAGGCGGCGGCCATGGCCCGGTTGCGGGTCACCGCCGATGTCGAGAACCTCGCGGACCGGCAGTTCGTCGTGGAGGCCGTGGCCGAGAGACTCGATGTGAAACGACGGGTGTTCAAGGCGGTGGACGGGGTGCTGGCCGACCCTGCGGCCGTCCTGGCCTCGACGACCTCCAGCCTGCTGGTCGGCGATCTGGCGGAGGCCACCGGTAGAGCCGGGTCCGTGGTGGGAATGCACTTCTTCAATCCCGTACCGCTGATGCCCCTGGTCGAGGTGGTGGTGACGGACCGCACCTCACAACAGTGCGCCGCGTCGGCCGAGTCCTTCGCCAGGGACACCCTCGGCAAGGAGGTGATCCGCGCCGCGGACCGAAGCGGGTTCGTGGTCAACGCCCTGCTCGTGCCGTATCTGATGGCGGCGGGTCAGGATGTACGACCAGGGCATCGCCGACGCTGACGACATCGACCGGGGAATGGTGCTGGGCTGCGGACATCCCATGGGTCCGCTCGCGCTGCTCGATCTGATCGGGATCGACACGATCACCGACGTGGCCCGCTCGATGGCGGAGAACTCCGACGACCTGGTCCCCGAGCTGCCCCCTTTGCTCACCCGGATGGTCCGGGAGGGCAGACTGGGCCGCAAGACGGGCCACGGCTTCCACCGGTACGACGAGTCCTCCGGATCCTGACCCGACGACCGACCCGATCACGGTCCGGCCGGGCACGACCTGACCGACTGCCACTAGCCTCCCTGTTTCGCTTCGGGTGGCTGAGCTGGAGTGATGGCTGTGGAGTGGGGTTTCTGATCATTGGCTGCGTCGAGGCCCGACGCGCGAGTCGGTTTCTCCTGGGTTCCTCGGGTCGTGGGTGTGCAGGGACGGTGCCGAGGTTCAGGTGGCTGGCCGTGGTAGGGCCGCTAGGCGAGCGAATGCGCTGGTCAGCGCGTTTCGCCAGGGCCAGATCGCGGCGATCCGCAGGTGCGTGCGGCGTCCGCCGCGGATGATGCGGGCAGCTGCGTGTAGCAGCCGGTAGCGGAGCTTCTTCGGCTCGGCGGCTGCGAGTTCGCCCTCCAGCAGGAGGCGAGTCCAGGCGAGCAGGTCGAGGGCGGTCAGGGATAGCTCCAGCCACGCTTGGTTGACGTGGAAGTGTCGGGAGGGGGAAGCGGCCCAAGCCGGTGGGTTTGCCGCAGCGGATGCGGTCCTCGACGCGGGCGTGCGCGCGGTGGCGGACTTCCAGGTGCTGCAGTGAGCCTTCGCCTAGTACTCCAGCCGTAGTTCGCTGTTTGACCTGTGGGTTTGGCTGGGCGGCTGGAGTGTAGCGGGCCGGGGCTACGACGGCGAGGGGGACGTCCACGAAACCGTCGATGACGCCCAATCGGAACAGGACAAGCACCGGAACCGGGAGCACGGCGGCTTGAGGCCTCGCGCCGGCGCGACTCCATCGAGAAGGCCGAACTCCGTCGGGAACCAATCACCGAGGAGCAAGCAACCGGGTCCTCCTCCGGCGGATGGATACTCCTTCTCATCATCACCGCCATCGCCTGCGCGACTTGGAGGTTACGACCAACCCGAGCTGAACCCAGGCAGCCGCGAAGCCTCTCGTGGGGAGCCGGGAGCATGTCAGTGAAGCACCGACGTGGCGAGCTCGGGTCTCGCGCTGACCACTGCCCAGGCAGCGGCTGTTGCCTGGGCGGCGACGCTGGATCCCTTGAACCGCAGAAGGAGCAGTCGCAACTCCTTTACGGCAAGCAGACCCTCTCCGGCACGGACGGCTGCCTCGGCCGCGAGCCCTGGAGAGACGTACCGCACCTCGCATGCCTCTCCAACAGCCGAGAAAACACCGAAGACTCAAGGGCGCCACGGTCTACCCGGCCAGCAGACGCCGGGGCGGGCCGTGATCAGCTCTCGATGCGGGGCCAGAGCCGGTCGTAGTGGTCGAACATAGACGTGATTACACCCGGGGCAGCGGCCACGGCCACTCCGAGATCCGCCGGATCAAGGACGCCACCGGTCAGTAACTTGCTCTTCCCCGGCGCCTGCCAGGCGGTCCAGATGAAGCGCCGTCGCACCGACCGCAAAACCGGCAAGGTCGCCATCGCCACCGTCTATGCGGTCACCAGCCGGCATGAGCTGCCCGGTGTGGAGGGTACGTACAGCGAGGTGACGATCGCGATGGAAGAGCGGATCGTTGGGTATCTCCAGGGAGTCTGCGAGAAGGAGGTGGTGGGAGCCGGGCTGTGGACACCCTCCTTTCCCATACCTCTCCCAGACGAACCGGCGAAACCCGCTCCGCCGCTGGTCAGCGGACTTCCCACCCTGGAGTACTAGTGATTGTCGTCTGGATCAACGGTGCGTTCAGTGCGGGCAAAACCAGCGCCGCACGCGAACTGATCGATCTGATCCCGAACAGCACCTTCTACGACCCGGAGCTGATCGGCGCGGGACTGCGGCAACTGCTGCCGCACAAGAGGCTCGCCGAGGTCGACGACTATCAGGATCTGCCGATCTGGCGCCGCCTCGTCGTCGACACCGCAGCCGCCCTGCTGGCCGAGGTGGGCGGCAGTCTGGTGGTGCCGATGACGCTGCTGCGCCAGGAGTACCGCGACGAGATCTTCGGCGCTCTCGCCTCCCGGCGTATCCCGGTGTGCCATGTACTGCTGTCGACAGACGAAACGATCCTGCGCCGACGTATCGCCGCCCGTGAGGAGTCGCCGGACGACCCGGAGACGAGTGGGCGCGTACGGCAGTGGGCGTTCGCGCACATCGAGCCCTACCGGGCGGCCCTGCCCTGGCTCACCGCCGACGCGTACGTCGTCGACGCCGACGAGCTCACCCCCGCCCAGACGGCGTCGCGCATAGCCGACGCGGTACGGACCGGGGCCGTCGGCAACTGCGGGATCGTACAGACCCCCGCGCCGACCGCCGAGACCCTCGCCGCCGGGGTCCTGCTCTTCGACGACGCGGACCGGGTGCTGCTCGTCGACCCCACGTACAAGCCCGGCTGGGAATTCCCCGGCGGTGTGGTGGAGTCGGGCGAGGCGCCCGCGCACGCCGGCATGCGTGAGGTCGCGGAGGAAATAGGCATCGAACTCGACCGGGTACCCGCGCTGTTGGTGGTCGACTGGGAACCGCCGAGGCCACCCGCGTACGGCGGACTGCGGCTGATTTTCGACGGCGGGCGGCTGGACAGCGCACAGGCCGAGCGGCTGCTGCTGCCGGGCGCCGAGCTGCGCGGTTGGCGCTTCGTCACCGAGAAGGAGGCGGCCGGGCTGCTGCCCCCGAACCGTTTCGAGCGGCTGCGCTGGGCGCTGCGGGCCCGCGAGCGGTCAGTCGTGCTCAACCTGGAGGCCGGAGTCCCGGTCGGCTGAGGCACGCAGGAGCGCCGCGGTGTCGTCCGTCAGCGGGTCGCCGTGACCGAAGCACGCGGTGGTGGGGGCGAGCGCCGCCAACCGGCGGAACGAGGCCAGGGCCTGCTCCCGGTCGGTGTTGAACACGCCCAGCATGACCCGGTCCACGGCGGCGACGCAGTCACCGGTGAACAGCACGCCGTACCGCGGCAGATGGACGCCGATGCTCCCGTCCGTATGGCCGGGGGAGTGCACCACCCGCGCGCCGCCGCCGAACGCCAGCACGTCACCGTCCGCCACCTCCCGGTCCACCCGGGTGGGCGGGGCCGGCGGCACGGTCAGCCCGTACGCGTACAACGGGAGCTCCCAGTCGAGCAGTACGGGCTCGGGTACCGGCTGCTCGCCGCGGATCACGGGTGCTTCGAGCCGGTGCGCCACGATCTCGGCGCCGTACCGGTCGGCCAGTTCCTGCGCGGCGCCGACGTGGTCACGATGGCAGTGGGTCAGGACGATCTGGCGCAGACCGGACGGATCGAGGCCCAGGCCGCGTATCGCCTCTTCGATCGGGGCTGCCGCGTTCCTGTCGCCCGCGTCGACGAGGGTCAGTTCGGCGCCGTCGCGCCACAGGTAGGCCTGGCCGATCGGGAAGCGGAACATGTGCAGGCGCTGCGGGACTACTTCAACGAGATCCATGCGGCGAACGTAGGCAAGGGGATCGTCCGCCGCACGGATCTTCGCTGTCGGCGACTTCGCCGTCAGCCGAGTCCGGCCGTGTGCCGGTGTGTACTGGTGTGTACCGGGCCTTTCAGGCCTTCTTGGACTCCGCGTAGTTGACCAGGAACAGCGCCTCGGTGACCGACAGCCGCTCCAGCTCCTCGGGCGAGACGCTCTCGTTCACCGCATGGATCTGCGCCTCCGGCTCGCTCAGGCCGATGAGCAGGATCTCCGCCTCGGGGTAGAGCGCGGAAAGCGTGTTGCACAGCGGGATCGAGCCGCCCATGCCCGATGCCTGCATCTCCTCGCCCGGGTACGCCACGCGCATCGCGTCCGCCATCGAGGTGTACGCCGGGCTGGTGATGTCGGCCTTGAACGGCTGGCCCTGGCCCACCTGCTCCACCGAGACCCGCGCGCCCCACGGCGTGTGCGATTCGAGGTGCGCGGTCAGCAGCTTGGTGGCCTGGGTCGCGTCCTGGCCCGGCGGCACCCGCAGGCTGATCTGCGCGCGCGCACTGGCCTGCAGCGACGGAGTGGCGCCCACCACCGGCGGGCAGTCGATGCCGACGACCGTCACCGCGGGGCGGGCCCAGATGCGGTCGGCGACGCTGCCGTCACTGATCAGCTGTACGCCGTCGAGCACCCTGGCGTCCTTGCGGAACTCCGCCTCGGGGTACTCCAGACCGTCCCAGGAGGCGTCCGCGGTCAGCCCGTCCACGGTCGTCGTGCCGTGCTCGTCGCGCAGCGAGGCCAGCAGCTGGATGAGCGCGGCGAGCGCGTCCGGGGCGGCGCCACCGAACTGGCCCGAGTGCAGGTTGCCTTCGAGGGTGTCGACGCGCACCCGCAGCATGGTCATGCCGCGCAGGGTCGCGGTCACCGTCGGCAGGCCCACCCGGAAGTTGCCGGTGTCGCCGATGACGATGGTGTCCGCCGCCAGCAGCCCGGGGTGCGCCTCGGCGTACCGCTCCAGACCTCCGGTGCCCTGCTCCTCCGAGCCCTCCGCGATCACCTTCACGGAGACCGGGATGCCGCCGTTCGCCTTGAGGGCGCGCAGCGCGAGCAGGTGCATGATGAAGCCGCCCTTGCAGTCCGCCGCGCCGCGCCCGTACCAGCGGCCATTGCGGTCGGTCAGTTCGAACGGCGGGGACAACCAGGCCGACTCGTCGAGCGGCGGCTGCACGTCGTAGTGCGCGTACAGCAGAACGGTCGGCGCGTCCGCGGGGCCGGGCAGGAAACCGTAGACCGACTGGGTGCCGTCGGGGGTGTCCAGAAGCGCGACGTCCTGGAAGCCCTCGGCGCGCAGCGCATCGGCCACCCAGTTCGCGGCGGCCTCGCACTCGCTCTTCGGGAACTGGGCCGGGTCCGCCACCGACTGGAAGGCCACCAGCTCGGTCAGCTCCGTTTTGGCGCGGGGCATCAGTGAGGCGATGGTCTCGGCGATCGGATGGACGGTCATGGGCACGCTCCTCGTGGGTGCGACGTTGAGATACGTGTACGTGTTCGTACGGCGCGGACAGGGGCGATCCTCCCACAGGGAGACCGGTCGGCCCCGAGCCGTAGGATGCGGTCAGCAGTACGGGACACCGGGCGGATCAGGAGCAGAAGCACATCGTGAGCAGCGAGAACGCAGACGCCGGACGTGAGAACGAACAACCGGTGTGGGACGTCGTAGTGGTCGGCGCCGGGCCCGCGGGGGCCTCGGCGGCCTATGCGGCCGGGGTCGCGGGACGGCGCGTACTCCTGTTGGAGAAGGCGTCGCTCCCGCGCTACAAGACATGCGGGGGCGGCATCATCGGGCCGTCGCGCGACGCCCTGCCGCCGGGCTTCGAACTGCCCTTCAGGGACCGCGTGCATGCCGTGACGTTCTCGTTGGACGGGAAGCTGACACGGACACGCCGCTCGAAGCAGATGCTCTTCGGCCTCATCAACCGGCCGGAGTTCGACGCCGGCCTGGTGGCGGAGGCACAGAAGGTCGGCGCCGTCCTGCGCACCGGCGCGACGGTGGTGCGCGTTGAGCAGCACGGCGCTGCCGTGCCGGACCGGCGCACGGTGGCCGTCGTCCTGTCGGACGGCGAGACGGTACTGGCCCGCGCGGTGGTCGGCGCCGACGGCAGCGCCAGCCGGATAGGAGCGCATGTCGGGGTGAAGCTCGACCAGGTGGACCTCGGGCTTGAGGCGGAGATCCCGGTGCCGGCGACGGTCGCCGAGGACTGGGCGGGTCGGGTGCTCATCGACTGGGGCCCGATTCCCGGGAGTTACGGCTGGGTGTTCCCCAAGGGGGAGACGCTGACGGTCGGGGTGATCTCGGAGCGCGGCGAGGGCGCCGAAACCAAGCGGTATCTGGAGGACTTCATCGCCCGGCTCGGGCTCGCCGGCTTCGAGCCCGCGCTGTCCTCCGGACATCTGACGCGGTGCCGCAGCGACGACTCGCCATTGTCGCGCGGCCGGGTGCTGGTGTGCGGGGACGCGGCGGGACTGCTGGAGCCTTGGACGCGCGAGGGGATCTCCTTCGCGCTGCGTTCCGGGCGGCTCGCGGGTGAGTGGGCGGTGCGGATCGCGGAGACGCACGATGCCGTGGACGCCCGCCGCCAGGCGCTGAACTACGCCTTCGCGATCAAGGCGGGGCTCGGCGTGGAGATGGGCGTCGGGCGGCGGATGCGCACGCTCTTCGAGAAGCGGCCGGGAATGCTGCACGCGGCGCTCACCGGATTTCGCCCCGCGTGGAAGGCGTTCGCGGGGATCGCCCGCGGTTCGACCACGATGGCGGAGATGGTGCGTTCGCACCCGATGGCACAGCGTGCGCTGAGCGCGATGGACCGCAGGGCGTCGTCCGACAAGTCATTGCCCGACAAGTCGGCGTCGGACAATTCAGCGTCGGACAAGTCGTCGTCCGGCAAGGAGTGACTGTCAGCCGGTGACAGTGATACGGAAGACGGGGTGGTCGGGGGCGATGCGGCGCAGCTCCTCGGTGGAGGAGTCCGGGCCGACGCCGCCGAAGAAGACCCCGACTTCCGCCTTCCAGCGCTTGAGGTAGGCGCGGAGGATCTCGGGCTTTTCGTCGTCGGTCACCTCGGTGGCGGTGAACACCTCGGCCTTCTTGCCCAGGTGCAGTTCGCCGCCGCCGGCGGCCCGCATGTTGTGCGTCCACTGCACGTGTCCGCGGGGGGCCACGAGGTACATGTCGCTCTCCACGGTCAGTAGATTGACCGGGGTGCGGCGCCACTCGCCGCTCTTGCGGCCGCGGACCGCCAGCACCCGGGAGCCCCAGACGCTTAGTCCGCGGCGGGTGAGCCAGGCGATGGTGCGGTTGAGGACGTTCACTGTGAACCAGCCGGGCTTCTGCACGTGCGTGGACATGGTGTACCCCTAGTTTCGTGAGCACTGCTCTCGCTTGAGAGCAGTGTGCACCAGTTCCGTGATCCAAAGCAAGAGCGCTGCTCTCGTTATTGATCGGTGTTCTCTAACATGTCAGACTGCTCCTATGAGCACCATGCGCGGAGCCAGGGAACGAGCCCGTATCGAAGTCACCGCGGCCATCAAGGAAGAGGCCCGCAGACAGCTCGCCGCCGACGGTGCGTCAAAGCTTTCGCTGCGCGCCGTCGCCCGCGAACTCGGCATGGTCTCCTCGGCGCTCTACCGCTACTTCCCGAGCCGCGACGACCTCCTGACCGCCTTGATCGTCGACGCGTACGACGCCGTGGGCTCTGCCGCCGAGACCGCACTCGCCCAGCAGCCCGCCCGCGCCGCCCACCCTGCACGCTGGGGAGCCGTCTGCCTGGCCACACGCACCTGGGCTCTCGCCCACCCCCACGAATACGCCCTGATCTACGGCTCGCCGGTCCCCGGCTACACAGCGCCTCAGGCGACCGTCGGCCCCGCCTCCCGCGTCGGCCTGGCGCTCATCTCCGTCCTGCGCGACGCCCACCGCACGGACGGTCTGGCCGTCCCGCGCCTCACGGCCGCGCTGCGCCCCGAGGCGGAGCGGCTCGCCGCCGATGTGGCTCCGGACCTCCCCCCGTCGGTCGTCGCCGCCCTGGTCGCCGCCTGGGCCCAGCTCTTCGGTCTGATCTCCTTCGAGGTGTTCGGGCAGTTCAACCGGATCGTGGAGGACCGCGACGCGTTCTTCGCCCACTCCGCAGCAGGCCTCGCCCACGCCGTGGGCCTGATCGGCGGTCGGGCACCAGGCCCCGGCAGCCGGGCCGCCGCCGGCAGCCGGGCCGCCGCCGGCAGCCGGGCCGCCGCCGGCAGCCGGGCCGCCGCCGGCAGCCGGGCCGCCGCCGGCAGCCGGGCCGCCGCCGGTAGCCCGGCCGCCCCCGGTAGTGACGCCGCGTCCTGAACCCACGGCATTTCGGCCCGCTCCGGTACTGCACAGGGAGTACGCGTGATCACCCCGCCGGGCTGACGCCCCGGCCGCCCCGCCCGTCTAGCGTGGCCGGTATGAAAGCGCAGCGTGAATGCGGCCGCGGCGGTCCTCCCCGGGAACGGGGCGGGCCGTCGTCGTGGCGTGCCTGGGCGACCCGGCCGCTGGGCGGCGGGCTGCCCTGGGCCTCCACCATCCTCCTGGCCGTGTTCGTACAGGTGGGGTCGACGTTCGCGGCGCACGGCCAGCTCGGCGAGCGCGAGCCGCTCGACCTCTTCGCGCGGCTGCTGCTGGCCGCGGGCCCGGCGACGCTCCTGGTGCGCCGGCGCTTCCCGGTGTTCGCCGTGTTCGCCACATCGGCGACCGTGATGGTCTACCTGGGCGCCGGATACCCGTACGGGCCGGTCTTCGTCACCGCCGCCGTGGGCTGCTTCAGCGCCCTGGTCGGCGGGCACAGGAATGCGGCCTGGTGGTCGCTCGGGATGCTCTGGCTCGGGCATCTGGTGGTCGCGCATGTGCTCTACCGATGGCTGCCGCCCGCCGGTGGGCAGGCGGAGCCCTGGTCCCAGGAACTGGTGGTCGCCGCCTGGGTGTTGGCTGTCGCGGCCGCCGCGGAGCTTGTGCGGGTACGCCGCGAGCAGTGGGCCCGCGACCGCATCGTGCGTGCGCAGGCCGCGAAGCGCCGCACCGACGAGGAGCGGCTGCGTATCGCCCGTGAGCTGCACGACGTACTCGCCCACAGCATCTCGGTCATCAACGTCCAGGCGGGCGTCGGCCTGGCGCTGCTCGACTCCGACCCGGAGCAGGCGCGTTCCGCCCTGACCACCATCAAGGCCGCCAGCAAGGAGGCGCTCGGCGAGGTGCGGTAGGTGCTCGACACGCTGCGGACGCCCGGCGACGCACCGCGCGCCCCGGCGCCCGGACTCGACCGCCTCGACGAGCTCGTGGAACAGGCCTCGGGCGCGGGCCTCACCGTCGAGATCGAGACCGACGGCGTACCGGCCGCCCTGCCACCTGGCGTCGACCTGGCCGCCTTCCGCATCATCCAGGAGGCCCTGACCAATGTCGTCAGACACTCAGGATCCCGCAGCGCCCGGGTCAGGCTCGGATACACCCTCGGCCGCCTGGACCTGCGGATCGACGACGAAGGGCCGGGCACCGGCGGCGACGCGGGCGGCAGCGGCAACGGACTGGTGGGAATGCGCGAGCGCGCGGCGTCCCTCGGTGGCACGATCGAGGCCGGGCCGCGCCCGGACGGCGGCTTCCGGGTGGAGGTCACCCTGCCCCTCGCAGCCGCGCCGAAGGAGAACTCGTGATCCGCGTACTGCTTGCCGACGACCAGTCGCTGGTGCGGGCGGGCTTCCGTGCCCTGTTGACCGCGCAGCCCGACATCGAGGTCGCCGGTGAGGCGGCGGACGGTGAGGAGGCGGTTCGCCTGGTGCGCGAACTGCGCCCCGACGTCGTACTGATGGACATTCGCATGCCGCTCCTCGACGGCCTCGCCGCCACCCGTGGCATCACCGACACCCCCTCGCTCGACGGTGTGAAGGTCATCATGCTGACCACCTTCGAGCTCGACGAGTACGTCTTCGAGGCGATCCGCTCCGGGGCCTCGGGTTTCCTCGTGAAGGACACCGAACCGGAGGAACTGCTGCGCGCGGTAAGGGCGGTGGTGGACGGGGACGCGCTGCTTTCGCCCGGAGTCACGCGAAGGCTGATCGCGGAGTTCGCGGCCCGCTCCAAGGAGCCGACCCGGGCCGATGCGCTGAACCAGCTCACCGAGCGGGAGCGGGAAGTGATGGCCCTGGTGGGCATCGGGCTCTCCAACGACGAGATCGCCCGCAGGCTCGTCGTCAGTCCGCTCACCGCCAAGACGCACGTCAGCCGAACCATGGTGAAGCTCGGCGCCCGCGACCGGGCCCAACTGGTGGTGCTCGCCTACGAGTCGGGGCTTGTGCGGCCGGGCTGGCTCGGCTGAGTGCCGGGTGCGCCCTTGTAGCGCCACAGCACATGCGCGACCCGCAGGATGTACACGGCTCCGGCCAGCGAGCAACCAGTTATCAGCATGAGCTTGTTCACGGCCGGTGAGGAGACCAGGAGATACACGGGTGCGGTGATCGCGGCGAAGGAGACACCCGCCAGGACGGCCGCGCTCAGCAGTGCGTAAGCAATCTCGACGGTTATCGCGTCACGCTGGGCCCGCGTCCTTGGCGCCATGATGTGAAGTTTCACAGGGTGTCCGGCCGGTGGGCAAGTGAAGCCTGCGCGGCGCACAGGTGCGCGGGTGCGGCGCGCGACGCCCGCCCAGTGCTCATGACCAGGTGATGCCCGACTTCTCGCGCCACAGTGCGGCGAGTGCCGCGTCGCCCGCCGAGGTCAGAGCACCGAGCGGCAGCCGGTTCCAGAGCGTCAGGTAGAGCCGCTCGGCGGGGCCGCTCAACTCGCAGTCCGTCACTGCCTCTTCCGTTGCTTGCCCACCCGCGTCCGCAGGCTTCCGGTGCACGGCCCGAGGCGCCTCCTGGGAGAGCCGTACGGTCCATACGTCGCCCGAATCCGTGGCCCGTACGCGCAGTACAGCGGGCTTCTCGGTACGTACTCGACTGCTGCGGCGGGCGTGGAACGCGCGGAGCAACTCGTCGATGCCGTCCACCGCGAAGCCCGTTGGCAGCGGGGAGAGTTCACCGTCGAGCGCCGACTCGGCGTCCGCGCGGTGGATCGCCGTCTCGTGGGCCTGGCGCCTTGCCCAGAAGGCGAGCGGCGAAGGGGCGGGCAGGAAGGTCCAGCACTCCAGATCCTCGGGCGCGGCGCCCAGCGCGGCGGTCAGCAGCGCGTGTCCCTCCCGGAACCAGCCGAGCAGCGCGTCCCCGTCGAGCTTCGGCTCGCCCTCGCCGGGCCGGTAAGAGGTGTGCCCCTCCAGGACGTACATCGTCGCCCACCGGTGCACCATGCCGGTGTGCCGCAGCAGATCCCGCACCTGCCAGCCGGGACAGGTGGGCACCTCGGCGCCGGGGCCCGCACGCTCCGCGGCGGCGGCCAGCAACTGGCCTTCCCTGCCCAGGCAGTTGATGTGTTCGGCGATGTCCATGCCGGAGATTGTGGCAGCGGAACGGGCGAGTCAGGCGCCCTGGGGACGAGTGGGGCTCGCGGCGCCGCGCAGCAGGCGGACGAACAGGCCGAGCGCGAGCGACTGGATCAGGACCGAGAGCACCAGGGCGACGTACAGGAATCCGGCGGACCCGGCCACGGTCTCCCCGAACATCGAGCCACCGATGAAGAAGGCGAAGATTGTCGGTGCGGCGAGGAGCAGCGGCCACACACCGGCGAGCGAGGCGTCCTCATGGGTGACGAAGAGAGTGTCGATCGCGACGAACACCGCGGTCGCGGCGACCAGGCTCAGGTAGACGAGCGAGGCGCGGTTGCGGAATGTCAGTCGCACGAGGTCGTGCAGGCGTTGCCGGGAGCTCATGGTCTTCTCCTCCTGCGGGTGATTGAGCGGATACCCTCATGGTGCTCCGGGTGCGCCGCTTTCGCCTGAGTACGTCTACTCATTCACGTCGCCATCCGGTTCATCCGCGCTCAGCCGGGTCGGGCGGACGACGCGTTGCGGGCGGAGTACCCCAGCAGGGCGGCAGCGTTGATGGCGGGGATGCGGACCACCCAGCCGGCGAAGAGGAAGCCGTCGAGGGCGAAGAACACGGTCAGCGCGGTACGGAGACGGGACAGGGAGGCTGCGGCACTGGTCGCGCCCTCGTTCCCCGAGGACGCCGTCCGTAGTTTGTTTAGTAGCGGCACAAATGCAGCATAGGGGCCGGGCCCCGATCCGGACAAAACGCGTGGTGAGAGCGGCGAAAACCGGCCGGGGCAAGGGGAGCCGGGCCCGGACGATCTTCCGGAACATGGGAGACTCGCCCCCATGAACGGCAAGGCGAGCACGATCAGGACACGGCTGGAGAGAGGCCGGAGCGCGCTCGGGCCTGCCCTGGAACTGGTGCACACGGGCCGGGCGCCCACCCGTGCCGTTCTCACCGCCGAACTCGGCGTCACCCGGGCCACCGCGGGCGCGGTCGCCGCCGAGCTGGAGGCGCTCGGGCTGATCCAGGTCGACTCCAGGCCGGGGGCCGCGGCCGGTTCACAGGGCCGCCCCTCGCACCGGCTGGCCGTCAACGACTCGGGCCCCGTCGTCCTCGCCGCCCAGATCCACGCCGACGGCTTCCGGGCCGCGCTCGTCGGCCTCGGCGGCCGGATCGTGGCGACCGCACCCGGCTGCGAGGCGGTGTCGGCCGACCCGGCGCAGGTACTCGGATCGGTGGTCGAAGCGGGCGCCGGGCTCCTGCGCGACAGCGGGCTGCGCTGCGTCGGCGCGGGCCTCGCCGTGCCGTCCGCGGTGGCCGAACCGGAGGGCACCGCCCTCAACCCGCTGCACCTCGCGTGGCCCGCGGGCGCCCCGGTCTGCGACATCTTCGCCGAGCAGGTACGCGCGGCGGGCATCGAAGGCCCCGCCTTCACCGGTAACGACGTCAACCTCGCCGCCCTCGCCGAGCATCGCCACGGCGCGGGCCGCGGCGCCCAGCACCTGCTCTGCGTCGCCACCGGACACCGTGGCGTCGGCGGGGCGCTGGTGCTCGACGGCCGCCTGCACACCGGCAGTTCGGGCCTCGCCCTGGAGGTCGGCCACCTCACGGTCAACCCCGAGGGCCGCCCCTGCTACTGCGGCAGTCGCGGCTGCCTCGACGTCGAGGCCGACCCGCTCGCCTTCCTTACCGCCGCGGGCCGTGCCCCGGGTCCCGAGGGCTCGCTGCTTCAGCAGTCCCGCGATCTGCTGCGCGACGAGTACGACGACCCGACGGTACGGGCGGCGGGTGAGGAGATCGTCGACCGTCTCGGCCAGGGGCTGGCCGGCCTCGTCAACATCCTCAACCCGGACCGCATCATCCTCGGCGGCCTGCACCGCGAGCTGCTCGAAGCCGACCCCGAGCGGCTGCGCGCCGTCGTTGCCGACCGCAGCCTGTGGGGGCGCAGTGGCGGCGTACCCATCCTGCCGTGCACCCTCGACCACAACAGCCTGGTCGGGGCGGCGGAGTTGGCCTGGCAGCCGGTGCTCGACGACCCGCTGGCCGCGCTTGCGGGCGCCGGATAGGTCACGTACGTTTCCCTGCCGCACCGGGCGCGCCCGAAACCGAAGGGGACCATGACATGGCCGAGCTCTACCCGCCCATCGAGCCGTACGACGAGGGCATGCTCGATGTCGGTGACGGCAACCTGGTCCACTGGGAGGTCAGCGGCAACCCGGAGGGCAAGCCCGCGGCTTTTGTCCACGGCGGCCCCGGCTCCGGCTGCAAGCCCCGACTGCGCCAGTACTTCGACCCCGAGCGCTACCGGATCGTCCTCTTCGACCAGCGGGGCTGCGGCCGCAGCACACCCCATGCCAGTGACCCCACCACCGACATGAGCCACAACACCACCCACCATCTGATCCGTGACATGGAGCAGTTGAGGGAGCACCTGGGCATCGACCGCTGGCTGCTCTTCGGCGGCTCGTGGGGCTCCACGCTGATCCTCACCTACGCCCAGCGGCACCCGCGGCGGGTGTCGGAGATCGTCATCTGCGGGGTCACGATGAGCCGGCGCTCGGAGATCGACTGGCTCTACCGGGGCGTCGCGAGGTTCTTCCCCGAGGCATGGGACCGGTTCAGGGCGGGCGTTCCGGAGGCCGACCGGGACGGTGACCTCCTCGCGGCCTACGCGCGACTGGTGTCGGACCCTGATCCGCACGTGCGGGCGAAGGCCACCGCCGACTGGTGCGCATGGGAGGACGCGGTGCTCTCCCTCGAACCGCACGGCAGCGCCAACCCTTACGGCGACCGCCCGTCGGCGGACCGCATCTCCCTGGTCCGTATCGCTTCCCACTACTTCTCCCACGGCGCCTGGCTGGACGAGGGCGAGATTCTGCGCGACGCGGACCGGTTGGCCAAGATCCCGGGTGTCCTGCTGCACGGCCGCCACGACCTGAGCAGCCCGCACGGCAGCGCCTGGGAACTCGCCCGCGCCTGGCCCGCCGCGGAGCTCGTGGTGGTCGACGACGCGGGCCACAAGGGCAGCCCGTCCATGCGGGACCTGGAGCTCGGGGTGCTCGACCGGTTCGCCCGGCAGTGAGTACGTTCGTACCCTGACGATGAGTCAGATACGGTCGGCAGCACCGGGTCCGCTGGGAATCGGTGCTGGTCGCGGCTTTCGTTACGGCGGGCGGGGTGGCCCTGGGTGGCCACCCCGGCTGGGTGCTCGTCCAGGCGTCCGAGGGTGCGGGCGACACCGCGTTCGCGTTCGCGGTGCCCCCGGTGCAGCTCACCGTGGCCGCACTGGTCGGGCTCACCACCGGCGCGTCGGCGCGCCGCCGGCCGGCCCGCAGGGCTGCGCGCCTGGACGTACTGCGCGCCATCGCCAACGAGTGACGGTGCGGCGGGGCAAGGTATCTGCGCCCGGTCAGCCCACTACGGCCGACCGGGTGACGGTGCGCCCGTGCAAGGAGGTCGCCCCGTACACCGGGTTCGTGGGCGGTGTCGCGACGAGTTGCGGCGTGGGCAGCGTGAACCACACGATCTTGCCCGCGTCGCCCTGCGGACGTACGCCCCAGCTTTCGCTGACCGCCTCTATCAGCGCGAGACCGCGACCGCAGGTGTCGAACTCCTCGGCGGCGCCGACCGTGGGAAGACGCGGGTCGTGGTCGTGGACCGACACCGTGAGGTGTTCGAGCAACTGCTCGATCTCCACGACACACATCTTGTCCGGCTCCGCGTGCCGGTGGACGTTGGTCAGCAGCTCCGTGACGCCGAGCGCCGCCGGGTCGATCAGAGAATCCAGATGCCAGTAGCGCAATTGCGCCGAGATGATTCTGCGGACCTGGCCGATCCGCGACGGCAGAGCTTGAAGTTCCACCGTGCAGTGCTTGCTTGACTGACTGATCACGGCTGCGACTCCCCGAATGAGGTCCGGAAGAAGACGAAGAACGGATCCAGCAGTGGTTGCCTGCTGATTGGTCCGGCGGCGGAAATCCGAGCGTTACCGCCGGTGCACCCTGAGTGACGTCCAACCAGAGTCACTCAGAGGCTGACTGTCCGCAACTCGCGTCCCGTCAATCCCGCGCCCCCTGAGTGTTCCGGGAGGTCCGTGCGCTGCGGACCGCCTCCAGAAACCGGTAGGCCAGTTCCGCCCCGTCGGGCTTGCGTCCGCCATGGCCCATGGTGAGCCGGTAGCGGGTGCCGTTGACCGTCGCCACCGTGCTGTCGTCCCCGGCGAACCAGGCCTTGCCCGCCTGTACGGAGCCCAGCGGCGCACTGTCGATCTCTCGCCCATTACTCGTGAGCAGGACCAGCCTGCCGTCCTTGACCAGCACCTGGCCGGCCTTGGTGAGTGAGCGGGGCCAACGCTCTATCCGTACGCCCGTAGCGCTGAATTCGGGCTCCGCCATTCCACTTCGCCCCCTTCGCGCATGCATGTTCCTGTTGGGCAGTCTGCCCAAGCCTGGGCGTGCGCACCAGGGGCCCTGGGTGGTCAAATACAAAAGGACGGGCCCGTGCCCCGCTCCCGTCCCTTACGTCCCACAAGTGATTGCTATGGAAGCCCAAAGTAAACGTTTGTGCAGGTGAGAGACCTAAAGTGGCAGGCGGGAGACAGGAGTCCCGCTGGTGGAAGCACCTGCCGCAGGGACGCCACGACGAGGAGTGCCCCGCATGAGCAGCAGCACTGACCAGGCCCGCAGCGGCGTCGCCACGGCGACCATCGATGTCGACCGGAGCGATCCGGCGTACCGGGCCTGGCTCAAAGAAGCGGTCCGCAAGGTCCACGCCGACGCCAATCGCTCCGCGGACACCCATCTGCTGCTCTTCCCGCTGCCCGAGGAGTGGGGGATCGACCTGTACCTCAAGGACGAGTCCACCCACCCGACCGGCAGCCTCAAGCACCGGCTGGCCCGCTCGCTCTTCCTCTACGGCCTGTGCAACGGCTGGATCAGGCCGGGCAAGCCGGTCATCGAGGCGTCCAGCGGCTCGACCGCGGTCTCCGAGGCGTACTTCGCGAAGCTGATCGGAGTGCCGTTCATCGCGGTGATGCCCCGCACGACCAGCCCGGAGAAGTGCCGCCTGATCGAATCCCACGGCGGGCAGTGCCACTTCGTGGACGACCCGCGGAAGATGTACGAGCAGTCGGCCGCTCTCGCCGCCGAGTCCGGCGGGCACTACATGGACCAGTTCACCTACGCGGAGCGGGCCACCGACTGGCGCGGCAACAACAACATCGCCGAATCCATCTACCAGCAGCTGAAGTTGGAGCGCTACCCGGAACCGGCCTGGATCGTCGCGACCGCCGGGACCGGTGGCACCTCGGCGACCATCGCGCGCTATGTCCACTACATGCAGCACGACACCCGCATCTGTGTCCCCGACCCGGAGAACTCCTGTTTCTTCGACGGCTGGACCCGTCACGACACGCTCGCAACCAGCGACTGCAGTTCGCGCATCGAAGGCATCGGCAGGCCCCGGATGGAGCCGAGCTTCGTGCCCGGCGCCATCGACCGGATGATGAAGGTCCCGGACGCGGCCAGCGTCGCGGCCGTGCGCGCGCTGGAGCTGGCCATCGGCCGCAAGGCGGGCGGCTCCACCGGCACCGGTCTGTGGAGCGCGCTGAAGATCATCGCGGAGATGGTCGCCGAGGGACGTACGGGCAGCGTGGTCACCCTGATCTGCGACCCGGGCGACCGCTACCTCGACAAGTACTACTCGGACACCTGGCTGGCGGAGCAGGGCCTGGACATCGCGCCGTACACCGAGGTCATCAACTCGCTGCTGGCCACCGGCGTCTGGCCGGAGCTGCCCCAGGGCGCGGCCGGCACGCCCTAAGGGGTGTCCGACTGCTGCTCGGCGGGCCTGGCGAGGCGCCGGTCCAGGCTGCGCGTCGCGTCGCGGAAGGCGCGGCCCAGGCCCGGCCGGGCCAGCCGCAGCATCACCCGCAGTGGCGCCGGGCCCGCCATCGCGAAGGTCCACTGGACGCGCGTGCCCGCGCCGGACGGGGTGAGGCGCCACTCCTCCAACAGGGCCCGCAGCGCCGGGGCGTTGGTCTCGTCGACGCGGTACGCGTACCGCTCGCCCGGCTCCGCCGCCATGACCGTCTCGCGGAAGCGCGTGCCGCCCTTGAGCCCGACCTCGCGGCCCGCACCGCCGTCCGTGGGCCGGGCGTAGGTCAGCGCGCCGAACCAGCTGGGCCAGGCCGCGACATCCTCGGCGAGCGCCCGGTAGACCGCCTCGGGCGGGGCGGACACCTGGGCGCTGAAAACCAGGCGTACGGGCGCGGAGTCGACGAAATCGAGCTCCACAGGGCGGAGTCGGCGTGTCATGGACCTGCACCCCCAACGGGTTCGGTGATGGACGGGGCCCGCACACCATAACTGGCGGCCCGTCAGATGTCTTCGGTGCCCTGCTCGTCGCGGGCGGCAGATGACTCGCCGTCCTCGTGGGAGGTCCGGGACTCGCCCGCCACCACCAGTCCCGGCAGCAGCTCCTCGATCTGCGCCCGGTCGGGCGCGGACATCCCGCAGTCCGTCACCAGCGTGTCGACCTCGTCCAGCGCCGCGAACGAACTCAGCCCCACCGTGCCCCACTTGGTGTGGTCGGCAACCACGACGACGCGCCGCGCCGCGTGCACCAGCCGGCGGTTGGTCTCCGCCTCCGCCAGGTTCGGGGTGGAGAGCCCCGCCTCGACCGAGATGCCGTGCACACCGAGGAAGAGCACATCGAAGTGGAGCGAACGGATCGCCCGGTCGGCGACCGGCCCCACCAGCGAGTCCGACGGAGTCCGTACGCCGCCGGTGAGCACCACCGTGGCCGCCCCGGGACGCGGCCCGCTCCCGCCGCCCGCGCGCTGAGCGGTGTGGAACACATCGGCGACCCGCACCGAATTGGTCACCACCGTCAGATCGGGCACCTCCAGCAGATGCTGCGCCAGCGCGTACGTCGTCGTTCCACCGGACAGCGCGATCGCGCTGCCGGGCACGGCCATCGCGGCGGCCGCCCGCGCGATGTCTTCCTTGGCACTCAGCTCCAGGCCCGACTTGGCCTCGAATCCGGGCTCGTGCGTGCTCGCCTCGACGACCGGCACCGCACCGCCGTGCACCTTCTCCACCACGCCCTGGCGCGCGAGCGCGTCCAGGTCACGGCGGACCGTCATGTCTGAGACGTTGAGCTTCCTGGTGAGCTCGTTGACCCGGACACCGCCCCGCCGCCTGACCTCGTCGAGGATCAGGGCGCGACGCTGCTCGGCGAGCAGGTTCTGATTCTCGGTCACGGGCGTGCCGGTCCTTTCGTACGGTCGAATGCAGCGGTCGCACACGGGTGGAATCGGGTGCCGCGCGAACCGGAGTCCGTACGGTCTGTGGGCGATTGCTCATCCTCGCACGCGCCCAGGTTCGCCGGACCTCGGGGAGATTCGGCGAGAACCGTTGGACGGCCGCTCCCCCGGCCGTGATCCTGGGAGGCCGCACCCGGCACCGCCCGCGCGCAAGACGATCGTCCCATCGGCAGCACGCCATCACGAGAGCGAGACATCGAGTGCCCCGTGTCACACCGTCCCCCGACGACGACGGCGGGCCCGCGCTCGAACTGCTGGTGCACGGGGTCGGCGGCACCACCCCCCAGGAGATGCTCGGCGATCCGCGGACGGTCCGGGTCACCGGTGACGAGACCGCCGCCATGTACCGCCGCGCCGACGACGTCGAAGCGGACGTCCCTCCGGCGGACCCGGACGACCCCGAGGAGCCCCGCGACCTGCCGGTTCCCGAGGCGTACGTCTGGTGCAACCTCACCTCCGGCAACGGCGCCCGCGCCCTGTGGCTGCTCCTGCTGCCCTTCATGGTCGCCAACCTCGCCCACTGGATGCAGCCCAACACGGCGGGCCTGAAGAAGACCGTGCGTGTGTACGGGGTGCTGGTGCGGCTCGTCGCCCTCAGCCTCACTGTGCTGCTCGTCGCCGCCGCCTGCGAGGTCGCCCTCGACCTGACGGCCTGGCAGTGCGCGGGCTCGCCGGACTGCTCACGCGACAAGTCCTGGCTCGGCTTCGCCTCGGCCGCCCAGGGCGGCTGGTGGGCGCAGCCCGGACGTCGGCTCGCCCTCGCCGCCCTCGCGCCCGCGGCACTCACCGGCCTGCTCTGGTACCTGTCCCACCGCACCTGGAGCGCCTACGAGTCGCAGCGGCCACTGCCGCCCGGCGCGGAGCCCGACCCGGACGAGCCGACCGAACGGCCCGCCCTCGGCCTGCCCGGCTTCTGGTACGGCCGCAGGCTCGTCTCCCGGCTGCGCGCCGCCCACACCGCCGCCGGTTTCCTCACCGTCGCCGCCGCGCTCGCCGGCGCGGGGGCCCGCTACGACCGGCGGGCCTCCGGACCCCTCCTGGAGAGCTTCGGCTGGGCCATCGAGGCATCCCTGGCGGCGGGCGCCGCCGTGGTGGTCTGGGTGGTCTGCCGCCGGGGCCGCAGCGAAACGCGCCTCGACCTGAAGCTCGACGGGGCCGTCGTCACCCTGCTGCCCGGATCGGCGCTCGCCCTGCTGGCCCTGTCGATGCTGTACGCCGCCTGGTCCCGCCCCGGCTGGGAGTCCGGGGGCAGGCTCCCCGGGGACTTCACGTTCGGGGTGATCGCACTCGCCCAGGGCGCGCTGGTCGTCGGCCTCGCCGTGGTCGCGCCCGCCATGTACCGGCGGGCACCCGACGCGCGTACGGCGATGCGCGGCTTCGGCGGACCGGCCGTCGCGATGCTGGCCTGCGCGCTCGGCGGCGTCATGACCGGGGGAGTGGCCCAGCGCGTCGGCGACTGGCTCGACGGGCCTGGCACCCCGGGCGAGGAGGGAGGCAGCATCGAGGGGCCCCCGGTGCTGCTCACCTGGCAGGCGTCGGTCATCCCGCCCCTGCTGGTCGTCCTGTTCGCCCTGGGCGCCGTCCTCGCCGTACGCACCTGGCGCGCCGGGCGGGCGCTGGCCGCGGAGGTCGAGGCCGACTATCCGGGCGAGGACCCGGACCTGGCACGCACCCGGCGGATCGCGCGCATCCGCGCCAGGGCCTCCCTCACCGACTCCGCCCCTTCGATCCTCGGCGTCACCTCCGCCGCGACCCTGGTGCTCGGCGCCGCCGCGCTGGTGGGCGCCTGGACGACCGGGCAGGTGCCGGGCAGGGCCGCGGCGGACGCCCCCGACTTCATGGCATCGCTGGCCCAGACCGCGCAGGCACTCGGCTCCTGGATGATCGGCTTCGGCTTCATACTGTTCTGCACCTGGGGCCGCCGCGCCTACCGGGACCCCGCGGCCCGCCGCACCATCGGCATCCTCTGGGACGTCGGCACATTCTGGCCGCGCGCGGCGCACCCCTTCGCGCCCCCCTGCTACGCCGAGCGCGCCGTCCCCGACCTGACCTGGCGCATGGCCACCTGGACCGACCGCACCGGCGGGCGCCTCGTCATCTCGGGACACTCGCAGGGCAGCGTGCTGTCGGCCGCCGCCGTCTGGCAGCTGCCGCCGCGCACCCGGCGCCGCGTCGCGCTGCTCACCTACGGGTCACCGCTTGAGCGGCTGTACGGGCGCTGGTTCCCGCTGTACTTCGGCCCCGCCTGCCTGGACGGGCTGCGCCAGGAGGTGCACTGCTGGCGCAATCTGTGGCGCCCCACCGACCCGATCGGCGGCCCGGTGCGCGTCACGAGCGCCACGCAGCCCGAAGTGGACCGGGCGGCGCTCAAGGACCCGCTCGCCTACGGCCGCACCCGTGAACAGCCGCTGCCCGCGCCCGTCCTGGGGCACTCCGAGTACCAGGCCGACCCGGCCTTCGACGAGGAGAGGACCGCCCTGCTGGACCGGCTGCCACCGGCCACGCTGCCCC
The DNA here is from genome assembly GCF_039766235.1 of Streptomyces changchenzhani. Taxonomy (NCBI): domain Bacteria; kingdom Bacillati; phylum Actinomycetota; class Actinomycetes; order Kitasatosporales; family Streptomycetaceae; genus Streptomyces; species Streptomyces changchenzhani. The sequence continues at coordinate 42,034 of NZ_JBDHNH010000009.1, read as the reverse complement.
GCCAGCGGCCCGAAGCCGTCCGGCCTCAGGGCAGTTCGGGCAGGTCGTCCGGGTAGAGGAGGGTCAGGTCGTCCTTATTCATCTCGGCGAGCTGGGTGACCCGGCCCGCGTGCCGCTCCACCATCGACTCGAAGGTCTGGCGCGCGGTACGGCCGTTGCCGAAGGCGGGCCCCTTGGGCAGCGCCGTGAAGTACTTCAGCAGCGCCTCGGCCGTGCCGTCGGCGATCCGGTACTCGTGGTCGTCCGCCTGCTGTTCCACGATTCGCAGCAGCTCGTCGGGTACGTAGTCGGAGAAGGTGATGGTCCGTGAGAAACGGGACGCCACACCGGGGTTGGTGGTCAGGAAGCGGGCCATCTCCGCCGTGTACCCGGCGACGATCACGACCACCGCCTCCCGGTGGTCCTCCATCAGCTTCACCAGGGTGTCGATGGCCTCGCGGCCGAAGTCGCGCCCCGAGTCCTCGGGGGACAGCGCGTACGCCTCGTCGATGAACAGCACACCGCCGCGCGCCCGGTCGAAGGCCTCCTGGGTGCGGATGGCCGTCGAGCCGATGTGCTCGCCGACCAGGTCGACCCGGGACACCTCGACGAGATGACCGCGCTCCAGCACTCCGAGCGAGGCCAGGATCTCGCCGTACAGCCGTGCCACGGTCGTCTTGCCGGTGCCGGGGGAGCCGGTGAAGACCAGATGGCGGCGGACCGAGGCGGCCTTGAGGCCCGCCTCCTGGCGACGCCGGCCGACCTCGATCATGTCGGTGAGCGCGCGCACCTCGAGCTTGACGCTCTCCAGGCCCACCAGGGCGTCGAGTTCACCGAGGACGGCCTTGGGCGACCGGGCCGGTTCCGCGGCCGGATCGGGCCCGGTCACACCGTCGACGGGACGCTGGCCCGGGATCGCGCTGAGCAGCCCGGGGGACTGCGTCGCGGTCAGTACGACGGGGGCCTCCTGGGCCGGCGCCCGTACGCCGCTCTCGTCGCTGGTGCAGTCCTCGACCAGCTGCCCGTCCTCGGCGAACTCGTAACCACCGCGCGCACAGCGCTCGGTGCGGCAGCGCGTCAGCGTCGTGCGGCAGCCGTCGATCACATGGAAGCCGTAGCCGCTGCTGCCCGTGACCCGGCAGCTGTCGAAAGTGCCGCGCCCCTCGGCGGAGACGTAGAAGCCCGCCTCGGCGGGCGCGGTGACGGTACAGCGCTCGATGCGCGGATCGGCGCCCTTGGTGACGATGACGCCGGTCTGCGCGCCGTCGATGGTGCAGCCGGAGAGGGTGCCGCCGCTGCCGTGGTCGCGGAACCAGGCGCCCGTCGACACCTCGCGGATCCGGCAGTCGTCGAGCTGCGCGGTCGCGCCGTCGCTCACCGAGACGGCCGTGTTGCGCACCTGGGACAGGTCGCTGTCGACGACATCGGCGCGCGAGCCGCGGTCGAGGACGAAGAGCGCGTCGGGAACGTCGTGCACCCGGCAGGAGTCGAGGACGGCGGTCGCGCCGTCGCTGATCCACACGGCCGGATAGTCGCCCGTACTGTCGTGGATCTCGCACTGGTTGGCGTCCACCCGGGTGCCCGGGTCCCAGACCGACAGACCGTTGCGGCCGAAGCGGCGCACCGTGGAGCGGGTCAGGGTGAGGACCGAGCGCGAGCGCAGATCGATCGCGTTCTCCGGGATGTCATGGATGTCGCAGTCACAGAGCGTCAGCACGGCGTCGGTGTCGAGGGTGATGCCGTCGGCCGAAGTGCGGTGCACGGTGCAGTCGGTGAGATGGGCGGAGCCGCGCGCGGTGATCTGCACGCCGGTGCCGTTGACCTCGTACACCTCGCAGCCGATGGCCTCCAGGCCGCTGCCCTCGCCGGTGACGCTCAGGCCCGCGCCCGAGGTGTGGTGGATCCGGCAGCGCTCCAGGCGCGGGTGCCCGCCGCCACGGACCGAGACGCCCGACTGCCCGGCCGCGACCACCTCGCACTCCTCGAAGACACCGCCCGCACCCTCAAGCACGCCGATGCCGATGCCCGCCGGGTTGTCGATGGTGCAGCGGCGCACGGTGGGCCGGGCGGCGCCGCGTACCTCGATGCCGACCGCGGAGCGGGTCACGATCCGCAGGCCGCTGAGCTCGGGGGTGCCGTCCTCGACGAGCAGGGCTGGCGCGGCCGAGTCCTGCCCTTCGATGTGCAGGTCCTGGACCACGGCCGAGGCGCGGACGGTCAGTGCCACACCGTCGACGGGGGCGATACGGACCGAGCCGACGGTGCCCTCGGGGCCGCGCAGTGTCACGGCGCGCTGGACAACGAGGTTCTCCCGGTACGTCCCGGGAGCGACGGTGAGGATGTCGCCGTCTCCCGCGGCCTCCAGGGCTGCGGCGAGAGAGGCGTATTCGCCTGTGCGGCGCCGCCACCGCGATGTGCCGCTGTGCGTCACCTGGACCGTGCCCTGTGCCATGACGTTGCTGTGCCCCCACCTTGTGCCGACGATCTGGCCGCCCCACCGTAGCGCGAGGAGAGACGGGGAGTTGACCGGTCAGCCGTGCCGGGCCGAGGGGTGCCCGGCGGCTCTCCGCGGTGTCGCGCGGCCCGGCGCCGGGGCCTGCGGAGCCCCTACGACGCTCCTTCCCGCTGCTCCCGGCACGCCCGGGGCAGCGGAGACCCCGTCAGCCCCCCTGCTTCCGCCTTGCAATCGCAGGCACCGGGCACCGCTGCCTTTCCCCCGCAGAATCGCCGGACGTGCCTCGGCCGGCTCAGCTGCCGGCGTCCGTGCGGCCCCAGTCGGGTCCGGCCCTGGCCCAGTCCTGGTCGAGACGGGTGTACCGCCGCTGCATGAGACGCCATACGACCAGGCGCCTGCCCCCTTCGATGAGCGCCACACTCGCCGCTCCCGCGCCGATGCCCGCGACTGCGGCGTGGGTGCCTGCCGTGCTGGTGTCCATCGGGCGGTCGACAACGTGGCCCCGCTCGTCCGTCCACATACGGAACCGGTCGCCCGGCCGCACCCCCTGCCGGGTCGTGGTCACTACGTCGGTGTGCCGGCTGCCGTCGGACGCCGTCCAGTCGGCGACGACCCGCACGCGCGCCGACCGCTCCGAAGGCACCTCGGGGTCCGGGACCGTGATCGGCCCCGGCGCCGTTCGTACGACGACGGCTGTCGTGAGGTGACGCTGCTGGTGCTGGACGCGCACCGATTCCTGAAGCGCCGTGTTGGCCAGCGCCCCGCACACCCAGCCTGTGGCCGGTGCGGCCAGGGCGATCAACAGGACGGCGGCGAGCATCGCCCATGCCTCTATGAGGTCGGTCGTACGGCGCAGCGGATTGCGCCGCCAACGCCAGACTCCCGCTGCTGTGCGCACAGTCCCTCACCCCCTTCCGCGACCGTACGACTTCCCATGGGGACGGGTCCTATTCGACGATCTCCACCGGATCACCGACACGGAGCGTCCCGGTCCCCTCCGGCACCAGGTTCTGGCCGAAGATCAGCCGGTCACCGACGCGCCGGTGACGGGCGAGCGTGCGCAGCGGCTCCTTGCCGCGCTCCGCCGTCCGCTGGTCGGTGGTGGTGACGACACAGCGACCGCACTGTTTGGCGACCCGGAAGGTGATCTCGCCGATCTTGATCCGCTTCCAGTCGTCCTCCGCCCAGGGGGCGGCGCCGTCCAGTACGACGTTCGGCCGGAAACGGTTCATGGGAAGTGGGCCCTCGTCGGAATGGTCACCCTGGGCTATCAGTGAGTTGAGTGCGTCGAGGGAGGCCAGCGTGGCCACCAGGAGCGGGTAGCCGTCGGCGAAGCTCACCGTCTCGCCGGGCCGCGCGAACTGCGGGTCGACGGGGCGGCGGTGCGCCGGCTCGTCGAGATGGACCAGGCGCACCTCTGTGCCCAGGTGGTCGCTGAGCCAGGCGTGTGCCCCCGCGTCCGCCTCGACCACCTCGACCTTGTCCTTCCAGATCTCCACCCCAGTGGTGACCGTGGGCTGCGGTACGCCGACCGTCAGCGTCTCCAGGCCGGGTGCGGACAGCCGGATCCCGCCGTCCGGCAGCGGCTCGGCACGGGCCAGTGCCAGCCGCGGATGCGGACGCTGGGTGACGACCTTGCCGACCGGGTCGACCAGCATCCACCTGCGGTCCCCGCTGAGTCCCCACGGCTCGACCTCCGCCTCGCCCGGCGCGCACCCTGCCAGTGACTTGACCGGATAGACGTGGACCGCATGGAGAACGGGGTTCAGCATGCAGTCATTCTGCCAGCCGGGTCGGACACCTGGTCGAGCCGGTCAGTACCCCCTGCCCTGGTACTGGCGGTTGTACGGGTCGTCGTACGGCGAGGGAGCGGGCGCGGGGCGCGGCGCGGCCGGGCGCATCGCCTCGTACCCGGTGGCGGACCCCGGGCGCTGCTGGGGCTGCTGGGTGCCGGGGTAGCCGCGGGGCGCCGCCTGCTGCGGGATGTAGGGCGCCGGGACGTACTGCGCGGGGGCGGCGTACTGCAGCGGCATGGGCTGCTGCGCGGCCTGCGGGTAGCCGTACGCGGGCTGCTGCTGGTACTGGGACTGGCCGGGACCGAGCGCGGGCATCGCCGCGGGAAGAGCCGGCAGATAGCTGTTGCCGGTGTCGTACGCGGAGGGGACTCGGATGGGCGCGATCTGGGGTGTACCCCGCTCTGCGACGAGGGAGTCGTAGATCGGAGTGTCGGGGAAGGACGGGGCGGAGTAGTAGCCGCCGCCGTAGGTGGAGCGGGGGGAGGTCATGGCACATAAGTTAAGCCGAAGATGTTGTGGTTGGGGAGCCCGATAAGAGGGTTGTTTTGCGTGTTGTGAGTGATGACGGATCCCTAATCCGAGCGAACTTGGGGAAATCGGTCGCCGTGGAGTGTTGGGATCGTGTAAAGAACGCGCTGGCCACGGGTTACCCGCGGCCGGCGCGTGATCTTCAGCAGGTCGTCGGGAACCCCGCCAGCCGCGGGGGAATAGGTTGGCCGTGCGGTATTTTCCAGACACCCGGACTCGTGATGGGGGCGAGCATGTCCATGCTTAAGGGAACCAATGTTCCGGTGCCGGCAGCGGCCGTGCGCGTCGAATTGGGCTGGCGTTCGGCGCCCGGCGTGCCGGACGTCGACGCTTCGGCCCTCCTGCTGGTGTCGGGAAAGGTGCGCTCCGACGCGGACTTCGTCTTTTACAACCAGCCCGTGCACGCCTCGGGTGCGGTCAGGTACGACGGGAAGACACCCGGCGGGGACACCGTGACGGACGTACTGACCGTTGACCTCGCGCGCGTGGAGCCCAACGTCGAGACCGTGGTGGTGGCCGCCTCCGCCGACGGCGGCAACTTCGGTCAGGTGCCGGGCCTCTACGTCCGGGTGCTCGACGCGGCCAACGGCACCGAGATCGCGCGCTTCGATAGCCAGGACGCGAGCGTCGAGACGGCCTTCGTCCTCGGCGAGCTCTACCGGCGCCAGGGCGCCTGGAAGTTCCGTGCGGTGGGACAGGGCTACAGCAGTGGCCTTGAGGGGCTGGCCAGGGACTTCGGCATCAGCGTCGACGAGCCCCAGCAGGCCGCCCCCGCCCCTGCCGCGGCCCCTGCTCCGGCCGCCGTGCGGGCTCCCGCGCCGGTGCAGGCACCGCCGCCGCCCCCCGCCCCGCCAGCCGCGCCTCCCGCCACCGCCCCGGTCCGGCTGACGAAGATCACGCTCACCAAGGAGGCCCCGACCGTCTCCCTGTCCAAGCAGGGCAGCACCACGGGCACGATGCGCGTGAACCTCAACTGGGAGGTGCGCAAGCAGTTCAAGGGGTGGGGCGCCAAGCTCGGCCGGGCCATCGCCATGCACGGCGACCTCGACCTCGACCTGTGCGCCCTGTACGAACTGACCGACGGCCGCAAAGGGGTCGTCCAGGCGCTCGGCAATGCCTTCGGCTCGCTGAACCAGCCGCCGTTCATTCATCTCGACGGAGACGACCGCACGGGCGCCGTGAGCAGCGGCGAGAACCTGACGGTCAGTCTGGACCACAAGGACCAGATCCGCCGCGTCCTGATCTTCGTTGCCGTTTATGAAGGCGCGCGCTCATTCGCGGATCTGCACGCCACGGTCACGCTCACACCACAGCACGGCGCCCCCATCGACTTCTCGCTCGACGAGTGCACCGTGCCTTCGACCGTCGCCGCACTGGCCCTCATCACCAATGAGGGCGGCGATCTGACCGTGCGCCGAGAGGCCCGCTATCTCGTACCCGAGCGCGGAGTCAGCCCGCAGCGCACCATCGACTACGCCTATGGCTGGGGCATGAACTGGACCCCCGGCAGGAAATGACCGCCCGGCGATCAGCGTCCACCGGCCGGTGATCCAGCGGTCGTTGATCGAGTGGTCGCTGATGCGGCCGGTGACGCGGTTGTCCGGCGCGGCAGCCGCTTTGCGGTTCGGCCGCGCGAGCCATTCACCGGCTCAGCGGTCCGGCGCGGTCTCGGGACGGGCGTACGTACGCCCTTTCCAGGCCGCGCCGCGCCCCCGGTAGTGCTGCACGGCCGAATCGACCGTCATCAGCAGATAGAGCACCGCGGTGAACGGCAGCGACAGCGCGAGCCACAGAGGCTGCCGGTAGTGGCGGAGCATCGGCAGGTACGTTCCGGTCATCACCGCCCACGCCAGACCGCCCGCCCAGGAGGCAGCCGCGTCGCCCGACAGCAGACCGGCGCACAGCGCGACCGGCGGCGCGAGATACACCAGCGCGAGCCCCGCGACCGTCCCCGCGAGCAGCAGTGGTCTGTGCCGCAGCTGGGCGTACGCGCTGCGCGACACCATCCGCCACAGATCACTGAGCCGCGGATACGGGCGCACACTGTCCACCCGCTCCGCGAGCCCCAGCCAGATCCGGCCGCCGGCCCGCCGCACCGCCCCGGCCAGCGACACATCGTCGATCACCGCGCCGCGGATCGAGTCCGGCACACGCGCGTGCACCGCGGTTTCGGTCCGCAGCAGTACACAGCCGCCCGCGGCGGCCGTAGTCCTGGCGCCCGCCCGGTTCACCCATCGGAAGGGATAGAGCTGGGCGAAGAAGTACACGAAGGCGGGCACGATCAGTCGCTCCCACACACTGACGACCCGCAGCCGTGCCATCTGGGACACCAGGTCGAGATCGTTCGAGCAGGCGGCGGCGACCAGCTCGCGCAGGCTGTCCGGCTCGTGCGCGATGTCGGCGTCCGTCAGCAGCAGAAACTCCGGCTCCCGGACACGGGCCAGCGCGATGCCGTGCCGCAGCGCCCAGAGCTTGCCGGTCCAGCCCGGCTGCGGTTCGCCGGGAGAGGCCACCGTGAGTGGCAGCCCGCCGTGCCGGACCGCCAGCGTCCGTGCCAGCTCGCCCGTACCGTCCGTGCTCCCGTCGTCGATCAGGAAGACCTCGGCCCGCCCCGGGTAGTCCTGCGCCAGCAGGGACGGCAGGCTCGAAGGCAGCACCTCGGCCTCGTCGCGCGCCGGGACGACGACGGCGACATCCGGCCAGCGGGCCGGGGCCTCGCGCCGGGGCAGCCTTATGTCCGTACGCCAGAAGAAGCCCTGACCCAGCAACAGCCACACCCACGCGACCAGTGATCCCACGGCAATCCAGGCAAGGGCACTCATCCGCCGAAGTCTGCCCCACCCCGACGGTCGCGCAAGGGCGGTCGACTATGGTGACCGGGTGAAGATCGCGCTGATGGACTCGGGAATTGGCCTGCTGCCTACGGCCGCCGCGGTACGCCGACTTCGGCCGGACGCCGCACTCGTGCTGTCCTCCGACCCGGACTCGATGCCCTGGGGACCACGTACCCCCGAGGACATCACCGTGCACGCGCTCGCCGTGGCGAAGGCCGCGGCGGCGCACCACCCCGACGCGCTGATCGTGGCCTGCAACACCGCGTCCGTGCACGCGCTGCCCGCGCTCCGCGCGGAACTGGAGCCGCACATCCCCGTGATCGCCACGGTGCCGGCCATCAAGCCGGCCGCCGCGAGCGGCAGACCCGTCGCCATCTGGGCCACGCCCGCCACCACCGGCAGCCCCTATCAGCGCGGACTCATCCGCGACTTCGCCGGCGGTGTCACCGTCACCGAAGTGCCCTGCCCCGGGCTCGCCGACGCGGTGCAGCACGGCGACGAGCAAGGCATCGACGCGGCCGTCGCCGCCGCCGCCGCTCTCACTCCGAACGATGTAAGGGCCGTCGTCCTGGGCTGCACCCATTACGAACTGGTCGCCGAGCGCATCCGGGCCGCCGTTCAGCAGCAGGACCGCCCGCCCGTGGTACTCCATGGATCCGCCGAAGCCGTGGCAGCCCAGGCGCTGCGCCGTATCGGCGCTCGGCCCGCCCCCGCCGCCACACCGGACCACGGGCTCACCGTGCTGCTCAGCGGCCGTGACAGCCCGCTGCCCCGGCAGGCACTCGGGTACGCGGAAGGCCGGCTGCTGGACGTCGTCAGCACCGTGCGCTGACCGGCGCCCGCCGCAGAGGTACGCGACGTGGCGCTGCCATGAGCGCGGAACGTGAGTAGTCTGCTATGTATGAGGGACCACCCCCACGGCGAGGGGCGCAGCTCCGAGCCCACTCCCCAGACCTGGACCGGCCGCGCGACCAACCGTGGCCAGTGGCTGCTCGCGGCCGCCGGCGCCGGATGTCTGGCGCTCGGCATCGAGCTCGCGGTCGACTCCGCGTGGACCTCCGGCCTCGCCCCCCTGGTGATGTCGGTCGTCGGCTGCCTGGCGGCGGGCCTGCTGATGCTCTACGGCACGCTCGCCTTCGTACATGTGGCGGTCAAGGTCGACCGTGACGCACTCGAAGTGCGCTGCGGCCACATGGGTCTGCCCCGCTGTCGTATCCCGCTCGACCATGTGGTGGGCGCCGAGTTCGCGCCGAGACTCACGCCGCACCAGTGGGGCGGCTGGGGATACCGCTGGCGCCCGGAGAAGGGGACGGCAGTGATCGTCCGCAGGGGCGAGGGCATTGTCCTCAAGCTCGGCGACGGCAGGACCTTCACCGTCACGGTGGACGACGCGGAGGCGGCGGTGCGTGTCATCCACGACCTGCTGAGCCGCGCCATCCCCGGCAGGGCCGCCGGGGCCTGACCCGACGGGCGTGCGGGCCCACGTACCGCATACGTCCTGGTGTGTGCTTATACGTGCCGGCTGTGCGGCAGTGGCTCCGAGGGATCCGGGACCGCGACGTCCGCTTCGTCCTGGCCCAGCGGCCGCGCGGTGGCCAGCCCGGCGAGGAGCCCCGCGCCCGCCGTCACCGGCGTGAAGCTCAGCGCGTTGCCGATGCAGGCCAGGGCGGCCAGCGCGGTGAGCGCCGCCGCGGCCGTCAGCGCTGTCGGAGTGGCGCGGGGCGAGCGCCACAGCCCGTACAGCACCCAGCCGAAAGCGGCCCCGAGGAGAAGGACCCCGGGGATGCCCTGTTCCGCGGCCTGTTGCAGCAGCGCCGAATGGGGCTTGCCGTCGGCGTCCGGGGTCTGCTGCGCGGTCGGGCTCAGCTCACCGAACCGGTCGGGGCCGGCGCCACGCCCCGGGTACTCCTTGGCGAGGCCGATCGCGTCCTGCCACAGCAGCACCCGGTTCACACTCAGCTGGCCCTCCAGGGAGGCGGTCAGCCCGCCGGGCAGCGCGTCCTCGGCGACCGCCCAGGAGCCCGCGGCCACCAGCGCCGTGGCGAGGACCAGCCCGGCGAACGCGGCCGTCCTGCGGCGTATCCGGGCCGCGGCGAGCGAGCAGAGCAGCACACCCAGGGCCGCCGCGAACCCGGCCAGGGAGCCGAGCAGCAGCGCCGTGACGGCGATGAGGAGGGCGAGCAGCCGCAGCGCGAGCCGCAGGGACGACGCCCGCGCCGCCCAGGCCGCACAGCACGCGGCGCCCGAGGCCAGCGCCAGCAGTGCGGCGATCGCGCCCGTATGCCCGGGGGCCGGGACCGCGGTCGCACCCGGGATGCCCCCGCCGGGCCGCGCGGCCACGGCCAGGGCGAGTGCCGCGAAGGCCGCGGCGCACGCGGTGGCGACCGGCACCAGGGAGCCGCAGATCCGGCCGCAGGCGTAACCACCGGCGAGCGCGAGCACGGCGAGCAGGACACCCTCGGGCCTGGCATCCCGGCCCGTCGCGGCGATCAGCGACCAGACGGCGCAGCCGCCGAGCACCACGACACCGGCGGCATCGGTGAGACCACCCCGTTCCACCGTGGTGGACAGCCCGGCCGGTGCAGTCATCCCGTCGACCCCCCGACATGTGACGGGCCCCGCCCACGCCGGCCGATGAGGCCTGGCGGCAGGGACTGGCGCATACCGTAACGGCAGGGACGGGGGTTTGTGTACAGAATGCGCAGAAACGTTGCATCGGCTGTTGGACCGACCTGCCGGGCGCCGGGCGGGTCACCGTAGACTCCGCCGGGTGAGCACCACCACCACCACCGCCGTAGGCGAGCCGGAACGGCTGAATCCGCAATCCGATGCCACCTCGCGCGGGAGAAGAGTGCTGCGGCGGCTCATGGCGCCGTCGGCCGCCGTGGTCTCCGGCCTGCTCCTGTACGCGAGCTTCCCGCCCCGCCCCCTGTGGTGGCTGGTGCTGCCGGGCTTCGCCCTACTCGGCCGGTGCCTGTACGGGCGACGGCCGCGCGCCGCTTTCGGTCTCGGTTTCCTGGCGGGCCTCGGCTTTCTGCTGCCGCTGCTCAGCTGGACCGGCGAGGAGGTCGGCCCGGTGCCGTGGCTGGCCCTCGTCGCCTTCGAGTCCCTCTTTGTCGCCCTGTGCTGCGTCGGGATCGCCCTGGTGACCCGGCTGCCGTTGTGGCCCCTGTGGGGCGCGGCCATGTGGATTCTGGGCGAGGCGGTCCGCGCGCGCGTGCCGTTCGGCGGGTTCCCCTGGGGCAAGATCGCCTTCGGCCAGGCGGACGGCGTCTTCCTGCCGCTCGCGGCGCTCGGCGGCACCCCGGTGCTCGGGTTCGCGGTCGCGCTGTGCGGCTTCGGCCTGTACGAAGCGGTCCGCCAGTTCCGTACGTACCGTGAGAGCGGCGAGGTGCCGCGCCGGGGCGCCGCCGTCGCTGCCCTGGCGGTCCTCCTGCCGGTCACCGCCGCGCTCGCCGCGCGGCCGCTCCTGGACAACACGGCCGAGGACGGCACCGCGACCGTCGCCGCGATCCAGGGCAATGTGCCCAGGCTCGGGCTCGACTTCAACTCGCAGCGCCGCGCCGTCCTCGACAACCACGCAAAGCGCACCGAAGAGCTCGCCGACGACGTCAAGGCCGGCAAGGAGCCGCAGCCCGACTTCGTGCTGTGGCCGGAGAACTCCTCCGACCTCGACCCCTACCGCAACGCCGACGCCCGGGGGGTCATCGACGAGGCCGTGAAGGCGATCGACGCCCCGACCGTGATCGGTGCGGTGCTCACGCCCGACAAGGGCAAGCTCCGCAACACCCTGATCGAGTGGGACCCGCGGCGCGGCCCCGTCGCCACCTACGACAAGCGGCATGTCCAGCCGTTCGGCGAGTACATCCCGATGCGGTCCTTCGTACGGATCTTCAGCTCCGACGTCGACCGGGTGCGCCGTGACTTCGGTCCTGGCAACAAGGTCGGTGTCTTCGACCTGGCGGGCACCAAGGTGGGACTGGCCACCTGTTACGAGGCGGCCTTCGACTGGGCGGTGCGCGACACCGTCACCGGCGGGGCCCAGCTCATCACCGTACCCAGCAACAACGCGACCTTCGGGCGCAGCGAGATGACGTACCAGCAGCTGGCGATGTCACGGGTGCGGGCCGTCGAGCACAGCCGCTCCGTCGTCGTCCCCGTCACCAGCGGGGTCAGCGCCATCATCAGGCCGGACGGCAAGGTCGTGCGGAAGAGCGGGATGTTCACTCCGGCCGCACTGGTCGATGAGGTGCCGCTGCGCTCTTCGCTGACGCCCGCGACCCGGCTCGGAACGATCCCCGAGGGGGCGCTCGCACTGCTCGCGGCAGCCGGTCTCGGATGGGTCGCGGCGCGCGGCCTGCGGGCCCGCCGTACCTCTGGCAGTACGCCGAAGTGATCTCGCCGGGCCATTAGGGTCGAGCCATGGGAACTCCCGACTTCATCCGCGAAATCCGGGCCACCGCAGGTCACCAGCTCCTTCTCCTGCCGGGCGTCAGCGCGATCGTCTTCGACGACGAGGGGCGCGTGCTCCTCGGCAGGCGCTCCGACACCGGCAACTGGTCGATCATCGGCGGGATTCCGGAGCCGGGGGAGGAGCCTGCGGCGACAGCCGTGCGCGAGGTGTACGAGGAGACGGCCGTGGTCTGCGAGCCGGAGCGGGTTGTCCTCGTCCAGGCACTCAAGCCGGTGCGGTATCCCAGCGGCGACCGGTGCCAGTTCATGGACATCACCTTCCGCTGCCGCGCCGTCAGTGGTGAGGCGCGTGTCAACGACGACGAGTCGCTGGAAGTGGGCTGGTTCCCGGTGGACGCGCTTCCGGAGCTCAACGAATTCGCGCTGCTGAGGATCAAGCAGTCGCTCGCAGACGCACCCACATGGTTCGAACCCACCACCCAGCCCTGAAGTATGGGCGGCGGCCACATCGGCCGTCGGGGGACCGCTGCCTAGGGTCGTGACCATGACCGTGCCCACCACACCCCCTCCGCCCGCCGCCGCACTCGACCTGGGCGGCCGAAGAGCGCTCGTCACCGGCGCCGCGGGCGGCATCGGCCGGGCCTGTGTGCTGCGGCTCGCGGCGGCCGGGGCCAAGGTCACCGCCGTGGACCGGGACGCGGAAGGACTCGACGCCCTGGTCGCTCTCGTGGCCCGCGTCGAACGCACCCGGGGTCTCACGGGCACCGTCGAGCCGCTCGCCTTGGACCTGACCGACCTCGATGCGGCGGAGCGGGCGGCGGCGGGCACGGACATCCTGGTCAACAACGCCGGACTCCAACTGGTGCGCCCCATCGAGGACTTCCCGCCGGACGTCTTCCACACCGTCCTCACCGTGATGCTCGAAGCGCCGTTCCGGCTGATCAGGGGCGCGCTGCCGCACATGTACGGGCAGGGGTGGGGACGTATCGTCAACATCTCCTCCGTGCACGGACTGCGCGCCTCCGCGTACAAGTCCGCCTACGTCTGTGCCAAGCACGGACTCGAAGGGCTCTCCAAGACGGCCGCGCTCGAAGGCGCCGAGCACGGTGTCACATCAAACTGCGTCAGCCCCGGCTATGTCCGCACTCCGCTGGTCGAGCGGCAGATCGCCGACCAGGCGATCGCCCATGGACTCCCCGAGGAGCGGGTGCTCGCCGACATCCTGCTGAAGGACTCCGCCGTCAAGCGCCTCGTCGAGCCGGACGAGGTCGCGGAGGCGGTCGCCTATCTGTGCGGCCCGCAGGCATCGTTCATCACCGGGGCGTCGCTTCCCCTCGACGGCGGCTGGACCGCGCACTGAGAACGCGCACGGAGACCGCGTGCAAAGGACGCGTGCAAAGGACGCGTGCAGAGAAGGTGCCATCCGTCTGTTACTTTATGTCGCGAATTGACTACTTGTTGTTATCCAGAGGGAGTGTGTGTGAAGGTCGCCTGCGTCGGCGGCGGGCCCGCCGGCCTGTACTTCTCGATCCTCATGAAGCGGCAGGACCCGTCCCACGACATCACCGTCTACGAGCGCAACCCGGCAGGTTCGACGTACGGCTGGGGAGTGACGTACTGGGGTGGCATGCTCGACAAGCTCGCGGGCAACGACCCCGAGTCCGCGGCGGCCATCAGCGGGAACTCGGTCCGCTGGAGCGGCGGCACCGCGCACATCCGCGAGCACACGACAACGCACCAGGGCGACCAGGGCTTCGGCATCAGCCGTCGCACACTGCTCGCGGTCCTCACCGAGCGGGCCGAATCCCTCGGGGTACGCGTCGAGTTCGGCCACCCGGTGGCCGCCGGGGCGGAGCTGCCCGACGCCGACCTGGTCGTCGCCGGTGACGGCGTCAACAGCGAACTGCGCGAGCGCCACGCCGACCACTTCGGCACCGATGTCGCGGTCGGGCACAACACCTACATCTGGCTCGGCACCAGCAAGGTCTTCGAATCCTTCACGTTCGCCTTCGTGGAGACCGCGCACGGCTGGATCTGGTGCTACGCCTACGGATACAGCGCGGACCACAGCACCTTCATCGTCGAATGCTCCCGGGCGACCCACACCGGCCTGGGACTCGACCTGGCGAGCGCAGCCGACAGCCTGGCCCTGCTGGAGCGGCTCTTCGCCGAACCGCTGGACGGACACCGCCTGATCGGCCGGGCGAGCGCCGACGGCAGCGCGCAGTGGCTGAACTTCCGCACCCTCACCAACCGGACGTGGCACCGCGGCAATCTCGTACTGCTCGGCGATGCCGCGCACACCACGCACTACTCCATCGGCGCGGGCACCACACTCGCCCTGGAGGACGCCATCGCCCTGGCCGACGCGCTGCGCGGGCAACCGGAACTGGGGCCCGCCCTCGCCCACTACGAGCGGGAACGCAGATCCGCCCTGCTCTCCGTCCAGAGCGCGGCCCGCTACAGCGCCCAGTGGTACGAGAACCTCCCCCGCTACCTCCACCTCGCACCGCCGAAGGTGTTCGCACTGCTCGGCCAGCGGCACTCCCCGCTGCTCCCGCACATCCCGCCGCGGCTGTACTACCGGATCGACCGGGCGGTCGAGCGTCTCGAAGCGTTGCGCAGGCTCAAGCGCTGGCTGGGCCCGCGGATCGCGCGGACCCTGCACGCCCGCCCGTGGGCAGCCCGCCGACAGCCGTCGGGCGCGTGTCCGGCGCCCGCGGCCCAAACCCCCGCCGGCCGGTCGACCTGACAGCCCCCGACTGCTTGAGTGTGCCCATGTCCCAGGAACACCCCCGGCCCGGCAGCGAGGCTCCCTACCTGGAGCTCCTCGCTCGCGGCGCCACGCCGGACGCCTACGAGCGGCCCGTACTGCTCGCCCGCGCGGACGGCGCGAGCCCCGAAACGCTCGCCGCGCTGGAAGCCGCGAAGCTCCAGGCGCTGCGGGTGCGCGCGGAGCTGGAGGGGCGCCGGCGCCGCGAGGCCGAGCTGTCCGCGCTCTTCGAGACCGCGCACGACCTGGCGGGGCTGCGGGACCTGGACGCCGTACTCCAGGCGATCGTGCAGCGGGCCCGGTCACTCCTCGGCACCGAGGTCGCGTACCTGAGCCTGAACGACCCGGTGGCGGGTGACACGTATATGCGGGTCACCGAGGGGTCGGTGTCGGCGCGCTTCCAGCAACTGCGGCTGGGCATGGGGGAGGGGCTCGGCGGGCTCGTCGCCCAGAGCGCCCGTCCGTACGCGACCGAGAGCTACTTCGACGACGCCCGATTCCGGCACACCTGGACGATCGACTCCGGTGTACGGGACGAAGGCCTGGTCGCGATCCTCGGTGTGCCGCTGACCCTGGGCAGTCAGGTGATCGGCGTACTGTTCGCCGCCGACCGCCGCGCCCGGGTCTTCGAGCGCGAACAGATAGCCCTGCTCGGCTCGTTCGCCGCGCATGCCGCCGTCGCGATCGACACCGCGAACCTGCTCGCCGAGACGCGCTCGGCGCTCGCCGAGCTGGAGGCGGCCAACGAGATCATCCGGGACCGCAGCGGCGTCATTGAGCGTGCCTCGGAGGTGCACGACCGGCTCACCGAGCTGGTCCTGCGCGGCGGCGGCGTCCATGACGTCGCGAGCGCCGTGTCCGAAGTGCTCGACGGGACGGTCGAGTTCACCGACTCGGAAGAGACCGCCGAGGTGGTGGCGGCGGGCGCCGACGGCCGCGCGGTGCGGCGCGGCGAGGACTGGGTGGTGACCGTATCGGCGGGCGGCGAGAACCTCGGTGCGCTCGTCCTGCACGGCCATCCCGCCCTCGACCCGGTCGACCGGCGCACCCTCGAACGGGCCGCGCTGGTCACCTCGTTGCTGCTGCTGGCCCGGCGTTCGGCGGGCGAGGCCGAGCAACGGGTGCGCGGCGAACTGCTCGACGACCTCCTCGACGCGCCCGACCGCGATCCGCGGCTGCTGCGTGAACGCGCCGCCCGGCTGCGCGCAGATCTCGACGCCCCGCATGTGGTGCTGGCCGCCCGCATCGAGGCGTCCGACCCGGCCAGCGCCGAGCGGGAGAGCGCCGACCGGCAGCGGCTCGGGGCCGCGGCCTCGCACCTGGCCGGGACCCGGCGCGGCCTGGCCGCCGCCCGGGACGGCGGCGCGGTGCTGCTGCTGCCGCTCGGCCCCAAGGACAGCCCGGCGGCCATCGCCCGTCGGGTGGCCGGGCACCTCGGCGACTCCCTGCGCGAGCCGGTCACCGTCGGAGCGGGCGCCCCCGTCGACGCACCCGCGGCGCGCCCCGGCGCGATAGCGGAGGCGTACGGGGAAGCCCGTCGCTGTCTGGACGCGCTGCGGCTGCTTGGTCGTTCGGGGGAGGGCGCCGCCGCGCGGGACTTCGGCTTCCTGGGGCTGCTGCTCGCCGACGGCCGTGACATCACGGGCTTCGTGGACCGCACGATCGGCGAGGTCGTCGCGTACGACCGGCGCCGGGGCACCGACCTGGTGCGCACCCTCGACGCGTACTTCGCGTGCGGCATGAGCCCGGCCCGTACCAAGGACGAACTGCACGTCCACGTCAACACGGTGGCGCAGCGCCTGGAGCGGATCGCCCGTCTCCTTGGCCCGGACTGGCAGACACCCGCCCACGCACTGGAAGTACAACTGGCCCTGCGGCTGCACGGACTGTCGGCGGCGGTGGCACGCTGAACGCCCGGCACGCGGGCGGTCCCCCCGCGTGCCGAGCGGGCCCGCCCTCAGCGCGCAGAGGCGTCGGCCGCGGGCACCGCTTCGGGGGCGCCCGCCTGCTCTCCGTCGATGTCTGCCAGATCCCGGTGGCGGGTCTCCTTCGCACACACCAGTGCCACCACGGTGATCAGCACGGCGGCGATCACATACAGGGCGATGGGTGTGGAACTCCCGTAGTCGGCGAGCAGGGCGGTGGCGATCAGCGGCGCCGGCGCGCCGGCCGCGACCGATGAGAACTGTGCCCCGATCGAGGCACCCGAGTAGCGCATGCGCGTCGCGAACATCTCCGAGAAGAAGGCCGCCTGGGGCGCGTACATCGCGCCGTGGAAGATCAGCCCGACCGTGACGGCGAGCAGCAGACTCCCGAAGCTCCGGCTGTCGATGAGCGCGAAGAACGGGAACATCCAGAGGCCGATACCGATCGCCCCGACCAGATAGACGGGCCTGCGGCCGACCCGGTCAGACAGGGCGCCCCACGCGGGGATCACCGCGAAGTGCACGGCGGAGGCGATCAGGACGGCGTTCAGCGCCGTTTGCTTGCTCAGCTCCGCCGATGTCGTCGCGTAGACGAGGATGAACGCGGTGATCACGTAGTAGCTGATGTTCTCGGCCATTCGGGCGCCCATCGCGATCAGCACATCGCGCCAGTGGTGGCGCAGGACGGCGACCAGCGGCATCTTTTCGGCGGGCGCGGACGTGCTCTTGCGTGCTTCGGCGCGCACCAACGCGGCTTTGAAGACGGGGGATTCATCGACAGAGAGACGAATCCACAAGCCGACGATCACCAGCACCCCGGACAGCAGGAACGGTATGCGCCAGCCCCACGCGAGGAAGGTGGCGTCCGACATCAGCGCGGTCAGCGCCGAGAGCACCCCGGTCGCGAGCAGCTGCCCGGCCGGCGCCCCGGTCTGCGGCCACGACGCCCAGAACCCGCGCCGCTTCGCGTCCCCGTGCTCGGACACCAGCAGCACCGCCCCGCCCCACCCCCGCCGAGTGCGAAGCCCTGGACCAACCGCAGCACGGTGAGCAGGACGGGAGCGGCGGAGCCGATGGTCGCGTGGGTGGGAAGCAGACCGATCGCGAAGGTGGCGCCGCCCATCAGGAGCAGGCTCAGCACCAGCAGCTTCTTGCGGCCGAGCCGATCGCCGTAGTGCCCGAAGACCAGCGCGCCCAAGGGCCGGGCGGCGAAGCCGACCGCGTACGTCAGGAAGGACAACAGGGTGCCGACGAGCGGGTCGGAGCCGGGGAAGAACAGCTTGTTGAAGACCAGCGCGGCAGCGGCTCCGTAGAGGAAGAAGTCGTACCACTCGATGGTGGTGCCGATCAGGCTCGCTGCGACGATGCGGCGGAGATTCGAAGGCGCGGGTGGAGCGGATACCGAGGCAGCCATGGACACCACTTCCGGACAGTAGGCGGGGACGTTTCCGTGTTGCCACACCGTAGGAACACGCAGGTCAGACCCACATGTGGTGGGACACCATACTTCGGAAGGGCACTGTGCGCGGGGCCACCATGACCGACTTCGGCGTGCACGTGGTCGCGGCTGCCGTCCCAGTTGTCCTTACAGCGACGGGAGATGCTCATGTGCCCCACGCGCCAAGCGGGTTAAGCTTGCACCGCTGCCTGGCTTACGGCGCGTTCTGCAACTCCGCTCTGCTCGGGGAGGAGCAGGGGCGCAGGGGAAAGCGCCACAGAGCAACTGACCGATGAATGAGGGCGCCACCCCATGAGGCGGACGACAAATGCCCGATCGGGCACGCTTGCAGTCGGCTGTACGGAGAAGCCCTTGAGGTCTCGGGCCGCTGCGGTGAGAATTCTGCCCAATCCCCGTACGTGCTCCACGTATTGTCCGCCTGTTCCGTACGGGCCATTGCCGCTCTGTTGAGGTTCTGTTGAGGTTTCGGCTGCCGGGAAAGGGGTGTTCATTTCCCGGAGCGCCCTATCGAAACGATTCGCGGGCCCCTATTCTCGACCTCGGGTGGTGTGCCGGTGCTCTTCGCTGGGCCCGACATATTACGACGATGTAAAACCTTGACGAAGGGAGCGACGAGTTGGTAGCGGACAGTGCGGCGGGCATACGTGCCGAAAGGCACGCTTCCCGCACGGAGAGCCTCTGCACCCGCGGGGCGCGCTATGTGACCGGCTCGGACATCACCCGTGTCTCAAGTGCTCTCGCCCTTGAGCCGTGGTACCTGACGGAGACGGCCCCCGCTTCCGCGAGCGACCCGACGGGCATCGTCACGGACGGCGGCCGGCGCCGGGTGAACCTGAGGCTGGCCAATGGCCCGCACGGCTGCGTCTTCCTTCTGCGGACCGTCGGTGCGCTGGGCCACTGCGGGCTCGGAGAACTCGCCCCCGTCTCCTGCCGGGTATTCCCCGCACACCTGGGAGACGGCGCCGCCCCGGCCGCCGAAAAACCCGGGAAAAAGCGGCAGTTAACCGAGGCGGACCTCGATCAGGAGATGCTGGCGGAGGCGAAGCGCGGCTGGACCGCGGACCGCGACCACTGGTTCGAGGTCGTCAAGCGGTGGAACGCACTGACCGCTGAGAAGTCCAAGTCCGACGACGAGCCCGGTATCCGCGATTTCCAGCGCTATCTGCTGGAGACTCACGCCGCCCGCGAGGCCGGCACCGCATGGCCCGGGGAGGCCGCCAAGTGAACGGAAGCGGAGTCAACGTCGCCGGCTGCGCGGGTTGCACGGGGGACTGCTGCCGGAAGTACAAGGTCGGAGTCACCACCGGGGACATGCGCCGGCTCGCGGAGGGGACCGCGCTGCACCCCGAGGAGTTCATCACTCTGCTTGAGGACGATTCGGGCTTCCGCCTTCAGCCCGACGGGCCGACCCTCGACCTGTATCTCGTCCGCAGGAAGGAAACCGGTGGCTGTGGCTTCCTGATGGAGATCGCATCGGGAAAGGCCCGATGCGGTGTCTACGCCCATCGGCCGCTGGTGTGCAGCAACTTTCCGACGACCCTCGAACGCGGTGCGGTGGGAATTCGTCAGGACACCGTCTGTGGACCGGACTCCTGGAACCTCGCCGCGATGGAACTGACCACGTACCGGCGGGATCTGGAGAGCAACCGAGTGGCATGGGCCGATCACCGGCGCCTCGTGCGGAAGTGGAACGCGGCTGTCAAAGCGGACAAGCAGGAGAGAAGTCCTCGCGAACTCTACGATTTCCTGCTCGATCCGACCGGAACCGGCTGATGAGACCGCGGCGGGACGACAGCAGCGAATACGAGTACGTCGAGGCCGAGGCTTCCCTTGCGCCCATCGACAAGCTCCTTGCCGCTTCCGTCGCCAGACGCTTCTACCTCGCCAACCAGTCGAAGGTGGATATCGCCAAGGAATTCGACATCAGCCGGTTCAAGGTCGCCCGCCTCCTCGATGCCGCCGTGGCCCACAACATCGTGCGGATCGACATCACGGTCCCGGCTGAGATCGACGCCGCCCTGTCGCGCGCAGTGACCGAGCGCTTCGGACTGCGGCATGGCATCGTTGTCAATCTGACCCGGAGCGAGGGCGGCGCGTCCGCTCCTTGGGACCCGCGCCAGGTCAGCCGGTGGCTCGGCACGGCGGCGGCGCAACTGATCTCGGAGATCGCCGAGGAGGGGGACGTGCTCGGCCTGGACGGAAGCCGTTCGGTGGAGGCGTTCAGCGAGGCGGTCAGCCGGCTGCCTCCCTGCGAGGTGGTTCAGTTGGCCGGGGTGCACGGGCAGGACTTGGCCAACGACCCCGCGGTCGCCGCGGTTCGCCGTACCGCGGCGTTCGGCGGGGGCCGGGCCTTCCCCCTTTACACCCCGTTCATCCTGCCGGACGCGTCGACGGCCTCCATTCTCAGAAGCCAGCCGGCCACCGCCGAGACGCTGGACCGGTTCGGCCGGGTCACCAAGGCCGTTGTCGGCATCTGCGCGTGGGAGGCGACGCTCTCGCCGGTGTACGACGCCCTGACGGATCAGGAGCGCGAAACGCACCGGGCATCGGGAGCCTGCGCCGAAGTCGTCGGCCATGTCTTCGATCAGGACGGCAAGGTGATTCCCTCGGAGCTCGACACCCGCATGATCGCCATGAGCGCCGCGCAACTCCGCGGCGTTCCGGAGCTGATCGGTGTCTCGGGCGGGGTGCGGAGCGCCGAGGCCATCCGTACCGTTCTCAAGAGCGGTCTCCTCACCGGGGTTGTCACGGACGCGACGACCGCACGCCGTCTCCTCTGGTACGACGGCCCGGACGACACGTCGCGAACCAGGGACGCGTACGCGGTGGAAACGGCGACGTGAGATCGTCCTGCGGCACATGCCGGTTCCCTTTTCCCGCCACCGCCGGGGTGCCTTGCCCGAGTTGCCCTTCGCGCGGACGTGCCGAGGTGGCTCTTCCTCCCAGTTGTTTCAGTCGTTCCGCCGGATTCCGATCGCTGCACAAGACATGGGGCCTCGCGTGACCGACCAGCCACCGATCCACCGAGTGAGGACAGCGATGACCCAGCAGTGCGCCGGGACGGCCGTGACCGAGCGGAATCAGACGGCAGCGGTGTGCAGGGGCGAAGCGGTCAACATGTCCGAACACGGCCGGACATGGGGGACCACCGCGTGAGCCGTTGGTCTCTCCACTTCTCCCGCCGGAGCCGCAGGTCTTCCGGTGCAACCCGCGGCACAACCCGCAGTACCGGCCGCCAGGTCGCCGAGCCGAGCGGCGCCGGACGCCGGGGGGCCGCCGGCGCCCCACCCGTCGAGGACATCGACGGCATTCTGCTGGTGCGCTCGGTCGAGGATGATTCCTTCCCGATGGCCGCACTGGCCGAAGTGGCCCGCGCCCTCAGCGTGGACGAGGACATCGTCACGGTGATGGTCGGATCGACCGACGGGGGAGGCCCCGACGCCGACCTCTGGTCCCGGCTCGGCGCTCTGCTGGACTCCCTTCGCGCGAAGGGCACCGGCCGGGTCCGGCTCGTCCTGTCCGGCGCCGGTGACGACCAGCCGGGCCGCCCCTGTGTGGCCCGCAGGATCGCCGACGCCTGGGAGCTGGAAGTGATCGCTCCCGACGGGGCCGTCCTGATCGCACCCGGGGGCGTGCTCTTCGTCCAGGGGGATTCCGGGTGCGGATGGTGGCGCTTCGCGCCCGGTGAGGCACCCCGGAAGCTGGGCCCGCGTGCCCCGGCACCCGCTTGGCAGGAGGCGATGGGCCGGGTGCCCGTACGCACCGAGGGTGGCTGTGTGGTGGACCAGATACCGGCGGGCGTGGTCATACGTCCGGCCGAGGCCCCCGGGCCGAACCCCGACGACCTGTGCTTCGCGGTGCCCGTCGACCACGGACGTCCCACCGTGCTGGTCGGCGCTCTCCACGCGGAGGACATCGCGGCCGACGAAGTGGCCGCCGTGCTCGCGGCGCTGCCGGTCGCGCAGCGGTCCCGCGTCCGACTCGCCCCGGGAGGCCGCCGCGATCTGCTGCGGCTCGGCCACTCGGTCGCCGACATGCTGGGCAGCGAGTTGGAGGTACTCACGGGCCTGCCGCTGCTCGCCGACCACGCTCCTTTCGGAGCCGGTCCCCGGCCGACCCTGTTGGGCGTCGACGGGAATCCGAGCTGGCAGCCGTTCGTATCGTCTGTGACCTGCAGGCCCGCCGATGCGCAGGGGAGGGTTCCCGCACCCCGGCTGGTGGGGAGCCACCCACCCGCCTGGCTTCCCGGAGGTACGGAACCGGGGACCGTACGGCTGACGGACCGCTGGCAGGCCACCGTGACGCGGGCCGGACTCGCGCTGTGGGAGCGGGACGGCCCCCGCCCTCCGCTCGCGGGGGCGGCCGTGAACCCGGACACCTGCGCCATCGAACTGGGCATACCGGGGGAGCCGTTGGACGGCTCGATGGTGCCCGCGCTGTCTCAGCTCCTGGTCGGCCTCGGGGCCGCGACCCGGGCCAGAACCACGCTGTTGGTGCGCGGCAGGCTCACTTCCGGGGAAGGCGAACTGCGCCGACTGGCGGCCGAACACGGCGTGCCGAGCATCCGCTATGTCACGGCCGGGCGGCCCGGGAGTCCGGGGCACCCATGGCCGGCGGCACGCCGAGGCAGTACGGAGGCGAGCGGGCCCGCAGGTGCGGCCGCGGCGCCGCACCGCGGCATTTCGGCCGTGGCCGGTCCGCTGCCCGCCGCGCCACGATCGCCCCGTGCGGAGGAGGAGCCCGCCGAGGGACACGCGGTCACCGGGTCCGTCAGCGGGTCCGTCACCGCGTCGGGCGAGCACAGGCTTGTTCCGGGGTCGGCCGTAGCTCCCGCACGGCGCCAGGCCTCGGCCGGGCCGTCGGGACACATCGGCACGACCGGGAGCGCCCCGACGGCGCGTGTGGAGTCCGGTGGACCTACGCCGCCCGCGCACCGATCCGCCACAACGTCGTCGTCGTCGGCGACGTCGAGAGTGGGTGTGGATCCGGCGGTCGGCGCGGCGCGGGGCGGTGGGCTCGGTGGCGGCGGCGCAACGGTCACGGGCACGTTGACGTATGCGTCTGGTGCTTCCGCACCTGGTGCAGCCTCGCCTGTTGGTCCTTCCGCTGCGGGTCCGTCACTCGGTGCCCCTGCGCCCGGTGGTTCGGGAGACCGCGTGGCCGAGGCGCCGTCCGGGGGCGCGATCGGCGGCGGAGCGGGCGCGAGCATATCGGCGCACGCCTCCGGTGCTACGTCGCTCGGAGCTCCCTCCTCGCGAGGTGCACGGACGAGTGAAGGGCGTAACCGAGCGTCGGAAGCCGGTACGGTCACGGGCGCGCCGCCGGAGGAAGAGCCCCCTACCGGCGACGAAGCGGTCGCCGCCATGCTGGCGCACCCGACCGTTGAAGGAGCGCCCGATGGTGGGGCGCTCCACGGTGAGGCGCCCGATGCTGGGGCGTTCCACGGTGTGGCGCTCGACGGCTCAGGGGTCGGTGCGTCGCCTGAACGGGCCGGGGACGGTGAGCCGGAGAGGCCCGGTCGGATGGCCCAAGTACCTTCGCCCGAGCGGACGTTGTCCGCACCGGCACCGGCACCCGTACAGGCGCCAGCGCCCGCACCGGCACGCGCACTGGCGACCCGGGCCGCACCTCTTCCGTTCGTGCAGGGCCATGCCATCGGGGCCGCCGAACGTGCGGAGTTCCGCGAGCTGGCCGCGGCCGTCTGGGAGCGGCATGCTGCTGCCGTCTCCCGGGTGCTCACGCGGATGCCCGCGCTGCGCGGCCACGAACTGGAGGCGGCGAGGACCGACCTCATCGCCGCGCACGCCTATCTGACCACTGAGGAAGGGCCGTTGCACCATCGCGAGCTGATTCGCGACATGCACACGGGCGAGGGGCGCCTGCTGCCCTACGCCGGGTGCCTGGCGTCCGCACTGCGGCGACTGCCCTCGTACCGTGGTGTGGCGATGCGCGGTGGGGGCGAGGCCGGGTCCGATCCCGAGGTCGGCACCCTGGTGCAGGACCCGGGACCGGTCAGTGCTCTGGTCCGGCCCTCGGCGCTTCCTGCCGGATCCTCCGTGCGCTATGCGATCTGGTCGGTCACCGGGCGCAAGGTGCGTCAACTGCTCGACCAGCCGGCCGGATCCCCGGACACCCGCGACGAGATCGTCTTCGTGCCGGGGACCGCTTTCCGGGTGCTGGGAGTACGGACAGTGCCCGCCGGTTCCTCGGTGGTGCTGCTGCGTGAGCTGCCCGGAAACGCGTCCGTCTACATGGACGGGGAGCAGGAACTGACCCCGCAGGACCTCAAGGCGCTCACCCACCTCGAAGAGGCGCTCACCAAGGAACTCCCCACCGGCGAGGGCGCGGACTGGCCGGAGCGCTGCTCCGGGCCCGTAGGCCACGCCGGGTAGCCGGGGCACGAACTCCGGGAGCACTCCCGGGCAACGGGGACTGCATCACCGTTCAGATACAAGGCCAAAGGAGAATGATGACAAGTAGTCAGAATCGATCCTCCCCAGGGGGATCGCCACGGGGTTCCTCGACCGGCGGGGGCACGGATCCATCCGCCGCCACGGGCGGGACGCCGGTTCGCAGGGCGGTCGCGCTGGGGTCGGTAGGAGCCGATCCGGGCCAGATACTGGCGCCGGCCGTGCCTCCGTCCGGCGGCGCGGCGCGTGCTGAGGGCGAGGCGGCGACACAGTCGCAGCCCAACGCCTCGTCGACCGGAGCGCCGGCTGCGTCCGCGCAGTCCGGTACCACCACGAGCGTTACGACCGAGGAGGCGGAGGCAAGCGCGACGGCGGGCTCGCGACAGCAGGCGGAGCCGGAAGCGGCCGCCAACGGGCGCACGCGTGCACAGACCGCTTTGGCCGCGGCCCCGGATGCCGCGGTCGCGGCCGGGGTGGGCGGAGCCTCCGGTGAAGGAGCCGGGCGCGGGGACGACGCACCGCCCTCGGGGAACCCGAAGAAGCCGTTCCTCGCGGCCGCGGGCATCGCGGG
This sequence comes from Streptomyces changchenzhani, assembly GCF_039766235.1. Taxonomy (NCBI): domain Bacteria; kingdom Bacillati; phylum Actinomycetota; class Actinomycetes; order Kitasatosporales; family Streptomycetaceae; genus Streptomyces; species Streptomyces changchenzhani. The sequence continues at coordinate 16,891 of NZ_JBDHNH010000009.1, read as the reverse complement.
CGTGGTACTCCTCGCGGTCCCACTGCTGATCTGGGCGACGGACGACTCCGAGAAGAAGGACAAGGTGTCGGTGGTCGCCAAGTCCGACACCATCCTGGAGGACGAGCCCATGGGCGCGCCGCAGGGTGACTACGCGGCAGACAAGCCCAAGGCGGAGCCCAAGCCGAAGGCGAAGCCCAAGGCCCAGGCCAAGCCCGATCTGCCGAATATGGTCAAGGCGGTCCTGCCGCCGTTGCCTTCGGAAGAGAAGGAGTCTGCCCCCAAGGAGGACGGAGAGCCGAAGAAAGAGGCTGCCCGTTCATTGAAGGCGGAGGCTCCCAAGCCTGCGACGAACACCGCGGCATCCGCTGTCCAGCAGCTGGCCACGCAGAGTCCGGGGCGGCACATCTGCTACCGGGCCTTTGTGGCGAACAGCGGCTGGCAGCGTGCGGTGTGCGACGGTGCCACTGCAGGCACGGAGGGGAAGGGGACGACCATCAAGGCCCTCGACATCTCCGTGGCAGGCACCAACGGGACATCCGCCACCGCGTACTTCCACGAGGTCGGCTGGAAGAATCCGTGGAAGAGCGTGACCAACGGCGCCGACCTCTACATCGGCACTGCCAAGAACTCGGCAGTGAGCCTCTCCGGGTTCGCCATCAGCGTGCGTGAAGGCAACATCTGCCAGAACACGCACGTCAGCGAGTCGGGATGGCTGGGTCTGGGCTGTGACACGCCTCAGACCTCCAACAACTACATCTTCGGCGGCGCCGTGGAAAAGAAGCGTACGCTCGAAGCCGTGCGGTTCACCGTGTGACAGCGCCTGCGTTGATCGATGTTGATCGACCGTAACGAGAACGCCCGCCGGATCGACTTCCGGCGGGCGTTCTTGTTCGCGGGGTTGCAGGCTTGTTCGCGGGGTTACAGGGCAGCTTCGTGCCGTGCGGGTGGCAGATCCGCGGGCAGCAGCGTCGTGAGGTCGGCGAGGCTGGGCGACTGAAGCCCGCCCAGCCGCCGGGCCTGGCTGGTCATCATGGCCTCCAGCAGCTGACGGGCGAGCCTGGCGTTACCGAAGAAGCGGTCCCGCGGGATCGCGTCCACGTGGGCGCGCAGGGTCGCCAGAGTGTCGCTGCCGCACTCGTAACCGGACGCGGCGGCGTGCCGGGAGACGATCGTGACCAGCTCGTCCGTGCTGTAGTCCTCGAACTGCACGTACTTGGAGAACCGGGAGGACAGCCCGGGGTTGGAGGCGAGGAAGCGCTCCATCTCCTCGGTGTATCCGGCGACGATGACCACGACCTCGTCGCGGTGGTCCTCCATCAGTTTCAGGAGGGTGTCGACGGCCTCGCGTCCGAAGTCGTTGGAGGATCCTTCGGGGGTGAGGGTGTAGGCCTCGTCGATGAACAGCACGCCTCCCAGCGCGCTGTTGAAGACGTCCTTGGTGCGCTGCGCGGTGTGCCCGATGTACTGGCCCACCAGGTCGGCGCGGGCCACCTCCACCAGGGCGGGGCGGGGCAGTACTCCCAGCGAGTGCAGGAGTTTGGCGTACAGCCGGGCCACGGTGGTCTTTCCGGTGCCGGGCGGCCCGGTGAAGACGAGATGGTTGCTGATCTTCGCGGTGGGCAGCCCCGCCGCGAGCCGGTGCCGGGCGTTCGACAGCAGATTCACCAGATCGGTGACCTCCTGCTTCACCGCCCCGAGGCCCACCATGGCCGTGAGATCGGCCATGGGATCGTCCACGTCGTCGGTGTTCTGCGGCGTTCCGTCGACGGCCGCAGCCTCGGTGTCCCCGACGTCCTGCGGCAGCAGCAGGGTCAGATCGCTCTCGGCCGGGTCCGCCATGGACGCCAGCCGGAACGCCTGCCGGTCCACCATGTCCTCGAAGACCCCGCGCGCTGCCCGGCCGTTGCCGAAGGACGCGTCGCGTTTCATGCCCTCGAAGCGTACGGCCAGGGCCTCCCGGGTCAGCGGACCGAGCTCGAACTGGTGCTGGCTGCACATGCCCTCGGTGATGGTCACCAGCTCGTCCACGGAATAGTTGCCGAACTCGATGGTGCGGGTGAAACGGGAGGCAAGCCCGGGGTTGGCGGACACGAACGAGTCCATCTGCTCGGAGTATCCGGCCGCCACCACGACCACGTCCTCGCGGTGGTCCTCCATCAGTTTCAGGAGGGTGTCGACGGCCTCGCGTCCGAAGTCGTTGGAGGATCCTTCGGGGGTGAGGGTGTACGCCTCGTCGATGAACAGCACGCCTCCCAGCGCGCTGTTGAAGGCCTCGGTGGTCTTGATGGCCGTACCACCGATGATCTGGGCCACCAGATCGGCGCGTGCTACCTCGACCAGATGCCCGCTGCGCAGCACGCCCAGGTCCGCCAGGATGCTCCCGTACAGCCGGGCGACAGTGGTCTTACCGGTGCCGGGCGGCCCGGCGAAGATCAGATGCCGGCTCATCGAGGGAACCGGCATGCCGAGGCGGCGGCGGTGCTCCGCCAGCTGGTTGAGATTGACCAGGGTGGTCACCTGGTGCTTGACGTTCTCCAGGCCGATGAGCGACTCCAGAGCGGCCATGGGGCCCTCCGGCTCGGTCCCCTTCGCGGACTGGCCCGGTGCCCCGGTCCCGCCCGTCGACTCGACGCTCTCGCCCCAGGTGTCCGTGGCGCCGTTGTCCGCGCTGGTCAGGAAGTCGACCGAGAGCCGGTCGCCCGATTGGCTCTGCCGCAGTCCCGCCCCCCGGTTGTCGCGTACCACGCACCGGGTGACGGTGATGGGCTCGGTGCTGTCGATCCGTACGCCGTCGCCTGTGCTGCCGGTGACCTCGCAGGCGGTGAGCGAGGCCCGGCCGCCGCGCGCCACCTGGATGCCGTGGGCCTTCGAGCCGCTCACCCGGACCCGGTCCAGCGCGACCTCGCCGCTGTCCTGGACGCTCACACCCGCGTCGGCGCTGTCCCTGATCTCGCAGTCCCGCAGGGTGCCCCGTCCGCGCTCGCCGATGAGGACGCCGGACCGGGCGGCGGAGCGGATCACGGTGTCGCTGACCTCGGGGTCGGCGTCATCGCCGATGCTCAGCGCGCAGCCGCCCGCCGAGTCGATCTCGCAGTGCTCCAGGCGCCCGCGGCCGCCGTCGCTGATCTCGATGCCGTGGCCGCCCGCCCCGACGACCCTGGCGTGGCGCAGCAGCGGGTTGGCGGACGAGCTGACGGAGATGCCGACCCCGGCCGCGTCCAGCACCTCCAGGCGTTCGAACTCGGCCGTGGAGTCGTCCGCGATCAGCACTGCCCCCGAGGTGTCGGCGCAGTCCCGTACCACCGTGTCCCGCAGCAGCGGGGAACTGCCTTCGACGATCCGGATGGCGGGCTGGGCCGCGGCGTGGAACTCGCAGCCCTCCAGGGTCCCGCGCGAGCGGTCGAGTACGAGCAGTCCGCTCTGCTTGGTGCGCCGGGTGACGCAGCGCCGCAGCAGGGGGTCGGCGCCGCCGGAGATGACGATGGCGCTCTGGGAAATGGAGTCGAACGAGGTCTCCTCGACCTCGGGACGGGAGACGCTGCTCACCAGCAGCCCCACAGCGGTGTGGTGGACGGTGCACCCCACAACCCGGGTCGAGCTGTGGCCCTCCAGTGCGATGGCGGGCTTGTCGGTGCCGGAGATGTCACAACCTTCCACGGTGCCTCTGGCCTCGCCGCTGGCGAGAATGCCGTTGGCCCGCGCGCCGCGTATCTTGCAGCCGCGGACGAGGGGTCTTGCCGTCTCGCCGATGACCACCGCGGAGCTGCCGAAGTTCTCGAACACACAGTCCTCGATGACGCTTTCCGTCTCCGAGGAGTCGACGATCCCGGCGCCGCCGGGGTTGCTGATCCGGCAGCCGCGGGCGGCCAGCGAGCCCTTGCCGCGGACCAGCAACGCCGTCCACCCCGAGCCGGTGACGGAGCATCCGTCGAGGGCGGCCTGGCCGGTCGGTATGTCCACGACCGCCAATTCCTTGTCGCGTCCGCGCAGGGTCAGACCGCTGAGCATGACGGCGTCGGCCATGAGGCTGACGGCCGTGCCGGCGCGCGGGCAGATCTCGACGGCCCCCGGCTCGCCCTCGGCGACGATCGTCACCCGGTTCCTGATGACGAGATTCTCGGCATAGCGCCCGGGGCGCACCCGGATCACCGCCCCGGTGCGTGCCTGGGCCAGTGCCTCACCGATCGTCTGGAAGCTGTCCGTCCGTTCCGGGCAGACCGTGAGTATTTGCCGTGCCACGCGCCTCGAACCTCCTCGTGTTTCTGGGTCTTTGGCTCTGCCCTGTGCGTCTACCTGAGTATGGCACGCGCATATCATACGTATAATGTGAACTATCATGAAATACAGCTATGTTGGCTTCGTCCTGGCTACCGCTGTGATGCTTCCGGTCACCGGTGTGCCCGCCTTCGCCGCGGGGGCCGACGACCGCCCTGGCGCCATGTTGCTGCCTCCGCTGCCCGTGCGCCTCGGCAAGGACAGTCCGTGCACCGAGGCCTCGAAGGAGACGGCCACCGGGGCGGCGTGGTCCCAGGCGGCTCTCGGGCTGTCGCGGGCCCAGCGGATCTCCCGGGGGGCCGGGGTGACCGTCGCGGTGGTCGACACCGGGGTCTTCTCCGGCGCGCCCAGCCTGGCCGGACGGACAACGGCTCTCGACGGAGCCGGTGAGGACTGCGTGGGGCACGGCACCTTCGCGGCCGGTCTCATCGCCGCCGCCCCGGAGAAGGGCAGCGGTATCAGCGGGGTCGCCCCGCAGGCCGAGATCATCGCCCTGCGCGGGACCAACGACCGCGGTGTGCCCTCGTCGCAGCTCGTCGCCCTCGGTATCCGCGAGGCCGCCGACCGGGGCGCGCAGGTCATCTACGTCGGCCAGGCCCTGCGTACCGGCAGGGCGGAGATCACCGCGGCCGTCGCCTACGCCGCGCAGCATGAGGCACTCGTCGTCGCCCCCGCCGCCCCGGACGCACTGCCCCGCGAGGAGCGAGGGCCCAATGGCGAGATGCCGCAGGGGCCGTACTGGCCGGCCGCCGCGCCGGGAGTGCTGTCCGTCGTGGACTTCGGGCCCACCGGCGCTCGGCAGAAGAACGCCCCGCCCGCCCATGAGCCGGATCTGGCGGCGCCCGGCAGCTCCATGGTCAGCGTCGGGCCGAAGGGCTCCGGCCACTACATCGGCTCCGGCGCTTCGCTGGCCGCGGCCGGTGTCGCGGGAGCCGCCGCGCTCGTACGGGCATACCGGCCCGAGATGAGTGCCGCGGAGGTCTCCGAGCAGTTGCTCGCGACCACCTACCCGTCGGACACCCCTCGGCTCGACCCGTACGCCGCGCTGTCCATCGTCCCGGAACAGGGCAAGCGGGTTCCCGCACAGGCTGTCCCCGCGCACCTTCCGGAGCCCGCCGACCTCGGCCCCCGGAACCGGGCCCTGGCAATCGCCGGGGTGGGACTGACGGTGATCCTGCTGATCGGAGGCGCGGCAGCGGTGATCCCCCGTGGCCGCGCCAGGAGTTGGCTGCCGCCCGGCCGGCAGCCGTAGGTCACTGCCCGCGGGCAGTGACCTACGCGCGGACGACCCCGTCGCCCGCGCGGGGCCCGGTGCACGTACTCGTCGTACGGTCGGATTCGCCCGCCCGGACATCGCGCGAGGACTGCCCTCCCCGGCCGGGAGCCGGGTGCAGGGAGGGCCGGGGGAACCGACCGCACACGATGTGCGGGACATCAGCGTTCGTCCTCCAGCAGCGCGGTCTGCACCTGGAGCGTCTTGCGCCGGGCGATGCGCACCGCCCGGCCGGGGATCAGCTCGCGGCCCTTCACGCTGCCGAAGAGGTAGCCCTCGCTCGGCGGGCAGGACAGCAGCAGGCCGGGCGTGTTGACCTCCTGGAGCCTGCGCAGCAGCGACTCGTTGAGGCCGCGCCCGGCTCCGGCGGAGGAGCGGGCCACGATCAGGTGCAGGCCGACCTCGTGCCCGAGCGCCAGATGGTCGAGCAGCGGGGCGAACGGCTGCGCCATGGGACCGCTGCCGATCATGTCGTAGTCGTCGACCAGGATGAACAGCCGTGGCCCCTGCCACCAGTCGCACAGCCTCATGCGTGACGGGGCGATGTCCTCGCCGGGAACCCGCTGCTTGACCGCCCTGGCCGCACCGTCCACGAGATCCTTCAGCATGTCCAGCGACACGGCGGTCCCGAGCCGGTAGGCCTCGGGGACGCTCTCCACCAGCTCCCGCCGGTAGTCCACCGTCATGATGCGGGCCTCGGCGGGTGTGTACCGGTCGGTGATGCCCTTGGCGATCACCCGCAGCATATTGGTCTTGCCGGACTCGCTGTCGCCCACCACGATCATGTGCGGGTTCTCGGAGAAGTCGTGCCACACCGGGGCGAGTTCGTTCTCGTCCAGGCCGATGGCGATCCGCAGTCCGTTGTCGCCCTCCGCCGGGGGAAGGTCACCGACGGGCAGGCTGGTCGGCAGCATCCGCACCCGGGGCGCGGCCGGGCCCGTCCAGTTCTCGCTGATCGCGGAGACGAGACCGGCGACACCGTCGGCGAGGTCGTCGGCGTCCTCGACCCCGTCGACGCGCGGCAGCGCCGACAGATAGTGCAGCTTCTCGGAGGTCAGGCCCCGGCCGGGGCTGCGTGGAATCGCCGCCGCCTTGCGGGAGTCGATCTGGGAGTCCATGGGGTCACCCATCCGCAACTCCATCCGGGTGCCCGTCTGGTCGCGTACGGAGGACGACAGCTCCACCCAGCGGCCCGTGGTGATCACCAGGTGGACGCCGTAGTTGAGGCCGCGGGCGGCGAGCGCGTTGAAGGCGGGTATGTGCCGGTCGAAGTCCTGACGCACGGTGGACCAGCCGTCGATCACCAGGAAGACATCGCCGTGCGGCTCGTCGGGGAACTCGCCGGCCGCGCGCCGCTTGCGGTACGTGGGCATGGAGTCGATGCCCTGCTCCAGGAAGAACCGCTCCCGCTTGCTGAGCAGCGTACTGACCTCGGCGATGACACGTCCCACCCGCTCGGAGTCGACGCGGGCCGCCACCCCGCTCATATGGGGCAGTCCATCGAGGGCGGCGAGGGTGCCGCCGCCGAAGTCCAGGCAGTAGAACTGCACTTCGCGCGGGGTGTGGGTGAGGGCGAGCGCGGTGATGAGGGTCCTCAGCAGGGTGCTCTTGCCGCTCTGCGGGCCGCCGGCGATCGCCACATGGCCACCGGCCCCCGACAGATCCACCGTCAGCAGATCACGGAGCTGGTCGAACGGCCGGTCCACGATGCCCACCGGCACGGCGAGTTTGCCCCGCAGCGGCCAGTCGGCCGTGGTGAGGCCGTACCGCGGATCGGGTGTCAGCGGAGGCAGGATCTGGTCCAGGGTGGACGGCGTCTCCAGCGGCGGCAGCCACACCTGGTGGGCGGGCGGTCCTGAGTGCCGCAGCCGGTCGATCGCCACCGACAGCAGAGTCTCGCCGCTCTCCTCGTCGGCGCCCTCGGCCTCAGGCTCCTCCTCGGCCTCGCCGGTCAGGTCAGGGTCGGCGGGCGCACGCGGCACCACCCACTGCGCCGTCCACGGCACCACCTGACGTGCCACCTGCGCCTGGATGACGTTGCGGCGCCGCTCGTACGGGCCCGAGACGTACGCGGCACGGAAGCGGGTCAGCGCGTCGACACCGCTCTTGAGGAAACCGGCACCCGGCTGAGCGGGCAGTTCATAGGCGTCCGGCACGCCCAGCACACCGCGGCTCTCCATCGCGGAGAAGGTGCGCAGGCCGATGCGGTACGACAGATGGCTCTCCAGCTGGTGCATGCGCCCTTCGTCAAGACGCTGCGACGCGAGCAGCAGATGGACCCCGAGCGAGCGCCCCAACCGGCCGATCATGACGAACAGCTCCATGAAGTCACGGTGCGCGGACAGCAGTTCGCTGAACTCGTCGACCACGACGAACAGGCTGGGCAGCGGTTGCAACGGAACCCCGGAGGCCCGCGCCTTCTCGTACTCCAGGGCGGAGGTGTAGTTACCGGCGGCGCGCAGCAGTTCCTGACGACGTATCAGCTCACCGTGCAGGGCGTCCTGCATACGGGAGACCAGCGCCACCTCGTCGGCGAGGTTGGTGATGACGGCGGAGGTGTGCGGCAGCTCGTCGAGGCCGAGGAAGGTCGCGCCGCCCTTGAAGTCGACGAGGATGAAGTTCAGTGTCTCGGAGGAGTTGGTGAGGGCCAGACTCAGCACCAGGGTGCGCAGCAGCTCGCTCTTGCCGGAGCCGGTGGCCCCGATGAGCATGCCGTGCGGGCCCGTACCACCTTGTGCGGACTCCTTGATGTCCAGCTCCACGGGGCGGCCCTCGCCGCTCACCGCGATGGGCACCCGGAGCCGGGCACTGCCGGTGTACCGCTGCCACAGTGTGGCCGGTTCGTGCCGGTGCAGATCGGGAATGTTCAGCAGCGCGGTCAGCTCGACATCGTTGGAGAACGGCTTGGAGTCGTCGCTGCCCATGCTCATCCGATAGGGCGCGAGCAGCCGGGCGAGCGCCAGCGCTCCCACCGGTCCGAACCGGTCCGGCTTGCCGAGCGGCGTCGACTGCTCCTTGCGGTCGCGGTCGGTGCGTACCAGCGCGACGCTTTCCTCTTCCACCTCCAGGCGCAAGGTGGTACGGCCGGGCTTCCAGGCCAGGGCGCCCGTGAGGTCGAGCACCACCGCGTTGCGGAACCCCTGGCCGTCGAAGCGGTGGCCGGCGGGAAGGGTGCAGCCGTCGATCACGATGACCGTGTACGGCTCCTCACGCCCCGGGGCCGCATCGGGGTCCGCGCCCGGCCGCTCGTGGAACTCGGCACCGAGCAGGTTCTCCAGCTCGTTGAAGGCCGAGGTGACCATACGGACCGGTCCGGCGCCGTCCTCCTCGTACCGGTGGAGAGTGTGCGGGAGCCACTTTGCCCACTCCCACTCGGAACGCCGCTCGTCCGAGACACACAGTGCGATCCACAGGTCGTCGGGGGAGTGGAACACCGCCAACTGCCCGAGCAGGCCGCGCACCAGAGCACGTATCTCGTCCTCGTCACCGCGGAAGAGCACCTTCGACCAGGCACGCAGATAGATGGCGATGGGCTGGTCGCGCACGGTCGAATAGGCCTTGGTGAAGCTGCGCAGGGCATGCGCGGACAGCGGTTCGAGGTCCTCGACGGGCTTGGTCGACAGCGGGGTCAGCTTCATCGCGATGCGCTGGTCACCGACGCCCATCCGGACTTCCGCGAAGTCCTCGTCGGACGCGCGGCGCTCCCACAGCCGGGTGGTGCGCACGAAGGACGACAGGGCGTCGGGGGCGGGGTGGCGCCAGGAGAGGGCCTCCTGCTGATCAACGATGGAGCCCCGCACCTTGCGGCGCGTCTGCCGCAGGTAGCGCAGGTAGTCGCGGCGTTCGCCCTTCATCCGCTGTTTGCGTTCGGAGTTGCGCTTCATGACCTGGCCGATCATCATCGCCGCCGAGGCCACCACCATCATGCCGAGCGCGATATAGATGAATCCGCCGCTGGACCGGGCCATACCGGGCCGCATGAACATCATCATCATGGAGACGGACATCAGCGCCATCGGCAAGTATTGATCCGAAACGGTTGTGATTCTGGGTCGTTGAGCTGTCTGTGAGTGAACTGGTGGGGGATGCGCGGCATTTGTTGACGTCGGCGCAGGAGGCGTTGCGGCTGCGGGCGGCGGCCGCGCTGAGGGCGGGCCGGGACCGTGGGGACGTGGCGGCGGTGTTCGGGGTGTCGTTGAAGGCGGTGGACAAGTGGCGGGCGAAGAGGTGGGCCGGGGGCCGGGAGGCGTTGCTGGCCCGGACGAAGGGCCGCCCAGTGGGGGTGCACCAGATGCTGCCGGAGGCCGGGCAGGCGGCGGTGCGGCAGGCGGTTCTCGATCACCGGCCGTGCGAGGTGGGACTGGTGGGGCAGTTGTGGACGCGGCGGCTGGTGGGTGAGCTGATCGCGAACCTGTGTGAGCGGGGGCGGGGGAGGTGGCGCCGACATTGGTGATGGCTAACTACGGCGCCAAGGCCCGTCAGCGGTCCTGCGGTTGGTGGGGCGGGTGGTGGGGGTGCGAACGGCGATGCGGGTGATGTCGTCGCTACCGGGCCTATTGAGCCGAAACTGATTGGTTGCCTGGTCGTTGGTCGGGTGTGATCGAGGGTGGGGACATGCGGCGGCTGTCGCCTGGGGCGCAGGAGGATCTGCGGCTGCGGGTGGTGGCCGCGTTGGAGTCGGGGCGGGTGGCGACGTACGGCCAGGCCGCGGAGGTGTTCGGTGTTGCCGAGCGGTCGGTGGGCACCTGGTGGCGGGCGTTCAAGTCCGGCGGCAGGCAGGCGTTGCTGGCACCCGAGCGTGAATCCAGGGCGGGCAGGGGCGAGTTGATCGACGACTCCGCTCGCGGTGCGGTGTTGCAGGCGATGCGTGACTACACCCCGGCCGATCTGGGGCAGAGCGGGGTGATGTGGACCCGCGCCTCGGTCCGGGTCTTGATCCGGCTGGTATGCGGGGTCTCGATGACGGAACAGGGGGTGGGCAAGTGGCTGCGCCGGCACGGCTTCACGCCACAGCGTCCCGCACGCCGTTCCTACCGGCAGCAGGACGAACAGGTACGGGCCTGGCTGGAGGACGAGTACCCGGCGATCGCCGCGCGGACCCGGAAGGAGAAGGCCGAGCTGGTCTGGGCCGACCAGTGCGGACTGCGCTCGGACACCGCCCCGCCCGGACGCTCCTGGGCCCCGGCCGGACACACCCCGCTGGTGCGGGTCAACGGCCGCCGCTTCAAGGTCAACATCATGTCGGCGGTCGCCTCACGGGGCGCCCTGTGGTTCACCGTCTTCCCGGAGAAGTTCACCGCGAAGGTGTTCTGTGCCTTCCTCGACCGCCTCGCCACGCAGGCCCGGCGCAAGGTCCACGTCATCGTCGACCGGCACCCCGTACACCGCAGCAAGGCCGTCAAACGGTGGCTCGCGGCGAACACCGACCGGATCGAACTGCACCTCATGCCGGGTTACAGCCCCGAACTCAACCCCGACGAGCTGCTGAACGCCGACCTGAAACACCACGTCCACGCCGCCCGCACCACCTCGACCGACGATCTCGCCCGCGAGACACGACGCTTCCTGCACCGCCGACAGCACCAACCCCACATCGTCTCCGGCTACTTCCACGCCCGGCACGTCCGCTACACGATTCAGTAGGCAACCCACCAGTTTCGGCTCAATATGTCCATATCGCGGAACTGTCCGGCGTAACTTCCGGAAGCGTCGGCGGTTCCTGAAGACTCAGGTCGCCCGACGGCAATTCCGGACCTTTGCGGCGAGCCGGCCTGCGGAACAGGATCACGCTCAACGAATGGCTCCTCGATGATGTCGGAATGTTTCCGTGCCAACGCCGAGGCGGCAGCCGGTCTTTACCGGAATCGGCGGCGATACCCGGTTTCCCGTATGGGCGATGGAGTCGGCGCAGCGAAAGCGAAATGTCTCGCATTGCGGATGAAGTAGGGTCTCGCGCCAAGCCGCAGATTTTCCGAATGGACTCTGCGGAACGCAGTATGGGACGTTGTATTCTTCAGCGGTGTATCGAACGCGGCCGGCCGACAACTCGTCCGGCGCGTAACACGCCCGACGTGTCGTCACCTTCAGTGACCTACCAGCGTGCCGCTTCCCACCTTCCAGCCACCGCGCATCCCGCAGTCCGCCAGAAAGTGTGAACCCGAAGCCCATGACAGAGATTCAGGCGGCAAGCCTGTGCCGCGTCACCGTACGTGCTCCGGCCAGGACCGTCGACCTGGCCGTACCCTCCGATGTCTCCGTTGCCGATCTGCTGCCCACTGTGATCAGTTACGGAGGCGACGATCTGGAGGAATCCGGCCTGGAGCACGGTGGTTGGATACTGCAACGCCTCGGCGGCCCACCGCTCGACCCCGAGAGTACCTTGGACTCCCTCGGCCTGCGCGACGGCGAGGTCCTTGCTCTGCGACCACGTGCCGAGGCGCTCCCGGAGGTGCACCTCGACGACCTGGTGGACGGTATTTCCGACACCATGCGGCAGCGTCCGCACAGTTGGAGTGCGGAAGCCGGCCGTCGTCTGCTGCACGCCATGGCCATCGCCACACTCACCCTGGGCATGGTGTTCCTGGCCCTGCCGGGCTCGCCCGGCTGGCTGCGGGCGCTCGCGGCCTCGGCCGCCGGACTGCTGCTGATAGCCGGGGCGGGCTCCGCCACCCGTGCCGTCGGTGACTCCGGGGCGGGCTTGATGCTCGGCATCATGGCAACCCCCTACTTCGCACTGGCGGGCTGGCTGCTGCCCGGCGGGGAGCTGGGCGGCGCCGACGGTGATGCCGTGCTGGGTGCCCGGCTGTTGGCGGCCTCCGCCGCCGGTGGTGGCGCGGCGGTGCTCGCGCTGGCCGCCGTCGGTATGTATCCGGCCCTGTTCCTCGGGACGGCCTCGGTCGCCGTGGCGGGGGCACTTGGAGCCTCGCTGATCATCCTGGATCTGGCGCCGGAGCATGCGGCCGGCCTGGTCGCCGTCGTGGTGGTGCTGTTCGGCGGCTTCGTGCCCTCGCTGTCGTTCAGGCTCTCCGGGATGCGGATGCCGCCGCTGCCGACCAACGTCCAGCAGCTGCAGGAGGGGATCGACCCGTATCCCGCCTCGGACGTCGAAGCCCGCGCCATGCTGGCGGACGGCTGGATGACCGCCTTCTACACGGTCATCGGCCTGATCTGCCTGCCCTGCCTCGCGATGCTCATGGTCGAGCCTGATCTCTCCCGGGTCCTCACCGTCGTAGCCCTGTCGCTTCTGTTGCTGCTGCACAGCAGGGGACTGGGCAACGTCCTGCAGCGGATCGCGCTGACCACCGCCGGGGCCTGGGGCGTGGCACTGCTGCTGTTCGAGGCGGCACTGGCCTTCGACGCGACGGACCGGCTGACCCTGACGGCAGGCCTGCTGGCTCTGGCGGCCGTGATCACGATTGCCTCATGGACCGTGCCAGGACGCCGCCTGCTGCCGTACTGGGGACGAGCGGCCGAGCTGCTGCACTCGCTCGCCGCCATCAGCATGCTGCCACTGACGCTCTGGTCGATGGGCGTCTACGGCGCTCTCCGCGGCATCAACGGCTGATCCGGGAGACGGACCATGCACAGCAAACGAGACCAAGTACAGGCTCATCTCTTCGTCATGGGGCGACTGGCCTCGGCCATGCTGCGGGCCGAACCCGACGACCCGGAGAGCCCCCTGGGCAGAACCAACCGCGGCGCCGCGATAGGCGTGCTCATCGCCATCCTGGTGTGCGTCGGGGCCTTTGTCTTCGGGCTCATCAAACCGGGCGGGAACGAATCCTGGCGCACCTCGCAGGACCTCGTCGTCGACAAACAGACAGGCGCGCGGTACCTGTACCTGGACGGACGGCTGCGCCCCGTACGCAACTACGCCTCGGCCCAGTTGATAGCCGGCGGCGGCATCGGTGTCACGACGGTGGGTACGTCCTCGCTCGCCGGCACACCGCACGGGGCGCCCATCGGCATCGCGGACGGGCCCGAGGCGCTGCCGGGCCCGGGTGACCTGGACAGCAAGCCATGGCTGGTGTGTTCCGGCGTCCTGCCGAGGACGACGGGCGTCGTCACGGCCACCACGATGCTCGCCATCGGTATGGAGGAGGCCCAGAAGGTGCCCGGCGGACGGCGGCTGGGGGAGGCCGATGGACTGCTGGTCTCCGGGCCGGGCGGCACCACGTATCTCCTGTGGCAGGGCAGCAGGCTGCCCCTGGACGAGCGGGCCAACGCGGCCGAGGCCCTGGGGTACGGGGATGTCACTCCGCGCCCCGTCGCGGCCGCCTTTGTCGACGCCTTCCCGCAGGGCCCCGATCTGGCGCCGGTGGAGGTGCCCGGCCGAGGCAAGAATGGACCCGCGCTGGCGGGCCGGAGTACAAAAATCGGGCAGATCTTCCGCGTCGACGTACCCGGCTCGACGCCCCGGTACCACGTGCTGCAGAAGGAGGGCCTGGCCCCGCTGACGGCCACCGGGGCGGCTCTGCTGCTGGGTGACCCGCAGACCCGCGACAAGGCGTACGGGGGTGCCGCCGCGACTGTGGCGACGCTCCAGGCCGACGCGCTGACCGAGCATCTAGCCCCGCGTTCCGATGGCGGTGCACCGAACTCGGGGAAGATGCCGGAGAAGCCGCCGAAGGCGGTCGAGGTCGCCGGCGGTTCTGTCGCGTGCGCGGACGTCGACACCGCGAAGGACGGTGTGCGGGTGGGCACGTCCGTGTTGCCTGGGGGCGCTCTGCCCGAGGCCGTACAGCCACCGGCCCCCGAGGTCGAACCGGGCTGCCTGAAGGTCGACGCCATCGCTGTACGAGCCGGCGGGGGCGCGCTGGTCAGGGCGTTGAGCGCGGGCGGTAGCCCGCTGGGCGACACCACGTATCTGGTGACCGACGAGGGCGTGAAATACCGGTTGCTGTCCCAGGAAGGTGCGAAGGCGTTGGGATACGAGGGTGTTGAGGCACGGGCGATGCCCTCGCCGATGCTGGCCATGCTGCCCAGCGGCCCGGACCTCAGCCCCGAGGCGGCCTCGTCGGGGGAGGCGCGGGTGACACTGCGGTGTCCGGAGAAATAGCCAGGACATAGGAAAAATCGCCCGGCGGTGAATCCGCAGGTTGGGAATTTTTCCGATGCCTCGCGTTCACTTGGTGTTGAGTGCAGGTGTCCGGCTGTGAAGGCGGGAAGGGATGCAATGCCCGGTCTGTCCGGATGGAATGGCATCGCCGCTCAAGTGAGCAACGCCAATTCGGAGTCTTTGCTCAATCGAGCGTTCGCGGGCGTGAGTTGGGCTGCGGTTTTCACTCGGGGGTCAATTGCCAAACAAGTTGCCGCCTGCTTAGCATCTGGTCACCCCATGTCCCGGTGAACCGAAGTGAGTTCGCAGGAGTCACCTTGTCTGCCCACGGGTGTGATGGGCCCACTGGTCGGTGATTTTCGCCGGAAGGAAGTTCTCTCATGGTCATGCAGCAGTCCGAAGAGCATGCGACCCGCAACGGAATCATGGCGCTGGAGCAGGCGTTCAGCGGCGTCCAGGCGTGCCAGCGGGACGTCCAGACCACCTCGCAGAATCTCGCCGCCAATTACGGTGGCTCCGACGGTGGCAAGTACAAGCAGTTGCTGGAGCAGTGGGACGGGCATGTCGACACCATCCTGATCAGTCTGGACCGGATGGTCGACGAGCTCAACACCACCCTCACGGAGCACGGGAAGGTGCAGGGCTCCACGAACGAGACGATCGACGCCGAGTACTCAAGGTCCACGGCTGTGTTCGACGAGCTCAACGGCACCAGCACTTCCTCCTGACCGTAGCCACTCCGCCGGCGTGCCGGCTCGGCACTGTGCTCAGGAAATCACCGTTCAGCAGCCACGGTCCCGCCCACTGACCGTCACTGCGCCCCCGTAGTCGTGGCGAATCGAGGATTTTCATGGACTTTACCGACGGTTACATTTACGTCGACTACAACCATGCGGAGGGTGCGGCCGAAGACATGGTCGCCCAGTCGCAGGCCGTAATGAGCATCATCGAGAACCTGGAAATGGAGCTGTCCGAGCTCAGGAACAGCTGGATCGGTGACGACCGCGACGTCTACAGCGAGGTCCAGGCGAAGTGGGACGGCGCGGTCACGAACATCAAGACCCTGCTCGCCAACCACTCCGGCCTGCTCTCCGAAATTTCCTCCGGCTACCGATACACGGAGCAGAACCTCTCGCAGAGGTGGGGGGACATCCGGATCGGCAGTCGCTGACCGTAAGAAGCGGTCTCCCCTGTCTTCCCCGTGCGCAATGGCGCCGAGGAGGCAGGGGAGACCGGAGAACGATCGGGCGCCGTCGGCCTCAGTTGTTCCGGAGCCGTTCACACTGCCCGGAATCGCAGAAGCCGACGGCGCCCGACGTTTTACCGCAGCTCTTTCGGGAGTCCTGTGCGCGGGACCACTCCGGTCCCCGACGCTGCACCTAAGGGGAACAACGTGGGCAAAGTCACGGTCCTTGACATCGCATTTCTGAAGCTTTTCATCGAGAACCATATTCAGGATTTCTCGGTCGCGCTGGGGAAGCTCGATGTGGATGACGTCGTCGAGGGTCGGGCGATCTCATACATCGCCGACGGTAAATTTGACAATACAACGATCGACTCCAAGAAGCCGCTCGCCATCGGACCCATGGCCGGTGAGGGAGAAAAGGTCGGCGGGGTTGCGTTGAATACGATCATCCAGAAGTCGGCTGCTGAGCTTTCCCGCATCATCGAGGACCACACCGTTCTGTTCGAGGATCTTGAGCAAGCCCTGTGGGACACCATCGAGTTGCTGAAAAAGGATCAGGGCAAGAACCTGGATTCCATCACCACGGACGATTTCATGGACATCTTCGAGGATGTCGACAGCGATCTCGGGAATTCTGGCAGCGGCGAGGATGAGGACTAGGGCGGCTTGCGGCAGGACCGGTAGTCCCTTTTCCTTACGAGCACGCGGAGCACGGTGATGGCCGACGCAGGGCAGAACAACAACGACAAATGGGCTGTAGCAGTTCATCTGCTCACCGGCTATCAGGTGCCGGATCGAACCAAGGTGTTCGACGACTTGCAGGGGAACGACGACATTCCGCTGATGCATGTTCGGCTGCACAAGGTGGGTGGTCCGCAATACGTATCCGGATTCATCAGTTCGGGCGGTGCGAATACGCACAACACCGACTACACCATTCCGTTCTACGGCCCGGCCAGCGGTAGCGCGACAGGAGAAGTATCCGAGGGGAAGTCGCTAAACAGCTATCGGGCGTACATCACGTTCCTGGGTGTCGGCAAGGGCGTACCGAGCGGCGACGACAACCTTCTGGGCATTGAGAGCACCAGTAAGGTCCTGAAGGACAAGGGGGGCTGGA
>NZ_JBDHNH010000008.1:0-463601 GCF_039766235.1 Streptomyces changchenzhani | reverse complement strand
AGGAGCCTATGAGGTCACAAACCCTGCCGGAACGCGCAGATCTCGGCGTGAAGCATGAAGCCGTATCCGATGAGGTCAAAGGGCGGTAATCGGCGGACTCCGGGCGGGGGTGGTGACGCGGTATACGACGGCGATGGCCTTCTGCGGCTGCGATTTGGAAGGGTTCGGTGCCCATGTGGTGTGAGTTGTGCCTCAAGCTGCGTCCCCTGCGCCGGGACGCTGTGAGTCGACTCCTAAGCTCGCCGGACGCCGATCATGCTGTGGCATCTGCCCGGTGTGAGGGGCTGATCGTCTATGAGGAGACTGTTTTGCTTCGCAAAAAGAACGTGCTGCGCGCCGCTGCACCCATCGCCCTGCTGGCTCTCGCGCTGACCGCTTGTGGCCCTACCGACAGCTCGTCGGACGACAAGGGGAAGGCCGACCCCAAGCCGGCGAACGGTGCATCCGAGGGCACCGAACCGGAGGAGGCCGGGGACGACTCGGCAGCCGGCGCCAGTCTCAAGCCCGGTGAGAGCAGCACCGTGGACTTCAAGGAAGACACCGGGAAGTTCACTTACAAGATCGCTGCGCAGAAGGTCGAGGTGGGGACGGAGGCCGAGGCCCAGAAGCTGGTTTCTGACCCGAAGGACGCCGAAGGCCTGGTCGTGGCAGTCGCGCACGTGAAGTTCACCAACACCGGTGGTGGCGTCGTCAAGAAATCCCCTGATGTTGGTGACGAGACCGAGATCTACGCGGACGGCACCCGGGGCGGCTTGCTTATTGGCTCCGCCGAAGACACGAACGGATGTAGCGCGGTCACCGAAATTGAGAACTGGAAGATCGGTCAGAGCTACACGATCTGTGAGACGTACATGATCCCCAAGGACTCGAAGGCCATTGAGGTCCGCTGGGCGGAAGAGAGCGGCAAGACGCTCGCGTGGACGTTCCAGAACAAGTGAGCCGACGCCCCGTAGCCGGCCTGCTCAGCCGCAGGCAGGGGATGTAGAACACGGTGGTGTCGGCTCCCGCGAAATGCGGGGGCCGACACCAAGTTTCCGCATGCCGGGCAGCCGTTCGTGGCACTGAATGCTCGGGCGGCGGGCCAACGGTCGTCACAAATGGCGAGCCCCGAGAGGCTCCCACTCATGGTGGGGAACGTCCGTGCCATCATCGATCGGCACCTCGCTGACCGATCTTGGGGACAAGTAATGATGTTGATCACGCGACAGCGGACGAACGCGGCCTGCCTCGCCGCCGCGGGCCTCCTCGCCATCAGCGCCTGTAGTAGTGACGGTTCAGGCGGCTCGGACGCATCTGATAGCGGCAAGATCAGTGGCGCGGACGTCGGGGAGAGCAAGTCGCCGTCCGCGGATCCGTCCACGTCGGACACGCCGGAGAAGGGCGCCCCTGCCTTTGATCTCCCGCAGGACGTCACAGTCGCGATCGAGAAGGCGCAGACCGGCGACCCGAAGAAGGACGAGGTCCTGCGGGATGTCGGATATGCGGCCAAGGCCCAGATCGAAGCATTCGCCAAGGGTGACGGCTATACGGCGAATATGCAGCGGTACTACACCGGGCTGGCTTCCCCCTATTGGGGCAAACAGATCAAGAAATACCGGGACCGGGATCGCACCGTCACGGGGCAGTACGAGTACTACGGGCTGCAGGTCAGGGACCTGAATGGGAAGGTGGCGACGGCTCGTTACTGCGAAGACCAACGCAAGGCGTTCGGTAAAGAGATCAAGTCCGGCAAGGTAATACGCACCAAGTCCAGCAAGGACGCCTTCGTCGAAACGAAGCTTGAAGCACAGAAGAACGCGAAGGGGGACTGGCAGGTGCGGCAGTTCGAGTGGAAGAAGGCAGCTGAGTCATGCGTGCGCGGATGATGCCGCGCAGCTGGGCTGCGGGCACGGCCATAGCCATGAGTTGCGCGGTTTCTCTCGCCGTCGCCGCCCCTGCACAGGCCGACGAGGACAGGGTTGGCGGAAGCGGGGGGTCGTCCGGCGGCACGTCCGACACCCCCCAGCCCGACAAGGGTGCGGTGTCCGGCGACGGGTCCATCGGCGCGCACATCAAGCTGAGCAGGAGCGCGAACAACAACGACTCCGGGACCCCGGTGACCACGGCGGACACGAACTGGTCTCCGCCGGTGTGCTGGTACGAGCCCGAGTACACGCCGGAGGAGTACGAGGAGTTCATCAAGGACGCCTACGGCGGCTCGCAGGGTGAGGCCGCCGAGTACTCCGAAGGGCGGAAGAAGGAGAAGTTCCACAAGGGCGACAAAGGCCTGTGGTGGAAAGTCGCCTTCCGCGGCGGGGAGTACGACAAGGCGTGTCCGGTCGACACGGACAACTGGGAGATCTGGGTCCCGCCGGCCGTGCCCGAGCCGGACCCCAATGCCATCACCCCGCAGATGCTCTCGGAACTCGCCTTCAATTCAACGAAGTTGCCCGTTCCGCCGGTGGAGCTGAGCCCGAAGGCGGACCGGCTGGTGGTGAATCTGCCGACGCGTGTGAAGTTCGAGGGCGGCGCCCTGGACCGGATCTGGACGACCGCGAGCATCAACCACAAGGGCGTCCAGATGGCCGCGACGACGGTGGCGACCCCGGTGGCGCTGAAGGTCGAGGCCGGCACCGCGGACGCGGATCCGCAGTCCTGCACGTACGACCTGGTCAAGGCCGAGGGCGGCTACCGGGTCGACAGCGAGGGCGCCGGGTGCAATGTCACCTACCGCAGGTCGTCCGGTGACGGTTCGTACCCCTTCAAGGCGTCGCTCACCTGGGAGGTGACCTGGACCGACTCGGCCGACCCCGACGGTCCGGTCCAGCAGCCCGGTCTGCCGGGCGGCCTGTCGACGTACGAGCAGGACGTGTCGGTCAAGGAGATCCAGGCCATCAACCGCTGATGCGGTGGAGGGGCCGCGGTGGAGGGGCCGCCGGGGAGGGGCCACGGGGGAGTGGCCGAGACTGATCGCTCCCCCGCGCGGCGGACGAGAGCCCGTCCATCTGTAGGGGTTCTGTGTGGAAAGGCCGCCCGCCTCTGCCCAATGGGTTGTTGGCCCGCTCACATAGAAGGTGATTCGTTCGCATATGCGGGTTGTGGTGTGTGCGATTCAGGATTATTGGAGTGCTTTGAGGGGCTTATGTGTTGCTGATACGGTGCGTTGACTTGACGGTCGTCCGCGCTGTGTCCACTGCGCGCGTGAGCAGTCTCAAATTGCAGTAAGTGCCTTAATTCAGGCCGGTATGTGCGGGGAGTGGCGTGAAGATCCAGGAGCGTGCCGGGGCGGGGAACAACAGGGTTTCCGCGCCCGGTGGACCGGTTGGCGAACGACTGCCGTCGGCTCCTCGCGAACGTAAACCGGCGTTGGCCGCCCTCGCTGTGCTGCTCATCCTCATCGGCGCGCTCGGCGCGACCGTGCTGGTGCTGCGCGCGGGCGAGCGGGTGGAGGTGCTGAAGGTGACCAAGGACGTCTCCGCGGGCGAGCGCATCGAGCGGGGTGCCTACACCACGGTGCTGGTCGCCGAGGACAAGGCCATGCGGTACGTGAAGGCCGACGAGGTCTCGCTGATGCCGAAGTACGTGGCCGCGGTGGACCTGATCCCGGGCACGCTGCTGATCGCCAAGATGCTGACCAACGAGAAGGGCCTGCCCGCGGGCAAGTCCGCCGTCGGTGTTGCCCTCAAGGCCGGTCAGTACCCCGCGGGCGGCGCCCTCAAGAACGGCTCCACCGTTTCCATCTACCGAGTCGGCGCCAAGACCTCCGGCGGCAGCTCCTCTGGTTCCACCGGCTCCGCCGGCGATGCGGGCGCCAATTCGCTGCTCGTGCAGAGCGCCAAGGTCCAGGACGTTGCCAGGAGCTCCGGCGACGAGCTCGTCAGCTCCAGCTCGCTGCCCGTCTCGGTGATCGTCGACCAGGCCGACGCCGCCAAGGTCGCCGACGCCGCCGCGGCCGGTGAGGTCGCGCTTGTCCTCGTACCGGCTTCGGCCGGCAACTGAGCCCGTGCGCTACGGCATACCAGCTCCGGCATACCAGAAGAGTCAGGGACGTAGGTAGGCATCATGGCGCTCATCGCAATCGCCGCTGACAAGGGATCCCCCGGCGTCACCACCACCGCAGTCGCGCTCGCCGCCGTCTGGCCGCGCCGGGTGCTGCTCGCCGAGACCGACCCCTCCGGCGGTGACCTCGTCTACCGCAGCTCCGCCGCGCACGGCGGCCCGCTCGACCCCAATACCGGGATGCTGTCCATCGCCGCCACCGCGCGCCGCGGGCTCGCCGCCGAGCAGCTGTGGGACCACGCGCAGCCCATGTCCGGCGGCCTCGACGTGCTGGTCGGGCTCGGGTCCTCCGAGCACGCGGCCGGGCTCGCCGGGCAGTGGCCGATGCTCGGGCACTCCTTCGCCGCGCTCGCCGACTCCCCGTACGGCGCCGCCGATGTCATCGCCGACTGCGGTCGCATCGGCGCGGACTCCCCGACCGTCGAGCTGCTGCCGCACGCGAACCTGGTGCTGCTCGTCGCCCGTACGGAGCCGGAGAACCTGGCCCGCGTACGGGACAGGGCCGGCGCCCTTGCCGCCCGGCTGCACGGCGCGCAGCGCGGGCCCGCCACTCTTGCCCGTACGCTCATCGGCATTGTCCTCGTCGCCGACCCCGGCAGCTCCGCGAAGCTCTCCAACCAGGTCAACGACATGCTGGTCGGGTCCCAGACCGGGGCGCGGGTCGTCGGTTCCATCGCCCACGACCCGGCCGGCGCCGAGCAGTTGGCGGGACGCAAGCGCGGCAGGCTCGACAAGTCGCTGCTGATCCGCTCGGCCCGCAAGGTCGTCGGGGACATCAACCAGCAGTTCGGCGCGGCCTGGACCGCGCCCGCCGCCGGAGTGACAGGGACGGTCGGCCGTTGAGTGCCGGTGTCGTCGACCACCAGCTGGTCAAACGTTTCCGCCAGGAGGCGGGCGACCGTATCGCCGAACAGCGGCGCATCGACCAGGTGTCGGGTGTCTCCCCGATGTCGGGCGAGGACGAGCGGCAGTACGCCCGCGCCGTCATCGCCCAGATCCTGGAGGGCTACGCGCGCGCCGAGGTCAACGCCGGGCGTACGCCGCTCGACGCGCCGACCGAGGAGCAGTACGCGGCGGCCGTGCACGCCGCGCTCTTCGGCGTGGGCCGCCTCCAGCCGCTCCTCGACGACTCACAGGTCGAGAACATCGACATCAACGGCTGCGACCAGGTGTTCATCGGTTACGCCGACGGGCGCGAGGCGCCGGGCGATCCGGTCGCCGAGACCGACGAGGAACTCGTAGAGCTCATCCAGGTGCTCGGCGCGTACTCCGGTCTGTCCTCGCGCCCCTTCGACTCCGCCAACCCGCAGCTCGACCTGCGACTGCCGGACGGTTCGCGACTGTCCGCGGTCATGGACGTCACGCGCCGCCCCGCGCTGTCCATCAGGCGTGCCCGCATGGGCAAGGTCTTCATGTCGGACATGGTGGGCAACCAGACGCTCACCCCGGAGCTGGGCCACTTCCTGGCCTGCGCGGTCCGGGCGCGCAAGAACATCATGATCGCGGGGGCCACCAACTCGGGCAAGACGACGCTGCTGCGGGCCCTGGCCAATGAGATCCCGCCGCAGGAACGTCTGATCACCGTGGAGCGGGCGCTGGAGCTCGGCCTCGACCAGTTCCCCGAACTGCACCCCAACGTCGTGGCGTTCGAGGAGCGGCTGCCGAACTCCGAAGGGCACGGCGCGATCGCCATGGCGGAGCTGGTGCGCCGTTCACTGCGTATGAACCCCTCACGGGTCATCGTCGGTGAGGTGCTCGGCGACGAGATCGTCACCATGCTCAACGCCATGTCGCAGGGCAACGACGGCTCGCTGTCGACGATCCACGCGAACAGCTCAAGCGAGGTCTTCAACCGTATTTCCACTTACGCGCTGCAGGCCGCCGAGCGGCTGCCCATCGAGGCCAGCCAGATGCTGGTGGCCGGCGCGGTCAACTTCGTCGTCTTCGTGGAGCGGCGCAACGACTACGAGCGGGGCGGCAAGTTGAACCGAGTCGTCACCTCGGTGCGCGAGGTCAACGGTGTGGACGGACGTGTCCTGTCCAGCGAGATCTTCAAGGAGACGCCCGACGGGCGGGTGGTGGCCCACGCGCCCATCTCCTGCGTGGAAGAACTGAGCGCCTACGGCTACCGGCCGTCCGGGACCTGGGGGTGAACGCTCGATGGAGCGACTGACCGGTATGGGCGGCATATTCTCGCTGCCCGTCCTCTACATGCTGCTGTGCGGCATCGCCGTGGGCGGTGGCCTCGCGCTGCTGATCACCGCGATCCGCGGGCTGCCCGTCAAGCCCGCGCACGAGAAGGAGAAGGCGGGGGAGCGCCTCCGCGAACTCGCCGCCTTCGCCGGCCGGCGCGGCTCGCTCGCCGTCGGTGTCGGCATGGCCGTCCTCCTCGTCACCCGCTGGACGGTGGCGGGCGTCGCAGCGGGCATCCTGGTCTTCTTCTGGGACCGCCTCTTCGGCGGCGCCGGTGAGGAGCGCGTCGCGATGCGCCGCGTCGAGGCCCTGGCCGCCTGGACCGAATCGCTGCGCGACACGATCGCGGGCGCGGTCGGCCTGGAGCAGGCCATCCCGGCGGCGGCCCGCGCCGCGGCCCCCGCGCTGCGCCCGCACCTGGAGGCGATGGTCGACCGGCTGCGCGCGCGTACGCCGCTGCCCGACGCGCTCCAGCAGCTCGCCGACGACCTCGACGACGCCTCGGCCGACATCATCGTCGCTGCCCTCATCCTCAACTCCCGCCTGCGCGGGCCCGGTCTGCGCGAAGTGCTCGGCGCGCTCGCGAAGTCGGCCCGCGAGGAGGTCGACATGCGCCAGCGCGTGATGGCGCAGCGATCGAGCACCCGGCGCAGCGTCCAGATCGTGGTGGCCGTCAGCGTGTCCTTCGTGCTGGGCCTGGCGGTCTTCAACCGTGAGTTCGTCGCGCCGTACGGAACGGCCGTCGGCCAGCTCGTACTCGCCTGCGTCTGCGGTCTTTTCGCCCTCGGGTTCTGGTGGCTGCGCAAGCTGTCCCGGATCGACACCCCGGCACGTTTCCTGGTCCGCGACGAACCGTCCGTGCAATTCGTACGTCCTCGGGGAGAGGCGGAGGAGGTGGTCATGCGATGACGACGACACTGGTGCTCGGGGCGATCCTCGGTCTTGGCATCTACGCACTCGTACGGGCCCTCATGCCGTCCCGGCAGGGCGCGCTCTCGCGGGTCGCGCAGATCGACGCACTGCGCGCGCGGGGCGCGCACGCTGGGCGTGCGGCGGTCCAGCAGGACACCGGGCGGTTCGCTTCGTCGCGCTCCCGCCTCGGCGAGCGCATCAGCGACTTCTACCGGCAGCAGGGCTGGGAACAGCGGTCCCTGCGCGCCGACCTGAACGTCCTGGAGCGCGGCTGGGAGAAGTTCCTGGCGACCAAGGTGCTGCTGGGAGTGACCGGTCTCTTCTTCGGCCCGCTGCTCTTCGCGGTCGGCTGGGCCATCGGGTTCGGCAGCAGCCCGATGATCCCGGTCTGGCTCGCGCTGGTCTGCGGAGTGGCGTTCTTCATGCTGCCCGACCTCGAAGTACGCAGGGACGCCGCCGACAAGCGGCGTGACCTGCGGCGCGTAATCGGTGCGTATCTGGACCTGGTCGCGATGAACCTCGCGGGCGGCCGCGGCCTGCCCGAGGCGCTCATGGCGGCGGCCGACGTGAGCGACGGCTGGGCGTTGCGCCGTATCCGCGGAACACTCGCGGACGCACGGATCACCGGCGTGAGCCAGTGGCAGGCGCTGGGCGGGCTCGGCGAGGAGCTGGGCATCGACGAGCTCAAGGACCTGTCGGCGTCACTCGCGCTGGTCGCGGACGACGGCGCGAAGGTACGGGAGTCACTGGCGTCCCGGGCCGAGACGATGCGGCACCGGGAGATGGCGGAGATCGAGGGCAGCGCGGGCGAGAAGTCGCAGTCGATGCTCGTGGCTCAGCTGTTGCTCTGTGCGGGGTTCCTGGTCTTCCTGATCTTCCCGGCGGCGATGCGCGTCTTCCAAGTCTGACGTCACAGGCTGACCGCTTCCCCGTTTCCCCGCTTCCCCACTTTTCCACTAATCAGAGAGGAACTGCCTCCCATGAACTTCAAGAACGGCTTCTCCTTCAGCCACCCGGCGGTCGACTTCCTGGTCACCTTCCTGCAGGCCCGGGTGGAGCGCGCACGCTCCGAGGACACCGACCGTGGCGCCTCCGCCGTGGAATGGGTGATCATCTCGGCGGTCGTGGTCGCGATCGTCGGTGTGGTCGCGGCGATCATCAACACGGCGCTCAAGGGCGGCGCGGAGAAGGTCGGCGACTGCATCGAGGGCGCGCAGGCGTCCGGCACCTGCTGAACGTAGGGCAGTTGCAGGCAGGCCACATAGATACAGATAAGGAAGAACGGCATGGGCACGCGGGCACGGAGGTTCGTACGCCGCAGGGTGCAGGCAGCGCGCACCCGCGGTGACTCCGGCATGACCGCGATCGAGTTCGTCCTGCTCACGCCGGTCCTCTTCTTCATGATCTTCGCGACGGTGCAGTTCGCGCTGTACTCCTTTGCCGACCACGTCGCCCAGGCCGCCGCCCAGGCGGGCGCCCGCGAGGCGCGTGCGGAGGCGGACGAGAATCCGGGCGGCTGGGAGGGCAAGGCGCGGGGTGTCGCGGCCGGCTACATCCAGCAGCTGGGCCCGCAGTTGGTCCTCGGCCCGGAGATCACGATGCTCCAGCCGGAGCAGAACACGGTCGGGGTGGAGGTCACGGGGAGGGTGCCGTCCGTCTTTCCCGGACTGGACCTGACGGTGCACGCGCAGTCGATGGGGCCGGTGGAACGGTTCGTCGAGGACGGTGGCTGACGTGTGGGTTCACCGCGTACGCGACCGCTTGGGCGCGGCGTCGTCCCAGGAGTCCGACGGTGACCGTGGCCTGTCCGACCGTGGCCTGTCCACCGTCGAGGTCGTCATCCTCGCCCCGGTGATGATCCTCTTCATCCTGGTCCTGGTCGGCTTCGGCCAGCTCGTCGAGGGCCGCGGCGCGATCGACAGCGCGGCGCGCGACGCGGCACGGGCCGGCTCGATCCAGAAGGACAGGGGAACGGCGATGGCCGAGGCAAAGAGGGCCGCGTCGGCGAACCTGACGGACGTCTGCTCGGGCCCTGTGACGGTGACGCAGACGAGCGGGGGCTTCGAGCCCGGCGGGTTCTTCACCGTCGAGGTCACGTGCACCGTCCGTGGCCTGGAGATGCTGGGTCTGGACCTCCCCACGGAGCTGACCGGCCGCTCGACGTCCCCGCTCGACCCGTTCAGGAGGGCGGTATGAGGCCCATACGTGCCCTTGCCGGGTGGGCGAAGTCGCGCCGCGCGCGCCTGGACGACAGCGGCTCGGGCGCCGCGGCCGTCATCATTTTCGCGTTCGTGTTCCTGGCCCTGGCCGCGTTCGTCATCGACGGCGGCCTGTCCATCTCGCAGCGCGAGCGCGCGGCGGACATCGCGGAGCAGGCGGCGCGGTTCGCCGCGCAGGACGTCGACAGGGAAGCGCTGTATGTCGGCGAGGGCGGGGCCGCGCCCATCAACTTCCAGAACTGCGATGCGCGGGTGAGTGAATTCGCCCGGGAACTGGGCCTGTCGGGCCCGGACATCGCGGCGTCGGGCTGCACCGCGGCGAGCGCGCAGCAGGTTGAGGTCGAGATCTCGCTGACGTACAACCCGATCCTCACAGGCATGTTCTACAAGTCGGCGCTGACGGTGAGCGGAAGAGCGACCGCGGAGTCCGTCGCGGGCTGACCGCCATCAGCCCGGTTGCACATGGTTTTCCCACCGGCTGGAGCAGTTTCCTGAACGCGCGCCATTTGCCTGCCACCACGGCGCTGACTATCACCCGCTGACCGGCGGCACCTTCACGCTTTTGCGTGGCAACGGACATCTCCATGCCCGGTGGGGGCCGTTGAGTGTCCGTTGCTGTGCACGAACCCCCTCGGTGCGCAGTGGGGGGAGGCGCGGGTGGAGTGTCCGGGGTGTCCGCGCCCTACTTCTTCTCCGGTTCCTTCTTCTTGACGCTCTCGGAGACCTTCTTCGCCAGGTCGTCGTCCAGCTTCTTGAACTCGCGGACCACCGCGTCGGACATCTCGGCCAGAGCGGTGAGTTGCTGGCCGATGTCCTCGCGGCCGTCTTCCCAGTTCGACTCGAAGTCGTCGAGGGCGTCGTACACCTTCTTGTCGCCGACGTCCTCGCGGTAGGACTCGAAGGTCTTCTTCGTGCGGTCCATGCGGGTCTTGATGGAGCGCAGCCGACCGCCGAAGGTTTCGAGTTCGCTGAGGGGGAGCGCCAGGTCGGGCTTTTGAGCCATGGTGATCCTCTTCCTGTGCCGTAACGGAACCCACCAGCAAATTACCCGGTGGACGTGCGGCACGTGAGGGGGTGGTGGCAATCGAGGGGGGAAGTGGAGAGAAGTATCGGTGCGCAAGCCGGGCTTATCCGAGCCAATGGTGAGGTTCCGGCTGTGGTCCGGGTCTCCGATGCGCTCTGTACGTACGCGAACTTCGACACCTGCAACAGCCACTGAGTAGGCTCGCTCCTCAGGTCTCACTCCATCCCCACAGGAATCCCGCCATGGCGCGCAGTACCCCCGATTCGACCGCACGGCCGAGGCCCTTGCCCCGTCGGCGTTCCGCCGGTGACGTCGGCAAGGCGCTCCTCGCGTTCCTCGCGCTGGCCGTGCTCCTTGTGGCCGTCCCCGGGGCACTTATCGCCTTTGTGGGGTGGCCGCTTCCCGACGAGCTCCCTTCGTTGGAGACGTTGCAGAGCGAGATCACCGTCATGGCCTTCGTCCATGTGCTTACGGTGGTCGTCTGGCTGGCCTGGGCGCAGTTCACCGCGTGCGTGCTCGTCGAGATGAAGGCCGCGCTGTCCGGGGTCGGGATGCCCTCGCGGGTGCCCGGTGCCGGGCCTTCCCAGATGATGGCGCGCCAGCTGGTCGCCGCGCTGTTGCTCGTCGGGGCCACCGCCGCCAGTTTCGCGCCCGGGATGTCGCAGCTCGGGCAGCAGTTGGAGAACGAGCACCGGCCGTCGGCCGCGGCCTCCGCGCAGCAGACCCCCGGTGGGTTGTTCGGTCAGCAGCAGCAGGCGCAGACCGCGAACGCCCTCGCCGAGCAGGCCGCCGTGCAGGGGGAACAGGCTGCCGGTGAGAGCGGCAAGCAGGACGCCACGAAGTTCTACCGGATCCAGCCGCCCGAGGGACGACACCACGATTCGCTGTGGGAGGTCGCCGAGCGCCATCTCGACGACGGACGCCGCTACAAGGAGATCTACCAGCTCAACAAGGACAGGGTTCAGCCCGACGGTTCGAAGCTGTCGCAGGCGAGCCTCATCCGGCCCGGCTGGATCATGGAGATGCCCGCGGATGCGCACGGCGGCGAGATCGTCGACATGCCCGACGAGACGCCGAAGGTCTCCGAGCAGCTGCGTGAGCAGATCGCCGAGTACGCGAAGTCCGGCGAGCACGCCCAGGGGGCCGGTGGTGGCAGTGGCTCTGTCGGTGGTGATTCCGACACCCGGCAGATACCCATGCCCAAGCCCCGCCCCGCCGAAGACCCTGCGCAGCAGCCTGCCCCCGTCGTTGAGGAGGCTCCCGCCGCGAACGAAGGTTCCTCCTTCGGGCTCCCCGAAGCCCTCATCGGCGCCCCCCTGCTCGCCGCCGGTCTCCTCGTCGCCCTCGGCCGCCGCCGGCGCCACACCCTGTGGCAGTCCGCGATGAACGCCGTAGCCGGCGTCCGCGGCACCGAGCCGCCCACCCCGACCGGCACCGCCGCCGATGTGCAGGACGCGCTCCTCGTCGGCGCCGACCCCGAGGCCGTACGCCTCCTCGACCTGTCCCTGCGCGGGCTCGCCGCCTCGCTCGGCGCCGAGTCCAGGCCGCTGCCCGTCGTGTACGCGGCCTGGCTCAGCCGGGGCGACCTGCACCTCCAGCTCGCGCACCCCGCCGGTGCGCCGCCCACGCCCTGGCAGGTCGGCCAGGACCAGACGTTCTGGCGGCTGGAGCGAGCCGCCGCCGAGGTGTACGAGGAGACCGAGACCGCGGCCCCCTACCCCGGCCTCGTCAGCATCGGCACCCTCGACGACGCCCGCCTCCTGCTCAACCTGGAGGCCGTCCCCGGCATCGTGTCGCTGACCGGCGCCCCGGCCGACCGGGCGTCCGTCCTGTCATCCGTCGCCGCCGAACTGGCCACCAACGGCTGGTCGGACCGTATGACCGTGAGCCTCGTCGGCTTCGGGGCCGAGCTCGGCGCCCTCGCCCCGACCCGGCTCCGCCACTTCGACGACGTCGAAGGGATGCTCGAAGCCATGTCGGCCGAGACCCTCCAGCGCCGCAGCGCCCTGGGCACGGCCGGCCACGACTCCGTCCTCACCGGCCGCACCGGACCCGCCCAGTCCACCCGGTGGGCCCCCCACCTCGTACTCCTCGGCGCCGACCCGACCGAGGACGAGACCAGGCAGCTCGCCGAACTCGCCGTCGACGCGGGCCGGCTCGGCATCGGCTACCTCATGGGTACGGACCAGGAGAACGTCCCCGGCGCCGCCTGGGAGCTGGAAGTCACCGCCGACGGCAAGCTGCTCGCCCCGCTCCTCGGCCTCGAACTCGAAGCCCAGCTGCTGCCCCGCGCCCAGCACGACGCCGTCGTCCGGCTGTTCGTCGAGGCCGACGCGAACCACACGCCCGACCCGGCGACCGCCGCGTCGCGCCCCTTCCTCGTCGACATCACCGAGCAGGGCAGGCCCGCGGTGTACGCACGCCTCGTCGGCCCGTACGAGATCATCGGCCTCGACAGCCCGGACAGCGAGCGCAGCCCGCTCATGCACGAGGCGCTCGCGATGCTCCTGCTGCACCGCGAAGGCGTCCACCCGCGGGTCCTGGCCTCGGCGCTGTGGCCGCGCGGCGCGACCGAGGACGTACGCGACGCCCTCATCGCACGCGTCCGCGCCTGGCTCGGCACCGACCCCGACGGCACCCCGCGCCTGGGCATGGACGCCACCGGGCGGATGACGCTGGCCGCGTCCGTCGTCTCCGACCTCGATGTGCTGCGTTCGCTGCACCACGAAGCCACCGAGGGCAGGGGCGCGCGCAGCGCGTCCGTACGGGAGCGGCTGCTCACCGACGCGCTCGGCCTGGTGCGCGGGCCGCTGCTCGCCGACCGGCCCGAGGGCCGCTACCGCTGGCTCACCCACGAGATCATCGACGCCAGGCTGCCGCTGCTCGTCGCCGACGTGGCGCTCTCCCTGTCCGCGCACCACCTGGACAAGGAGCGCCCGGAGAAGGCGGTCGCCGCGCTCGAAGCGGCCCTGTTCAGCTCGCCGTCCGACGAGCGCCTGTGGAACGAACTGCTGCGCTCCACGCACGCCATCGGGGACCCCGCCCGCCTGGCGGCGCTGGCCGCTTCCCTCGTCGCCCGCCACCGCGAACTGGGCGGCGGAGCACGCGGGTTGCTGCCGCCGCGCAGTGAGGCCCTGCTCGACGAGCTGCTGCCGTCCTGGCGCGGCAACGTCGCCGCCGCGAGCTGATGCGACGCCGATGGTGATGGGTGATGCGACGTACCTGGCGCTGATCGTGGGCGCCGTGCTGTGGGGCGCCGTGGCCGGGCTGCTGATTCCCCGGGCCGCGTACCGCTTCTCCGTCGAACCGGAGACGCCCTGGCGCACGCACTGCCCGGACCGGCACCCGATCACCGGGCACCCGATCACCGGGCCCGCGGGTGGCTGGCTCGGACGGGCGCGATGCGCGGTGGACGGCGCGGTGTACGGACGGTCCGCGCCCGCCGTCGTCGCCACCGCGCTCGTCTGCGGGCTGCTGGCAGCCGGGACCGGCGCGCGCCCCGAGCTGGCCGTCTGGCTACTGCTCGCGCCCTTCGCCGTACTCCTGGCCCACATCGACTTCGCCGTGCACCGCCTGCCTGACGTACTGACCCTGCCGCTCGCCGGCGGCGCGGCCCTGCTGCTCGGCGGCGCGGCCCTGCTGCCGGAGCACGCCGGGTCCTGGCCGACCGCGCTGCTCGGCGGGCTCGCGCTCGGCGGCAGCTACTTCGTGCTGTTCCTGATCAACCCGAGGGGCATGGGCTTCGGGGACGTGAAGCTGGCGCTCGTGGTGGGTGTGGTGCTCGGCTGGTACGGCTGGGCCGTGCTCTTCGCCGGAGCGTTCGCCGGGCTGCTGCTCGGTGCGGTGTACGGGCTCGGGCTCATCCTCGCCCGCCGGGCGGACCGCAAGTCCGCGCTGCCACTGGGCCCCTTCATGATCTGCGGCGCGCTGGTCGGCGTCCTGCTCGGCGGGCTTGCGGGCTGAGGACGCGCGCCCTCAGCCCTCAGCCCGCGGGGCCGAGGGCGCGAAGAGCGCCGGTTGAGGGCCTGTCGCGTGGCCGGTTGCAGGCCGACAGCGCCGGCTACAGGCCGACCAGATGCACGCCACGCCCGCAGAGCTTGCGCATGTCGTCGACGTCCGAGGTCAGCATGGCGACGGGTCCTTGCTGGCGCAGGGCCACTTCGGCGACCATCGCGTCGATGGCGTACTTGTGGCCGTGCAGGTTCGTTTGTTTGAGGAGTTTGGCTGCGGCGCGGGACGCCTGTTCGGTGAGCGGTTCGATCTTGACCTGGGACAGAAGCCAGTTCAGGCGGGCTGTGCTGACCTTCGCGTGCGTGACCTCGATGATCGTGGCCGCGCTGATGACCAGATTCGAGCCTTCTTGCCTGAACACCTCGATCTTCGTGATGATCTTGCGGTCTCTGCTCACCCAGCCCGACAGGCCTTCGCTGTCCAGGACGATGGTGGAGAAATGTTCCTCGTTCACGCTGCGGCTGCCCCGGTTCCCCTCTCGCCCTGCCCGTAGATCTCGGCGCGAGCCTGCGCCAGTTCCTCGGCAGTGAACTCGCCGTACTCCTCCTGGTAGCGGTGCATCTCCTCGGCAAGCAGTTCACCTCTGATACGCCGTGCCACGGCCTCGGCGACGTATCCCGAGACGTTGTCCGTCATCTTCTTCAGCGCCTGCACCTGCTCGGTGGGAAGTGTGATGGTCACGCGCGATGTGTCAGCCATACGGCGAGCGTACTGCGATGCACTGACCGCTCGCCACTTGCGCGTCAACCGGGTGCCCGTAGCTCACTCCATGGGCTGGCGTAGGCTGGATCGGTCCGTCAAGTACCCCTCCGAAAGGGACAACCGAGTGACCGAGAAGGCCGACCTTCAGCCCGTCCTCGACCGTGCCGCCGAGGGTGGGCGGATCACACCCGAGGAAGCGCTCGACCTCTACCGCTCGGCCCCGCTGCACGCGCTCGGCAAGTCAGCCGATGCCGCGCGCCGCCTTCGCTACGCAGGCACGGAGCACATCGCGACGTACATCATCGAGCGCAACATCAACTACACGAATTCGTGCGTCACCGCGTGCAAGTTCTGCGCCTTCTATGCCGCGCCCAAGAGCGACAAGGTGTGGACCCGCGACCTCGACGACATCCTGCGCCGCTGCGCGGAGACCGTCGAGCTCGGCGGCACGCAGATCATGTTCCAGGGCGGGCACCACCCGGACTACGGCGTGGAGTACTACGAGGAGCACTTCTCCGCGATCAAGGCGGCGTACCCCACCCTCGTCATCCACTCCCTCGGCGCGTCCGAGGTCGAGCACATGGCGCGGATCTCGGGTGTGAGCGCCGAGGAGGCGATCACCCGTATCCACGCGGCCGGTCTCGACTCCTTCGCGGGCGCCGGCGCCGAGCTGCTGCCCGCACGGCCCCGCAAGGCCATCGCGCCGCTCAAGGAGTCCGGCGAGCGCTGGCTGGAGATCATGGAGCTGGCGCACGGCCTGGGTGTCGAGTCGACCTCGACGATGCTCATGGGTACGGGCGAGACCAACGCCGAGCGCATCGAGCACCTGTCGATGATCCGCGACGTACAGGACCGGACGGGCGGCTTCCGCGCGTTCATCCCCTACACCTACCAGCCGCAGAACAACGCGCTGAAGGGCCGCACCCAGGCCACGCTCTTCGAGTACCTGCGCCTGATCGCCGTCGCGCGGCTCTTCTTCGACAACGTCGCGCACATCCAGGGCTCCTGGCTGACGGTCGGCAAGGAGGTCGGCCAGCTGTCGCTGCACTACGGCGCGGACGACCTCGGGTCGATCATGCTGGAGGAGAACGTCGTGTCGTCGGCGGGCGCGAAGCACCGGTCCAACCGGATGGAGATCATCGATCTCATCCGCAAGGCGGGCCGCATCCCGGCGCAGCGCGCGACGACGTACGAGCACCTGCATGTGCACGTCGACCCGGCGGACGACCCGGTCAATGACCATGTCGTCTCGCACCTGTCGTCGACGGCCATCGAGGGCGGGACGGCCCACCCGGAGCTGAAGCTGCTCAGTGCGAACTAGCTCGGTGCGAACTCGTTCCCTGAGCCCGCTGTGCTGACCCTCCACCGGGCCCGCGCGGACGCGGTCGTCGTCGAGGGCGACCGCATCGCGGCTCTCGGACCGTACGAGGAGTTGTACGCCGCCCACGGCGACCGGGCCCGCACCCGCGAGTGGGACGGGCGGCTTACGCCGGGCCGCCACGAGCCGGACGCTGTCGCGCTCCTGGAGGCGGCGTACTGGCCCGACCCGCGCGAGGCCGACACCCTGGGCACCGAGCCGCTGACCGGCGCCGCGCTCGAAGCGCTCGGGATGACCGAGGCCCGCTGGGGCGCGACGGCGCGACGCGGGATCCAGCGGCTGTTCGCGGCGGGTACGACGTCCGTGGCGGGGCCGTTCACCCGGCCCTCGGTCCGTATCGCGGTGGAGCGCTCGGGCCTGCCCGTACGCCCCGGGCCCCGGCCGCTCACGGTCTCGGGCCCGGCCGACTTCGCGGTGCTCGCCGACGACGGGAGCTGCCTGGTGACGTGCATCGCCGGGCGAATGGTGTACCGGGCGCGCTGAGGCGGGCGCACGGGCGGTTCAAGCGATTGCCGGCTCAGTCGTCGCTTGTCGTGGCACGGTCGGTGACGCATAGGGTCACCGTGACCTCGTCCGAGGTCTCGGTACTGGGGCTCGGTGACGGCTCCGGGGGACAGCCGCCCCCTCCGGAGGTGTCCGGCAGCGCCGAAGGCGTGGGCGACGCGGTCGGGGAGGGCTGCGGTCCGCCCGTTGGCGTAATACCGTCGTCCATGGTGTCGGCGAGGAACCAGCCGCCCAGCACCAGGGCCAGCCAGCCGCCGATCAGCCACCGTTTCGTACGTGTCCCCACCGTGTCCCCTCCCCAGGAGTGCCGCGGCCCGATGCTACGGGCAAGGCCGCGCGGCACGCCCTCCCGCACCCCCGGGTGACCCTGCCCCGCGCTCCGGCGCACCGCACGTCACAATGGAACCGTGACCCGAGCCTCCCTGGAAAAGCAGCCGCACGAAGTCGCCTCCATGTTCGACGACGTCGCCGCGAACTACGACCTCACCAACGACGTGATCTCGCTCGGACAGAGCAGGTTCTGGCGCAAGGCGGTCGCCGCCGCCGTTGACGCCCGCCCCGGGCAGAAGGTCCTCGACCTGGCGGCCGGCACGGCCACCTCGTCGCTGCCGTTCGCCGCGACCGGTGCGTATGTCGTGCCGTGCGACTTCTCGATCGGCATGCTGCGGGAGGGCAAGAAGCGCCACGCCCACCTGCCCTTCACGGCCGGTGACGCCACGAAGCTGCCCTTCCGTGACGAGACCTTCGACGCGGTCACCATCTCCTTCGGGCTGCGCAATGTGCAGGACACGGACCAGGCGCTGCGTGAGCTGTACCGGGTGACGAAGCCCGGCGGGAGGGTCGTGATCTGCGAGTTCTCGCAGCCCACCTGGAAGCCCTTCCGGACGGTGTACCTGGAGTACCTGATGCGCGCGCTGCCGCCCGTCGCCTCCACGGTCGCCTCCAACCCGGACGCGTACGTCTACCTCGCCGAGTCGGTCCGCGCGTGGCCCGACCAGCCCGCGCTGGCGGCGCGCCTCCAGCAGGCCGGTTGGTCGAAGGTGGCCTGGCGCAACCTGACGGGCGGTGTGGTGGCCCTGCACCGCGGCACCAGGCCCCAGCCCCAGCCCCAGCCCCAGCCCCAGTAAGCCCGTCACAGCCATGGACTACCAGGCGATTCTGGAGCGGATCGCGGAGGACGTCGCCCCGCAGGTCGGCCGCGGCAGGCTCGCCGAGTACATCCCGGCGCTCGCCTCCGTCGACCCGCGCCGCTTCGGCATGGCCATCGCGGACGTCGACGGCAAGGTGTACGGCGTCGGGGACTGGCAGCAGCCCTTCTCCGCGCAGTCGATCACCAAAGTCTTCGCGCTCGCGATGGTCCTGGCCCAGGCCGGCGACACCCTCTGGGAGCACGTCGGCCGCGAGCCCTCCGGCAACCCGTTCAACTCGCTGGTGCAGCTGGAGTACGAGCACGGCATTCCGCGCAACCCCTTCATCAACGCGGGCGCGCTCGTAGTGACCGACCGACTGCAGAGCCTCACCGGCGACGCGAGCAGTGAACTCCTGGAATTCCTCCGCCAGGAGAGCGGCAACCCGGACCTGGCCTTCGACCCGGAGGTCGCGCAGTCGGAGACGGCGAACGGCGACCGCAATGCGGCCCTGGCCCACTTCATGGCGTCGTACGGCAACATCGCCAACCCCGTCCCGACCCTCCTCGACCACTACTTCTGGCAGTGCGCGATCGAGATGAGCTGCGCCGACCTCGCCCTGGCGGCCCGTTTCCTGGCCCGCCACGGCCTGCGCGCCGACGACACGAGACTGCTGACCCGCAGCGAGGCGAAGCAGATCAACGCGGTGATGCTGACCTGCGGTACGTACGACGCGGCAGGCGAATTCGCCCACCGGGTCGGCCTGCCCGGCAAGAGCGGAGTCGGCGGCGGAATCGTAGCGGTGGTCCCGGGCCGCTGCACGCTGGGCGTATGGAGCCCAGGCCTGGACGAACGGGGCAACTCGGTGGCGGGAGTTGCGGCGCTGGACCGCTTCACGACACTGACGGGACTGTCGGTGTTCTAGAGGTGTCCTCAAGCGCCGGACGGGCTGGATTTTCTGCGGCTGTGAGTGCAGCGCGCCGCAGCGCTTCAGTTTTGCGGCAACCATTCAGCCCGTCCGGCGTTTGAGGACCAGGACCGGCCCGTGGGCGGGCCACGTCTCTCGTACCCCGTCCCGTCTCGCCCGGTCATTCGAGCCATCCGGCGTCTGAGGACCGGGGTCTGAGGACCGGGGTCTGGGGCGGAGCCCCAGTTTCGGGAAGGGGCGGGTAGGGGAACAGCGCCGCAGGCAACCCGCACCGCCCCCACACCCGCACCCCACCCGCACACCGCCACTCCGGAGCGTGAGCTGACGGGAACCGACGGGAACCGACGGGCATGGAAACGGTGTCCGTTCACACAGGAACCGCTCCTCTCTCCCGCTCCGGAGTCCCCGTGACGACGAACTGTCCGCATTGTGGAACCCACTCCCCCGCAGGGGCACTCTTCTGCATGACGTGCAGGCGCGAACAGCCGCCGCTTGCGGCAGAGTTGCCCGCGCAGCCGCCTCTGGCGGACACGCCTCCGACCCAGGCACCGGCCGAGGCCCCGGAGCCGGCGACGCCGGAGCAGCAGGGGCACCCGGACACGATGTACGTCGTACCCGCGCCGGCACCGGTGTTCGGCCCCGCACCCGTCCCCCCGGAAGTAGACGCGCAGGCAAACGCGCAGGCGCGGGCCAACGCCCAGGCGCAGACCTACGTTCCGGGCCTCACTCCTACCCCCACCCCCACCCCCATCCCGTACACGCGCCCCGCCCCGAATCCCGAGCGCAGAAAGCGCGTCCTCGTCTGGACGGGCACGCTCGTCGCGGCAGTCATCATCGGCGGCGGCGCCACCGCGGGAGCTCTGCTTCTCCAAAACAAGGACGACGGTGGCAGCGACACGCTGAAGGACGACAAGCCCGCCGTGGCCCAGAGCGGCGGCCTGAGTGTCCAGCCGTCCAATGCGCAGACCTCGTCCCCGTCCACCCCTTTCCCGTCCGCCCCTTCGCCGTCCTCCCCACCCCCGTCCTTCAACCCGTCCCCGTCCGTCACTCCGTTGAGCCCGCCCGGTTCCCCCGAAGTGCCCAGCGGATTCCGGCAGGTGGCGGACCCGGCCGGATTCTCGTTCGCCATCCCCAATCTCTGGACGCGCGAGAAGGCCGTCAACGGGCAGATCACGTACGCGGGTTCCACCGGCTTGGAGCACCTGCTCGTCGGCGTCGTCCGGAATCCGCCGTACGCCTCCTCCTACGACAACTTCGTAGGGATCGAGAAGAAGTCCAAGGCCAACCAGCGGAACTACCAGCGTCTGCGTCTGGAGCAGAACACCTTCCAGGGCCGCCCGGGTGCGCTCTGGGAGTTCACGTTCACGGACAAGCAGTCGGGCGAGACACTGCACGCCATCGACCAGGGCTACATCGCGGAGAACGGCATCGACTACTCGATCTACACCAAGAGCCGGGACCGGGACTGGCAGTACGCGCGGCAGACGTTCGACACGGCCCTGGCCACCTGGACGCTCGACTGAGCCACTGGCGGGGGACAGGACGGTCAGACGGCCCCCAAGGCCGTCGCCGGCTTCACCTCACCCACCTCATCCAGCTTCAGACGGAAGCAGTACGCAGTCCTCCCCGACGGTGAGGTGTACGTCTCCGCCTGCTCCATCCCCAGCCGCCGCGTCACCGCGATCGACCGCTCGTTGAGGGAGTCGACCATCGCCATGACCTCCGTCACCCCCGCCGCCCGCACCCGCTCCAGCGTGGCCCGCGCCGCGGCCGTCACATAGCCCTTGCCCCAGTGCGCCCGTCCGAGCCGCCACCCGATCTCGATCTCGCCGACCGGGCCGAAAGAGGTGTGCGGCCAGGGCTGGGCGCCGGTGAAGCCGATGACCTCGCCCGACTCGTCAAGCATCGTCCACAGACAGATACGGCGTTCGGCGTCATGTCTGCGCTGCCGGGCGGTCAGCTCGTCGTACGCGGAAAGCTCCGCCGACGTAGCCCCATGGAACTCCATGACCTCGGGATCGTCGAAAATGCGATACCAGGCCAGGGCGTCCTCCTCGGTGGGCACGCGCAGCTGTACGACAGGGGGTCGCTCGGTCATGTCGGTCATCGGGGGCAACCCTTCGAGTCGGTGATCAGTACGCCCCCTTAGACTGCCCTTGCCCTGTGCCCTTCAGCACGCGATATCGAGTCTTCGGGAGATTCCGCCGTGACCGAGCCCCTCTCCGAGCACACCGCAGATGTGATCGTCGTCGGGGCCGGACCCGCCGGCTCCACGACTGCGTACTACCTGGCGAAGGCGGGACTTGACGTCCTGCTGCTGGAAAAGACCGCGTTCCCGCGCGAGAAGGTCTGCGGCGACGGCCTCACCCCGCGCGCCACCAAGCAGCTCGTCTCCATGGGAATCGACATTTCCGAAGAGGCGGGCTGGCTGCGCAACAAGGGCTTGCGCATCATCGGCGGCGGCGTCCGCCTCCAGCTCGACTGGCCGGAACTGGCCTCGTACCCCGACTACGGACTCGTCCGTAAGCGCGACGATTTCGACGAGCAGCTCGCCCGCCAGGCGCAGAAGGCCGGCGCGCGGATGTACGAGCGCTGCAACGTGGGCGCGCCGATCGTCGACGCGCGTACGGGCCACATCACCGGCGTCAACGCGAAGATGGGCGAGGAGAAGACCGCGGCCACCTTCCACGCCCCCCTGGTGGTCGCGGCCGACGGCAACTCCACCCGGCTGTCCCTGGCCATGGGCCTGAACCGCCGCGAGGACCGCCCGATGGGCGTCGCCGTGCGTACGTACTTCACGTCCCCGCGTCACGACGACGACTACCTGGAGTCCTGGCTGGAGCTGTGGGACCGCCGCGGCCCCCAGGACCGGCTGCTCCCCGGCTACGGCTGGATCTTCGGCATGGGCGACGGTACGTCGAATGTCGGGCTCGGCATCCTGAACTCCTCCAAGGCGTTCAAGGAGCTGGACTGGCGCGAGGTGCTCAAGGCGTGGTGCGCGTCGATGCCGGCGGACTGGGGCTACACCCCGGAGAACATGACGATGCCGATCCGGGGCGCGGCGCTCCCGATGGCCTTCAACCGCCAGCCGCACTACACCAAGGGCCTGCTGCTTGTGGGTGACGCGGGCGGCATGGTCAACCCGTTCAACGGTGAGGGCATCGCGTACGCGATGGAGTCCGGCCAGATCGCGGCGGACGTCATCGTCCAGGCGCAGGCACGGGCGACTCCGGCGCAGCGCGAGATGGCGCTGCACGCGTACCCGAAGATCCTCAAGGAGACGTACGGCGGCTATTACACGATGGGCCGCGCCTTCGTGAAGCTCATCGGCAACCCGAAGGTCATGAAGATCGCGACCCAGCGCGGCCTCTCGCACCCGGTGCTGATGAAGTTCACGCTGAAGATGCTGGCCAACCTGACGGAACCGACGGGCGGCGACGCGATGGACCGGATCATCAACGGGCTGTCGAAGGTGGCCCCGAATTCCTGATGATTCAACCGGGATCACGGCACCCACGCTGATTCGAAGCACCGCGGCCTACGGTGTTGGCGCCTTCAAGCCGGAGTCATGTTCGGGAGAGGGCGCTAGAAGGCTGCTGAAAATCTTTTGCGTTCTGGCCCCGGGCCGGCAGGTCCGGGGCCAGCCTTGTAGGCATGCAGGGGGAATGGGCCGGGGAGCCGGTCGGGCCGGATGTGTGGGAGACCTGCCGGGAGTTGATCCCGGCAGGGAGCGTGTACGCGTTCCTGGCCGAGTACCGGGAGGCGTTGTTCCCTGCGGAGTTCTTCGCGGACATGTACCCGTCGGCCAACGGGCGGCCGTCGCTGCCGCCGCAGGTGCTGGCCTCGACGGTGGTGCTGCAGTCCCTGACCGGGCTGTCGGACTTCGAGTCGGTCCAGGAACTCCGCTGTGATCTGCGGTGGAAGGCGGCTTGCGGGCTGGGCCTGCACGACATGGCCTTCGATCCGTCGTTGCTGACCTACTTCCGGCGTCGGCTTGCCCGCTCCGGCGACCCGACGCGGATCTTTACCAAGGTCAAAGAGGTCGTGGCCGCGACCGGGGTGCTGAAGGGCAGGACGCGGCGGGCGCTGGACTCCACCGTCCTGGACGACGCTGTGGCCACCCAGGACACCGTCACCCAGATCGTCTCGGCGATCCGCCGGGTGATCCGCGAGGTCCCCGGCGCCGTCACGGTCGCCGGACAGTGGTGCACCGCCCACGACTACACCGACCCGGGCAAACCGAAGATCGCCTGGAACGACGGGGCGGCCCGGGCCGCGCTGGTGGACGCCTTGGTCACCGACGCCCTCAACCTCCTGGGCCGTCTGCCCGAACGCGAGCTGGGCGAGAGAGCGGCGAACGCGATGGGCCTGCTCGCCCTGGTCGCCGGGCAGGACGTGGAGCCCGCCGAGGACTCCGACGGATCCGACGGACGCTGGCGCATCACCCGGGGCACCGTGCCCGACCGCACCGTGTCCACTGTCGACCCCGACGCCCGGCACATCCACAAGAACCGCACCCGCCACCAGGAGGGCTTCCGGGGACACGTCTCCTTCGAGCCCGAGGCCGGACTGTTCACCGCCGTCGCCCTGACCAGCGGCCACGGCCCCGGCAACCACGAAGCCGCCGTCGCGCTCGACCTGCTGGCCGACGAGGACACTGCCGACGGCCAGACACTGACCGTGCTCGGGGACGCCGCCTACGGCACCGGCGCCCTGCGCGAACAACTCACCGAGGCCGGCCACACAGCGGTGATCAAACCGCCACCGCTGCGGCAGACCGTCCCCGGCGGCTTCACCATCGACGACTTCCACGTCGACACCGAGGCCGGCACGGTGACCTGCCCGGCCGGCAACACCGCGAACCTGGGCCGCGTCAAAGCCGACGGCAACCGGACGGCCCAGTTCAAGCGCCAGTGCGCCGGCTGCCCGCTGCGGGAACGCTGCACGACCTCCAAGACCGGACGCGCCCTCAACGTCCACGCCCAGCACGCACTCCTCGCCGCCGCCCGGCACCAGGCCGCCACCGACACCACCTGGCAGGAGGAGTACCGCCGCTGGCGGCCCCCGGTCGAACGCGCCATCGCCTGGCTCGTCGCCCACGGCCACCGCCGCGTCCGCCACCGAGGCGTCATCGCCAACAACATCGCCCTCCACCACCGCGCCGCCGCACTCAACCTCCGCCGACTGATCAAACTCGGACTCACCCGAGTCAACGGCACTTGGACCCTCATCCCGGCCACCCCATAACAAAGAGGGCCACCCGGCCCACGGCCGGACAGCCCCCTCAACAAGATTTTCAGCAGCCTTCTAGATGGGGAGCGTCCAGCTTGCCCCGTGCGGCCCGTCGAGCCAGACCTTCTGGGTGTCCGGCGTGATCGCCATTCCGAACTCGGACAGGTGCGGTGAGCCGTAGCTCTGCCACCGCATGAGCGAATCCTCGATCGCAGTCCACAAGTGCAGCGGTCCACGCTGAACGGTGGTCCAGCCCTCGCCGTCGTCCGCGGCGCGTGTCCGTGCCTGCGAACCGGTGGCCACGTCGAGCAGGATCTGCTCGGCTCCCGCGCCGAGGCGCTCGGCCGAGGGCGCGGCGAGCTGTGCGACGAATCGACCGGTCCAGTCATCGAGCAGGGCGGGGTCGATTCGGCTCGGGCGTTCGTCCCAGGGCAGCAGCTCGAACGGTCCGTGCGGCGGCCGGTCGTGAGGGCGGGCGATCATGAATGAGGTGTATCCGGGTAGGAAGCGGCCTTCCGCGACGCCGTCCGCCTCGACCGTGAGGCGAACGAGGCCGTGTCCGAATCCCCATCCGGCCAGGGTGACGAGCAGGGTTCCCGCGGCCTTGATCTGCTGTAGCAGGCCGTAGGGGACGTGTCGCATCGAGCAGAACGCGATGTCGTAGGGGGCCCGGTCGGGGTAGCCGCGCAAGCCGTCGGCCGTGATAAGGGTCGGGGCGTAGCCAGCCGCGGCGAGGGCCTTACGGGCGCGCTCAGCCGCGGCGGCGTCGGTCTCGATCGCCGTTACGTCCCCGGTCTGGGTCTGGCTCGCCGTGGCCTGACTCGTGCCGTGCTCGCCCATGGTCATGGGCTGGCCCGTCTTGTCGAAGTAGTTCGTCGTCTGCGTTGCGGCGTCCAGCTCGGTGCGGCTGTGCTCGACGGTGACGACGTTCGGGTACAGGTCCAGGCGGCGCCGCCCTGCCGCGGTGCGGAGGGCGCGTCGCCCGAACGGCCGGCGGAGGCGGAAGCCTTGGGGCCGGGGCCCTTGCCGGCGGCGCCGGGGTGTTTGGCGGCCTTGCCGCCGGAGGCCGTGGGCTTGGGGGAGGCCGAGGGGGAGGCGGAGCCGGAGCGCTTGCTCTTGGGTGTGGCGGACTCGGTGGCCGTACCGCCTGCGTCGCGCACCGCGTTGCTGCGGCGGTCCGGCTTCGACCCCGGGGAGTCGACGAAGGCCGCGAGGGCGAGGGTGACGACGACCGCTACGAGAGCGGCGGAGGCGTAGGTGGCGCGGCGCCGGTGCCACGGGGTGACGGTCGGGACGACGTGATCCCCCACGGGCGTCACCTCGTGCACCGTCGCCGTGGTGTCGTCCCCCACGGGCTCTTCGATCGGCC
Source organism: Streptomyces changchenzhani (assembly GCF_039766235.1). Taxonomy (NCBI): domain Bacteria; kingdom Bacillati; phylum Actinomycetota; class Actinomycetes; order Kitasatosporales; family Streptomycetaceae; genus Streptomyces; species Streptomyces changchenzhani. The sequence continues at coordinate 437,964 of NZ_JBDHNH010000008.1, read as the reverse complement.
GTACGTCGTCGACGGCTTCCGGTGTTGCCGGCACCGGAGTCGGTGCCGGACCCGTCATCGCTGCCGCACCCCGCCCCGCCGCCGCGTCCGCCGCCGCTTCCTGGCGCCTGCGGCGCTGGGTGTCCGCCATGACCCACAGCCGGTGCAGCGCGATCAGATCCTCGCCCTTGCATCCGCACAAGCGTGCCAGCCGCTCCACCGGGGCGAACTCCATCGGCACCGCGTGGCCCGAGCAGTAGCGGTGCAGGGTCGACGCGCTGACGCCCACTCGGCGGGCCAGGGCGCCGTAACTCCGGCCCGACCCTTCCCGGATTTCGTGCAAGCGCTGCGCGAACGCCTCGGTGTCGGTGTCCTTCCGTGTTCCCAAGCGGTTCAACTCCTCCCGACCGTCCCAGGACGGCGTTCCAACCCCCTGTATAAACCCCACGTCAATGGGGGTGGAACGGTTCCAGCGTTCCACCAGGGCCTGTGGTGCTTGCCGGTGCCCGCCGAGCCGCCCAAGCTAGTGATCGTTCAGCCGGCCACACCGGCCGAACACACAGGACCTGGCGGCCGAATACGCCGGTCAGTCATATCGACTCAGTGATATCGACCGGCCATATCGACCGGTCGTACAGGCCGGCCGCATTCACCACATCAAAACGGGGGAAGACCTTCCATGAACATCATCCGCACCGCTGTTGTGACCGCCGCCGCCGTGGGCATGACCATTGTCTCGCTCGGCTCGGCCACCGCCGCTGCTCCGGCCGCTTCCGCCGCACCGAAGTTCCTGTCGGCCTCTCAGCTCCCCGCCGCCAGCCCCGCCTGGGTGGCCGGCGCGGTGAAGCAGGGGCTGCCCGCCTCCCAGTCGCCCTGCACGGCGGGGTCCGTACCGAAGGCGGGCACCAAGTACCGCGACTTCCGGACGGACCTGGACACCGGCGCCCGTCAGACGATCACGGTCGCTGCCACCGAGGCCAAGGCGAAGGCGCTCGCCGCCAAGATCCGTACCTCGATCACCGGTTGCCTCCACCGGCTCCAGATGGCGGACCCGGGCCTGGAGGGCGAGGCGTTCTACCACGGCAAGGTCAATGTGGCGGCCGGTGCGCACATCCACAGCCTCGACACGAACAGCCCGGAGGTCGGCACCGTCGACATCAACCTCTTCGCGATCGGCCGTGACGGCAAGGCCGTGACGGTCGTCCAGTGGGGTCAGATGGGCTCGCTCGACGCAGCGCCGCTGGCGGGCTTCAAGAAGACCGCGGGTGTCGCGGTCGGCAAGCTCTACTGAGAGCTCTACTGAGAGCCGTACCGAGAACTGAACTGAGAGCTGAACCGAGAGCCGTACTGAGCGATCGGCCGGTCACTTCACCGGCGGCTCCCCTGATCGGGGGCGGGGGTGGGACCGGGGGGTAGCCCACTTGCCGTCGCCTTGGCCCCGTGCGTACCGAAAATGGTGCGTGCGGGGCCTCTCTCGTAACTAATACTGCCTGGGTATTCGGACATCCGGCATGGGGGAGAGAACGTGGTCGACGTCGCGCCAATGGATCTTGTTCTGCTAGAGGACGGGGAAGGGAACAGCGTCAGCATTTCCGTTCTGGGGGAATACCCGAAAAGTCATGATGAATCCGAACTGCCGCCCATGCTCAGAGCCTTGATTGTGCTGGAAACCCCTTTTGTGGGCGGTCGGGAAGAACTCCCGCTGTGGAATTCACGCCTGGAGGAGTGGGCGCGGGCGCTGGACAGGCTGGAAGCCGGTGAGGACGCCGGGTGGATGACCATGGGCAGCGGCTTGTCGCTGTTCATCCGGCTCACGGGCGAGCGGGACTGCCCGGAGGTGGTCCTGGAGGAAGTGAACAGGTCGATGGTGACCGTTCGGGTACCCATCGCTCTCCCTGACGGCTGGATCGCGGATCACCGACAGCGGCTGCGCACGCTGATGGACGCGTGGAATCCCGACGGACTGGCTCCCCGACGGACCGACTAGCCGCCCGTCCGTGGGGCCCGACGGACGGGCTGTCGGGCCCCACGGACGGGCCGCTCGGGATCCACGGACGGGGTCGCCAGTGCCCCACGGACGGGGCCGCCGGTGCCCCACGGACGGGCCGCCCGTGGGGCACCGGCGGGTCGCCCTCACGGACCGGCCGCTCGGGAACGCCGAGGGGCCGCCGCTCCCGAGCGTGGGAACGGCGGCCCTCAGACGTACGAAGTGCGGGGGTCCCTCAGAGAACGCGAACCGCGCCCGACGGCGGGTCGTAGTCCAGGGACCTCTCGACCACACCGGTGCCGGAGTTCTGCGCGCCGACGAACTTGCCGCCGCCCACGTAGATGCCTACGTGGTACGCGCTGCCCGCGCTGCCCCAGTACAGGATGTCGCCCGGCTGGAGGTTGCTCAGCCCGACCTGGGTGCCGGCCGTCGACTGGTCCTGCGAGACACGCGGCAGGTCCACGCCGACTGAGCCGAACGCGGCCTGCATCAGGCTGGAGCAGTCCCACGAGTTGGGCCCCGTGCTGCCGAGCACGTACGCGTCGCCGACCTGGGCGCGGGCGAACGCGACGACGGCGGCTGCGGAGCCCGTCGCCTGCGAGGAGGACAAGGAGCCGGACGAGGACGCGGAGCTGCCGGAGTCGTTGGACGAGGTGGCGGCGGCGCTGAGCGTGGTGCGCTCCGCGGAACGCGAGGCGCGCTCCTGCTCGGCGGCCTTCGCCTCGGCTGCCTTCTTCGCGGCGGCCTTCTCGGCCTTCTCCTTGGCCTCGGCCTTGCGGTCCGCCTCGGCCTTGGCCTTCTTCGCGGCCTTCGCCGCCTGGTCGGCTGCGGCGTCCTGCTGGGCGCGCAGGTCGTAGGTGTGCGCGACCTGCTGGGTGGCGTCGGCGGAGGCGGCGATGGTGTTCGCGAGGTCCGCAGTGAGGGTGGGCATCTCGATGGTCTCGGTCACCGGCTCGGCATTCGCCGGACCGGCAGCACCGGCCACCGCGATCGTGCTGAGGACGCCACCGGCAACTCCGGCTCGGAGCGCCATTTTCGAGGCACTGCGACGGGGCTTCCGGTGGCTGGGTATGTGAGCGGTGAGGGACATGGGTCAACCGCTACCAGGGCTATGGGGGTTCCTTCAAGAAACGTGTGCTGCGCCACAGTTGTGTAACGACTCCTCGAATCCGGCACCGGGCGGCCTTTATTGACGGCGTAACGGGCAATACGGGCACCGGCAAGCAACGCTGTGATCACTGGCTTTCCGCAATACGCCCGAATTGCCCGACGACTACCATCCGTTCACACCGATGGCCAAGCCCGCTTTTGTTGGCGGCGTCCTGGAGTGGCGCAGGTCACAGGACGGTCACCCCTCGCGGCAGTGAACGCTCGTGAACGCTCGTGAACGCATGCACGCGTCCACATTCGTCCCCGAAGCTCCCTCGCTCAGGTGAGCCGACGTTCCCTATCACCCCAAGCTGCCCATCTCTAATTTGCCTGTACAGGCCATCTCTTGATAGGGCGGCGCTCCGGCAGCACCCCGACAGCGCCTCGACAACACCCCCTGCGACCAGCGGTAACACCTGCGCCTGTCACGTCTCGTGATCGCCCGAGCGCTTCGCGTATGAGGATCACCGCTCATCCGACTTCATGATCCTTCGGCAGGTGGTGGAGATCACAAAGGCGTTGTCGCACCCCGTGTCGCAGATCACAGACCGACAGGCATAGGATGCGGGGCAGTCGGGCTTGTGACCTGCTTCACATGAACGTGATCTTCGCGTGACGGAGATGGCGGGATGGCGAGGCGGGAATCGCAAGACCCGTTGCGGGTCCAACGGTCAAGGACGACTGGAAGGAGCGAGGAGCGTGAATGCCTACGCGCCCATCCTCGTGCTCGGCGCCCTCGGGGCAGCGTTTGCGATCTTTTCCGTGGTCATGGCCTCGCTTATCGGGCCAAAGCGCTATAACCGGGCAAAGCTTGAAGCATACGAGTGCGGCATTGAGCCGACGCCCACGCCGGCCGGAGGCGGCCGCTTTCCCATCAAGTACTACCTGACGGCGATGCTTTTCATCGTCTTCGACATCGAGATCGTCTTCCTCTATCCCTGGGCCGTCTCCTTTGACGCTCTCGGGATTTTCGGGCTCGTGGAGATGCTGCTCTTCGTGCTCACCGTTTTCGTTGCCTACGCATACGTGTGGCGGCGCGGCGGCCTGGAATGGGACTAGAGGGGCTGAGGGGTCACCAATGGGACTCGAAGAGAAGCTGCCGAGCGGCTTTCTGCTGACCACCGTCGAACAGGCCGCGGGGTGGGTGCGGAAGTCCTCCGTCTTCCCCGCGACCTTCGGCCTCGCGTGCTGCGCCATCGAGATGATGACGACCGGCGCAGGCCGTTACGACCTGGCCCGCTTCGGTATGGAGGTCTTTCGCGGTTCACCGCGTCAGGCCGACCTGATGATCGTGGCCGGCCGGGTCAGCCAGAAGATGGCGCCGGTGCTGCGGCAGGTTTATGACCAGATGCCCAACCCCAAGTGGGTCATTTCCATGGGGGTTTGCGCATCCTCGGGTGGAATGTTCAACAATTACGCAATTGTGCAGGGTGTCGACCACATTGTTCCCGTTGACATCTATTTGCCCGGTTGCCCGCCCCGCCCCGAGATGCTGCTGGACGCGATTCTCAAGCTTCACGAAAAGATCCAGAACTCGAAGCTCGGGGTGAACCAGGAGGAAGCGGCCCGCGAGGCGGAGGAAGCAGCCCTCAAGGCGCTCCCCACCATTGAGATGAAGGGGCTGCTGCGGTGACCGAGCAGAACGGCGTCCCCGCCCAGCGCGACGAGACCGGTGAGGTCATCGGCGTACGCAAGGGCATGTTCGGCGCCAGCAACGGCGGCGACACCAGCGGCTACGGCGGTCTCGTACGGACCGTCACCCTGCCGGGCGCCACGTCGCGCCCGTACGGCGGCTGGTTCGACGAAGTCGCCGACGAGCTCGAAGGCGCACTGGAGGAGCAGGGACTGCTCCCCGCCAACGCCATCGAGAAGACCGTCGTCGACCGCGACGAGCTCACTTTCTACATCGCGCGCGAGCACCTGCTCCAGGTGGCCAGGACGCTGCGCGACGACCCCGCGCTGCGCTTCGAGCTCTGCACGGGCGTCAGCGGGGTGCACTACCTGGAGGACAAGGGCCGGGAGCTGCACGCCGTCTACCACCTGCGGTCGATCACCCACAGCCGAGTGATCCGCATCGAAGCGAGCGCGCCGGACAGTGATCCGCACGTCCCCTCGCTGGTCGAGGTCTACCCGACCAACGACTGGCACGAGCGCGAGGCGTACGACTTCTTCGGCCTCATCTTCGACGGGCACCCCGCCCTCACCCGGATCATGATGCCGGACGACTGGCAGGGCTTCCCGCAGCGCAAGGACTACCCGCTCGGTGGCATCGCCATCGAGTACAAGGGCGCCCAGATCCCGGCTCCGGACCAGCGGAGGTCGTACTCGTGACAACTCCACCCGCATCTGCACGCGCGACCACCGAAGGTCCCGTATATACGGTCACCGGCGGCGACTGGGACGAGGTCGTCCAGGCCCACGCCAAGACCGACGACGAGCGCATCGTCGTCAACATGGGCCCGCAGCACCCGTCCACGCACGGCGTCCTGAGGCTCATCCTGGAGATCGACGGCGAGACGGTCACCGAGGCCCGTTGCGGAATCGGTTATCTGCACACCGGCATCGAGAAGAACCTCGAATACCGGAACTGGACGCAGGGCACCACATTCGTCACGCGCATGGACTATCTGACGCCGTTCTTCAACGAGACGGCGTACTGCCTGGGCGTCGAGAAGCTGCTCGGCATCACGGACCAGATCCCGGACCGCGCGACCGTCATCCGCGTCATGCTGATGGAGCTCAACCGGATCTCCTCGCACCTGGTGTGCCTGGCCACCGGCGGCATGGAGCTCGGCGCCACCACGATCATGATCTACGGCTTCCGCGATCGTGAACTGATTCTCGATGCCTTCGAGTTGATCACCGGCCTGCGGATGAACCACGCGTTCGTCCGCCCCGGCGGCCTCGCCCAGGACCTGCCTCCGGGCGCCGTCGACCACCTGCGCGAGCTGGTGAAGACCCTGCGCAAGAACCTGCCGGAGTACGACAAGCTCGCCACCGGCAACCCGATCTTCAAGGCGCGCATGCAGGACGTCGGATATCTCGACCTGACCGGCTGCATGGCGCTCGGTGCCACAGGCCCGGTGCTGCGCTCGGCGGGCCTGCCGCACGACCTGCGCAGGACCGACCCCTACTGCGGTTACGAGACGTACGACTTCGACGTCCCCACCGCCGACACCTGTGACTCCTACGGCCGCTTCCTGATCCGGCTCGAAGAGATGCGCCAGTCGCTGCGGATCGTCGAGCAGTGCCTGGACCGGCTCGCGCCGGGCCCGGTCATGGTCGCGGACAAGAAGATCGCCTGGCCCGCGCAGCTCGCGCTCGGCCCGGACGGCCTCGGCAACTCGCTCGACCACATCAAGAAGATCATGGGTACCTCCATGGAGGCCCTGATCCACCACTTCAAGCTCGTGACCGAGGGCTTCCGGGTCCCCGCCGGGCAGACGTACAGCGCGGTCGAGTCGCCCAAGGGCGAACTGGGCGTGCATGTCGTCTCCGACGGCGGCACCCGCCCCTACCGGGTCCACTTCCGTGACCCGTCGTTCACCAATCTGCAGGCCATGGCGGCCATGTGCGAAGGCGGCCAGGTCGCCGACGTCATCGTCGCTGTCGCGTCCATCGACCCTGTGATGGGAGGCGTCGACCGGTGACAGACGTCAGCCTCGGGATGCCCCAGCTCCCTGCCCCCGACTATCCGGCCGATGTGCGTGCCCGGCTCGAAGCCGACGCCAAGGAGGTGATTGCCCGTTACCCCGACAGCCGGTCCGCCCTGCTGCCGCTGCTGCACCTCGTGCAGGCCGAAGAGGGCCATGTCACCCGCACCGGCGTCCGCTTCTGCGCCGAGCTCCTCGGCCTGACCACGGCCGAGGTCACCGCGGTCTCCACCTTCTACTCGATGTACCGGCGCAAGCCGTCGGGCGACTACCAGGTGGGTGTCTGTACCAACACCCTGTGCGCGGTGATGGGCGGCGACGCCATCTACGACGCGCTCAAGGACCACCTGGACATCGGCCACGGGGAGACCACCGGCGACGGCAAGGTCACCCTGGAGCACATCGAGTGCAACGCCGCCTGCGACTTCGCGCCGGTCGTGATGGTCAACTGGGAGTTCTTCGACAACCAGACCGTCGAGTCCGCGACGCAGCTCGTCGACGACCTGCGGGCCGGGCAGCAGGTCGCCCCCACCCGCGGGGCGCCCTTGTGCACGTACAAGGAGACGGCCCGCATCCTGGCCGGCTTCCCCGACGAGCGCCCCGGCGCGGTCGAGGCGACCGGCGGCGCCGGGCACGCCTCGCTCATCGGCCTCAAGCTCGCCAAGGGCGAGACCGCGCCCGGCCGGGTCGTCACCCAGCGCGGTGGGCCGCCGCAGGACAGCGCACCGGAGACCGGGCTCAGCGCGAACGACGCGCCCCAGCGGACTTCGGCATCGGACCCCGAGCACCCCGCCGAGCCCGTCACCGGACAGCGACATGAAGCCGGAACGGCGCCGCGCAGCGGATCCGCGCCGCAGGAGACCTCGGCCTCCGATCCGGCGCACCCTGCCGGACCGGCAGCCGAGGAGGGGGAGTGATGACGTTGGCACCCGAGATCGACACCAACGAGACCAGCCCGGAGAAACTGCTCTCACCCGTGCTGTCGGCCTTCTGGGACCAGCCCGACGCCTGGACCCTGGAGACCTACAAGCGCCACGAGGGATACGAGGGACTGCGCAAGGCCCTCGCCATGTCCCCGGACGACCTCATCGCGTACGTCAAGGACTCCGGTCTGCGCGGTCGCGGCGGGGCGGGCTTCCCCACCGGCATGAAGTGGCAGTTCATCCCGCAGGGCGACGGCAAGCCGCACTATCTAGTTGTCAACGCCGACGAGTCGGAGCCCGGGACCTGCAAGGACATCCCGCTCCTCTTCGCGAACCCGCATTCCCTCATCGAGGGGATCGTGATCGCCTGTTACGCGATCCGCTCCAACCATGCCTTCATCTATCTGCGCGGCGAGGTCGTCCCCGTACTGCGCAGGCTGCACGAGGCCGTGCGTGAGGCATACGCGGCGGGCTACCTCGGGCACAACGTCCTGGGCAGCGGGCTCGACCTCGAACTCACCGTGCACGCGGGCGCGGGCGCGTACATCTGTGGTGAAGAGACGGCGCTGCTCGACTCGCTCGAAGGCCGGCGCGGCCAGCCCCGGCTGCGTCCCCCTTTCCCTGCGGTCGCGGGTCTCTACGCATGTCCGACTGTGGTGAATAACGTCGAGTCCATCGCCTCCGTTCCCGCGATCCTGAACAAGGGCAAGGAATGGTTCCGTTCGATGGGCAGCGAGAAGTCCCCGGGCTTCACGCTGTACTCGCTGAGCGGCCATGTCACCAGCCCCGGCCAGTACGAGGCCCCGCTCGGCATCACCCTGCGCCAGCTGCTCGGCATGAGCGGCGGCATGCGGGCCGGGCACCGGCTCAAGTTCTGGACGCCGGGCGGCTCTTCGACCCCGATGTTCACCGCCGAGCACCTCGACGTACCACTGGACTACGAGGGCGTGGCCGCGGCCGGCTCGATGCTCGGCACCAAGGCGCTCCAGTGCTTCGACGAGACGACGTGCGTGGTGCGGGCGGTGACCCGCTGGACCGAGTTCTACGCGCACGAGTCCTGCGGCAAGTGCACCCCGTGCCGCGAAGGCACGTACTGGCTGGTGCAGTTGCTCCGGGACATCGAGGCAGGCAAGGGCCGCATGTCCGACCTGGACAAGCTGAACGACATCGCCGACAACATCAACGGCAAGTCGTTCTGCGCGCTCGGTGACGGCGCCGCGTCGCCGATCTTCTCCTCGCTCAAGTACTTCCGCGAGGAGTACGAGCAGCACATCACCGGTCAGGGCTGCCCCTTCGACCCCAGCAAGTCGACCGTCTGGGCCGACGACAAGAACGCTCACCAAGGGGTGAACGCATGACAGTCACCACGTCAGCCCCCACGGGAGGCGGCGAGGCAGCGGTCCCGCCCGAGGATCTCGTCTCGCTGACGATCGACGGCATCGCGATCTCCGTCCCCAAGGGGACCCTGGTCATCCGCGCCGCCGAACTGCTCGGCATCGAGATCCCCCGGTTCTGCGACCACCCGCTCCTCGACCCCGTCGGCGCCTGCCGCCAGTGCATCGTCGAGGTCGAGGGCCAGCGCAAGCCGATGGCCTCCTGCACCATCACCTGCACCGACGGCATGGTCGTCAAGTCCCAGATCACCTCGCCCGTCGCCGACAAGGCGCAGCGCGGTGTGATGGAACTGCTCCTGATCAACCACCCGTTGGACTGCCCGGTCTGCGACAAGGGCGGCGAGTGCCCGCTGCAGAACCAGGCCATGTCGCACGGCGACTCCGACTCCCGCTTCGAGGGCAAGAAGCGGACGTACGAGAAGCCCGTGCCCATCTCCACGCAGGTGCTGCTCGACCGCGAGCGGTGCGTGCTGTGCGCGCGCTGCACCCGATTCTCGAACCAGATCGCGGGCGACCCGATGATCGAGATGCTGGAGCGCGGCGCGCTTCAGCAGATCGGCATCGGCGAGGGCGACCCCTTCCAGTCGTACTTCTCCGGCAACACCATCCAGATCTGCCCGGTGGGCGCGCTCACCTCGGCGGCGTACCGGTTCCGCTCCCGGCCCTTCGACCTGGTGTCGACGCCGAGCATCTGCGAGCACTGCTCCAGCGGCTGCGCGACCCGCACCGACCACCGGCGCGGCAAGGTCATGCGGCGCCTGGCGGCCGACGACCCCGAGGTCAACGAGGAGTGGATGTGCGACAAGGGACGCTTCGGCTTCCGTTACGCACAGCGCCCCGACCGGTTGACGACCCCGCTGGTGCGCAACGCCGACGGCGTCCTTGAACCCGCGAGCTGGCCCGAGGCACTGGAGGTCGCCGCCCGCGGTCTCGCCGCGGCCCGCGGCCGGGCCGGTGTGCTGACCGGCGGTCGCCTCACCGTCGAGGACGCCTACGCGTACAGCAAGTTCGCGCGGGTCGCCCTCGGCACCAACGACATCGACTTCCGGGCCCGCGTCCACAGCAGCGAGGAGGCCGACTTCCTGGCCGCCCGCGTCGCCGGGCGCGGACGGGACCTCGACGGTACGGGTGTCACGTACACCTCCCTCGAAAAGGCCCCCGCCGTCCTGCTCGCCGGAATCGAGTCCGAGGAGGAGGCGCCCGGCGTCTTCCTGCGGCTGCGCAAGGCCCACCGGCTCCACGGGCAGCGCACCTTCGCCCTCGCCACCCACGCCACCCGCGGCCTGGAGAAGGCGGGCGGCACACTGCTGCCCGCGGCGCCCGGCACCGAGACCGAGTGGCTGGACGCGCTCGCGGGCCACGCCGGGCTCGACGACGCCGGGAGCCTGGCCGCCGATGCGCTGCGCACCAAGGGCGCCGTGATTGTCGTCGGGGAGCGGCTCGCCGCCGTGCCCGGCGCACTCACCGCCGCCGTACGGGCGGCCACCGCCACCGGCGCCACGCTCGTGTGGATCCCGCGCCGGGCCGGTGAGCGCGGCGCCGTCGAGGCGGGCGCGCTGCCGTCCCTGCTGCCCGGCGGACGCCCCGCCACCGACCCACGCGCGCGTGAAGAGGTCGCGGCCGCCTGGGGCGTCGCCGAACTGCCGCACCGTTTCGGCCTGGACACCGGCCAGATCATCGAGGCCGCGGCCACCGGTGAACTGGCCGCCCTGGTCGTCGCGGGCGTCGAGGTCGGCGACCTGCCCGACCCGCTGCGCGCGCGTGAGGCCCTGGACCAGGTCGGTTTCCTGCTCTCCCTGGAGCTGCGGCCCAGCGAGGTGACCGAACGCGCGGACGTCGTACTGCCCGTTGCCGCCGTCGCCGAGAAGCCCGGCACCTTCCTCAACTGGGAGGGCAGGGCCCGGATGTTCGAGGCGGCGCTCAAGCCCGAGCAGATGACGCGCAGGCTCGCCCCGAGCGACGCGCACGTCCTGCACATGCTGGCCGACGCACTCGACGTACGCCTTGCCCTCGGCGACGTACGAGCCGTACGCGGCGAGCTCGACCGGCTCGGCTCCTGGGGCGGCCCGTACGCCACGGACCCGGCCGAGTCGGCCCGGCCACTGCCGCGCCCCGGCGACGGCGAGGTGGTCCTCGCGGGCCACCGGCTGCTGCTCGACCAGGGGCGCCTGCAGGACGGCGACGAGGCGCTCGCCGGCACCCGGCACGCGGCCGTCGCCCGGCTCTCCGCGGCCACCGCGGCCGAGACGGGCGTCAAGGACGGCGACCTGCTCGCCGTCTCCGGCCCCGCGGGCACGGTCCAACTGCCGCTCCAGGTCACGCCGATGCCCGACAGGGTGGTGTGGCTGCCGCTGAACTCGACGGGCGGCGGAGTCCTCAACGACGCGGGTGCCCGTCCGGGCGATCCGGTCCGCATCGCACCGGTCACGACTGCTGCGACGGAGGTGGAAGCATGATGTACCTCGCTGCTGAAGACGCTCTGCACCTCGCCGCCGAAGACCTGTCGATGTTCGGCCGCGACCCCTGGTGGCTGGTCGCCATCAAGGCGGTCTTCTGCTTCGCCTTCCTGATGATCACCGTGCTGTTCTCCATCGTGTGGGAACGCAAGGTCGTTGCCTGGATGCAGCTGCGCATCGGCCCCAACCGGCACGGCCCCTGGGGCCTCCTCCAGTCCCTCGCGGACGGCGTCAAGCTGATGCTCAAGGAGGACCTGATCGTCAAGCGCGCGGACAAGGTCATCTATGTCCTCGCGCCGATCATCGCGGCGATCCCGGCGTTCATGGCCATCGCGGTCATCCCGTTCGGCCCGGCGGGCAACGAGGTCTCGATCTTCGGCCAGCGCACCACGATGCAGCTGACCGACCTGCCGATCGCGATGCTCTACGTCCTGGCCATCGCCTCCGTCGGCATCTACGGCATCGTCCTCGCGGGCTGGTCGTCGGGCTCGACGTATCCGCTGCTCGGCGGTCTGCGCTCGTGCGCGCAGATGATCTCGTACGAGATCGCGATGGGCGCGGCCTTCGCCTCGGTGTTCCTCTACTCCGGGTCGATGTCGACGTCGGCGATCGTGGAGGCGCAGGCGGACCGCTGGTTCATCATCCTGCTGCCGGTCTCCTTCATCATCTACATCATCACGATGGTGGGCGAGACCAACCGCGCCCCCTTCGACATGCCGGAGTCCGAGGGCGACCTGGTCGGCGGGTTCAACACCGAGTACAGCTCGATCAAATTCGCGCTGTTCATGCTGGCCGAGTACGTCAACATGGTCACCGTCTCGGCGGTCTCCGTCACCCTCTTCCTGGGCGGCTGGCGGGCCCCGTACCCGATCAGCACCTTCTGGGAGGGCGCGAACCACGGCTGGTGGCCGATGCTCTGGTTCGTCATCAAGCTCCAACTGCTGCTGTTCTTCTTCATCTGGCTGCGCGGCACGCTCCCCCGTGTGCGCTACGACCAGCTGATGAAGCTGGGCTGGAAGGTCCTGATCCCGGTCTCGGTGGTCTGGCTGATGCTGGTCGCCACGGTGCGCGTGATGCGCAACGAGAACATGGACTTCCAGAACATCGTGCTGTACGTCGCCGGGGCGATCATCGGCATCCTGCTGCTGTCCTTCGTCGCGGACATGTTCCGCGACAAGAGAGACAAGGCACAGGCGGCACAGGCCGAGCCCGAACCGGACTTCGATCCGATGGCGGGCGGATTCCCCGTGCCACCACTGCCCGGGCAGGAAATGCCACCGGTGCCGCGCAGGCGCCCGCGCCAGGAGCGCGAGTTGATTGTCAGTGGTGGGCCGGACACTACAAGTGACGGAAAGGAGGCCGACGGTGTCTGATTTTCAGAATCCGGTAGCCGGCTTCGGCGTGACCTTCAAGGCCATGTTCAAGAAGCGGCTGACCGAGCAGTACCCGGAGGAGCAGAAGACCACGGCGCCGCGCTTCCACGGACGTCACCAGCTCAACCGCCATCCCGACGGCCTGGAGAAGTGCATCGGGTGCGAGCTGTGCGCCTGGGCCTGTCCGGCCGACGCGATCTATGTGGAGGGCGCGGACAACACCGAGGAGGAGCGTTACTCCCCGGGCGAGCGCTACGGCCGCGTCTACCAGATCAACTACGCCCGTTGCATTCTGTGCGGCCTGTGCATCGAGGCCTGCCCGACGCGCGCGCTGACCATGACCAATGAGTTCGAGCTCGCCGACAGCAGCCGCGAAGCCCTCATTTATACGAAGGAGCAGCTGCTGGCGGGCCTGGAGGAAGGCATGGTCGAGTCACCGCACTCGATCTTCCCGGGCACCGACGAGCAGGACTATTACCGGGGCCTGGTCACCGAGGCGGCGCCGGGCACCGAGCGGCAGGTCGCCCTGCGCAAGGGGGAGCGGCCGCAGGAGGCCGCTTCGGCCTTCGGTGAGGACGAGCCCGCGTCGAAGAGGGTGGTCGGGGCATGAATGCTCTTGCCGCCACCGCCACTTCGACCGGGGAGGCCGTGCAGTTCTGGGTGCTCGGATCGGTCGCCGTCATCGGCGCCCTGTCCACCATCCTGATGAGACGGGCCGTGCACAGCGCGCTCTGCCTCGCCGGGACCATGATCATCCTGGCGGTCTTCTACCTCGCCAACGGTGCGTACTTCCTCGGTGTCGTCCAGATCGTCGTCTACACCGGCGCGATCATGATGCTGTTCCTCTTTGTGGTCATGCTGGTCGGTGTCACCGCGGCGGACTCCCTCAAGGAGACGCTCAAGGGCCAGCGCTGGCTGGCCCTCGCCTGCGGTCTCGGCTTCGGCACCCTGCTGATCGCCGGCATCGGCAACGCCTCGATGTCGACCTTCAACGGACTCGGCAAGGCCAACGCCGCCCGCGGGGGCAACGTCGAGGGACTGGCCGAGCTCATCTTCACGAAGTACGTCTTCGCCTTCGAGCTCACCGGCGCCCTGCTCATCACGGCGACGATCGGCGCGATGGTGCTCACGCACAAGGAGCGCACCGAGCGCGCCAAGACGCAGCGCGAGATGTCCGAGGAGCGCGTACGCGGCAAGCACCTCCCGCCGCTGCCCGCCCCCGGTGTCTACGCCCGGCACAACGCGGTGGACATCGCGGGCCTGCTGCCGGACGGCACGCCGTCCGAGCTCACGGTCATGCGGACCCTGCGCGACCGCGGCCAGATCCGCGATGTGTCGAGCGAGGCCATGGCCGACCTCAAGGCCCTGGAGCAGCGCTCCGAGGAGCGACTCGGCCGGGACCAGGAACCGCACGAAGAGGGGGCCGCAAAGTGAACCCGGTCAACTATCTGTTTCTCGCCGCCCTGTTGTTCACCATCGGTGCGGCAGGTGTGCTGATCCGGCGGAACGCGATCGTGGTCTTCATGTGTGTGGAGCTGATGCTCAACGCCTGCAACCTCGCGTTCGTCACCTTCTCCCGGATGCACGGCAATCTCGACGGGCAGGTCATCGCGTTCTTCACGATGGTCGTCGCCGCAGCCGAAGTCGTGGTCGGGCTCGCGATCATCGTGTCGCTGTTCCGCTCCCGCCACTCGGCCTCGGTCGACGACGCCAGCCTGATGAAGCTGTAAGGGGGCGCTAGAACTATGAATGCAGAGAACATGATTGCGCTGCTTGTCGCGGCGCCCCTGCTCGGAGCGGCCGTGCTGCTGTGCGGCGGCAGGCGGCTCGACCGTACGGGCCACTGGCTCGGCACGGTGCTCTCCGCCGCGTCGTTCGTCATCGGCGCGGTGCTTTTCCTGACCATGCTGGGCAAGGGCGCGGAGGACCGCGCCATGCACCAGAAGCTGTTCAGCTGGATTCCCGTCGAGGGATTCCAGGCGGATGTCGCCTTCCAGCTCGACCAGTTGTCGATGACCTTCGTTCTGCTGATCACCGGTGTGGGCACGCTGATCCACATTTACTCGATCGGCTACATGGAGCACGACGAGCGCCGCCGCCGCTTCTTCGGCTATCTGAACCTGTTCCTCGCGGCGATGCTCCTGCTGGTCGTCGCCGACAACTACCTGCTGCTCTACGTGGGCTGGGAGGGCGTCGGTCTGGCGTCGTACCTGCTCATCGGCTTCTGGCAGCACAAGCCCAGCGCGGCCGCCGCCGCCAAGAAGGCCTTCCTGGTCAACCGGGTCGGCGACATGGGCCTGTCCATCGCGATCATGCTGATGTTCACCACCTTCGGGACCTTCACCTTCGGGCCGGTCCTCGAAGCGAGCGGTGACGGCGGGGCGAGCGAGGGCAAGCTGACGGCCATCGGGCTGCTGCTGCTGCTCGCCGCGTGCGGCAAGTCGGCGCAGGTACCGCTGCAGTCCTGGCTCGGCGACGCGATGGAGGGCCCGACCCCGGTCTCGGCCCTCATCCACGCGGCGACCATGGTCACCGCCGGCGTCTACCTCATCACCCGGTCCGGCGCGATCTTCAACGCGGCGCCCGACGCACAGACAGCGGTCGTCGTGGTGGGCGCGGTGACGCTCCTCTTCGGTGCGATCGTCGGTTGCGCCAAGGACGACATCAAGAAGGCCCTGGCGGGCTCGACGATGTCGCAGATCGGCTACATGATCCTGGCGGCGGGCCTCGGCCCGATCGGTTACGCCTTCGCGATCATGCACCTGGTGACGCACGGCTTCTTCAAGGCGGGCCTCTTCCTCGGCGCCGGATCGGTCATGCACGGCATGAACGACGAGGTCGATATGCGGAAGTACGGCGGTCTGCGGAAGTACATGCCGGTGACGTTCGTGACGTTCGGCCTCGGCTATCTCGCGATCATCGGCTTCCCCGGGCTGTCCGGCTTCTTCTCCAAGGACAAGATCATCGAGGCGGCCTTCGCCTCGGGCGGCGCCCAGGGCTGGATCCTCGGATCGGTGACCCTGCTGGGCGCGGGCCTCACGGCGTACTACATGACGCGCGTGATGATCCTGACCTTCTTCGGCGAGAAGCGCTGGCAGCCGGCCCCCGCCACCCCGGCCGGTGCCGAGCCCGTCGCCGGGGTGACCCCCGGCGAGCTGCCCCATCCGCACGAGTCGCCGAAGTCGATGACGATCCCGATGATCGTGCTCGCCTTCGGGTCGGTCTTCGCCGGAGGGTTCTTCAGCATCGGCGACCGCTTCGTCGGATGGCTGGAGCCCGTCACGCAGTTCGAGCACCCGCACCCGCCGATCAGCGTGCCGGTGATCACGGGGCTGACGGTCGTCGTCCTGCTCGCCGGAGTCGCCGTCGCGTACCTCCAGTACGGGCGCAGGCCCGTCCCGGTGCTCGCCCCGCGCGGCTCGCTGCTCACCCGCGCCGCCCGGCGCGATCTCCTCCAGGACGACTTCAACCATGTCGTCCTGGTCCGTGGCGGCGAGCACCTCACCCGCTCGCTCGTGTACGTCGACCACTCGCTGGTCGACGGGGTGGTCAACGGCACTGCGGCCTCCGTCGGCGGGCTCTCCGGCCGGCTGCGCAAGCTGCAGAACGGCTACGCCCGCACGTACGCGGTCTCGATGTTCGGCGGTACGGCGATCCTCATTGCCGCGACCCTGCTGATGAGGGCGGTCTGATCACCATGTCCTTCCCACTGCTCACCGCGGCCGCGGCGCTCCCGGCGGTCGGTGCGGTCCTGACCGCAGCCGTCCCCGCGGCGCGCCGCACCACCGCCAAGTGGCTGGCGCTGGCCTTCTCGCTGGGCACCTTCGTGCTGGCGGCCCTGGTGCTCGTCCGCTTCGAGCCCGGCGGCGACCGCTACCAGCTCACCGAATCCCATGCCTGGATCCCGGACTTCGGGGTCAGGTACGAGCTGGGCGTGGACGGCATCGCCGTCGCGCTGATCGCGCTCACCGCCCTGCTGATCCCCTTCATCATCCTGGCGGGCTGGCACGACGCGGACCCGCTCGAAACCAAGTCGTCCCGCTGGCGCCCCACCCAGGGTTTCTTCGCGCTGATCCTGATGGTCGAAGCAATGGTGATCCTCTCCTTCGAGGCCACCGACGTCTTCCTCTTCTACATCTTCTTCGAAGCCATGCTCATCCCGATGTACTTCCTCATCGGAGGCTTCGGGGACCGGGCGCACGCGGGCACCGACGGGGCGGCGGCCACCCAACGCTCGTACGCCGCCGTCAAGTTCCTCCTCTACAACCTGGCCGGCGGCCTGATCATGCTGGCCGCCGTCATCGGTCTCTACGTGGTCGCCGGGAGCTTCTCGCTCGCGGAGATCGCCGAAGCCCGCGCCAACGGCTCGCTGGAAATGGCGGCCAACACCGAGCGGCTGCTCTTCCTCGGCTTCTTCTTCGCCTTCGCGGTGAAGGCGCCACTGTGGCCGCTGCACACCTGGCTGCCCAACGCGATGGGCGAGGCGACCACCCCGGTCGCCGTGCTGATCACCGCGGTCGTCGACAAGGTCGGCACCTTCGCGATGCTGCGCTTCTGCCTCCAGCTCTTCCCAGAGGCCTCGAAGTGGGCGACGCCCGTGATCATCGTCCTGGCGCTGATCAGCATCATCTACGGTGCGCTGCTCGCGGTCGGCCAGCGCGACATCAAGCGCCTGATCGCGTACGCCTCGATCTCGCACTTCGGCTTCATCGTCCTTGGCATCTTCGCGATGACCAGCCAGGGCCAGTCGGGCGCGACGCTCTACATGGTCAACCACGGCATCTCGACCGCCGCGCTGATGCTGGTGGCCGGCTTCCTGATCACCCGGCGCGGTTCGCGGCTCATCGCGGACTACGGCGGAGTGCAGAAGGTCGCCCCGGTGCTCGCAGGTACGTTCCTCATCGGCAGCCTCGCCACCCTGTCGCTGCCGGGGCTCGCGCCGTTCGTCAGTGAGTTCCTGGTCCTGGTCGGGGTGTTCGCCGCCTATCCGGTGGCCGGGATCATCGCGACGCTGGGCATCGTCCTCGGCGCGCTCTACTCGCTCGTGCTCTACCAGCGGACAATGACCGGCCCTGTGGTGGCCGAGGTCAAGGCGATGCCCGACCTCAAGATCCGTGAGCTCGTGGTCGTCGCCCCGCTGATCGCGCTGCTGCTTCTCCTCGGCGTCTATCCCAAGCCGCTGACGGAGATCATCAATCCGGCCGTGAAGCACACCATGTCCGACGTCCAGAAGAAGGACCCCAAGCCCGAGGTGGAGGCGGCCAAGTGAGCACATCAGCTGTCCACAGCCTGTGGACGACCGTCGCGGCGCCCGGCGCCGCGGACGGTTTCACGGCCCCGCACATCGAGTACGCGCAGCTGTCACCGACGCTGATCGTCATCGGCGCGGCCGTCATCGGCGTACTCGTCGAGGCATTCGTGCCGCGCAAGGCCCGTTACTACGCCCAGCTGTTCCTGTCGGTCGTCGCCCTCGCCGCCGCCTTCGCGGCGATCGTGGGGCTCGCGGCCGCCGGATACGGCACGACCAAGGCGCACATCGCGGCGGAGGGCGCCATCGCCGTCGACGGCCCGGCGCTCTTCCTGCAGGGCACGATCGTGCTGGCCTCGCTGGTCGCGGTGTTCACTTTCGCCGAGCGCAGGCTCGACCCGGACGCCCACGGCAACCGGGTCGACTCCTTCGCCGCGCAGGCCGCTTCGACCCCGGGCAGCGACAGTGAGAAGTCGGCCGTCAAGGCCGGGTTCACCACCACCGAGGTCTTCCCGCTCATGCTGTTCGCGGTGGCCGGGATGCTGGTATTCCCCGCCGCCAACGACCTGCTGACGCTGTTCGTGGCGCTGGAAGTCTTCTCGCTCCCGCTGTACCTGCTGTGCGCCGTCGCCCGCCGCAAGCGGCTGATGTCGCAGGAGGCCGCGGTCAAGTACTTCCTGCTCGGTGCCTTCTCGTCGGCGTTCCTGCTGTTCGGCATCGCCCTGATGTACGGGTACGCGGGCTCCGTCTCGTACGCGAAGATCGCGGGCATCGTCGACGGCTCGGTCAAGCAGATCGACCCGGCGCTCGCCGACACCATGGGCAATGACGCGCTGCTGCTCATCGGCGCCGCGATGATCCTCATGGGCCTGCTCTTCAAGGTCGGCGCGGTCCCGTTCCACATGTGGACCCCGGACGTCTACCAGGGCGCCCCGACCCCGGTCACCGGCTTCATGGCCGCGGCGACCAAGGTGGCCGCCTTCGGCGCGCTGCTGCGGCTGCTGTACGTCGTCCTGCCGGGCCTCACCTGGGACTGGCGCCCGGTGATGTGGGGCATCGCGATCGTCACGATGCTGGGCGGTGCGATCGTCGCGATCACCCAGACCGACATCAAGCGGCTCCTCGCGTACTCCTCGATCGCGCACGCCGGGTTCATCCTGGCCGGTGTCATCGCGACCACCCCCGAGGGCATCTCGTCCGTCCTCTTCTACCTGCTGTCGTACTCCTTCGTGACGATCGGCGCGTTCGCCGTGGTCACGCTGGTGCGCGACGCCGGCGGTGAGGCGACGCACCTGTCGCAGTGGGCGGGGCTCGGGCGGCGCTCGCCGCTGGTGGCCGCGGTCTTCGCGGTGTTTCTGCTCGCCTTCGCCGGTATCCCGCTGACCTCGGGCTTCGCCGGGAAGTTCGCGGTGTTCAAGGCGGCGGCCGAGGGCGGCGCGGGTGCGCTGGTCGTGGTCGGTGTGCTCTCGTCGGCGATCGCCGCGTTCTTCTACATCCGGGTGATCGTCCTGATGTTCTTCAGCGAGCCGAAGGCGGACGGCCCCACGGTCGCCGTGCCCTCGCCGCTGACTATGACGGCGATCGCGGTGGGTGTGGCGGTGACAGTGGTGCTCGGTGTGGCTCCGCAGTACTTCCTGGACCTGGCGAGCCAGGCGGGGGTCTTCGTACGCTGAGTGCGGTGCTTATGGCCACCCGTGGCCCCGTCGCCCGGTGCTCCTCCTGTCGGAGGGGTGCCGGGCGGTGGCTTTTGGTCCGCGTTGTCAGTGCGGGCCTCTACCGTGGGTGGGGGTGAAGGACCAGGTGCGGGGGGACAGTGCGATGAACGGGACGGCTGGTATGGCAGGGATGACCACGACGAGTGACATCGGCGGGGTGACGGAGAGCGACGCGCTGCGGACGCTCCACCGCGTCTTCGGGTACGACACGTTCCGCGGGGCGCAGGCGGAGGTCATCGAGCATGTGGTGGACGGCGGGGACGCCGTGGTGCTCATGCCGACCGGCGGCGGAAAGTCGCTGTGCTACCAGATTCCGGCGCTGGTCAGGCCCGGCACCGGGATCGTGATCTCGCCACTGATCGCGCTGATGCAGGACCAGGTCGACGCGCTGCGTGCGCTCGGCGTGCGCGCCGGGTTCATCAACTCCACCCAGGACTACGACACGCGGCGCGTGATGGAGGCGGAGTTCCTCGCCGGGGAGCTTGACCTGCTCTATCTGGCCCCGGAGCGGCTGCGGCTCGACGCCACGCTGGCCCTGCTGGGCCGGACCAAGATCTCCGTGTTCGCGATCGACGAGGCGCACTGCGTCGCGTCGTGGGGGCACGACTTCCGGCCGGACTATCTGGCCCTGTCCGTGCTGGGCGAGCGTTGGCCGGACGTGCCGCGGATCGCCCTGACGGCGACGGCGACGCACGCCACGCACAAGGAGATCACGCAGCGGCTCGGGATGCCCGATGCCAGGCACTTCGAGGCGAGCTTCGACCGGCCCAACATCCAGTACCGGATCGTGCCCAAGGCCGACCCGAAGAAGCAGTTGCTGACCTTCCTGCGCGAGGAGCACCCGGGGGACGCGGGCATTGTCTACTGCCTCTCCCGCAACTCCGTCGACAAGACGGCGGAGTTCCTCTGCCGCAACGGCGTGGCGGCCGTGCCGTACCACGCGGGTCTCGACGGGGGGACGCGCGCGGCGCACCAGTCCCGGTTCCTGCGGGAGGATGGCCTGATCGTCGTGGCGACCATCGCCTTCGGCATGGGCATCGACAAGCCCGACGTGCGGTTCGTCGCCCACCTCGACCTGCCCAAGTCCGTCGAGGGCTACTACCAGGAGACGGGTCGCGCGGGCCGCGACGGAATGCCGTCCACGGCGTGGATGGCGTACGGGCTCCAGGACGTGGTGCAGCAGCGCAAGATGATCCAGGGCGGTGACGGCGACGAGGCGTTCCGGCGGCGTGCGGCGTCCCATCTCGAAGCGATGCTGGCGCTCTGCGAGACGGCGGAGTGCCGGCGGGCGCAGCTGCTGGCCTATTTCGGCCAGGACCCCACGGCGTCCTCCTGCGGGAACTGCGACACGTGCCTGAGCCCGCCCGAGACGCTGGACGGGACGGTGTCCGCGCAGAAGGTCCTCTCGACGGTGGTGCGGTTGCAGCGGGAGCGCAGGCAGAAGTTCGGCGCGGGGCAGATCATCGACATCCTGATGGGACGCAAGACCGCCAAGGTGATCCAGTTCGACCACGACCAGCTGTCGGTCTTCGGCATCGGCGAAGAGCTGGCCGAGGTGGAATGGCGGGGCGTGGTGCGGCAGTTGCTGGCGCAGGGGCTGCTAGCGGTCGAGGGGGAGTACGGGACGCTCGTCCTGACCGAGGACAGCGCGTCCGTACTGAGCCGGGAGCGTGAGGTGCGGCTGCGCAAGGAGACGAAGCCGGCGGTGGCGGCCCGGTCCGGGTCCTCGAAGAGCGAGCGCAAGTCGAAGGCCGCGGCGGCGACCGCGGAGCTGGCCCCGGAGGCTGTGCCGGTGTTCGAGGCGCTGCGGGCGTGGCGGGCGGAGCAGGCGCGGGAGCAGGGTGTCCCGGCGTACGTCATCTTCCATGACGCGACGCTGCGGGAGATCGCGACGGCGCGGCCGGGATCCGTGGCGGAGCTGGGTGGCATCGCCGGGCTCGGCGAGAAGAAGCTGGCTACGTACGGGGAAGGGGTGCTGGGGGTGCTGGCCGGGTTCGCGGACTCGGCGGGCGCCGCGGAGCGGGTGGCCCCGGCGGGCCCGGTCGCGCCGACGCCCCCGGCTGCGGTGACCGTCCCGGTCGCTCCGGTGCCCCCGGCTGCCGAGACCGCCCGGGTCGCTCCGGTGCCTGCTGCGCGGCCGGTGGCTGCGGCGGAGGCTGGGCATGACCCGGAGCTGGACTGGGGGCGGGAGCCCGCGTGGGACGACGCGGGGCCGCCGGAGGGGTGAGCGGGGCCGCCGGAGGGGTGAGCGGGGGGTGGGTGCGGGTGGGTGCGGGTGCCGCTGCGCGGGGCTTGTTCCCCACCCCGCCCCTTCCCGAAACTGGGGGCGAGCCCCCAGGCCCCTGGGACGCCCTTCGGGCGTGTCCTCAAACGCCGGACGGGCTGAAGTTGCCCGGCGTTTGAGGACCGGGTCTGGGGCGGAGCCCCACCACGCGGCGGCAGCCGCACCATGACACAGCGGGAAGGGGCGGGTAGGGGAACAGCGCCGCAGGCAACCCGCACCCGCAGGCAACCCGCACCCCAGTCCCCCCCCCACCCCCCCACCCCCCCACCCCCCCACCTCACCCCCCGCCGCCTCCGCCGCCCCCGTCCCCTCCGCCGTTCCCGTCTCCTCCGCTGTTCCCGCTGTTCGCCGCCGCCTTGTCCTGCTTGACCGCGCGGTGCACCGCATCGGTCGGCCAGTGTTCGCGGGTCAGGTGGCGCAGGGTGGAGCGGGTCGCGCGGGCGGCGAAGCCCGGGAAGTATCTGTTGGCCAGGTCCGTCGCCGACAGCAGTGCCGCGAGTGCCCGGTCGCGCCCGGCCGGGGAGCCGGCGTGGATCGACGCGGCCAGGCGTTGCCACACCGCCGCCGACACGTCCTCCGGGCCCGCAGGGTGGCGGTGGTACGGGAAGAGGCCCAGGAACCGGCGGGTCTCCCTGCGCAGCGCGCCCTGTTCCACCAGCCGGTTCAGGTACAGCTCCGTGACGTGCCGACCGGCGCTCCTGACCCAGCCCTTCGTACGCTCCCCCTTGCCGCGCTGCCCCTTGCCCGGCGCGGGCAGGCTCGCCAGTACCTGGGCCGCGACCGGGTCGGCGGGGGCCAGTGGGTTGATCACCTGGATCCGGCCGCGCTCCTCCGTGACATGGCCGCCCAGTTCCAGTTCCGCGAGTACGGCGCCGGCTACGCCGTACTCGACGTACCGCATGCGGACGCGCGCGTTCCCCCGCTGCGGGTCCAGGCCCAGCAGCAGGAGTTCCTCGGGGAGGGAGAGCGAGGGGGAGGGGGGCATCAGACTGCCGGCCTGATGCGCCCGGACACCTCGCCCAGGCCCACCCGCGTGCCGTGTGCCCCCGGCGCCCACGCCGTCAGGGTGACCTCGTCGCCGTCCTCCAGGAAGGTGCGCTTGCCGTTGGTCAGGTCGAGCGGGTCACGCCCGTTCCAGGTCAACTCCAGCAGGGAGCCGCGCTGTTCGGCGGCCGGGCCGCTGACCGTGCCCGAGCCGTACAGGTCGCCCGTGCGCAGTGACGCGCCGTTGGCCGTCATCTGGGCCAGCTGCTGGGCGGCCGTCCAGTACATGGTGGAGAAGGGCGGCTCGGCGACCACCTCGCCGTTGATCCGCACCTCGATACGGATGTCGAAGCCGCCGGGCTCCTCCTCGTCCGCGTCGTCCAGATACGGCAGCAGCGGGAAGTCCCGGGCGGGCGGTGCGACATGGGCCGCCTCCAAGGCCTCCAGCGGGGTCACCCACGCCGATACGGACGTCGCGAAGGACTTGCCCAGGAACGGGCCGAGCGGCACGTACTCCCAGGCCTGGATGTCCCGCGCCGACCAGTCGTTGAGGAGCGAAAGGCCGAAAACGTGCTCCCGGAAGTCGCTGAGGGCGACGGGTGTGCCCTGTTCGGAGGGGGTGCCGACGACAAAGCCGACCTCCGCCTCGATGTCCAGTTTGATGGACGGGCCGAAGACGGGCGCCGGGTCGGCCGGGGCCTTGCGCTGGCCCGACGGGCGCACCACGTCCGTGCCGGAGACGACGACGGTGCCCGACCGGCCGTGGTAGCCGATGGGCAGATGCTTCCAGTTGGGCGTCAGCGCGTCCCCGTCGGGCCGGAAGATCCTGCCGACGTTGGTGGCGTGGTGCTCGCTCGCGTAGAAGTCGACATAGTCCGCGACGTCGTACGGCAGGTGCAGCGTGACGTCCGCGAGCGGGTGCAGCAGTGGCTCGATCTCGGCGCGGTGCGCCGGGCTCGTCACCCAGGCGGTCAGCGCGCGGCGCACATCGCGCCACGCGGTGCGGCCCGCGGCGAGCAGCGGGTTGAGTGTGGGCCGGGCGAGCAGCGCGGCGTACGGCGAGCCAAGGACGAGCGCGGCCGCTCCCACGTCCAGCACATGGCCGCCGATACGGACGCCGACCCGGCGGCGCTCTGGCTCGTCCGGGGTGGAGAAGACGCCGTATGGGAGGTTGTGCGGGCCGAAGAGGTCGCCTTCGGCCAGGTCGAGCGGGGTTTGCTCGGGCATCGGTGCTGCCTCGCTTTCCAGGTCGTGAGAGGAACACGTTACGTGGCTGTCGCTCGGCATGGCAGTGGCTAAAGAGTTCGCAATGTGCAGAAAAGCCTTGCTGGAATGTGGACTTCCGGCTTAGCGTCCTTGGGGGCAGTGGGCAGGGGTGGGCCATGCCCGCTAGGGGGGAACAGGTGGCGAGGCGTAGCGCTTCACTCGCGGCTGACCGGGACGTACCCGGGCTGATCGTGAAGATCGGGAACTATCCGCTGCACCACGGCGGGGTGGGGGCGATTCGCAGTCTGGGGCGACTTGGTGTGCCCATGTACGCGATCACCGAGGACAGGTGGACCCCGGCGGCGTGCTCCCGCTATCTGGAGCGTGCCTTCGTCTGGCCGACCACCGGCACGGAGGCCCCCGAGCGGCTGGTGGACGGGCTACTGCGGATCGGCCGCCAAATCGGCCGTCCGACGGTGCTGCTGCCCACCGACGAAGAGGCGGCCGTGCTGATCGCCGAGCACCAGGACGCCCTCGCGGGGCCCTTCCTCTTCCCGCGCGTCGATGCGCCGTTGCCGCGCAGGCTCGCCAGCAAGCAGGGCCTGCACGAGCTGTGCGTCGAGCACGGGGTGCCGTCGCCCGCCGCGGCCTTCCCCGAGTCGTACGCCGATGTGGAGGCGTACGCCGCGGTGGCGCGGTTCCCGGTGGTGGCCAAGAACCGGGAGGCGTTCGTACGCCGCAGCCAGCCCGCCGTGAGCGGGACGACGCGGATCGCGGGGCCCGAGCAGCTGCTCGCGCTCGCGCGCGGCTGGGGTGAGCGTCCGGGCGTCATCCTGCAGGAGTATCTGCCGCGCGAGGAGGCGGAGGACTGGATCGTCCATGCGTACTTCGACGCGGACAGTACGGCGCTGGCGATGTTCACCGGGGTCAAGGTGCGGTCCTGGCCGCCGCACGCGGGGATGACCGCGAGTGCGTACGTCGTGGACAACCCCGAACTCGCGCAGATCGCGGCGCAGTTCATCAAGCAGGTCGGGTTCAGCGGGGTCGTCGACCTCGATCTGCGCTTCGACCGGCGCGACGGGCAGTACAAGCTGCTCGACTTCAATCCGCGCATGGGCGCGCAGTTCCGGCTGTTCGAGAACGAGGCCGGGATCGACGTCGTACGGGCCCAGCATCTGCACTTGACCGGGCGCAATGTCCCGGAGGGCGAGCAGAGGGCCGGTCATCGCTATGTCGTGGAGAACATCGATCTGGCGGCTCTGGTCGCGTACCGCCGCAGCGGTTATACGACGCCGCACGCGCCGGCGCGCGCCGACAGCACGGAGCTGGCCTGGCTCGCGGCGGACGACATGGGGCCGTTCCTGACGATGCTCGCGCGGCTCGTGGGGCCGGGCGTCAAGCACCTGTACCAGATGTGGCGGGGCACGCGCCCGGCCCGCCGCAATCCCGCGGTCAAGGTGCGGCCCGCGAGCGATGGTGGCAGTAGCAGTAGCAGTACCAGTACTGAGTAAGTGACGCCCAGGGGAGGGACTTCACGTGATTCGTCCGGTAGTAGTCATCGGGGCAGGGCCCTACGGCCTGTCCACCGCGGCCCATCTGCGGGCCCGTGGCATCCCGGTTCGCGTCTTCGGTTCGCCGATGGTGAGCTGGCGCGAGAAGATGCCCGCCGGGATGCTGCTGAAATCGACGCCGGTGGCATCCAACATCGACGCCCCGCAACCGGGCCACAACCTGATCGACTTCTGCGCGGAGAACGGCGAGCGGCGGTACGAGTCCGACTGGGACCTGATCCCGGTGGAGACGTTCGCGGAGTACGGGCAGTGGTTCGCCCGCAAGCTGCTGCCGGATCTGGAGCAGGTGCGGGTGGTGTCCGTGGACCGGTCGCGTGAGGGCTTCGAGCTGAAGCTTGACTCGGGCGAGCAGTTCGCGGCGCGGGCCGTCGTGGTGGCGACGGGCCTGGCAGGTCTGGCGCGGATGCCGCGCGAGCTCGCGGCGGCGGTGCCGGAAGGCCCCTCGGCGACCGGCCCGATCTCGCACGCCTCGTTCCACCGCGACCTGTCGCGCTTCGCGGGGCAGGACGTCATCGTCGTCGGCGCCGGGCAGTCGGCTCTGGAGAACGCGGTGCTGATGGCGGAGGCGGGCGCGGCGTCGGTGCGGATCGTGGCGCGTGGGCCCGGCGCGGTGTCCTTCGGGGACGCCCCGGACCGGCAGTCGCGGCTGCGGCCCGAGTCGCCGTTCGGCCGGGCCTGGTCGCTGTACGCGCTGTCGTACCACGCCACGCATGTACGCCGCCTTCCCGCGCCCGCGCGGCACTACCTGGTAAGCCGGGTGCTGGGGCCGCTCGGCGCGTGGTGGCTGCGCGAGCGCTTCCTGGCGGCGCGGATCCAGGTGACGGACGGGCGCCGGATCGAGGGCGCGCGGGTGGAGGACGGCCGTCCGGTCCTGACGCTGAGCGGCGGGCAGGGCGCGCAGCGCGAGCTGTCCGCCGACCACGTGATGGCCGCGACGGGCTACCGGACGGACGTGGCGGCGCTGGACTTCCTCGGGCCTGAGCTGCGGGCGGACCTGGTGGTGACGCGGGGGGCGCCGCGGCTGGACGCGGGGTACGGGTCGTCGGTGCGGGGGCTGCACTTCACGGGGTTGCCTGCGGCGGCTTCGTTCGGGCCGGTGATGCGGTTCGTTTGTGGCACGGAGTATGCGTCGCCGCGGGTTGCGGGGGCGGTGGCGCGGGGGTAGGGGCGCGGGTGCGGGCCGGTGGGGGTGCGGGTTGCCTGCGGCGCTGTCCCCTACCCGCCCCTTCCCACAACTGGGGCTCCGACCCAGACCTGGTCCTCAAACGCCGGACGGGCTGAAAGAAATCTTTCAGCCCGTCCGGCGTTTGAGGACACGCCCGAAGGGCGTCCTGGGGTCCGGGGCTTGCCCCGGTTTCGGGAAGGGGCGGGTAGGGGACAAGCCCGCCGCAGGCGCCCCGCACCCGCCACCCGGCCCGCCCCCTACCCCGCCGTCCGCGGGATCCGCTTCTCCCAGCTCCGCTGGAAGACCACCTCGTCCCCCTCCTCGCACGTCACCTCGTTCGACGTGATGAAGTCCGCCGCGTCACAGGCGATCTCGGAACGCGTGGTGACGCGTACGTCCCAGCCCGTCTCCGGGCGGTGCAGCCGGATTGTCCAGTTCGAGCGGGTCCGCGCGCTCAGCGGGTCCGATTCGTTGATCGTGTATGTCTCCAGCGCGTCCTCGGTGAACTCAAGACCGTCCGGGTAGACCCGAGTTCCTCCGTAGCGCGGGTCGACCTCCATGCGCCATTCGCCTGCGGCCACATCGCGGGTGATGAGGCGTTCGGGGCGCTGGTCGGGGTTTTCGGGGAAGGCGACGGCCAGCGGGGTCGACTGTTCCGGCGGGGCGAAGGTGATGGAGTCGTGGGTGGGGGTCCGGACCGGGAGTTCCAGGGTGCTTCCCCCGGGGGCGAGGGTGAAGCCCGCCGAGTCCGCCTGTGGCCAGATCCAGGGCCAGTACGCCGACGAGACCGACAGCCGGATGCGGTGGCCGGGCGGGAAGCTGTGGCCGATGCCGTTCAGCTCGAAGGTGACGTCCTTGGTCGCGCCCAGCGGCCACGCGTCCGCCCGGTCGCGCCCGTTGCGCGCCGAGAGGTTGAGGACGCCCCTGGTGATCAGGGTTGACGCGCCGTCCGGCGCCACGTCGCAGACCCGGGCGACGGCCTGGCCGAACGGGACGTCCATGGTCAGGCGCAGGCGGACCCTGGGGCGGCCCAGGATCTCGATGGCGCTCTCACCCACCGGGAACTCGAAGCTCGCCGACTTCGCGTCCTCCTCCCGCTGGTCGGGCGGCAGATCCGCGTCGTTGGCGAAGGGGAAGAAGCGGCCCGCGTCCAGACCGGTGTGCTGCGGCGAGTCGACGACCACAGGGGCGCCCTGGAGGGCGAAAGGGACGCTGGTGATGTGCGGCGATGGCCAGACCGCGTCGCCGACCCAGCGGCCCGGCAGCTCCTCGTACACCGTCTTCGGCGGATGAGACTCGCTGATCCAGGAGCGCAGCAGCGGCTCGGCCATGACGTCGGTGTCGTCGGCGTCCTTCAGCCAGTGGTCCCACCAGCGCAGCGTCTCCTGGAGGAAGCCGATGGCCGGGCCCGGCGGCAGCCCCCGGTCCGGGTACTGGTGCGACCACGGGCCGATCAGGCCCCGTACCCGGTTGGGATCCAGCTGCTCGACCAGCCGCAGGGCCGTGTCGCGGTACGGGTCGTGCCAGCCGCCCACCGCGAGCACAGCGGCGTCGATCGCGTCGTAGTCCTCGCAGACGCTGCCGTGCTTCCAGTAGTCGTCGCGCGTCTGGTGCGTCAGCCAGGTGTGGATGAACGGCTCGACCTTCTCCAGGCGGGCCAGCCACATCTCCCGCCAGGCGTCGCCCACTTGCGCCGGGTCCGGTGGGCGCGAGACGAAGGCGAGCATGGTCGCCGCCCAGGCGTGCATGTCCACGGCGAGCACCGAACCGCCCATGTAGTGCACGTCGTTGTCGTAGCGGTCGTCCGAGGAGCAGACCGTGACGATCGCCATCAGCGGCTCGGGGGCGAGCGCCGCGATCTGCAGGGAGTTGAAGCCGCCCCAGGAGATGCCGAACATGCCGACCTTGCCGGTGCACCAGGGCTGCTCGGCAAGCCAGTTCACCACCGCGACGCCGTCGGCCAGCTCCGTCGCGTCGTACTCGTCGCCCGGCATGCCCTCGCTGTTGCCGTGCCCGCGCACATCGACCCGCACCGAGGCGTAGCCGTGCCCCGCGTACCAGGGGTGGCGCTGCGCGTCACGTGGCGCCGTCCAGTCGCTCAGCCGGTACGGCAGGTATTCGAGCAGCGCCGGTACGGGCTCCTCGGTCACCGGGCGCCAGATGCGGGCGTAGAGACGCGTCCCGTCGGGGAGCGGGATCCGTACGTCCTCCTGGGTCGTGCGGTACGGGAAGTCGGCGGCGGGACGGACATGGATCTGCATGGGTCACCTCAGTGGACGGGGTGCATGGTGCGCTTGAGCCAGGGAGCGGCGGCGATCACGGCGATGCCGGTCGCCACCGCGATGGCGCCGTTGACGCCGAAGTACGCGGGGTTGGAGACCTCGCCGTACAACTTCACGACCTGCGCCTGAATGCCGTTGGCGAGCGCCAGCGAGAGGAACCACAGGGCCATCGTCTGGCTGGCGAAGGCCTTGGGCGCGAGCTTGGTGGTGGCGGACATGCCGGAGGTCTCCAGGAGGATGTCGCCGAGCCCGAGCAGCAGATACGAACCGACGATCCACCACACGGCCATGCGGTACGAGTCAGCCAGCCGACGAGCGCGAGCAGAGTCGCTACGGCGGCGAAACCCAGGGCCCCGGCGACGATCAGGCGTACAGCTCTGCGCATGCCGTCCGGCGGCAGCGCGAATTCGGCGGAGGCCTTGCGCCCGGCCAGGTGACGGCGGCCGAGTACGTACTGGATCAGACCGAAGGTCATGCCGATCGCGGCGGCCGAGAAGCCCCAGTGCCAGCCCTTGTGGTCACCGAGCCAGCCCGTGATGAGCGGGCCGAGGAAGGCGCCGATGTTGATGCCCATGTAGTACAGGGCGAAGCCGGCGTCGCGGCGGTCGTCGTCGGTGCGGTAGAGCTTGCCGACCATGCTGGCGACATTGGGCTTGAGCAGGCCCGTACCGGCGCTGATCAGGCCGAGCCCCACCCAGGTCATGCCGTCGGTGGGGACGGCCATCGAATAGTGGCCGCAGGCGATGAGGATGCCGCCCCACAGCACGGCGCGGTAGGAGCCGAGGATGCGGTCGGCCAGCCAGCCGCCGGCCACGGCGACCAGATAGACCATGGTTCCGTACGCCGCGGAGACCGAGGCGGCGGTGGACGGGTCCATGCCCATGCCGCCGTCGGAGACGGCATCGGCGAAGTACAGGACGAGGATGGCCTGCATGCCCAGGAACGAGAAACGTTCCCAGACCTCCAGGCCGGAGAGGGGCATCAGGCCACGCGGCTGCCCGAAGAAGGCGTGGTCGTCCTCGGGCGGCGGGTGGTCCGCTTCGGTGTCGGGCGCAGTGCGGGACAAAGGGTTTACTCCAGGTGGTATGCGCTGAATATGAACATACCGGGGCCCATTGGGCTGTGCGCGGGGCGACGGGAAGGCGCTCTCGGTGATCGAAAGCCGACCGGATACGCTGACTTGAGTTGTGGACAGCGACAGATCGACAATCCGTGTGATCGTCAGCAGACAGGAGTATCCCTCGTGACCGTCGTCGGGCCGTTCGGACTGAGCGTGCGGGACCAGGCTCTTGAGACCGATGTGCAGGCGGGATTGGCGGCTGTCGAGGAGGGACTGCTCGACGCCACCAAGAGCGAGGTCCCCTTCATCACGGACGCCGCCCGACATCTGGTGCGGGCGGGCGGCAAGCGGTTCCGTCCGCTCCTTGTCATGCTGGCCGCGCAGTTCGGTGACCCCCACGCGCCGGGCATCGTGCCCTCCGCCGTGGTGGTCGAGCTGACGCATCTGGCGACGCTCTACCACGACGATGTGATGGACGAGGCGGATGTACGCCGCGGAGTGGCCAGCGCCAACGCACGCTGGGGCAACTCGGTCGCGGTGCTCACCGGTGACTTCCTGTTCGCACGGGCGTCGCACATACTGGCCGATCTCGGACTCGAAGCCGTACGTGTCCAGGCGGAGGCGTTCGAGCGCCTGGTCACGGGGCAGATCCTGGAGACATCGGGGCCGCGCGACGGCCGCGACCCGGTTGATCATTACCTGGACGTCATCGCGGGCAAGACCGGCTCGCTGGTCGCCGTCTCCGGGCGGTTCGGCGCCATAATGTCGGGCGCCGACGAGGGTGTCGTCGACATCCTCACGCAGTACGGCGAGCGGCTCGGCATCGCCTTCCAGCTGGCGGACGACCTGCTTGACATCTCCAGCGAGGGCCACGAGTCGGGCAAGACGCCGGGCACGGACCTGCGCGAGGGCATCCCCACGCTGCCGGTGCTGCACCTGAGGGCGCAGGCGGCGGCGCACGGGCGCCCGGGGGACGTGGAGCTGTGCGAGCTGCTCGGCGGCGACCTCACGGACGACGCCAGGCTCGCGGAGGTGCTGCGGCGCATGCGCGAGCACCCGGCCCTGGAGCAGGCGCGACGCGACACTGTGCGGTACGCGCAGGAGGCCCGCGACATACTGGCACCGCTGCCCGGGTGCTACGCGAAGTCGGCTCTTGAGGAGCTGTGCGACACCGTGGTGCACCGCGCAGGATGACATGGCGCCGGAATGTGACGCAGATCACGTTCCTGGGTTGAGTCCGGGCTGAGATCCACCTCGTACATATGCCCAGATGCCGTCGCAGGGGGCGATGGCACGGGATACGGGGAGAATTTCGGTCATGAGCGACATCGTGCAGCGACGACGTACCCGCAGGACCATTCTCATTGCCACCACCGCGGTCGCGGCGGCGGCGGGCGTCACGCTCACCGCACTGCCGGCCATCGCCGACACCACCACCAGTAGCGATGCCGCCTTCTTCGCGGCGAGCCTCAACGGCGCCAACGAGGTACCCGTACCGGGCGGTCCCGTCGCGGGCGACAAGGACGGCGCCGCGCTGGAGTTCCTCAAGGTCGAGGGCAGCACGGTGTCCTTCGCCGTGAAGTGGCGCGGCACCGACCGGCCGACCGCCCTGCATATTCACCAGGGCGGCAAGGGCGTTAACGGCGGCGTCAAGATCGACTTGACCGACCAGCTCGGCAAGAGCGAGAGCAAGGGCAAGAGCGGGAGCAAGGGGAAGAGCCGCAGCCTCACCGGGTCCGTCGAGGTCAAGGACTCGGCGCTGCTCGACGCGTTCAAGGCCGGTCCGACGGGCTTCTACGCGAACCTCCACACCGCGGAGTTCCCGGGCGGCGCGGTACGCGGCCAGTTCCACAAGGTCACCCATGCCTTCGATTTCGGCCACGCGCTGAACAGCGTCCAGGCCCCGGTACTCAGGGGCAAGCAGATCTACGAGTGCAAGAAGGGCACGGACGGGAAGTTCTCGTTCCAGCAGCGCGACGTACGGGCCGTACTCGCGGGCGGCATCGCGCACTCCTTCGTCGAGCCGAACTCCGGCACCCCGCAGTGGATCGCCCCGGACCGCAGCGCGGTCACCGGCACAGTGATCTCCAGGACGCCCAACGGCGCCACGAACATCCCCGAGCTGGACCTCCAGGCCCAGCAGTCGGGCAAGGAGCGCGGGCTGCTCGCTCACACCGGCGAGATCCTGCGACTGAACACGGTGGGCGGCGTTGCGCCGGCCGGTAGCTGCACGGAGGGCTCGCTCGCCGCGGTCTCGTACCAGGCCGACTACGTCTTCGTGCAGCGCTGAGCCGACGAACCGTACGAGATAGCTGCAAGGGGCACCGGCGTCTTTTCCTGTCCGACGGGGGAGACGCCGGTGCTTTGTGTCATACCGCAGCAGTAGACGGAGTTGATCCCGGGGGTTGACGCTTTGCACCCGCCGATTTGGTCAGATTGGGACCACCACTCCCCACCAATTCGGGTGAGAATGGCGGCGCGGGGAGTGGGGGTCCCCCCACGCATTAGGCAGTGGGGGATGAGTGCAACTGACGACGGCCGCCAACCACGGAGGTAGAGCACACATGGCACCGAACGACAGCGCGCAGCCCACCGAGGAGACCAAGGGCTTCGT
This sequence comes from Streptomyces changchenzhani, assembly GCF_039766235.1. NCBI lineage: Bacteria > Bacillati > Actinomycetota > Actinomycetes > Kitasatosporales > Streptomycetaceae > Streptomyces > Streptomyces changchenzhani. The sequence continues at coordinate 404,921 of NZ_JBDHNH010000008.1, read as the reverse complement.
GGCGAGCCGGCGCAAGGCCGCCCGCTACATCGTCCCGGTCGCGGTGGCGGGGGTGGCGGCGGCAACCATCGGGCTCGTACCGGCGCTCGCCAGCTCCGGCGACCCCGACCTGCCGAAGATTTCCGCGCAGCAGCTGATCGAGAAGATCGCCGCGTCCGACACCCAGCAGCTCTCCGGCACCGTGAAGATCAGCACCGACCTGGGCATCCCCTCGCTGGGCGGCCTGGCCGAGGGTCTGGCGAGCAGCATGGGCCCCAAGGACGGCGGCGAGGGTGCGTCGGCCGACCCCAAGGACAAGCTGATGGAGCTCGCCTCCGGCACGCACACACTGCGGGTCGCGGCGGACGGTCCTGACAAGCAGCGGGTGTCGATCCTCGACGACGCCGCGGAGTACAGCCTGATTCACAACGGCGGCGAGGTCTGGGCGTACGACAGTGCCTCGAACGCGGCCTTCCACGCGAAGGCGCCTACGGGCGCCGGGGACTCGGGCAAGGGTTCCGGCAAGCAGGAAAAGCTGCCCGAGGGTGTCCCGACCACCCCGAAGGCACTGGCGCAAGAGGTCCTGAAGGCCGCGGACGACACCACATCGGTGACCGTCGACGGCACGACGCAGGTCGCGGGCCGCGACGCGTACCAGCTGCTCATCAAGCCCAAGCAGGCCGGCTCGACGATCGGCGCCATCAGGGTCGCGGTCGACGCCGACAACGGCGTACCGCTGAAGTTCACGCTCTCGCCGAGCAGTGGCGGCAAGGCCGCGATCGATGCGGGCTTCACCAAGGTCGACTTCGGCAAGCCGTCCGCGGACACCTTCAAGTTCAGCCCGCCCAAGGGCGCGAAGGTGACCGAGGGCGACGATGTGAAGGAGCAGGGCAAGGGCGACAAGGGCTTCGACGAGTTCAAGCAGGACTTCGAAGGCGGCATGGGCGGCGCGGGCGATCTGCCCCAGGGTCTCGATGACCTCCAGGGGCTCAACGTCCTCGGCGAGGGCTGGTCCTCGGTCGCCGTGATCAAGTCGCCCGAGGGTGAAGGCATGGCGCCCAAGGCCGAAGGCAAGACCGGTGAGAAGGGTGACCTGCCGCCGGAGGCCGGGCAGTTCCTGGACGCGCTGGGCGACAAGGTGTCCGGCAAGTTCGGTACGGGCACGGTCTTCTCGACCCGCCTGGTCAACGCCCTGATGACGGACGACGGCACGGTGTACGTCGGCGCGGTCACCAAGGACGCCCTGGTCAAGGCCGCCAACGAGGCCAAGTAGCGAGAGTAGGCAGGTAGGTAGATGGAGGAGCTGTCCGCCGCAGGTGGGGCCGTGATCGATACCCGCGGGCTCACCAAGCGTTTCCGCGGCGGGCAGCTCGCCGTCGACGGCCTGGACCTCACCGTCCCGGCCGGCAGTGTGTTCGGCTTCCTCGGGCCCAACGGCTCGGGGAAGACGACCACCATCCGGATGCTGATGGGCCTGATCGGGCCGACGTCGGGCACGGCGACGATGCTCGGCAGACCCGTGCCGCGCGCCGTGCGCACGGTGCTTCCCGAGGTGGGCGCGCTCATCGAGGGGCCCGCGCTGTACGGCTTCCTGTCCGGCCGCGACAACCTCATCCGCTACGACTCCGCCGACCCGGCCGCCGACCCCCGCACCCGGAAGATCCGGGTCGCGGCGGCGCTCGACCGGGTGGGTCTCACGGCGGCCGGGGCCAAGAAGGCCAAGGCGTACTCGCTGGGGATGAAGCAGCGGCTCGGGCTCGCGTCCGCGCTCCTCCAGCCGCGCAGACTGCTGGTGCTCGACGAGCCGACCAATGGCCTCGACCCGCAGGGCATGCGGGAAATCCGGTCGCTGGTACGGGAGTTGGCGGCGGATGGCACCACGGTCTTTCTCTCCTCGCATCTGCTCGACGAGATCGAGCAGGTCTGCACCCACGCGGCGGTGATGGCCCAGGGGCGGCTGCTCGTCCAGGGCCCGGTCGCCGATCTGGCGGCCGGTACGCACGGGCGCCTCGCCGTCACCACCTCCAGCGGGCCTCGCTGGAGGACGCCTTCGTCGCGCTGACCGGGGAGGGCTTCGATGTCGCGGGCTGAGACGCTGAACCAGGGCCGCCCCACGGGCCGCCGCGCGCTGTGGACCCTCGGCCTCTTCCGGTCCGAGCTCAGCATCACCTTCCGGCGCTGGCGCACGCTCGCGCTGCTCGCGGTGCTGGCCGCCGTGCCCGTACTGATCGGCATCGCCGTGAAGATCGAGACGAGCGACGGTTCGTCGATCGGAAGCGGTGGCGGCGGCGGTGGCGGCGGAGAGGGCCCCGCCTTCCTCGCCCAGATCACCAACAACGGTCTGTTCCTGGTCTTCGCGGCGCTCGCCGCGACCCTGCCCGTCTTCCTGCCGATGGCCGTCGGCGTGATCGCGGGCGACTCGGTCGCGGGCGAGGCGAACGCCGGCACGCTGCGCTATCTGCTGGTCGCCCCGGCCGGACGTACCCGGCTGCTGCTCGCCAAGTACGCGGCCGCCATGGCCTTTTGCCTGGTCGCGACCCTGGTGGTGGCGGTGTCCGCGCTGGCCACCGGCGCGCTGCTCTTTCCGCTCGGTGACGTCATGACCATCTCGGGGACGCAGATCGGATTCGGCGAAGGGATGGTGCGAGCGGCGCTGATCGCGGCCGTCGTGGCCGCGTCACTGACCGGTCTTGCGGCCCTCGGCCTGTTCATCTCGACCCTCACCGGCAGCGGCATCGCGGCGATGGCGGCGACGGTCGGACTGCTGATCACGGTGCAGATCCTGGACACGATCCCGCAGTTGCACGCGATCCACCCGTATCTCTTCCCGCACTACTGGCTGTCCTTCACGGACCTGCTGCGCGAGCCGCTCTACTGGGACGAGGTGCAGAAGAACCTGGGGCTCCAGGGGCTGTACGTGGCGGTGTTCGGCTCCGCGGCCTGGGCGCGCTTCACGACGAAGGACATCACGGCCTGAAGTCGCGCAGAAGGTTCGCGTGACACGGCAAAAGGAGGGGGCCCCGCTGTGCGGCGGGGCCCCGTACGGGATGTCGTCGAGCTGTCCCCCGACTCGGCTCGACACGACACGTACCGTTTCCTCAAGGCATTGTTCGGGTTTGGACGAAGGGCTGTCAACACGGACCGGTTCGTACCGCCCTATGCTCACCGAATGGCCACACCAACTAGTCCGCCGGGCCCGCCCAACCCGCAGCGTCGCAGCGAGAAGTCGCGACAGGCGATCCTCATCGCGGCCCTGGAACTGTGCGCGGAAAAAGGGTACGGCGGGGTCACCGTCGAGGCGATCGCGGCGAGTGCCGGGGTGAGCAAGAAGACCATCTACCGCTGGTGGCCGTCCAAGGGCGCGGTGATGCTCGAAGCCGTCACGGACGGGGTGGAGGGCGGCACACCGTTCGTCGACACCGGCGACCTCGCGGCGGATCTGCGGACGCATATGACGGGTCTCGCGGTCCTGTTCGCCACCGCGCCGTACGGTCCCGCGTACGCCGGCATCCTCTCCGAGGTGCTGCACGACGACGCGCTGGCGCGGACGCTCAACGAGCAGTTGATCTCGCAGCGCTTCGCCGCGGCGAAGGACCGCTTGCGCAGTGCCCAGATACAGGGCGAACTGCCGGAGGACGCCGACCTCGAACTGGCCGCGGAGATGCTCTACGGCCCGCTCTACTACCGCTACGTCCTCCGGCAGACGCTGCACAGTCCCGTGCGTATCGGGGAACTGATCGACCACGTCCTGCGTGCTGTCAGGAAGTGAGCCGCAGGGGGCTTTCTCAGAAGGTGAGCTTCCAGCTGTCGATGTAGCCGGTGTCCTGCGCGGCCACGTCCTGGGCGCGCAGCTTCCAGATGCCGTTGGCCGTCTCGCTCGACGCGTTCACCGTGTAGGTGGTGATGACGTTGTCCGCCGAGTCGTTGCTGCTGGAGTTCTTCAGCCGGTACGCCGTTCCGTCGGGCGCCAGCAGGTCGAGCACCACATCGCCGCGCCAGGTGTGCTTGACGTCCACGCCGACCTTGAGCGCGGCGGGAGCGTTGCCCGTACGGCCGGCGATGGTGACGGACGAGGTGACGGCCGCGCCGTTGTCGGGAATGGCGACATCGGCGGCGTTCTCGTAGGAGTCACCCGGCGGCGTGGTCGGCTCGGTGCCCAGGGTCCAGATCGCGTGGGCGATCGCGTCGCTGTTGCGGTCCAGGGCAGTGTCGTTGATGTTCGCCGTGGTGTCGCACGAGGAGTGGTAGCAGCGGTCGAAGGCCTGGCCCGAGGTGCCGCCCCACTTCTGCGCCTGGGCGCTCGACTTCGTACGGCTGGCGCCGGTGAAGAGGCCGCCCACCGGGATGCCGACGTTCTTGAAGCTGGCGTGGTCCGAGCGGCCGTCGCCCTCGGTCTCGATCTCGGTCGGGACGCCGAGGCCGGTGTAGAAGTCCTTGAAGGTCTTCTCGATGGCCGGGTCGTCGTCGTAGACGAAGTAGCCGGGGTTCGGCGAGCCGATCATGTCGAAGTTCAGGTATCCGGAGAACTTCGAACGCTCGGTGCTGGGAAGGCTGTTGACGTAGTACTTCGAGCCTACGAGCCCGAGCTCCTCGGCGCCCCACCAGCCGAACCGCAGATGCTTCGTGGGCTTGAGCTGGGCGCGGGAGACGGCGAGCGCGGTCTCCAGGACGGCGGCCGAGCCGGTCCCGTTGTCGTTGATCCCGGCGCCCGAAGTGACCGAGTCGAGGTGTGCGCCGGCCATCAGGACCTGGTTCGCGTCACCGCCCGGCCAGTCGGCGATCAGGTTGTAGCCGGTTGCGCCGCTGGACGTGAACTGCTGCACGGAGGTGGTGAATCCGGCGGCGTCCAGCTTGGCCTTCACATAGTCGATGGACGCCTTGTAACCGGGCCTGCCGTGCGCGCGGTTGCCGCCGTTGGCGGTGGCTATCGACTGGAGCTGGTTGAGGTGCGCCTTGACGTTGGCTATCGGTATGTCGGGGGCGGCGAGCGCGGCCCGCGGGGCAGCGGACGCCGACGGCGCGGTGGCGGCGAGCAGCCCGGCGAGTGCGAGTACGGCCGCGGCTGCGGTGCGTCTGGACGTGGAGAGATTCATGTGGGGGCTCCGGATTCCGTGGGGACAGGACGGAACGTGCGAGACGCCCCGCGATGGGTGTGACGCGGGGCGTAGGAGCTGTACTGGAACTGGTGGTGCGCTGTGCGTGCTGCATATTCGGCGCGGGCCCGATGCCCAGTCAAGAGCGGAAACCGGTCACTGGTGTTCGTATATCGGCACTGTGTGCGTTTTCAGCGGACTGCCGGGTCCCCGGCGGTCGTGTCCGGTGGGCCGCCGGGTCCTCGGTGGGCCGCGTCAGTGCAGGCAGAACTCGTTGCCCTCGGGATCGGCCATGACGAGCCACTCCCCGCCCGGCTCCTTGACATGGTGCAGGACGCTCGCGCCGAGGCCTTCCAGGCGCGCGACTTCGGCGTCCCGGGTGCCCTGGGCGGTGTGTACGTCGATGTGGAGCCGGTTCTTGCCGGTCTTCGCCTCCGGCACGTGCTGGAACAGCAGACGGCGGCCGAGGCCCGTGCCGCTGTCCGCGTCGTACGGGTCGTCCGGATGCCGGACGGCGACCAGTTCACGCCACGCGTCGCGGCCGTGGAATTTCACCGTGGCTTCACGCGGTACGGCGCCGAGGCCGAGGAGGCGCTCGATGAGGGCGCTGTTGTCCTCCACCTGGTAGCCGAGGGTGGCGGCCCAGAAGTCGGCCTGGGCGTGCGGGTCGGCGGCGTCGATGACGAGTTTCCAGTGCAGTGTCATGGCACCAACATGTACTGGCTACCTGGCGGCGGCCGCAATGGACGCGCCAGGACTGACTCTGCGTAGGCCGCAGGGCCGTCCGGTCGTCTTCGATCCCGGCGCGCTCTGCCTGGAGTTGACCGGGGCTGCTACTTCACCGGCTCGCGAGGCGGCGTGACCACGGCCTCGGTGACCACGCCGTCCGTGACCACGCCGTCCGTGACCACAGCCTCGGGGCCGGCCGCGGAAACGGTGTCCGCGAGTGCGGCCGTGGCCGCCCGCGCCGCCCGCAGCCGCACCGCGTCCGCCCTGCTGCGTCGCGCCGTACGCAGCGCGTCCCAGGTCAGGAGGGCCAGCGCGGCCCAGACCAGGGCGAAGCCCGCCCACCGCTCGGGCGGCATGGCCTCGTGGAAGTACGTGATGCCCAGGACGAACTGGAACACCGGCGCGAGGTACTGCAGCAGCCCCAGCATCGACAGCGGCACTCTGATCGCCGCCGCGCCGAAACAGACCAGCGGGACGGCCGTCACCAGCCCGGTCGCGGCCAGCAGCGCCGCATGACCCATGCCCTCCGTGCCGAACGTGGAGCCGCCCTGCGAGCCCGTCCAGAGCAGATAGCCGAGCGCGGGCAGGAAGAGGATCGCGGTCTCGGCGGAGAGCGACTCCACCCCGCCGAGGTTGACCTTCTTCTTGACCAGGCCGTACGTCGCGAACGAGAACGCCAGCGTCAGGGAGATCCACGGCGGCTGCCCGTACCCGATGGCCAGCACGAGCACGGCCGCGAAGCCGATGCCGACGGCGATCCACTGGGCGAGCCGCAGGCGTTCCTTGAGGAGCAGGACGCCCATGGCGATGGTGACCAGCGGATTGATGAAGTAGCCGAGGGAGGCCTCGACGACATGGCCGTTGTTGACTGACCAGATGTACAGGCCCCAGTTGACCGTGATGACCGCCGCGGCGACGGCGATGAGCGCCAGCCGGCGGGGCTGGCGTATCAGCTCGCCGACCCACGCCCAGCGGCGCAGCGCCAGCAGGGCGACGGCGACAAAGACCAGCGACCAGGCCATGCGGTGGGCGAGGATCTCCATCGCGCCGGACGGCTTGAGCAGCGGCCAGAACAGCGGGACCAGGCCCCACATCCCGTAGGCGGCGATGCCGTACAGCAGGCCGGTCCGCTGCTCGCTGATCGTCTTCATAAGTCTCCTGCCCCGCACCCGTTGTCGCGACGACGGTAACGCCGCCCCCGCCCGCCTGTCATGTCCGTATCGCATGACGGTCATGACAGGGGGCCGTTTGTGGCGCGGGTCAGGCGAGCGCGGCGGCGACGGATACCGCGAGCGGGGTGGTGGGCCGGCCGATGAGCCGTGCCAGATCGCCGCTCGTCCCGGCGAGCCGCCCGCGCGCGATCGCCTCGTCCACGTCGACGAGGATCGCGGCGAAGCCCTCGGGGAGACCGGCTCCGACCAGGATCTTCTGGTGCTCGGCGGCCGGGACGCCGGTGTACGAGACGGCCTTGCCGGAGGCCTTGGCGACCTCGGCCGCGTACTCGCTGAAGCTCCAGGCGACGTCGCCGCTCAGCTCGTACGTGCGCCCCAGGTGGGTGCCGATGTCGCCGAGCAGGACGGCTGCGGCGCCGGCCGCGAAGTCGGCGCGCGCCGCGGAGGCGACCCGGCCCTCGCCCGCGTTGGTGACGACGGCGCCGTGCTCAAGGACCACACCCAGCTGGGCGGTGTAGTTCTCGGTGTACCAGCCGTTGCGCAGGAAGGTGTAAGGCAGTCCCGAGTCGAGGATCAGCTGCTCGGTGACCTTGTGGTCGTCGGCCAGCAGGAAGTCGGCGTCGGGCCCGCCGAGGACGCCGGTGTACGCGAGCTGCGCGACCCCCGCCGCCTTGGCCGCGTCGATCACCGCGGTGTGCTGCGGGACGCGCTGGCCGACCTCGCTGCCGGAGATCAGCAGAACGCGGTCCCCGGGGCGGAAGGCGCCGACCAGGGTCGCGGGCTCGCTGTAGTCGGCGATCCGGATCTCCACCCCACGCGCCGCGAGGTCCGCCGCCTTCTCCTTGCTGCGTACGACGGCGGCGACGGTGCTCGCCGGTATCTGGGCGAGCAGCTCGTCGATGACAAGACGGCCCAGGGCGCCAGTGGCTCCGGTGACAACAATGCTCATGGGTGCTTTTCTCCTGTTCGCGGGGGTTCGCGAACTCACCCTACGATGTGCACTAACTGGAAGTAAGTACCCACCTTAAAGTAAGGTACCTCCATGGGAGTATGTATGGAGCCGAACGTCAATCACGCTGCCTGTCCTTCGCGGCAAGTGCTGGAGCACGTCACCAGTCGCTGGGGCGTGCTCGTGCTCGCCACCCTCCTTGAGCGTTCGTACCGCTTCAGTGAGCTCCGCCGCGAGATCGGCGGGGTCAGCGAGAAAATGCTGGCCCAGACCCTCCAGACGCTGGAGCGCGACGGCTTCGTCGACCGCGACGCCAAGCCCGTGATCCCGCCGCGCGTCGACTACACGCTGACGGATCTCGGCCGGGAGGCGGCCGATCAGGTGTGGGAGCTGGCGCGCTGGGCCGAGGCACGGATGGAACTGGTGCTCCGGGCGCGTGAGACGTACGACGAGGCCCGGCCCTGAAGTGAACTCCGGGCCGGGCCTCGTGGTGGGGCTATGCGGAATTGCGTGCGGTCAGCCGACCACGGTCCAGGTGTCGTTGCCGGCGAGCAGTGCGCCGAGGTCGCCCTTGCCGTCTCTTTCGATGGCGGCGTCCAACTGCTCCGACATCAGCGTGTCGTAGACCGGCCGGTGGATGCTGCGGAGCACTCCGATGGGGGTGTGGTGCAGCGTGTCGGGGTCGGCGAGGCGTGAGAGTGCGAAGGCGGTGGTGGGGCTGGTCGCGTGGGCGTCGTGGATGAGGACCTGGGACTCGTTGTCCGGGGTGACGGCGATGACTTTGAGGTCGCCGGTGGCCGGGTCGCGTACGACGCCCTTGGCGCGGTCGGCGCCGAAGCGGATCTGCTCGCCGTGTTCGAGTCGGATGACGGCTTCTTCGGCCTGCTGCTTGTCCTTGAGGGCTTCGAAGGCGCCGTCGTTGAAGATGTTGCAGTTCTGGTAGATCTCGACGAGGGCGGTGCCCGGGTGGTCGGCGGCCTGGCGCAGGACGCTGGTGAGGTGTTTGCGGTCGGAGTCGACGGTGCGGGCGACGAAGCTCGCTTCGGCGCCGATCGCCAGGGACACCGGGTTGAAGGGTGCGTCGAGGGAGCCCATCGGGGTCGACTTGGTGATTTTGCCGACTTCCGAGGTGGGGGAGTACTGGCCCTTGGTCAGCCCGTAGATCCGGTTGTTGAACAGCAGGATCTTGAGGTTGACGTTGCGGCGCAGGGCGTGGATGAGGTGGTTGCCGCCGATGGACAGGGCGTCGCCGTCGCCGGTGACGACCCAGACGCTCAAGTCGCGGCGGGAGGAGGCCAGTCCGGTGGCGATGGCGGGGGCGCGGCCGTGGATGGAGTGCATCCCGTAGGTGTTCATGTAGTACGGGAAGCGCGATGAGCAGCCGATGCCGGAGACGAAGACGATGTTTTCTTTGGCCAGGCCGAGTTCGGGCATGAAGCCCTGGACGGCGGCGAGGACTGCGTAGTCGCCGCAGCCGGGGCACCAGCGCACTTCCTGATCGGACTTGAAGTCCTTCATGGATTGCTTGGCGTCGGCCTTGGGCACCAGCGAGAGCGCCTCAGTCATTGATGGCCTCCTTGAGAGCCTCTGCGAGCTGCTCGGCCTTGAACGGCATGCCGTTGACCTGGTTGTACGAGTGGGCGTCGACCAGGTATTTGGCTCGGAGCAGGGTGGCGAGCTGCCCGAGGTTCATCTCGGGCACGACCACTTTCTCGTAACGCCCCAGAACCTCGCCGAGATTCCGGGGGAAGGGGTTGAGGTGGCGCAAGTGGGCTTGTGCGATGGGGATTTGGGCGGTGCGCAGCCGGCGGACGGCCGCGGTGATCGGCCCGTAGGTCGATCCCCAGCCGAGGACCAGGGTTGTGGCGCCGGTGGGGTCGTCGACTTCGAGGTCGGGGACTTCGATGCCGTCGATTTTGGCCTGGCGGGTGCGGACCATGAAGTCGTGGTTGGCCGGGTCGTAGGAAATGTTCCCGGTGCCGTCCTGCTTCTCGATCCCCCCGATCCGGTGCTCAAGGCCGGGGGTGCCGGGCACCGCCCACGGGCGGGCCAGCGTGTGCGGATCGCGCTTGTAGGGCCAGAACACCTCGGTGCCATCGGCCAGCGTGTGGTTGGGCCCGCTCGCGAACTGCACCCGCAGGTCGGGTAGTTCGTCGACTTCGGGGATGCGCCATGGTTCGGAGCCGTTGGCGAGGTAACCGTCGGACAGCAAAAACACCGGGGTCCGATACGCCAGGGCGATGCGGGCGGCGTCGATCACGGCGTCGAAGCAGTCCGCCGGGGTCCTGGGTGCCACGATCGGCACCGGCGCTTCCCCGTTGCGCCCATACATGGCCTGCAAGAGGTCGGCCTGCTCGGTCTTGGTCGGCAACCCCGTCGAGGGCCCACCGCGCTGGATCGCCACCACCAGCAAAGGCAGCTCCAGGGAGACCGCAAGCCCGATGGTCTCCGACTTCAGCGCCACCCCCGGCCCGGAGGTGGTGGTGACGGCCAACTGCCCGCCGAACGCTGCCCCCAGGGCGGCGCCGATCGCGGCGATCTCGTCCTCGGCCTGGAAGGTCCGCACCCCGAAGTTCTTGTGCTTCGACAGTTCGTGCAGGATGTCGGAGGCCGGAGTGATCGGATACGAGCCCAGATACAGCGGCAGATCCGCCTGCTGCCCGGCCGCGATCAGCCCGTACGACAGGGCCAGATTCCCGGAAATGCTGCGGTAGGTCCCCGCCCCGAACGCCTTGGTGGCCGGGGCGACTTCATAGGAGACCGCGAAGTCCTCGGTGGTCTCCCCGAAGTTCCAACCCGCCCGGAAAGCGGCCACATTCGCCTCGGCGATCTGCGGCTTCTTCGCGAACTTCGTCCGCAGAAACCGCTCCGTGCCGTCCGTCGGGCGGTGATACATCCACGACAGCAACCCCAGCGCAAACATATTCTTGCTGCGCTCGGCCTCCTTGCGCGACAGCCCGAACTCCTTCAGCGCCTCGATCGTCAGCGTCGTCAGCGGCACCCGATGCACGCTGTAGGCCTCCAGCGACCCGTCCTCCAGCGGAGAAGTGTCGTAGCCGACCTTGGCCATCGGACGTTTGGTGAACTCATCGGTGTTCACAATGATCTCCGCACCGCGCGGCACATCCCCGATGTTCGCCTTCAACGCGGCCGGGTTCATCGCCACCAGCACATTCGGTGCGTCACCGGGGGTGAGGATGTCATGGTCGGCGAAGTGCAGCTGGAAACTCGAAACCCCCGGCAACGTCCCGGCCGGCGCACGGATCTCCGCGGGAAAGTTCGGCAGCGTCGACAGATCGTTCCCGAACGACGCCGTCTCCGACGTGAACCGGTCCCCCGTCAGCTGCATCCCATCACCCGAATCACCCGCAAACCGGATGATCACCCGATTCAGGCGGCGGACCTCTTTTTCCGCGGGTTGCGCTGTCGGTGCGCCGCGCTGCTCTCCGACGACAGCCTCGCCGGCTTCGTCGGTTCCGTCGGCTCCATCGGTCTGCCCGGTAGGGCTACTGACCTGGCTGGTCACTGAACTGGACCTCCCTTGAGGCGGCTGCTCCGGACCGGCCGGCTCACCGGCGGCCCTGGAGCCCACCCTACGTCTGGGAGGGTGGCGTTCCCTGGGATGCTCGTAATCCGGACCTGCTTCTGACATAACCCATTGTGCTGGTTTGCCATGGTTCCATCGCCCCCCGGCGCTCTCCTTGAAGACGCTCCGTACTCATCCTTTGGTTCTGGGCCCGCGGACCGGATCGTCTCCGGTCCGCGGCTCCGAGTGCATCTGACAGGGTGTCAGTTCATCAGGAATTCAGATAGGTCAGTACGGCCAGCACCCGTCGGTGGTCTCCCACGCTCGGCGAGAGCCCGAGCTTGAGGAAGATGTTGCTGACGTGCTTCTCGACCGCACCGTCGCTCACCACCAGCTGCTTGGCGACCGCCGAGTTGGTCCGCCCCTCGGCCATCAGTCCTAGGACCTCCCGCTCGCGCGGGGTCAGTCCGGCCAGGACGTCCTGCTTGCGACTGCGACCCAGCAACTGGGCCACCACCTCGGGGTCGAGCGCGGTTCCGCCCTGGGCCACCCGGACAACGGCATCGACGAATTCACGTACCTCGGCTACCCGGTCCTTCAGCAGATAGCCGACACCGCGACTCGAACCGGCCAGCAACTCTGTCGCGTACTGCTCCTCGACGTACTGCGACAACACCAGCACCCCGATCCCCGGGTAGTCCCGGCGCAGCTGCACCGCTGCCCGTACCCCTTCGTCGGTGTGTGTCGGCGGCATCCTCACATCCGCGACCACCACATCCGGTACGGCGTCCTGCGCCGCCAGATCCGCGATGGTCTTGATCAGCGCTTCCGCGTCCCCGACGCCCGCCACGACATCGAGTCCGCGGTCGGTCAGCAGCCGAGTGAGGCCCTCCCGAAGCAGCACTGAATCCTCGGCGATGACCACTCGCACTCTGTCCTCCACGACCGTGTAGCCCCCCAGCAATTGTTTGCTTCCCACCCGTCGCCCACCAGCATCCCAGTATCGCGACCCGGTGTGCGTCGGGGCGTTGGGAATTGGGAATAGTGGCGTACGACTCGGGCCGGGGGCTCGGGGAAGCCTGCGCGGGGAGCGCCGGGGTCAGCCGCGCCAGGGCAGCTCCGCCGTGACCGTGGTCGGCCCGCCCGCGGGGGAGTCGATGACCAGGATCCCGTCGACCGCGTCGAGCCGCTCCGTGAGCCCCGCCAGGCCGGAACCGGACGCGGTGTCCGCGCCGCCCTGCCCGTCGTCGCTCACCTGAAGCAGCAGCCGGTCCGTCGACTGCCACACGTCGATCCGGGCCCGGCTCGCCCGAGCGTGCTTGCTGACGTTCTGGAGGAGCTCGGAGACGGTGAAGTACGCGATTCCCTCGATGGCCTGGGCCGGCCGCGTCGGCAGATCCACCTCGACCTGCACCGGCACCGTGCACCGGGAGGCGACCGCGGAGAGCGCCGCGTCCAGGCCCCGGTCGGTCAGGACGGCCGGGTGGATGCCGCGGGCGAGGTCACGCAGCTCCTGAAGGGCGACCTTCACCTCGCTGTGCGCCTCGTCCACCATGCGGGCCGCGGCCTCGGGGTCTTCCGTCAGCTTCTCCTTCGCCAGACCCAGGCCCATGGCGAGGGCGACGAGCCTGGCCTGCGCGCCGTCGTGCAGATCGCGCTCGATGCGCCGCAGGTCGGCGGCGGCGGTGTCCACGACGACGCCCCGGTCCGACTCCAGCTCCGAGACGCGGCTGGCGAGCCGGGACGGGCCCAGTAGCCCGGTCACCATCACCCGGTCCACGGAGGCCAGGGCCCGGATGATCCACGGGGCGATCAGCGTGACGACCAGGCCGAACGCACTGGTCACAGCCAGCTCGAAGGAGCTGTCGAGATAGACGTTGTGCGCCCCGTCGCCGTACAGCTGAATGCCGCCCACCCCGCTGTACGCGGGGAAGACCCACTGCCACAGCGGATACGTGAGCAGCGCCCAGCCGCACGACCAGAGAGTCACCGCGAGAGTGAAGGCGAAGAGCGCCCACGGCATGTGCAGGAACGCGTAGAGCAGGTGCCGCCAGGACACTCCGCTCTTGATCATCGCGCCGATCCAGGGCGTCACCCCGCTCGCCTTGGGGCGTACGGGAGCGGGATCGGCCACGTCCACCCTCAGCAGGCCCTTGGCACGGGCCCGCTCCACCGCCCCGAAGCCCCGGCAGCAGGCCAGGGTCGCCGCCAGCACGGGCACGCCGACGAAGGTGACGAGCAGGCCCGCGCTGAGCGAGGTCATCGTGGCGGCGAAGGAGAAGAGCAGCCCGCTGATGGGCACGCTGAGGAAGAGGTAGCAGAGCTCGCGCCAGGTGCGGGCCTCGAAGGGCGCACGCAGCGCCGGAGGCAGCAGGTGCCTTCGCGGGGAACCGTGCTCGGGCTGCCACTGGTCCCGGGTCTGCGGTGCGTACTCCGTGGCCATCGCTGCCGTCCGTTTCTGCTCTGCTGCTGCGGAGCCTGAGTGAGCGTCTGCCTCAAGGATGCTGGGGCGCGAGGCCCGGGACCATGAGGGCCGTCACCGTTTGTGAACGGGGGTTTTCCCTACCCCCGCACCGCACCGCGCTTCGCCGCGCCGGCCCCGTGATCACGGGTGTTCTCGCGGCCACGGGTGTTCTCACCTTCACCTTCGCGGTCACCTTCGCGGTCACCTTCGCGGTCGCGCCACGGCAGTTCGGCGGTGACCGTGGTGGGCCCGCCCTCGGGAGAGTCGAGGACAAAGACCCCGTCGACCGCGCCGAGCCGGTCCGCGAGCCCGGACATCCCGGTGCCGCCGTCCAGCCGCGCGCCGCCGCGCCCGTCGTCCTCCACCTGGATCAGCAGCCGGTCCCCGGACCGCCACACGTGGACCGACGCGGTGCGCGCGCCGCTGTGCTTGCTGACGTTCTGGAGGAGCTCGGAGACGGTGAAGTACGCGATGCCCTCGATGGCCTGGGCCGGGCGGCCGGTCAGCTCGACCGTGACCTTCACCGGAGCCGTGCAGCGCGACGCGATGGACGAAAGCGCCGCGTCCAGACCGCGGTCGGTCAGGACGGCCGGGTGGATGCCGCGCGCCAGGTCCCGCAGTTCCTGCAAGGCCAGCTTCACCTCGCCGTGCGCCTCGTCGACCATCGCCGCGGCGGCCACCGGGTCCTTGAAGTCGCCGGTCAGCTTCTCCTTGGCCATGCCGAGCCCGATGGCGAGGGCGACGAGCCTTGCCTGCGCGCCGTCGTGCAGATCGCGCTCGATGCGCCGCAGGTCGGCGGCGGCGGTGTCCACGACGACGCCCCGGTCCGACTCCAGCTCGGCTATCCGCCGCTCCAACTCGTCGGAGGGGCAGAGCAGCCCCCGCACCATCGCCCGGTCGCCGTTGGCTATGACCCGTACGAGGTACGGCAGGACCGGCCAGAGCGCGAACAGACCAACCATGACCACCGCGAACGTCAGTACGCCCCAGGGCAGCCGGACCAGCGCGTACAGCGCCGACCGCCAGCCCACCGGGTCCTTCAGACTCGCCCACAGCCACGGGAAGAAGCCGCGGTCCCGCAGCCCCGCCTGGGCCGGACTCGGCTCGTCGACCCACTCGCCGAGCAGCGCACGCGCGCGTGCCCGCTCGATCCTGCCGAGGAACCGCGCGCCCAGCAGGCTCAGGGCCAGCAGCGGCAGCCCGATGACGGTGACGGACAGACCACCGCCCAGAGGGAGGGTCACCACGACGAACGTGAAGCCGAGCAGGGCCATCGGCAGATTGAGAAGGAGATGCGCGATCTCCTTCCAGACATGCGGCCCGTACGGGAAGCGCACGGGCGGCGGCCGGTCGGACCGGTCGGACGGGGCGAGGAAGTCGCTGGGGCTGGCGGTCATATGCCCAGCCTGCCGGGCCGGTGCCGGGGATGCCATGGGGTGGCTGGGTGTACGGAAGTAGGGATAACCCCACCCCGGTGTGACGCGGCTGCTTACCGAGTCTTTACCAGGGCCTAGACTCCCGTGCGTACAGATCGTCGAACAGGACGCAACGAGGCCAGGGAGCGAGGGGCGGACGTGCCGGAATCGACTGTTCTTGCGGCGCAACCCACGACAAATCCCGCGACGAGTTCTGCGACGAATTCCGCCGCGGATCTCGCGACGGATCTCGCGGCGGGGTACCCGGACTACTTCGAGAGTTACTCGGTCGTCGGGCTGCTCGCGGTCGTCGGTGTGCTGTTCGTCGCCGTGGCCTTCGGGGCCGGGCGACTGCTGCGGCCCGTCGTGCCGACACCGGAGAAGATGCTCACGTACGAGTGCGGAGTGGACCCGGTCGGCGAGGGCTGGGCGCACACACAGGTCCGCTACTACGTCTACGCCTTCCTGTACGTGATCTTCGCCGTCGACTCGATCTTCCTGTTCCCGTGGGCGACGGTCTTCGCCGCCGCCGGATACGGCGCCGCGACTCTGGTCGAGATGTTCATCTTCCTCGGCTTCCTGGCCGTGGGACTGCTGTACGCATGGAAGAAGGGCGTCCTCGAATGGGCGTGACCCCTGTTGATCTGCCGGAGCCACAGCGTCTGGGAGTGCTCTCACGGCTCGCGCCGGAACCCATGAAGGTGGTTCTCAACTGGGGCCGCCGCTACAGCCTGTGGGTCTTCAACTTCGGACTCGCCTGCTGCGCGATCGAGTTCATCGCGGCATCCATGGCGCGCCACGACTTCATCCGCCTCGGCGTGATCCCCTTCGCGCCGGGCCCGCGCCAGGCGGACCTGATGGTCGTCTCCGGCACGGTGACGGACAAGATGGCCCCGGCCGTGAAGCGGCTGTACGAGCAGATGCCCGAGCCCAAGTACGTCATCTCCTTCGGCGCCTGCTCCAACTGCGGCGGCCCGTACTGGGATTCGTACTCCGTGACGAAGGGCGTCGACCAGATCATCCCGGTCGATGTGTACGTCCCGGGCTGCCCACCCCGCCCCGAGGCGCTGCTCCAGGGCATTCTCAAGCTCCAGGAAAAGATCTCCCGCGAGTCGCTGAGCGAGCGCTACGGCTACGGCCGGCCCCCGTCGGCCGCCGCGCTGCAGAGCGGCCTGCTCACACCGCCGCCGGCGCCCGCTTCTCCCGCTACTCCCACTACTTCCACTACTCCTGTTCCCGCTTCGGCTCCGGGGGAGGACGACGCGAAGTGAGTGACCCGAACGCGAACACGGTGACTCCGTACGACACCCTCCCGGACGCCGTCACCGAGATCTTCGGCGAGGAGGCCACGGCCGGCCACGCCTACGACCTGCTCACCGTCGATGTTCCGATCGGCTCGTGGGTCGCGGCCCTGGAGATCGCCCGCGACAAGCTGGGCTGCACCTACTTCGACTGGCTGAGCGCGGTCGACGAGCCGGGCACCGGCTTCCAGGTCTGCGCCCATGTCGTGGCCCTGGAAAATCGCCGGGTACGCCGTCTCCTCATCCGTACGACCGTCCCGCACTCGGCGCCCGTCGTCCCCAGCGCCGTGGAGATCTACGCGGGCGCGGGGTGGCACGAGCGCGAGACGCACGAGATGTTCGGCGTCGACTTCACGGACCACCCCCACCTCGTCCCGCTCCTCCTGCCGGACGGCTTCGAAGGCCACCCGCTGCGCAAGGACTTCGTCCTCGCGGCCCGGGTCGCCAAGGCATGGCCGGGCGCGAAGGAGCCGGGGGAGTCCGACCACGGCGGCCCCAAGCGCCGCCAGATGCTGCCGCCGGGCGTCCCCGACCCGAACGAATGGGGCCCGCTGAAGGGCCAACTCCCCCCGGCCCCGTCCCGCCCGACCCGCACCCCGCGCGCGGGCGCGGCCGGTGCTGCGGGATCAGGTGCTGCGGGAGCTGCGGCGGCCGACCGCCCGCCACGCCGAGCCCGCAGCGTGAGCACGGGCTCGGCTAGCCAGGCCGGGCAGGAGGCCGGGCAGACGCAGGAGGCCGGGCAGACGCCGGACGCTGAGCAGGCATCGGAGGCCGCGCCGCCGTCGGTGCAGGCTCCGGACACCCCGCAAGCCCCGGCGCAGACCCCGCCGTCAGGGCCGCAGGCACCCGCGCCGGAGCCGCCGCCGACCCGGCCCACGCCGCCCGCCCGCTCCACGGACACCCCGTGGCACAACCTTCCGGGCACGGGCACGGGCACGGACACGGCCGAAGGGGCCGACGGTGCTCCGGACACCGAAGCGACCGGCTCGGCCGAATCGACCGGAAGTACCGACACCGACACCCACGCCGACGTGGACCGTCCCGCCGACGAACGAGGGAGCGACGCGTGAACGACGTACTCGATGTCGCCCTCCGGCTGCTCATCGTCTTCGCCGTATTTCTGGTGCTCCCCCTCGTCGTGGGCCAGGCCGAGCACAAGGTGATGGCGCACATGCAGGGCCGGCTTGGTCCCATGTACGCGGGCGGCTTCCACGGCTGGGCCCAGCTCGTCGCGGACGGTGTGAAGTTCGCCCAGAAGGAAGACATCGTCCCGGCCAACGCCGACCGGCGCATCTTCCAACTCGCGCCCGCCGTCGCCCTCCTCCCGTACCTCCTCGTCCTCGTCGCGATCCCGATCGGCCCGAGCGAGGGCGCGGTCGGACAGGTCGTCGACGCGGGCATCTTCTTCGTGCTCGCCGTGATGGGCATCGGTGTGCTCGGCTCGCTGATGGCAGGCTGGGCATCGGCCAACAAGTTCTCCCTCCTGGGCGGCCTGCGCACCGCCGCTCAGCTGCTTGCGTACGAACTGCCGATGCTGCTCACCGCCGCCTCCGTGGCGATGGCGGCCGGTACGGTCTCCCTCCCCGGCATCCTCAACGCCTTCGAGTGGTGGTGGCTGCCGTGGCAGATCGTCGGCGCGCTCGTCTTCTTCGTGGCGGGCCTCGCCGAACTCCAGCGCCCGCCGTTCGACATGCCGGTCGCCGACTCGGAGATCATCTTCGGCGCGTACACCGAATACACGGGCCTCCGCTTCGCTCTCTTCCTGCTCGCCGAGTACGCCGGAATCGTCGTCCTCTGCGGTCTGACCACCGTCCTGTTCCTCGGCGGCTGGCACGGCCCGTGGGGTGCGGACGGCCTCGGCTGGGTCTGGACGCTCCTGAAGGCCGCGATCCTCGCCTTCGGCGTCATCTGGCTGCGCGTCACCTACCCGCGCTTGCGCGAGGACCAGTTGCAGAAGCTCGCCTGGACCGTGCTCATCCCGCTCGCTCTCGCGCAGATCGCGCTCACCGGCATCGTGAAGGTGGCGATCCAGTAATGGCTCCGATCCCAGGGTCCGGCCTCGCCAAGGGCCTGGCCGTCACGCTCCGCACCATGACGAAGAAGACCGTCACCGCGCAGTACCCCAACGTCCAGCCCGAACTCCCGCCCCGCTCGCGCGGCGTGATCGGTCTGTTCGAGGAGAACTGCACGGTCTGCATGCTCTGCGCCCGTGAGTGCCCCGACTGGTGCATCTACATCGACTCCCACAAGGAGACCCTCCCGGCCGCCGCCCCCGGCGGCCGCGAGCGCAGCCGCAATGTCCTGGACCGCTTCGCGATCGACTTCTCGCTCTGCATGTACTGCGGTATCTGCATCGAGGTGTGTCCTTTCGACGCGCTCTTCTGGTCCCCGGAGTTCGAGTACGCGGAGACGGACATTCACGAGCTGACCCATGAGCGGGACAAGCTCCGCGAGTGGATGTGGACGGTGCCCGCGCCGCCCGCGCTGGATCCGGCGGCCGAGGAGCCGAAGGAGATCGCGGCAGCCCGCAAGACCGCCGACAAGCTCGCAGCCGCCCAGGAGCAAGCGGCCCAGGACCAGGCCGCCCAGGCACAGGCGGCCCAGCCACAGGCGGCCCCGGAGCAGGCACCCCGGCAGGAACATGCCGCGGGTGAGCCCACAGCCGAGCAGGGACAGCGCGAAGAGGGGGCCACCGAATGAGCCACCGAGTAAGCCACCTTGCCGCCTCCGCCGCCGCCGAACACGGCTTTCTCTCCCCGGCCAGCGTCGAGATCGCCTTCCTGCTCGTCGGCATCGCCACCCTCGGCGCGGCCGTCATCACGGTCACGACCAAGCAGCTGGTGCACGCCGCCCTCTGGCTGGTCGTGGCGCTCGGCGGCATCGCCGTCGAATACCTCCTGCTCACGGCCGAGTTCATCGCCTGGGTCCAGGTCTTGATCTACGTCGGCTCCGTCGTGGTCCTCCTTCTCTTCGGGCTGATGCTCACCAAGGCCCCCATCGGCCGCTCCCCGGACGCCGATTCGGGCAACCGCTGGGTCGCGCTCGCCGTGGCCCTCGCCGCGGCGGCCGCGCTCGTGTGGGTGGTCGTCGACGCGTTCCGTACGACCTGGATCGACCTGGACGGGCCCGCGCAGGGCTCCACCAAGGTGACCGGCGAGATCCTCTTCCAGCACTGGGTGCTGCCCTTCGAGGCTCTTTCGGTCCTGCTGCTGGCCGCGCTGATCGGCGCGATCGTCCTCTCCCGCAAGGACACCGACGACAAGGACACCGACGACAAGGACACGGACGACCCGAACGCCGCCACCACCCCGGCCGACACCGCCCCGGAGGACAAGCGCTGATGCACCTCGCCTATCCCGCCGTGCTCGCCGCCCTCCTCTTCTGCACCGGGCTGTACGGCGTACTCGCGCGCCGCAACGCGATCCTGGTCCTGATGTCCGTCGAGCTGATGCTCAACGCCGTCAACCTCAACCTCGTCGCCTTCGACGTCTGGCTCCGCGACACCCTGCACTCCGGCCAGGCACTCACGCTCTTCACCATCGCCATCGCCGCGGCGGAGATCGGCATCGGCCTGGCGATCGTCCTGATGGTCTACCGCAACCGCGGCACCTCGGACATCGACCGGCTCCGCGACACCGCCGAAGGCCCCGACGACGAAGCTTCCGCCCCGGCACAGAAGGCTGAGGCCGCCGCGTGACCATCACGACCCTCGCCGTCCTCGTTCCGCTCCTTCCGTTCCTGGGCGCCGTGGCCGGCCTGCTGCTCGGCCGCACCGCCCCCGGGTTCGTGCGGCCCCTGGCCGTACTGCCGACCGTGGCCGCCGCCGTGCTGGCCGTGCTCGTCGCCGTACGCCAGGGCGGCGGCAAGGACATTGAGGCCTCGACCCGGCTCACCCCCACCGGCTCGGTCCCCATCGACCTGGCCCTGCACCTCGACGGCTTCGCGGTCCTGGTCGCCGTCCTGGTCGGGGTCGTCGCGACCTGCGTGCAGATCTACTCGACGGGCTATCTGCGCGACGACCCGCGCTACCCCTCGTACGCCGCCCTGGTCTCCCTGTTCACCTCCGCGATGCTGCTCGTCGTCTACTCCGGCGACCTGATGGTGCTCCTGGTCGGCTGGGAAATCATGGGCATTTGCTCGTACTTCCTCGTCGGCCACTACTGGGAGACGCCCGAGGCCCGCGCCGCATCCCTGAAGGCCTTCCTGGTCACCAAGCTCGGTGATGTCCCCTTCCTGTTCGGCCTGTTCGCGCTGGCCGCCGACGCGAACTCCTTCCGGATCTCCACGATCCTGGACGTGGTCGGCGACCGGGGCCTCGACCACCCCACCCTGATCGCGCTGCTGCTTCTCGCGGGCGTCGCGGGCAAGTCGGCGCAGTTCCCGCTGCACACCTGGCTGCCCGACGCGATGGCGGGCCCCACGCCCGTCTCCGCGCTGATCCACGCCGCGACAATGGTCGCCGCCGGTGTGTACTTCGTGGCCCGCCTCCTCCCCGTCTTCGCGTCCTCCGCAGCGGCGCTGACCGTCCTCGCCGTGATGGCCGCCGTCACCATGGTCGGATCGGCGCTCGCCGCCCTGGCCCAGGACGACATCAAGCGTGTCCTCGCCTACTCGACCATCGGCCAACTCGGCTATATGACCGGCGCCCTGGCCGTCGGTGACCGCGGCGCGGCCGTCTTCCACCTCCTGACCCACGGCGCCTTCAAGGCGCTCCTCTTCCTCGGCGCGGGCGTGATCATCCACGCCGCCGGCACCAACTCGCTGGCCGCCATGTCCCGCATGGGCGGCTTCGCCAAGCAGATTCCCGACGCCTACTGGACGATGACGATCGCCCTGCTGGCACTCGCCGCGATCCCGCCCTTCGCCGGCTTCTTCTCCAAGGAAGCCGTCCTCGTCGCCGCCGAGCACGCCTCCCTCGGCGACACCCAGGGCGTCCCCTCCGGCGTCGGCTGGACCGTGTTCGTCGCGGGCCTCCTCACTGCCCTCCTCACCGCCGCGTACGCCACCCGCCTGTGGCTGCTGGCCTTCCGCGGCCGTGGCCCCGCCGCGCCGGACCACGGCAAGCAGCCACTCGCCATGAACGGCGTGCTGTGGCTCCTGGCCGTCCCCTCACTCGGCCTCGGCCTCACCGTCGGCCAACTCGCAGGCTGGTTCGACGTCCACTCCCTCACCCCGACCGTCACCACCGCCGTCCTCGGCACCGGCGTCGCCCTGGTCGGCGGCCTCGTCACCTACGGCGCCTGGCGGCACACGACGGCCATGGCCGCGGTCCGGCCCCCGATCGGCGCCGTCGCCGCCCACCCCGACGCCGACCCGGCGGCCTCCGAGGCGGAAGCCATCGCCACCCACACCGCCGCCTACGGCGACATCGCGTCGGCCCCCGACCCGGCGGACCCCGGCCGACTCCTGCTCGGCCCGCTGCACCGCCACGCCGCCGCCGGATTCCACCTCGACGCCGTCTACCACACCCTCTTCGTACGGCCCGTCCTGGCGGCCGCCGAGCTGGTCCGCTTCCTGGACCGCGAGGTCGTCGACACCTACGTACGCGGTGCGGGCACCATCCCGCGCCTGCTCGGCGCGGGCGTCCGCCGCGCCCAGACCGGCAATGTGCAGACCTACCTCAGCGCACTGCTCGCCGGGTCCGTCGTCCTGGCGATCGCCGCCGTCATCGTCGCCGCCGTCGGAGCGTGAGCAGTGATCGATATCAGCCCGTCCGTGATGCAGTTCCTCCTGGCATTCATCGTCGTCGCCCCGCTCGTCGGCGCCGTCGCCGCGCTTCTGCCCGCCCCTCCCGGGCTCAAGGGCAAGAACCCCGACCAGGCCGTGCTCCGCCACGGCATGGTCGTCACCGGCGCGATCCTCATCGCCGCCGTGGTCCTGGCCCTGGGCTTCGACCACGCCCACCCGTCGAAGATGCAGGCCACGACCGACATCAGCTGGATCCCGGCGCTCGACGTCAGGATCCACCTCGGCATCGACGGCATCTCGCTCCCCCTTCTCGTACTGACCGCGCTGCTGACCTTCCTCTGCGCGCTCTAC
Source organism: Streptomyces changchenzhani (assembly GCF_039766235.1). Taxonomy (NCBI): domain Bacteria; kingdom Bacillati; phylum Actinomycetota; class Actinomycetes; order Kitasatosporales; family Streptomycetaceae; genus Streptomyces; species Streptomyces changchenzhani. The sequence goes on along the minus strand of NZ_JBDHNH010000008.1, from coordinate 382,254 downwards.
AGCTACTTCAAGATGCCTGCGGGCCCATCCCCGAAGGCATTTGTCGCCCTGGTGCTCGTCCTTGAGTCCGGCACCCTGGCGACCTTCGCAGTCCTCGATCTGCTGCTGTTCTTCCTGGCGTTCGAGATGGTCCTCATCCCGATGTACTTCCTGATCGCCCGCTGGGGCGGCGCCCAGAAGCAGGCCGCCGCCTGGAAGTTCATCCTCTACACGCTGCTCGGCTCCGTCGTCATGCTGCTCGGTCTCCTCCTCATCGGACTGAAGTCGGGCACATTCGACATGGTGGCACTCGCCACTGACAATGGCCGCGGACTGACCACATCGGTGCAGGTCGTAGCCGTTCTCGCGATCGGCATCGGGCTCGCGGTGAAGACCCCGATGTGGCCACTGCACAGCTGGCTCCCGGACGCTCACACCGCCGCCCCGACCGTCGGCTCGGTCCTCCTCGCGGGCGTCCTGCTCAAGATGGGCACGTACGGGTTCGTCCGCATCGCGCTCCCCATCACCCCCGACGGCATGCACACCTTCGCGCCGTACCTCGCCGCCTTCGCGGTCGTCGGCATCATCTACGGGTCCCTCGCCTGCCTCGCCCTCGCCCGCAAGGGCGCCAAGGGCGACCTCAAGCGCCTCATCGCGTACTCATCCGTCGGCCACATGGGCTTCGTGCTCCTCGGCATCGCGTCCATGACCCCCACCGGCGTCAACGGCGCGCTCTTCGCCAACATCGCCCACGGTCTGATCACCGGCCTGCTGTTCTTCCTGGTCGGCGCGCTCAAGGACCGCTACGGCACCGCGGACCTCGACACCCTCGCCGGAGCCACCGGCGCCGCCCTCTACGGCCGGGCTCCCCGCCTCGGCGGCCTGCTCGCCTTCGCCGCCGTCGCCTCACTCGGGCTGCCCGGACTCGCCGGATTCTGGGGCGAGATGCTCACGATGTTCGGCGCCTTCCAGCCCGCCGAAGGCCTCAGCCGCCCCGCCTTCCTGACCTTCATGGTGATCGCCGGCATCGGCACCCTGCTCACCGCCGCGTACCTGCTCCTCGTCGTACGCCGGGTCTGCATGGGGGAGCAGCGCGAAACCCCCGAGCCCATCGCCGACATCCAGGGCTACGAGCTCGCCGCCTGGACCCCGCTCGTCGCCCTCACCGTCCTCGCCGGACTCTGGCCCGCGGTCCTCCTCGGCCTCACCGACCCGGCCGTGCAGAAGCTCCTCGCAGGAGGCAAGTCGTGACCGTGGCCGCCGAAAGCGCAGCCAGCCTCGTCCAGTCGGTCGACTGGGCGGCGATCGCACCGCCGACGATCACGGCGGCGGTGGGCCTGCTCGTCCTGGTCGCCGACCTCTTCGTACGCGAGAACAGGAAGCAGCTGCTCGGGTGGATCTCGATCGCGGGTCTCGCCTTGGCACTGCTCGCCCTGCTGCCGCTGCGCGAGGGAGACCGTTCGACGTTCTGCCTCACCTCCGACGCCGCTGTCTGCAGCTACACCGCGGACTACTTCACGCTGGTCATCCAGCTGCTGGTGCTCGGCGGCGCGCTGCTCACGGCGCTGCTCTCACTGACCGAGACGAAGAAGCTCCCGGCGGGGGAGTTCTGGTTCCTGCTGCTGTCCTCGGCGGCGGGCGCCGCCCTGCTGCCCGCCTCGCGGGACCTCGCCACTCTCGTGGTGGCTCTCGAAGTGGCCTCGCTGCCCGCCTTCGCCCTTGTGGGGCTCAAGCGCGGTGACCGCCTCTCCTCGGAGGCGGCGCTGAAGTTCTTCCTGTCCTCCGTCACCGCGACCGCCGTGATGCTGCTCGGCGTCAGTTTCGTGTACGCGACGACCGGCACCCTGCACCTCACGGAGATCGCCACCCGCCTGGACGACGTACCGGCGCAGCTGGACACCCTCGCCAAGGCGGGTGTCGCCCTGACGCTCGTCGGTTTCGCCTTCAAGACGGCCGCCGTGCCGTTCCACTTCTGGGTCCCCGACACCTACGTGGGCGCGCCCCTGCCCGTCGCGGCCTACCTGTCCGTCGTCGGCAAGGCGGTCGGCTTCACGGGGCTCATCCTCGTCACCGTCGTCGCCTTCCCCTCGTACGCGGACGTGTGGGGCCCCGCGATCGCCGTGCTCGCCGCGCTCACCATGACCGTGGGCAATGTGGCGGCCCTGCGCCAGTCCGCCACGCGCGCGTACAGCGCGGTTCGCCTGCTGGCCTGGTCCTCCGTCGCACAGGCCGGCTACCTGCTGGTCCCGATCGCGGCCGCCGCCTACTCCAGCGACGACCAGATCGGCTCCACCGTCGCGTACGCCCTGATGTACGCCGTGGTGAACCTGGGCGCCTTCGCGGTCGCCGCCCTCGTGGCCCGTACGAACCCGCTGAACCGGATCGCCGACTACCGCGGCCTGTACGCCACCCACCCTCTCGCGGCCCTGGCGCTCGGTTTCTTCCTGCTCTGCCTGGCGGGCCTGCCGCCCGGCATCATCGGGCTCTTCGCCAAGGTCACGGTCTTCTCCGCGGCCGTCGACGCGGGCCTCGGCTGGCTCGCCGTCATCATGGCCGTGAACGTCGTCATCGCGCTCTACTACTACCTCCAGTGGACCACCGCCCTCTTCCGCGCACCCGCAGGGGCCGAGGACGGGGACGCGCCGGACAGCAGGACCGACGCCCCGGGCGCGCGGATCAAGCACGCGGTGCCCATGCCGGTCACCGTCGCCATCACTCTCACGGCCGTCGCGGGCATCGCCCTGTCCGGCGCCCCCCAGCTGGTGCTGCGCTTCGCCACCGGCGACCTCTTCCAGTAGGCCGCACCCCCGGGCAGTAGGCCGCACACCCCGGGGCCCTTTTCCCGTACGGCCCACGGACTGTCGGCCCCGCGCGCCCGCGCACAAGGGAACTAGCCCTCCTCGCCTGGCGTTGACCAGTGAGGAAGGCTCCACTGGATGTGGAAGCACCCACCCCACCCAGCACCCCACCCACCAAACCCACCCAGCAAGGGGTTCCCCGCCGCACCACTTGGAGGGCGTACCGTGCACCGCCGGCACAACGGGTTGAGGACTGCCGTACTCCTCGGGGGACTGTCCGCGCTCATCATCCTCATCGGCAGTTTCTTCGGCCGTACGGGCCTGATCGTCGCGCTTGTCATCGCGGTCGGCACCAACGGATACGCGTACTGGAACAGCGACAAGCTGGCCCTGCGTGCCATGCGGGCACGCCCGGTGAGCGAATTCGAGGCGCCGCAGCTGTACCGCATGGTCCGTGAGCTCTCGACGGCCGCCCGCCAGCCCATGCCCCGCCTGTACATCTCCCCGACCCAGGCCCCCAACGCCTTCGCGACCGGGCGTAACCCGCGCAATGCCGCCGTCTGCTGCACGGACGGGATCCTGCGGATCCTCGACGAGCGCGAGCTGCGCGGCGTCCTCGGCCATGAGCTCAGTCATGTCTACAACCGGGACATCCTGATCTCGTCGGTGGCCGGCGCACTCGCTTCCGTGGTGATGTTCCTGGTCAACTTCGCCTGGCTGATCCCCATCGGCCGGTCCAACGACGACGAGGGCCCCGGCATCGTCGGCATGCTGCTGATCATGATCCTGGGCCCCCTGGCCGCCACCGTCATCCAGCTCGCCGTCAGCCGTTCCCGCGAGTACCAGGCGGACGCCGCGGGCGCCCAGCTCACCGGTGACCCGCTCGCCCTCGCGAGCGCCCTGCGCAAGCTCGACGCCGGTACGAAGCAGTTGCCGCTGCCGCCCGAGCCGCGGATCGAGGCCGCGAGCCACATGATGATCGCGAACCCCTTCCGCCCCGGCCAGGGCATGGCCAAGATGTTCTCCACCCACCCGCCGATGGCGGAGCGCATCGCCCGGCTCGAACAAATGGCAGGTCACTGACCCTGAAGACAATCCTCAACGTCATCTGGCCGGCCCTCAGCGGTCAGTGGGGAGCGTCAGCACGCGGGGGTCAATCCGCCCTTCAACGGCCATTTGCGGTAGCAGCGCAGGAACCCAGAGGGGCACGGGCGTTGCCACCAGAGATGGTGCCCCCGGATGAAGCAAACCGGGGACACCGTTGTGTCGGGGGAGCGCTAGCGTGCGCCGAACTTCTCGTCCGTCGGGACGACCTCCCGCCCGAGCGGCATCAGCGAAATCGGGATGAGCTTCAGGTTCGCCCAGCCGAAGGGGATGCCAACGATGGACACGAAAAGGGGGATGCTCGTCAGCAGGTGGCCGAGCGCCAGCCACCAGCCGGCGAAGACGACCCAGATCACGTTGCCGATGAACGAGGGTGCGCCCGCGCCCGGTCGATCAACGGTGGTCCGGCCGAACGGCCACAGGACGTACCCGGCGATGCGCAGCGAGGCCACGCCGAACGGGATGGTCACGATGAAGATGAAGCAGATGATCGCCGCGATGGTGTAGCCGATGGCCATCCAGAACCCGCAGAAGACGAACCAAAGGATGTTGAGGAGAAGGCTCAGGAGCTTCATGTGTTGCCCTTCCGCGCTGGTCAGGGGCGGGGTCCGCCCCTGACCAGTATCGGGGTGCTACACGAAATCGTCCCGACGGGCCAGCCCTTCGCCCCCGGTAGCCGGGCACACGGGGGCCACGGGCACCAGCCATGCCTTTGTGTCCCCTGTGTCGTGCACCGCACCTCGCTGAGCTGCGCAACCGCATCCCCGCCCCCGGGCGTCTCCACGTACGAGCTGCGAACTACGAGCTACCCGAGACGCACCACCACGAAAGGGGCTCATGGCATGGGCATCATCAGCTGGATCATCCTCGGACTGCTGGCCGGAGCCGCCGCCAAGATCCTGCTCCCGGGCCGCGACCCGGGCGGCCTGATCGGCACCACCCTCATCGGCATAGCGGGCGCGTTCATCGGCGGCTGGGCCTCGGCCCGCTGGCTCGACCGCCCCATCTCCAACGAGTTCTACGACGGGGCGACCTGGGCAGCGGCCATCGGCGGCGCGCTGGCCCTCCTGATCGCCTACCGGCTCCTCTTCGGCAACTCACGCTCGCGCTGAGAACCAGCCGGCCTGCCCGAGCCGCAGTGAACGAGCTGCGGCTACCCGAGCCCGGTCTCGCGCAACGTGAGGTTGAGCCGCCCGCCGGCCATCCCCGTCGCCGGATCCCCGCTCCCCGGCACCACCTTCGGCACACCGTGGTACGCGAAACGCGAAGGCCCGCCGAACACGAAAAGGTCCCCCGAGGCCAACTCCACATCGGTGTACGGCCGTCCGCGCCCCTCGGTGTTCCCGAAGCGGAAGACACAGGTGTCGCCGATGCTCAGCGACACCACCGGAGCCCTGGACTTCTCGTCCTTGTCCTGGTGCATGCCCATCCGCGCGTCGCCGTCGTAAAAGTTCACCAGCGCGGTGTCCGGCGCGTACGTGGGCCCGCCGGGACCTGCCTCCTCGCCGTACGCCTCAACCACCGCCCGGCGCCCAAGCTCCGCCAGCCAGTCGGGGAACGGCGCGACCGGCGCACCGTTCACATCGTCCGCCGTGCGCGTGTACCGGTACGGCTGCCAGTGCCACCCGACACACACCGTGCGCACCGACATGACCCCGCCGTTCGGCAGCCGGGTGTGCCGGATCGGTACGGGCCCCCGCGCCCACTCGCGGCACGCCCCCACCAACGCCCGCTGCTCCGCCACAGACAGCCAACCGGGCACATGCACCGCCCCCGGTGCCACCAGCACCCGGGGACGCGGGAACAGCCCCGTCACGCCCCTGCCCTGCCACCTTCGAGATCCAGCAGCTGCCGCTTGCGGTCGAGGCCGCCCGCGTAACCGGCCAGCGAGCCGTCCGCGCCGATCACGCGATGGCACGGCCGCACGACGAGCAGCGGATTGCGCCCGATCGCGGTCCCCAGCGCCCGCACCCCGGCCCGCGACACCCCGATTCCCTCGGCGAGCTTCCCGTACGACGTGGTGGTCCCGTACGGAATGCCGTCCAGCGCCTCCCACACCCGCCGCTGGAAGTCCGTGCCGGCGCCGGCGGCGTACTCCACGTCGAAGTGCGTCAGCTCCCCGCCGAAGTACGCCTGTACCTGCCGCACGATCTCGTCGAAGGCGCCAGGGGCGTGGTGCCAGCCGTCCTGGACGACGGCCCCGCCCTTCTGCCCCGGCACGGACAGCGAGGCCAGCGCGGTACCACCGGCGGCGGTCGCGGACTCCTCGCCGACCAGCAGCAGTTCGCCCAGGGGGCTGTCCATGGTCGCGTAGACCGTCATCGCCAGTTCCTTCCTTCACCACAACACGTCGTCACCCGGACACATCCGCGCATCCGCATCTGCATCCGCATACGACGAGTCTGCGACGCCCGCTCCGCCATGTCCGGCGGGATTCGGACATCGCGGCGGGGGTGGCGCCGGCCAAGCCGCCCCCACCCCCGCCGTGCTGCGAACCGCCAGGTCAGCGGTAGTCAGCGGTAGTTCGCGTACTGCAGCGCGAAGTCGAAGTCCTTGCCCTTGAGCAGCGCCTGCACCGTCTGCAGGTCGTCCCTGCTCTTCGAGCTGACCCGCAGCTCGTCGCCCTGCACCAGTGCCTTGACGCCCTTGGGGCCCTCATCGCGGATGATCTTCGCCACCTTCTTGGCGTTGTCCTGGGAGATGCCCTCCTCGATGGACGCGAAGATCTTGTACTCCTTGCCGGACAGCTGCGGCTCACCGGCGTCCAGCGCCTTCAGCGAGATCCCGCGCTTGATCAGCTTGCTCTGGAAGACATCGAGGATCGCGTTGACGCGATCCTCGGAGTTCGCCTGCATCAGGATCTTCTCGCCGGACCAATCGATCGAAGCCCCGACGTTCTTGAAGTCGTAGCGCTGAGCGATCTCCTTCACGGTCTGGTTGAGGGCGTTGTCGACCTCTTGCCGCTCGACCTTCGAGACGATGTCGAAACTGGAGTCGGCCATGTCCTGTGGCTCCTTGTATCGGGTGCTTGGTATCGATGCCTCTGCTGGGCGCCGTACGCGGCCGGGCCGCCCCCAACCGCTCCCGCAAGCCTAGCCACCCCCGCCCGCCCGGAGCGCTGATCAATCCAGTGGCGTAGCACCCCCGGGCATCAGGTATCGTTTGCGTCGTTGCCACGGAGCACCGCCCAGGCGGTCCACTCCAGCGGCGACATCCCATGGCGGTGTGCCCGAGTGGCCAATGGGAGCGGACTGTAAATCCGCCGGCTTAGCCTTCCCAGGTTCGAATCCTGGCGCCGCCACATGTAGGGAACCCCCTTGGGACTGCAGAGATGCAGTCCCAAGGGGGTTTTTCGTGTGTGCCGCAGAGGTCGGGCAGCCGCCGCCGCGCAGCGGATGGCAGACCGGGACCGGGACCGGGACCGGGACCGCGACCGGGACCGGGACCGCGACCGGGTCCGGGTCCGCGACCGGGTCAGAGGCTGTCCGCGAGCCGGAAGGCGACCTCCGCCTCCCACTTCGCCGGATCGGGCTCCACGCGCAGGTCCGTCTTGAAGATTTCCAGGCGGCAGGCCCACCGCTCGCCCCCGTCCACGGTCCGCACCAGGTCCCACTCCAGGTCACGCTCCGCCGCCCAGGTCAGCAGCCGCTCAGTGACCTCGACCAGCTGGTCCGGATGTTCGACGTGAGTCACCGTCACATACCGCCCCGCGGGCAGCAGGCCCACCAGGACGTCACCCTCCGTCTCCGGGGAGGTCGAGACCGGCACGCCGGCCTCGACCTCCAACTGCCCGTCCGCACCGATGACGTTGTACCGGAAGAACGGTCCGCCGACCGGTTCGGTTCCGTGTGCGGCCACCCAGGCGAAGAGCTCCGGCATCCGGTCGGCGATCAGGCCGAAGCTCTCCATGGTCAGCTGCCCCCTGATCGCCGCATAGGGCTGCTCGCCCCGCTCGATGACGGTTGGCTCGGGCCGTTCAATCGCTGCTGTGTGCTCGGGCGGCAAGGGATTCCTCGTGACGCAGGGAAGTTGTCCTTGCAGGACACCGGCGCGGCCCGGAACTCATCGGCTGGCACGAGACGTTCACCTACCGGCGGCGATACCCCGGGCACCCCCGGATAGCGGGGACGTTGGATACCGGGGACGTTCGGATGCCGCGAGGCGGTCAGTTACCGGCGACGTCCTTCACCGCGACCGCGACCGGCACCGCACCGCTGATGAGTTCGAGGGTCAGGCCCGCCGTCGATGGTGTCTCCAGGAGCTCCGCCAGGGCCGCTGCCACATCGTCGCGCGGTACGGGCCCACGCCCCGTCGAGGCCTCGAGCGTCACCAGCCCGGTCCCTGCGTCGTTGGTCAGCGCGCCCGGCCGCAGGACCGTCCAGTCCAGGCGCGCCCGGGAGCGTACGGCGTCGTCGGCCGCGCCCTTGGCGCGCAGATACGCGTCGAAGATCTCGTCGCCCGGATGCTTCGCGTCCGCGCCCATCGACGACACGATGACGTAGCGGCGCACGCCCGCCCGCTCCGCCGCGTCCGCGAAGAGCACGGCTGCGTCGCGGTCCACCGTCTCCTTGCGCTCGGCGCTGCTGCCTGGCCCCGCGCCCGCCGCGAAGACGACGGCGTCGGCGCCGCCCAGCGCCTCCGTGACCTGTTCGACGGAGGCCGATTCCAGGTCGAGTACGACCGGTTCGGCGCCCACCGCCCGCAGCTCGTCGCTCTGATCGGCGTTGCGGATGATGCCCGCGACCCCATGTCCGCGTGCGGCGAGCAACCGCTCAAGCCGCAGTGCGATCTGACCGTGTCCACCTGCGATGACAATGCGCATGATTCCGACGGTACGCGCACGGGCGCGGCCGTGCTCAGGGGCCTGGCTCGATTCGCCCCTGACGGGGCAGATCGAGCGCGACGGCGACCGCCGAGTCGCAGTACTCGCGCACCGCGCTGGTACGGGCCACCACCCGCCCGCGGTGGATGACGATGCGGCTGTACGCCAGGGACAGCACGCCCGTCAGCCGCTCCCCCCGCACGGCGACCAGCTCGGCGGGGAACCCCGCCTCCACCCGCACCTCGGGCAGCCCCATCGCCTCACGCGCCGCCGAACTCACCGCCCCGTACGCGTCCGGCGCCCGCATCCCGCCCTGCGAGGCCAGTAGGTAGGCGGCCTCCAGGGGGTCGCCCCGCCCGACCGGGTTGGCGACGTCCCGCAGGGCCCCGCTGCCCGCGGCGACCCGTACCCCGGCCGCCCGGAGCAGCCGTACGGGGGCCGATCCGCTGCCCCGCCGCTCCAGGCCCGCGCAGTCGCCCTGCGGCAGGCAGACCACGGTCACCCCGGCCGCCGCCAACTGGTCCGCCGCGCGCGACGCGGCGGCCAGGGGGAGGCGGGACAAGCCGGCGCAGGGGCCGATCACGACGCCGGGCCGCAGCCCGCCGGCCATCGCGGCGAGCCGGGCCAGCCGCGCCGGATCGTCACCCTCCGTGTGCAGATCCACCGGGCAGCCGTGCTCGGCGGCGATCTCCAGGACGGCCTCCGCGTAGCCCGCCGGGTCGGGGTCCAGGTCCGGGCAGCCGCCCACGACGCCGGCGCCCATCTTCACGGCGTCCCGCAGCATCGCGAGCCCGTCGGCCCCGGCGATCCCGGTGAGCAGCCGGGGCACGGCGACCGCGGTCAGGTCGACCAGGCCGCGCAGCGAGCGCCGGGACTGGAGCACCGCCTCCATCGGCCCGAGCCCCTGCACATCGCCGATCCGCACGTGTGAGCGCAGGGCGGTCGCGCCGTGGCCGAGTTGCAGCAGCGCGGCCTCTGTGGTGCGGCGCTGGACGTCCTCGGCCGCGTACGACACCGGTCCGCCGTCGTCGGCGGACAGGGCGGTGTCGCTGTGGGCGTGCGGCTCGGCGGGGGCAGGCAGCAGGAGATAGCCGGCGAGGTCGACCCGGGCACCCGACATGGGCAGGCTGCCCGCGGTGCCGACCGCCTCGATGCGCCCGGCGCCGAGCCTGACGTCCACGGTGCGGCCGTCGGTCAGACGGGCGCCGCACAGCAGGAGTGAGCCGGTGTCCGAGCCGGGGGCACCGCCGCCGCTTCCCAGGGCCCCCGAGGTGCCTGAGTTCTCCGCATTTCCCGAGTTGCCCGAGGGGCGGGGATGCTGTGGCTGGCTGTCGGACATCGGGCTCCTGGTGGGGCTCGGGCGTGCAAGATCAAGAGGGCGGGCAAGATCAAGATCACGCAGCGTGAGTCGAGCCTAGGGGTCCGTCAACCCGCCTTCTGGGAGGAGCCGAAAAGTCGTACCGGAGGGGGCGCGAGTGGCGTACGCGACCCTTGTGGTGAGGGCCGCGAAACGGATTTGGGCGATCGGTGGGCGACCGTGTAATGTCTTCATCGCTCGCCCCAATAGCTCAGTCGGTAGAGCGTCTCCATGGTAAGGAGAAGGTCTACGGTTCGATTCCGTATTGGGGCTCTGGTGATCGGTGATCCCGTCTTCGGGCGGGTGATCCGCCCATCAAAGCGGTGTAGCTCAGTCGGTAGAGCAAGCGGCTCATAATCGCTGTGTCACCGGTTCAAGTCCGGTCACCGCTACACACGGTAGCCGATTGTGGGGTCGGTCCTTCGATCGGCTACTCTTTTATGCGTTCTTCCGTTTTACGTTCATCCGTCCACCGTCCGTCCAAGGAGCACTCACGTGGCTGCCACCGACGTCCGCCCGAAGATCACGCTGGCCTGCGTGGAGTGCAAGGAGCGGAACTACATCACCAAGAAGAACCGGCGTAACAACCCGGACCGTCTTGAGATGAAGAAGCACTGCCCGCGCTGCAAGGCGCACACTGCGCACCGCGAAACGCGCTAAATACAGGCTCGTATGCGAGGCCGTCCCCACTTCGGGGGCGGCCTCGTGTCGTTTGTCCCGACGGTTGTCTGCATCGACTGTCTGTCCCGACACCGACTGTCTGTCCCGACGATTCATCAGGAGGTACGAGTCCATGGCGCTCGACCAGTCCTTTGTGGGGCGGGCCTATCCGCCCACCGCGCCGTACGAGGTCGGCCGGGAGAAGATCCGTGAGTTCGCCGAGGCGGTGGGCGACACCAATCCGGCGTACCTGGATCAGGAAGCCGCCAAGGCTCTCGGCCACAGCGATGTGATCGCCCCGCCGACCTTCGTCTTCATGATCACGTTCAAGGCCGCCGGGGATGTCGTCCGGGATCCCCGGCTGGGTCTGGACTACAGCCGTGTGGTGCACGGCGACCAGAAGTTCGCATACAAGCGCCCGGTGCGCGCGGGGGACCGCCTGTCGGTCACCTCGACCATCGAGGCGATCAAGTCGATGGCGGGCAACGACATCATTGACGTCCGCGGCGAGGTCCACGACGAGGCCGGCGAGCACGTGGTGACGGCGTGGACGAAGCTGGTGGCGCGTGCCGCCGCCGAGGAGGCGTGATGACGGCGAAGATCTCCTACACGGACGTCGAGGTCGGCACCGAGCTGCCCGCGCGGTCCTTCCCTGCGACGCGCGCCATGCTCGTGCAGTACGCGGGCGCCTCCGGCGACTTCAACCCGATCCACTGGAACGAGAAGTTCGCCAAGGAGGTCGGGCTGCCCGACGTCATCGCGCACGGCATGTTCACCATGGCCGAGGCGATCCGGGTGGTCACCGACTGGGCGGGCGACCCGGCGGCGGTCGTCGAGTACGGCGTGCGGTTCACCAGGCCCGTCGTTGTACCCAATGACGACCAGGGTGCGCTGATCGAGGTCACCGCGAAGGTCGCCGACAAGCTGGACGGCAATCAGGTGCGGATAGACCTCACGGCGAAGAGCGCGGGACAGAAGGTGCTGGGCATGTCCCGCGCTGTCGTCCGTCTTGCCTGACGGGGGTCCTGACGGGGAGTCCGGGCAGGGAGCCCTGACGGAGATTCCTGACAGAGAGTGACATTGTTGAGTAAGGGGCACCTTCTATTGGAGGGTGCCCCTTACTGTTACTTGACAGGGTTAGTGATTGGCCACTAACTTACTCGTATGGTCAGGATGAGTGCAGACGAGCGGCGCGAGAGCGTCATCCGCGCGGCGATCACCGAGTTCGCCGGCAGCGGGTACAACGGCACCTCCACCGAGGCGATCGCCCGCCGGGTGGGCGTCTCGCAGCCGTACCTCTTCCGTCTGTTCACGAACAAGCAGGCCATCTTCCTCGCCGCCTCGTCCCGCTGCCTGGCCGACACCCGGCGCGTCTTCCAGGAGGCCGCCGAGGGTCTGGAGGGCGAGGAGGCCCTGCAGGCGATGGCGGCGGCGTATCAGCAGCTCATCGCCGGTGATCCGGAGAAGCTGATGATGCAGATGCAGATGTACGTCGCGGTGGCCGCGGCGGAGTCTGCCGGAGACCACGAGTTCGGGCAGCAGGTGCGAGCCGGCTGGCTGGAGCTCTGGGACGCCGTCCATCTGGGTCTCGGCGCGGACGTGAACGAGACCACGACCTTCCTGGCCTACGGCATGCTCATCAACGTCCTGGTCTCGCTGGGCTTTCCCAGTGACCACCGGATGTGGTCCGGTTTCTACATCGCCGCGCAGCCCAAAAAGCAGCCCAAGAAGCCGTCCAAGAAGCCGTCCGAAAAGAAGCCCAAAGAAGAAGCCCAAGACGAGTGACCCGCGCACGCCGGTCACTCGTCTGCGCCCGGGCGGGGTTCCTGTGCCCGTAAAAGTTAGTAATCAATAGCTAACCCTCTGGGGGAGTCATGCAGCAGCAAGCAGCCCGGCGCGGGAGCGCCGTCTGGGCCCTCGTCATCACCAGCGTCGCCGGTTTCATGGCGGCCCTCGACAACCTCGTCGTCACCACTGCCCTGCCGTCCATCCGCAAGGACCTCGGCGGGGCGCTGGAAGACCTCGAATGGACGGTCAGCGCCTACACCCTTACCTTCGCCGTCCTGCTGATGTTCGGCGCTGCCCTCGGCGACCGCTTCGGCCGCCGCAAGCTCTTCATGGCCGGACTGGTGATCTTCACCGGTGCCTCCGCCGCGGCCGCCCTCGCACCCGGCATCGACGCCCTCATCGCCGCCCGCGCGGTCCAGGGCGTCGGCGCCGCGGTGATGATGCCCCTGACCCTCACCCTGCTCACCGCGGCCGTGCCCGTCGCCCGACGCGGCGCCGCCCTCGGCATCTTCAGCGCCGTCACCGGCCTCGCCGTCGCCAGCGGGCCGCTCGTCGGCGGCAGCCTCACCGAGCACATCTCCTGGCAGTGGATCTTCTGGCTGAACGTTCCGATCGGCCTGGCCCTGCTCCCGCTGGCCCGGCTGCGCCTCGACGAGTCGTACGCGCCGAACGCCCGCATCGACATACCCGGCACGCTCCTCGTCAGCGGCGGCCTCTTCGGGATCGTCTACGCCCTGGTCAACGGCCAGGCCGACGGCTGGACCAGCACCCCGGTCCTCGCCGGGCTGATCATCGGCACCGCGCTCCTCATCGGCTTCGTCCGCCACGGCTTCACCCACAAGAACCCCATGCTGCCCATGCGGCTCTTCCGTAGCCGCGCCTTCTTCGGGATCAATATCGCGAGCCTGCTGATGTTCCTCGGGATGTTCGGCTCGATCTTCCTGCTCGCCCAGTTCCTCCAGGGCGTGGCCGGCTACTCGCCCACCGAGGCCGGGCTGCGGATGCTCCCGTGGACCGCCATGCCGCTGATCGTCGCGCCCATCGCCGGTTATGTCTCCGACCGGATAGGCGGCCGGCCGGTCGTCGTGGCGGGCCTCGCCCTTCAGGCCGTCGGCCTCGGGCTCTTCGCCCTCGTGCTGGAACCGGGCGTCTCGTACGCCGCCCAGCTCCCCGGCCTGATCATCAGCGGCATCGGCATGGCCCTGTACTTCGCCCCGGCCGCCAGCGTGGTCATGTCCAGCGTCCGCCCCGCCGAGCAGGGCATCGCCTCCGGCGCGAACAACGCGCTGCGCGAGGTCGGCGGCGCGCTCGGCATCGCGGTCCTGGGCGCGGTGTTCGCCGCCCGGGGCGGCTACGAGTCCGGCCAGGCCTTCACCGACGGCACCGTCCCCGCGCTGTGGATCGGTGCGGCGGCGGTGGCCGTCGCAGCGCTGGTCGCCCTGCTGATCCCGGGCCGCGGCAAGGCGCAGGTCCCGCCGGCCGAGGCCGTGGCCGACGAGCAGGTGCCCGTCGGCGTCTGAGCCGACGGTGCGTGCGTACGGTCCGTGGCCCCGCCCGAGCGGTGGGGCCACGGACCGTACTCTTGTGCCCGTGCAGGAACTTCACGACGCCCCCCTCGCCCCCCTGACCACCTTCCGTCTCGGCGGCCCCGCCAGCCGCCTCGTCACGGCCACCACCGACGCCGAGGTGATCGCCGCCGTGCGCGAGGCCGACGCCGCGGGCACCCCGCTGCTGATCATCGGCGGCGGCAGCAACCTGGTCATCGGCGACAAGGGCTTCGACGGCACCGCCCTGCGCATCGCCACCCGGGGCTACGACCTCGACGGCGCGTCGCTGGAGCTGGCGGCCGGCGAGGTCTGGACCGACGCGGTGGCCCGCACCGTCGAGGCGGGGCTCGCGGGCGTCGAATGCCTCGCCGGTATCCCCGGCTCCGCGGGCGCGACGCCGATCCAGAACGTCGGGGCGTACGGCCAGGAAGTCTCCAGCACCATCACCGAAGTCGTCGCGTACGACCGCTCCACGTTGGAGACGGTCACCCTCTCCAACGCCGAGTGCGACTTCTCGTACCGGCACAGCCGCTTCAAACAGGACCCCGCGCGTTACGTCGTCCTGCGCGTCCGCTTCGAGCTGGAGGACGCGGGCGGGCTCTCGGCGCCCATCAAATACCCCGAGACCGCGCGCGTCCTCGGGGTCCGCGCGGGCGAGCGGGTCGCGGCGGCTCTGGCGCGCGAGACGGTGCTGAGGCTGCGGGCCGGCAAGGGCATGGTCCTGGACGCCGATGACCACGACACCTGGTCGGCGGGCTCCTTCTTCACCAACCCGATCCTGACGGCCGAGGAGTACGCGGCGTTCCGCGCCCGGGTGCGCGACCGGCTCGGCCCCGAGGTCGCCCCGCCCGCGTTTCCGGCGGGGGAGGGGCTCACCAAGACGTCCGCGGCATGGCTCATCGACAAGGCGGGCTTCACCAAGGGATACGGGACGGGCCCGGCCCGTATCTCCGGCAAGCACACGCTGGCTCTGACGAACCGGGGCGCGGCCACGACCGAGGATCTGCTGGCGCTCGCGCGGGAGGTTGTGGTCGGGGTTCGGGACGCGTTCGGGGTGACGCTGGTCAACGAGCCGGTGATGGTGGGCGTCAGCCTGTAGGGGGCGGGGCCGTGCGGGTGCGGGGCGGCTGCGGTGCGGGTTGCCTGCGGCGCTGTTCCCCTGCCCGCCCCTACCCGCCCCTTCCCACAACCGGGCTCCGCCCCGGACCCCGGTCCTCAAGCGCCGGACGGCCAGGAGTGGGCGGGGTGGGGGAACGCGGGCCGATTCCACGTCCCGGTCCCGGTCCTCAAACGCCGGACGGGCTGAAGTGCTCCGGGTCTAGCGGCTGCGCCCCCGGCCGCAGCCGGGCCTTCACCCTCAGCTCCGCACCCATGCCTCGATCCCCGCCAGCAGCTTCGCCTTCGTGTCCTCCGGCGCCGCCGAGCCCCGTACCGACTGCCGCGCCAGCTCCGCCAGTTCCGCGTCCGTGAAGGCGTGGTGGCGGCGGGCCAGTTCGTACTGCGCCGCCAGCCTCGAACCGAAGAGCAGCGGGTCGTCCGCACCCAGCGCCATCGGTACCCCGGCGTCGAACAGCGTCCGCAGCGGTACGTCCTCGGGCTTCTCGTAGACACCCAGCGCCACATTCGACGACGGGCACACCTCACAGGTCACTCCGCGCTCCGCGAGCCGGCGCAGCAGCCTAGGGTCCTCGGCCGCCCGTACGCCGTGCCCGATCCGTGAGGCGTGCAGGTCGTCCAGGCAGTCCCGTACGGACGAGGGGCCGGTCAGCTCCCCGCCGTGCGGCGCCGCCAGCAGGCCGCCCTCGCGGGCGATGGCGAAGGCGCGGTCGAAGTCCCTGGCCATGCCGCGGCGCTCGTCGTTGGAGAGCCCGAAGCCCACGACACCGTGGTCCGCGAACCGCACCGCGAGGCGCGCCAGGGTCCGCGCGTCCAGCGGATGCTTCATCCGGTTCGCCGCGACCACCACCCGTATCCCCAGGCCGGTCTCCCGGGCCGCGCTACGCACCGCGTCGAGGATGATCTCCAGCGCCGGGATCAGCCCGCCGAGCGTGGTCGCGTACGACGTCGGATCGACCTGGATCTCCAGCCAGCCCGAGCCGTCCCGCACATCCTCCTCGGCCGCCTCCCGCACCAGCCGCTGGATGTCCTCCGGCGACCGCACGCAGGACCGTGCGATGTCGTACAGCCGCTGGAAGCGGAACCAGCCCCGCTCATCGGTGGCCCGCAGCTTCGGCGGCTCCCCGCCGGTCAGCGCCTCGGGCAGGTGTACGCCGTACTTGTCGGCCAGCTCGATCAGGGTCGCGGGCCGCATCGACCCGGTGAAATGCAGATGCAGATGAGCCTTCGGCAGCAGACGCAGGTCCCGGTCGGCGGCCGGGTCGCGGGCACAGACACTCGAAGGATGAAGGGGGTGTCCCCCTGGTGAGGCCAACATCCCAAGATCTTGCCGCACGCACGCGCCGCCGGGAAGCGCCTTTCTCCCAACGAAGTAGATGCCCGAACGCAGAAACGGGCCCCCGGCCGGAGCCGGGAGCCCGTCACAGTGGAGCCAGGATCAGTCGCGCGCTTCCGCGAGGAGCTTCTGCATCCGCGAGACACCCTCGACCAGGTCCTCGTCGCCCAGCGCATAGGAAAGCCGCAGGTAGCCCGGCGTACCGAAGGCCTCGCCGGGTACGACGGCGACCTCGGCCTCGTCCAGGATCAGCGCGGCGAGCTCGACCGTGGTGGCCGGGCGCTTGCCGCGGATCTCCTTGCCGAGCAGTGCCTTCACCGACGGGTACGCGTAGAAGGCACCCTCCGGCTCCGGGCACAGCACGCCGTCGATGTCGTTCAGCATCCGCACCACGGTGTGGCGGCGGCGGTCGAAGGCAGTACGCATCTCGGCGACCGCGTCCAGGTTGCCGGAGACGGCGGCCAGCGCCGCGATCTGCGCGACGTTGGAGACATTGGACGTGGCGTGCGACTGCAGGTTCGTGGCGGCCTTGACGACGTCCTTCGGGCCGATGAGCCACCCGACACGCCAGCCGGTCATGGCGTACGTCTTGGCGACGCCGTTGACCACGATGCACTTGTCGCGCAGCTCGGGCACGATTGCCGGCAGCGAGGTGAACTTGGCGTCGCCGTAGACGAGGTGCTCGTAAATCTCGTCCGTCAGCACCCACAGACCGTGCTCGACGGCCCAGCGGCCGATCGCCTCTGCGTCGGCCTCGTTGTAGACGGCGCCCGTCGGGTTGGACGGGGATACGAAGAGCACGACCTTCGTGCGCTCGGTACGGGCGGCCTCCAGCTGCTCGACGGAGACCCGGTAGCCGGTGGTCTCGTCGGCAACGACGTCAACGGGGACACCGCCTGCGAGTCGGATCGATTCGGGGTACGTCGTCCAGTACGGCGCCGGGACGATGACCTCGTCGCCCGGGTCGAGGATCGCGGCGAAGGCTTCGTAGATGGCCTGCTTGCCGCCGTTGGTGACCAGGATCTGCGAGGTGTCCACCTCGTAGCCCGAGTCACGCAGCGTCTTCGCGGCGATCGCGGCCTTGAGCTCGGGGAGCCCCCCCGCGGGTGTGTAGCGGTGGTACTTCGGGTTGGAGCAGGCCTCGATCGCGGCCTCGACGATGTATCCGGGCGTCGGGAAGTCGGGCTCGCCGGCGCCGAAGCCGATGACCGGACGGCCCGCCGCCTTCAGGGCCTTGGCCTTGGCGTCGACGGCAAGGGTTGCGGACTCGGAGATCGCGCCGATTCGGGCGGAAACCCGGCGCTCGGTGGGAGGAGTTGCAGCGCTCATACGGCCCATCGTCCCAGACGGGAAACCCGCACGGCACACAGGTTTCAAAGGGTGGACGGGAGCTTTCTGTTCGACGCCGGGCCTACGACCACGTACACTCACCTGTCGTTGGCCCTCACCGACCACACCGCCGTGCGCACTCCGTGCACTCGGTCGGATGCGGTAGGTTGGGCGAACCACAAAGGGTCGTAGCTCAATTGGTAGAGCACTGGTCTCCAAAACCAGCGGTTGGGGGTTCAAGTCCCTCCGGCCCTGCTACACACTCCTTCGCCGGGATGTGTGCGCATGTACGTATTTCTATGGACTGCCGTGCGGCTCGACCGGGCGCGGCAAGGCCACGACCCGGAATCAGGTGAGAAGCGTGACGGACGCCGTGGGCTCCATCGACATGCCTGATGCCCAGGACGATGCGCCGGATTCCAAGAAGAAGTCCCGCAAGGGCGGCAAGCGCGGCAAGAAGGGCCCTGTGGGCCGTCTCGCGCTCTTCTACCGCCAGATCGTTGCCGAGCTGCGCAAGGTCGTCTGGCCGACTCGCAATCAGCTGACGACCTACACCGCCGTGGTGATTGTTTTCGTCGTCGTCATGATCGGCATTGTTACCGTGATCGACATGGGCTTCGCCGAAGTCGTCAAATACGTCTTCGGCTGACCCGGCGTAGGGCGCCCCTCCGGGCGCCCCTTTCGCACGTTCCACCCATATGTATCCAGGAAGAAGCAGCCACCGTGTCTGACCCGAACCTGAACGACGCCGCTGAGTCGGGCGTGAGCTTCGAGTCCGCAGAGGACGAACTCGACATTGTCGAGGCGGCTGACGCTGTAGACCCGGACCAGGCCGAGGCGGCCGACGCCGCTGCCGGCGAGCCGGCCGAAGAGGCCGCAGTGCACATCGAGTCCCCCGAGGACACCCCCGGCGCCGAGGAAGTCGTCAACGCCGAAGAGACCGCCGACCCGGCGGCCGACGAGGTCGTCGCCGTCGCCGCTGCCGAAGAGGTGGACGCCGAGGACGAGGTCGTCGTCGCCGAGGCGACCGAGGACGCCGAGCTCGCCGAGGACGAGGCCGTGGAGGCCCCCGAGGCACCGGCCGACCCGACCGCCGTGCTCCGCGAGGAGCTGCGCGCCCTGCCCGGCGAGTGGTACGTCATCCACACGTACGCCGGGTACGAGAAGCGCGTGAAGGCCAACCTGGAGCAGCGCGCCGTCTCGCTGAACGTCGAGGAGTTCGTCTACCAGGCGGAAGTGCCCGAGGAAGAGATCACTCAGATCAAGAACGGTGAGCGTAAGAACGTTCGCCAGAACAAGCTTCCCGGTTACGTCCTGGTCCGCATGGACCTCACCAACGAGTCCTGGGGCGTTGTCCGCAACACCCCCGGGGTCACCGGCTTCGTGGGCAACGCCTACGACCCGTACCCGCTGACGCTGGACGAGATCGTCAAGATGCTCGCCCCCGAGGCCGAAGAGAAGGCAGCCCGCGAGGCTGCCGAGGCCGAGGGCAAGCCGGCTCCGTCCCGCAAGGTCGAGGTCCAGGTACTGGACTTCGAGGTGGGCGACTCGGTCACCGTCACCGACGGCCCCTTCGCGACCCTCCAGGCGACGATCAACGAGATCAACGCCGACTCGAAGAAGGTCAAGGGTCTCGTCGAGATCTTCGGCCGCGAGACCCCGGTCGAGCTCAGCTTCGAACAGATCCAGAAGAACTGACACCTTCCGGACCCCCCGCTTCCGACCAGGTCAGATCGGCTCTCAAAGCCGGTCTGACCTGCTTGGTTTCAGCCTGCACAGCTCTACCCGTTATTGTTGTGCGGTATGCCTTCGTCCGGTTGATCGGACGGATGGCTTGAAAACTCTCACTAGGACCCGGAGAGAGCAATGCCTCCCAAGAAGAAGAAGAAGATCACAGGGCTGATCAAGCTCCAGATCAATGCCGGTGCGGCCAACCCGGCGCCGCCGGTCGGTCCCGCATTGGGCCAGCACGGCGTCAACATCATGGAGTTCTGCAAGGCCTACAACGCCGCGACCGAGTCGCAGCGTGGCATGGTCGTGCCGGTGGAGATCACGGTCTACGACGACCGTTCCTTCACCTTCATCACGAAGACTCCGCCGGCCGCGAAGCTGATCCTCAAGGCCGCAGGTGTGGACAAGGGCTCGGGCGAGCCGCACAAGACCAAGGTCGCCAAGCTCACCGGCGCCCAGGTCCGCGACATCGCCACGGTCAAGATGCCCGACCTGAACGCCAACGACCTGGAAGCCGCGTCGAAGATCATCGCCGGCACCGCCAGGTCCATGGGCATCACGGTCGAGGGCTGACCGTCCCTGTAGCACCTCAGTGGTAGGGCCAAGCGCTGGTCCGCACCACGACTCCATCTCCATACCAACAGGAGCAGAAGTGAAGCGCAGCAAGAACTACCGCGCTGCGGAAGCCAAGATCGACCGGGAGCGCACCTACGCCCCGCTCGTGGCTGTCCGTATCGCCAAGGAATCCTCCGCGACCAAGTTCGACGCCACCGTCGAGGTCGCCATGCGTCTGGGTGTCGACCCGCGCAAGGCCGACCAGATGGTCCGTGGCACCGTGAACCTCCCGCACGGCACCGGCAAGACCGCCCGGGTCCTGGTCTTCGCGACCGGCGACCGTGCCGAGGCAGCGCGTGCCGCGGGCGCCGACATCGTCGGCGCCGACGAGCTCATCGACGAGGTGTTGAAGGGCCGTCTGGACTTCGACGCCGTCGTCGCCACCCCGGACCTCATGGGCAAGGTCGGCCGCCTCGGCCGCGTGCTCGGCCCGCGTGGTCTGATGCCGAACCCGAAGACCGGAACGGTCACCCCGGACGTGACGAAGGCTGTCACGGACATCAAGGGCGGCAAGATCGAGTTCCGCGTCGACAAGCACTCGAACCTGCACTTCATCATCGGCAAGGTCTCCTTCGACGAGACCAAGCTGGTGGAGAACTACGCCGCGGCGCTGGACGAGATCCTTCGTCTGAAGCCGTCCGCCGCGAAGGGCCGCTACATCAGGACGGCGACCCTGGCCACCACGATGGGCCCCGGCATCCCGCTGGACTCCAACCGCACCCGCAACCTCCTCGTCGAGGAGGACCCGGCCGCCGTCTGATCCTGACGGCAGCCGCGGACCGCGTGCTGTAGCCGGGCCCCGCACCTCTCCGGAGGCGTGGGGCCCGGTTTCGTGTCCCGGGCACCCGGGGGCATCCGCCGGGCGCGAGAGGGGCCACGGAGGCGATTTGCCTGACGTGGATCCGTTCGCGTAGTCTTCGGAAGAAGCCAAAGACCGCTGGTCGTTGCTGTGTCTTCGTAAGAAGGTACGGCGGCCGAAGGATCCGCCAGGCGCGGACGTCCTGCACAGGTGATTCGTGGAAATGTTCCCGGGATTCATTCCGGTTGAGCCCGCCCCGTGCGCCTGCGCCGGGGCGTTTCGTTTTGCCCAGCCCCTTCTGAGCGGTCCTCATCACCCGGAAGGAGGCCGACGCTCTATGGCAAGGCCCGACAAGGCTGCCGCGGTAGCCGAGCTCACGGACAAGTTCCGTAGCTCGAACGCCGCCGTGCTGACCGAGTACCGGGGTCTCACCGTGGCTCAGCTCAAGGAGCTGCGCCGTTCACTCGGTGAGAACGCCCAGTACGCCGTGGTGAAGAACACGCTGACCAAGATCGCGGCCAACGAGGCCGGGATCGACACGCTGGACGACCTGTTCGTGGGTCCGACGGCGGTTGCCTTCGTCACCGGTGACCCGGTGGAGTCGGCGAAGGGTCTTCGTGACTTCGCCAAGGAGAACCCCAACCTCGTCATCAAGGGCGGTGTCCTTGATGGTAAGGCGCTGACCGCTGATGAGTTCAAGAAGCTCGCGGACCTTGAGTCCCGCGAGGTTCTGCTCGCCAAGGTGGCCGGTGGAATCAAGGCGTCGATGGCCAAGGCCGCGGCGACTTTCCAGGCTCCTCTCACGGAGTTCGTCCGCACCGCGGACGCGCTTCGCGCCAAGGTCGAGCAGGGCGGTGCCGGTACGCCGGCTCCCGCCGAGGCCGAGGTGGCGGAGTAACTCCCGCCCTTTGGCCACAGCGGGCCCGTACGCCCGCCTCCATATACACCCGGCACCTGCCGAATTAGTGGAAGGACGCCATCATGGCGAAGCTGTCCCAGGACGAGCTGCTCGCGCAGTTCGAGACCCTGACCCTCATCGAGCTCTCTGAGTTCGTCAAGGCCTTCGAAGAGAAGTTCGACGTCAAGGCTGCTGCCCCCGTCGCCGCCGCCGGCCCCGCCGGCCCCGCCGCCGAGGTCCCGGAGGAGCAGGACGAGTTCGACGTCATCCTCACCGGTGCCGGCGAGAAGAAGATCCAGGTCATCAAGGTTGTGCGTGAGCTCACCTCGCTGGGTCTGAAGGAGGCCAAGGACCTCGTCGACGGCGCTCCGAAGCCGGTCCTCGAGAAGGTCGCCAAGGAGGCCGCTGAGAAGGCCGCCGAGTCCCTCAAGGGCGCGGGCGCGTCTGTCGAGGTCAAGTGACCTTGTTGAGTCTCTGACTCAGCTGCTCCAGCTTTAAGGGCGATCACCCATCCGGGTGGTCGCCCTTAGGCGTTCCCGCGGCGCTTCCCTTGCTCTTCGCCCCGCGACGAGTAGGGTGATCATCGCCGTGTGCCTGACGGTGTCCGAGCGCCGTTCTCCGGGTCGTACTCCGCAGTAGCGGGCGGCGACGATCTCCACGGAGGGCGGGGGGCCTTGACGAACCGCACGAGGCGCGCAATTCTCAGGACGCGTCGTTCACACCGATCCGCATCCGAGGCATGGATCGGCGACGCAGAGGGCAGTACTGATATGCGCTAGCAGCGCGTGGCTTGCAG
Source organism: Streptomyces changchenzhani (assembly GCF_039766235.1). Classification (NCBI taxonomy): domain Bacteria; kingdom Bacillati; phylum Actinomycetota; class Actinomycetes; order Kitasatosporales; family Streptomycetaceae; genus Streptomyces; species Streptomyces changchenzhani. Next base: position 359,579 of record NZ_JBDHNH010000008.1, on the reverse strand, counting down.
CAGGAGTTGAGTACAGCGAGGGTCTCCAACAGCCCGCTCTGGACATCAGTGGGCCAAGTGGCTACACTGACCCTTTGCGCTGCCTGTTAGCTGCCTCCTGCCCGTCACCAGGGGCATGCCCAAAGCTTGAGCATTGATGACCGGCTACCCCTTTTGGGGTTGTCTGTCGCTGTGCCCATCTTGGGACCGGTACGCGCGTAGTGAGTCCGAGCCCTCGGAAGGACCCCCTCTTGGCCGCCTCGCGCAACGCCTCGACCTCCAATACGAACAACGGCGCCAGCACCGCCCCGCTGCGCATCTCATTTGCAAAGATCAAGGAGCCCCTCGAGGTTCCGAACCTCCTTGCGCTGCAAACCGAGAGCTTTGACTGGCTGCTCGGCAATGCCGCTTGGAAGTCTCGCGTCGAGGCCGCTCTCGAGAGCGGACAGGACGTCCCCACCAAGTCAGGTCTGGAAGAGATCTTCGAGGAGATCTCGCCGATCGAAGACTTCTCCGGGTCGATGTCCCTGACTTTCCGTGACCACCGCTTCGAGCCGCCCAAGAACTCGATCGACGAGTGCAAGGAGCGCGACTTCACGTTCGCCGCTCCGCTCTTCGTCACCGCCGAGTTCACCAACAACGAGACCGGCGAGATCAAGTCCCAGACGGTCTTCATGGGCGATTTCCCGCTCATGACGAACAAGGGCACCTTCGTCATCAACGGCACCGAGCGTGTCGTTGTGTCGCAGCTGGTCCGCTCGCCGGGTGTTTATTTCGACTCCTCCATCGACAAGACGTCCGACAAGGACATCTTCGCCTCCAAGATCATCCCTTCCCGGGGTGCCTGGCTGGAGATGGAGATCGACAAGCGCGACATGGTCGGTGTTCGCATCGACCGCAAGCGCAAGCAGTCCGTCACCGTCCTGCTCAAGGCTCTCGGTTGGACGACCGAGCAGATCCTTGAGGAGTTCGGCGCGTACGAGTCGATGCGCGCCACCCTGGAAAAGGACCACACCCAGGGCCAGGACGACGCACTGCTCGACATCTACCGCAAGCTGCGTCCCGGCGAGCCGCCGACGCGTGAGGCTGCTCAGACGCTGCTCGAGAACCTCTACTTCAACCCGAAGCGCTACGACCTCGCGAAGGTCGGCCGCTACAAGGTGAACAAGAAGCTCGGCGCGGACGAGCCGCTGAACGCGGGTGTCCTCACCAGCAAGGACATCATCGCCACCATCAAGTACCTGGTCCGGCTGCACGCCGGCGAGGTCGAGACGGTCGGCGAGAGCGGCCGGTCGATCGTTGTCGAGACCGACGACATCGACCACTTCGGCAACCGTCGTCTGCGTAACGTCGGCGAGCTCATCCAGAACCAGGTCCGTACGGGCCTGGCGCGGATGGAGCGCGTCGTGCGTGAGCGCATGACGACTCAGGACGTCGAGGCGATCACGCCGCAGACCCTGATCAACATCCGGCCGGTCGTCGCCTCCATCAAGGAGTTCTTCGGCACCAGCCAGCTGTCGCAGTTCATGGACCAGAACAACCCGCTGTCGGGTCTCACCCACAAGCGCCGCCTGTCGGCGCTTGGCCCGGGTGGTCTCTCCCGCGAGCGGGCCGGCTTCGAAGTCCGTGACGTGCACCCCTCGCACTACGGCCGCATGTGTCCGATCGAGACCCCCGAAGGCCCGAACATCGGCCTGATCGGCTCGCTCGCGTCCTACGGTCGCGTCAACGCGTTCGGCTTCATCGAGACGCCGTACCGCCGGGTCACCGGCGGCTTCGTCACCGATGACGTCGACTACCTGACGGCCGACGAGGAAGACCGCTTCGTCATCGCCCAGGCCAACGCGACGCTCTCCGAGGACATGCGCTTCGAGGAGTCCCGCGTCCTGGTCCGCCGCCGCGGCGGCGAGATCGACTACATCCCCGGCGACGACGTCGACTACATGGACGTCTCGCCGCGCCAGATGGTGTCGGTCGCGACCGCGATGATCCCGTTCCTTGAGCACGACGACGCAAACCGCGCGCTCATGGGCGCGAACATGATGCGTCAGGCCGTGCCGCTGATCACGTCCGAGGCGCCGCTCGTCGGCACCGGCATGGAATACCGCTGTGCGGTCGACGCCGGTGACGTCATCAAGGCGGAGAAGGAGGGTGTGGTCCAGGAGGTTTCCGCGGACTACATCACCGTCGCCAACGACGACGGTACGTACACCACGTACCGCATCGCCAAGTTCTCCCGCTCGAACCAGGGCACGTCGGTCAACCAGAAGGTTGTCGTCGACGAGGGCGCCCGGGTCGTAGAGGGTCAGGTCCTCGCCGACGGTCCCGCCACCCAGCAGGGTGAGATGGCACTCGGCAAGAACCTGCTCGTGGCATTCATGCCGTGGGAGGGCCACAACTACGAAGACGCGATCATCCTCAGCCAGCGTCTGGTGCAGGACGACGTCCTCTCCTCGATTCACATCGAGGAGCACGAGGTCGACGCCCGCGACACCAAGCTCGGCCCGGAGGAGATCACCCGGGACATCCCGAACGTCTCCGAGGAGGTCCTCGCGGACCTCGACGAGCGCGGCATCATCCGTATCGGTGCCGAGGTTGTCGCAGGCGACATCCTGGTCGGCAAGGTCACGCCCAAGGGCGAGACCGAGCTGACCCCGGAGGAGCGTCTGCTCCGCGCGATCTTCGGCGAGAAGGCGCGCGAAGTGCGCGACACCTCGCTGAAGGTGCCCCACGGCGAGATCGGCAAGATCATCGGCGTGCGGGTCTTCGACCGCGAGGAGGGCGACGAGCTGCCGCCGGGCGTGAACCAGCTGGTTCGCGTGTACGTCGCGCAGAAGCGCAAGATCACCGATGGTGACAAGCTTGCCGGCCGTCACGGCAACAAGGGCGTCATCTCGAAGATCCTGCCGATCGAGGACATGCCGTTCATGGAGGACGGCACCCCGGTCGACATCATCCTCAACCCGCTGGGTGTGCCGTCCCGAATGAACCCGGGACAGGTCCTCGAAATCCACCTGGGCTGGCTCGCCAGTCAGGGCTGGAAGGTCGAGGGCAGCGAGGACTGGATGGAGCGTCTGAAGGTGATCGGCGCCGACGAGGTCGGCGCCGGCACCAACGTCGCGACCCCGGTCTTCGACGGTGCGCGCGAGGACGAGATCTCCGGTCTCTTCGAGCACACGATCCCGAACCGCGACGGCAACCGGATGGTCATGCCGTCCGGCAAGGCCAACCTGTTCGACGGCCGCTCGGGCGAGCCTTTCCCGGAGCCGGTCGCGGTCGGGTACATGTACATCCTGAAGCTCCACCACCTGGTCGACGACAAGCTCCACGCCCGTTCGACCGGTCCGTACTCGATGATCACTCAGCAGCCGCTGGGTGGTAAGGCCCAGTTCGGTGGCCAGCGATTCGGTGAGATGGAGGTGTGGGCGCTTGAGGCTTATGGCGCCGCTTACGCCCTCCAGGAACTGCTGACCATCAAGTCCGACGACGTGACCGGCCGCGTGAAGGTCTACGAGGCCATCGTCAAGGGCGAGAACATCCCCGAGCCCGGCATTCCTGAGTCCTTCAAGGTGCTCATCAAGGAAATGCAGTCGCTCTGTCTCAATGTGGAGGTGCTGTCCTCGGACGGCATGTCCATCGAGATGCGCGACACGGACGAGGACGTCTTCCGCGCAGCGGAGGAGCTCGGTATCGACCTGTCCCGGCGTGAGCCGAGCAGCGTCGAAGAGGTCTGACGGGCTGGCCGGTCGCCGCTTCACCGCGGCGGCCGGCTCTCCCCGGACCCGTTCAGACCATGATTGAGACTCGACCCCGAAAGAGGGATTGACGACAAGTGCTCGACGTCAACTTCTTCGACGAGCTGCGGATTGGCCTCGCCACCGCGGACGACATCCGGACCTGGTCGCACGGCGAAGTGAAGAAGCCGGAGACCATCAACTACCGCACGCTCAAGCCCGAAAAGGACGGACTCTTCTGCGAGAAGATCTTCGGTCCTACCCGGGACTGGGAGTGCTACTGCGGCAAGTACAAGCGTGTCCGCTTCAAGGGCATCATCTGCGAGCGCTGCGGCGTCGAGGTAACTCGCGCCAAGGTGCGTCGTGAGCGGATGGGCCACATTGAGCTGGCCGCTCCCGTCACCCACATCTGGTACTTCAAGGGCGTTCCTTCGCGCCTCGGGTACCTGCTCGACCTCGCGCCGAAGGACCTCGAAAAGGTCATCTACTTCGCCGCGTACATGATCACATTCGTGGACGAGGAGCGCCGGACGCGCGACCTGCCCTCGCTGGAGGCACATGTCTCCGTCGAGCGCCAGCAGGTCGAGAACCGTCGCGACTCGGACCTCGAAGCCCGTGCCAAGAAGCTTGAGACCGACCTGGCCGAGCTTGAGGCCGAGGGCGCCAAGGCCGACGTACGCCGCAAGGTGCGCGAAGGTGCCGAGCGTGAGATGAAGCAGCTGCGTGACCGTGCGCAGCGCGAGATCGACCGTCTCGACGAGGTGTGGAGCCGCTTCAAGAGCCTCAAGGTCCAGGACCTTGAGGGCGACGAGCTGCTCTACCGCGAGCTGCGTGACCGTTTCGGCACGTACTTCGACGGCTGCATGGGCGCCGCGGCGCTCCAGAAGCGTCTGGAGACCTTCGACCTCGCAGAGGAGGCCGAGCGCCTCCGCGAGATCATCCGCAGTGGCAAGGGCCAGAAGAAGACCCGTGCGCTCAAGCGCCTCAAGGTCGTCTCCGCGTTCCTGCAGACCAGCAACAAGCCCAAGGGCATGGTGCTGGACTGCGTGCCGGTCATCCCGCCGGACCTGCGTCCGATGGTGCAGCTGGACGGTGGCCGCTTCGCGACCTCCGACCTGAACGACCTGTACCGCCGCGTGATCAACCGCAACAACCGCCTCAAGCGTCTCCTTGACCTCGGTGCCCCCGAGATCATCGTGAACAACGAGAAGCGGATGCTGCAGGAGGCCGTCGACGCACTGTTCGACAACGGTCGCCGTGGTCGCCCGGTCACCGGTCCCGGTAACCGCCCGCTGAAGTCCCTGAGCGACATGCTCAAGGGCAAGCAGGGTCGTTTCCGTCAGAACCTTCTCGGTAAGCGTGTGGACTACTCCGCGCGTTCCGTGATCGTCGTCGGCCCGCAGCTGAAGCTGCACCAGTGCGGCCTGCCCAAGGCCATGGCGCTGGAGCTCTTCAAGCCGTTCGTGATGAAGCGCCTGGTGGACCTCAACCACGCGCAGAACATCAAGTCGGCGAAGCGCATGGTCGAGCGCGGCCGCACGGTCGTCTACGACGTACTCGAAGAGGTCATCGCCGAGCACCCGGTTCTGCTGAACCGTGCGCCGACGCTGCACCGCCTCGGCATCCAGGCCTTCGAGCCCCAGCTGGTCGAGGGCAAGGCCATCCAGATCCACCCGCTCGTCTGCACCGCGTTCAACGCGGACTTCGACGGTGACCAGATGGCCGTGCACCTGCCGCTTTCGGCAGAGGCACAGGCCGAGGCCCGCATTCTGATGCTGTCCTCGAACAACATCCTGAAGCCGGCAGACGGTCGTCCCGTCACCATGCCGACCCAGGACATGGTGCTCGGTCTCTTCTTCCTCACCACGGACGAGGAGGAGCGCAAGGTCATCGGCGTGGGCCGGTCCTTCGGCTCCAGCGCCGAGGCCACCATGGCGTTCGACAACCGTGAGCTCTCGCTCCAGGCGAAGGTCGACATCCGCTTCCCGGTGGGCACCATCCCGCCGCGCGGCTGGACCCCGCCGGTGCGCGAAGAGGGCGACCCGGAGTGGCAGCAGGGTGACGCCTTCCGGCTGCGTACGACGCTGGGTCGCGCGCTCTTCAACGAGCTGCTGCCCGAGGACTACCCGTTCGTCGACTACTCGGTGGGCAAGAAGCAGCTCTCCGAGATCGTCAACGACCTGGCCGAGCGCTACCCCAAGGTCATCGTGGCGGCAACGCTCGACAACCTGAAGGCGGCCGGCTTCCACTGGGCGACCCGTTCCGGCGTCACCGTCGCCGTTTCGGACATCGTCGTCCCGGAGGCCAAGAAGGCCATCGTCAAGGGCTACGAGGCCCAGGACGAGAAGGTCCAGAAGCAGTACGAGCGCGGTCTCATCACCAAGGAAGAGCGCACTCAGGAGCTCATCGCGATCTGGACCAAGGCAACCAATGAGGTTGCCGAGGCGATGAACGCGAACTTCCCCAAGACGAACCCCATCTTCATGATGGTTGACTCGGGTGCCCGAGGAAACATGATGCAGATGCGTCAGATCGCCGGTATGCGTGGTCTGGTGTCGAACGCCAAGAACGAGACGATTCCTCGTCCCATCAAGGCGTCGTTCCGTGAGGGCCTGTCGGTGCTGGAGTACTTCATCTCCACCCACGGTGCCCGTAAGGGTCTGGCCGACACCGCCCTGCGTACCGCCGACTCGGGTTACCTGACCCGTCGTCTGGTGGACGTCTCGCAGGACGTGATCATCCGTGAAGAGGACTGCGGTACCGACCGTGGCCTCAAGCTGAAGATCGCGGAGAAGGGTGCCGACGGCATCCTCCGCAAGACCGACGACGTCGAGACGAGCGTGTACGCACGCATGCTCGCCGAGGATGTCGTCATCGACGGCAAGGTCATCGCGCCGGCCAATGTCGACCTCGGTGACGTGCTCATCGACCAGCTGATCCTGCACGGTGTGGTGGAGGTCAAGACCCGCTCGGTCCTGACCTGCGAGTCCACGGTCGGTACCTGTGCGTTCTGCTACGGCCGTTCGCTGGCCACCGGCAAGCTGGTCGACATCGGTGAGGCGGTCGGCATCATCGCCGCCCAGTCCATCGGTGAGCCCGGTACCCAGCTGACGATGCGTACCTTCCACACCGGTGGTGTGGCGGGTGACGACATCACGCAGGGTCTGCCCCGAGTCGTCGAGCTCTTCGAGGCTCGTACGCCCAAGGGTGTCGCCCCGATCTCGGAGGCGGTCGGCCGCATCCGTATCGAGGAGACCGAGAAGACGAAGAAGCTCGTCGTCGTCCCGGACGACGGCAGCGAAGAGACGCCGTTCCCGATCTCCAAGCGTGCTCGTCTGCTGGTGGGCGAGGGCGACGCGGTCGAGGTGGGCCAGAAGCTCACCGTCGGTGCGACCAACCCGCACGACGTCCTGCGGATCCTCGGTCAGCGCGCGGTCCAGATCCACCTGGTCGGCGAAGTCCAGAAGGTCTACAACAGCCAGGGCGTGTCGATCCACGACAAGCACATCGAGATCATCATCCGGCAGATGCTGCGCCGCGTGACGATCATCGAGTCGGGCGACGCCGAGCTGCTTCCGGGCGAGCTCGTCGAGCGCGGTCGCTTCGAGGGCGAGAACCGTCGTGTGGTCACGGAAGGCGGCCACCCGGCCTCCGGCCGTCCGCAGCTGATGGGTATCACCAAGGCCTCGCTGGCGACCGAGTCGTGGCTGTCGGCGGCGTCCTTCCAGGAGACGACCAGGGTTCTGACCGACGCGGCGATCAACGCCAAGTCGGACTCCCTGATCGGCCTCAAGGAGAACGTCATCATCGGCAAGCTCATCCCGGCCGGTACGGGCCTCGCCCGTTACCGCAACATCCGGGTCGAGCCGACCGAGGAGGCCAAGGCAGCGATGTACTCGGCCGTCGGTTACGACGACATCGACTACTCGCCCTTCGGCACCGGCTCCGGCCAGGCGGTTCCGCTGGAGGACTACGACTACGGTCCGTACAACCAGTAGGACCGGACAGCACGAGCAGTACGTCCACGGGGCGGTCACTCTTCACGGGGTGGCCGCCCTGCGGCGTTGTGAGGGCGTCAGGGCGCATTTACTGCGGTTCCTCCCACGCTGTTGGTGCCCGGCCGTAAAGGATCACGTTTAACGGCCGCGTGCGACCTCGTGGGAAGTACGGCGTGTTGGGTGCGGAGCATTTGTTTTGACCAGAGTCGATGAGGTAGGTACGCTCAACCCTTGTGCCTGGGGTGTGCCTGGGCTCTGGGACGTGCCTATGTCCGTCCCATGAGCCAGGGCGATTTCGCCGCAATCTGCTGCTTCTCTGTTCCGCGGGGTTGTTCGCAGTGTTCGACACACCCGACCGCGTGGGTCGGTGGTGTTCCAGGTTAGTTTCACAGTGATCGGCACACAGAAACCGGAGAAGTAGTGCCTACGATCCAGCAGCTGGTCCGCAAGGGCCGGCAAGACAAGGTCGAGAAGAACAAGACGCCCGCGCTTGAGGGTTCGCCCCAGCGCCGTGGCGTCTGCACGCGAGTGTTCACGACCACCCCGAAGAAGCCGAACTCGGCCCTGCGTAAGGTCGCGCGTGTGCGTCTGACCAGCGGGATCGAAGTCACCGCTTACATCCCGGGTGAGGGACACAACCTGCAGGAGCACTCGATCGTGCTCGTGCGTGGCGGCCGTGTGAAGGACCTGCCGGGTGTTCGTTACAAGATCATCCGCGGCTCCCTTGACACCCAGGGTGTCAAGAACCGCAAGCAGGCCCGCAGCCGCTACGGCGCCAAGAAGGAGAAGTAAGAATGCCTCGTAAGGGCCCCGCCCCGAAGCGCCCGGTCATCATTGACCCGGTCTACAGCTCTCCTCTTGTCACCTCCCTCATCAACAAGATCCTGCTCAACGGCAAGCGTTCCACTGCCGAGCGGATCGTGTACGGCGCCATGGAAGGCCTCCGCGAGAAGACCGGTAACGACCCGGTCATCACGCTGAAGCGTGCCCTTGAGAACGTAAAGCCGTCTCTTGAGGTCAAGTCCCGCCGTGTCGGTGGCGCCACGTACCAGGTGCCGATCGAGGTCAAGCCCGGTCGTGCGGGCACTCTCGCGCTGCGTTGGGTCGTGGGTTACTCCCGCGCCCGCCGTGAGAAGACCATGACCGAGCGCCTCATGAACGAGCTGCTCGACGCCTCCAACGGTCTTGGCGCTGCTGTCAAGAAGCGCGAGGACACCCACAAGATGGCCGAGTCGAACAAGGCCTTCGCGCACTACCGCTGGTAGTCGCTTTCCCCATCGAGACCGAGAGAAGATTGAGCCTTATGGCCACCACTTCGCTTGACCTGGCCAAGGTCCGCAACATTGGGATCATGGCCCACATCGACGCGGGTAAGACGACCACCACCGAGCGGATCCTCTTCTACACCGGTGTGAGCTACAAGATCGGTGAAGTCCACGACGGCGCAGCGACGATGGACTGGATGGAGCAGGAGCAGGAGCGCGGCATCACGATCACGTCTGCCGCGACGACCTGCCACTGGCCGCTCGATGAGGTTGATCACACGATCAACATCATCGACACCCCGGGTCACGTCGACTTCACCGTCGAGGTGGAGCGTTCGCTCCGCGTCCTCGACGGTGCTGTCACCGTGTTCGACGGTGTGGCGGGAGTCGAGCCGCAGTCCGAGACTGTCTGGCGTCAGGCGGACCGCTACGGCGTGCCGCGTATCTGCTTCATCAACAAGCTCGACCGCACCGGCGCCGAGTTCCACCGCTGTGTGGACATGATCGTGGACCGCCTCGGTGCGGTGCCGCTGGTCATGCAGCTCCCCATTGGTGCTGAGGCTGACTTCAAGGGCGTCGTCGACCTCGTGACGATGAAGGCCTTTGTCTGGCAGGCCGAAGCCACCAAGGGCGAGATGTACGACGTAGTCGACATCCCGGACACTCACGTCGAGGCAGCTGACGAGTGGCGCGGCAAGCTGCTTGAGGCTGTTTCCGAGCACGACGACGAGATGATGGAGCTGTACCTGGAGGGCCAGGAGCCCACCGTGGACCAGCTTTACGCCGCGATTCGTCGTATCACCCTGGCTTCCAAGGGCACTGCGGACTCCATCACGGTTTCCCCGGTGTTCTGCGGTACCGCGTTCAAGAACAAGGGCGTTCAGCCCCTGCTCGACGCGGTTGTGCGCTACCTGCCTTCTCCCCTGGACGTCGACGCCATTGAGGGTCACGACGTCAAGGACCCCGAGAAGATCATTTCGCGTCAGCCGTCCGACGACGAGCCGTTCTCCGGTCTTGCGTTCAAGATCGCGAGCGACCCGCACCTCGGAAAGCTCACCTTCGTCCGGGTTTACTCGGGCCGCCTTGAGGCCGGCACTGCGGTGCTGAACTCGGTGAAGGGCAAGAAGGAGCGCATCGGGAAGATCTACCGTATGCACGCGAACAAGCGTGAGGAGATCCCCTCGGTGGGCGCCGGCGACATCGTCGCCGTCATGGGTCTGAAGCAGACCACCACGGGTGAGACGCTCTGTGACGAGAAGAAGCCGGTCATCCTGGAGTCCATGGACTTCCCGGCCCCGGTCATTCAGGTCGCCATCGAGCCGAAGTCCAAGGGTGACCAGGAGCGCCTGGGTATTGCTATCCAGCGCCTCGCGGAGGAGGACCCCTCCTTCCAGGTTCACTCCGACGAGGAGACCGGCCAGACCATCATCGGTGGTATGGGCGAGCTTCACCTCGAGGTGCTCGTCGACCGCATGAAGCGCGAGTTCCGCGTCGAGGCGAACGTCGGCAAGCCGCAGGTCGCCTACCGCGAGACGATCCGTAAGAAGGTCGACCGCATCGACTATGTGCACAAGAAGCAGACTGGTGGAACTGGCCAGTTCGCGAAGGTGCAGATCTCGATGGAGCCCATCGAGGGTGGCGACGCGTCCTACGAGTTCATCAACAAGGTCACTGGTGGCCGCATCCCCAGGGAGTACATCCCCTCGGTGGACGCCGGTGCCCAGGAAGCCATGAAGTTCGGCATCCTGGCCGGCTACGAGATGGTCGGTGTTCGCATCACCCTTCTCGACGGTGGCTACCACGAGGTCGACTCTTCGGAGCTGGCCTTCAAGATCGCCGGTTCGCAGGCGTTCAAGGAGGGTGCCCGTAGGGCCTCTCCCGTGCTCCTTGAGCCGATGATGGCTGTCGAGGTCACTACGCCCGAGGACTACATGGGCGATGTGATCGGCGACCTCAACTCCCGCCGTGGCCAGATTCAGGCCATGGAGGAGCGCAGCGGCGCTCGCGTCGTGAAGGGCCTCGTGCCCCTCTCGGAGATGTTCGGCTACGTCGGAGACCTCCGCAGCAAGACCTCGGGTCGCGCAAGCTACTCGATGCAGTTCGACTCCTACGCCGAGGTTCCGCGGAACGTCGCCGAGGAGATTATTGCGAAGGCCAAGGGCGAGTAGCTCCCCCGAGTGCCCGTTTTAGGCTTGACACCGACCGCCGGGATTTTCCGGCATTACCGTGTGGGAGATCCCCCGGCGGTCGGCATCCCAGCAAAGATCACCTGGCGCCGATGAAGCAAGGCGTACAGAACCACTCCGCAGGAGGATCCAGTGGCGAAGGCAAAGTTCGAGCGGACTAAGCCGCACGTCAACATCGGCACCATCGGTCACATCGACCACGGTAAGACGACCCTTACGGCCGCCATTACCAAGGTGCTGCATGACGCGTTTCCGAATCTGAACGAGGCCTCGGCCTTCGACCAGATCGACAAGGCTCCCGAAGAGCGCCAGCGCGGTATCACGATTTCGATCTCGCACGTGGAGTACCAGACGGAGTCGCGTCACTACGCGCACGTCGACTGCCCCGGCCACGCGGACTACATCAAGAACATGATCACGGGTGCGGCGCAGATGGACGGCGCCATTCTCGTCGTCGCCGCGACCGACGGCCCGATGCCGCAGACCAAGGAGCACGTGCTCCTGGCCCGCCAGGTCGGCGTTCCGTACATCGTTGTCGCGCTGAACAAGGCCGACATGGTGGACGACGAGGAGATCCTGGAGCTCGTTGAGCTTGAGGTTCGTGAGCTCCTTTCCGAGTACGAGTACGCGGGCGACGACCTTCCGGTCGTCAAGGTCTCGGCGCTCAAGGCGCTTGAGGGCGACAAGGAGTGGGGCCAGACTGTTCTCGACCTCATGAAGGCCGTCGACGAGTCGATCCCGCAGCCCGAGCGCGATGTCGACAAGCCGTTCCTGATGCCGATCGAGGACGTCTTCACGATCACGGGTCGTGGCACGGTCGTCACCGGTCGTATCGAGCGTGGCATCCTCAAGGTCAACGAGACTGTTGACATCGTGGGCATCAAGGAGACCAAGACCACCACCACGGTCACGGGTATCGAGATGTTCCGCAAGCTGCTCGACGAGGGTCAGGCCGGCGAGAACGTGGGCCTCCTCCTCCGCGGCATCAAGCGCGAGGACGTCGAGCGCGGCCAGGTCATCATCAAGCCGGGTTCGGTCACGCCGCACACCGAGTTTGAGGCCCAGGCCTACATCCTGTCGAAGGACGAGGGTGGCCGTCACACCCCCTTCTTCAACAACTACCGCCCGCAGTTCTACTTCCGCACCACGGACGTAACGGGCGTGGTGACCCTTCCCGAGGGCACCGAGATGGTCATGCCTGGTGACAACACCATCATGACCGTCAACCTCATCCAGTCCGTCGCGATGGAAGAGGGCCTGAAGTTCGCCATCCGTGAGGGTGGCCGGACCGTCGGCGCCGGCCAGGTCACCAAGATCACCAAGTAATTTGGTGTTCTGACCTGGTTGCTCGATCTGAGCACCAAGGAGGGCCCCTGTACTGCCGTTCGCGGCGGTACAGGGGCCCTTCTGTTGTATGTACGGGCTTCTACGGCCGCCAGAGCCAGGGCATCGCGTCCGCTCCGATACCCACCACGACCGGGCCCCGGGGCCCGAGGTGCAGCGCGGCTCCCTCCAGGGCGGCAGGCCCTCCTTTACGTCGTACCAGGCGTCCCCCCGCAAGCAGCTGAACCCGCCCCCGCTCGTCCCGGCCCAGCAGGACGGGACCCGAAGGGGCCGTTACGGCGTCCAGGGCCCCGTACCCGTCGAAGCGCAGGCGCCCCCGGCTGCCGCCACCGACCCGGACCTTCGTGAGCCGGGCCGTCGCGGGCCGCCGGTAGACCAGGTCGATGCCGCCGTCCGGCGCGGCCAGGGCGGTGGGGGAGTCCCCGGGCGCGGGCAGGCCCGGCGCGGGGCGTGACCGGACCGGCGTGCCCGGTGCGTCCTGCGTCCAGTGGTGCACGGCGTCGCGTCCGGCCGCGAACACATGGACGCGGCCTTCGCCGTCAGCCACCGCCGCCAGCCCGTCCTGGACCTCACCGCCGCCCAGGTCGCGCCAGGCGTCCCAGTGCCCGGCGGTGTCCCGTACCCGCGTACTGATGCCCTGATCCGCGTTGCGTACGAAGAAATGGACCCGCCCGTCGGGGGCCGCCACGGCGACGGGCGAGCCGATACGACGGCCTCGGTCCGGGCGCTTCTCCGGGTTGCCCAGGCCCGTCCAGGCGCCGAACTCCCCACCGGGCGTGCGCTGTTCGAGCAGCACGATCTCGCGGGTGTTGGCAGCGCCGTGGCCGGCCAGCGCGGCGAACCGCAGCCCGAACAGCAGCTGCCTGCCGTCGTCGAGCGCCGCCGCCCCGAGCGCGGGGGCCAGCGGCCCGCCGCCCAAGTCGTCCGGCGGCCCCCATGCGCCGCTGCCCGGCGCGCTCTCCCGGTGCCGTGCGACCCGCAGGCCCAGCACGCTGTAGGCCGTCAGCCGCCCGTCGGACTCGGTCGAGACGACGGGACGGGCGCCGGGGTAGCGGTAGTGGGTGGAGCGGATCCAACCCTTGCGGCTGGCGAGCGGACGGTCGCCGCCGACGTTGTAGTCGCCGCAGCCCGCCGCGTTCCCGCACTCCCAGCCGGGATCGCCGCCGTACGAGACGAGGTGTGCGGCCTTCTCACGCAGCACCTTGCCCGGCAGGTTCTTCGGCCAGTGATGGTTGTAGTAACCGCGGAAGGCCGTGGCGACGAAGCCGGGCACGTCACCCCCGTCCTTGGTGGCCTCGGCGACCCGGCGGATCATCGCGGCCCAGGCGAAGGACGCGACGGCGGTGTGGTCGGCATGGTCGGAGTGCCCGCGCTGCTCGTCGTCCCGGCGCCGGGTGGCTTCGTCACTCTGCTGGATGTCGGGGTCGGGATCGAGGGTGTGCACCAGGGTGGGCCGGTAGTGCTCAAGGAGCCCGGCGAGTACGTCGATGAGCTCGTCGTACGCGTACGAACTCGCCTTCTGCAGCGGCGAGTTGTCGGCCACAACAGTGCGCAGCGAAAGCCCCCGGGACTCCCACAGGCTGGGCAGGCCGAGGCGCCCCCACGTGGTGTACATGGCCAGATTAAGGAAGATCATCTCGACCCGACGCCCGTTGTGCGTAAGCGTGTTGAGCTCTGCGCGCTGCGCACCGCGCAGTGTGATGACAGACCGCTTCCATGGCGTGAACCGGGGGAGGCCAAGCAGGGTCGCGTACGCCTGCCGCAGCCCCTGGAGCCGGGAGGAGGAGTACGCCGACTTGTCCCCGGCGGGGTGCGGCTCACCGGGGATCCTGTTGACACCCTTGGACTCACCGGCGGTCACATACACGCTGACCAGCGGGACGCCGGAGTCCAGCGTGTGCTGGGTGTCCGGGTTCATGAAGTACAGGTCGTCGTCCGGGTGCGCCAGGATCTGCAACACCAGCGCGTGCCGCGATCGTGCGATCGGCTTCCCGGGCGCGGGATCGGCGGCGGGGGTCGTACGGCGCGGCGCGGGCACGGAGCACGAGGCAAGGGCGGCGGCACCGGCGGCGACGATCAGGGCCCGCCGGGCGGGCCCGGACGTATGCACCGCAGGAGAGCCTGCCGTCTGTTCATTCGCGCTGGTCAACGCCACTGCCCCGTCCGCTTCCCCCGCAGCGGCCGGTCCCTTTCGCTGCGTTCCGTGAAGCTTGACGAAGATTCGGGGGAGGAGGTTGCTTGGGCGCCGTGGCTGGGGCTTGGGGTGACCCGCCGGGTCGCGGTTGCGGCGACCCGGCGGAGCGGCCTGGGAGTGGGGCTACTCGGCGGCCTCGGGTGCGGCCGTCTCCTCTTCGACGAACAGTTCCTCGGCGGCGTCGGCGGTGACCGCGCGATCGAGCCAGCGGTCCAGGGTGTCGAGGTCGGTGCAGTCGGTGATCCGCTGGGCGAGGGCCTCGGGGACGGGGATGCTGCGGTGGTTCAACAGGCGCAGGATCGCCTTGACCCTGCCCCTGGCTTCACCGCTGGCTACGCCCCTGAGGTAGGTCTCCTCGACGAGGGTGCCGTGGCCGGGGAAGTAGCTGCCGTTCACCTTCGCTCTCATTACTCGGTGCTCTCCGCCTGGTCTGCTTCGGTGAACAGTTCCTCGGCGGCTTCGGCGGTGACCGCGCGGCCGAACCACCGGTTCAGGGTGTTGAGGTCGGTGCAGTCGGTGATCCGCTGTGCGGCAGCGTCCGAGACGGGGACACTGCGGGCAGCCAGTAGCTGCAGGATCGAATCGGCTTTCCCCTCGGCTTTCCCCTTGGCTTCGCCATCAGCTTCGCCCCTGAGGTAGGTCTCCTCGACCAGGGTCCCGCGACCAGGGAAGTAGCTGGCTTCATTCATCAGGTTCCTCCAGATGTCCCGTGCCGGGGTCGCCCCCAGGCCGATTTCCAGCATTTCCGCGTAGTACCTGATGGAGCGCGTTTTCGAGCGCCCCAAAGCGGTCACCAGCGCCTTCAGTATGGCCGTGACGTTCGGGTCTTTTCCATGCGTCATGGCGGAGAAGGTCGCCAGTGGGAGGTCCAGCGCCGCCTCGGCGGGATCGGTGATCCTGGGGACATTGTTGGGGCCAAGGACAAGAGGGTGGGTGCTCAGGGCTGTCCAGCCCTTCACCCCGACCCTGAAAGGCCCCGCTGCCCATTCGGCGGTCAACTCGTCCTGGCAGACGACCAGGAGAAGGGCCGGCATGTCGTACTTCGCCTGGAGATAGGCGAGGTAGTACGTCCAGCTGGACGCTTTGTCCGGGTCACGCCGACCTTGCGCTTCGATGGCGAGCAGGAATCTGTCTTCTCCGGGTGGATGAACGCGCAGCACGCTGTCCACTCGGCGCTCCAACGGACGGATCTCGGTGGCATCCGGGGTGAGCACCTCGACGGATGGCTTGTCGGACAGGGGTACGCCCAGGATTCGGAAGACGGGCGTGAGGAGCTCGGGGCGGTCCTGGAAGATCCGGTGCGAGGCCTCATGGGATGAACTGACCATGTACGGGAACCTAGGTTCAGAAATGCCTCCGGCACTTGCCTTTGGCATATGACCACTCATTTGGGGTGACCCATCGGTCAGGGGGATCTCCGCCGGCTCTACGCGTAGCGCGGCAGGCCCTCGGTCGAGATCGTCCAGTCGCCAACGGTGACGTCCTCGCCGTAGATGAAGTCCTTGCGCGTGGCATAGCGCGGCCCTTGCGCCGTCGGGTGGATCTCGGAGAGGACCGCGCCTGTGCCCGTGCGCGGGTCGAAGATCGCGTAGGTGGGGATGCCGAGGAGCGGGTAGTCCCGCATCTTGTTCACCCAGTCGTTGTCCGGGTTGGAACGGGACACGACTTCGACGGCGGCGATGAGCGAACGCGGATCGAAGGAGCCTTGGCCTTCCATGTCGGCGAGGGCGATCACGATGAGGTCGGGAAGGCGCATGATGCCTTCCGGCCCGCTTTCCACGTCGGGAGCGCCCGTGTGTGCCACGAACCCGTCCGGCATGACCCGCTCCAGGCGGCGGCTGATCCGGGCTCTGGTCAGCTCGTGGGGAGGATTCGGAGCCATCAGGTCGTGGACGATCCCCTCCTTCGTGATCTCGAACTTGCCGGGAAGGGTGTCGTCCATCGACTGAACGAACTCCCGCATAGCCCGATACCGGTGCGGTGTGCGCCCGCTCATCAGGCCGCCTCAGCGAGGCAGTCGCGGCAGTGGCCCGGTGCGGGGGCTCGGAACGCGCGGTCGCAGGTTTCGCAGTTCTGGAGTGGGTCCGGGCGTACCGCCTGTGGGGGTGTCGGCAGGAACGGCGGCATCAGCTCGGCCAGGCGGTACGCGAGCAGCCCCGCCGCGTGTTTCAGGTTGTCCGGGACGGTCGCGGTCAGGGTTCGCTGTACGGCGCCGGGCCTGGCCCCGGCCTCCAGCCAAGCCTCGACGCCCGGCGCGAGGCGGCGTACGTCCCGTTCGGCGAGCAGCAGCCGGGGGTCGTGCCGGTGCAGGTCTGTGAGCAGGTCCATTGCCGTGCGGTGTCGCGCCAGGTCGGCGGAGCGGGGCTGGGGGAGTGGTCGCGCCGGGGCAGTGGGTGCGGGCTCCTGCGCGGCGGGCTGGGCCGCCGGGGGCTCGGGCGCGGCCGGTTCGGTGGGTTCCGCGCCCGGCTGGTTGTACGACACCGTGCGGGTGACGACCTTGCCGCTGGGAAGGCGCTCCCGGGTGCGTTCCAGGTAGCCGTACGTCTCCAGCTCCCGCAGCGCGCCCGCGATGCGGTGCTCGCTCTCCGGGAAGCGGGCCGTCAGGGACTTGATGCCGATCGGCGCGCCGACCGGCAGCGACTGGATATGGACGGCGAGCCCGATCGCGAGGAGTGAGAGTTCGCGGTGTTGGGCCAGGTGGTTGCCGACCACGGTGTAGCGGCTGTTGTGCCGCACATTGACGTGAACAACACCGGATCGGGGACCGCCGCCGGGAACGGCGGACGACGCGCGCGAGGGCGCGTTAAAGTGCTTTGAAGCCATCGGGAAGGTGTCACTTCCTGTTGGTCAGGCCCTCGATCGGGATGCCAGTCCCGGCCGGGGGCCGTCGCATGTCTGTGGTTGTTGGACCGAGCATATGCCCGCCAACCGGCCGGAAATCCAGCCCAGTTGCCACAGATCACCCGTGTGGGTGACGGGAGGCTGGAGGGGTTGGTAAGGGTATTTTCCCCTCCGGGATTTAAAGAACTACATGTCGTGGGTTCCCGGGTCGCGGCCCACCGGGTCGCGGCTGTCGCGATCCGGTGGGCAGGTCGATTTCCGCCCATACGGTCTTGCAGGGCGCGGGCCCCGGAGTCACTCCCCAGCGGTCGGCGAGCGCCTCGACCAGCAGCAGCCCACGCCCCGACTCGCCCTCGGCCGGCTCCTGCACAGGCGCGGGCAGCCGGTCGCCGCGCGGATCGATCACCTCGATACGCAGTACGTCGTCGCCCACGACGGCCAGCGTGAGCCGGAAGTCCCGCCCCGGCAGGTGCCCGTGCAGTGCGGCGTTCGCCGCCAGCTCGGCGATGACGTGCGCGGGCGTCTCCAGGGGGAGCCCCCAGGAGCGCAGCTCCTCGACCGCGAGCAGCCGCGCGAGCCTGGCGCCCCGGCGGGTGGCGGAGAGCTGGATGGCGAACTGCCGCGTGCCGGTGCCGGGTTGGGTGAGTTCTCGGTTCATGTCACTCAGCGTGGCCGTGCGTGCGTACCGTGAACAGTGATGACGCGCTTGCGTACGGTGACTGTCCAGTGCTTGTCCGGCGTTGTCCGGGCTGTCCGGGGTGACCTGTTGGGTACGCACAGGCGTTGAGGACGGGTTGGGTCGGTACGTCGGAGGTGGGCGCGGGATGAGCGTGGACGGTACGGAGCGCGAAGACGGCGGGGCGGACGAGCCCGGCTGGGACGTGGACCCCGAGGACGAATCGGGAGCGGCCGTGGTCGCAGCGGTGGGCCGCCAGATCAAGGTCTGGCGAGAAGCGGCGGGGATGCGCGCGGGGGAGTTCGGAACGGCGATCGGGTACGGCGAGGACCAGGTCTACAAGGTGGAGGGCGGGAAGAGGATTCCCCGCCCCGAGTTTCTGGACAGGGCGGACGAGGTCCTGGGCGCGAACGGCAAGCTCTCCGCGATGAAACGGGATGTGGCGGAGGCCCGGTACCCGAAGAAGGTCCGGGCGTTGGCGAAGCTGGAGGCGCAGGCGGTTGAGCTGGCGGCCTACGGGAACCACAACATTCACGGGCTGTTGCAGACGCGGGAGTACGCGGAGGCGTTGTTCGGGATGCGTCGGCCTGCCTTCTCGCGTGACGAGGTGGAGAGGCTGGTGGCTGCTCGGGTGGCTCGACAGTCCATTTTCGAACGGTCGCCTGCTCCGGAGCTGAGCTTCGTTCAGGAAGAGGTGACGCTGCGCCGCTCTCTCGGAGGCAGAATGGTGTTGCGCCAACAGCTCGAACGCCTCTTGGAACTAGGGCAGTTGCGAAACGTTGAGCTCCAGGTGATGCCGACGGTCCGGGATGACCACGCTGGCATGGGCGGGGAGATGCAGGTGCTGAAGTTCGGCGACGGTACGGCGGTGGGGCGCTCCGAGGGGGACTTCGGCAGCCGCCCGGTCTCCGATCCGAAACAACTCCGGATCATTGAGCTGCGGTGTGGCATCATCCGGGCTCAGGCGCTCCCACCAGGGGAATCGCTGGCCTTTATCGAGCAAGTGCTGGGAGAGACATGATCCGCAAGACCTCTGCCGGGGACACCTCCGAGCTGGAGTGGTTCAAGAGCAGTTATAGCGACAGCAGCAACAGCAATGAGTGCGTCGAGGTCGCTGCGTCCCCCAGCTCGGTCCACGTCCGCGACTCCAAGAACCCGCCCGGCCCCCGGCTCACGCTCGCCTTCGCGCCGACCGTCTGGGCCCAGTTCCTCCCGTACGCGGCTAAAACCTGACCCGTATCGACCATGGGGTACGCTTTATCGCCCCGATTGGCGTCCGCACTGACCCATATGGCACACTGTTCAGGTTGCTCGGTTGAGTGCCGATGCTGCGCGTCTCTCGTCGGGAGAACTGAAAGCTAGTCCCACAGTACTCGTCGTCCCAACTGCCCTCTGGGCAGCGCTGGGGCGGACGTACGGGAATCTTTCGGGAAGCGTTGCGGGGTGCAGACCAGGCTCCCGGTGGGTGTTCTGCCCCCGACGCTCTTCATTGAGCACTGCGCGGTCTTCGGCCCCGCACCCCCTTGGTTGGGATCTTCTTCGGGAGATTTTCGTAGAGGGGATGCGACACGCCCGACCGCGTGGGTCGGTCCAGAACAGCGGTTTTCGGAGTACGGACTCTGAAGAGCGTCAGACCCCCCGGGCTCCAGGGCGTGACGAAAGACAGGACTACGAAGTAGCCATGGCGGGACAGAAGATCCGCATCCGGCTCAAGGCTTACGACCACGAGGTCATCGATTCCTCGGCGAAGAAGATCGTCGAGACGGTGACGCGAACTGGTGCGTCAGTCGCGGGCCCGGTGCCGCTTCCCACTGAGAAGAACGTGTACTGCGTCATCAAGTCGCCGCACAAGTACAAGGACGCGCGCGAGCATTTCGAGATGCGCACTCACAAGCGCCTGATCGACATCCTCGACCCGACGCCCAAGACCGTTGACTCGTTGATGCGCCTGGACCTTCCGGCCGGCGTTGACATCGAGATCAAGCTCTGAGAGGCGCGGGAACGATGGCAAAGCAGATTAAGGGAATCCTGGGCGAGAAGCTCGGCATGACCCAGGTCTGGGACGAGAACAACCGGATCGTTCCGGTGACCGTCGTCAAGGCTGGGCCCAATGTCGTGACCCAGGTCCGCACGAATGACCGTGACGGCTATGAGTCGGTCCAGATCGCCTTCGGCGAGATCGACCCTCGCAAGGTGAACAAGCCCCTCAAGGGCCACTTCGCCAAGGCCGATGTGACCCCGCGCCGCCACATGGTGGAGCTCCGTACCTCCTTCGCCAGCGAGTACACGCTCGGCCAGGAGATCACTGCCGATCTGTTCGAGTCCGGCGTCAAGGTTGACGTCACGGGCAAGAGCAAGGGCAAGGGCTTCGCCGGTGTCATGAAGCGTCACAACTTCAAGGGCGGCCCCGCATCCCACGGTGCCCACCGCATGCACCGCAAGCCCGGCTCGATCGGTGGCTGCGCCACCCCGGGTCGCGTTTTCAAGGGCATGCGTATGGCAGGCCGTATGGGTAACGAGCGCGTCACCACCCAGAACCTGACCGTGCATGCCGTTGACGCGGAGAAGGGCCTGCTCCTGATCAAGGGAGCGGTTCCTGGTCCCAACGGTGGCCTCGTCCTGGTCCGTACCGCGGCCAAGGGGGTTTGAGGAACCGATGAGCACCATTGACATCCTTTCGCCTGCAGGCGACAAGACCGGGACCGTCGAGCTCCCCGCGGAGATTTTCGACGCCAAGGTCAGCATTCCGCTGATCCACCAGGTCGTAGTCGCACAGCTGGCAGCTGCCCGTCAGGGCACGCACAGCACCAAGACTCGCGCCGAGGTCCGAGGCGGCGGCCGCAAGCCGTACCGCCAGAAGGGCACCGGCCGAGCCCGTCAGGGTTCGACCCGTGCGCCGCAGTTCGTGGGCGGTGGCGTCGTACACGGCCCGCACCCGCGTGACTACTCGCAGCGGACCCCCAAGAAGATGAAGGCTGCCGCGCTCCGCGGTGCCCTCTCCGACCGGGCCCGCAACGCTCGTATCCACATCGTCACCGACGTGGTCGAGGGTTCGGCTTCCACGAAGGCCGCCAAGGCACTGCTGGGCAAGATCAGCGAGCGTAAGAACGTGCTCCTGATCGCCGAGCGTTCCGACAGGGCCGCGTGGCTGTCCGCCCGTAACCTGCCCCAGGTGCACCTCCTGGCGCCGGGCCAGCTGAACACGTACGACGTGCTCGTCTCGGACGACGTGGTCTTCACTCAGGCCGCTTTCGAGTCCTTCGTGTCTGGCCCCAAGGCCGTTGAGACCGAAGGGAGCGAAGCCTGATGGCTACGCGACACCCGAGCATTGCTTCCAAGGCTGCCAAGGCTGCCAAGGCTGCCCGTAACGCCAAGGCGCGCCGGGAGACGGTAGCTTCCGAGCCCGTCCCGCCGAGCAAGGCCTTCACGGACCCGCGTGACATTCTTGTCAGGCCGGTTGTGTCCGAGAAGAGCTACGCGCTCCTGGACGAGAACAAGTACACGTTCATCGTCTCGCCCGGCACCAACAAGACCCAGATCAAGGAAGCCGTTCAGGCGGTCTTCTCGGTCAAGGTCACCGGGGTCAACACGATCAACCGGCAGGGTAAGCGCAAGCGGACCAAGACCGGTTTCGGCAAGCGTGCTGACACCAAGCGCGCCATCGTGACCCTCGCCGAGGGCGACCGTATCGACATCTTCGGCGGCCCGACCTCCTGACGGAGGTCGAGTCGTCCGGAATCGGACGAGGACTGAGAAATGGGAATCCGCAAGTACAAGCCGACTACGCCGGGCCGCCGTGGCTCCTCCGTAGCCGACTTTGTCGAGATCACGCGGTCCACGCCGGAGAAGTCGCTGGTTCGCCCGCTGCACAGCAAGGGCGGCCGTAACAACGCCGGTCGGATCACCGTTCGCCACCAGGGTGGCGGACACAAGCGTGCCTTCCGAGTGATCGACTTCCGTCGTCACGACAAGGACGGCGTGCCGGCCAAGGTCGCGCACATCGAGTACGACCCGAACCGCACCGCGCGCATCGCGCTGCTGCACTACGCAGACGGCGAGAAGCGCTACATCCTGGCTCCGGCCAAGATGGTGCAGGGCGACAAGGTTGAGAACGGCGCCGGCGCCGACATCAAGCCCGGTAACAACCTGCCGCTGCGCAACATCCCGGTGGGTACGACCATCCACGCCATCGAGATGCGTCCCGGCGGCGGAGCGAAGATTGCCCGTTCTGCGGGTTCTTCGGTCCAGCTGCTGGCGAAGGAAGGCGCCATGGCGCACCTTCGTATGCCGTCGGGCGAGGTCCGTCTGGTCGACATCCGCTGCCGCGCCACTATTGGCGAGGTCGGCAATGCCGAGCAGTCGAACATCAACTGGGGCAAGGCCGGCCGTATGCGCTGGAAGGGCGTTCGCCCGACCGTTCGCGGTGTGGCGATGAACCCGGTCGACCACCCGCACGGTGGTGGTGAGGGCAAGACTTCAGGTGGTCGCCACCCGGTCAGCCCGTGGGGTCAGAAGGAGGGTCGTACTCGCTCGCCGAAGAAGGCATCGAGCAAGTACATCGTCCGCCGCCGCAAGTCGAACAAGAAGCGCTAGGAGCGGGTTTAGATGCCGCGTAGTCTCAAGAAGGGGCCCTTCGTCGACGGACACCTCATCAAGAAGGTGGACGTCCAGAACGAAGCTGGCACCAAGACCGTTATCAAGACCTGGTCCCGGCGCTCGATGATCATCCCGGCAATGCTGGGTCACACCATCGCGGTGCACAACGGCAAGATCCATATCCCGGTGTTCGTCACCGAGTCCATGGTCGGCCACAAGCTCGGCGAGTTTGCGCCGACCCGCACCTTCCGCGGCCACGTCAAGGACGACCGCAAGTCGAAGCGCCGCTAAGGCGGGGTGCGAAGACTATGAACGACACCGAAGGGACAACCATGGAAGCCAGGGCCCAGGCGCGCTATATCCGCGTCACGCCCATGAAGGCCCGCCGCGTGGTGGACCTTATCCGGGGCATGGATGCCACGGATGCTCAGGCAGTCCTGCGTTTCGCCGCGCAGGCCGCGAGCGTGCCGGTCGGCAAGGTGCTTGACAGCGCCATTGCCAACGCCGCGCACAACTACGACCACACGGACGCCAAGTCGCTGGTTATCAGCGAGGCGTACGTGGACGAGGGCCCGACCCTGAAGCGGTTCCGTCCGCGTGCGCAGGGCCGTGCCTACCGGATCCGCAAGCGGACCAGCCACATCACCGTGGTCGTCAGCAGCAAGGAAGGAACCCGGTAATGGGCCAGAAGGTAAACCCGCACGGGTTCCGCCTCGGCATCACCACGGACTTCAAGTCGCGGTGGTACGCCGACAAGCTGTACAAGGACTACGTCAAGGAAGACGTCGCCATCCGCAGGATGATGACGTCCGGCATGGAGCGCGCCGGCATCTCGAAGGTTGAGATCGAGCGCACCCGTGACCGTGTGCGTGTGGACATCCACACCGCGCGTCCGGGCATCGTCATCGGCCGCCGTGGCGCCGAGGCCGACCGCATCCGCGGCGACCTCGAGAAGCTCACGGGCAAGCAGGTGCAGCTGAACATCCTCGAGGTCAAGAACCCCGAGATGGACGCGCAGCTGGTTGCTCAGGCCGTTGCCGAGCAGCTCTCCTCCCGTGTCTCCTTCCGTCGCGCCATGCGTAAGAGCATGCAGGGCACGATGAAGGCCGGCGCCAAGGGCATCAAGATTCAGTGCGGCGGTCGCCTCGGCGGCGCCGAGATGTCCCGCTCGGAGTTCTACCGCGAAGGCCGTGTGCCCCTGCACACCCTGCGCGCGAACGTGGACTACGGCTTCTTCGAGGCCAAGACGACCTTCGGCCGTATCGGCGTGAAGGTCTGGATCTACAAGGGCGACGTCAAGAACATCGCCGAGGTCCGCGCCGAGAACGCCGCGGCCCGTGCGGGTAACCGCCCGGCCCGTGGTGGAACCGGTGGCGGTCCCGCCGGTGGCGGCGACCGTCCGGCCGGTGGCCGTGGCGGAGCCCGCGGTGGCGAGCGTGGCGGCCGCGGCCGCAAGCCGCAGCAGTCCGCGCCGGCAGCGGAGGCCCCCAAGGCCGACGCTCCCGCCGCAGCTGCTCCGGCTGAGAGCACTGGAACGGAGGCCTGACCGACATGCTGATCCCTCGTAGGGTCAAGCACCGCAAGCAGCACCACCCCAAGCGCAGCGGTATGGCAAAGGGTGGCACTGAGGTCGCATTCGGTGAGTACGGCATCCAGGCGCTGACGCCGGCATACGTGACGAACCGCCAGATCGAGGCTGCTCGTATCGCGATGACCCGCCACATCAAGCGTGGCGGAAAGGTCTGGATCAACATTTATCCGGACCGCCCCCTGACGAAGAAGCCTGCTGAGACCCGCATGGGTTCCGGTAAGGGTTCTCCCGAGTGGTGGATCGCGAACGTCAAGCCCGGTCGTGTGATGTTCGAGTTGTCCTACCCGAACGAGAAGATTGCTCGTGAGGCGCTCACCCGCGCTGCTCACAAGCTTCCGATGAAGTGCCGGATCGTGCGGCGCGAGGCAGGTGAGTCGTGATGGTGGCCGGTACGAAGGCGACTGAGCTGCGCGAGCTGAACGACGAGGACCTCGTCGCGAAGCTTCGTGAGGCAAAGGAAGAACTGTTCAACCTCCGCTTCCAGGCGGCGACCGGGCAGCTCGAAAATCACGGTCGGCTCAAGTCCGTCCGTAAGGACATCGCCCGGATCTACACCCTGATGCGTGAGCGCGAGCTGGGCATCGAGACGGTGGAGAGCGCCTGATGAGCGAGAAGACTGTGACTGAGACGAACGCGAACGAGCAGCGCGGCTTCCGCAAGACCCGCGAGGGCCTTGTGGTCAGCGACAAGATGGACAAGACCGTCGTCGTCGCTGTTGAGGACCGTGTCAAGCACGCTTTGTACGGCAAGGTCATCCGCCGTACGAACAAGCTCAAGGCACACGACGAGGCCAACGCCGCGGGTATCGGTGACCGTGTCCTCCTGATGGAGACCCGGCCGCTGTCCGCGACGAAGCGCTGGCGCATCGTCGAGGTCCTTGAGAAGGCCAAGTAATAATTCCTGAGCTTTTCGGCTCAGGTCAGTTCCGCCAGGCTCGGTGAGGGGCGCCCCGCAAGGGGCCCCCTCGCCGGGAACCGGCAGACGATCAGGAGATAGACGTGATCCAGCAGGAGTCGCGACTTCGTATCGCCGACAACACGGGTGCGAAGGAAATTCTCACCATCCGTGTTCTCGGTGGCTCGGGTCGCCGCTACGCGGGTATCGGCGACGTCATTGTCGCCACCGTCAAGGACGCGATCCCCGGTGGCAATGTGAAGAAGGGTGACGTCGTCAAGGCGGTCATCGTTCGCACGGTCAAGGAGCGTCGCCGTCCCGACGGCTCGTACATCCGCTTCGACGAGAACGCCGCCGTCATTCTGAAGAACGACGGCGACCCTCGCGGCACCCGTATCTTCGGCCCGGTGGGCCGTGAGCTGCGCGAGAAGAAGTTCATGAAGATCATCTCGCTCGCGCCGGAGGTGCTGTAAGCATGAAGATCAAGAAGGGCGACCTGGTTCAGGTCATCACCGGTAAGGACAAGGGCAAGCAGGGCAAGGTCATTCTGGCCATCCCCCGCGAGAGCCGCGTCCTGGTCGAGGGTGTCAACCGGGTCAAGAAGCACACGAAGGCCGGCCAGACCGCTCGCGGTTCGCAGACCGGCGGCATTGTGACGACCGAGGCTCCGGTCCATGTCAGCAACGTGCAGTTGGTTGTTGAGAAGGACGGGAAGAAGGTCGTCACTCGCGTCGGCTTCCGCTTTGACGACGAGGGCAACAAGATCCGCGTTGCCAAGCGGACCGGTGAGGACATCTGATGACTACCACCACCGCACCGCGCCTCAAGCTGCGCTACCGCGAGGAGATCGCGGGCAAGCTGCGTGAAGAGTTCTCTTACGAGAACGTCATGCAGATCCCCGGCCTCGTCAAGATCGTGGTCAACATGGGTGTGGGCGACGCAGCCCGCGACTCCAAGTTGATCGATGGCGCCATTCGCGACCTCACCACGATCACCGGCCAGAAGCCTGCTGTCACCAAGGCCCGGAAGTCCATCGCGCAGTTCAAGCTGCGCGAGGGTCAGCCGATCGGCTGCCACGTCACCCTCCGTGGTGACCGCATGTGGGAGTTCCTGGACCGTACGCTGTCGCTCGCGCTTCCGCGTATCCGTGACTTCCGTGGTCTGTCGCCGAAGCAGTTCGACGGCCGTGGCAACTACACCTTCGGTCTCACGGAGCAGGTCATGTTCCACGAGATCGACCAGGACAAGATCGACCGGGTCCGGGGCATGGACATCACCGTGGTCACCACGGCGACCAATGACGACGAGGGCCGTGCCCTCCTTCGTCACCTCGGCTTCCCGTTCAAGGAGAACTGACCGTGGCGAAGAAGGCTCTGATCGCTAAGGCGGCCCGCAAGCCCAAGTTCGCTGTGCGCGCGTACACGCGTTGCCAGCGCTGCGGCCGGCCGCACTCCGTCTACCGCAAGTTCGGCCTGTGCCGCGTGTGCCTTCGTGAGATGGCCCACCGTGGCGAGCTGCCGGGCGTGACCAAGAGCTCCTGGTAGTCAGTACTGCCCTTTGGGCGTACTGATTACCTCGTGCTCTCGGTAAGTATCTGGTCGGTGGGAGCCCTCCTCCGCATGCCGTAGGCTTGTGGGGTTGGGCGCCTGCCGCCCTGACCGACTTACTACGCCGTAGGTCCCCGCACCGCACCCGTCCTGCCTCTGAGTAGGGAGAGGGATGGCGCATACAGGAAACCCCGGCGAGAGAGGCCGAAGGCCACTACATGACCATGACTGATCCAATCGCAGACATGCTCACGCGTCTGCGTAACGCGAACTCGGCGTACCACGACACCGTCGGTATGCCGCACAGCAAGATCAAGTCGCACATCGCGGAGATCCTCCAGCAGGAGGGCTTCATCACCGGCTGGAAGGTCGAGGACGCCGAAGTTGGCAAGAACCTCGTTCTTGAGCTGAAGTTTGGCCCGAACCGCGAGCGTTCGATTGCCGGCATCAAGCGCATCTCGAAGCCGGGTCTGCGTGTATATGCGAAGTCCACCGGTCTGCCGAAGGTTCTGGGCGGCCTGGGAGTGGCGATCATCTCCACTTCCCACGGCCTCCTGACCGGCCAGCAGGCAGGCAAGAAGGGCGTAGGTGGGGAAGTCCTCGCCTACGTCTGGTAGTCGGGAACGGAGGAAAAGCTAATGTCGCGAATCGGCAAGCTCCCCATCCAGGTTCCCGTCGGTGTGGACGTCACCATCGATGGCCGCACGGTCGCGGTGAAGGGCCCCAAGGGTTCCCTCTCGCACACCGTCGCTGCGCCGATCGAGGTCTCCAAGGGCGAGGACGGCGTTCTGAACGTCGTTCGTCCGAATGACGAGCGTCAGAACAGGGCCCTCCACGGCCTGTCCCGCACGCTGGTGGCGAACATGATCACCGGCGTGACCGCGGGTTACAGCAAGGCGCTCGAAATCAGTGGTGTGGGTTACCGCGTCCAGGCGAAGGGCTCCAACCTGGAGTTCGCGCTCGGATACAGCCACCCCATCGTTATCGAGGCTCCCGAAGGCATCACCTTCAAGGTCGAGTCGCCCACGAAGCTCAGCGTCGAGGGCATCGACAAGCAGAAGGTCGGCGAGGTCGCCGCTAACATCCGCAAGCTGCGGAAGCCCGACCCGTACAAGGCCAAGGGCGTCAAGTACGCCGGCGAAGTTATCCGCCGCAAGGTCGGAAAGGCGGGTAAGTAAGCCATGGCATACGGTGTAAAGATTGCCAAGGGCGACGCGTACAAGCGCGCCGCCATCAAGCGCCGCCACATCCGCGTCCGCAAGCACGTCTCCGGTACGCCGGTACGTCCTCGCCTGGTCGTGACACGCTCCAACCGCAACATCGTGGCCCAGGTCATCGACGACATCGCGGGCCACACGCTCGCGTCGGCGTCGACCCTGGACTCCTCGATCCGCGGTGGCGAGGCGGACAAGAGCGCCAAGGCTCAGCAGGTCGGCGCGCTTGTCGCCGAGCGTGCGAAGGCTGCGGGCATCGAGACCGTCGTGTTCGACCGTGGTGGCAACAGGTACGCAGGGCGCATTGCCGCTCTGGCTGACGCCGCCCGCGAAGCCGGGCTGAAGTTCTAAGCCCCGATTCCGGGACTAACGGACGTAACAGAGAGAGGTAAATCCAATGGCTGGACCCCAGCGCCGCGGAAGCGGTGCCGGTGGCGGCGAGCGGCGGGACCGGAAGGGTCGCGACGGTGGCCCTGCCGAGAAGACCGCTTACGTTGAGCGCGTAGTTGCGATCAACCGTGTTGCCAAGGTTGTCAAGGGTGGTCGCCGCTTCAGCTTCACCGCGCTGGTCGTGGTGGGCGACGGTGACGGCACCGTAGGTGTCGGATACGGCAAGGCCAAGGAAGTTCCCGCGGCCATCGCCAAGGGCGTTGAAGAGGCGAAGAAGACCTTCTTCAAGGTTCCGCGTATCCAGGGCACCATCCCCCACCCGATCCAGGGTGAAAAGGCTGCGGGCGTCGTACTGCTCAAGCCGGCGTCCCCCGGTACCGGCGTTATCGCCGGTGGCCCGGTGCGTGCCGTGCTCGAGTGCGCCGGCGTTCACGACATTCTGTCGAAGTCGCTCGGTTCGTCGAACCCGATCAACATCGTGCACGCGACCGTGGCGGCCCTTCAGGGTCTGCAGCGTCCCGAGGAGATCGCGGCTCGCCGTGGTCTGCCCCTCGAGGATGTCGCCCCCGCGGCTCTGCTTCGTGCACGTGCATTGGGAGCGGGTGCGTAATGGCCCGCCTCAAGATCACGCAGACGAAGTCGTTCATCGGTAGCAAGCAGAACCACCGCGACACCCTGCGTTCGCTCGGGCTCAAGCGCCTGAACGACACGGTTGTCAAGGAGGACCGTCCCGAGTTCCGCGGCATGGCTAACACCGTCCGCCACCTCGTAACGGTTGAGGAGGTCGACTGACATGGCTGAAAACAGCCCGCTGAAGGTCCACAACCTCCGGCCTGCCCCGGGCGCCAAGACCGCCAAGACCCGTGTGGGTCGTGGCGAAGGCTCCAAGGGTAAGACCGCAGGTCGTGGCACCAAGGGCCAGAAGGCCCGTACGCAGGTTCCGGAGCGCTTCGAGGGCGGGCAGATGCCCCTCCACATGCGTCTCCCGAAGCTCAAGGGCTTCAAGAACCCGTTCCGCACCGAGTACCAGGTCGTGAACCTGGAGAAGCTCGGCGCTCTCTACCCCGAGGGTGGAGAGGTCACGGTGGCCGATCTGGTCGCCAAGGGCGCGGTGCGCAAGAACCAGCTCGTCAAGGTGCTCGGCGCCGGCGAGATCACCGTGGCGCTGCAGGTGACGGTTGACGCCGTCTCCGCTTCCGCCAAGGAGAAGGTCGCCGCTGCCGGCGGCACGGTCACCGAGCTCATCTAGTCGGCGACCGACCAGCACGGCATTGAAGCCTGGCCGGCTGCCCATCCGCTCTGCGGTGGGCAGCCGGCCAGGCTTTTTCATGCCCTCCGCGAACCGGTGCACGGGGCCACCGCGAGGCCGTGAGCGCTGCCGTTACGTGGCTCAGCGCCCGCACCCTTCCGGCCCTGCGGGAATGGCGGTATATCCCGGCGAACGTCAAACACGGTTCTTTCCGTCGGTTATCCGCTCGATATCGGGGCGTGAAAGCGCAATACGGTCCCGGGTAATGCGGCGGTAAATTCACCGGCCGGGCGCGAGGCCGGCCTGATCGGTGATGTACGCAACTCGCGCCGGACTTGCCGCTGATGTCCGGACATCGCGGTCGTCCGGGGGCCCAACTCCCGGCAGCTCGTAAGGGCCCGGCCGCTGATTTCCGGCCGCGCGCAAAAGCGGGTGAGTGGCGAAAGCGGGGCGGCCGTCAACGGAATGATGACGAGATGCCCCGCCCGTGCCGGGTGATCCCTGGTGGCCCCGGAGTTCACCGGCGGCGGGGGTGGCAGGGGCGCTGTTGTCGCCCGTGGTTCGGTGGGGACGGCGGCTGAACTGCCCGTCCCGGCCCCGGGATGAGGTCGTGTGCCGACCGCCTCACGACTCCTGGCTGGAGTTCGCGCCTGGCGTTGTTAGAGTTCCTAGGATCAGTTGTGGCTATGCTGGCCCCTCTGTGTGTGTGTCCGCTGCGGTGCGTGGCAGGACGCTGCGCAACGGCCCAGAGCCGTGGCCCTGTATTCGACGAGCCCTTCCACATAAGAAGTGGGAGGGGCAGGAGGCACCGTGCTCACCGCGTTCGCCCGGGCGTTCAAGACCCCCGACCTGCGTAAGAAGCTGCTCTTTACGCTCGGCATCATCGTGCTGTATCGGCTCGGCGCCCATATCCCGGTCCCCGGGGTCAGTTACAAGAGCGTGCAGCTCTGCCTTGACCAGGCCCAGTCGGGCAACAACCTCCTCGGTCTGGCGAATCTGTTCAGCGGTGGCGCACTGCTGCAGATCACGATCTTCGCGCTCGGCATCATGCCGTACATCACAGCGAGCATCATTCTTCAGCTGCTGACGGTAGTGATTCCCCGGCTGGAAGCCCTCAAGAAGGAGGGACAGTCAGGTACAGCGAAGATCACTCAGTACACCCGCTACCTGACGGTGGCGCTCGCCATCCTCCAGGGCACCGGCCTGGTGGCGACCGCCCGTACCGGCGCACTGTTCAGCGGCTGCCCAGCCGCTGCCAACATCGTGCCCGATAAGTCGATCTTCATCACTCTGGTCATGGTGGTCACCATGACCACCGGAACTGCCGTGGTGATGTGGCTCGGTGAGCTCGTCACCGACCGCGGCGTCGGCAACGGCATGTCGATCCTGATGTTCATCTCGATCGCAGCCGGCTTCCCGGGTGCGCTGTGGGCCATCAAGAAGCAGGGCGAACTCGCGGACGGCTGGATCGAGTTCGGCATCGTGATCCTGGTCGGTTTCGCCATGGTCGGCCTCGTGGTTTTCGTCGAGCAGGCTCAGCGCAGGATCCCGGTGCAGTACGCGAAGCGCATGATCGGCCGGAAGTCCTACGGCGGTACGTCTACGTACATCCCGCTGAAGGTCAACCAGGCCGGTGTGATCCCGGTCATCTTCGCCTCGTCGCTGCTCTACATCCCGACGCTGATCGTCCAGTTCGGCGGCGGTGGAAAAAGCGGCTGGGGCACGTGGATCCAGGCGAACTTCGTTGATGGCAAGCCGATCTACATCGCCACCTACTTCCTGTTGATCGTGTTCTTCGCCTTCTTCTATGTGGCGATCTCGTTCAACCCCGAGGAAGTTGCCGACAACATGAAGAAGTATGGTGGCTTCGTCCCGGGCATCCGGGCAGGTCGCCCCACTGCCGAGTACCTGAGCTACGTGCTCAACAGGATCACTTGGCCGGGCTCGCTGTATCTGGGCCTGATTGCTCTTGTGCCGACGATGGCGTTGGCGGGCTTCGGCGCGAACCAGGACTTCCCGTTCGGCGGGACAAGCATCCTCATCATCGTGGGTGTGGGCCTGGAGACCGTGAAGCAGATCGAGAGCCAGCTCCAGCAGCGCAATTACGAAGGGTTCCTCCGCTGATGCGAATCGTCCTCGTCGGGCCGCCTGGTGCCGGCAAGGGAACGCAGGCTGCGTTCCTTGCCAAGAACCTGTCGATCCCGCACATCTCCACGGGCGACCTCTTCCGCGCCAACATCAGCCGGGGCACTGCCCTCGGCAAGCAGGCGAAGGCGTACATGGACGCCGGCAACCTGGTGCCGGACGAGATCACCATCGGGATGGCCAAGGACCGCATGGCCCAGCAGGACGCCGCGAACGGCTTCCTCCTTGACGGCTTCCCGAGGAACGTCTCGCAGGCCGTGGCGCTCGACAAGACGCTGAAGACGGACGGCCAGAAGCTGGACGCCGTGCTGGACCTTGAGGTTTCCGAGGACGAGGTGGTGAAGCGGATCGCGGGTCGCCGCATCTGCCGCAACGATTCGGCTCACGTCTTCCACGTGACGTACAGCCCGCCCAAGAAGGAAGGCGTCTGCGACGCCTGCGGCGGCGAGCTGTACCAGCGTGGTGACGACAGCGAGGAGACGGTCCGCCGTCGCCTGGAGGTCTACCACAGCGAGACCGAGCCGATCATTGACCACTACAAGGCGCAGAACCTGGTGGTCACGATCTCCTCGCTCGGCAAGGTCGACGAAGTGACCCGGCGCGCGATGGACGCA
Source organism: Streptomyces changchenzhani (assembly GCF_039766235.1). Lineage (NCBI taxonomy): Bacteria > Bacillati > Actinomycetota > Actinomycetes > Kitasatosporales > Streptomycetaceae > Streptomyces > Streptomyces changchenzhani. The sequence continues at coordinate 327,122 of NZ_JBDHNH010000008.1, read as the reverse complement.
CTGAAGAAGTAGTCCGACGCGCACTGATCAAGCGACAAGAGTTACGACGGTTGCGGCCGCGGTGTCCGAGAGACGCCGCGGCCGTACTGTTGAGCAGGCAGATACAGCGAACGTGGAAGGCACAGTGATGGTGGAGATCAAGACCCCCGAGCAGATCGCGAAGATGCGCGAGGCGGGGCTGGTCGTCGCCGCGGTCCATGCGGCCACCCGCGAGGCAGCGGTGCCCGGCGCCACCACCCGGGATCTGGACGAGGTCGCCCGCAAGGTGCTCGCGGAGCACGACGCCAAGTCGAACTTCCTCGGGTACGGCGGTTTCCCCGCGACCATCTGCACCTCGGTCAACGAGGTGGTCGTCCATGGCATCCCGGACGAGAAGACGGTCCTGAAGGACGGCGACATCATCTCGATCGACGCCGGCGCGATCATCGACGGCTGGCACGGCGACGCGGCGTACACCGCGTTCGTGGGGACCGGGCACGCGCCCGAGCTGGTGGAGCTCTCCCGGGTGACCGAGGAGTCCATGTGGGCCGGTCTGGCGGCGATGAAGCTGGGCAACCGGCTGGTGGACATCTCCAGGGCCATCGAGTCCTACATCCGCCGCCAGCCGCGTCCGGCGACGGGTAAGTACGGGATCATCGAGGACTACGGCGGCCACGGCATCGGCACCGAGATGCACATGGACCCGCACCTGCTGAACTACGTCGCCCGCAAGCGCGGCAAGGGCCCCAAGCTGATTCCCGGCTTCTGCCTCGCCATCGAGCCGATGGTGAGCCTCGGCACGGCCCACACGGACGTCCTTGAGGACAACTGGACGGTCGTCACCACGGACGGCACCTGGTCCTCGCACTGGGAGCACTCGGTGGCACTGACCGAAGAGGGCCCGCTGGTACTGACCGCGGTCGACGGGGGCAAGGCGAAGCTGGCGGAGTACGGCGTGACGACGGCGCCGGACCCGCTGGCCTGAGGGCCGGGCCGGCCGACCTCCTGCCGGTCGGAGTCCGGCGCAGCCGCGCGAAGCTTGTGAGGCGCCCCTGGGCGCCGAGCCCGCGAGGGCGGCGTGAAAAAGGGGTCGGGGGCAGGGCGAAGCTGGCGGAGTACGGCGTGACTACCGCCCCGGATCCACTCGCCTGAACCGCTTAATGATCTTGACTGTTGGGCAATCATCCCTGATTCGTCTTTTCCAGGGGCCTGACGTAGACTGACTCGTCGGCTCCCGTGTACCCGTATGTCCGCATGCGGAGCGGGAGTCGATCAAGGTAGCCGATTCGAAGGGCGAAGCGTGGCCAAGAAGCAAGGTGCCATCGAGATCGAGGGCACCGTGATCGAGTCCCTCCCGAACGCAATGTTCAAGGTGGAACTGCAGAACGGTCACAAAGTCCTCGCGCACATCAGCGGCAAGATGCGTATGCACTACATCCGCATCCTCCCGGATGACCGGGTCGTCGTGGAGCTTTCTCCGTACGACCTGACGCGTGGCCGGATCGTCTACCGGTACAAGTAGATCTTGCTGCCGTCTCGTGTTTCAGCGGGGCGATGGCACTGACCCGGAGAACCTGACATTTCATGAAGGTCAAGCCGAGCGTCAAGAAGATCTGCGACAAGTGCAAGGTGATCCGCCGTCACGGCCGGGTCATGGTTATCTGCGAAAACCTGCGCCACAAGCAGCGCCAGGGCTGACGCACGACCCCCTGCATCTCGCAGCTCTTCGCGCGACGCAAGCGAAGTAAATGTATATACGCAGTGCCCAGTGCCCCCAGCGGGTGCTGACACCTCCGGCGGAGGCCGGGGACCTGGTCCGTACCACTCCCTTCTGGGGAGCGTCCGGCGGCCACGGAACGGCTCTGCGGAAGACCTCCGAACCAACAGGAGCCATGCATGGCACGCCTCGAAGGCGTTGACCTCCCGCGCGAAAAGCGCATTGAGGTCGCCCTCACCTATGTCTTCGGCATCGGGCGCACGCGGTCTCAGGAGACCCTTGCCGCCACCGGTGTCGACCCCAACGTTCGCGTGCGTGACCTGCCTGAAGAGGACCTGGTCAAGCTCCGCGAGTACGTGGATGTCAACTTCAAGACCGAAGGTGACCTCCGCCGTGAGGTCCAGGCCGACATCCGCCGCAAGGTGGAAATCGGCTGCTACCAGGGTCTGCGTCACCGCCGCGGCCTGCCGGTGCACGGTCAGCGCACCAGCACGAACGCTCGTACCCGCAAGGGTCCGCGTCGTGCTATCGCCGGTAAGAAGAAGCCGGGCAAGAAGTAGTCCTCAGCCGGACGCTTAACCAGCGGTCTTCGCTGTAGGACCGATCACCTCCACGCCAGGAGAAAACATGCCTCCTAAGGGCCGTCAGGGCGCCACCAAGAAGGTGCGCCGCAAGGAAAAGAAGAACGTCGCTCATGGGCACGCCCACATCAAGAGCACGTTCAACAACACCATCGTCTCGATCACGGACCCCTCGGGCAACGTGATCTCCTGGGCCTCCGCCGGCCATGTCGGCTTCAAGGGCTCGCGCAAGTCCACTCCGTTCGCCGCACAGATGGCCGCCGAGTCCGCCGGCCGTCGCGCGCAGGAGCACGGCATGCGCAAGGTCGACGTCTTCGTCAAGGGTCCCGGCTCCGGCCGTGAGACCGCGATCCGCTCCCTCCAGGCCACTGGCCTTGAGGTCGGGTCCATCCAGGACGTCACGCCCACCCCGCACAACGGCTGCCGCCCTCCCAAGCGTCGCCGCGTCTGATCTGGTTGCAGTGCGGGCAGTGTGAAGACCGACCTTCTCGTTTCTCGCGTTGCACACGGGCGGTACGACCCCTTTGGGCCGTGCCGCCCGTACCCTTGTAGTAACTGGCATCAAATAGCGGGTGCCAAGACACTGGAGGAATTCCCATGCTGATCGCTCAGCGCCCCTCGCTGACCGAAGAGGTCGTAGACGAGTACCGCTCCCGGTTCGTTATCGAGCCGCTGGAGCCGGGATTCGGTTACACCCTCGGCAACTCCCTGCGTCGTACGCTCCTCTCCTCGATCCCCGGCGCCGCTGTCACCAGCATCCGGGTCGACGGTGTCCTGCACGAGTTCACCACCGTGCCGGGCGTCAAGGAGGATGTGACCGACCTCATCCTGAACATCAAGCAGCTCGTCGTCTCCTCGGAGCACGACGAGCCGGTCGTGATGTACCTGCGCAAGCAGGGTCCCGGCCTGGTCACCGCTGCTGACATCGCCCCGCCGGCCGGCGTCGAGGTCCACAACCCGGACCTCGTTCTCGCGACGCTCAACGGCAAGGGCAAGCTGGAGATGGAGCTGACCGTCGAGCGCGGTCGCGGCTACGTCTCCGCCGTCCAGAACAAGCAGGTCGGTCAGGAGATCGGGCGCATCCCGATCGACTCGATCTACTCGCCGGTGCTCAAGGTCACGTACAAGGTCGAGGCGACCCGTGTCGAGCAGCGCACCGACTTCGACAAGCTGATCGTCGACGTCGAGACCAAGCAGGCCATGCGGCCGCGCGACGCCATGGCGTCCGCCGGTAAGACGCTGGTCGAGCTGTTCGGTCTGGCACGCGAGCTCAACATCGACGCCGAGGGCATCGACATGGGCCCGTCCCCGACGGACGCCGCGCTCGCCGCCGATCTCGCCCTGCCGATCGAGGAGCTTGAGCTCACCGTTCGGTCGTACAACTGCCTCAAGCGCGAGGGCATCCACTCCGTGGGTGAGCTCGTGGCTCGCTCCGAGGCCGACCTGCTCGACATCCGCAACTTCGGTGCGAAGTCGATCGACGAGGTCAAGGCGAAGCTGGCCGGCATGGGCCTGGCCCTCAAGGACAGCCCGCCCGGATTCGACCCGACCGCCGCCGCCGACGCCTTCGGCGCCGACGACGACGCGGACGCGGGCTTCGTCGAGACCGAGCAGTACTGATTTCCAGCACGTTCCACACTTCCGGCGCGCATTAGTTCGCCGGTAACTGACATCGGTACCTGATACGGCCGGTGCAGACATGAAGGAGAAACACCATGCCTCAGCCCGCAAAGGGCGCCCGTCTGGGCGGCAGCGCTGCGCACGAGCGTCACCTTCTCGCCAACCTCGCGAAGGCGCTGTTCGAGCACGGTCGCATCACGACGACGGAGGCCAAGGCCCGCCGCCTGCGCCCCGTCGCCGAGCGTCTGATCACCAAGGCGAAGCGTGGAGACATCCACAACCGTCGCCAGGTTCTGCAGACCATCACGGACAAGAGCATCGTGCACACGCTCTTCACCGAGATCGGCCCGCGTTACGAGAACCGCCCCGGTGGTTACACGCGCATCACCAAGATCGGTAACCGTCGTGGCGACAACGCTCCCATGGCTGTCATCGAGCTCGTCGAGGCCCTGACCGTGGCGCAGGCCGCCACCGGTGAGGCCGAGGCTGCGACAAAGCGCGCGGTGAAGGAAGACAGCCTCAAGAAGGACGCGGCTGTCGAGGACACCAAGGCTGAGGACACCAAGGCTGACGCCAAGGTCGAGGACGCCAAGGTCGAGGACGCCAAGCCGGCCGACAAGGCCGCCGAGGAGTCCAAGTAGTCCTTGGACACTCAGGTGTTCTGAAGACCACTGGGACGGGCCCGCACCACCCTTCGGGGCGGTGCGGGCCCGTTCTGTGTTGAGCAGAGGTTGAGAGGATTCACTGGTGAGCGATGACGTGGAGCCCGGCTTCGTACGGGTACGGCTGGATCTTTCGTACGACGGAAAGGACTTCTCGGGCTGGGCGAAGCAGCGGGAACGGCGCACGGTCCAGGGCGAGTTGGAGTCCGCGCTCCAGACCGTGATGCGGCTGCCCGAGCCGGTCTCCCTGACCGTCGCCGGGCGCACCGACTCGGGTGTGCACGCGCGCGGACAGGTCGCGCAGTTCGATGTGGCGGCCGACGTGTGGGAGGAGCACCGCGAGAAGCTGCCCAGGCGGCTCGCGGGGCGGCTCCCGCACGACGTACGGGTGTGGAGGGTGACCGAGGCCCCCGCGGGCTTCAACGCGCGCTTCTCGGCGATCTGGCGGCGTTACGCGTACCGGGTCACGGACCATGTGGGCGGCGTCGATCCGCTGCTGCGCGGCCATGTGCTGTGGCACGACTGGCCGTTGGACGTGGACGCCATGAACGCCGCCGCCGAGCGGCTGCTCGGGGAGCACGACTTCGCGGCGTACTGCAAGAAGCGCGAGGGCGCGACGACCATCCGTACGCTCCAGAAGCTGAGTTGGGAGCGGGGCGCGGACGGGATCATCACCGCGACCGTGCGGGCCGACGCCTTCTGCCACAACATGGTGCGCTCGCTGGTCGGCGCGATGCTGTTCGTCGGCGACGGGCACCGGCCGGTGGAATGGCCCGGGAAGGTGCTTGGTGCGGGCGTACGGGACTCCGCCGTCCATGTCGTACGCCCGCACGGCCTCACGCTGGAGGAAGTCGGCTATCCCGCCGACGAGTTGCTGGCCGCGCGCAGCCGCGAGGCCCGCAACATGCGCTCACTGCCCGGCGGGAGCGGTGGCTGCTGCTGACGCCTGGGCCCTTCCGCGCTTGTGGATCTGACGGAAGGTGAACTCGGCGATGTCGTCACCGGCCGTGAAGACGCCCTTGTCGGAGCGGGTGACGTTCTTGCCGCTGGTGAAGCCGCCGACGGTGAAGTAGGCGTAGCGGCCGTACGCGTTGGTGGTCTTGCGGCAGACCGAGCCGCCCCGGCAGAAGGTGGGGACGCCGGAGCCGGGGAGGGAGGCGAGGCCGCCGCTCGCCTGCTGCTTCGCCTTCTGGGCCTGCGCCTCGGTGTCGAAGACCGCGACGCCGACGGTGACGGCGACGCCGTCCCTGCTGTAGGTCGCGCGGATGACCTGGTCGCAGCCGTTGTTGGCGAGTACGGGGCCGAGCGCGCCCTGGGTGGCGGCCGGGCAGCTCGTGGTGCGGTTCGTTGCGCCCTGGGCGTAGACGCGGTTGTCGGCCATCGTCAGCTTCTCGCCGGGGAAGAGGGTGTCGGCGCCGAGCGGTGCCTTGTCCTTCTTCGCGCTGGAGATGAAGTCCTTGGGGTTGGGCGGGGGAGGCGGTGCCTGGGAGGAGAAGGACGGGCCGGGCCCGTCGCTCTCCGTGGGCAGGGTCTCGGGGCTCGGCAGGCTGCTCGCCGAGTTGCTGTCGTCGGTGGAGCCGCTGCCCGCCGAGACCACGGCTGTCGCGACGATCGCGCCGACGACCGCCGTCGCGAGGACGCCGCCGCCGATGTACATCCATCTCCTGCGCCGGGCGCGCGAGGCCGACGCGTCGGCCAGTGCCGCCCAGTCCGGGGTGTCGGCGTCCGATGTCCGCGATGTGTACGGATCGGGTTGCTGGGACGCGTACGGATCGGGTCGCTGCCCTTCGGGGCCTCCCCAGGACGGCCCCCCTTGCCCAAAACTCACTGACCTTCACCCCGCCGTGTCGTGCCGCTCCGTGCTGTGCCCGTGTCCCCCGGGACGGCACAGCGATCCTGCGCATCTTAATCCGGTTGGGCGATGGGCCGGTCGGCGGTCAGAATGCGGAGCATGGGACATCTTGAGGCTGCGCATCTGGAGTACTACCTCCCCGACGGGCGGGTGCTGCTCGCGGACGCCTCGTTCCGGGTGGGGGAGGGCGCGGTGGTCGCCCTGGTGGGCGCGAACGGCGCCGGCAAGACGACGTTGCTGCGGATGATCGCGGGGGAGCTCCAGCCGCACGGCGGCTCGGTGTCGGTGAGCGGCGGGCTCGGCGTGATGTCGCAGTTCGTCGGGTCGGTGCGCGACGAGCGGACCGTACGTGACCTGCTGGTCTCCGTCGCACAGCCGCGGATCCGGACGGCTGCCGCCGCGGTCGACGCGGCCGAGCACGCCATGATGACGCGGGACGACGAAGCCACGCAGATGGCGTACGCGCAGGCGCTCAGCGACTGGGCCGAGGCGCAGGGCTACGAGGCCGAGACGGTCTGGGACATGTGCACCATGGCCGGGCTCGGGGTGCCTTACGAGCAGGCGCAGTGGCGCGAGGTGCGGACGCTGTCCGGCGGCGAGCAGAAGCGGCTCGTACTGGAAGCGCTGCTGCGGGGCCCCGACGAGGTACTGCTGCTCGACGAGCCCGACAACTATCTGGACGTGCCCGGCAAGCGCTGGCTGGAGGGACAGCTGAAGGAGACCCGTAAGACGGTCCTCTTCGTCTCCCACGACCGGGAGCTGCTGGCGCGGGCCGCCGAGAAGATCGTGAGCCTGGAGCCGGGGCCCGCCGGTACGGATGTGTGGGTGCACGGCGCCGGGTTCGGTACGTACCACCAGGCGCGCAAGGAGCGCTTCGCGCGGTTCGAGGAGCTCAAGCGGCGCTGGGAAGAGGAGCACGCGCGGCTGAAGGCGCTGGTGCTGCGGCTGCGGAACCAGGCGGCGATCAGCCCCGACATGGCGTCGCGCTACAAGGCGATGCAGACCCGCTTCAAGCGGTTCGAGGACGCGGGGCCGCCGCCCGAGCCGCCGCGCGAGCAGGACATCAAAATGCGGCTGCGGGGCGGTCGTACCGGGGTGCGGGCGGTGACCTGCGAGGGGCTTGAGCTCGTCGGTCTGATGAAGCCGTTCGACCTGGAGGTCTTCTACGGCGAGCGCGTCGCCGTTCTGGGGTCGAACGGCTCGGGGAAGTCGCACTTCCTGCGGCTCCTCGCCGGCGAGGACGTAAAGCACAGGGGGACGTGGAAGCTGGGCGCGCGGGTCCTGCCGGGGCACTTCGCGCAGACCCACGCGCATCCGGAGCTGCTGGGGCGCACGCTCGTCGACATCCTGTGGACGGAGCACGCGAAGGACCGGGGCGGTGCGATGTCGGTGCTGCGGCGCTACGAGCTGGAGAGGCAGGGCGACCAGCCTTTCGAGAAGCTCTCGGGCGGGCAGCAGGCGCGCTTCCAGATCCTGCTCCTGGAGCTTGAGGGCACCACCGCGCTGCTGCTCGACGAGCCGACGGACAACCTGGACCTGGAGTCGGCGGAGGCCCTCCAGGAGGGCCTTGAGGCGTACGACGGGACTGTGCTGGCCGTCACCCATGACCGCTGGTTCGCGAAGGCCTTCGACCGGTATCTGGTGTTCGGGTCGGACGGGGTCGTACGGGAGACCACGGAGCCGGTGTGGGACGAGCGGCGGGTGGAGCGGGCGCGGTGACGGAGGCCCGCCGATGGTGGGGCGTGAGAGGCTCCGGAGGCGCCGCCCCGGGTGCGTTTTGACCCGTACGGGTGGTCCAGGTAAGCTTCCAGTTCGTTATGCGTATTGGCTTGGTCGTTCTCACGCGAGGGGCCCTTACGCCGGTTAACCGGAACGATGACCAGCGGCATGCGGACGGGTTGCGTCCCCGAATGCGGCCAAGGCTGTCGTGATCGTCCGGGCGACCTGTCAGGACCCGTCCCCATGCTCCTCACGGAGTCCGGGGATCCTCACTCTGAAGAAGCGAAGGCTACGACCGTGCGTACGTACAGCCCCAAGCCCGGCGATGTCACGCGCCAGTGGCACATCATCGACGCGCAGGACATCGTCCTGGGCCGTCTGGCGACGACCGCCGCCATCCTCCTGCGGGGCAAGCACAAGGCGATCTACGCCCCGCACATGGACATGGGCGACTTCGTCGTCATCATCAACGCCGAGAAGATCCACCTCTCCGGCAACAAGAAGACCCAGAAGATGGCTTACCGCCACTCCGGTTACCCGGGCGGTCTGCGTTCTGTCCGCTATGACGAGCTCATGGCGAAGAACCCCGAGAAGGCCGTAGAGAAGGCCATCAAGGGCATGATCCCCAAGAACACCCTGGGTCGCCAGGTGCTCTCGAAGCTGAAGATCTACGCGGGCGATCAGCACCCGCACGCTGCTCAGCAGCCTGTTCCGTACGAGATCACCCAGGTCGCGCAGTAGTTCCGGCCACACCCCCTAAGACGTAAAGAATTCTGAGGAGCATCGTGGCCGAGTCCACTGTTGAGACCCCCGCCGAGGGCACCGAGGCCGAGGTCGAAGAGACCTTCGCCGAGGTCACCACCTTCGAGTCCGAGGTGCCGGTCGAGGGCGAGTACACCAGCGAGTCGCTGGCGGGCCGCTTCGGCGACCCGCAGCCGGCCGCAGGTCTGGGCCGTCGTAAGAACGCCATTGCCCGCGTCCGGATCGTTCCGGGCACCGGCAAGTGGAAGATCAACGGTCGCACCCTTGAGGGTTACTTCCCGAACAAGGTGCACCAGCAGGCAGTCAACGAGCCCTTCAAGGTGCTTGAGCTCGACAACCGCTACGACGTTGTCGCCCGTATCTCGGGTGGCGGCGTTTCCGGTCAGGCCGGCGCCCTGCGCCTCGGTGTGGCCCGCTCGCTGAACGAGGCGGACGTGGACAACAACCGCGCCCCGCTGAAGAAGGCCGGCTTCCTCTGCCGTGACGACCGTGCGGTCGAGCGCAAGAAGGCCGGTCTCAAGAAGGCCCGTAAGGCCCCGCAGTACAGCAAGCGCTAATCCGTTTGCTCGATTTGCTCGGCTGGCCTGGCTTACTTGGCCAGCTCGGCTGATCAAGACGTTTCGCCCCGGCGGCACATTGTGTGCTGCCGGGGCGTTCGTTTATCGGCATGCCCGGCGTACAACGGTTTCGGGCAGCCAAGAGACTTTTTCTCGGAGCTTTTCGGAGGACACCAGTGGGACGACTCTTCGGCACGGACGGTGTGCGCGGTGTCGCCAACGCGGACCTGACAGCGGAGCTCGCGCTCGGTCTGTCGGTCGCTGCGGCGCATGTACTCGCCGAGGTGGGCACGTTCGAGGGCCATCGGCCGACAGCAGTGGTCGGGCGTGACCCCCGTGCATCTGGGGAGTTCCTGGAGGCCGCCGTCGTGGCGGGCCTCGCGAGCGCGGGCGTGGACGTCCTGCGCGTCGGCGTACTGCCCACACCCGGGGTCGCGTACCTCACCGGTGTGCTCGGCGCGGACCTCGGCGTGATGCTCTCGGCCAGCCACAACGCGATGCCGGACAACGGCATCAAGTTCTTCGCGCGCGGCGGTCATAAGCTCGCCGACGAGCTGGAGATCCGCATCGAGTCGCTGTACGAGGAGCACAACACCGGCGCTCCCTGGGCGCGGCCGACCGGCTCCGGCGTCGGCCGGGTGACGGACTACGCGTCGGGCTTCGACCAGTACATCGCGCACCTGGTCGGTATCCTGCCGAACCGGCTCGACGGCCTGAAGGTCGTGCTCGACGAGGCGCACGGTGCGGCTTCCCGTGTCTCGCCCGAGGCCTTCGCACGGGCCGGCGCCGAGATCGTCACCATCGGTGCCGACCCGAACGGGCTCAACATCAACGACGGTTGCGGCTCCACGCACCTGGGGCTCCTCCAGGCCGCCGTCGTCGAGCACGGCGCGGACCTCGGCATCGCGCACGACGGCGACGCCGACCGCTGCCTCGCGGTGGACGCCGACGGCAACGAGATCGACGGCGACCAGATCCTGGCCGTACTGGCGCTTTCCATGCGCGAGGCCGGGCAGCTGCGCAAGGACACCGTCGTCGGCACCGTCATGTCGAACCTCGGCTTCAAGATCGCCATGGAGCGCGAGGGCATCGCGCTCGTGCAGACGGCCGTCGGCGACCGGTACGTCCTTGAGTCGATGAAGGCCGAGGGATACGCACTGGGCGGCGAGCAGTCCGGGCATGTGATCGTCCTGGACCACGCGACGACCGGTGACGGCACGCTGACCGGGCTGATGCTGGCCGCGCGGATCGCCGCGACGGGCCGTACGCTCGCCGATCTCGCCGGTGTCATGACGCGGCTGCCGCAGATCCTCATCAACGTGCCCGACGTCGACAAGTCGCGCGTCAACACCTCCGCCGAGCTGGCGGCCGCGGTCACCGACGCCGAGCGGGAGCTCGGCGCCACGGGCCGGGTGCTGCTGCGGTCCTCAGGCACCGAGCCGCTGGTACGGGTCATGGTCGAGGCGGCCGACATCGAGCAGGCGAAGGCGGTGGCCGGCCGGCTGGCCGACGTCGTGAAGTCGGCGCTGGGCTAGATTTTCGTCTCTTTGCGCGCCGTGCGCTCGCGCTGCCTGGACCAGAAGTACTTCTGGATGAGCAGCGTGAGCGTACCCGCGACGACGATGCCCAGCAGGTTCAGCAGGAGCTGTTGGGACGAGCCCCAGGTCTGGCCCAGGTCCCCGTAGCTGAGGGCGACGGCGGCATTGGCCGCGGCGGGCACCGTCGTCACCGAGATGGCGACGCCGACCAGGGCGCCGGACTTGGCCGAGGTCAGCGACAACATGCCGGCCGCGCCCGCCAGAACGGCGACCACGAACGAGAACCAGTCCGGGGCGTACACGAAGCCCGTGTTGGGCCGCTCGCCGTCCAGCTTCGCCTCGCTGAACAGCCCGACCGCGTCCATGAAGAAGCTGAACGCGACCGTCACCGCCATCGCCGCCGCGAAGCCCGCGATCAGGGCGATCATCGAGCGCAGGGCCAGCCGAGGGGCGCGCTGCACGATCGCCGTGCAGAAACCGGCGAGCGGGCCGAACTCCGGGCCGACCGCCATCGCGCCCACCACCAGGATCGCGTTGTCCAGCACCACACCGCAGGCCGCGATCATCGTCGCCAGCGCCAGGAACGCGAGGTAGGTGGCGCTGAGCGTGGACTCCTCGTGGGTGGCGTCCGCCAGGTGCTCCCACAGCACCGCGTCCGCGCCCTCGCCCGGCGCGTCCTCCTCGGCCCGGTCGGCGCGGGCCGACAGTGACAGGTCGATGTCCTCGACGGCGATCGAGCCGCTCTCGTCGATGCCGATCCCGCGCAGGGCGCCGATGAGCCCGTCCCCGGCCTCGCGGGCGACGTCGCACAACACCAGGTCGCCCTGGGGGTCGCGGGAGGCGCCCGGGATCACGGCGAGGTGGGTCGCGCCGACGGTCGACTCGACGAGGGCGACAACCTCCTCGGTGCGGTCGGCCGGGATCATCAGTCGCAGATGCAGCACGTACGGGCTCCGGGCTTGAGTCGGTCGTGGGCTTGGGGGTGCTTCAGAGTTTGCGCAGGGACAGCCGCTGGACCTTGTGGTCGGGGCCCTTGCGCAGCACCAGAGTGGCACGGCCGCGGGTGGGCGCCACGTTCTGCACGAGGTTCGGCTTGTTGATGGTGCGCCAGGTGCTGCGGGCGTACTCCATCGCCTCGTCCTCGGAGACCTCGGTGTACTTCCTGAAGTACGAGAACGGGTTCTGGAAGGCCGTCGCGCGCAGCTTGCGGAAGCGGTTGAGGTACCACTGCTCAATGTCCTCGGGGCGCGCGTCGACGTACACACTGAAGTCGAAGTAGTCCGCGAGACCGACCCTGGTCCGGCCGTCCTTGCCGGCGAGGGCGGGCTGCAGGACGTTCAGGCCTTCGACGATCAGGATGTCGGGGCGGCGGACGGTGAGGCGCTCGCCCGGCAGGATGTCGTACTTCAGGTGCGAGTAGACGGGCGCGGTGACCTCGTCCTTGCCCGCCTTGATGTCTGCGACGAAGCGGGTGAGGGCGCGGCGGTCGTACGACTCGGGGAAGCCTTTGCGGGCCATCAGGCCGCGCCGCTCCAGTTCCTCCATCGGGAGGAGGAAGCCGTCGGTGGTGACCAGCTCCACGCGCGGGTGCTCGGGCCAGCGGGCCAGCAGCGCCTGGAGGAGGCGGGCCACGGTGGACTTGCCGACGGCGACGCTTCCGGCGACCCCTATGACGAACGGGGTGCCGCGCTGCGCGCCGTGCCCGTTGCCCCCGTCGCCGAGGAAGGTGTTGAGGGCGCCGCGCAGGCCCGAGGTGGCCTGTACGTAGAGGTTGAGCAGCCGGGACAGCGGGAGGTAGACGTCCCGCACCTCGTCCAGGTCGATGACGTCACCGAGCCCGCGCAGCCGCTCCAGCTCCTCGGCGGTCAGGGGCAGCGGGGTCTTCTCGCGCAGGGCGCTCCACTCCGCCCGGCTGAGGTCCAGATAGGGGGAGGCGTCTGCCCGGCGGGGGGTGTTGCGTGGCGCCGAAGTGATCACAGGAACATTGTCGGGGGTACGGGGGCGGAGTGGGTGGTGTGCTCGGTCACGTGGGTGTGTGGGCGTGGGTGAGTGCGTGCGTGGGTGCGTGGGTGTGCGTGGTCGTGTGCGTGGGTGGGTGCGGGCAAGGCGGAGTTCCCCACGACGGTCATCGACGCGCAGGTGGCGAAGCTCGACCGAGTGCGCTTCGACTGCGACCGACCCCGTCCCGGCATCTCCGCCGGGGGCGGGGTCGCGCCTTGTCCGGGTCCCCGGTGGGGAGCGGGGCGCGTCGTAGGCTGCCGGGATGTATCAGGCCAGTTCTATGACGGTTGCCCTTTCTGCGCCGGTTGCCCCTTCCATGGCGGTTGCCCTTTCCATGACGGCTGAGTGAGCGCGTGATTATTGGGGTCGGCATCGATGTTGCCGAGATCGAGCGGTTCCGGGCGTCCATGGAGCGCACGCCGCAGTTGGCGCAGCGGCTGTTCGTGGAGGCGGAGTTGACGCTGCCGAGCGGTGAGCGGCGCGGGATCGCCTCGCTCGCCGCGCGGTTCGCGGCGAAGGAGGCCCTGGCGAAGGCGTTGGGGGCGCCGGCCGGGCTGCACTGGACGGACGCGGAGGTGTACGTCGAGGACAGCGGGCAGCCGCGGCTGCGGGTGTGCGGGACGGTGGCGGCTCGGGCGGAGGCGCTCGGGGTGCGGTCGTGGCATGTGTCGCTCAGCCATGACGCGGGGGTGGCTTCCGCGGTGGTGATCGCTGAGGGGTGAGCGGGCGGGTACGGGGTGGTTGGACCGTGGACCGTTGAGTGGGTCGAGTGGGTCGAGTGGGCCGTTGAAGGGTGAGTTGTCGAGGTGAGTTTCTGATGCGTCGTGCGTACAGCGTGGAGACCGTACGGACCGCCGAGCGCGAGCTCATGGCGCGGCTCCCGGAGGGCGCCCTCATGCAGCGGGCCGCGGCCGGGCTCGCCGCGGCCTGCGCGGGGCTGCTTGGGCGGGTGTACGGGGCCCGGGTCGTGCTGCTCGTCGGGAGCGGCGACAACGGCGGCGACGCGTTGTACGCGGGGGCGCGGCTCGCGCGGCGCGGTGCGGGGGTGGCGGCCGTGCTGCTTGCCCCCGACCGGGCCCACGCGGGCGGGCTCGCGGCGCTGCGGGCGGCCGGGGGGCGGGTGCCCGGGGATCCGTATGCCGCCCTCGCACGCGCCGACCTCGTCGTCGACGGCATTACCGGGATCGGCGGGCGGGGCGGGCTGCGCGAGGACGCGGTGGCGCTGGTGCGGGCCGCGCAGGCCGCGCGGGGTACGGGCGCGGTGCTGGTCGCCGTCGACCTGCCGAGCGGGGTCGAGGCGGACACCGGGCAGGTGCGGGGCGTGTGTGTGCGGGCCGACGCGACGGTCACCTTCGGTACGTACAAGCCGGGGCTGCTGATCGACCCGGCGCGGGAGTACGCGGGCGCCACGCACCTGGTCGACCTCGGGCTCGATCTGCCGGTCGAGGCCGACGTGGAGGCGTTGCAGCACGCGGACGTGGCGGCGCTGCTGCCGGCGCCGGGTGCGGAGAGCGACAAGTACCGGCGCGGTGTCGTCGGCGTGGTGGCCGGGTCGGCCCGGTATCCCGGTGCGGCGGTGCTTGCGGTGGCCGGGGCACTGCGCGGCGGGGCGGGGGCCGTGCGGTACGTGGGGCCCGGCGGGGACGCGGTGATCGCCCGTTACCCCGAGGTCCTGGTGCACGCGGGGCCGCCGTGGAAGTCGGGGCGGGTCCAGGCGTGGGTTGTCGGGCCGGGGCTCGGTGACGACGCGGAGGGCGTCGTCGGAGATGTGCTGGCGTCCGACGTGCCCGTCCTGGTGGACGCGGACGGGCTGCGCCCGCTGGACCCCGCGACAGTGCGGGCCCGCAGCGCGCCGACGCTGCTCACTCCGCACGCGGGGGAGGCGGCGGCGCTGCTCGGTGTGGCCCGCGAGGAGGTGGAGTCGGCGCGGCTGGTCTCGGTGCGGGAGCTGGCCGCGATGTACGGGGCGACGGTGCTGCTCAAGGGCTCGACGACGCTGGTGGCTCCGGCGGGCGGTGTGGAGGGCGCGCCGGTCCGGGTGAACCCGACCGGGACGCCCTGGCTGGCGACGGCCGGCAGCGGTGACGTCCTGTCGGGCCTTGCGGGCGCGTTGCTGGCGGCGGGGCTGGATGCGGTGGACGCGGGGTCGGTGGCGGCGTATCTGCACGGGCTGGCGGGCCGGCGGGCGGCGGCCGGGGCGCCGGTGGCCGCGCATGATGTGGCGGCGGCGTTGCCGGGGGTGTGGCGGGGGGTGGTGGGCTGAGGGGGGGGGCGGGTCGCCGGGAGACTCGGCCTCCGGGTCGGCAGGGGTGTCGTAGGGCTCTGAGACACTTGGCGCGATGACCGCGATGACCCAGACCCCCATGCGCGTCCGCGCCGAGATCGACCTGGCCGCGCTGCGCGCCAATGTGCGTGCTCTGCGTGCCCGTGCGCCCCATGCCCAGCTCATGGCCGTGGTGAAGTCGGACGCGTACGGGCACGGCGCGGTGCCCTGCGCGCGGGCGGCCCTCGATGCCGGGGCGACCTGGCTGGGGACCGCGACGCCTCAGGAGGCGCTGGCCCTGCGCGCCGCCGGGTTCGACGGGCCGTTGCTGTGCTGGCTGTGGACGCCGGGCGGGCCCTGGGGCGCGGCCGTCGAAGCGGGGATCGACGTGGCCGTCAGCGGGATGTGGGCGCTCACGGAGGCCGTGGACGCCGCGCGCGCGGTCGGTCGTACGGCGCGGGTGCAGCTCAAGGCCGACACCGGACTCGGGCGCAACGGGTGCCAGCCCGCCGACTGGCCCGAGCTGGTGCGCCACGCCCTCGCCGCCGAGGCGGAAGGCACGGTCAGGGTCACCGGCCTCTGGTCGCACTTCGCCTGCGCCGACGAGCCGGGCCATCCGTCGATCGCCGCCCAACTGGCCCTGTTTCAGGAGATGGTGGCGTACGCCGAGAAGGAGGGCCTGACCCCCGAGGTGCGGCACATCGCCAACTCCCCGGCCACGCTCACGCTCCCCGAGACACACCTCGACCTCGTGCGCACCGGGATCGCCATGTACGGCGTCTCGCCGAGCCCCGAACTGGGGACGTCCGCCGACCTCGGGCTGCGGCCCGTGATGACGCTCGCCGCGTCCGTGGCACTGGTCAAGCAGGTTCCGACGGGTCACGGCGTCAGTTACGGGCATCACTACGTCACGGACCGCGCGACGACGCTGGCCCTGATCCCCGCCGGGTACGCCGACGGCATCCCGCGTCACGCGTCCGGCACCGCACCCGTGCTGGTCGGCGGCAAGTGGCGGCGGATCGCGGGCCGGGTGGCGATGGATCAGTTCGTGGTCGACCTCGGTGCGGACGGCGACACGCTGGAGGCGGGCGCCGAGGCCCTGCTGTTCGGCCCCGGCGACCGGGGCGAGCCGACGGCCGAGGACTGGGCGCGGGCGGCGGACACCATCGCGTACGAAATTGTCACGCGCATCGGATCGCGGGTTCCGCGCGTCTATGTGCATGAGGACCCCGACAGCTAGAGCCAGCTAGAGCCAGCTAGAGCCAGCTAGAGCCAGCTAGAGCTAGAGAGAGCTAGAGAGCCAGGCAGCCAGGCAGTCAGTCGGTCGACCGGGCAGTCGGTCGACAGGATCAGCCGAAAGCCGGTCCCAGAGCTAGGAGAACGGCACCGTGGGCGAGAGCAGCGCGCCGAGCGTGGTGGAGGTGGCGGTCGAGGCGGTCACCGCTGCCGCCGCCGGCAACTGGCGTCGGGCGGGTGTCGCCGGCGCCGCGATTGGCGTGGTCGCGGCGGGCGCCGCGGCCGGTGTCGCGATCGAGCGGCTGACCGTCGGCCGGGGCCTGCGCAAGAAGGCGCGGCTCGCGCTCGATTCGGCGGGCCCGTACGGCTCGCTGCGTGGCATGCCGGGACGGGTCGTCGCTGACGACGGCACCGAGATCTACTACGAGGTGGACGAGGTCGAGCCGGACGGCGGCGCGTCGGCCCCGCGCAAGCGCCGGCTCTTCGGACGCAAGGACCCGGCCTCGGTCACGGTCGTCTTCAGCCACGGCTACTGCCTGAGCCAGGACTCCTGGCACTTCCAGCGTGCCGCGCTGCGCGGAGTGGTGCGTACGGTCCACTGGGACCAGCGCAGTCACGGCCGCTCGGCGCGCGGTGTGGCGCAGGCGCAGGGTGTGGCGGTCACCATCGACCAGCTGGGCCGCGACCTCAAGGCGGTCATCGACGCCGCCGCACCCGAGGGGCCCCTGGTCCTGGTGGGTCACTCGATGGGCGGCATGACGATGATGGCCCTGGCCGACCAGTACCCCGAGCTGATCCGCGAGCGCGTCGTCGGTGTCGCCTTCGTCGGTACGTCGTCGGGGCAACTCGGCGAGGTCAACTTCGGCCTGCCGGTCGCCGGGATGAACGCCGTGCGCCGGGTGCTGCCGCGCGTATTGAACGCGCTGGGCGCGCAGGCGGAGATCGTCGAGCGCGGCCGGCGGGCCACCGCCGACCTCTTCGCGGGCCTGATCAAGCGCTACTCGTTCGGCTCGAAGGACGTCGACCCGGCGGTCGCGCGGTTCGCGGAGCGGCTGATCGAGGGGACGCCGATCGATGTGGTCGCCGAGTTCTACCCGGCCTTCCTCGACCACGACAAGACCCAGGCGCTGGAGATCTTCGCCGAGGTGCCGGTGCTCGTGCTGGCGGGCGACAAGGACCTGGTGACGCCGAGCGAGCACAGCGAGGGCATCGTGGACCTGCTGCCCGACTCCGAGCTGGTGATCGTCCCGGACGCCGGGCACCTCGTCATGCTGGAGCATCCCGAGGTGGTCACCGACCGGCTCGCGGACCTGCTGGCCCGCGTGGGCGCCGTACCGGCAGCCGCTAACGTTGGTTCGTATGGAACCACCGCACAGCCCGGCCGCTGACGCCGGATCCACGGACGCGGCGGCCGTCACCGCCGCCCTCACCGTCAAGTCGCCCGACCGGATGCAGGAGTTGGGCCGCAGCCTCGCGAAGCTGCTGCGCCCCGGCGACCTGGTGATGCTCACCGGCCGGCTCGGCGCGGGCAAGACGACGCTGACGCGCGGCCTCGGCGAGGGGCTCGGCGTGCGCGGCGCCGTCACCTCGCCGACGTTTGTGATCGCGCGGGTCCACCCGCCGCTCGGTGACGGTCCGGCGCTGGTGCATGTGGACGCGTACCGGCTGAGCGGCGGGCTCGACGAGATGGAGGACCTCGACCTCGACATCTCGCTGCCGGACTCGGTGATCGTCGTGGAGTGGGGCGAGGGCAAGGTCGAGGAGCTGTCCGAGAACCGGCTGCATGTGGTCATCGGCCGGGCCATGGGGGACACGGGTACCGACACGGGTACCGACGCGGACAGTGACGCGGACAGTGACGCGGACAGTGACCCGGACAGCGACTCGGACGACGTACGCGAGGTGACGCTGACCGGCGTCGGAGCGCGTTGGGCCGGGGAGGACCTGGCGGCTCTGGGGGTCTGATTCTCCCGTACGTTCCGACAAGCCGTCGGGAAGATGTTGCGTCGGCGGCACCGGGCATGGTCACATGGGTACCGAGACATGGTTAGGTCTACCTAACCAGGCCTGCTCCCGGAGCCCAGGAGACATCCATGACGACTTCAGATCGCGAAGCGCCACGGCCTCTGTCCATGCGTGACCTGCTCGCCTCGTGCGCGGCGGCCACCGCAGTGTCCACCCCGCCGACACCCGGGCGTGCGGAGAGCGAAGAAGCCCCGCGCCCCGCACCGGCCACGCAGGCCGAGGAGCGGTGCGACGCGGCGTAAGCCGGTCCAGGCAGGCCGGCAGGCCGGACTACGGTACGACGACGACCTTGGCGCCCACGGTCGCGAAGGACCACATCGCGTTGCCGTCCGCCCGCTTCATCCGGACGCCACCCGTCTTGGTGGCCGGGTTGGGCGTCTGCATCGTCCCGTCGACCGCCGAGCTGAAGCCGATCGACACATTCTCGACGTTCGTGAACCGCACGACGTGCTCGATCTGCACCCCGTCCGAGCCGGTGACGGCCCCCGAACGTGAGGTCACCCGATAGGTGCCGGGCGGCGGGCTGACCGTGCTCGGCATGACCTCGAAGGTCTGCGGCTTCTGTCCCGGCTCGCCCACCAGCCACACCCGCTTGTCGCCGAGCGCGTAGACGACCCGTACGCCCGCGCCCGACTGGGCCGGGACCGCGAGCGCGCCCTTGCTCTTGTCCTTGCCGGTGGCCTTCTCCTTGGGGGAGGCGCTGACCGACGGGGAGCTGCTGGGCGCCGCGAGGTTGGCGGGTACGTTCGCCGACGCCTGGTAGGCGAGGAAACCGACGGCCGCGAGGGCCGCCGCGGTGAGCCCGGCCACGATTCCCGAGCTGCTCCTTGCCACCTTGCTCCACCTCATGTTCGTGAGCGACCAGCGCTCGTATTCGCGCTCATATTCGTACGGCGCGCGGCTTTGGGGTGACGTTAGCAGCAGGCGGCGGGAGCCATGGGACGCCGTGCTACGGGTGTCAGGCCGGACACCCCACCCGTGTGCGGGCCGTAGGCTGTTTGTGTGCTCCTGCTCGCCGTTGATACCGCCACGCCCGCCGTCACCGTAGCCCTCCACGACGGTCGCTCCGTCGTCGCCGAAGCCGATCAGGTCGACGCGCGCCGGCACGGGGAGCTGCTGCTGCCCACCGTCGACCGGGTGCTCACCGAGGCCGGTCTGAAACTCGCTGCCGTGACCGGTGTGGTGGTGGGCGTCGGACCCGGCCCGTACACCGGGCTGCGCGTCGGCCTCGCGACGGCGGAGATCTTCGGTCTCGCCCTGGGAGTGCCGGTGCACGGGCTGTGCACGCTGGACGGCCTCGCGTACGCGTCGGGGCTGACCGGGCCCTTCGTGGTGGCGACGGACGCGCGGCGCAAGGAGGTCTACTGGGCGCGGTACGACGACGCCCGCACCCGCGTCTCGGAGCCCGCCGTGGACCGGCCCGCCGACATCGCCGACGAGCTCGCCGGACTGCCGGTGGTCGGCGCGGGGGCGCTCCTCTACCCCGATTCCTTCCCCGACGCGCGCGGCCCCGAGCACCAGTCGGCGGGCGCGCTGGCCTCGCTGGCCGCCGGGATGCTGGCGGCGGGGCAGGAGTTCCTGCCGCCGCTGCCGCTGTATCTGCGCAGGCCCGACGCGCAGGTGCCCAAGAACTACAAGGTGGTCACCCCGAAGTGACCGCGGTGCTGCGCGAGATGCGCTGGTGGGACATCGACGCGGTGCTCGCCCTGGAGCATGAGCTGTTCCCGGACGACGCATGGTCGCCGGGCATGTTCTGGTCGGAGCTCGCCCATGCGCGCGGGCCGCGGGCGACCCGCCGCTATGTGGTCGCGGAGGCGCCCCACGAGGACGGCGCGAACGGCAGGCTCGTCGGGTACGCCGGTCTTGCCGCCGTTGGCGGACTCGGCGACGTACAGACCATCGCTGCCGCCCGCGACCAGTGGGGGACCGGGCTCGGTGCCCGGCTGCTCACCGATCTGCTGGGCCACGCGACCGCCTTCGAGTGCACCGAGGTGCTGCTCGAAGTACGCGTCGACAACAAGCGCGCACAGAAGCTGTACGAGCGCTTCGGCTTCGAGCCGATCGGCTTCCGGCGCGGCTACTACCAGCCGGGCAACGTCGACGCGCTCGTGATGCGACTCACCGACCCGGGAAACCCGGCGAACCCCGTACAAGGAACCGAGATTCACCATGGCTGACGAACCGCTCGTCCTCGGCATCGAGACCTCCTGCGACGAGACCGGTGTCGGCATCGTCCGCGGCCACACGCTCCTTGCCGACGCGATCGCGTCCAGCGTCGACGAGCACGCGCGCTTCGGCGGGGTGGTCCCCGAAGTCGCCTCGCGGGCCCATCTGGAGGCGATGGTCCCGACCATCGAGCGCGCGCTGAAGGAGGCCGGGGTCGCGGCCTCCGACCTGGACGGCATCGCGGTCACGTCCGGCCCCGGTCTCGCGGGCGCGCTGCTCGTGGGCGTCTCGGCGGCGAAGGCGTACGCGTACGCCCTCGGCAAGCCGCTGTACGGCGTGAACCATCTGGCCTCGCACATCTGCGTCGACCAGCTGGAGCACGGGCCGTTGCCCGAGCCGACGATGGCGCTGCTGGTGAGCGGCGGCCACTCGTCGCTGCTCCTTGCCCCCGACATCACCTCGGACGTACGGCCGCTGGGCGCGACCATCGACGACGCGGCGGGCGAGGCCTTCGACAAGATCGCGCGGGTGCTTCAGCTGGGCTTCCCCGGCGGTCCCGTCATCGACCGGCTCGCGCGCGAGGGCGACCCGAAGGCGATCGCCTTCCCGCGCGGTCTGACCGGGCCGCGTGACGCGCCGTACGACTTCTCCTTCTCGGGGCTCAAGACGTCCGTCGCCCGCTGGATCGAGGCGAAGCGCAAGGCGGGCGAGGACGTGCCGGTGCGCGATGTGGCGGCGTCCTTCCAGGAGGCGGTCGTCGACGTCCTGACCCGCAAGGCGGTCAGGGCCTGCAAGGACGAGGGCGTCGACCACCTGATGATTGGTGGCGGTGTCGCCGCCAACTCGCGGCTGCGGGCGCTCGCGGCGGAGCGCTGCGAGCGGGCCGGCATCCGGCTGCGGGTGCCCCGGCCCGGACTGTGCACGGACAACGGGGCGATGGTGGCGGCGCTGGGCGCGGAGATGGTGAAGCGCAACCGGGCGCCGTCGGACTGGGACCTGTCGGCGGACTCTTCGCTGCCGGTCACCGAGCCGCACGTACCGGGCCGTGGGCATGGGGGTGGCGATGGTCACGGTCACGGTCACGGCCATGCGCACAGTCACGATCACGTGCACGAGATCAGTAAGGACAACCTGTACTCATGACCGTCGCGCTGATGTGGGAGGCCCGCGCCGTCGACGGCAAGGGCCCCGAACTGCTGGAGTGGGTGCACGCCCAGGTGCTCGCGGCGGAGCCGGTGCGCCGCGAGCACCTGCGGGCGCCGCAGGACCGGGTGCTGGTCCTGACCTGGTGGGACGCGCCGTACGACGCGGATCTGCCCGAACTCCCCGAGCCCGCCGACCACTTGATCAGCCGGGCCGTGCACCGGTGGCGCTTCGAGTCGGTCGAGGTCAGCCCCGCCGCTTGATCACGGCTCCCTCGATGATCGCATCGAGCATGACGAACTCGGCTGTGCAGTAAGGGCGTTGGCTGCTGCTGCCGCCGCTGCCGGTGCTGCCGGGCTTCACGGACGAGGGGCTGCCCTGGGTGGTCAATGCCTACGCGCTCACCTTCGGCGGCCGGTTCATGCTCGGTGGCCGGATCGCCGACGTCGTCGGCCGCCGCCGCACCCTATTCAGCCCGTCCGGGGGTCTGGGGGCTTGGCCCCCAGTTCCGGGAAGGGGCGGGTGGGAGACAAGCCCGCCGCAGGCGCCCGCAGCCCTTGGTTGCCCGCATCCCTAGTGCGTTGGCCACGAACGTTCGCCGGGTCTGGCGACACGCTGATCGATGTTTAGGGTGCTGGGGTCGGTCGGCTTCACTCTGGATGCAACGTAGTTGTTGTTGAGGATGAGTGAGGTCGCAGATGGCAGAGCCGGTCAGGGCGCGACGGTTGACTGATCAAGAGGGGCAGAGGCTGCAGCAGATCGTTCGGCGGGGCCGCCACGAGTCCGTGCGGGTGCGTCGGGCACTGATCATCATGGCGTCGGCGTCGGGGACCACCGTGACGGCGATCGCGCAGTTGGTCGCCGCGCACGAGGACACAGTCCGGGACGTGATCCACGCGTTCAACGAGGAGGGCCTGGCCGCGCTGGACCCTCGGTGGGCGGGAGGCCGTCCCCGCCTGATCAGCGATGACGAACGCGAGTTCATCATCGCGACGGCCCGGACCCGCCCGGTCACGCTGGGACGTCCCTTCACGCACTGGAGCCTTCGCAAGCTCACCGACTACCTGGCCCGCAACCGGGTGAGGACGGTGAAGATCGGCCGGGAACGGCTGCGGCAGATCTTGCGCGAGAACGGGATCTCCTTCCAGCGGACCCGCACCTGGAAGGAGTCCAAGGATCCCGACAAGGACACCAAACTCGACCGCATCGAGCACGTGACCAGTCGTTTCCCGGACCGGTGTTTCGCCTTCGACCAGTTCGGCCCGCTGTCGATCCGCCCCTGCCACGGCTCCGGCTGGGCCCAGGAGAAGAAACCGGACCGGCTGCCGGCCACCTATCACCGCACCCACGGCATCCGGTACTTCCACGGCTGCTATTCCCTGGGCGACGACCAGCTGTGGGGAGTGACCCGCCGCCGCAAGGGCGGTGACCACAGCCTCTCGGCGCTGAAGTCGATCCGGGCCGCTCGCCCCGACGGCGCCCCTGTCTACGTGATCATGGACAACCTGTCGGCGAACAAGACCCCGACCATCCGGACCTGGGCGAAGAAGAACAAGGTCGAGTTGTGCCTGACGCCGACGAGCGCGTCGTGGGCCAACCCGATCGAGGCGCAGTTCGGGCCCCTGCGCAACTTCGTCATGGCCAACTCGAACCACCCCAACCACACCGTCCTCGCCCGCAAGCTCCAGGACTACCTGCGGTGGCGCAACGCCAACGCGCGGCACCCCGACGTCCTGGCCGCCCAGCGCCGCGAACGCGCCAAGGTCCGCAGCGAACGCCAGCAACGCTGGGGCCACCCACGCCCCAAGGCCGCATGACCAGACCCGGCACACGTTCGTGGCCAACGCACTAGCCGCCCGCCGTCACCGGATGCCCGATCAGGATCGTCGGGGCGCCCGCCACCCTTGTCAGGAACACCGTCGCGGAATTCCGCCCCTGAAGCTTCATCCGGCGCCGCAGCTCCTCCGGCTCGACCGCCGACCCCCGTTTCTTCACCGTCAGAATCCCGACCTGCCGCTCCCGCAGCAACGCCTTCAGCCTCTTCAGGCCGAAGGGGAGCTGGTCGGTGATCTCGTAGGCCGTGGCGTACGGCGTCGGATGCAGGCCGTCCGCCGTGATGTACGCGATCGTCTCGTCGATCAGGCGCCCGTCGACCTGCTCGGCGACCTCCGCCACCAGATGGGAGCGCACGACCGCGCCGTCCGGCTCGTAGAGGTAGCGGCCGACCGGGCCCGGTGCCGGGTCGGGCAGGCCGGTGCCGGTGAGGGTGTGCGGGCCGGGGAGGAGGGTGGCCCGGATCGTCCTGGGGGCCGTGCCGAACCAGAGCACTGCCTCCTTCACGTCCCCGCCGTCCGAGATCCACTCGGCCTCCGCGTCGTCGGGGACCGCCTCGTGCGGAACGCCCGGAGCGATCTTGAGTGCGGCGTGCGCGGGCGTACGGGCCGCCTCGATCGCCCAGGACAGCGGCGGGGAGTACGCCTCGGGGTCGAAGATGCGGCCCCGGCCGCCGCGTCGCGCCGGGTCGACGAAGACCGCGTCGTACGGGGAGGTGTCGATGCCGGTGACGTCCGCGCACCTGACCTCGATCAGGGCGGACAGGCCGAGCGCCGCCGCGTTCTCGCGGGCGACCTCGGCCGTCAGCGGGTCGCGGTCGACGGCCAGCACCGAGATCCCGGCGCGGGCCAGCGCGATCGCGTCGCCGCCGATGCCGCAGCACAGGTCGGCCACGCTCCGCACGCCCAGCGCGGTGAAGCGCTCCGCGCGGTACGTCGCGACGGCGGTGCGGGTGGCCTGCTCGACGCCGTTCGGCGTGAAGAACATCCGGTACGCGTCCTCCGCGCCGAATTTCGCCACCGCCCGCTGCCGCAGCCGTGCCTGGCCCAGCGCCGCCGAGACCAGCGCGGCCGGATGATCGCGGCGCAGCCGGGTCGCGGTGGCCAGTTCCTCGGCGGGGCTGTGGTCGCGGAGGGCGGTGAGCAGGGCGCGGCCCTCTTCGGTGCGCAGGGCGGTGAAGGATTCCAGGGCGTCGGGGGGATCGAGGGCGTTCACCCGGTCAATTGTGGGCCAGCCGGGGGACGGCGCGCGCCGCGTCGCGGTGTCGGCCGGGTCGCGGGCCCGCGCGCTGACAGGATCCAGCGCCATGCAACTAGTACGACAAAAAGAAGAAATGACAAGAAAGTGGGGCACGAGGCGCCGTAAGGGCCTGATGGCCCTGGCCCTGCTCCTGGTCACCGCGATCGGCTCCGGCTGCGCCACCAGCGACCCGGCGACAACGGGCCGGAAGGCGGCCAAGCCCGCCCCCGGCCAGCCGGGACAGGTGCTCCCCGCCGGGCCCGCGCGCTCGATCGCCGACTACGCCGAGGCGATCCGGCGCGCCCAGACCGCGCGGGTCGCCGCGGCCAGGAAGTGGCGCCTCGACAAGGTCCCGCTGGTCGCGCCCGCGCCGCCCGCGACGAAGCCGCGGATCACTACGCGCAAGGGCTTCGGGGCCGGACCCGGACTGCCACCCGTCTTCACCACCGTTCCGGTCAAGGAGCGGGTCGTCTTCCTGACGATCGACGACGGCGCGGAGAAGGACCCCGAGCTGCTGCGGATGATGACCGAGCTGGACATCCCGTACAGCGCCTTCCTCAGTGACTACCTGGCGCGCGGGGACTACGGCTACTTCAAGAAGATGCAGGACCGCGGTGTCTCCCTGCACAACCACACCCTCAACCACCGCTACCTGCCCGGCCTTTCCTACGCGCAGCAGAGGCGCGAGATCTGCGGTCAGCAGGACGTCATCAAGAAGCAGTACGGCAAGCGGCCCCCGCTCTTCAGGCCGCCGTACGGCAACTACAACGCCGACACCCTGCGCGCCGCCCGGTCCTGCGGCGTCAAGGCCGTGCCCCTGTGGGCCGCCGAGGCGTTTCCCGACCGGATGGAGTGGCGGGAGTGGGACCGGGACCTGCACCCCGGTGACATCGTCCTCACCCACTTCCGGGGCCGCGAAGACTGGAAGGGCTCAATGCCGGACATGATCCGTCGAGTCATGAAGACAATCACCGACAAGGGTTACGCCGTGGCCAAACTGGAGGACTACCTGTGAGACACGCGCACCGGCTGCTGACCGGACTTGTGGCGGCCGGTGCGCTCCTGCTCACCGGTGTGCGCAGTCCGTGGACCCGATCGAGCGGCTGGGGAGGAAGGCGGCACGCAGCGTGGCGCCGAAGGCGACCGCGCGGGCCGACGCGCCCCCCTCGGCTGTCCCCGCCCCGGCGCACGGGCGTTGGGGTGCGCCGGGGGCGGTTGCTCCGCACCCCGCGCCCCCGGTCGGTAAACCCGCACGCCCCTCCGTCGAGGACCGCGGGCGGCAGCCGGGGTGGGAGTCCGGGCGGGAGTCCCGGCCGCCGCTGTCCTGGCACCCGCTGCTGTCGCCACCGCTGCGGCACTGGTGGCCGGTGTCGCCACGGTCGTACGAGGGCGTGGACTCGGGGACATGGGGGATTCAGGTCATTCGGGGCGGCCCTCCCGGTAGCCGTCGCGCCCCAGGCCGGCCGCGATCAGGCGGATTCAGGCAGTTCACGAGGGCCGCGACCGGCTGGAAGCTCCCGGCGGACATGCCCGCACTGTCCTGCGGAACCGCACGCTCCTGTGGGGCGTTGTCCATATCGAGATCGCGGCGCGTCTCGTACCGCACCTCATACCGCGCCTCGAACCGCACCTCGCACCGCGCCCCGAGATCGAACCGCAGTGCGGTCGCGGGCCGGGGCTGCCGCCCGCAGCCCGTATCCGGCCCCGGCCGGACCCCGCTCGGCGGCTCTTGATTGGCACTCCGCTTGACCGAGTGCTAACCGCGTCATAGTCTCAGTTCTGGCACTCTCCGATGGTGAGTGCCAACAGTGCGACTGGCAGGTCCGGCTTCCCGCGACGACGGGCCCACCTGGTCGCCACCCCAAATTTGTTAACCCCGTGAGATCTCCGAAGGGGGAGACCGGATCGTGACGACAGCCAGTTCCAAGGTTGCCATCAAGCCGCTTGAGGACCGCATTGTGGTCCAGCCGCTCGATGCCGAGCAGACCACGGCCTCCGGCCTGGTCATTCCGGACACAGCCAAGGAGAAGCCCCAGGAGGGCGTCGTCCTGGCCGTGGGCCCGGGCCGCTTCGAGGACGGTAACCGCCTCCCGCTCGACGTCACCGTCGGCGATGTCGTGCTCTACAGCAAGTACGGCGGCACCGAGGTGAAGTACAACGGCGAGGAGTACCTCGTCCTCTCGGCTCGCGACGTGCTCGCGATCATCGAGAAGTAATTCACCGAAGCATCGCCTTTTGATCTGCGCCCCTGGCCTCCCTGCAATTGCCGGGCGGTCCGGGGCGCAGTTCGTGTGACGTTTGAGAGGAATGAACAGCTCCCATGGCGAAGATCCTGAAGTTCGACGAGGACGCCCGTCGTGCCCTTGAGCGCGGCGTCAACAAGCTTGCCGACACGGTGAAGGTGACGATCGGCCCCAAGGGCCGCAACGTCGTCATCGACAAGAAGTTCGGCGCCCCCACCATCACCAACGACGGTGTCACGATCGCCCGCGAGGTCGAGCTCGACGACCCGTTCGAGAACCTGGGCGCCCAGCTCGTGAAGGAGGTGGCGACCAAGACCAACGACGTAGCTGGTGACGGCACCACCACCGCCACCGTGCTGGCGCAGGCGCTGGTCCGCGAGGGCCTGCGTAACGTCGCCGCCGGCGCCTCCCCGGCCGCCCTGAAGAAGGGCATCGACGCCGCGGTCAAGGCCGTGTCCGAGGAGCTCCTCGCGACCGCCCGTCCGATCGAGGACAAGGCCGACATCGCCGCTGTGGCCGGGCTCTCCGCCCAGGACCCGCAGGTCGGCGAGCTCATCGCCGAGGCGATGGACAAGGTCGGCAAGGACGGTGTCATCACCGTCGAGGAGTCCAACACCTTCGGCCTGGAGCTCGACTTCACCGAGGGCATGGCCTTCGACAAGGGCTACCTCTCGCCGTACATGGTGACCGACCAGGAGCGTATGGAGGCCGTCCTCGACGACCCGTACATCCTCGTCCACCAGGGCAAGATCGGCTCGATCCAGGACCTGCTGCCGCTCCTGGAGAAGGTCATCCAGGCGGGTGGCTCCAAGCCGCTGCTGATCATCGCCGAGGATGTCGAGGGCGAGGCGCTCTCCACCCTCGTCGTCAACAAGATCCGTGGCACCTTCAACGCGGTCGCGGTGAAGGCCCCCGGCTTCGGCGACCGCCGCAAGGCCATGCTCGGTGACATCGCGACGCTGACCGGCGCCACGGTCATCGCCGAGGAGGTCGGCCTCAAGATCGACCAGGCTGGCCTGGACGTGCTCGGTTCCGCCCGTCGCGTGACCGTCACCAAGGACGACACCACGATCGTCGACGGTGGCGGCAAGAGCGAGGACGTGACCGGCCGGATCAACCAGATCAAGGCCGAGATCGAGTCCACGGACTCCGACTGGGACCGCGAGAAGCTCCAGGAGCGCCTTGCGAAGCTGGCCGGCGGCGTGTGCGTGATCCAGGTCGGCGCAGCCACCGAGGTGGAGCTCAAGGAGAAGAAGCACCGTCTGGAGGACGCCATCTCCGCGACCCGCGCCGCGGTCGAGGAGGGCATTGTCTCCGGTGGTGGCTCCGCTCTGGTGCACGCCGTCAAGATCCTTGAGGGCAACCTCGGCAAGACCGGCGACGAGGCCACCGGTGTGGCGGTCGTCCGCCGCGCCGCTGTCGAGCCGCTGCGCTGGATCGCCGAGAACGCCGGTCTTGAGGGTTACGTCATCACCTCCAAGGTCGCCGACCTCGAAAAGGGCCAGGGCTTCAACGCCGCGACCGGCGAGTACGGCGACCTGGTGAAGGCCGGCGTCATCGACCCGGTCAAGGTCACCCGCTCCGCGCTGGAGAACGCCGCGTCCATCGCGTCGCTGCTGCTCACGACCGAGACCCTGGTCGTCGAGAAGCCTGCCGACGACGAGGGCGACGCCGGTCACGGCCACTCCCACTGACGTCTGTGACGTCTGACGTCTGACGCGTCGTACGAAAGCCCCTGTTCCTGCCGCTCGGCGGCGGGAACAGGGGCTTCCTGCATTTCCGTTTCAGCCCAGCGCGCCGAGCTGCCGCATCAGGCCCACGGCGTCGAAGTGCCACCAGCCTTCCTGGATCATTCCGTCGTGGAAGCGGAAGACCGTGGTGCCGGTCATCTTGCACTGCTGGCCGGTGGGGGCGATGCCCATGAAGGTGCCCCTGTGGGTGCCGACCCAGGTCCACAACGTCACTACGTCGTCGCCTTCAGCGATCTGCCTGTCGAGGTTGAAGGTGAAGTCGAAGGCTTCGCGCCAGCCGGTCACGTCGCTGCGGATGACGTCGGACCCGACCACGGTCTCCTCTTCCTTCATGATGTCGTGGTCCTTGTAGTCGGCCGCGAACAGCTCGTCGATGACGTCGAGGTTGCCTCCGACGGCCACCTCGTGGAAGAAGCGGCGGGAGGCCGCAGTGTTCAGCTGCTCGTCGCGGACCACGTCGAGGTCGGTGAACGACGGCATCCCGTCACAGAGCGCCACCATCTCCTGGAAGATCTGGTCGGTCTCCGGCAGCTGGGAGTTCTTCATTGCCTCTTCGTACGACGGGAACTCGACGATCTCGACGAAGTGGGAACCGTCGGAGCGGTCCTTGCCTATGACGCTGTGGGTGGCGGTCCGCTTGCCTTTGGTCTGTTCGACCCACCGGTCCATGAGCTGGTTCATGCCGTCGAACCGCTCGGTCTTGTAGTCGACAATCTGTACGAATTTCATGGTGTCTCCCGGTGGTGGAGGTGATATGCCCATTTTAGTGAAGAATGCACCCGCGTGGGTAGGTTACGCAGAGTGATCCAGGGCCGCGGGGTGCACGGGGTCGGCGAAGGGAAGTCCAGCGGCGTAACGCTCCAGCTCGTCCAGGGACCGGTCGGCCATGCGGTGGAGCTCGTCGCCGAGCGAGCCCGCGATGTGGGGGGTCAGAAGGACGTTCGGGAGCTCGTACAACGGTGAGTCGGGCGGCGGCAGCTCGGGGTCCGTCACGTCCAGTACGGCGTTCAGGCGGCCGGGGACGAGTTCGGGGAGCAGGGCGGACTCGTCGATGAGGGAGCCGCGGGCGGTGTTGATCAGGGTTGCGCCGGTCGGCATGGCGGCGAGCCGGCCGGCGCTGATCATGTGGTGGGTCGCCGGGAGCTGGGGGGCGTGGACCGATACGACGGAGCTGCGGGCGCACAGGTCGTCGAGGCCGGTGAGCTCGACGCCCAGAGCCGCGGCCTCGGCGGGGGTGACGTACGGGTCGTACAGCAGAACCCGCAGGTCGAAGGGGCGCAGCAGCTCGATGACGCGGCGGCCGATGCGGGAGGCGCCGACGATGCCCACGGTGCGGCGGTAGTTGCCCGCGTCTTCGAGTTCGTGGTGCCAGTCGTGGTCGGTGCGCAGGGCGCGGTAGCGGTAGGCGGAGCGCAGGACGCGTTTGCCGGCGAAGAGGATCGCGGCGAGCGTGTACTCGGCGACGGGCAGGGCGTTGGCGGCGGCGGCCGACGTCACGGCGAGGCCGCGGTCCCAGCGGTGCGCCGCCGCAGGACCCTGCGAAGTACGACGGGGACCAGAACACAGGGCCCATGCCGATCTGGTTGATCCGGCCGGTGTACTCCGCCCGCAGGTACCGCGAGCTGACGCCCTTGAGGCTGTTGACCAGCTTGGACAGGGCGACCTTGGGCGGGTAGTGGACGAGCAGGTGCACGTGGTCACCTTCGCCGTTGAACTCGCGCAGCTCCGTGCCGAAGCTCTCGCACACGTCGTGCATGATCGTCTCGCAGCGCGTCAGCATCTCGCTGTTGAAGACCTCGCGCCGGTACTTGGTGACGAACATCAAGTGCGCGTGCAGGTGGTGGATGACATGGTTTCCCCGTCTGATTTCGGGGTCTCGGCGGGGTCGTCGGGACTCCGCCAGCCGGGCGCGACCAGCAGCCCCTCCGCGCCCGCTGCCAGCAGCCCCTCGGCGCCCGAACGGTCCTCCTCGGGGCGGTAGTCGGAGATCCGCAGGATCAGCCGCGCCCCGGCGCGCGCCGCGGCCTCGTGCGCCCCCCGGATCACCTCGGCGAAGTAGTACGTGGCGGAGGGGGCCAGCAGCCCGATGACCGGCCCCGCAGGTATTTTCGATCATTCGACGCCCATGGCCACCCATGGGCGGGCAGAGTGTGGGGAGGGGGGCCAGGGGCTACTGAGGTCCGTACTTGCGGCCGGTCCTGGAGCTGATCCCACCGAGCAGGCCACGCGGCGCCAGCTTCACCGCGCCCATCAGTGCCTTGTACCGGGGGTCGGGCACCGACAGGGTCTTCCCGCGCGCCAGGTCGCCCATCGCCGAGGACACCAGCTTGTCCGCGTCGAGCCACATCCAGTCCGGGATGTTGTCCGTCCCCATCCCGGCCCGCTCGTGGAACTCCGTCCGTACGAAACCGGGGCACAGCGCCATCAGCCGCACGCCCGACCCGGACAGGTCACGCGCCACGCCCTGGGTGAACTGCACGACCCACGACTTCGACGCGCCGTAAGTCCCGCGCGGTACGAAGGCCGCGACCGACGCGACATTGACGACTCCGCCCCTGCCCCGCTCCTTCATGCCGACGCAAGCCGCCGCGGTCAGCCGCAGCACGGCCTCGCAGTGCACCTTGAGCATGGTCAGTTCGTCGGCCATGGGTACTTCGAGGAAGCGCCCCTTGTTGCCGAACCCGGCGTTGTTGACCAGCAGATCCACCGGCTGCTTACGGTCCGACAGGCGCGCCTCGACCGCTGCGATCCCGTCCTCCGTGGACAGGTCGGCGGTCAGCACCTCCGCCTCGATGCCGTGCCGGTCGTGCAGCTCGGTCGCCTGCTCGTGGAGCCGCTTGGCGTCACGGGCCACCAGCACCAGGTTGTGCCCGTCCGTGGCGAGGCGCCGCGCGAAGGCGGCGCCGATGCCCGCTGTGGCTCCGGTAATCAATGCTGTCGTCATAGGGGGCACGTTAGTGCCCCGGGTGAGCGTCTAGGTCGCCCGCCCGACCTCGCCGGGCGCCGCTTCTCCCGCACTTCTCCGCGACCGCGAACCGACCGGCTCCAAGCCCCGGTTCAGGCGCCGTACTTGGCGGTGTAGTCCCGCGCCACGCGCAGCAGTCCTGACTCCATCCAATCGGCCGCCACCAGGGTGCTCGGCAGCAGCTCCCGGTCGGTCGTCGCGGCCCTGAACAACAGCGCGTTCGTGATGTCGTGGTCAGGACGGTGCACGATCTCGACCGGGTCTCCCGCGCGGAGCACGCCGGGCTCGATGACCCGCAGCAGTGCGCCGGTCGCCCCGGCCCGCGTGAAGCGCCTGACCCAGCCCTTCTCGCCGAGGAAGCCCGCGAACGTACGACAGGGGATGCGTCCGCCGGTGACTTCGAGCACCACGTCGGGGCCGACGCGCCAGCGCTCGCCCACGAGCGCGTTGGTCACATCAAGACCGGCGGTGGTGAGGTTCTCGCCGAACGAGCCGTTGGTGAGCGGGCGCCCGAGCTCCCGCTCCCACTCATCGAGGTCCTCGCGGGCGAAGGCGTACACGGCCCGGTCCGCGCCGCCGTGGAACCGCGCGTCGCACACCGTGTCACCCTCGACGCCGCTGCCTCCCGCCCCTGCGGTGCCGGGCACGAACACCCGTACCGGCCCGTCGACCGGCCGCTTGTCGATCCCGGACCTGCCGCCCGGGGCGTCGGTGTACCCGACGGTCCTCGCCGGCCCCGCGTTCACTGTCAGAACCTTCATGCCTTCATGCCCCTCGCGCCGTTCACGACCCCCGTGACGTCCACGACGTTCAGGACCTTCAAGACCTGCATGACCCTCATGACTTTCATGAGGGAACGCTAATGGCCCGACATTCAAAGTATCTACTCGATTTTGCCCGCCTACCCCAAGCGTCACTTATGCTCGGAGCATGATCGAGGCCCGTCATCTCCGTGTCCTGCGCGCCGTCGCGTCCACCGGCTCCTTCTCCGCCGCCGCGCGCGAACTGGGCTGCACCCAGCCGGCCGTCAGCCAGCAGATGAAGGCACTCGAAAGCTCCGCGGGCACCACGCTCCTCGTCCGGCTGGGCCGCGAGATGCGCCTCACCCAGGCCGGCGAGGTCCTGGTGCGGCACGCGGCGGGCATTCTCGCCGGGCTGACCGCAGCCGAGGAGGAGGTTGCCGCCATCGCGGGCCTGCGGGCCGGCCGGGTGCGCCTGGTCTCCTTCCCCAGCGGCAGTTCGACGCTGGTCCCCACCGCGCTGGCCGCCCTGCGCGCCGCCCACCCCGGCACGCGTGTCTCGCTGGTCGACGCGGAGCCCCCGCGCTCGGTGGAGATGCTGCGCGAGGGCGACTGCGATGTGGCGCTGGCCTTCCGTTATGGTCCCGGTGGCGCCACCGAGGACTGGGACGACCTGGTCGTACGCCCCCTGCTGACCGACCGTCTCGTCGGCCTGGTCCCCGAGGGGCACCGGCTCGCCGACGCCGGCCAGGTCGGCATCGGCGAGCTGGCCGACGAGGCGTGGATCGCCGGCTGCCCGCGCTGTCGCAGGCAGTTGATCGAGGTGTGCGAGAGCGCGGGCTTCGTACCGCGCATCGATTTCGCGACCGACGACTATCCGGCCGTGATCGGCCTGGTCGCGGCCGGGCTCGGGGTCGCGGTCCTGCCGGAGCTGGCCATGGAGTCCGTACGGCCCAAGGGTGCACGCACCGTGACGGTGGAGCCGGCCGTGCTGCGCGAGATCGTGGCGCTCACCCTTCCCGACCTGGCCCAGGTCCCGGCGGTCGCGGCCACGCTCGACCAGCTCGCGCTGGCCGCCGCCCGCTGAGCGGCACTGGGCGCCGCTGAGGCGTCGGGCGGCTGCGGGGTGCAGAAACGTTACTGCAGCCACCTGGCCGTGGCCGTGGTCGCGGTCGCCGTCGGGCCGGACCTCATGCTCGCGGCCCTCGTCGCCGCCGCTGTGGCCGGCGACGCCGAGATCAGGCGGTTGCGTGCCCGCCCCATGAGCTCCTCGCGCTCGTCCTCGGTCAGTCCGCCCCACACGCCGTAGGGCTCACGCACCGCGAGGGCGTGCGCCGCGCACTCCGCGCGTACCGGGCATCTCATGCAGACCTCCTTCGCCGAGGTCTCGCGCGCACTCCTGGCCGCGCCGCGCTCCCCCTCCGGGTGGAAGAAGAGCGAGCTGTCCACTCCGCGGCAGGCCGCGAGCAGCTGCCAGTCCCACAGATCGGCGTTGGGTCCGGGAAGGCGGGAGAAATCTGCCATTGCTTGTCCCCTTGCGTCTGGTCGCGCCGGACTGAGCTTTCATCCGCTTGTGCAAGTAGATGTAAATATGACTGATGTCGAATCTAGTCACAGACACCAGCAAAACGGAAGAAAAGCCGCCGAATGGGGCATAGCTTTACTTCGGCGGCGTGGCAGACGGTGGCGCGCTTCTGCGCGACGGTTCCCTTACGTAGAGTGCTGAAGGCGTTCGTCCGACCCGTAACTCTTTCGGGTGACCGTCGTTGAATGTGCGAGGCGGTTGAAAGAACAAGCGATCGGGCAGTTGTCCGAGAGTGTCAACCGCACAGGTGACGAAATATGTACCAGCCTGGAGGCCCAAGGTGACGCGCATCAGCTGCGGAGGACGGTCATGACATCCGTCCTCGTCTGCGACGACTCCCCGCTTGCCCGAGAGGCGCTCCGCCGCGCGGTTGCGACCGTGCCCGGTGTCGAGCGTGTGACGACAGCGGCCAACGGTGAGGAAGTCCTCCGCCGGTGGGGCGCCGACCGCTCGGACCTGATTCTGATGGACGTACGCATGCCCGGTCTGGGCGGCGTCGAGACCGTGCGCCGGCTGCTCTCCGCAGACCCGGGCGCCCGAATCATCATGCTCACGGTCGCCGAGGACCTCGACGGGGTCGCGCTCGCGGTCGCCGCGGGTGCTCGGGGCTATCTGCACAAGGACGCCTCACGCGCCGAGCTGCGTGCGACCGTCACCCAGGCGCTGGCCGACCCGACCTGGCGGCTCGCCCCGCGCCGGCTCAGGTCTGCCGAGATGGGTGCGGCGCCGACGCTCACTGCGCGTGAGATCCAGGTGCTCGAAGGCATGAGTCACGGCCGCTCCAACGCAGAGATCGGCCGCGAGCTGTTCCTCTCCGAGGACACGGTCAAGACGCACGCCAGGCGGCTTTTCAAGAAGCTCGGCGCCTCGGACCGCGCGCACGCCGTGGCGCTCGGATTCCGCTGGGGCCTGGTCCGCTGAGGGATGTCCCGTGCGCAGTTGCGCGGGTACGGCGTTCCCCGTCCGCCATCGGGCGGACGGGGTGGCGGACGTCCGCGACTCGTTCCGTCGCCGATGCCGCATCCTTGAGGTGTGGAGTTCCTCGGGGACGATTCGGTCGAGCGGGAGGGGAGGGCGCAGGAGATGACTTCCGGCGTACCTGCTCATAACGCTTCAGTGCACAACTACGGGCGTGGCAGCGCGGATGGTTCGGCGTCAAGGCACCATGGACCGATGCGCGACGACGAGACGACGGTGATCGGTGCCCTCGTCCGCCGCGCGGTCGAAGGGGACGAGCAGGCTACCCACGACCTTCTGGCCCGCGTTCACCCGCTGGCCCTGCGGTATTGCCGCACCCGGCTGAGCCGGCTGCCCGGTGATGCCCGTCACTTCGTGGAGGACCTGGCGCAGGAAGTCTGTGTCGCGGTCCTCATGGCGCTGCCGCGCTACAAGGACACCGGCAGGCCCTTCGAGGCCTTCGTCTCCGCCATCGCCGCGCACAAGGTCGCCGATCTCCAGCGGGCGGCCATGCGCCACCCCGGCTCGACGGCCGTGCCCTCCGACGAGATGCCGGAGCGGCCGGACGACTCGCTGGGGCCCGAGGAGCGGGCGCTGCTCAGCAGCGACGCCGAGTGGGCCAAGAAACTTCTGGCAAATCTTCCCCAGGCCCAGCGCGAGTTGCTGGTGCTGCGGGTGGCGGTCGGGCTGACCGCCGAGGAGACCGGGCAGATGCTGGGGATGTCGCCCGGCGCCGTTCGGGTGGCGCAGCACCGGGCGCTCAGCCGGTTGCGGGCGCTCGCCGGCCAGTAGGCGGGCGGACGCCGGTGAGGGCGGTGGCGCGGCGGTGGTGGTGCGGTGGCCCGGCGGTGGTGGTGCGGTGGCCCGGCGGTGGTGCGGTGGCGCGGCTGTGTGAACGTACAGGCCCACTTGGTGATCTTGATCGTGGAATGAGACACCCTGGAGTCCCGTTAGCATGGACATCCGCGCCGAGCAAGACCATTTGGGAAGGTGTCATGACTGCCAACGTCGATGGAGTGCCCGCTAAATTCGCGATGCTCGGGCTGACTTACGACGACGTGCTGCTGCTGCCTGGCGCGTCGGACATGGCCCCCGACCAGATCGACACCGGCTCGTACATCTCCAAGAACGTACGGGTGAACGTCCCGCTGCTGTCGGCCGCGATGGACAAGGTCACCGAGGCCCGCATGGCCATCGCGATGGCCCGCCAGGGCGGTGTCGGCGTGCTCCACCGCAACCTGTCAATTGCCGACCAGGCCAACCAGGTCGACCTGGTCAAGCGCTCCGAGTCGGGCATGGTCACCGACCCGATCACCGTGCGCCCCGACGCCACCCTCGCCGACGCCGACCAGCTGTGCGCGAAGTTCCGCATCAGCGGTGTGCCGGTGACGGACGCGGCGGGCAAGCTGCTCGGCATCGTCACCAACCGCGACATGGCCTTCGAGACGGACCGCAGGCGCCAGGTCCGCGAGATCATGACGCCGATGCCGCTCGTCACGGGCAAGGTCGGCATCTCCAGCGTGGACGCGGTCCAGCTGCTGCGCCGCCACAAGATCGAGAAGCTTCCGCTGGTCGACGACGCGGGCATCCTCAAGGGCCTCATCACGGTCAAGGACTTCGTCAAGGCCGAGAAGTACCCGAACGCAGCCAAGGACAGGGAAGGCCGCCTGCTCGTCGGCGCGGCCGTCGGTGTCGCGGGTGACGCGTACGAGCGCGCCCAGGCGCTCATCGAGGCCGGCGTGGACTTCGTCGTCGTCGACACGGCGCACGGGCACTCCCGGCTGGTCGGCGACATGGTCGCCAAGATCAAGTCGAACGCGTCCGGAGTCGACGTCATCGGCGGCAATGTCGCCACGCGTGACGGCGCCCAGGCGCTGATCGACGCCGGTGTCGACGGCATCAAGGTCGGTGTCGGACCCGGTTCCATCTGTACGACGCGAGTCGTCGCCGGCATCGGCGTCCCGCAGGTCACCGCGATCTACGAGGCCTCGCTCGCCGCGAAGCCGGCCGGGGTGCCGGTCATCGGCGACGGCGGCCTCCAGTACAGCGGCGACATCGCGAAGGCCCTCGTGGCCGGCGCGGACACCGTGATGCTCGGCTCGCTGCTCGCGGGCTGCGAGGAGTCGCCGGGCGAGCTGCTCTTCATCAACGGCAAGCAGTTCAAGTCGTACCGCGGCATGGGCTCGCTGGGCGCGATGCAGTCCCGCGGCCAGAGCGTCTCGTACTCCAAGGACCGGTACTTCCAGGAGGGCGTGGGCGCCGACGACAAGCTCGTGCCGGAGGGCATCGAGGGCCAGGTGCCGTACCGCGGCCCGCTGTCCGCCGTCGTGCACCAGCTCGCGGGCGGTCTGCGCCAGTCGATGTTCTACGTCGGCGGCCGGACGATCCCGGAGCTCCAGGAGAACGGCCGGTTCGTCCGGATCACCTCGGCGGGCCTCAAGGAGAGCCACCCGCACGACATTCAGATGACGGTCGAGGCACCGAATTACAGCAGGAAGTAACGTAGTCCCGACTGAGGGGCGGGCCCGGGTGACCGGGACCGCCCCTCTGCCGCGTGTCGGGGATACTGGACGCGCAGACCAAGAGGGAAAGGCCACCACACGTGACTGAGATCGAGATCGGGCGCGGCAAGCGCGGCCGCAGGGCGTACGCGTTCGACGACATCGCCATTGTGCCGAGCCGGCGCACCCGGGACCCGAAGGAGGTCTCGATCGCCTGGCAGATCGACGCCTACCGCTTCGAGCTGCCGTTCCTGGCCGCTCCGATGGACTCGGTGGTCTCTCCGAAGACCGCGATCCGCATCGGTGAGCTCGGCGGCCTCGGAGTGCTGAACCTCGAAGGTCTGTGGACCCGGTACGAGGACCCGGAGCCGCTGCTCCAGGAGATCGCCGAGCTGGACGGGGAGACCGCGACCCGCCGCCTCCAGGAGATCTACGCCGCCCCGATCAAGGCGGACCTGATCGGGCAGCGCATCAAGGAGGTGCGTGACTCCGGTGTGGTCACCGCCGCCGCGCTGTCGCCGCAGCGCACGGCCGAGTTCTCCAAGGCCGTTGTCGACGCGGGTGTCGACATCTTCGTGATCCGCGGGACCACGGTCTCCGCCGAGCACGTGTCGGGCGCCGCCGAGCCGCTCAACCTCAAGCAGTTCATCTACGAGCTCGACGTCCCGGTCATCGTGGGCGGCTGCGCGACGTACACCGCCTCGTTGCACCTGATGCGCACCGGCGCGGCGGGCGTGCTCGTCGGCTTCGGCGGCGGCGCCGCGCACACCACGCGCAACGTGCTCGGCATCCAGGTGCCGATGGCGACCGCGGTCGCCGATGTGGCCGCGGCCCGCCGCGACTACATGGACGAGTCCGGCGGCCGTTACGTGCACGTCATCGCCGACGGCGGTGTCGGCTGGTCCGGCGACATCCCCAAGGCCGTCGCCTGCGGCGCGGACGCCGTGATGATGGGCTCCCCGCTGGCCCGCGCGACGGACGCGCCCGGCCGCGGTCACCACTGGGGCATGGAGGCCGTGCACGAGGACGTGCCGCGCGGAAAGCGCATGGACCTGGGCGCGGTCGGCACGACCGAGGAGATCCTCCTCGGCCCGTCGCACACCCCGGACGGCTCGATGAACCTCTTCGGCGCGCTGCGCCGCTCGATGGCGACGACGGGCTACAGCGAGCTCAAGGAGTTCCAGCGCGTCGAGGTGACGGTCTCGCCGTCGGAGCACAAGCGCTGACGCGTGCAGTGACAGGTGCGCGAGGGGGCCCGGACCACAATGTGATCCGGGCCCCCTCGCGTATACCGGCGGTGCTTAGGCGGCGGATTTCTTCGCGGCCGAAAAGGCGGCGAAGGCGCCGATGGCCAGGAAGACGAAGGTCATCGCGCCTGCCTCCAACTTCCAGGCCTCCATCAGGACGTCGAGGTTTTCGAAGAAGAGCTCCGACACCGTTGCGTCGGCCCTGTCGGCGAGGAAGATCGCGATACCGAGCAGCTGGCCGATGTAGACCGCTCCCAGTGACAGGATCGCGGCCACCACCGGCAGCGCCGGGTTGCGGCCGCCGACCTTGCCCGCGACGAAGCCGACCAGGTAGCCGACGCCGACGGCCGCGAAGCCGATCTGGTACTCGGTGGCTCCGACGATCGCACCGTAGATCCCGGCGCTGACCAGCGCGACACCGAAGGCCGCCGCGAGGCCGAGGCCGAGGTTGTCGCGGACCGGGGCGGGGGCCGGGGCGTTCGGGTACGCGCCGTCGGCGAAGGGGTTGCCGGACGGCGGCGGTTGAATGGGCTGGGTCATGGTGAGAATTCCCCCGAGGGACTTGTGCGTACGGATGTGCGATAAGTAACGCCGCAGGCTAGCAGTCCGGTACGACAGGGGCCCGGGAATTCGGGTCTCAGAGGCGGTGGGTGGTGCCCGTCGGGGATGCGCCGCGGGTGTCCAGCAGGAGCTGCGCCTTCACGGCGAGGCCCTGAAGGTCGTACGTACGGTGCTGCTGGAGCAGGACGGTCAGGTCGGCATTGGCCGCGGCCTCGTAGAGGGAGTCCGCGCGGGGGACCGGTACGTCTCGCACGCGCCAGTCCAGGACGTACGGGTCGTGGTAGCCGACCTGGGCGCCCAGGTCCATCAGGCGGGTGGCGATCTCCTGGGCCGGGGAACCCTGCTGGTCGGCGAGGTCCGGCTTGTAGGTGACGCCGAGGAGCAGGACGCGGGCGCCCCGGGCGGATTTGCCGTGCTCGTTGAGCAGGGTGGCGCAGCGCTGGATGACGTACTGCGGCATGCGGCCGTTGATCTCCTGGGCGAGCCCCACCATGCGCAGGGGGTGGCCGGGGGTGCGGCTGCTGTGCGGGATGTAGTTCGGGTCGACCGGGACGCCGTGGCCGCCGACGCCGGGTCCTGGCCGGAAGGCCTGGAAGCCGAAGGACTTGGTCTCGGCGCAGCGGACGACGTCCCAGAGGTCGACGCCGAGGTCGTGGCAGAGCACGGCCATCTCGTTGACCAGGGCGATGTTGACGTGCCGGTAGTTCGTTTCGAGTACGCCGACGGTCTCCGCCTCGCGCGGGCCCCGGGCGCGGACCACCTTGTCGGTGAGGCGCCCGTAGAACGCGGCGGCCGACTCGGTGCAGGCGGGGGTGAGGCCACCGATGACCTTGGGGGTGCTGGCGTAGCCGTGCAGCCGGTTGCCGGGGTCGATGCGGTTGGGCGAGTACGCGAGGTGGAAGTCGCGTCCCGCGCGCAGCCGTGATCCCTCTTCGAGGATCGGGCGCAGGTATTCATCCGTGGTGCCGGGGTACGCGGCGGATTCCAGCAGCACGGTGGTGTGCGGGCGCAGATGCGCCGCGAGGGCGCGGGCCGCGTCGCCGACGGCGCTCAGATCGAGCGTGCGGTCCGCGCCGAGCGGAGTGGGGGCGCAGATGACGGCGGTACGGACCCGGCCGAGCTCCGCCGGATTCGTCACGGTCCGGAATCCTCCGGCGAGCATGCGGCGCAGCTCGGCCGCGGTGAGGGAGCCGCCCGGGATGCGCCCCGCGGCGAGCTCGGCGAGGGCGCGCGGGTCGGTGTCGTAGCCGATGGTGCTGATGCCGGCGGCGACGGCGGCCTGGGCGAGGGGCAGGCCGAGGTGGCCGAGTCCGATGACGGCGAGATCTGCGGGCACGGTGGTGGGCCGTCCTTCCCAATAGCCGGAGGGGAGGCAACGCGCAAGCCCTGTGGACAATTCGAGCGAGCGCAATGTCAGACTAGGCGTAAATATGACCGTTATGCCGCATTGCGGGAAGGTGGGGTGCGGGAGTGTTGTCCACAGGCGGTGGCTGAAGACGGGGAGCACGGACAGAATCAAGGGGTGGGGACTTGATCCCGACCACCCCGACCACCCCGAGCACTACGGGAGGCAGCAGTGAGGACAGCGACACTGGGACCTGCGGAGCGCGCCGAAGCGCTCGCAGCGATGGCCGAGCGTGAACTGGACGTGCTGGTCGTGGGCGCCGGAGTGGTCGGTGCGGGGACGGCTCTCGACGCCGCCACCCGTGGGCTCGCCACCGGACTGGTCGAAGCGAGTGACTGGGCCTCGGGCACGTCGAGCCGGTCGAGCAAGCTGATCCATGGCGGCCTGCGCTATCTGGAGATGCTCGACTTCACACTCGTACGCGAGGCACTCAAGGAGCGCGGGCTGCTCCTGGAGCGTCTCGCGCCACATCTCGTCAAGCCCGTGGCCTTTCTTTATCCCTTGCAGCACAAGGGCTGGGAGCGGTTCTACGCCGGTTCGGGCGTGGCGCTCTACGACGGGATGTCGATGTTGTCGAAGCACGGGCGCGGGCTGCCCCTGCACCGGCATCTGACGCGCAAGCACGCCCTGC
Source organism: Streptomyces changchenzhani (assembly GCF_039766235.1). Classification (NCBI taxonomy): domain Bacteria; kingdom Bacillati; phylum Actinomycetota; class Actinomycetes; order Kitasatosporales; family Streptomycetaceae; genus Streptomyces; species Streptomyces changchenzhani. Next base: position 285,643 of record NZ_JBDHNH010000008.1, on the reverse strand, counting down.
GGGTCGCGCCCGCGTTGAAGAAGGACGCGCTGGTCGGGGCCCTGCAGTACTACGACGCGCAGGTGGACGACGCGCGCTATGTGGCGACGCTGGTGCGTACGGCGTCGCAGTACGGCGCCCGGGTCGCCAACCGGGCGCGGGCCATCGGCTTCCTGCGGGAGGGCGAGCGCGTCGTCGGCGCGCGGGTGCAGGACGTGGAGGGCGGCGGCGAGTACGAGATCCGGGCCAAGCAGGTGGTGAACGCCACCGGGGTGTGGACGGACGACACCCAGGCCCTGATCGGGGAGCGCGGGCAGTTCCATGTGCGGGCGTCCAAGGGCATTCACCTCGTTGTGCCCAAGGATCGGATCCACTCCTCGACCGGGCTGATCCTGCGGACCGAGAAGTCCGTGCTGTTCGTCATCCCGTGGGGCAGGCACTGGATCGTCGGGACGACGGACACCGACTGGGACCTCGACAAGGCCCATCCGGCGGCGTCCAGCGCCGACATCGACTACCTGCTTGAGCATGTGAATTCGGTGCTCTCGGTGCCGCTCACCCGCGACGACGTGCAGGGCGTGTACGCCGGCCTTCGGCCGCTCCTGGCCGGCGAGTCGGACGCCACCAGCAAGCTCTCGCGGGAGCACACGGTCGCGCATCCGGTACCCGGGCTGGTGGTCGTCGCGGGCGGCAAGTACACGACGTACCGCGTGATGGCGAAGGACGCCGTGGACGAGGCGGTGCACGCGCTGGACCAGCGGGTCGCCGAGTGCGTGACCGAGGACGTGCCGCTCGTCGGGGCCGAGGGCTACCGGGCCATGTGGAACGCCCGTGCGCGGATCGCGGCGCGGACCGGCCTCCATGTGGTGCGCGTGGAGCATCTGTTGAACCGGTACGGCTCGCTGGCCGAGGAGCTGCTTGAGCTGATCGCGGCCGACCTCACGCTGGGGGAGCCGCTGGCCGCGGCGGACGACTATCTGCGGGCGGAGATCGTGTACGCCGCCTCGCACGAGGGTGCCCGTCACCTCGACGACGTACTGACGCGTCGTACCCGGATCTCGATCGAGACCTTCGACCGGGGGACACGCAGCGCGCGGGAGTGCGCGGAGTTGATGGCGCCGGTGCTCGGCTGGGAGAAGGAGCAGATCGAGAAAGAGGTCGAGCACTACGAGAAGCGGGTCGAGGCGGAACGGGAGTCGCAGCGGCAGCCGGACGACCTGACGGCGGACGCGGCCAGGCTCGGCGCGCCGGACATCGTGCCGCCGATCCAATAGCGGTCCGCGGGACGGGTGGGTCCGGCGGGGCCCGGGGGGTGGTTGGGCGGGTGACGTCATGCATGACGTCAGGAGAAGGGGGAACTCGGGTCCGGCGCGGGCAGGTTCGTTCGCGGTACGGATCCGGTTCCCCCGGCGGTGCTGTGACCTGGGCAGGGTCCCATTCGTCGGCCTTGTGGAACGGGCCGGCCGACCCGGGACCACGATCGGTCCCGGGGTGAGGGACAATGAAGGCTCTGCCAGGGCGGGTTACTGCATCACCCTGGACGCAGCCATCGCGGGCGAAGATCAGGGATCGCAGAGGGGACGCATGTCGGAGGCGGAGAAGTCCAAGGACACCGAGGGACGTCTTCTCGCTGGGCGGTACCGGCTCGGCGAGGTGCTCGGCCGGGGCGGCATGGGCACGGTCTGGCGCGCTGTCGACGAGACGCTGGGCCGCACCGTCGCGGTGAAGGAGCTGCGCTTCCCCACCAGCATCGACGAGGAGGAGAAGCGTCGGCTCATCACGCGCACCCTGCGTGAGGCCAAGGCGATCGCCCGGATCCGTAACAACGGCGCGGTGACCGTCTACGACGTGGTCGACGAGGACGACCGCCCGTGGATCGTCATGGAGCTGATCGAGGGCAAGTCGCTGGCCGACGCGGTGCGCGAGGACGGGCTGCTGACGCCGCATCGTGCCGCCGAGGTGGGCCTGGCCATCCTCGACGTACTGCGCGCCGCGCACCGCGTGGGCATCCTGCACCGCGATGTGAAGCCGTCCAACGTGCTGATCTCCGACGAGGGACGGGTCGTGCTGACCGACTTCGGCATCGCCCAGGTGGAGGGCGACCCGTCGGTCACCTCGACGGGCATGCTCGTCGGCGCCCCCTCGTACATCTCGCCCGAGCGGGCCCGTGGTCACAAGCCGGGCCCCGCCGCCGACCTGTGGTCGCTCGGCGGTCTGCTGTACGCGGCGGTCGAAGGCATGCCTCCGTACGACAAGGGGTCGGCCATCGCGACCCTGACGGCCGTGATGACCGAGCCGCTCGACCCGCCGAAGAACGCGGGAGAGCTGGAAGAGGTCATCTACGGCCTGCTCGCCAAGGACCCCGCGCAGCGGCTCGACGAGCCCGCCGCGCGTGCGCTGCTCAACGACGTGATCCACCGGCCCGAGACGCCGGACGAGCCGTCGCCGGAGGCGACGCGGGTGGTGGCGCTGCCGCCCGTGCCCGAGGCCGCTCCCAAGGCCGAGGGCGGCGCGGCGGACCGGATGCGCGGCGCGCTGAAGTCGGCACGCGGTGCGGCGGCGGCGGCCCAGGCCGCCAGGTCGGAGCAACGGCCGCAGCAGGCGCAGGCGTCGGCGCGGTCCCAGTCCCAGGCTCAGTCGCCGTCCGCGGCCGGGCCGAAGCCGCCGCGGGCCTCGCTCACCGATGTGGTGCCCCGCCGTACGCTGGTCATCATCGCGGTGTTCGCCGCGCTTGCCGTGGTCGGCACGTTGCTGGGTGTCGCGCTGGCCGGTGGCGACGAAGGCGACGGCGGCGGCGACAAGGACAAGCCGAAGGCCGGTGCGTCCGCGTCCAGCGGTGCCACGGCCGACGAGGGCAAGAAGAACGACGGCAAGAACGACAAGCAGGGCCAGAGCGAGGGCCAGGGCGCGGGTGCGGGGCAGAGCGACGACCCGGACAAGGGCACGGACTCCGGCAAGGACAAGGGCAAGGGCAAGGACACCGGCGGGGCGTCGAAGGACGGCGCTGTGCCCGCCGGGTACAAGACGGTCAGCGACAGCCGCTTCCACTTCACCATGGCGCTGCCCAAGGACTTCAAGCGCAACGACATAGCCGGTCAGAACTCCGGCGGCATATACAACAAGAACGGCGGATTCCCGCGGGTCCAGGTCGACTTCACGGCCACTCCCGGGGGTGACGCCCGCGCTGCCTGGGAGGCCGCCAGGCTCGGTGTCGCCGCCAGCAGCAACAACTACAAGCACCTCGGCATAAGGCCCGTCGACTACAACGGGTATCCCACCACCGCCGACTGGGAGTTCGAGCGGGAGCAGCAGGGTCAGCAGGTGCATGTGCTGAACCGCGGCTTCAAGGTGGATGCCGGGCACGGCTACTCGATCATGGTCAGCTGCAAGGCGAGCGAATGGAACGGCGACGAGTGCCGGACCCTGCGCAAGGCCGCGTTCGACACGTTCAAGCCCAAGGACTGACGGGCAGAACGGCAGGGGCGGGCGACCCGGTTGCGGTGACCGGCCGCGCGACCGGGTCCTGCCACGTATCGTGAGAAGTTGTGGACCGTACGCAGCCGCAATGGGCGGTAGCTGTACGGAAACCGACCAGAAATGACGGGTTGGTGCGGTCCTGGGCCGGGGGACAGCGCGCTCTGGGGAGGCGTCGTGGACGACTATGCGGGACGGGTTCTTGCCGACCGCTATCGCCTCCCCCTGCCCCCGTCCGACGAGTACGACCTGGTGGAGACGCGCGCCTTCGACACCTACAGCGGGCAGGAAGTCCTGGTCCGCCAGGTGCCGTTGCCGGAAGTCGTGGACGCGGAGTTCCTCGACGGCGAGGGCGGCGGGACGGCCGCGCAGCGACGGGCCGCCGGGCGGACGACGCGTCGGCCCACGGATCCGGCGGTGCGGCGCGCGATCGAGGCGGCCCAGGCCGCCGCGCAGATTCCCGACCACCCCAGGCTCGACCAGGTCTTCGACGTGTTCGCCGAGGGCGGTTCGCTGTGGGTGGTGAGCGAGTTGGTGGCGGCGCGGCCGCTGGCTGCGCTGCTCGCGGAGCAGCCGCTGACCCCGTACCGGGCGGCCGAGATCGGCTCCGACGTGCTCACCGCACTGCGGGTGCTGCACGCGCACGGCTGGACCCACCGCAACATCACCACGCGCACGGTGCTCGTCTGCGACGACGGCCGTGTTGTGCTGACGGGGCTGGCGGCGGGGGCCGCGGAGGAGGCGCTCTGCGGGTACGCGCCGGTGCCGGTGTCGCCCGACGCGGACGACGACGAGACCGATGGCGGCGGCAGTTGGGGCGGGCCGGGTCCGGGCAGTGAGCCCGGCCCCGGTGACAACTCGGAAAGCGCCGGACCCACCGGGTACGAAGCGCAGGCGGCCGGCGGTTCGGCGCGGCCGGCGTCGGACGCCGGGGGCGAAGGCCCGTACGGCGGCACTCCGTCGGGTGGCCGCGTCGCGCTGCCGTCGGGTGCGGGTGCGGGTGCGGCCGCGGATGTGCGGGCGGCGCGCGCCGGGGCCATAGCGGCGTACCGCGCCGGTGCCCGCGCGGCGGCCCGGGTCGGCGAGGAGCGGCGCCCGGCCGACACCGGGCCCTTCCCCGTGCAGCGCCCCGCGCCACGGCCGGTCGGTGGACCCCGGGCGATCAGCCCGTACGGGGAGCCCGACCCGGAGCGCACGTCATACGGGGACGGGGTGGGCGGGCGCGCGTCCTACGGCGATGGTGGTGGCTCGGAGCGCACGCCCTACGGCGATTTCCTGCCGGTGGCCGGGCCCGGGGCGGGGGCGGGCGGCGATGCTGACGCCCGGTCCGACTTCGGTCCCGGGTCCGACTTCGTCCCCGGACATGAACTTGGCGCCGGACACGAACTCGGCGCCGGTCCCGGTCGCGACGCCGACGCCGACTACGGCCGTGATGCCGACTACGGCCGTGGCGCCGGGCCTGGCCGCGACTCCGGCTTTGGCTTCGACTTCGGTGCCCGCCCCGGCCGCGGCCCCGCTGCCGATCCGGACGCGGATGCGGATGCGGATGCCGACGGCGATACGGATGCCTATACGGACCCCGGCTATGGCTACGGCTCCGACGCCGATCCTCATCCCGGCCCCCGCCCCGCCGTGCCGCCGCGCCGGTCCGAGCTGGCCGGGACCTGGCAGGACGCGCCCGAGCCCGGGAAAGCGGGCGCGACCGGTGCCACCGGGACCTTCGGCCCCGGCGCGGCCCGGACGACCGGGACCCGGCGCGGGTCCGGAGCCGCCCGCAGCGGCGAGACCCCGCGCGGCGCCGGGGACGCGGGCGGGGCAGGGCTCGGCCGGGAGGCCGACGCCGGGCGTTCCGAGGGCAGCTGGCACGGGGCGGTGCCGCGCGTCGGGGCCGCCGGGGACGGGCTGCGCGCCGACGGCCTGCGCCACCAGGCCCCGGCCCCCGCACCGCAGGCCGCGCCCGCCGCCACCGGGCGGTGGGACGAGTACGTCGCGGGCGGCGGGCTCCCCGCGTACCGGGGCCCCGCCACCCCGCTCGCCGCCGAGCGCGCCAGGCAGGCCCGTATCTCCCTCATCGGCGCCGTCACCGAGCGCTGGGCGCCCGAGCAGGCGGGGTCCGTCCACAGCAACTGGCAGCTGGCGCCGCCCATCGGCCCTTCGACGGACCTCTGGGCCCTGGGCGCGCTGCTCTTCCGTACGGTGCAGGGGCACGCCCCGTACCCGGAGGAGAGCGCCATAGAGCTGGTGCAGCTCGTCTGCGCCGAGCCGCCCGCCTTCGCCGAGGAGTGCGGCCCGCTGCGCCCCGTCGTCGAGTCTCTGCTCCGCCAGGACCCCACCGAGCGCCCGGACTTCGAGGAGCTGCGCGGCTGGCTGCGCTCCCTCGTGCGCTCGGCGCCCGAGCCGGAGGCCGGCACGGCCGTGGTGCCGCTGCCCGCCGCCGACAGCACCCGGCTGCCCGTCGTACGCCGCCGGGGCGAGCTCGTACGCAGGCGTCGGCCCGGCTCGTCCGCCGACTCGAACCACGGCCGCCACCGCCACAAGAAGTCCAAGTCGGCCAAGCCGGCGAAGTCGGTCAAGCCGGTCAAAGCGACGAACGCGGCCCGGCCCACCAGGCTGTCCAAGAAGGAGAGCAGGCAGGACCTCAGGCAGGAGAGCCGTCAGGAGAGCAGGCCGCAGGCCCCGCCGAGGGCCCCGCGGCCACCCAGGGAGCCGCGGATAAAGGAGCCGCGGATCCAGAAGAAGCAGCGCGGCGGTGCCGGTTCGCTCGGCCGCACGCTGCTTGTGGTGATCCTCCTCGGCCTGGTCGCCGCGCTCGTGTACGCGATGGTCTTCATGCCCAAGTCCGGCGAGAAGGACCCGCGGAGCGCGGGCAAGGACGAGGGCAGGCGCACCTCCGCGCCCAACACCCCGGGTGCGTCCGGCGGCACGGCCTCGGCGCCGCCACCCGCCGCGTCCCCGAAGAAGACCCCCACCGCGCAGCAGCCGCAGACCTCCGTCCCCGCCGGTGACATCGCCGGGGGGTACGCGCTGCGCAAGGACGCCGAGGGATTCCAGATAGCCGTCGACAAGGACTGGCGGCGGCGCCCGGTCAACGACGCCGGGCAAGTGCGGTACCAGGGCGGTGACTTCGAGCTGCTGATCGTCCCCGGCCGGGACTCCGTCAAGGACGGTGGCAGCGACCCGATGGACTACCAGCTGAAGGAGGAGCGGGAGCTGCAGGCCGTCCGCGACTCCTCCTGGGCGACGTCCAGCGGGCTGCGCCGCATCGAGGTGGGCCGGCAGTCCATGGCCGAGGGGCAGTTCACCTGGAAGGACAGCAGTGGCCGCGATGTGTACGTACGGAACCTCGCGATGATCGTCGGTGGCCGCTATCACGTCGTCCAGGTGATCGGTCCCGAGGCGCAGCGCGACGAGATCACCAAGATCTACGAACAGGCCTCGGAGTCCTACCGGGTGACGGGCTGAGAGCCGGCCACCGGCTCGTGGCCGGCCGGACGATCGGACCGTCGTGTCCAATCGTGAGCATCCCGAGGTTCCATGACCGTATTCCGCTCCGTAATCTGGCAGCCGTAGACACGGGGCGGGCAGGGACGTGGATCACTCACAGGGCATAGCGGCGGGCCTGCTTCTCGCGGGACGCTACCGGCTGGGCGAGAGCATCGGCAGCGGTGGCATGGGACGCGTGTGGCGCGCTCACGACGAGGTGCTGCACAGGACCGTCGCGGTGAAGGAGCTGACGGCCGGTCTGTATGTGGCGGAGGCGGACCGGGTGATTCTGCACGCGCGCGCCCAGAAGGAGGCGCGGGCGGCCGCCCGCATCAACCACCCCGGCGTCGTCACCGTCCACGACGTGCTGGAGCACGACGACCGACCATGGATCGTCATGGAGTACGTCGACGGGCCCTCGCTCGCCGACGCGGCCAAGGCGAGCGGCCGGATGGCACCGGCCGAGGCCGCCCGCGTCGGCCTGCACGTACTCGGCGCCCTGCGCGCCGCGCACGCCGCCGGGGTGCTGCACCGTGACGTCAAGCCCGGCAACGTACTTCTCGCGAAGGACGGCCGTGTGCTGCTCACAGATTTCGGGATCGCCGCGATCGAAGGCGACGCGACGATCACCAGGACCGGTGAACTCATCGGCTCCATCGACTATCTGGCGCCCGAGCGGGTACGCGGCGCCGACCCCGGCCCCGCCTCCGACCTGTGGGCGCTCGGCGCGACGCTCTACACGGCGGTGGAGGAACGATCGCCCTTCCGGCGTACGTCGCCCATCAGCACCCTCCAGGCGGTGGTCGCCGAAGAGCCGTTGCCCACCCGCCACGCGGGCGCCCTCGGCCCGGTGATCACCGCGCTGCTGCGCAAGGAGCCGGCGGAGCGGCCCTCGGTGGCGGAGGCGGAGCGGATGCTCCTGGACGCGATGGAGGGGCGAGAGCCCAAGGCGGCGCAGGCGTACGTACCGACGCAGCAGGTTCCGCGGGGTGCCCTGCGGGAGACGAACACGGCGGTGACCACACCCGTCCCCACCCCCGCGCCCGCCGAGCTCCCCACCCCCGTGCCCGCCTCCGCCCCCGCGGGCCGGTCCGGTGGCTGGCGCACCGCGGTGGTGGCCGTGCTGGCCGCAGCCCTGGTTGGCGGCGGGGCCGCGTTCGGCGTCATGAAGTACGCGGACGGGGAGCAGGAATCGACCGACGGCGGGTCGCAATCCCCGGCGCCGCAGGCGGATTCCGACCCGGACGCCGTGCCTAAGGGCTGGCAGCGCGTCCAGGACCCCGAGGGCTTCAGCCTGCTCGTACCCAAGGGCTGGAAGCGCCAGATGGACGGCACCGAGATCGACTACACCCCCGACAACGGCAATCACCGGATCCGGATCAGCATCGACCACTCGCCGGACTTCGAGAACCCGTACATGCACATGCTGGCGCTGGAGAAAACCCTCAAGGCCCAGCTGCCCGAATACCGCCAAGTGGCGCTGCACACCAACCACTACAGGGACGGGGTCGCCGGGCTCTGGGAGTTCGGCTGGACGGCGTACAAGGAGAACCCGGGGGAGCGGCGCGCCATCGACCAGATGTACTTCGCGGACAACGGCCGCACGGAGTACGCGATTTACATGTCGGGCCCCGAGAAGGACTGGGCGACGACGCGCGAGCAATTCGACACCGTCCTGCGCGGCTGGCGCCCGCCGCCCGAGCAGGACGACCAATGACGGATGGCTGATGACGCATGACTGCTGACGGCAACACGCGGGTGATCGCGGGGCGTTACCGGTTGGGACGCAGGCTCGGCCGGGGCGGCATGGGCACCGTCTGGCAGGCGACCGACGAACTGCTCGGCCGACAGGTCGCCGTCAAGGAACTGCATCTCGACGAGGGCGCCGGCGGCGTTCCTGGCGTCGACGCGCAGCAGCGGCGGGAGCGGGCGCTGCGCGAGGCCCGCGCGGTCGCCCAGCTGGTGCACCCGAATGTGATCGTGGTGCACGACGTCGTCGCGGACGAGGACGACAGCCGTCCGTACATCATCATGGAGTTGATCGAGGGCGGCTCGCTCGCCGACCGCATCGCGCGGAGCGGCCCGGTGGACGCCGCCGAGGCGGCCAGGATCGGGCTCGCGCTGCTCGGGGCGCTGGGCGCGGCCCATGAACGCGGGGTGCTGCACCGGGACCTCAAGCCCGCCAATGTGCTGCTGGAGACGGGCACCGGCCGTATCGTGCTGACCGACTTCGGGGTCGCACGCTTCTCCGGCGCCACCACGCTCACCGACGCCGGGACCTTCGTCGGCTCTCCCGAGTACACGGCGCCCGAGCGGATGGAGGGCATGCCCGCGGGCCCCGCGTCCGACCTGTGGTCGCTCGGCGTGCTCCTGTGCGTGGCGCTGGCCGGTCAATCCCCCTTCTACCGCGACTCGTTGAGCGGCATCCTGTGCGCCGTCGTACACGACGAGATCCGCCCGCCCGCCGCCGCAGGACCACTCATGCCCGTCGTCCAGGGCCTGCTCCAGCGCGATGCGGCGCGCAGAATCGGCGCGGAGGAGGCCCGAGCGCTGCTGCTCGCCCAGCTCGCGACCGGCATCGCACCCACCGCGTCGGCGACCTACCGCCCGTCCTCCTGGCTGCAGGAACCGGTCGCCCCGGCCCGGCCACGGGCCGGGCGCATCCGGGGCGCCCTGGTCGCGGGCATCCTCGTCGTCGCGATGGCGGGGGCGGGCGCGGTCACGGCGACGCTGCTGCTCGATGACGACGACGCGGGCGGGAGCGGCGGCGGCAACGGCCCCACCGGCGGGCGGACGACCATCGCGCCCACCCGCACAGTCACTTCACCCCCGGCCACGCCCGACGACGGATCCCCGGCCACCCCTCGCGACGGCGTTCCGTCGGCGACTTCCCGCAACGGCGGCTCACCGGCCCCGACCGTCACCGTGACCCGCACACCTCCGGTCGGCTACCGCTCGGTGACCGACCGTCAGGGCTTCAGCGTCACGGTCCCCGAAGGCTTCACCCGCTCCACCGACGACCGGCGGGTCTTCTACATCTCACCGGACGGCGCCCTGCGCATCGGCATCCGCAGCCAGCCCCCGGTCCCGGACGGCCCGCTCGCCGAGATGCGCCGTTCGGCGGCCGATGGCCCCGACAACAACCCCGGCTACCGCGACGACAAGGTCACCCCGACCACCCACAACGGCCTCACCGCCGCGCTGTGGGAGTTCACCTGGAACGGCTTCGAGGCGGGCGACGAGGCCCGGCACACGTACGACATCTGCTGGGACGAGGACGGCCGGATGTACGACGTATGGGTGTCGGCGCCGGTCAGCCGCCAGGACGAGGCGAAGAGGCACTTCGACACGGCGCTGGATTCCTTCACTCGTGGTTGATGGCGGGCGGGGGGTGCGGACATCGTGGGTGGCAATGTCACAGGTCGGCATCCGGAAGCCGGCCCGGTGGTAACACACGCAACACTTCGTCAGGATGTGCGCATGACGAACGATGGTGGACGGGCGAACGAGCCCACCAGCTATGGACTCCGGCCGCCAACCCCTTCGGGGGCGACGAGCTGCCGCAGGGCTGGAAGGTCCGTACGGAGACCGAGCTCCTCGCGGCCGACGTGGCCGTGCCCGAGGACTACCGGCGGGTGCAGAGTGGCTCCACCGACGACTTCAGCGTCACCTATTACGACCCGAGCGGTGTCTTCACCATCTACCTGGCGCGGGTTCCGGCCAAGGACAAGGGTCCCGGCACTGTCGCCCAGCAGGCCGCGGAGTGGGTCTCGTACTACCGCGGCGGCGGCGACAACAAGACCACGATCCAGGACGTCAAGAGCACCGCGACGCCCGCGAAGCAGCAGGGCAAGGACGCCAGGGACGTGCTGACCAGCTACCGGGACTACAGCGCCGGCGAGGACGACCTCTACAAGCGCTACCAGGAGCGCTACTACGTCAACGGCAAGAAGTCGGCCTACTGGCGGCTCCAGGTCTCCATGCCCGACCGTGGCGCGGCGGCCAAGGACGGCGAGCAGCTCTTCGACACCATCGTCAAGCATCTGGAAATTCAGGACCTGTGACTCCGGCGGCGGGGCCGGGGCGATGCCGAGCCCCTGATCAGGAGTTATCTGCCAGTGAATACTGGCGTGGTGGTGAGGGGTCGGTGAAAAGCCATTACCCACGGGTACCAAAAGTCTGTGGAGGGGCTTAGTGTCGCCCTCATGACGGACTTGCAGGCTCCCGACACCGCCCTCGGCACCAATCCCGTAGCCGCCACCCCGGCAGGCGCGCGTACCGCGGCCGACGTGGTCACCCCCGAGGTGGTCGCGCAGCTCACCCGTGACGTGGTCGGTTCCGGTCGTACGGCCAACCACTCGCCGTTCACCGGGGAGAAGCTGGCGGACCTGCCCGAGTCCACCCCTGAAGACGTCGCACTCGCCTTCGAGCGGGCACGCGCCGCACAGTCGGTCTGGGCCGCCGTCCCGGTCCGGCAGCGCGCCGCCGTCCTGCTGCGCTTCCACGACCTCGTCCTGGAGCGGCAGGCCGAGGTGCTCGACCTCATCCAGCTGGAGACCGGCAAGGCGCGCCTGCACGCGCACGAGGAGGTCCTGGCGGTCGCCAGCGCCGCCCGCCACTACGGGCGCAGGGCCCCCAACTACCTGAAGGCCAAGCGGCACACCGGCGCCGTCCCGACACTCACCAAGGTCACCGAGCTGCGCCAGCCGCGCGGTGTCGTCGGCCAGATCGCGCCGTGGAACTACCCGCTGGAGCTGTCGGTCGGCGACGCGCTGCCCGCCTTCGTCTCCGGCAACGCCGTCGTGATGAAGCCCGACACCGAGACCGCCCTGACCGCACTGTGGGCCCGTGACCTGCTGGTCGAGGCCGGTCTGCCCGCCGAGGTCTTCCAAGTCGTCCTCGGCGAAGGCCCGGTTGTCGGCCCCGAGGTCGTCAAGCACGCCGACTACGTGTCCTTCACCGGCTCCACCCGCACCGGCCGCGAGGTCGCGCAGGGCGCGGCCGCCCGCCTCGTCGGTGTCTCCCTTGAACTCGGCGGCAAAAACGCCATGCTGGTGCTCGCCGACGCCGATGTGGAGAAGGCAGCGGCCGGCGCCGTCCGTGCCTGCTTCTCCTCCGCCGGACAGCTGTGCATCTCCATCGAGCGGCTGTACGTACACGAGTCGATCGCCGACGACTTCGTGCAGCGCTTCGCCACCCGCACGAAGGCGATGCGCCTCGGCACGGCTCTCGCGTACGGCGCGGACATGGGCTCCCTCGTCGGTGAGCGCCAGCTGGAGAATGTGCAGCGGCATGTCGACGAGGCCGTCGCCAAGGGCGCCACGCTCGTCGCGGGCGGCGTCGCCCGCCCCGACATCGGCCCGCTCTTCTACGAGCCGACCATCCTCGACGGCGTCGAGGCACCGATGGCCGTGTGCGCCGAGGAGACCTTCGGTCCGGTCGTCTCCATCTACCGCTTCACGGACGAGGACGACGTCATCGGCCTCGCCAACGCCACGTCGTACGGCCTGAATTCGAGCGTCTGGACCAAGAACGCCAAGCGCGGCCACGAGGTCGCGGTCCGGCTGCGCACCGGCACGGTCAACATCAACGAGGGGTACGCCCCGGCGTACGGCAGCGTCCAGTCGCCGATGGGCGGCATGAAGGACTCCGGCCTCGGCCGACGGCACGGCTCCGAGGGCATCCTCAAGTTCACCGAGGCGCAGACCGTCGCCCACCAGCGGCTGATGCCGATGGCGCCGTCCTTCGGCATGGACGACGAGCGGTACGCCGCGTTCATGACGACCAGCCTGCGCGTGCTCAAGGCGCTGCGCTTCCGCTAGGCCCCGCCCGCAGCCCCCTCTTTCCTCCCGTCTCTGGACACAATTTTTGTTGAGGAGCGCCAATGTCGCAGGAGAGCTCTGTCCGCAGCCAGGACCCTGAGGACGCCCAGGACACTGATGATTCCCTCTACGACTACGACGTCATCGTGGTCGGCTCGGGCTTCGGCGGGGCCGTCTCCGCGCTGCGCCTGACGGAGAAGGGCTACCGGGTCGGCGTCCTGGAGGCGGGCCGCCGCTTCACCCGTGAGTCGCTGCCCAAGAGCTCCTGGGACATCAAGAACTACCTGTGGGCCCCCGCACTCGGCCTCTTCGGAATCCAGCGCGTGCACCTGCTCGGGAATGTCATGGTCCTGGCAGGCGCGGGCGTCGGAGGCGGGTCCCTCAACTACGCCAACACGCTGTACGTACCCCCCGCTCCCTTCTTCGAGGACCAGCAGTGGGCGGGCATCACCGACTGGCAGGACGAGCTGGCGCCGTACTACGACCAGGCCAAGCGCATGCTGGGCGTGCGCCTGAACCCGACCATGACGCCGTCGGACGTGCACCTGAAGGCGGCCGCGCAGGCCATGGGGGTGGGCGACACCTTCCACATGGCCCCCGTCGGGGTCTTCTTCGGCGACGGGGCGGACGCCGCCGGTGATTCAACGGCCGAGCCCGGCGCCGAAGTTCCCGACCCGTACTTCGGCGGCGCGGGCCCGTCCCGCAAGGCCTGCACCGAGTGCGGAGAGTGCATGACGGGCTGCCGTCGCGGCGCGAAGAACACCCTCAACGAGAACTACCTCCACCTCGCGGAGAAGGCGGGCGCAGTCATCCACCCGATGACGTCCGTCGTCGGCCTCTCCGAGCACCCGGACGGCGGCTACCGCGTCGCGACCGTTCCCACCGAGTCCCGCCGCAGATCAACGCCCCGCACCCTGCGCGCGCGCCGGATCGTCGTCGCCGCAGGCACCTACGGCACGCAGACCCTGCTGCACGCCATGAAGGACCGCGGCGAGCTGCCCCGTATCTCGGCGAAGCTCGGTGAGCTGACCCGTACGAACTCCGAGGCGCTCGTCGGCTCGCAGACCACCGACCGCCGCTACCGCAAGAAGCACGGCGGCGCCAAGGCCGACTTCACGCGGGGCGTCGCCATCACGTCCTCGATCCACCCGGACGCCAACACCCATATCGAGCCGGTCCGTTACGGCAGGGGCTCCAACGCGATGGGCACGATGTCGATCATCCAGGTGCCGTACGCCGAGAAGTTCCCGCGCGCGCTGGGCTGGCTCGGCAACGTCGCCAGGCACCCGGTGCTCACCGCCCGTTCGCTCTCCAACCACCACTGGTCGGAGCGGACCATCATCGGCCTCGTCATGCAGTCCCTGGACAACTCCCTGACGACGTACCGCAAGCCGGGGGGGATCGGAAAAGGCCTGCTCACCGCCCGTCAGGGCCACGGCGCGCCCAACCCGAAGCAGATACCGGCTGCGACGCGCGCCGCGACGATCCTCGCGGACGAGATCAACGGCTTCCCCGGCAGCAACATCGGCGAGCTGATGGGCACCCCGCTGACCGCGCACTTCCTGGGCGGCTGCGCGATCGGCGCCTCGCCGCAGGAGGGCGTCATAGACCCCTACCACCGGCTGTACGGGCACCCGGGCATCTCGGTGGTCGACGGTTCGGCGGTCTCTGCGAACCTCGGGGTGAACCCGTCGCTGACGATCACCGCGCAGGCGGAGCGGGCGATGTCCTACTGGCCCAACAAGGGCGACGCGGATGTGCGGCCGGCGCAGGACGCGGCGTACGTACGCCTGTCGGCGGTCGAGCCGAAGTCGCCGGTGGTGCCGGCGGAGGCGTTCGGCGCACTGAAACTGCCGTTGTTGGCGGTCCCGGCGGTGCCGCCGAAACAGCAGCGCCGGAAGTGACCGGGCAGGCAAAAGGGGCTGCGCTCCCCTCCGAGCGCAGCCCCTTTGACCGGCCTTCTTGGTACGCACGTGAGACCTGTGACTTGCTCAAAGGGTTGTCCAGAGACCCGCATATTTCTCATGTGGCATACGTCACTCCGTTTGCGGATGAGGAGTGTAGAGGTGCCGAGACGCCGGGCGCGGGGGCAAAGCGAAGGGCCCCGCGGTGGAGATGCGCGGGGCCCCTGGCCATCGGCACCGACGTCGGGGCGACGTCGGTGCCGGGAAGCGGCGCCGGGGGGTAGCGCCGCTGGTTCGGTGGTGGTGCGTGTGCGGTGGTGGTGCGTGTGCGGTGGTGCGGGTCGGGCTTCGATGCGCCGGGTGGGCGCCCCGGCGCACAAATGGTGTCGACCAATGGCAATAGCGGTGCGAAGTGCTGGTGCCCGTCTTTGCATCGTGCTGGACCGGCCGCAGCGTGCGCAACCGTTTCGACCACATCCTGGGGGACCCGCGGACACAGTCGGCCGGTTCCGGGCGTCCCCGGAACCGGCCGACTTGGGTGACCGATCCGCTGTCCCCTGCCGACCGGTCACATGCGCCGGAACGAGGTCCCACGACACACGTGCAGTGCGTCGCACGCCCCGGCGGAGCCACGCGTGGTTCTCTTCCTGCGTGTACACCCCTGGCTGGGGCGGACACCGGTACCAACGAAGGCCCGTGGGACCGGTCACGCGCCGTACGGGTGAGGACGGGCCCGAACTCAGATCCGGGGCCAACTCAGATCCGGCCCCGGCACAGCTCCAGCATCGTCATGGCCAGAGCCGTGCCCGGCCTCCCCAGCGCGTCCCTGTAGTGGGCGAGGACCTCCATCTCGCGGGAGAGGTTCACCCGGCGTCCGCCCGAGGAGATGCGGGCCTGCTGGATGACGGACGAGACGGCCATCCGTTCCTGGATCAGGCCGATGATCCGGTCGTCGAGCGAGTCGATGCGCTCGCGGGCGTCCCCGATGAGGGAGGCGGCCTCGTCGGTGCGCGCGCCGGTCTTCTCCGCAGCGGTGGGGGCGGTGGTGGTCGCGGTGCTCATGTCCGTATCTCCTGAACGTGAAGGGTTGGCCCGGAGGGGCCGGTACGGGCCCCGGGGCGGCGATCAGGTCCGGGAAACACAGAACGCCCCGGACCTTGTCGGCCCGGGGCGCCTGGGAAGTTGCTTGTCAGTGGTTCAAGCAGCACGACCATGGCAGCCGGACGGGCCGGTGCCATAGGTAAAGAGGAAGCTCAGCTGCTTGGACATGTCGGCCAGTATGGCGCGCTCGTCGCGCGGCGGCCAGCGTGGGGCCCGGGGGGTTCGGATGGTGAGACAAGAGGTGCGGCCGGTCGCCGTTAGAATCGACAGTCCCGCCACCTTTAACCGCCCAACCGCCGGAAGGCCGCCCCGTGCCAGCAGCGCCCCCCGCCGCCCCCGACGTCGTACTCGTAGTCGACTTCGGCGCGCAGTACGCCCAGCTCATCGCCCGTCGCGTCCGTGAGGCCCGGGTCTACAGCGAGATCGTCCCGAGCACCATGCCCGTGGCCGAGATGCTGGCCAAGAACCCCAAGGCGATCGTCCTCTCCGGCGGCCCGTCGTCCGTGTACGCCGAGGGCGCCCCCACCGTGGACCGCGCGCTCTTCGAGGCCGGTGTCCCCGTCTTCGGCATGTGCTACGGCTTCCAGCTGATGGCCACGACGCTCGGCGGCACCGTCGACGACAACGGGGCGCGCGAGTACGGGCGTACCGCCCTGGCCGTGTCCAAGTCCGGCTCCACCCTCTTCGAGGGCACCCCCGACGAGCAGTCGGTGTGGATGTCGCACGGCGACGCGTGCTCGGCCGCGCCGGAGGGCTTCACCGTCACCGCGTCCACGGACGTCGTACCGGTCGCGGCCTTCGAGAACGACGAGAAGAAGCTGTACGGCGTGCAGTACCACCCCGAGGTGATGCACTCCACGTACGGCCAGCAGGTCCTTGAGCACTTCCTGTACCGCGGCGCCGGCATCACCCCGACCTGGACCACGACCAACGTCGTGGAGGAGCAGGTCGCCCTGATCCGCGAGCAGGTCGGCACCAAGCGCGCCATCTGTGGTCTCTCCGGCGGCGTGGACTCCGCGGTCGCCGCCGCGCTCGTACAGAAGGCCATCGGCGACCAGCTGACCTGCGTGTACGTCGACCACGGGCTGATGCGCAAGGGCGAGACCGAGCAGGTCGAGAAGGACTTTGTCGCCGCGACCGGTATCCAGCTCAAGGTCGTCGACGCCGAGGAGCGCTTCCTGTCCGCCCTCGCCGGGGTCAGCGACCCCGAGCAGAAGCGGAAGATCATCGGCCGCGAGTTCATCCGGGTCTTCGAGCAGGCCCAGGCGGAGATCGTCGCCGAGGCCGGCGCCGAGGGCGAGGACGTCGCGTTCCTCGTGCAGGGCACGCTCTACCCGGACGTGGTCGAGTCCGGTGGCGGCACCGGCACCGCGAACATCAAGTCCCACCACAACGTGGGCGGCCTCCCCGAGGACCTGGAATTCGAGCTCATCGAGCCGCTGCGCCAGCTGTTCAAGGACGAGGTCCGCATGGTCGGCCAGGAGCTGGGCCTGCCGGACGAGATCGTCCAGCGCCAGCCCTTCCCCGGCCCCGGCCTGGGCATCCGCATCGTCGGCGACGTCACGCGCGAGCGCCTCGACCTGCTGCGGGAGGCCGACGCGATCGCCCGCGAGGAGCTGACGGCGGCCGGTCTCGACCGCGAGATCTGGCAGTGCCCGGTCGTGCTGCTCGCGGACGTCCGCTCGGTCGGCGTCCAGGGCGACGCCCGCACGTACGGCCACCCGATCGTGCTGCGCCCGGTCTCGTCCGAGGACGCCATGACGGCGGACTGGACGCGGATGCCGTACGACGTCCTGGGGAAGATCTCGACCCGCATCACCAACGAGGTCGCGGACGTGAACCGGGTGGTGCTCGACGTGACGAGCAAGCCTCCGGGGACGATCGAGTGGGAGTGACACTCGCCTAGCAGTCACCCCGCAGTCAACGCCGACGCCGACGCCGTCGCTCATTCGTTTGGGCGGCGGCGTCGTCGTATGTCCTGGGTACGCTTGCAAGGCACGCGAGACTCCGTCGCATGGGAGCAATCATGAGCGCCGCACCTGAGTACGAGCTCGAAGAGCAGAAGTACCTGTGGCCGATCCCGCCCGAGGGCGGCTGGACGGCGGACGATCTCGACCGGATCCCGGGCCTCCCGCCGCACACCGAGCTGATCGACGGGAGTCTTGTCTTCATGAGTCCGCAGCGGAGGTTCCACACGCGCACCATGTGGCTGCTGGAGAACGCCCTTCTGGCACAGGTGCCGATGGACCTGGATGTCGATCGCGAGATGACGATCAAGCTCGACAAGCGAAACCGGCCGGAGCCTGATGTCCTGGTGTACCGCACGGAAGCGGACACTGGCCCCAATCAGACCTGGTTCAGCCCCGAGGACATCGTCCTCGCGGTCGAGGTCGTCTCGCCGGATTCCGAGGACCGTGACCGCGAGGTCAAGCCCCGTAAGTACGCGGCCGCAGGCGTGAAGTACTTCTGGCGGGTGGAGGAGAGTGACGGCCTCCCGGTCGTCTACACCTACGAACTGGATCCGGCGACGCGCTCCTACGCGCCGACCGGCATCCACAAGACCAAGCTCGTGATGGACGATCCGTTCCCCATGGAGATCGACCTTTCCGTGATCGACCGCCGCCGCGCCCCGCGCGACTGATCCCGCACGCCCCTGTTCACCTGTCGTACCGCCCGGTAGCTTCCGCCCCATGAACGAGATCCCCGCGCCCATACCCGTCGAGCGGCTCCAGTTCGCGTTGCCGCCCACCCACGCGACCCCCGCCGAGGAACGCACGTACCGCAAAGAACGGCTGGCCGGGGCGCTGCGGCTGTTCGCGCGGTACGGGTACGAAGAGGGCGTCTCGGGGCACATCACCGCCCGTGACCCGGAGCACGCCGACTGCTTCTGGGTGAATCCCTTCGGGCTGGCCTTCGCGGACATGACCGTCAGCGATCTGATCCTCGTCAACGGGGACGGGCAGGTCGTCGAGGGGCGCCACCATGTCAATCAGGCCGCGTTCATGGTCCACGCGCAGGTCCATCGGGCCCGCCCCGACGTCGTCGCCGTCGCGCACACCCACTCCCTTCACGGCCGGGCCTTGTCCGCGCTCGGTGAGCTGCTCGCCCCGATCACCCAGGAAGCCTGTGCGTTCTACGAGTCCCACGCCCTGTACGACGCGTACACCGGCGTGTCCGTGGACGAGGAGGAGGGGAGCTGGATCGCGGGCGCGCTCGGCGCGCACAAGGCCGTCATCCTGCGCAACCACGGGCTGCTGACCGTCGGGGACTCGGTGGACGCGGCTGCCTGGTGGTTCATCTCCATGGAACGCGCCTGCCAGGTGCAGCTCGCGGCGCGCGGCGCGGGCAGGCCGGTGCTGATCGGCCACAAGGACGCCCTCGCCACCCGGGACCAGCTCGGCAGCGATCTTGTCGGGTGGATCAACCATCAGCCGCTGTGGCGGCAGATCAGCCGGGCCGAGCCCGAACTCCTCGCGTAGGACGCCGACTTGTGCGTCAATCCGTACGTCAATTCGATGGCGGGCCCCTCACCCTCCCCGGCCCGCCCCACTGGGCGTCGACGGCCCCGGGTACGGCACAATTCCCAGGAGTTGCACGGCGTTCAGCGGTGCATCCGGGCGGGGTCGGAAGGGCGGCAGTTTCTGTGGCGGTGCAAGAGGCGAGAGTGGGCACGCACGGCGGTGGCTGTATGTGCGGTGACTGCCCGCACGGCGCGCGTGAGGGGCACCGGCGCGCGGTGGCGGAGTTCCTCGCCAAGAGGGACGGGCTGGCCGCGGGCCAGGGGCTGCCCGCCGCCGTGGTGCACTCCACCGGCGCCTCGCGCCAGTGGGTGTCCGACGAGCTGACCCAGTCCGCCCGCGCGGTCGCCGAGCGCGGCCGCGAGGCGGGTGAGTCCTGGCTCCGGCTGGTGTGGCGCGCGACCCTGTACGTGGTGTGGGGCGGTGTCGTGGCCCTCGCCCTCGTCCAGTCGTTCACCGCCATCGGCGTCGGGTGGACGGTGGCCCGCAGCGCCGGGCTCGCCGCCGCGCTCATCACCGCTGTCCTGCTGACCGGCGCGGCGCGCGTGCACCGGGCGCGCGGCGGGATTCTCGCGCCCCTCATCGGCGAGGACAACCGGCTCTCCACCTCGCGCGCTGTCGCCGCCTCCTGGGTGCTGCTCGTCGTCTTCGCGGTGCTGGTGATCGCGATCGAGCTGGCCGGCGCGTCCGCCCGCGCCGACCGGGACGAGCTCATCGCCGGGCTGGAGATCGCCCAGGGTGCGGGCGTGCTGACCGTCCTCGCGCTGACCTGCGCGATCGCCGTCCTGGTGGGGCGCGTGGTGTCCGTACGCGTACTGAGCCAGCGCCTCCAGAAGGCCCGCGCCGACCGGCCCCGGGCCGCCGACCTGCTCACCGACGACGCCGGCAGCGGCTCCTTCACCGACGTCCAGTACATCGCGGTCAGCGGGGTCGCCGTGGCCTTCGCGGCGGTACGTCTCGCCCGGCACCCCGAGCAGCTGCCCGACCTGCCGTGGGGTCTTGCCATCCTGGTGGCGGTCTCGGCGGCGACGTACCTCGCGGGGAAGTACGCGGAGGGCGGCCGGCCCGTCGTGCTGTCCGTCGTACGGGTCAGGGAGGCGGGCGACCTGGACGCCCCGATCCGTACCGGCGACGACATCGAGATCCGGGGCGCGGGCTTTGTGCCGCCGGGCGCGGGTACCCCGGACCGGCTGGCGCGGATGGTGGTACGGATCGGCACGGTGCACGTCCATGTGCCGCTGATCCCGGTCCCCGGCGGCTTCGCCAACCCGACGGACACGGTGCTGACCGTGCCGGTCCCGGTGGAGGTCGAGCCGGGCCGGGTCGAGGTGCAGGTGGTCACGGCGGCGGGCGCGGAGACCGCGACGGTGACGATCGACGTCACGGACTGAGCAGCCCTACGACGCCGAACCCGGGCCCGAACCCGTGGTGGGTGTAACGGATCGAGATCGCGGACAGGCTCGATCGAGATCGCGGTCCGATTGACCTGCCGGTCTGTTTGAGCCTGACTGGACTTGCGTACGTATCCATCTTCGAAAGGCGCGAGCAGAATCGTGCCTGCGCGCAGCGCGCGCTTTCGAGAGGCGGGACCAGATCATGGCTCACGGGTATCGGACCGGGGACACCATGGGCGGCTTGAATGCGGGTCCGCGCGCGCGTGGCGGCTGGAAAGAGTCGGCGAGCCGCCTGTCGCTGCTGCCGCTGCGGCTGTTCCTCGGCGTCACCTTCATCTACGCGGGCATCGACAAGCTCACGGACAGCCAGTTCATGGCGGCGAGCGGCCCCGGGTCGATCGGCGAACTGATGAGCGGCGTGCGCGACAGCTCCGCGATTCCCGCCCTCGTCGACATGGCGCTGAAGAACCCTGAGGGCTTCGCGTACGCCATCGCCCTCGGGGAGCTCGCCGTCGGCATCGGCACCCTGATCGGCCTACTCGCGCGCCTCGCCGCGTTCGGCGGCGCGCTGATCTCGCTGAGCCTGTGGCTGACCGTGAGCTGGCAGAGCGACCCGTACTACTACGGGAACGACCTGGCTTACCTCATGGCCTGGCTCCCGCTGGTGCTCGCGGGCGCCGCGGTGTTCTCCCTCGACGCGGCCCTGGCCGCGCGGCGCCGCCCCCGGTAGCTCAGCCAGCTCGCCGCCCCGGCCAGCAGCAGGCCGCCGAACACCGCCGGGAGCGCCAGGTAGGCGGGCGTGTGCCAGGCCCCGGCGGCATCCCCCGCGTAGGCGCCGGCCGTCCCCGCCAGGATCAGGCCGGCGATCAGCTTGCCCGGCAGGAAGCCGTGCCGGAACGCCCGGCGGCAGCCGGGCGCGGCTGCGGCCCCGGGCTCGGACAGGCGCCCTGCGTACGGCCCGCCGGCGTGCTCGTCGTACGGCTCACTTCGCGGCACGGGCCACCTCGACCTGTCCGGCGCCGATCTCCAGGCTCAGCTCCACCGTCCCGGCGGGCTTGGCCCCCTTGGGCGGCTTCAGCGTCTGCCGGATCCGCTGATCCGGCTGGATGTCCACGTCCTGCGGCCTGTCGCTCGGCAGTTGGATGTCGCCGAGCCCCACGTCGATACTCACCTTCACGGTCACATCCTTCGGTACGACGACCAGCAGGCGCCCCGCGCCCACCTTGGCCCCCGTGCTCACCTTCTGGTCCACCGGGACCCGCACCCCGCCCAGATCGAGGGTGCCGACACCCGACCCGAGCTCGTACCGGGGCTGCACGGCGGCGACCGACATGGGCTTCCAGTCGGTGCGCATCCACTCCGTGGAGATCTCCTTCGGCAGCATCGCGGACGCGGCCAGCAGGCCCGCCGTGATCACCGCGAGCAGGATCGAGCCGACGCCCGTGCGTCCGAGCAGGGAGCTGACCGCGATGCCCAGGCCGAAGATCGCGAGCGCGCAGGCCAAGCCGATCTGCAGGCTCGTACCGAGCGGCCGGCCCTCCCACGACAGGGCGGTGCCGAGCCCGCCCGCGAGCACGGCCAGCAGGAACACCCGGCCGCCGATACTGCGCGGCCCGCGCGTCGCCGGGTCGCGGCGGCGCGGCTGCGGCGAACCGCCCGACACCTTGGCCCGTGCCCTGGCCAGCGCGTCGTCCACGATCGCCGCCTCCGGGCCCCACATGTAGCCGGAGCCGGCCAGGCCCGTCGTGCCGTCCTTGACGATGGGGTCGCGCCACCAGGACGGCGGACTCTGTACGGGCGGCGCCTTCGTCTCGGGCGGCGCCACCGCGACGGCCTGCGCGGCCACCGGGTCGAGCGGGCCGCTCAGCGGGTCGGCGAGGCGGCGGCGCTGCGACCAGTAGGTGGCGCCGGCCAGGGCGACCGAGAGCAGCACGGCGAAGCCGAGGACCGTGCCGTTGTTCAGCATGGACAGGAAGAGCCCGCAGCCGATCAGGGCGCAGAGCACGGCGATGAGCGTGGTCCCGTCGACCCGGCCCGTCAGGAGCCTGCGCGCCTCGCTCTCCTCCTCGTCGTCGAGGGGGATGAACAGCCAGGCGAAGCCGTAGAAGATCAGACCGATGCCGCCGGTGACGGTCAGCACGCCGAGCACGATCCGGAAGATCACCGGGTCGAGGTCGAAGTGCCTGCCGAGCCCGCCGCACACGCCGCCCAGCACTTTCTGCCGCTTGCTGCGGCGCAGCTGGGGCCGCGGCGGCTCGTCGGGGGAGGACACCGGCGGCCCGGGAGGCGCGGCGTCGTGCGGCTCAGTCATACGTCCATGGTGACGGGCCGAACGGCACCATGGGGCACACGACGACCCTGGACGATCCCTGATTTCACCCCTGAGGGAGCGAAGACGCCGCCGCCGGGGATGGAGGCTACGCCCCTGCCGGGTACGAGCTGTGCTGCCGCCGCCGGGGACGAGACGTACCCCCGTCGGCTACGAGCTGTGCCCCGGCCGGGATCAGGGTCGACTGGGGGACCGACCCTGATGCCCCGGTGCACGGGTACGTGTGACCATCGGAACATGCCAGTCGCCGCACCCCGCCGCCCGGTGGGCCCGCTCGCCCCGGACCCCGAGGAACCGCAGCCGCGCAAGCTCTACCGCAGCGCCGAGGGGCGGATGCTCGGCGGTGTCGCGCGCGGGCTCGCCGGGCACCTCGGGCTGCCCGTGGTGTGGGTGCGGATCATCTTCATCGCGCTGTTCCTGTCGGACGGCCTGGGCGTGCTGCTGTACGCCGCCTTCTGGTTCATCGTGCCGCTCGGCGTCGGTGGCGTCGACGCGCCCCGGTCCGCCTTCGAGACCACCCCCGACGGGCGCCGCAAGCTCCGTAAGCCCGACAAGGGCCAGGTCTTCGCGCTGGTCGCGCTGCTCATCGGCGCCGCGGTCTTCGTCGGCAACGTGAAGGTGGGCGGCGAGGCCGGGCGCTACATCTGGCCCACCCTCCTCATCTGCTTCGGCGTCATCCTGGTGTGGCGCCAGGCCGACAATGCGCGGCGCGCCCACTGGATGGAGATCGGCCACCGCCGCAGGATGCTTCAGCTGGCCCGCGGCCTGGCGGGCGTGGCCCTGGTCGGTACGGGCCTCACCGCGTTCCTGGTGGTGCGCGGCTCGGCGGCGCAGCTCGGCAACGTACTGACCGCCGCGCTCGCCGTCGTCACAGGCATCGCGCTGCTGGCGGGCCCCTGGCTCGTACGCATGACGCAGGACCTGTCCGAGGAGCGCCTGATGCGCATCCGCGCCCAGGAGCGCGCCGAGGTCGCCGCCCACGTCCACGACTCGGTGCTGCACACCCTCACCCTGATCCAGCGCAACGCGGAGGACCCGGGCGAGGTGCGGCGGCTGGCCCGCGCGCAGGAGCGGGAGCTGCGCAACTGGCTGTACAAGCCCGAGGGCACCGGCAAGGACGAGGACGAGGAGCCGCAGACCCTCGCGGAGGCGGTCAAGCGGACGGCGGCCGAGGTCGAGGACAACCACGGCGTGCCGCTGGAGGTCGTCGTCGTCGGCGACTGCCCGCTCGACGACAAGCTGGCCGCACAGATGCAGGCAGCACGCGAGGCAATGGTGAACGCCGCGAAGTACGGTGGCGAGGGCGGAGCGGTGCAGGTTTTCGCGGAGGTCGAGGGCCGGACGGTCTTCGTCTCCGTGCGCGACAGGGGACCCGGGTTCGATCTGGACGCGGTACCTGACGACCGTATGGGCGTACGAGAATCAATCATCGGCCGTATGCAACGCAACGGCGGTACGGCGAGGCTGCGTTCCGCGCCCGACGGGGGCACGGAAGTCGAGCTTGAGATGGAGAGGGCGGCGGACGCATGAGCAACACCGAGACCGAGACCCAGGCCGAGGCCGAGGGCAGGCGGGCGCGGGTGGTGCTCGTCGATGACCACCGGATGTTCCGTACCGGAGTGCAGGCGGAGATCGGCCGCACCGAGACCACGGGCGTCGAGGTCGTGGGCGAGGCCGCCGATGTCGACCAGGCGGTCACCGTCATCACGGCGACCCGACCCGAGGTGGTCCTTCTCGACGTGCATCTGCCGGGTGGCGGCGGCGTCGAGGTGCTGCGCCGCTGCGCGCCGTTCATGGGCGCGGTCGACAACCCGGTGCGGTTCCTGGCGCTGTCCGTCTCGGACGCGGCGGAGGACGTCATCGGCGTGATCCGCGGCGGGGCGCGCGGTTACGTCACCAAGACGATCACCGGCACGGACCTGATCAACTCGATCTTCCGCGTCCAGGACGGCGACGCGGTGTTCTCCCCGCGCCTCGCCGGCTTTGTGCTCGACGCGTTCGCGTCGACGGACGCGCCGCCGGTCGACGAGGACCTGGACCGGCTCACGCAGCGGGAGCGCGAGGTGCTGCGGCTGATCGCGCGCGGTTACGCGTACAAGGAGATCGCCAAGCAGCTCTTCATCTCGGTGAAGACGGTCGAGTCGCACGTCTCGGCGGTTCTGCGCAAGCTCCAGCTGTCCAACCGGCACGAGCTGACGCGCTGGGCGACGGCCCGTCGGCTGGTCTGACGCGAAGGCACGGGGCTTGTAGGGCCTGTCAGTTGCTGGGCGGCGCGGGCGCGATGTCCGGCAGCGGGATCGTCGGGGTGGGCAGTGGCCTTGTCAGGTCCGGCAGTCCGGGCACTCCGGGCAGTCCCAGGCTTCGTACGACGAAGGTGCAGTACGTGTACGAGTAGCCGGGCTGGATCTTGGGGCCGGACGCGTTGTTGGTGACGTTCGCGTCGACCTTCC
The DNA here is from genome assembly GCF_039766235.1 of Streptomyces changchenzhani. Lineage (NCBI taxonomy): Bacteria > Bacillati > Actinomycetota > Actinomycetes > Kitasatosporales > Streptomycetaceae > Streptomyces > Streptomyces changchenzhani. The sequence continues at coordinate 260,189 of NZ_JBDHNH010000008.1, read as the reverse complement.
CGGCGTTCTTGTGCAGGAAGTGGTAGTTGCCCGCGGGCAGTTGGAGCGTTGCCTTCGGGTACTTGCCGCTACTGCCCTTGCAGGCCTGGCTCTTGCCCGCCGCCGTACTGGGATACGTCGTGCAGCCCTTGCACGCACCGAGCTTGATGGTGCCGGTGGTGGGCCCGGTGTAGAGGACCTCGACCGGGTCGGGGCCGTCATTGGTGATGACGAACGGCATCCGGGGGCCACCGGCGCTGCCCGATGGAGGCAGCCGGTTGCCGGCCGCGGCGCGAGTCTGGGCGATCTCGGCGGCGATGGCGATATTGCGGGCCTGCTTGCTCTTCTTGCTGCCCTTGTAGTCCGCGGCGTAGGTGTCCAGCGTCGTGCGTGCCTCGCTGAACTCCTTGTCCTTGAAGTGCTTCACACCGCAGGCGTAGAGCCCGCTCTCCACGGGCCGGTCGTCGGCCGTGCGCAGCGCGGCGCCGGTCGATCCCGGCAGCGCGGACGCGGTGGCGCCGATGCGGCGCAGCTCCTCGGTGACCTCGCAAGGCCCGTCGTCGTCCATCGCCCCGGCCCGGTCCTTGATCCGGGCGCGGACGGCGGGCTCGACCTTCGCGGCCTGCGTCGACTCGGGGAAGGTGCTCAGCAGTTCACCGAGCGCGCCGGCCTCGGCCCCGCTCGTCTCCTCGCCCAGCTTCGACATGCCGCACTCGTAGTACGAGGTGGCCAGCGGCTGGTCGGGCCAGGTCGCCAGGTCGCCGAGGAGGCGCTTGTCGACCGAATCGGGGACGGTCCGCAGGTACTTCAGCGCATCGATGGCCAGGCAGTGCTGACCACTGCTGTACGGCGTGGCGACGGCCTTGTAGTACGCGTCCAGCCGCTCCGGCACGAGCTTCGCGGCCCGCGAGCCCGGGTGGTCCTCGGCGAGCTCGCGATAGTCGGTGAGCGCGGTCTTGAAACCCTGCTCGCCGCTGGCGAAGCTCTGGTTCGCGGCGGTCTTGACGGCCCGGTCCGCATCCCCGAGGCGGTCGAGCAGCACCTGCTCGCGGGCCTCGTCCTGGGCGGAGCCGTACGCGACGGCGCCCCCGGCGGGCACCGCGAGCAGCAGCAGCCCGAGGACGACGGCGATCGCGGGCCGGACCGGCAGCGAGGTGCGCGACCGCAGCGCACGGCGCGCCCCGTCGGCGGCGGCGATGAGCAGCACGAGGAGATACCCGACGAGCAGCCCACCCGGTACGCCGTCGGGGTCGGCGGGCAGCGCGATCAGCACCAGTACACCGGTCGCGGCCCAGCACACGGCGGCCCAGACCCACTGGCGCAACAGCACGTAACCGAGCCCGAGCCCGGTGACGTTGAGCAGCCCGACGGCCGCGGCACGCGCGGGGTCGGGCGGGACAGGCGGGCCAACGGTGGGCGGGTGATTGGGCGGTGGCGGCGGAGGAGGCCATACCGGCCCCGACCCGACGTACTGATCCCCGTGATCCCCCGCACTCATACCGGCCCCCGACCCGTCGAGCAACGCGCGTCGCGCGTAGTGGAGCATTACGATCCACCAGCGCGCGAGGGGTGTCAATCGGGCTTGTGCGGAAGCCATTTGACGGTAACTCAGCTGAGCGCGTCGCGGGCGTCCATCAGAGCGAAGCCGAGCAGGTTGAGGCCGTTCCAGGTCGCCGGGGACGCGGACCTTTCGTCGTCGGCCGCCAGGCCGATGCCCCAGATGCGGTCCATGGGGCTCGCCTCGACCAGGACGCGGTCGCGCGTGCCGAGAAGGAACTCGCGCAGGTCGTCGTGTCGGCCGAACTTGGCGATGTTGCCCCGGACCACGATCCCGAAGCGCTCCGCGTTCCACACGGCGTTGTCGAAGCCGCTGATCTGGCGCCCGAGCTTCTTCGCATCGGCGGGGTGCCCGGCCTCCAGGATCTTCGACGCCGTCGCGGGGTCGCCGAACAGCCAGGCCTTGTGCGCCATCATGTAGTGCTCGGCGGACCGGTACGTATGGCCGTCCTCGGAGAAGTCCGCCTCCCACCACTGGCTGAGGCAGCCGGCCCCCGGCGTGCCGTCGCGGTTCGGCCGGTGACCCCAGAAGGGCAGATAGCGCAGGCTCCGGCCGCTCTGCTCCGCCACGACGGCCTCCTCGACCGACCTGGGGAGTGGGGTGCTCTGCATGGGTGATCTCCGGGAGTCGAAGGGGGAGTTCAGAGGGCGGGCGTCGATTCGGTGCCGGTGCCGGTGCCGGTGTCCGTGGCTGTGTCGTCCACGGTGGTGCGTGCGTCCTTCGACGAGAGCACCACGATCATGACCGCGCCCACAAAGAGCACGATGTCCGCGACGTTGCCGACGAAGAAGCCCGCGTAGTCGATGAAGTCGACAACATGTCCGCGCCCGAAGCCGGGCGCCCGCAGCAGCCGGTCTCCGAAGTGTGTTGTCGCCCCGCCGAGCAGCAGCCCGAGCGCGACCGTCCATGGTGCGGACCGCACCCGCCATGCGTACGCCGCGATCCCCACCATCGCGAGCCCCGCGAGGATCGTGAACACCCAGGTTGCCCCGGCTCCGATCGAGAACGCCGCACCGGGGTTGTAGAGCAGCACAAAGCGGATGACGTCACCGATCACCGGGATCCGCTCGCCGTCGCCCAGCGCGCTCTCGGCCCACCACTTGGTGCTCTGGTCGACGAGCAGCACCACGAGGGCGATCGCGATCGTCCACCAGAACAGCCGGCGCCCACCACCCGGCGCGACACCTGCGTCGTCCTGTGGGTCTACGTCTACGTCTGGGGCTACGTCGTCGCTCGGTTCGGGCTCGGGGATCGAGTGGTTCGAGGTCATCCGAGGAGTATCTCGCGTCGGCCGGTCGCTGTTCGAATCGCGGAAAGGGCCGGTCGTCATGCGTGGAGTCCTGAACGCCTCCGGGCCTGGCGGGTCTGATCCGGAGCGGTGTGCAGGTGCGGGGCCCGGCCCCGCACCTGGCAGGGCCGGGGCCGGGGCGTCCAAGAACAGTGGGGGCTCAGTGCCTGCGGCCGCCCCGCAGTCGGCTGAAGAGGCTCTTGACCTGGGCGCGCATCCTGGGGTCGGACGCCGCGCGGCGACCCTGTGCGATGGTGCGGCGGCCCTGTGGACTGCGCGCGTACTGCTTGATCCGGCTGATGATGCCCGGCATGGCTGGTCCTCCGTTCCCCCTCGCTGTCGCCATGCCTGCCATGGCGACGCCCTGCCCACCTACCCCGTGCGGGCAGGAGTACGCGGGCGGGACTGCGCGGGTCGCGACTAGGCAGTGTCTGATGGCTCTTGTCCGGGCGGTGGATCTATCGCTGTTCAGGGCAGGAGTCGGTCATGGTGCGTCGGCATGAACTGACAAATGCTCAGTGGGAGCGGATAGCTCCGCTGCTGCCGGAAATCGGCGGGCCGGGTGGACGGTGGGCCGATCACCGCACCGTGGTCAACGGTGTGTTCTACCGGACACGGACCGGGATTCCCTGGCGTGACCTGCCTGAACGCTACGGAACCTGGCAGACCGCCTACGAGCGACACCGCCGTTGGTCGGCCGACGGCACCTGGTCAAAGATCCTGCGTGCCTTACAGGCCGGCGCGGATGCCACCGCTTTGGATACAGACGGCGAGTGGGCGGTGAACGTCGACTCAACGACATGCCGGGCCCACCAGCACGCGGCTGGAGCCCGGCATACTCCTCCGACCGACCATCCTGAAAAAGGGGCGGCATTCGTGTGGACGAAGATGGGCGTGAGGCCCTGGGACGCTCCCGGGGCGGACTGACCAGCAAGATCCACCTGCTGGCCGACGACCGCTGCCGGCCTCTGGTCTGGCTGACCTCGCCCGGTCAGCGCGGGGACAGCCCGATGTTCATCCCGCTCATGCACGCCCTGAACGTGCCCCGCACCGGGACCGGGCGTCCCCGCACCCGACCGGACCGGGCCCGCGGCGACAAGGCGTACTCCAGCCGCGCCAACCGCGTCTACCTGCGCAGACGCGGGATCAAAGCAACGATCTCGCAGCCCGACGACCAGCGCGCGAACCGCCACCGACGCGGCCGGGCCGGCGGACGTCCACCAGCCTTCGACCGCGACCAGTACCGCCGACGCAACACCGTCGAACGCACCATCGGCAAACTGAAACAACACCGGGCCGTCGCCACTCGGTACGACAAACGCGACTACATCTTCAACGGCACCCTGGCCACCGCAGCCATCGTCATCTGGCTCCGCGACCTCATCAAAGAGCCATCAGACACTGCCTAGGGGGCCGACTCGCGACTAGGCGGGCCTGCTCGCTCCCGCGAAGGGCATCTGGTCGATGGGGGCCACTCGGACCGGGGCGCCGGGGCGCGGGGCGTGGATCATCTGGCCGTCGCCGATGTAGAGGCCCACGTGGCTGATGCCCGAGTAGAAGAAGACCAGGTCACCGGGGGCGAGTTGGTCGCGGGGGATGCGGTTGCCCGCGTTGATCTGCGTGTACGTCGTCCGGGGCAGCGAGACGCCCGCCGCGCGCCAGGCCGCCTGGGTGAGCCCCGAGCAGTCGAAGGACGAGGGGCCGGTGGCGCCCCAGACGTAGGGCGCGCCGAGGGCGCCCTGGGCGAAGGAAACGGCCTGCGCGGCCCGCGCGTTGGGCGCGGTGGCCGCGCTGCCGCGCGGGGCGCCACGGTCCGCGCGGGGGGCTGCCGAGCCGCCGTGGCCGTCCTGGGTGGCGTACTGCGCGCGCTCCTCGGCGGTCAGCCGGGACAGCAGGGCCTCGGCGTCGCCGATCTTGCCCTGGATCTTCGACTTGTGCTTCTTCAGCTCGCTCTGCTGCGACTTGAGGTTCGCCAGCTTGGTGTCGGCCTCGCTGCGCAACTGGTCGATGGCGCCGAGCTGTTGCCGGACGCCGTTGATGGCGGCGGCGTGCCGGTCGCCCGCCCGGTCGGCCCTCGCGGCCCGTTCCAGGTACTGGTCCGGGTCGGAGCTGAGGGCGATCTGCAGGGCCGGGTCCATCGCGCCGGTGCGGTACTGGGCGGCGGCGAGCGAACCGAGCGCGTTGCGCGAGGCGTTGAGGCGCTCGGTCCTGCGGGCGGCCTCGTCGCGCAGCTCGCCGAGTGACTCGCGGGTGTCGCCCGCTGTCTCCTGTACGCCGTTGTACTTCTCGGTGGCGACCTCGGCGTCGTGGTAGAGCTGGTCGACCTTGGCCTTCACCTGAGCGGGGGTGAGGGCCGGCTCCGCGACGCTGGTTCCCTCAAAGGCTGTGGCGCTCGCCGCTCCAGCGAGGGCGAGTGTGACGGCGGTGCGGGCGGTACTGCCGGTGAGCGTGCGCTGCTTGGGCTTGCGGTGCGCTGCCACGAGGGCGTCCACGTCCTATCGGTCGTCCGTCGGTCCGCGTCCGGCGGCGGCCCGCACAGGGGGTCGGGCCGCCGCCGGATTTTCGGCGGTGATGGCCGACCGGCCGCTCCGGGGAGGTGCGGCGGTGGGGAGTCGGCCACCTGAGGGAGGACGCTAAACCTGCGGGTCACGGGGAAGCACCGGAATGACCGACATTGCCTGAATTCGGTGATGATGCGATCGCCGGTGAGCGACGGAATGACCCGGAATTGAGCATTCCGCTCGGCTGCGACCGATGTAGGGGCGCGGAGGCGCCTGGTGGACCGGGGCTGCTATGGGCGCCGGGAGGCGGTCGAGGGGCGGCTGGGAGGCGGTCGGGAGGCGGCCGACGTCGGTCTGTGCGGCCTCACCCTTCTGCGCGGCTTCACCCATTGGCCGGGGACTCAGCGCCCCTCCGCCGCCAGCCGGTTGATCTCCGGGCTGTACAGGATGTGCTCGCCCGCGCCCGTCCCGCCCGCCCCTTCGCGGCCAGCGATCGCCAGCATCGCGCGGCCCAGGTTCTCGGTGGTCGTCACATGGGTCGGGATCACCCGGCGCAGGACCGGATAGAGCCAGGAGGCGGCGACGTACATCCATCGGTACGCCGGGGTCTTCGGCTTCGCGCCGTGCATGGCCTGGATGTAGCCGGGGCGGAACATGTACGCCTGGAAATCCATCGCCAGGAGCACGTTCTCGGTGCGCCCTTTGACCCGCGCCCACATCGAGCGGCCCCGCTCCGTGCTGTCCGTGGTGTCGAGTTGCAGGACGTGCTGCTGGTGGCGGATGTGCTCGGCGTCGTACATGTGGCGGGCGACCGAGGTGATCTGCTCGGGGCCGCCCACCTTGCCGGTCGGCGCGGTGCTGGTGTGGATCAGCGCGGTCAGCCGCCCGTCGCAGCTGCCGGACGGGCGTGGTCGTCCAGGCCCGTCCGGCTGTGTGCGGTGTGCGGTGTGCGTGTAGGTTCTCAACCTTCTTGTCCGGTTGAGTGCCTCTGAGCTTGGGGTTCGGGACGGTTTCTCATCGACTTGTCCATGATTCTTCTCATTAGCGTGTCCGGTTCTTGCGGCGCGGTGTGGGGTGGTGGACTTCGTGGGCTGCGGCGCGGAGTCCTTCGGGCGTGAGGGCGAAGTAGGTGCGGCGGCGGCCGGGGCCGCAGCCGACGGGTGCTCGGCCGTGCCAGGATTCCTGGCTTTCGGGGCGGCTGGTGAGCCAGCCTGCTTGCTCCAGCCGCTTCAGTTGGGGGTAGAGGGTGCCGTGGTCGAGTCCGGTCCGTGTATGGATCTGGGCGCCGTAGAACTCTTCGTCCTGGTGGTCGAGCAGGTCTCGCAGCAGTGTGAGGGTCGGGGCGGTGATCCGGATCCGGGCGACGGAGATGTCGTTGAAGGGCTTGAGCGGGCTGGGGTCGCGGCGGGTGGTGAGACGGGCTGCGGCTTGGGCGAGGGTGTCCGAATCCGGCATGGCGATGATCTGCGCGGGCCGGAGTTCGGCTTGCATCAGGGCCTGAACGGTGTCGGTGCGCAGAGACCGCAGAAGAGCGTTGCCGCTGTTGGTGGGGCGGTGTGCCCGGCCGAAGGCTGAGCGGTGGAACAGCGTTTGCCCCAGATCGTGTTCCAGGCACCGGAACTGGGTGACGAGAGTGCTCTGGTAGATGCCGATGTGATCGGCTGCGGATTCCAGGTTCGGAAATGCCATGGCGACTTGGAAGCGGTGCAGCCGGAGCCAGCCGTGCAGGGTTCCCTCGACGGCAGCGCGGACGTTGCGCGGGATCTTGGTGTCGAGTTTCGCCGTCATGACGGTGCGGCTGTGGACGCCTTGCGGACGCAAGGAAACGCCGAGGTGCTGGAGTCGGCGGCGTACGGTTTCGTTCTCGAAACCCAGCTCGGCGGCGATGTCACCGGTGGAGCGTTTTCGTTCGAGATACTGCCCGCGCAGCCATGCTTCGTCGATGGGCAGCGGGCGGCGTGAGAAGTAGAGGGTGAGGCCGATCGCCTTCGCCTGCTCGGCGACCACGTGCCGGGAGAAGCCGGTGTCCTCGGCGATGCGGGTGAGTGTCTTGCCGCCCTCGGTGTACTCGCGCTGGAAGAAGACAGGAGTCAGCACGCTGCGGGCGTGCTCGCGTACTTTCCGTGCCGCGGTGGGGCCCCGGGTGTTCCCGTGGCGCGGGTCTTGGCCGATGCGTTCCAAGGCGAGGCGCACGTGGGTGACGCTCGTTTCGAGCTGGCGGGCGGTCTCGGAAGGGGTGCGTCCTTCGGTGATCATGAGGCGTCGCAGGGCGTTGAGGTCGATGTCGTCAAGCCGGGGGCCGGGAAGGTCCAGTCCGTGGCAGCATTCTTCGGGCGGTTGCCAGGTCACGGGTTCGTCGATACCGAGCTCGTCGAGCAGTTCTTGGGCGTGATGGTGCAGGGCGGTTCTCTGGTCCAGGGACAGCGACAGGTCGAACGCGATGGTGCGGTTGCGGTCGCCCGGATCTTTCCAGGCCAGCGTGTGCCGGGGGTCAGTGAGGTCGGCACCGGTCAGCAGTTGGAACAGGTGCCGTCGGGCGTGCAGAAGGCGGCCCGGAGCGGCGGGCGTGCTTGTTTCACCGGGATGCGTGTTGGTGCGGAAGCACAGTTCCTGCCAGGCGGTCTCGCTGATGGTGCCGGAGGGGATGAGCTCTCGCCGTCGTTGGTAATCGATCTCGCTGCCGTGCTCGTCGAGGTGGTCGGCGAGGCGGCAGATCGCGGGAAAGACCTGGTCGTATCCGCTCTGGCTGATCACTTGCAGGGTGTGGGCGATGTAGTTGGGCGTATGTGTGTGCAGCGGTTCGAGCAGGGACTTCTTGTCCCGGCTGCCCGAGCCGGGCAGGAAGAGCAGGGCGGCGGCGGTGGCGCGGAACAGATCGACCCGCAGCCCGTCGGGTGGCAGGAAGCGCAGCGTCCAGCCGGGCCAGAGCAGTTGGGGGACGTGCCGCCGCCGGGAGACATGAGGTGCCTCGTCCGGGGCGGGGACGCGGGCGGCCGGGCTGCCGGAGCACAGCCGGATCCGGTCAAGGTGGGTGAGGCCGCTATCGGCCGCGTGGATGAGTCTGCCGCGCATTCGTGGTGACAAGCCCCGCCAGGACAACAGGGCCATGTGGGCGGGGTAGAGGCCGGCCAGGGAGCCCTGGTTGGTGCGCAGTTGCCGGATGCGGCGGACTGCTGTTTCGTCGCAGGACCCCAGCAGGGGACGGGAGTGGTGGGCGGCGATCGCAGTGAGGATCGGGTTCAACGGGGCGAGCCGGTCGGGCGGGGCCTTGCCGGGGCGGTCGGCCCATGCTGCTTCGGCCAGGGCCCCGAGAGGGCGTACCTCTTCGTCGGGCAGGACATGCAGCAGCCACCGGGAGAGCTGGTGCAGGTCCGCGATGCTGTCGACGGCGTTCTCGGCAAGGAGCTGATTGGCCCACCGCTGAGCGTCCAACAAGGCGCTGTCGGAGGGAAGGTGGAGCGTCGGGGCGGTGCGGAGGTCTGTTCCGCACGGGCGGCCGTCCCGGCGGTAGGCGGCGCAGACCCCGGCCGGGTGGAACCGGGTTCGGCCCGGCAGTGTCCGGCGTGGCAGCCGGCCGCAGCCCGGACAGGCATCGAGGAGCAGGGTGCGGTGGGAGGTGCAGGCGAACGCGGAGGGGAGCCACCAGGAGAGCTTGAAACGTCCGCCGCGTTCGGCCAGGCAGTGCGGGCAGTAGCGCGAGCCGCGTGCCTGCCGGGTGTGGAGTGGCAGTGCCGGGTGGGGGACGGCCTGGTCCAGGTGGTGGGCGGGCAGCTGGCAGCGGCGTTCCAGCTCGCGGAGCATCGGCGGCGTGATGCTGGTCAGAAGTGTGCGGGTCAGTGATTTCTCGGGCAGGTCGAGGTGCGACAACAGTTTGCGCAGAGAAACACCGTTGCGGCGGGCAAGTGCCTCGAGCCAGCTGTCGATTCCTTCCCCGGGGGCGAGGGAGACTCGCAGCGGCAGGACCCGGCGAGAACTCGCACTCATGAGGCGGCCCCGACCTCGGAGGACAGCGTGCCGTGGGCGAGAGCGGCAGCCAGTTGCTGACGGGCCTGTTCCGATGCTTCGTCGAGACGCACCTGGTCGAGCAGGCCGCGATCGAGTGCTTCGGCACCAGTGCGGATCGCCCGATAACAGCCGCGCGTCAGCAGCGTGAAGTACGACCCGATGTGCCCGCTGGTGCGTTCGAAGAGATAGTCCGCGAGAGCGGGGAGGGTGCCGGGCCGGTGGTCGGTCAGCACGAGTTGGCGCTCAGAGGCCTTGATCAGGCTCCGCCAATGCCGGCGTCCCTGGTCGGTGGTGAGGTGGAACGGGTCGACGCCGAGCCGGGTCCAACGGCGGGCGGTCTGTGCGAGAACGGTGTTCTTGCCGCTCAGACCGTCGGCGAAGAATCGGCGTTCGGCCAGGCCGACACCGACATAGACGAAGGTCACCGGGAGCTCGTTGGCCAGCCACTTCAGATGATTGCTGACCGCGAGTCCGTCCTTGCGGTCGAGGTCGATGAAGTGGATGTCGTCGATGATCCCCAGACGGCTCTCGCAGTTCAGTACGCAGTCCAGCGCGTGACTGGCCAAGGCCTGGGCGGTGGCTCGGCTGGTAGCAGGGTGCCCGTAGAACTCGCAGATCATCTGATTCAGCGTGCGCAGGGTGGTGTTCGAGGTCAGGCCGACCCGGAAGACCGGGACCCTCTCGTTGCCCTCGGCGGTGACCGGTCCCAGCCGTTGGCGCTGCTGCCGGTCGTAGGCGCGGCCGTACTGGTTGGCGATGGTGGTCTTGCCCAGGCCGGGCAGGGCGTCGATGACCGCCGCCGAGCGGATACGGTCGCCGTCCTGTCGGTTGCTGGCCACGATCTGGTCCAGTTCCTCGTGGATCGCGGCGAGTTGCGGGGTCTGGATGATGCCGGAGTTCGCGTGCCAGTCGTGCCGCTGGTCGTTGTACTCCTCGCGGGCCGGAGCGCTGAGCGCGGACAACTGGGTGCGGGTGAGGGAGTCGGGCCGCTGTCGGGCAGGCATGGTGACGTACCTGTTCCAGCCCTCCTTGCGGGACAGGCTGAACAGCCTGGGTGTACTCACTCCAGCACCTCGAAGGCATCCGCGTAGAAATCGTCCCCGTCGGGGGCGTCGAAGATTTCGTCCTCGTCATCGCTGTCCCCAGTGATGACCGGTTCGGCGACCACATGCAGCTGTGCCGGGGACAACACCTCTTCCTCGGGCGCCCGGGGCAGCGGGAGGGCCGCACGCTCGGCGGACAGCCGCAGAGCCATCCGCCGTTCGCGCCGGTCGGTGACCATGCCCTGGCCCCAGCGGGCCAGCAGTTCATCCAGGGCCTCGGCGGTATCGACGTGCCTGCTCCGGCGCATCGACAGGCGCCGGGCATGCGCCGCGGCCTCGGCCGAGAACGGCGTGTGCAGGCCGGGAGCGTGTTCCCATTCCAGCGCGTGCCAGGAGTCGTCGGCCGGATCCTGGAAGTAGACGAACCGCACGTCATCGGGGTTGACCCGAAGCGGCCACCGGCCCGCCAGCAGCCCGCCGAAGGGGCTCGATTTTCCCCGGTAGCCGTCGAGTGCGGGGCCGTTGTAACGAAGCCCGTCCACCTCGATGCCGTAGTGCTGGATGGTTCGGGCCTTGACCTGGAGGAAGTCGAAGACCAGGTCGGCCGACGGCAGCAGCCGCAGCCGGCCTGCCCGTGCCAGTCCGGCCTCCAGCATCTCCAGCGGTGACAGTTCCACCCCGGGCCACTGCGGAATGACCAGCCCGTCGTGCTGCGAGCGGTGATAGGACTGGGCAACCCAGTCGCGGATCACATCCTCCAGCTCGTGGATGTAGAAGAACGCCTGGTCTTCCACCTTCTCCCCACGGCTGTGCAGGTCAGGGCCCTTGTATGCGGGGAGATGCTGGATCAGCCCCTCGCGCAGGGTCCGGAAGAACCTTTCCACGGTCGGTTTGTCGGTGGGCTTCTTCGGCTGGGCGGGCTGGATCGAGATGCCGAGCCGGGTGCACACACTGATCACGTGTGTGGAAAGGAAGGCCCGTCCGTGATCGATGACCAGCGTCTCCGGCGGACACAGCCCCCGGCCCGGTACGAGTTCCTCCTCGGTGAACACCACCTGTTCGGGCACCCCCTGATAGGGGGCCAGCACGGTGCTCGTGTCATCTCCGGGTGGCGCGACCGCCTCGAACAGCACTCCGGCGACGTCCAGCGCCTTCGTGGACACCGCCGTCACCCGCAGTCCCACGATGCAACGGCTGAACAGATCCTGGGCAACGGTCAGTTGCGCACGCACCCAGCGGCAGGTCACCGGCTCCATCGCGAAGACATCGAGATCCTGGGTATCCAGCACCACGTACTCGCCCGGCCGCGTCGCCCGCAGCCGCCCGTAAGTTCCCTGCGGACGCTCCGCGATCGACCGCCTCGCTTTCGCGCTGCCCGACACCGCGTTCGTGCCCTTGCTCAGCGCTTCCAGCCGCCGGTAAGCCGTCGCCTGGGACGGAAGCGGCACCACCCGACTCCCATGAGCTTCCTCCAGCCAGGTCTCCACCCGCTTGAGCACCGCGGAACGGGTCGGTGTCGACGCGGTGACGTACTCGGCCAGCACCGCCCGGACCGCCTCGTCCCATCGCGGATCGACCCGTGACGCTCTCCTCTTGAGCAACCGGGCATCCACCAGCGCGGCCTCGCCTCCGCCTTGGTAGGCGGCAGCCCAGCGCTCCACGCTCCGAGCTGCAACCCGCAGTTCGGAGGCCTTGGACGCGATCCTTTGTGGCAACGACCTGTCGCTCGCGAATCCCGCCCGAGGTTCACCCGGCAGAGCGCCCTCCGCGAAACCTGACCGGTAGCCGGTCAGGACTTCACGGACATGTCCGGCCCGCTCGCTGAGCTCATCACGCTGTTGCCGGGACAACGACGCCAACAGCAGACCGGCGCTGTCCATCGGTCCGGGCAGACCCTCGCTCTGCATCCGGGCGCCCGCCGCCAGGCGGCCCACCGAGACCGTGGTGAACTCGCCAGTCCGCGTATTGCGGATGGTCACACCACGGTGGTTGAACTCCACGACCTCGACGACCTCGCCGCAGAACGCGAGCCGAGAGCCGGGAAACACAGTGACCGCATTTCCGCTCATCAGCCCTTGTCCTCCTCACCGGCGAGGCGAACCGATGTCCGCGCACTCAGGGGTTCCGAAAGGTCCGCAGACAAAGCGCCCGACCACATCAGATGCAGCAGGGCCGGGCGGACCACATCAACGAGATGCCGATGGGACAGAGCCCTCTCGATACCGCCGATGGTGGCCTGCACTCGTGCGGCCTCCAGCACTTCGGGAAGCAGCCGCGACTCGATGACCTGCCGACGCCGGTAGCCGGCCAGGAACCGCACGTTTTCCATGACAGCCGGGTTGGTGCCCGTCCAGGCTTCGAAAGCCCAGCCTCGCAAAGAACACAGCCCCCGCATCCAGGTGAACTGTGCGACCACCTTCGAGTCCTCGATGCGATGCGGAGCCTTGACATCCACGACCGTCACCAGCCCATCGGCGTGTACCAGCAGGAGATCCGGAACGTGGCGGCGTCTGCGACCACCGTCGTCCCCGACCACCTGGAAGGGCTGAGCAGCGATCCCCACCACGTCCCGGGCGAAGTCCGCCAGCAAGATTCGCGCGAGCTCCAGGCGGCTCTCGTAGGCGACCAAGCGATCACCCGTCGCGGAGTGATACCAGCCCGAGTAGTGCCGACGCCCCTTGTACCAGCGGAATTCCCTCACTGGCAGTCCGGCTGCTACCTCCGTCACCACGAGCCGGTCCAACGTCGTCTCTGCGAACCCTCCGTCCGCCTGCCGGTACCGCACCTCGATCATGTCGGCACCCGAAACCGCCGTACGGCCCAAACGATCTGCCACCGCCACCCCTGCTGTACGCAACCAAGTGACCACCGATCGTGATCCAGGGTGAGACTGCCCAGCCACTGCGGCGTACCATGCGAGAGCGGGCCCTGAAGTCGCCTCCAGGGCCCTAAGGTCACTCGCCGGAGCGATTCTCAATAGCGTGTCGGAAACGACAAGTTGACGACAGAACGTTGAGAATCCGACAGATCTATTGAGTCCCTACAGTGCGCGGTGTGTACTACGCCGGGCGCACGCTGCCGTAGATCGGCATGTAGTAGATCGACTCCTCGCGGACGTACGCGCCGGGCTTGGGCGCGTGGATCATCTTGCCGTCGCCGATGTAGATGCCGACATGGCTGATGTCGTCGTAGAAGAAGACCAGGTCACCCGGCTTCAGGTCGTCGGTCGCGATCCGTGTGCCGACCTCCACCTGGTCCCAGGTGGTCCGCGGCAGATCAACGCCCGCGGCCTTCCACGCGCCCTGGGTCAGCCCGGAGCAGTCGTACGAACTCGGGCCCGCGGCGCCCCAGACGTACGGCTTGCCGATCTGGGCGCGGGCGAAGGCCAGCACCTTCTCGGCCTTGGCCGCGTACGCGCCACCGGACTCGCTGCCGCCGCCCGTACCCGTGCCCGGGGCGGTGCCTGAGCCCGTCCCGGTGCCCGTACCCGTGCCGCTGCCCGCGCCGTCCTCCTGCGGGGCCGCTTCCTCCTGGCGCTTGCGCTCGGCGTCGGCTCTGTCCTTCGCCTCTGCCTTGGCCTTCGCCTCGGCCTTGCGGGTGGCCTCGGCCTCCCGCTCCTTCTCCAGCGCCGCGAGCCGGGCCTTCTCCTCGGCGGTGAGATCCGACAGCATCTCGCGCGCCTTGGCGAGCTTCTTCTGGACGTCCTGCTTGGAGGCCTTGAGCGCGGCCTGCGACTCGGTGAGCTTCTCCAGGCTGCGGGTCGCCTCGGCGCGCTCCTTGGAGGCTTCTTCCTGCTTCTGTTCGTAGTCGGTGATGTACGACTTCTGACGTTCCGTCATGCGGTCCATCAGCTGGTTCTGGTCGAAGTACTGCTGCGGGCTGTCCGCGAGCAGCAGCGCCGCGGTCGGGGTGACCGTGCCCGACCGGTACTGCGCGGCGGCGTAGTTGCCGAGCTTGCGCCGCGATTCGTTGAGCTTCTCGGTGCGCTTGGCGACGTCGTCGAGCAGTCCGTCCACCGATTTGCGCTGGCCCTCGGTGGCTTCCTTCGCCTTGTTGTAGCTCTGGGTGGAGGTTCCGGCCTGCCGGTAGAGGTCGTCGACCTTCTTCTGCACTTCCTCGACGGTCGGATTGGGGCTCGGCTCATTCGGCGCGGCCTGGGCGCTCTGCCCCAGCAGGCTGATGGAGGCTATGGCGGCCGTCGTCATACCGACGGCGGGTGCGGTGGTACGTAGCCGGGTGCGCGATTTGCGATGCGATGCCAAGGTCGGCATTTTCCTTCCGTGGACCGCCTACCGGGTTAGCTGTCGGGTTCGGGCGGAACGGAAGGCTGCCCTACGGTCCGTGGGGAACTCGGACCGATTCACCCCAGTGGTGCGTGTGGGTCCCCGGTTCCGAACTGCCTTGCGGCAGTACGAATTCGGCGTGGGCGACTCGGTCCGGCGCCGATCGCCGGTGGAGGTACAAGCCGCCCGACGCAGCACGCTAGCCAATGCGTGTGACCGCTGGGAAGCCCGATGTTCGATATGCCCGATACGTTTTCGTTACCTTGATGTAGAGGTGGCGTGAGAGGGGTGGAGATGTGGCGGAGGTCACGGACGAATGCGGTTGGCGAAGCGGTCGGCGCGGCCCGGTACGGCCGTCGCCGACGGGATTCGCGGGCATTCCGGGGCGGGGTGTCAGTGGGCCCGCCTAAACTTGGTGAACGATGAGCAGCCTCTTTGACGACAGCTTCCTGGCCGACCTCCAGCCGACGGCGGAGGCGACTCCGCCGCCCCCCGAGGGGCACGCCGCGGAGGAGGTCCCGCACGACCTCTTCGAGGGTGCCTTCGCGGCGCCCCCGGCGCCCAGGGACGCGTACTACCGTGGCGGCGCACCGCGCCCCGTGACGGATGTTGCCGCGCTGCTCGACGGGCTGAACGAGGAGCAGCGCGCCGCTGTCGTGCACGCCGGTTCGCCGCTGCTCATCGTGGCGGGGGCCGGCTCGGGCAAGACCCGGGTGCTGACCCACCGGATCGCGTATCTGCTGGCCAATCGGGGTGTGCACCCCGGCCAGATCCTCGCGATCACCTTCACCAACAAGGCCGCGGGCGAGATGAAGGAGCGCGTCGAGGAGCTCGTCGGCCCGCGCGCGGGCGCGATGTGGGTCTCGACCTTCCACAGCGCGTGCGTCCGTATCCTGCGCCGCGAGTCGAAGAAGCTCGGCTTCACGTCTTCGTTCTCGATCTACGACGCTGCGGACTCGAAGCGCCTGATGGCGCTCGTCTGCCGCGATCTGGATCTCGACCCGAAGAAGTTCCCGCCTAAGGCCTTCAGTGCCAAAGTCTCGAATCTGAAGAACGAGCTGATCGACGAGGAGACCTTCGCCGGTCAGGCCGCCGACGGCTTCGAGAAGATGCTGGCCGAGGCGTACGCGATGTACCAGGCGCGGCTGCGCGAGGCCAACGCGCTGGACTTCGACGACATCATCATGACCACGGTGCACCTGCTCCAGGCGTTCCCGGACGTCGCCGAGCACTACCGGCTGCGCTTCCGGCACGTCATGGTCGATGAGTACCAGGACACCAACCACGCGCAGTACACCCTCGTGCGCGAGCTGGTCGGTCCGTCCGGTGAGGACAAGGCCCCGGCCGAGCTGTGCGTCGTCGGTGACGCCGACCAGTCGATCTACGCCTTCCGCGGGGCCACCATTCGTAACATCCTCCAGTTTGAGGAGGATTACCCCAACGCGAAGACGATCATGCTGGAGCAGAACTACCGCTCCACGCAGACGATCCTCACCGCCGCCAACGCCGTCATCGAGCGAAACGAGAACCGCCGCCCGAAGAATCTGTGGACGGACGCCGGAGCGGGCGCCCTGATCACCGGCTATGTCGCGGACACCGAGCACGACGAGGCGCAGTTCATCGCCGAGGAGATCGACCGCCTGACCGACGCGGGCGACGCAAAGGCCAGCGACATCGCGATCTTCTACCGTACGAACGCGCAGTCCCGTGTCTTCGAAGAGATCTTCATCAGGGTCGGCCTGCCCTACAAGGTCGTCGGCGGAGTCCGCTTCTACGAGCGCAAGGAGGTCCGGGACGTCCTGGCGTATCTGCGCGTCCTGTCGAACCCCGAGGACACCGTTCCGCTGCGCCGCATTCTGAACGTACCGAAGCGGGGCATCGGCGACCGCGCCGAGGCGATGATCGACGCGCTGTCACTGCGCGAGAAGATCAGCTTCCCGCAGGCGCTCCAGCGCGTCGACGAGGCGTACGGCATGGCGGCCCGCTCGACGAATGCCGTGAAGCGGTTCAACACGCTGATGGAGGAGCTGCGCACGGTCGTCGAGGCGGGCGCAGGGCCCGCCACGGTGCTTGAGGCCGTCTTCGAGCGCACGGGTTACCTCGCCGAGCTGCAGGCCTCGACGGACCCGCAGGACGAGACGCGCATCGAGAACCTTCAGGAACTGGCCGCGGTGGCCCTGGAGTTCGAGCAGGAGCGGGCCGACGGCGAGAATCCGGGGACGCTCGCGGAGTTCCTGGAGAAGGTGGCGCTCGTCGCCGACTCCGACCAGATCCCGGACGAAGACGAGGACGGTTCCGGCGTCATCACGCTGATGACGCTGCACACGGCCAAGGGCCTTGAGTTCCCTGTGGTGTTCGTGACGGGTATGGAGGACGGGGTCTTCCCGCACATGCGCGCGCTCGGACAGACCAAGGAGCTGGAGGAGGAGCGGCGGCTGGCGTACGTGGGGATCACTCGCGCGCGTGAGCGGCTCTATCTGACGCGGTCGACGATGCGCAGCGCGTGGGGACAGCCCTCGTACAACCCGCCGTCGCGGTTCCTGGAGGAGATCCCGGAGGAGCACCTGACGTGGAAGCGGACGGGGGCGCAGATTCCGGCGGGCCCGGTCTCGGGCATCGGCTCCTCGCGGTCGTCGTCCTCCTCGCTCACGTCGACGTTCTCCTCCTCGTCCTCGTCCACGCGGGGCGGGGGCGCCGGTGGTGGTGGCGGGCGTTCCGGTCCTTCGGGCTTCGCCACGCGACGGTCCTCGGACAAGCCGGTGATCGCGCTGACGGTCGGGGACCGGGTCACGCACGACCAGTTCGGCCTTGGGACGGTCGTGACGGTGACGGGGACGGGATCGGACGCCCAGGCGACGATCGACTTCGGCGACGAGCGGCCGAAGAAGCTGCTGCTGCGGTACGCGCCGGTTCAGAAGCTTTAGCGGACGCCGGGGGCGGGCGTCCGGGGCGGGCGCCGACGGGGGGCTGGGCCGCGGCCTGTTCGCCTTGCGCTCGGGGCTTACGGTGCCGGGCTCAGGTCGGGTCGATGTTGTGGCTGCGGAGCCACGACAGCGGGTCGATCGCCGCGCCGCCGCCGGGACGTACCTCGAAGTGCAGGTGCGGCCCGGTGGAGTTGCCCGAGTTGCCGGAGTACGCGATGGTGTCGCCGGCCTGGACCGAGCCGGACCGGAGCTTGTTGCTGCTGAGGTGGCAGTACCAGGTCTCGGTGCCGTCGGCGGCGGTCACAATGGCCATGTTTCCGTAGGCGCTGTTGTACTGCGTACGGACGGTGCCGTCGGTCGCGGCCATCACCGGCGTGCCGTACGAGACGGGAAAGTCGATGCCGGAGTGCTGCGACATCCAGTTGACGCCGGCCTGGCCGTAGTACGCACTGAGTCCGTGCTGCGCCACCGGCAGGACGAACTTGGGGCGCTCGGCCTCCTTGCGGGCGGCCTCCTGGGCCCGGCGCTTCTTGTCGGCGATCTGGCGGGCCTTGAGGTCGATGCGCTCCTGCGTGCGGCTGGCACGGTCGGCGAAGTCGTCGGCGTCCGCGCTGAGGTTGGCGAGCTGGGTGTCCAGCTTGTTGTTGACGGTGACCGGCTTCACCGAGCCGGCGTCGGGGGCGGCGACCGTGGTGGTCCCGTCCTTCGGCTCCGCGGAGCTGCCGACTCCGCCGACCGAGGCCGCAGCGATGCCGGCGACCCCCATCACGCAGGCGGAGGGGACGGCGACGGTGAGGAGCGCGGAGCGCTTGGCGGGGGTGCGGCGACGGCCCCGGCTCGCGGAGCGGCGGGCGGCGCGGGGGCCGTCGGCGGCGGCGGTTGCTGCGACGGGCTCGCGATCCGGGTCCGGAGCGGTGTAGGGGGCGTCGTCGGCGGAGTCGGTGTCGTCGCTGGCGGTGCTGCGGGTGCTGGCGTCGTTCCCGGCGTCGGTGTCGTACTGCCCGTAGTCCGGCGAGACTTCGTACCGTTCATGCGGTTCGTGCGGGTTGTATGCCTCGTACGGGGTGGGTGCTTCGTGCGCCTCGGACGTTGCGAACGCCTGCGGGGCCTCGGTCAGGTCGGCGACCGAGAACTGGGCCGTGGCGTAGAGGACTTCCTCAGGCGCGGCGACGGGGTGGGCCCCGGTGTGGCCGCCGGTGTTCCAGGCGGTGGCGTCGTATGCGCCGGTGTCGTACGCGCCGGTGTTGTACCCCGGTGCCGTGCTCCACTGCCCGGTGGTGTCGGCGGCCTGGGCGAACTGCGGGGCCGCGTACTGGCCGGTCTGTCCCGAGTCGAACTGTCCCGGGATGAACTGGCCCGTGTCGAGCTGCCCTGTGCCGAACTGCCCTACCTGGTTCCAGGCGTTGGTGTCCCACTGGCCGGTGGTCTGTGCGGGGATATCCGCCGCTGTCTGGTATCCGGCGGCAGGCCATGAGGTGGTGTCGTACTGCTGCTGATGATGGTGCTGTTGTTGCTGCGCGCCGTAGGCGTCGTACCCCACCGTCTGGTGGGCACCCGTGGTGTCCCACTGGGAGGAGTCGTACTGGCCGCTGTGGTCCACCCCGTATGGGCTTGCCGACCCCGGGAGTGTGCCGAAAAGTGGATCGGTGTCGAAACTGCCGGTGGAGTAGCCGTCGTACCCGGCGTGGGCGTGCTGGTCGTCCACCAACTTCTCTCTCGCCTCGACAACAGGACCTGAGGTCTGGGGTCCCTGGAGAAACTTGAGCCCCTGGGAATACGGGAGCCCCAAAGGCAAACAGTGGCGCGACTGTACCCGGCGGTATGCGGCGACGACAATCTTCGGCAGGTTCCCGGCGCTCCGGAAACGGGCATTCGGCCGCCTTTTGGTGGACGACGGGCGCAGCCTTGGCCTTACGTTCGACGAGTGTTCGATCTGGGCGCGGTTGGGCGAGGGGGTGGGGCGGCCAGGTCAGGGGTGGGGATCAGGCCACCGATGCTGCCCCGGGCGCCCCGGCCGCGGCATCCTGAGCCTGGAGCGCCTGTCGGATCCCGGCGGCGACGGCCGGATGGACGGGCAGAGCCAGATGGCCGATTCCAGTCACTCGTATGTTCTGGGCAATCAGATCCTCGTGGGTGACGCACGCCGTTTCGACGGGGAGCATCAGCTGATCGAGATCGCTCCAGAAACTTACGAACTTGGTACGGCAGTCCGGCGCGGGCTCACGCAGTTCCTCGATCACGTCGGAGCCCGGACGCATCTGTCGCACGATGGGGTGAGCGCTCATGGGCGGGGCTACGCGGGTGCCGGAGTGCGGAGTGCCGAGAGTGACCAGTGTGCGTACGTGCGTGTCGCCGCCGAGGCGCTGCACGTAGTAGCGGGCGATCAGGCCACCGAGGCTGTGGCCGACGATGTCGACCCGGGCGTGACCCGTGCGCTCGCAGATCTCCTCGATGTGGCGCCCGAGCAGCTCGGCAGCGGTACGTATGTCGCAGGTCAGCGGCGAGTAGTTGAGGGATTCCAGGTGGTGCCAGCCGTGCCGGGCCAGGGATCGGCGCAGCAGCACGAACACGGACCGGTTGTCCACGAAGCCGTGCAGCAGCACGACCGGCGGGTGGGCGTGGCCGGTCGTGGGCAGCCGGGACGTTTCCGGCAGCATGCCCACTGCTTCGTCGACCGGATCCCGGCGGCGCTCCTGGGCGATGCCCGACGGATAGAGGAAGAGGTGCCCGGCGAGGATGGCCAGCTCCAGGGCGGTGGCCCGCAGGAGCGCGGCTGACAGCTGCAACTGGCGCAGACACGGCGGAATAACGAAGAAGAAGGGCAGAATCTTCATGGCCGACCTCCCGAACGGCACGTGGGGAGACAGCTCCGTCTCCCGTGTGCCCTCATGGGGTGCCGTGCGGAGGCGGTCGGCGTGACGCACTCCCGTGCCGTGCGGCTGACGGCAGGGGGATGCGGCGACCTCGTTGCGGCTCCCCAGGCGATCATTCCCGGCGCTGCGGCAGTAGCGCCTGCTGAGGCGGGAACGATGCATAGCGAACATGTCCCACGTGTGATTTCCCCCTCCCTGTCCACCGTGAAACGAGCGCTTGCGGGATGCTGTAGATAACGTTCGTTCACTTCCCCGTCCTTTTCCGGAGCGGGGACGCGTGCCAATGACGGCGCAGTCGGTACATGGAGGCAGTGATGGGTGTGACCGGACCGATCCGCGTGGTGGTCGCCAAGCCGGGCCTCGACGGGCACGACCGTGGGGCAAAGGTCATCGCGCGGGCGCTGCGCGACGCCGGTATGGAGGTCATCTACACCGGGCTTCATCAGACGCCCGAGCAGATCGTGGACACCGCCATCCAGGAGGACGCCGACGCGATCGGCCTGTCGATCCTCTCCGGTGCGCACAACACGCTCTTCGTGAAGGTCATCGACCTGCTCAAGCAGCGCGACGCGGAAGACATCAAGGTCTTCGGTGGCGGCATCATTCCGGAGGCGGACATCGCGCCGCTGAAGGAGAAGGGTGTCGCGGCGATCTTCACCCCGGGCGCGACGACGCAGTCCATCGTCGACTGGGTCAACGCCAACGTCCGCCAGGCCGCCCAGGCCTGACGCGCAAGCCGAGCCTGACGCCGCCCAGGTGACGGCGGGGGCCGACGCTGGGGTGACAGCGGGGGTTGGTGCGAAGCCCGCGCCGACGCTCGGGCTCGGACTTGCGCTCGCGCTCGATGGGACGACTGGGGCGGAGTCGGCGCCTCGGCCTGAGGTGGAGCCCGGGACGGAGTCGGCGCCTGAGCCTGAGCTTGAGGTGACGGCCGGCGCTGGGGCCGGTGCGGGGCCCGTGCTCGGGCTCGAACCTGGGCTTGGGCCGACGCTCACGCTTGAGCGCACGCTTGGGCTTGATGTGGCGCCCGACGCCGGCGTGGAAGCCGGTCCCGAGTCCAGCGTGGAGGCTGGTCCCGAGTCCAGCGTGGAGGCCGGTCCCGATCTCGATGCGTTGGTCGGCCCCGACTCCGGCGTGGAGGCCTGGCTCGACTGACGGGCCGGGTCGGTCGCGTCGCACCGTCCTGTCGTGCGGCGCGCTCCGGTACGTGACGCTCCGGGCGACGCGACGGGCCCCATGGCTTACTCCTTCGGCCGGTCCGGCGGCTCGGGCGACCCCGACGCCTCCGGGGAGCCCGGCCCTTGCGGCCGTTCGGTCGGCTCCGACGGTTCTGCGGTGGGAGACGCCGACGGAGGCTCCCCGGGTTGCGACAATTCGGCGAGCATCGCCGCCCTGAGACGGAGGGTGCCGACGAGGCGTTGGAAGGCCTCCGACCAGTAGCCGCCCGCGCCGGGCGACGCGTCCTCCTGCTCGTCGGGAGTCGTCGTGAGGATTTCGAGACGGCTCGCCTCGCCGGGGTGCAGACACCGCTCCGCCAGGCCCATGACCCCGCTGAAACTCCACGGGTAGCTCCCCGCGTCACGTGCGATGTCGAGCGCGTCGACCACCGAGCGCCCGAGCGACGCCGCCCACGGCACCGTGCAGACCCCGAGCAGCTGGAAGGCCTCGGACAGTCCGTGCGCCGCGATGAACTCGGCCACCCAGTCCGCCCGCTCACCCTCCGGCAGAGTGGCCAGCAGCTTCGAGCGCTCGGCGAGCGACGAGGTGCCGGTCCCGGAGGTCGGGGGCGCGGAGGGCATACCGAGCAGGGCCCGCGACCAGTCGGCGTCATGCTGCCGTACCGCCGCACGGCACCAGGCGGCATGCAGCTCCTCCTGCCAGTCGTCGCTCACGGGCAGCGCGACGATCTCCCGTGCCGTACGGCCGCCGAGCCTGCGCGTCCAGGCGGCCAGGGGCGTGCACTCCACCAACTGGCCCAGCCACCAGGATCGTTCGCCCCGGCCGGCCGGGGGCTTGGGCGATATGCCGTCGCGCTGCATGTCCGCGTCGCATTCGTGCGGGGCCTCGACGGCGATGCGCTCCCCGTCCCCCGTCCGGTCGCTGCGATCCAGGCTGACGCAGGTCGTGGCGCGGCCCGCC
Organism: Streptomyces changchenzhani; assembly: GCF_039766235.1. NCBI lineage: Bacteria > Bacillati > Actinomycetota > Actinomycetes > Kitasatosporales > Streptomycetaceae > Streptomyces > Streptomyces changchenzhani. The sequence goes on along the minus strand of NZ_JBDHNH010000008.1, from coordinate 237,596 downwards.
ATCCGGGAGGCCAGGGCGGACCTCGGCAACGCCGAGAGCAGTTCGGCGGCAGTGGAACGCACATTGCGGCTGCGGTCGGACAGTGCCTGTTCCAGGAAGGGCTCGTCGCTGTCGGACAAGCCCGTGCGCAGGGAGTCGAGGAACATCAGCCGGTCCTCGGCGCGCTCGGTGGGCCACGTCGCGGCGAGCAGCGCGAGCGCGGCGGCGGGCTCATGCGCCCGCACGGAGGCGAGCAGCCCGACCCGCTCCGCGAACAGCCCCTCCTCCCACAAGGTCCGCACGGCCTCGGTGTCCCGGATGTCGGGCAGTGCGGTGCCGCCGGACGCCCCGCGCAGGGCGAACCTCCAGTCCGCGTTGAGCCGCGCCAGCCAGAGACCGCGCGGCCCGGCGAACGACAGGGCCTGGGGCCGTAGGTCGCTGCGGGAGCGGGCGGCGTCCAGGAGCGCGGGCAGCAGCGCGGCCGGTGCCTGATAGCGGCGCCCGTTCGCCGCGGCGAGCCACTGGGGGAGCAGCTCGGTGAGATCGGGCGCAGTGCCGCGCCGACCCCCGGCGTTCGTGGGAGAGGCGGACCGGCCGGCCAGTAGCTGGGCGAGGCGGCCACGAGCAGCCGCAGGCAACTGCGGGCGCGGATCATGCAGCGCGGGTGTGGGCCGCGCACCGGCCCGCGCCGGAAGCAGGCCCGCTCTGCGCCGTACGGTCAGCTGGGCGGCGGCGTCCAACAGCGCGACCGGCGCATCCTTGCCGGCCGGCGCCAGCCCGGCAGGCAGCGCGCGGCGGTCGGTGCCGAGCAGGGCGGTTGTGATGACCTCTTCCCAGCTGCTGTTGCCGACTCCGGTGTTGGCGCCGGGGGGCGTGCCGGTGTTCGTGCCGCGGGTCGTGCCGGTGGTGCTGGGCCTGCCGGCGGTCGAATGGGTGGTGCTGGTCATGGGTCCCTCCGTACGGTCAGGACGGTCAGGTCAGGACAGTCGGGGTGCGGCGGTCGGGACAATCGGCGAGGTTGTGCGTGGTGCGCGCTCGGGATGGCCCGGTGATCAGGCGTCGACGAGCGCGACGGTCTCCGCCGAGCCTTCGGGCCAGGCGGCCAGGGGTGTGAAGCCGCGGTGGCCGCACTCGCCGAAGACCGTGACGGGGCCGCCGCCGGACAGGGCGGCGAGCTTCCACAGGCCGGGCCTGGACAGGGCCGAGGGGGCGACGGGGAGGGCGGACTCCCCTTTCGCGTCGGCCAGTTGCCAGCCGTCCTCCGCGGGTATCGGTATGACGCCGCTGAGCGTCACCGGCCAGGATTCCAGCCATGGGTCGTCCTTCAGAGCCGCCCCGTAGGAACACACCGCTTCGGTGGTCCCGGCGCCCGGTGGCGCTTCGTCGATCGGGACGGGGACGGAGAACCGCTCGCCCAAGTCGGCCCGGAGCTGCCCGGACCCCGCGAAATAGGTGAGCTCGGCGTCGACCATCAGGCCGGGCGGCAGGGCGATTTCGGGTGCCCGGCCCGCGGCCCCGAAGGACAGCACCAGCGCGGTCCGTCCCGAGTCCCGTCCGTACAGCCAGATGCGGCGCGCGACGAGCTTGCCGTCCGGGGTGTCGTACTGGGCGAGCACCATCCAGTGGTCCCGCACGGACGGGCCCTCGGCGGGCTTGGTGAGGCCGACGCGGGTGCGGACCGTCGCGGACAGTGGCTCCGGCAGCCGGTCACGGCCCAACCAGGCCAGGTCCAGCAGATGCAGCAGCGCGCACTCCTCAAGCAGCCGCACCGGCCAGCCGGCCCCCGATGCCGGTATGGCACCCAACTCCCTTACCCGAGCAGCCAATCCGGGTGCCTGGGCGTCGACCATCCGGGCGGCCGTCTCCTCCCACAGCTTGTACCCCGTCTGCTCGGCAGTGGCCAGACCGCCGCGCAGCAGGTCGGTCAACCGCTGCTCCAGCTCGGTGGCCCCCAGGCTGATCCGCTCGGCCCGTCGCTCGGCCCTGCGCCGGGCGGCCTCGGGGTCGCCTGTCTTCGCGGAGGACCCCAACTCTCCTTCCGCCGAACCCTCTACGCCCTGCTCCCGCCCCCGCGTCCTGGCGGCGCTCTCCCTGCGTGTAGCCAGCCACTCCTGGGCCCAGCCGGGCGCCGTCGCGCCCACCGTCGCGCCCACCGTCACGCCTGCCGCCGCGCCCGGCGGCGTGACTGCCCGCAACCCCTGCTCGTCCGCGGTCTGGAGGAGCAGCAGCCCCAACGCGTGCTTGCAGGGGAACTTCCGGCTCGGACAACTGCACTTGTAGGCGGGACTGCTGCCCGCCATGTCGACCACTGTCCGGTACGGCTTGCCGCCGCTGCCCTTGCACAAGCCCCACACGGCCCCCGAGCCGCTGCTCCCCGTCTCCGACCACGGCCCGGCCGTACCGAGCCTGCTTCCCGCCTTGCGTGACGCATCATCAGGAGCCAGTGCCAGCACCTGATCCGCAGTCCAGCGCACCCCCAGCTGATTCATGCCAACGACGCTACGCGCCACCACTGACAATCGGCTCCCACCTGCGGATTCGGCCGATCGGGCGGCAGCTTGACTTTGCTTTTCCTTTGCGATTGGGTGCGAGATTCCGCACTCAAGATCCGGGGGGATCCCGCATGAACCGCATCATCCGCACCGCCGTCTGTCGCACCGCAGTCTGTGCCGCCGTCATCACCGGCCTCGCCTTCGGTCTCGGCGCCTGCGCCGAGACGACCGAGGCAGCCAAGGACAAGGCCGTGGACCAGGTCGACAAGGCCGTCGACGAGACCTACGAGGTCACGTACGAGGTCACCGGCAAGAGTGTCGATTCCATCGAGTTCGCGGGTGGCAAGGGCACGGCCATGAACCCCAAGATGGAATCCGTCGCCAAGCCCAAGCTGCCGTGGACGAAGACGGTCACCCTGCGCGGAATCATGCCGGCCGCCGTGTCGCCGATCGCCATCGAGGGCGCCGCCGACCTGAGCTGCAAGGTTGTCTACAAGGGCGAGACGATCAAGGAGGCCAAGGGGGAGAAGGCCATGGTGGGTGGCTGCATCACGATCTCGCCGATTGCCAAGTAGCTCCAACACTGCCTCACTTGGTCGCTGACCTGCGGTGACGGCTGATTGTCAGTGGCGTGGTGCACGGTAGATCTCACATCCGGGAAATCTGGAGGGGGATCCATGAGCGTGCCCGAAACCAAGGCTGTCGGCAGTGCGGCGAGGGGTGAGGCCTTGCGGCCGCACGCGGAAGACGCGTTCGCCGACGAGCTCAAGGCGCTGGCCGCGGCCGACGACCGGCCGCGGCCCGCCCGGTGGCTGCTGTCGCCGTGGGCCGTCGCCACCTACCTGCTCGGTGGGACCCTGCCCGACGGCACGGTGATCACACCGAAGTACGTGGGGCCGCGCCGGATCGTCGAAGTCGCCATCACCACCCTCGCCACGGACCGTGCGCTGCTCCTGCTCGGAGTCCCAGGCACCGCCAAGACCTGGGTCTCCGAGCATCTCGCCGCCGCCGTGAGCGGCGACTCCACCCTGCTGGTGCAGGGCACAGCGGGGACGCCCGAGGAAGCCATCCGCTACGGCTGGAACTACGCCGAGCTGCTCGCGAACGGGCCGAGTCGCGCCGCGCTCGTTCCCAGCCCGGTCATGCGCGCCATGGCTGAGGGCATGACCGCGCGGGTCGAGGAGCTGACCCGTATCCCGGCGGATGTGCAGGACAGCCTGATCACGATCCTGTCGGAGAAGACCCTGCCCATCCCGGAGTTGGGCCTGGAGACTCAGGCCGTCCGAGGGTTCAACGTCATCGCCACCGCCAACGACCGCGACCGCGGGGTGAACGATCTGTCCAGCGCGCTGCGCCGCCGCTTCAACACGGTCGTGCTGCCGCTGCCCGCGACCGCGGACGCGGAGGTCGACATCGTGTCGCGCCGCGTCGACCAGCTGGGTCGCTCGCTCGACCTGCCGACCGCACCGGACGGGATCGACGAGATCCGGCGGGTGGTCACGATCTTCCGCGAGCTGCGCGACGGCGTCACCTCCGACGGCCGTACGAAGCTCAAGTCCCCCTCGGGGACCCTGTCCACGGCCGAGGCGATCTCCGTCGTCACCAGTGGCCTCGCCCTCGCCGCGCACTTCGGGGACGGTGTGCTGCGCCCCGGTGACGTGGCCGCCGGCCTGCTCGGCGCTGTCGTGCGCGACCCGGCCGCGGACCGCGTGATCTGGCAGGAGTACCTGGAGACGGTGGTCCGCGAGCGGGACGGCTGGAAGGACTTCTATCGCGCCTGCCGGGAGGTCTCGGCATGACGGCGGGCCCGCTGTTGCTGGGTGTGCGCCACCACGGGCCCGGCTCGGCCCGCGCGGTGCGAAGTGCGCTCGACGCCGTGGGGCCCCGGGCCGTGCTGATCGAGGGGCCGCCCGAGGGTGACGCGCTGCTGTCACTCGCGGCGGACGAGCAGATGCGCCCGCCCGTTGCCCTGCTCGCGCATGTCACGGACGACCCCGGGCGGGCGGCCTTCTGGCCGCTGGCCGAGTTCTCACCGGAATGGGTCGCGATCCGCTGGGCGCTCGGGCGCGGTGTTCCGGTGCGCTTCATCGATCTCCCGGCGGCGCATTCGCTGGCGTTCAGGGAAGACGAAGAGGAAGAGGCGGGAGACGGCGCGGGACAGGTAGGAGAGGAGGGAAGGGACGGGGGTGAGGGGGAGAGCGCGGCGCCGGGCGGTGCGGGGACACCGGACGGGGGTGCCGAATCCGGGGGCGGCGACGGTGACGGGGGCCGGCGGGAAGGCCGTTCATCCGTCCCGGGTGACCTGCGGATCGATCCGATCGCCGTCCTCGCCGAGACCGCCGGGTACGACGACCCCGAGCGCTGGTGGGAGGACGTGGTCGAGCACCGCGGCCCGTCCGCGGGTGACGTCCAGCGGGAGACCGCCCTCGCACCGTTCAGGGCGATCGCCGAAGCCATGGGAGCGCTGCGGCAGGAGTACGGGGACGGCGGGCACGCCCATGACCGGGTGCGCGAGGCCTATATGCGGACCCGGCTGCGGGCCGCGCGCAAGGAGTTCGGCGAGGACATCGCCGTCGTCTGCGGCGCATGGCACCTTCCCGCGCTGGACGAGAAGGCCGCCACGGCCACCGCCGACCGGGCGCTGCTCAAGGGGCTGCCCAAGGTCAGGACCGAAATGACCTGGGTGCCCTGGACACACCGCAGGCTCGCCCGGCACAGCGGATACGGCGCGGGCATCGACTCGCCCGGCTGGTACGGGCACCTGTTCGGCGCCAGGGACAGGCCGGTCGAGCGCTGGATGACCAAGGTCGCCGGGCTGCTGCGGGACGAGGACCGGATGGTGTCCTCCGCCCATGTCATCGAGGCCGTCCGGCTCGCCGAGACCCTCGCCGCCATGCGCGGGCGGCCCCTCGCGGGCCTGACCGAGACGACCGACGCCGTCCGCGCCGTGATGTGCGAGGGCTCCGACGTGCCACTCGCGCTCATCCATGACCGGCTCGTCGTCGGTGATGTGCTCGGCGAGGTCCCTGACGCTGCGCCCGCCGTGCCGCTGCAGCGCGATCTGACCCGGGCGCAGCGCACTCTGCGGCTCAAGCCGGAGCCGCTGGAGCGGGAGTTGGAGTTCGACCTCCGCAAGGAGACCGACGCGGCGCGCAGCAGGCTGCTGCACCGGCTGCGGCTGCTGTCCATCGATTGGGGCGGGCCCGCCACAGGGCGGGGGAGCACCGGTACGTTCCGGGAGAGCTGGCTGCTGCGCTGGGAGCCCGAGCTCGCGGTGCGGGTCGCGGAGGCCGGGGTGTGGGGCACGACCGTGCTCTCCGCCGCCACGGCCAAGGCCGAGTCCCAAGCCACTTCGGCGACCGCGCTCGCCGATGTCACCGCGCTCGCCGAGCGGTGCCTCCTGGCCGAACTCCCGGACGCCCTGCCGGTGGTGATGCGGGCCCTCGCGGACCGCGCCGCGCTGGACGCGGACGTCGGCAACCTCGCCCAGGCGCTGCCCGCCCTCGCCCGTTCCCTGCGGTACGGCGACGTACGCGGCACGGACACGGTCGCGCTCGGCGAGGTGGCGGCGGGCCTCGCCGAGAGGATCTGCGTGGGGCTGCCACCCGCCTGTACGGGCCTCGACGCGGACGGCGCCGCGGAGATGCGCCGCCACCTCGACGCGGTCCAGACGGCGATCGGCCTTCTGGCGGAGTCCGCGCCACACGACGCGGGTGCGCGTGATCCCGAAGTGCGTGATCCCGAAGTGCGTGATCCCGAAGTGCGTGACCCCGAGGCGGTGCGCATACCGGAGTCGGCCGGCGGGGGGACGAGTGCCGGGCGCGCCGATGACTCCGGTCGGGCCTCCGGCACTTCCGGTGGACTGCGCGGGCGTTGGGCCGCCGTGCTGCGCAAGCTCGCGGGGCGGGATTCCGTGGGAGGCGTGATCCGAGGGCGGGCTGTGCGGCTGCTGCTGGACGACGGGCGGCTCGCGGAGGACGAGGCGGCGCGGCTCATGGGGCTCGCGCTCTCACCCGGCACCCCGCCGGCCGACGGCGCTGCCTGGATCGAGGGCTTCGTCGGCGGCGCCTCGGGCGGGGGGATGCTCCTGGTGCACGACGCGCGCCTCCTGGGCCTGGTCGATGCCTGGCTGGCCGGTGTCCCCGACCAGGCGTTCACCGACGTACTGCCGCTGTTGCGCCGCACGTTCTCGGCGTACGAGCCGGGTGTGCGACGGACTCTGGGCGAGCTGGTCAGGCGCGGGCCGACCGCGGCGGGACCGGCCCGGACCGAAGCCGGAGCACCCGGTTTCGGTCCCGGCATCGACGAGAGGCGGGCCGAAGCCGTACTGCCGGTGCTGGCGCTGCTGCTCGGCAGGGACATGGAGGAGCGCCACGATCTGCGCCAACAGCAACAGCGTCAGCAACACCTCCAGCAACAGCAACAGCCCCAGTTCCAGCAAGAAGATGACAACCGACCGAAGGTCCTGACGGAGGAGGCCCGATGAGCACGTACGGCAATGACGTGGTCGCGACGCTCGGCTCCGCGACAGCCGGCTCCGCGACGGACCATTCCACGACGGACGTTTCCACGACCGACGACGCGAGCACCGCCGCCGGCGAGCGGCTCCGGCGGTGGCGGTTGGTGCTCGGGGGGCAGGAGGCCGACGGGACCGGGTGTGTGCTCGGCGGGCAGGACGCCGCGATGGACGGGGCCCTGACCGCGCTCTACGGCGGTGGCGCCGCCAAGGGGCCCCGCGACAGCAACCGGTCGGCCGGGCTCGGCGCCTCCGCGCCGTCCGTCGCGCGCTGGCTCGGCGACATCCGTACGTATTTCCCGAGCTCCGTCGTGCAGGTCATGCAGCGCGACGCGATCGACCGTCTCGGTCTCTCCGCCCTCCTGCTCGAACCGGAGATGCTGGAGGCCGTTGAGGCGGATGTCCACCTGGTGGGGACGCTGCTCTCGCTCAACAAGGTGATGCCGGAGACGACCAAGGAGACGGCCCGAGCGGTCGTGCGCAAGGTCGTCGACGATCTGGAGAAGCGCCTCGTCACCCGCACCAGGGCCACCCTCACCGGCGCCCTCGACCGCAGCGCCCGTATCAACCGCCCCAGGCACCGGGACATCGACTGGGACCGTACGATCCGGGCCAATCTCAAGAACTACCTCCCGGAGTACCGGAGCATCGTTCCCGAACGGCTCATCGGGTACGGACGGGCTTCGCAGTCCGTGAAGAAGGACGTTGTCCTGTGCATCGACCAGTCCGGGTCGATGGCCGCCTCCGTCGTCTACGCGTCCGTGTTCGGCGCGGTCCTGGCCTCCATGCGCTCGATCGCCACCCGCCTTGTCGTCTTCGACACCGCCGTCGTCGACCTCACCGACCAGTTGGACGACCCGGTCGACGTCCTCTTCGGCACTCAGCTCGGCGGCGGCACGGACATCAACCGGGCCCTCGCGTACTGCCAGTCGCAGATCACCCGCCCGGCCGACACCGTGGTCGTGCTCATCAGCGATCTCTACGAGGGCGGGATAAGGGACGAGATACTCAAGCGGGTCGCTGCGATGAAGGCGTCGGGGGTGCAGTTCGTGGCGCTGCTCGCACTGTCCGACGAGGGCGCACCGGCGTACGACCGGGAGCACGCGGCTGCCCTCGCGGCCCTCGGCGCGCCCGCCTTCGCCTGTACGCCCGAGCTCTTCCCCGAAGTGATGGCGGCGGCGATCGAGAAGCGGCCTCTCCCCATACCGGACACGGCGCCCCACCAGTGAGGCAAGGGCCCGCTGGTCACTCCCGAGGCTGCCCGAGGCCGCCGGAGGCGGTCACAGGTGCAATCTGTGACCGGTATCACCGCTCAGGTGTGATCTGCGATTTAGGGACCCACGGCCCACGGGGATAACCTGCGAGGCGGACATGCCGCGTACCGGACACCGTGTACGCCTCCCTTGTGACAGCGCCGTCACGTTGCCCTTTGCGGCACGCCCATTGCAGACAATGCAACGAACCGCGATCACACGAAAAGGGACGGACGCGCGTGGACCTGTTCGAGTACCAGGCGAGGGATCTCTTCGCCAAGCACGGTGTACCGGTGCTGGCCGGTGAAGTCGTCGACACGCCTGAGGCGGCCCGCGCAGCAACCGAGCGCCTGGGCGGCAAGGCTGTCGTCAAGGCGCAGGTCAAGGTCGGTGGCCGAGGCAAGGCCGGCGGCGTCAAGCTTGCCTCCAGCCCCGCCGACGCTGTTGCCAAGTCCGACGTCATTCTCGGCATGGACATCAAGGGCCACACGGTCCACAAGGTGATGCTGGCCGAGACCGCGGACATCGCGGAGGAGTACTACGTCTCCTTCCTCCTTGACCGCACCAACCGCACCTTCCTCGCCATGGCGTCCGTAGAGGGCGGCGTGGAGATCGAGGTCGTCGCGGAGGAGAACCCCGACGCGCTGGCCAAGATTCCGGTCGACGCCAACGAGGGCTGTACTCCGGAGAAGGCCGCGGAGATCGTCGCCGCAGCGAAGTTCCCGGCGGAGATCGCCGACCAGGTGGCCGACGTCCTGCAGAAGCTGTGGGTCGTCTTCATCAAGGAGGACGCTCTCCTCGTTGAGGTCAACCCGCTGATCAAGTCGGGCGACGGCAGGATCATCGCGCTGGACGGCAAGATCTCTCTCGACGAGAACGCCGACTTCCGTCAGCCGGAGCACGAGGCGCTTGAGGACAAGGCAGCAGCCAACCCGCTTGAGGCTGCTGCCAAGGCCAAGAACCTCAACTACGTCAAGCTCGACGGCTCGGTCGGCATCATCGGCAACGGCGCGGGTCTCGTCATGAGCACCCTCGACGTCGTCGCGTACGCCGGTGAGAAGCACGACAACGTGAAGCCGGCCAACTTCCTCGACATCGGCGGCGGCGCCTCCGCCGAGGTCATGGCGAACGGCCTGGAGATCATTCTCGGCGACCCGGACGTCGAGTCCGTGTTCGTCAATGTCTTCGGTGGCATCACCGCCTGCGACGAGGTCGCCAACGGCATCATTCAGGCCCTGGCCCTGCTGAAGTCGAAGGGCGAGGCGGTCAACAAGCCGCTGGTCGTGCGCCTCGACGGCCACAACGCGGAGCTGGGTCGCAAGATCCTGTCCGACGCCAACCACCCGCTCGTACAGCGTGTGGACACCATGGACGGCGCGGCCGACAAGGCCGCCGAGCTCGCCGCGGCTGCGAAGTAAGGGACGAGGGACACCACAACCATGGCTATCTTCCTCACCAAGGACAGCAAGGTCATCGTCCAGGGGATGACCGGCGCCACGGGCATGAAGCACACCAAGCTCATGCTGGCTGACGGCACCAACATCGTCGGCGGCGTGAACCCGCGCAAGGCCGGTACGACCGTCGACTTCGACGGCACGTCCGTCCCGGTCTTCGGCTCCGTCGCCGAGGCGATCGAGAAGACCGGCGCCGACGTCTCCGTCGTCTTCGTGCCGCCGGCCTTCGCCAAGGCCGCCGTCGTCGAGGCGATCGACGCCGAGATCGGTCTCGCCGTCGTGATCACCGAGGGCATTGCCGTCCACGACTCCGCCGCCTTCTGGGCGCACGCGGTCTCGAAGGGCAACAAGACCCGGATCATCGGCCCGAACTGCCCCGGTCTCATTACCCCGGGCCAGTCCAACGCCGGCATCATCCCGGGCGACATCAGCAAGCCCGGCCGCATCGGTCTCGTGTCCAAGTCCGGCACGCTGACCTACCAGATGATGTACGAGCTCCGTGACCTCGGCTTCTCGTCCGCCGTCGGCATCGGTGGCGACCCGGTCATCGGTACGACGCACATCGACGCCCTCCAGGCGTTCGAGGCCGACCCCGAGACCGACCTGATCGTCATGATCGGCGAGATCGGTGGCGACGCGGAAGAGCGCGCGGCCGACTACATCGCGAAGCACGTCACGAAGCCGGTCGTCGGTTACGTCGCGGGCTTCACCGCGCCGGAGGGCAAGACCATGGGCCACGCCGGCGCCATCGTCTCCGGCTCTTCGGGCACCGCCCAGGCGAAGAAGGAAGCCCTTGAGGCCGCGGGCGTCAAGGTCGGCAAGACGCCGACCGAGACGGCCAAGCTGGCGCGCGAGATCCTCGCTGCGTGATCGCGATCTCTTGATCGTGTGACCGCTGGTCGCTGCCCAGTCGTCTGCGCAGTCGTTTGTGCAGTCGTTTGTGCAGTCGTTTGTGCAGTCGTTTGTACGGTGCGGGCCCGCATCCCCCTTCGAGGGGGTGCGGGCCCGCCCGCGTGTGCGGGCATGTGTCCGGTGGCTTCCGGTGGCTTCCTAGCGGGCCTGGGGGACCAGGCGCTCCGGGCCGTTCATGGGCTCGGCCCGGAGTCTGTCGCGGAGTTCGATGTCCTCCTGCGTCAGCTTGAGCGGGCCGCCGCGGACGGGGACGCCGTTGACCGTTTCGCCCGGGGCGCGCGGGGGCTCGTACCGCGTGGGGGCGGTGGCGAGCGTGAAGGAGGTCGCGCCGATGATCAGCGCGGTGAGGGTGATGGCCGCCCGCGTCCAGAATTGCGTCTTGCGTTCGCTGCCCGTCCGTACGGCCCGGCCCGGCGGCAGCATGACGACGGGCTTGAGGTCGGACAGGGTACTGAGGCGCTCCTGCAACAGGGCCGACTGCTCGGCCGGGCTGCTCGCCCCGGCCAGCTCCGGCAGCCGCTCCACCACGGCGGCACGCGCGTTGACCAGGCGGTTCGCGGCGGCCGGGGTGCTTGCCTCCGTCTCGGCCGCCGTCTCCGGCAGGTCGAGGCCCAGGCCGTCGTAGAGAAGCAGGGTGCGGCGGTACGCGGGCGGCAGGTCGAGGAGGGCGTCGAGGAGTGCGCGGCGGCTGGGCTCGGCGGGGACCCGGTCGGGATATTTGTTGCCGCGCCGCAGCCGGTGCCAGGGGGACATGGCGTACTCGTACGCCGCCGCACGCACCCAGCCCGCAGGGTCGCGGTCGGTCGCCACCTCGGGCCAGCGCTGCCAGGCGAGGTGGAAGGCGTGCTGCACGGACTTCTGGGAGAGCCGCTGGCGCCCGGTCAGGAGGTAGGCCTGGCGCAGTATGGCCGGGGCGCTGTGCGTGTACAGGGCGTCGAAGGCCTCGGCGGGCGTGAGGTCCGGAGCGGGGGCCGCGACGGGGATCTCATTGCGGGCAGGTGAGGCGGGCGCGGACACCGACGCGGGCCCGGGTTCGGGCTCCGCCTCAGAAGCCGGTACCGGTGCCGGCGTGGTGTGGGGGCCGGGATCGGGCGCCCGTTCAGGCTCAGCCTCGGGGGCGGGCTTTCGCTCCGGATCCCGGGGCTTCGTCGTCTCCGCAGCGACGAGCAGCTTCGCGTACGCCTCGCGTTTGCGTCCCTTGGGGCTGGTGCGGCCCGTTTCCCATGACTGCACCGTCTCGCGCGTGACCCCTATGGCGGTGGCGATCTGCTCATGGGACAGCGATTTCGCTTCGCGCAGCCTGCGCCGCTCCTTGGGAGAGGGCAGGGAGGAGGCCGAGACGGTACGGGTGCTCTGCGTCATGAAGGACTCCCCACTGCGCTGCGCCAGACGAAAAAGTACATAAACGTATATTGAGCGACACGGCAGCCGTTTGCCTGTTACGCGGAATAAGCGCGTGTCGTTGGCAGCATGGCCGGGTGACTCAAGTGACCGAACGCGAACGCGCCCCGTGGTTGTCGTCCGTGCACAGTCGTTCCTCGGCGCAGGCCGCCTGTATCGCGCGGGGGGTGATCGCGGCGGGGCTCGGCCTGGGCTCGCTCGCCGTGCTGGTGATGGTGCTGTGGATCAGTTCGCCGTATCCGGACAGCGGTCCCGCCGGGGCGCTGCACGTCGCCGCCGGGCTGTGGCTGCTCGCCCACGGCACGGAACTCGTCCGGCACGACGCCCTCTCCGGTGTCCCCGCCCCGATCGGACTGGCCCCGATGCTGCTGATCGCGCTGCCGGTGTGGCTCGCGCACCGGGCCGCGCGGGATGCCCTCGATCCCGATCAGGAGCGACCGCGGCCGTCATCCCGCAGCGCCTTCTGGGGCGTGACGATCGGCTACCTGCTGATCGGCACCGCCGCGCTGCTCTACGCCTCGGGCGGGCCGCTGCCCGCCGCGCCGCTCAGTGCCGCCTTCCATCTGCCCGTCGTCACGATGGCGGCGGCCGCCGCCGGGGTGTGGACGGGGAACGGACGCCCGTACGGGTCGCTGCCCGGCTGGATTCCAGGGGGCGTGCGCGATGCCCTCGTGCGCCCTCGACTGTTGGTCGCACTCCGGGCTGCTGCGGCCGGCGTCATGGTTCTGGTGGGGGGCGGTGCGCTACTGGTCGCGACCTCGCTGGTATGGCACGCGGGATCGGCGCAGGGCGCGTTCCTCCAGCTCACGGGGGTGTGGTCGGGACGGTTCGCGGTGCTGATGCTCGCCGTCGCGCTGGTGCCGAACGCCGCGGTGTGGGGGGCCGCGTACGGACTCGGCCCCGGGTTCGCCGTGGGCGTGGGCGCGACGGCCACGCCTCTGGCTGTTGCGGGGAATCCCGCGCTGCCGCACTTCCCGCTGCTCGCGGCGTTGCCGGCCGAGGGGCGGGGGACGGGGAGCCTGGCCTCGTTCGCCGTGCCGGTCGTCGCGGCGGCGGTGATCGCGTGGTTCACCGTGCGCAGGGCGGCGCCCGCCTTCGCCGTGCGGGAGGAAGCCTGGAGCCGCCGCGAGACGGCGCTCACCGCGGCGCTGGCGGGCGCCGGGTGCGCGGTGGCGGCGGCGATGCTCGCGGCGCTGGCGGGCGGGCCGTTGGGCACCGGGGACCTGTCGACGTTCGGCCCCTCGTGGTGGCGTACGGGCGCGGCGGCGCTGGTCTGGACGGTCATGCTCGGGGTCCCGGGGGCGGTGCTCCTGCGCGCGTGGCGGCTGCGGGAGCGGTCGCCGTGGTCGTGGCGCGGGCGCGGGCGCGCGGCGGTTCCGGTGGTGGATGCGGATGCCGGTGCGGCTGCTGAGGCGGGCCTCGCGAAGGGGAAGTGGTGGCGGCGTGGCTCACGCGATGGCGATGCGGCTGCCGTGGCCGTCGCGACTGTGCCGGTGCTGGTGCCGGTGAAGTCCGTACGTTGGTGGCGACGTGGCGGGGAGGACGTGGTGGAGGCGGTTGCTCCCGCCGAGCCGGGCCAAGGGGAATCGGTGCCCTGGTGGCGGCCCAGTGGGCAGAGCGAGGAGGCCGTACCCGCTGAAGACAGCGAAAGCGGTACGCCGGACGACAGCGCGACCGGTGGGGCCGGGGCTGGTGTCGTGGCCGACGGCGAGGGCGTAACGGACTCCGGCGGGCGCTGGTGGCGTCGGTCGCGCCGGGCTCGGGCTGCGGCCCGGAGCGAGGCCGCGTCTGCCTCTGCCTCTGCCTCTGCCTCTGTGTCTGCCTCTGCGCAGCAGGAGGACGCGGGGGAGTCGTACGACTTCTTGCCTGCGGATGATCCGGGTGCGGTGTGGCACGACAGCGGGGTGCGGGAGGCGCGGTGGGCGGCGGTCAAGGAGGCGTCGGGTGGGCTGATGGCGGACATCCCGCCGGAGCGGGATCTCCCAGTGTCACCGACGCCGACACCGCCTGAGGAACGGTAGGCCGCTGCGCGGGGCAGGGGAACAGCCCGCCGCAGGCGCCACCGCCCACCGCCTCCCCACCACCCCCACCTCCACCCCCGCCCCCATCTCCTTACTCCTTCACCCCGAACACCGGCCGCAGCGTCTTCGGCAGCAGGTCGTTGCACGTCACCTGCGCCGACTGGGTCAGCGAGTCCTGCACGCACGTGTAGTAGTCGCGGTAAACGATCTGCACCGTGAACGTCGCCGCCACGATCGCCAGCGCGAGCGTCGCCGTGACAAGCCCGCTCACCGCCGCCGTCGTGAGCGGCTTGCTGCCGGGCCCCGCGCCCCCCGCGCCGGCCGCAGGCGGGCCGCTCGCGGCCACCGGGGCCGGACGGGGCGTCGTCGGGTCGGCCGTCGCGTCGGGCCGGTCGGCCGGCTTCACGCCACGCAGGGCGCTGATGCCCCAGTAGAGCGCGAGCGCCCCGAGCAGCAGCGCGATCTCGGGGAGGTCGAAGAGCGCGCAGAAGAAGGCCCACATGCCGGAGAGCAGCGCGTAACGGGCGCGCCGCTGGGCGGGGTCCGTCGGGTCCCAGCGCAGGCCCGTGCCCTTGTTGTCGGGGCCGCCCTGTCCCTCGGGACCGCCCTGCCGTCCGCGGGGCCCGCCGAAACCACCGCCCTGCTGTCCGGGCTGGCGGCTGCTCCACTTGCTGCCCCACACGGACCGCGGCCTGTCCTCCGGCGCCGACGACCCACCGGAACCAGAACCAGAACCGGTGCCGGAGGAAGAGGAAGAAGAGGAATCAGAGTCGAGGTCGGGGTCGGGGTCGGGGTCGTCCCCGGCCGCCGGCCTGCGCGGCTTCCAGGGCTGGTCGGGCTTGCCCTCGGGCGGCGGTGCGAACGGGTTGTCGTCCCCCTGCGGCGGCTCGGGCGGGGTCGACGAGGACTGACGCTCCCGTAGCAGCGACTGGGAGCCGCGCCCCCCGGCATCTGTAAATGTCCCGAGGCGTGCCCCTGAGTGCGGCAGGCGGAGAGCCGCGCGGCGGCGTCGGTCCGTCATCTGGTGAACGTCTTCCCCTCAGACCCCTGAACTGCGAAGGGTCTTGTGTCGTCTGTTCCCGTCCGGAGACGGATTGTTCGCGTCCGAGGACGGAACCTGTCCCCTGACGCTACCTCCCGGCCGCGCACCCGTCCCGTGGGGGCGGCCCGGTGTGCCGGTATCGTTGCTGACGGTCGGCGCCTTCGTAGAGTTCCCCCAACGGGGGACGCGATCCGTTCGTACGACCACACAAGCCGCACCATCTGCGAGAAAGAGACCCGCTGTGGCCTCCCCGCCCCCCTCCCGTACGCCGGCCCGCCTTGTTGTTCTGGTCTCCGGTTCCGGTACGAACCTCCAGGCCCTGCTTGACGTAATCGAGGAGAATCCTGCCGCGTACGGCGCCCGCATTGTGGCCGTCGGAGCCGACCGGAGCGGGATCGCAGGTCTTGAGCGCGCCGAGCGCGCCGGACTGCCGACCTTCGTCTGCCGCGTGAAGGACCACGGAACGCGCGAGGAGTGGGATGCGGCCCTGACCGAGGCGACCGCCGCGTACGAACCGGACCTGGTGGTGTCGGCTGGCTTCATGAAGATCGTGGGCAAGGAATTCCTCGCCCGTTTCGGCGGCCGGTTCGTGAACACCCATCCCGCGCTGCTGCCCAGTTTTCCCGGAGCCCACGGCGTACGTGACGCGCTCGCGTACGGCGCACGGGTCACCGGATGCACCGTCCACTTCGTCGACGACGGCGTCGACACCGGTCCGATCATCGCGCAGGGCGTGGTCGAGGTCCGGGAGCAGGATTACGAAGACCACGGTGTCGCTCTTCATGAGCGCATCAAGGAAGTCGAGCGACGGCTGCTCGTCGATGTCGTGGGGCGCTTGGCCCGTAACGGCTACCGCATTGAGGGACGAAAGGTAGTTATCCAGTGACCGCCGAAGGTACGAAGCGGCCCATCCGCCGCGCGCTGGTCAGCGTCTATGACAAGACGGGTCTGGAGGACCTGGCCCGCGGTCTGCACGAGGCGGGCGTCACGCTGGTCTCCACCGGCTCCACCGCGGGCAAGATCGCCGCGGCCGGGGTGCCGGTCACCAAGGTCGAGGAGCTCACCGGCTTCCCCGAGTGCCTGGACGGCCGGGTGAAGACGCTGCACCCGCGCGTGCACGCCGGCATCCTCGCCGACCTGCGGCTCGACTCGCACCGTGAGCAGCTGGCCGAGCTGGGCATCGAGCCCTTCGACCTGGTCGTCGTGAACCTCTACCCGTTCCAGCAGACGGTCGACTCCGGCGCCACTCCTGACGAGTGCGTCGAGCAGATCGACATCGGCGGCCCCTCGATGGTCCGCGCCGCCGCCAAGAATCACCCCTCGGTCGCGGTCGTCACCAGCCCGGAGCGGTACGCGGACGTGCTCACCGCCGCGCAGAGCGGCGGGTTCGACCTCACGGCACGCAAGCGCCTCGCGGCGGAGGCCTTCCGGCACACCGCCGAGTACGACGTGGCCGTCGCGGGCTGGTTCGCGGGCGACTACGCCGGTGACGGCGAGGACTTCCCGTCCTTCATCGGCGTCACGTACGAGCGCAAGAACGTTCTGCGTTACGGCGAGAACCCGCACCAGGGCGCCGCTCTCTACACCGGCGGCTGCGGGGGCCTCGCCGAGGCCGAGCAGCTGCACGGCAAGGAGATGTCGTACAACAACTACACGGACACCGACGCCGCGCGCCGGGCCGCGTACGACCACTCCGCCCCCTGCGTAGCGATCATCAAGCACGCGAACCCGTGCGGCATCGCGATCGGTGACGACGTCGCCGACGCGCACCGCAAGGCCCACGCCTGCGACCCGCTGTCCGCCTTCGGCGGCGTGATCGCCGTCAACCGGCCGGTGTCCGCCGCGATGGCCGAGCAGGTCGCGGAGATCTTCACCGAGGTCATCGTCGCCCCGGACTACGAGGACGGCGCCGTCGAGATCCTCTCCCGGAAGAAGAACATCCGGGTGCTGCGCTGCGCCGAAAGCCCGCAGCCCCCGGCGGAGTTCAAGCCGATCGACGGCGGCGGGCTCGCCCAGGTCAAGGACGTCCTTCAGGCCGATGGCGACGACCCGGCGAACTGGACGCTCGCCAGTGGCGAGGCGCTGTCCGCCGACGAGCTCACCGAACTCGCCTTCGCCTGGCGCGCCTGTCGCGCCGTGAAGTCCAACGCGATCCTGCTCGCCAAGGGCGGCGCGTCCGTCGGCGTCGGCATGGGACAGGTCAACCGCGTCGACTCCGCGAAGCTCGCGGTGGAGCGTGCGGGCGAGGAGCGCGCGCGGGGGGCGTACGCGGCCTCGGACGCGTTCTTCCCGTTCCCTGACGGCCTGGAGATTCTGCTGAACGCGGGCATCAAGGCCGTGGTGCAGCCGGGCGGTTCGGTCCGTGACGAGCAGGTCGTGGAGGCCGCGAAGAAGGCGGGCGCGACGATGTACTTCACGGGCACGCGCCACTTCTTCCACTAGGGCAGCAGGGCAGAGGGCAGCAGGCGCTGCATACGTACGGCCGAAGGCCGCAACCCGCCGGGGTTGCGGCCTTCGGCCGTACTGCTGCGTAACGCTGCTTACTTCTTGATGACCTGAGTATTGGCTGCCTTGTCGTGCCAGCCGCGGAGCCGTCCGGTGTTGTCGAAGAACGGCGAGATCAGGATCAGGACGTAACCCAGGAAGCAGGTGATGACGCCCAAGCCGATCGGGAAGCCCCAGCGGACCAGGGCCGCGCCGAAGGCGGGCTTGGATCCGTTGCGGCTGTCAACGATGGCCAGCCCGACGATCATCTTTCCCGGAGTGGCGCCCTTGACGGTCACCCAGATGACGTCCCAGAGGATGAAGCACACTGCCCACACCAGCAGTTGCATGAAGAGCGCGCCGAGGCCCGCCGCTACAGCGGCGTCCGGATTATCGGTGGAAGTGGCGCCGACCATGCCGACCCCGATGACGAGGCTCAGGACGAACCACAGGATGCCCGCGAAGAGCTGGTCCAGCAGACGCGCGCCGCAGCGCTGCCCGTAGCTGGCGACCTGAACCATGCCCAGGTTCGGGATGATGGTGTAGCCCTCCGGCGCCTGGCCGCCGGGCTGGCCGGGGTAGCCGGGCTGCTGCGGGTAGCCGTAACCGGGCTGACCCTGCTGCGGGGCGCCCTGCGGGTAGCCGTAACCGGGCTGCGGGGGCACGCCCTGCGGGGCCTGCGGGTAGCCGTAGCCGGGCTGACCCTGCGGGGGCTGACCGGGCTGCTGCGGGGGCTGGCCGGGCTGGCCCTGCTGGCCGTACGGGTTGTTCGGGTCGCCGAAACTCATGGCGGGTTTCCTCCGTTGAAATGCTGGGGACGTCGCGGCCCGAGCGGAGGAACATCACAAATCAAGCGGTCAGCCCCCCGCCGCTCTCCGCGGCACTGCGCGGATCATCGTCGTTGTGCGGTCGTCTTCTTGTCCAGTCGGTTGTCGTATGTGTTGTGTAAGTGCAACCTCGCCCGTCGCGACGGGCCCCGGACGCACGGCGGATTGGAACCATGGCGGGTCCATCCGCGAGGATGGGGGTATGACCGCCCAGATTCTCGATGGCAAGGCCACCGCAGCCGCGATCAAGTCCGATTTGACCGCCCGCGTGGCGACTCTGAAGTCCCAGGGCATCGTCCCCGGACTCGGCACCCTGCTGGTCGGCGACGACCCGGGCAGTAAGTGGTACGTCGCGGGCAAGCACCGCGACTGCGCCCAGGTCGGGCTCGCTTCCCTCCAGCGCGAGCTGCCCGACACCGCCTCCCAGGAGGAGATCGAGGCGGTCGTACGGGAGCTCAACGACAACCCCGAATGCACGGGTTACATCGTCCAACTTCCGCTCCCCAAGGGCATCGACACCAACCGCGTCCTGGAGCTGATGGACCCGGCCAAGGACGCCGACGGCCTGCACCCGATGAGCCTCGGCCGGCTCGTGCTGGGCGAGAAGGGCCCGCTGCCCTGCACGCCGTACGGCATCGTCCAGTTGCTGCGGCACCACGGCGTCGAGATCAACGGCGCGCATGTCGTGGTCGTCGGACGCGGCATCACCATCGGCCGCTCGATGCCGCTGGTCCTGACCCGCAAGTCCGAGAACGCGACCGTGACGCAGTGCCACACCGGTACGCGTGATCTGTCCTCGCACCTCAGGCAGGCCGACATCATCGTCGCCGCCGCCGGTGTGCCTCACCTCATCAAGCCCGAGGACGTCAAGCCGGGCGCGGCCGTGCTCGACGTCGGCGTCAGCCGCGACGAGAACGGCAAGATCGTCGGCGATGTCCACCCGGGCGTCGCGGAGGTGGCCGGCTGGGTCGCACCCAACCCGGGCGGTGTCGGTCCCATGACCCGCGCCCAGCTGCTGGTGAACGTCGTCGAGGCCGCCGAGCGCGACGCGGCCGCCATCGCTGTCGCGAGCTGAGCGGGAGTGAGTGAGAGGGAAGCGTTGCCCATGGGCAAGGGTACGAGCCGGGACGTGACGCCGGACGCAGTCCCGGACGCGACTACTTCGGATGCGGATGTGCCGTCCGGCGCGGGTGCCGATGCCGACGGCCCCGCCGACGCCTCCGGCGAGGTTGACCCGGACCCCGCGGGAGAGGCTGCTCCGGAGCTCTCCCCGGGCTCCGCCCCGGAATTCACCGAGCCGGCGAGCAAGGGCGTGGTCAGCGTCCCGAGTCCGGAGGGGCCCGTCCGTTCCACACGGCGCTTCCCCCTCTTCACCCGGGACACTGCGCGCCCCGAGGGCGGCGGCCGGGCCGCGCCCGGAGGGGCCGCAGCCCCGGTCCGGCAGTGGCCGTTCCTCGCGGTCATGGGCGGGACGGCGTTCGGGCTGCTGCTGGTCGCCGTCGACCTCTTCGGTATCGGCTTCCGGCTCGGCACCCTGCTGATCGGCCTGTCCCTGATCGGGGGCGCCGTGATGCGCCGGCTGATTCCCTCGGTGGGCATGCTGGCGGTGCGTTCGCGCTTCACCGACATGGTGACGTACGGGCTGCTGGGCGTTGTCATCTCCATGCTCGCGCTGATGGCACAGCCCGATCCCTGGCTGGAGATCCCCTTCCTGGAGGCAGTGGTCCGCTTCACAGTGCGCTGAAGTCCTTCACGGTGCGCCGGTCTCATCTGCGCTGAAAGGCGTGCGCGCGTGCGCCCGTGAGGGGGGAGGCCGCCGGGCGCTTTCCGGGGTGCGCGCGGCGCGCGTGCGCCCGTGAGGGGGGAGGCCGCCGGGCGCTTTCCGGGGTGCGCGCTAGTTGGTCTGGGCGCCTGGAGCGAGGAGTGTGAAGCCGATTGCTTCCACTGCGCAGGACAGTTCCTTGTCGTAGGTCACGAAGCCGTCCAGCTCCTCCTTGAGGGGGTCGGCAGTGGCCAGGTGGATTGCATCGAGCGTGCCGAGCTTCTCCACCTCGTACGCGGCGGCACGGATCAGAACGTCGTCGTCGAGGACGATCTGATCCACTCCCTTGAGGGCGTTCCCGACGAGGAATGGCACGCGCTGGCGGTCGAGCCCGGCCCGCCGGAATGTCCGGGCCAGCTCTACGCCGGCGAGTTGTGAAGTCACCAGCTGCGCCTGGGACCCGAGCTGTGTGCGCCATGCGCGCAGAGCGTGGGTCTCCGCTTCCTGCTTGACCAGCTTCAGCACGGCGCAGGAATCGAGGTAGTACAGGCTCATCGGTTGCGCTCCCTGTCCCGCTCTGCGATCAGCATGTCCGACAGCGACGGCAGGTCGGCCAGGTCTTCCATCAACTCCGGCATGGCCCCGGGGTGGGCGCTGCGGTGCACCTTGCCGGATGCGGCGAGGCGGTCCAGAGCAGTTGCAGCCTCCTCCTCGGGGACGAGTCGCATGATGGGCTTGCCGTGCTCGGTGAGGCGCACGGTGGTCCCGCGCTTGACTTTCGCGGTGACCCTTGACGTGTGGTGATTGAGTTCTGAGATCGGGATGGTCTCCATGAAGAGAATGTACCCATAAAATGTGCACATGTGCCAGCCGTGGCTACCGGTCTTCACGCCAGAACGCTGACCACCCGGCCGGAGTGCGGCGTAAATGACCTGCCGGCGCGCGGCCTGCCGCCTACGGTTTACAGGTCCGTACAACCCACCCCCTGAAGGAGGGTCTCGATGGCCGCAGAACTGAACCACACCGTTGTTTTCGCCGAGGACAAGCAGGCCTCGGCCGAATTCATCGCCGACATCCTGGGCCTGGAAGTGGGCGCCCCGTTCGGGCCGTTCATCCCGGTCGACGTCGCCAACGGTGTGACGCTCGACTACTACACCAACGTCGAGCCCACCCTCCAGTCGCAGCACTACGCGTTCCTGGTCCCCGATGAGGAATTCGACACCATGATCGGCCGGATCGAAGCGGCCGGAGTCACCTATTACGCCGACCCCAACCACACCGAGCCCGGACAGATCAACCGTCTCTTCGGCGGTCGTGGCGCGTACTTCGACGACCCGAACGGCCACAACATGGAGATCATCACCCGGCCCTACTCCCGGTAGTGGCGACCGGCCGGAATTACCTGGGCAACGGCCCACAGTGCGGCGTATACAACGGCACGCACAACCGCACATACGACGGCGCCCGTCCTCTCCCCCGTGGGAGGGCGAGCGCCGTCTGTATGGTGCGGGCCGGCGGTTGTTGACCCCGCGCTGCCTGCCCTTAAGAGTCACGGACGCGCCAAAATCGATCAACAGTTGCCGGGTCCCTGTGTCATGGAAGTGACCATTCCGCCACGGTGCGATCACTGCGCAACAGAACACGCCGTACAGGTGGGACACTGGCCGAGGATTTGGGGCGGGGGCGCGCAAGGGGCACGCCGGTGTCCCGAACACTCCCGTGCGCCGCCACCCCTGGAACTGACATCCTGGGTTTGCGCATCCCTCTGGGTAGTCCGGATCACGGATGACGAAGGGCACGGCGGGGGCACGTGGGCGCGGGGCACATCAGGAACGTACGGGGGGAAAAGGGGGAGGCGTAATGCCTCGTTGGAAGGCGTTGCCCGAGGAGCTGGATCCTCAGGTCACGGAGTTCACGAACCAGTTGCGCAGGCTCGTCGACCGAAGCGGGCTCAGCATCGCGGCGGTGGCGGACCGGACCGGGTACAGCAAGACGTCCTGGGAGCGCTATCTGAACGGCCGACTGCTCGCGCCGAAGGGCGCGGTGCTCGTGCTGGCCGAGGTGACCGGCGCGAACGCGGGGCACCTCACCACCATGTGGGAGCTCGCGGAGCGCGCCTGGAGCCGCTCCGAGATGCGCCACGACATGACCATGGAAGCGATCAGGATCTCGCAGGCGCGGGCCGCGCTGGGCGAGTTCGGTCAGGCGCCGCTGCCGGTGAAGAACGGCAAGTCGGGGAAGAAGGCCGGCTCAGGGCCTGCCCAGGGCGCCCGCCCGGGGCACCCCTCCGGGCCCGCGTCCGGCCCCGGCCGCAGTCCTGCTCCCTGGCCCGCCGTCTCGGCATCGGGCGCCGGTCCGGCCGCAAGTACGGGGCCTGCCGCAGGCGCGGGATCCGTCGGCGGTACGGGCCGCAGTACGGGCATGGGCGCGGCCCCGGCCTCCACCGGCCCGCCGCCCGCCGCGCCGCCGCAGGGCTTCGGCGCGCCGCCGCAGCTCCCGCACGACGGCAGCGGCTCGCCCGACCAGCAGCGTCGCCGCCGGAAGGCGACGATGTTCCTCGCCGGTGTCGTGGGGATGCTCCTGCTGATCGCGGCCGTCGTGCTGTTGACCGGCCTCGGCGGCAAGGACAAGCAGTCGGCCGCGGACGACAAGCCGTCCGCCACCCCGACGAGTTCGGCGCCCAAGCTGCCGGCCGGTGTGGAATGCGCCGGTGACGACTGCACGGGCAAGGACCCGGAGAACATGGGCTGCGGCGGCGACTTCGCCAGGACCACGGCCACCGCGACCATCGGCACCGCCGTCGTCGAGGTCCGGTACAGCAAGACGTGCGGGGCGGCGTGGGCCCGTATCACTCAGGCCACGGACGGCGACACCATAGAGATCACCTCCGGCGCCAAGGCCGAAACGAGCCCGGGGGCGGGCCAGGACAGCACGGTGAACGCCGACAGGGACGCGTACACCCCGATGCTCGCCGTGGCAAAGGCCACCGACGCGAAGGCGTGCGCGACGCTCACGACCGGGGTCAAGGGCTGCACCACGCCGGAGTAGCGGGGCAAAACGGGAGCAGAAAAAACTTATGGAAGTGGGGGCATGTCCGAGCACATCGGGGGCACGCGAAGGTCATCCCCCCACGGGTGTACAGCACCCGGTGGCAGCCGTCGGCGCACCCCCTCCCGCGTCGGCGGCCGCTGCCTGTGTGCGTGGGGACAGCGGGGCCAGCGGGGCGGCTGGAGACACGCGGCTACACGCGCTGCGGGACGCGATGAACACGCCGTGCGGGGCGCGATGACACGCGGTATCGGGACACGGATGTGCGCCGCACCACACGGGGCCGGGGGACCGGCGCTCCCGGGGTCCGATAGCCTGACCGCTGGATTTCTCTTCACATCAAGATTCACCGGAGAGACGTCCGGAAACTAGGGGCAGGGACCCCCACCGCCAGCTGTCTTACGGAGATCGCCATGACCCGCACTCCCGTGAATGTCACCGTCACCGGCGCGGCCGGACAGATCGGCTACGCGCTGCTCTTCCGTATCGCGTCCGGTCACCTGCTCGGCGCGGATGTGCCGGTCAAGCTGCGTCTCCTCGAAATCCCGCAGGGCCTGAAGGCCGCTGAGGGTACCGCCATGGAGCTTGACGACTGCGCCTTCCCGCTGCTCCAGGGCATCGAGATCACCGACGACCCGAACGTCGGCTTCGACGGCGCGAACGTGGCCCTACTCGTCGGCGCCCGCCCCCGTACCAAGGGCATGGAGCGCGGCGACCTGCTGTCCGCCAACGGCGGCATCTTCAAGCCGCAGGGCAAGGCCATCAACGACAACGCCGCGGACGACATCAAGGTCCTCGTCGTCGGCAACCCGGCCAACACGAACGCGCTCATCGCGCAGGCCGCGGCCCCGGACGTACCGGCCGAGCGCTTCACCGCGATGACGCGCCTCGACCACAACCGTGCGCTCTCGCAGCTCTCGAAGAAGACCGGCGTGCCGGTCGCCGAGATCAAGAAGCTCACGATCTGGGGCAACCACTCCGCGACCCAGTACCCCGACATCTTCCACGCCGAGGTCGCCGGCAAGAACGCCGCCGAGGTCGTCAACGACGAGCAGTGGCTCGCCGACACCTTCATCCCGACCGTCGCCAAGCGCGGCGCGGCGATCATCGAGGCCCGCGGCGCGTCCTCGGCCGCCTCGGCCGCCAACGCCGCCATCGACCACGTCCACACGTGGGTCACGGGCACGGCCGCCGGCGACTGGACCTCCATGGGCATCCCGTCGGACGGCTCCTACGGCGTCCCCGAGGGCCTCATCTCGTCCTTCCCGGTCACCACGAAGAACGGCAAGTACGAGATCGTCCAGGGCCTGGACATCAGCGACTTCTCCCGCGCCCGCATCGACGCGTCGGTGCAGGAGCTCAAGGAAGAGCGCGACGCGGTCCGCGAGCTCGGCCTCATCTGAGTCCGCCCCCGTACTCCGTACGTACGCACCCCCGCCCCCGGCAGCCGATCGACTGGCCGCCGGGGGCGGCGTGCGTCAGGCGACGGCGCCCGGCCCACCCGCCGCGCAGTCACCGCAGTGACCGGGCTCGTGGGACCTGAAGCCCCGGTCGCACCCGTCGCAGTTCTGCATGGGCGCAACGGTCACCCGAGCGACCTGCGGCGCCGGTGCGGGCACGGGCGGCGGCGCCTCGTGAAGCCGGTACGTGAGCAGCCGTACAGGCCGGTGGATCGGCCCGTCGGGCAGCCGCGAGGTCAGCATGTGGGTCACCTGCGAGGCCGGTACGTCGCTCGCCAGCCAGGAGCTGACGTCCGGCGCGAGGGCGGCGATGTCCCGTACGGAGAGCGTCAGTCGAGGGTCGCGTAGGCGCAGCCCGGAGAGCAGATCCACGGCAGGCCGGTGCAGCAGCAGATCCACGGGCCGTGGGCGCGGACGCTTGACGAGACTGACCCGCCGCACGGGAGCGTTGACGTTCGTGCCAGGCCGTTCGTAGTACGTCGTCCTGGTGACGATCCGCTGACCTGCGGTGCGGTGCCTGGAGCGGCTCAGATACCCGGCGGCCTCAAGTTCCTTGAGGGCGGCGGCGATTCGGTACTCGCTCTCCGGGAAGTGCGCGGCCAGCGCCTTGATGCCGACCTTCGCGCCGTCGGGCAGCGACTGGATGCGGACCGCGATGCCGATCGCGGTGGCGGAGAGGGTGGGGTGCTGGGCGAGGTGGTTGCCGACGACGGTGAAGTGCGACTCGTGCCGGTGCCGGACATGCGTCACGCCGCCGCCGGAAGGGGGCGCGGGGATAGACTGCGCTGAAGTCATTGGGAAGCTCTTCTCTTCCTGATGAACAGGCCCTCGGTCCGGGATTGGCGTCCCGCCGGGGGCCGTTTCTGTTTGCTGTTGTGCCGCGAACGTACCGCTCTTCTCCCCGAATATGCCACCCCGTCACCTGATCGGGTGACATGGGGAGTTGGAGGGGAGGTTTGAGAGTTCCTTACGCCATTCCTTTAGGGACGTCGGGCCCTGTCGCGTCGCGGCCCACCGGGTCGCGGGGACCGCGATCCGGTGGGACCTGGGGGTCTACGCGCTGACCTGCCCGGACGCGTACGCGACGAAGTCCGCCCAGGGGGCGGGGGAGACGTCGAGTATGGGGCCGGTGTCGGGGGTGTTCTTGGAGTCGCGGATGTGGATGGTGGTGGGGTGGACGGCGACTTCGATGCAGTCCTCGCCGCCTCCACCGCTATAACTGGACTTGAACCAAGTCGGAGTGCTCATCGGTCTCCCCTCGCCAACTGCTCGATGAAGTCAGCCGATTCCTCGGAGGAAAGGGCCTGACTCTGGAGGATTCCATACCGTCTGGCGAGCTGACTGATTGTGCGGACATTGGTGATCAGCTGGCCGTTGTCCTGCACTTCGAGGTACGCGGAGACGTGCTGATCCGATGCCTCGACGAGTGTGAATGGTCCTCCCAGGCCTGCATGGTTGGGGCGATCCGTTGGCATCACCTGGATCTCGATGTGCCGCGAGCGGCTCACCTCCAACAAGTGGCTCAATTGGCGGCGCATTACCGCATGGCCCCCAATCGGGCGGCGCAGGACGATCTCTTCCAGGATGAAGCTCAGGGAGGGGATCGGTGTGCGGGTGAGGAGGCTCTGTCGTCCCAGTCGCGCAGTCACCCGGCGTTCGATCTCCTCGTCGTCCACCGCAGGTCGGTAGGCGAGATGGACAGCTCGCGAGTACTCCTCAGTCTGAAGCAGGCCATGGATGAGGTGAGTGCGGTACGTGGACAACGCAACCGCGTCCGCTTCCGCATCCGCGAACGGCTGGAACCACGATGGATGCGGCTCCTTGAGCTGCTCGTTCACGACGGACGTGAAGACCTTCGGCACCTTGAAGACCTTCTCCAGCTGCTCCGCCAGGTCCATCCGCAGCGGCCGGCGCCCCTGCTCCACACTCCCGATCTGGGACTCCGAGAACCCGGCCCGGTCACCCAGCTCCCGTTGAGTCAGCTCCGCGCCCTCCCGTAGGGCGCGCATCTGGGTGCTGAGGATGCGCAGGCTCACGGGGACGTTCTCGTCGTACTGGTTCTGGTTCTGGTTGTTGCGATGGTCGGTCACGCCGACACTCCCTCGCCGTTTCGTACGGAATTGGCGAGGGCCCGTACAGCAGGCCCGTACGCCGCGTCAGGCTCGTAAAGCTAGCCCTGAGCAGGGCACATTCGAGAC
This sequence comes from Streptomyces changchenzhani, assembly GCF_039766235.1. Classification (NCBI taxonomy): domain Bacteria; kingdom Bacillati; phylum Actinomycetota; class Actinomycetes; order Kitasatosporales; family Streptomycetaceae; genus Streptomyces; species Streptomyces changchenzhani. The sequence continues at coordinate 210,747 of NZ_JBDHNH010000008.1, read as the reverse complement.
ATGAACGAGGAAATCCCACACGAACGAAGTGGCCCTGATGAGCAGCGAGTTGAGACGGTCGAGGACACCATCCTGCTGCTGCGTACACACATCGGGCTGCTCGCCCCGGAGGTTGAAGCGCTGGCGCTGGGCCTGCCGCAGGGCGAGCAGGGCCGCTGCCTGGCCCTGGCCTCGGTCGCCGAGGCCCGCCGCAAGCTGCGCGCGGGGGCGACGGCGGGGATCGGACCGGCGTACCGGGCGGAGCAACTCGCGGGCGTGTGCCGGGCGTTGATCCACCACTGGGAGGAACTGTCGGCGACAGCCCAGACACACGCGACGAGTGGCCAGGCCATCAGCCCAGGGCGCGAAGCTCCGCCTCGATGAGGTCGCGCGCCTGCTGCCCGTAGACCGTCGATTGCTCCAGCAGGGCGAAGGCCTTCTCGTAGATGGCCACCTCGGCCTTGTCGGTGATGGTCAGCGCGGCGGAGAAGGTCTCCACCATCACCTGATCGCCGTCGAAGATGGAGAACGAGTGGCCGGGGTACAGGGCGAGTTCCGCTCGCGACGGGATGATGCCCAGCTTGAGCCCGGCCAGATCGAGCGCGTCGCGAAGGTGCGTGAGTTGGCCGCACATCACGTCGGCACCGCCGAGGTTGGTGCGCAGGGCTTGCTCGCCGAGCAGAGCGTGGTACGTGCGGCCCCCCTGCCCGATGAACTTCGCTCGCGCGGACCGCTTGGCGACGCCCGCTTCCACGTCGTCGGGGATCTCGCGGAAGCTCACCACGTGCCCGAGGACCGCTCGTGCGTAGTCCGCTGTCTGGAGATTTCCCCAGATCAGGGAGGGGCAGTAGTGGCGGGAATCCCTTGTCCTACGCACCAATTCCAGAAACGCGTCCTGAACGGGGGCGGTGCCGGAGCGAAGCTCCTGATCCCATGATGTGTGCTGGTTGCTGGGTGTAGTCATGGCGCAAGTCTCCCCAACGGACGCATGCCCCCGAACCTTAAATCGCTGCAAGTTGGTGCAAGGCCCCCTCGTTGCAACGCGAGTTGGCTGCATCCTCGCAAGTGCAGGTCGTCAGTATTCCGATGAAGGAGAAGACATGGCACTGCGTAAGCTGGGCAAAGACCCGGAGAGCAAGGTGGATGGCTCACCCACTGTCTATCTGGATGACCAGACGGACAACTATCTGGTCCAGGGGTGGAAAGTGCTTGACCAGGAGCGCCTGGGGCAGATGGACATCCCGGGTCATGAGACGGTTGTCGAGATCCCGCGTCGCATGGTCCAGTTCTTTGAGGAGATGAAGCGTGACGAAGCCACCGACGTTTGAGGAACTGCTCGCCTCGGCACGTCACTCGGCGATCCACCTTGAGATGCGTGACAGCTACATGACGTCCGACCCGGACTACGTCGCGTGGCAAGCAGGTACTCGAAGCGAGGACCTGACGAGCAACGACGCTTCGTTCCAGAGGTGGCTCAGTTGGGTTCGTGACGCGACGAATCGTGGTGTCGAGATCCGTCGTGCTCGGGTGTTCTCGGTTCCGGAGTCCGACTACATCAAGTTCGAGCACCACTACTCGGCCGCCAACGTCGAGGCTGGGGAGAAGATTCGCTGGCTTCCACGCCGGAGGGCAACGGACATCGCCTTTCCGGGTAATGACTTCTGGGTGTTCGACAACGAGCTCGTTCTGATCCTCCACTTCACCGGCGACGGGGAGAGTGCTGAGGACAGGATGGAGTTCTCGACGGACCCCAAGGTGCTTGAGCTCTGCACGAGCGCGTTCGAGGCGGTATGGGAACGCGCGGTCCCGCACGAGGATTACAAGATTTCTTCCTGACCAGTGGCATCGTCTCCTTCCTCGGCAGTTCGAGAAGCCCGCAGAACGCTGGGCAACCGCCTCCGGGAGATGCGCAAGCAGGCCGGCTTCGAGACGGCACGGGCGTTCGCGGCTCGTGCCGGCTGGAGTGAGTCGAAGGCATCCCGCATAGAGAACGGCCTCACGGCGCCGGCCGACGGGGACCTGCGCCAGTACGCGCTCCTGTGCGGCGTCCCTGAGGCGTTCGCGGATCTGGTCTCGACGTCTCACAACATCGAGGGGCTGTACGTCGAGTGGCGTCGGGTGGACGGGAGGGGACTGCGGCCTGTCCAGGAGGCGCATGTTCCCCTCTACCAGCGCACCCGCCACTTCCGCATCTACGAGCCCGGTGTCATTCCTGGTCTCGTGCAGACTGCCGACTACGCCCGCGTGATCATGAGCCGCATCATCGCGTTCGGAGACATTCCGGATGACCTGGAAGAGGCAGTAGCGGCACGCATCGAACGACAACAGGTCCTGTACGACGCCTCCCGGCGCTTCGGAATCCTGCTGGAGGAGACGGCGCTGCATTCGCGGTTTGGCGACGCTGATGTCATGGCGGCCCAACTCGGGCATCTCCTGAAGGTGGCTTCGCTTCCGCAGGTCAGCTTGGGGATCATTCCCATGTCCGCCGACCGTGTCATGTGGCCCCTGGAAGGCTTCTGGGTCTTCGACGACGAGCAGGTTCTCATCGAGCTGGCCACCGCGCAGGTGACGGTGAAGCAGCCGACCGAAGTGGCCACCTACACGCGCATGTTCGCGCAACTCGCTGCAATGGCCTGCTACGGAAAGCAGGCTCGTGCCTTGATCGCGCAAGCGATTGGTGCCACCGGATGAACATCTGCAAGCGTCTGCAAGCTGCTTGAGCTGCACCTTTCGCTAGGGCGATGCTCCTCGCAACGTGATTCGACACCGTTGCGGAGGCCTGTTCATGACCCCTCAGTACTGCCACAAGTGCGGCACCCTCACCGACTCGCCCGTCCTCGTGGACGAGGTCCACGCCGCGAGTGGCCCCGGGCGCAACATCTACGCCTGTCCCGCGCACGCGGCCCGCGTCCCCGCCGCCCTGACGCCTGCTGGCGCGCTCGCGGACGCGTTGCGCCGAGGGCGGTCCGGCTGAGCGGATCGGCAGGGTTCCGGAAGCTCCCCGCCACCGGCCGGCGTACCGGCCAAGGACATCCGGCCGGGGTGGGGCGGGCCCATCAGGCGGGCCCAGTGCAAGCGCACGGCGGCGCGGGGACGCGCCTCGCGCCGAGCAGCGCACTGGAGGTCACCATGCGCGAACTGCCCTGCACGGTCAAGGCCGACCCGGAGGACGACGACGGCCAGGGCGGCAACGACAACGGGGGCTGCGGCGACGGCGGCGGCTGCGGCCGCAAGTAGCCCACGTAAGCCCGAAATCGACGATCGCGGCCATCACCAGGTGACGACGGGGCGGCTCCGGCCGTTCCGTCGTCCTGCTCCGGACGGAGAAGGCAGTGCACCGGCATCATCACGGCTACAGCTGGCTCGGCAGCGGCTTCGAGCTTCACCGGGACGGGGTCCGGAGGGACGTACATCCCGATTTCCGGTCCAGTCCGGTGCCGCCGCTGGAGGTCGCCCAGTGGCTCCTCAAGCCGGCGTCGTTCGTGCAGGGGAGCTGGTCGGACGGGGAGGAGGCCGCCCGGTGGTTCGGTGGTCAAGTCCGGCCGCATGCGGGGGCGTTCGTGTCGGCGTTCGACCGTGACGTGCTCGACGCGCGGATCGCCGCCGTCGGTGCGTGCGTGGCCGACGGCGGCGACGTGGTGGGCGGCTGGTGGCTGACCGGTCAGCGCATGCTCTCCGTGTCACTCGTCGGGTGCTCGCCGCATCGGGTGCGTTCCACGTATCCGTGCCCTGTCGGCCGGGCCAGTGGCAACACGGAGACCGGGACGTGCTGGTGGTGATGGATGCCGGCTACGACGTGATGCGCCTGGCCGGGGTCCCCCTTCCATCCACTTGCCTCACCAGGTATCTTGCATCGCATGGAACCAGGTGATTCGACCAAGCAGGCCCGGGCAGCCGCCCAGCTGCGCAAGGGGGTCCTGGAGTACTGCGTACTCGCCCTGATGCGGGACCGCCCCTGCTACGGCGTGGAACTCCTCCGTGCCTTGGAGGACTCCGGTGCCCTGGCCACCAGCCAGGGCACGGTCTACCCGCTGCTCTCCCGGCTCCGCCGCGACGACCTGGTCACCACGACGTGGCAGGAGTCCGCCTCCGGACCGCCCCGTCGCTACTACGCGCTCACCGACAGCGGCCGGGCCGCGCTCGACGAGTTCACCCGCGTCTGGCCCGGCTTCCGCAACGCCGTCGACGCCTTCCTGACCACTCCGCACCCCTCCACGGGAGACCTCGCATGAAGACCTCTGCCGACCCTGTACGCGACTACCTCTCCGCCGTCGAGCGCGAGGCCTCCGCGCTCCCCGCCGACCGTCGCCAGGAACTCCTCGCCGACCTCGCCGAACACATCGAGGTGACGCGCGCCGAACGCCCCGATGCCGCGATCGGCGCGGTCCTGGCGGAGCTGGGGGACCCCCGCACGATCGCGGCGACGGCGCTGGCCGAGGCAGGGATCGGGGCCACCGGGGCCCCGGCCCGGAGCGGTGCCGGTGCACCCGCCCGGCGCGGCAAGGTGCACCCCCTGGTCCCGCTCCTGATGCTCACCCTCCCCTTCCTCGTCGCGACGTTCCTCCCCGACATCCCCGCCGCACAGTTCTGCAGCACCTTGTTCCGCGTCATCGGCGCGGTACTTCTCTGCACCTCAGTGCACTGGGCCGCCGTCCAGAAGACCACCGGCGTACTGCTTGCCGCCGTCCTGCCGACCGTCGCCATCAGCATCTGGATATGGTCCAGCGACGCCCCGGCGGGCGACACCCCGGCCCTCCTGGCCAACCTGGCAACGGTCGCTCTGCTGACCGGCACGGCAGCATGGCTCTGGCGGGCCCGCCGCGCCTGAGATCGGCCACCGCCACGGGCACACGCTTCTGTGAACGGAAGTTGCCACAGAGGCCGCGAGAGCGCCGCGCGCCGCTGTGCACCGCGAGGGCGATCCGCTCAACGGCACCCGCCCGCCTCGCCGTTCTGATCGAGGCCCGGCACCTGCTCACCGCCGACCCCGGCACTCCCGCCCTGCTGGAGAACCTCTACGGCATCGAGCCCGTAAGGGTTGCAGTCACTCGTCACGATGTAGTACTTCTTATACATGAGCGAGCAGGTGCACAACAGGCTGGCGATCGTCCGGGCGGAGCGCAAGGTGTCCCGTCAGGCTCTCGCCGAGGCGGTCGGGGCGCATTACCAGACCATCGGGTACATCGAGCGCGGGCAGTACAACCCGAGTCTCGATCTCGCCCTGAAGATCGCCGAGTTCTTCGAGCTGCCTGTGGAGGCGCTGTTCTCCCTGCGGCCGATGCCGTCGCTCACCGACGAGGTCTACGGGAGGAAGCAGTCATGAGGACCACAGAGCAGCGGGTCGATGGGCAGGCGGACGGGCAGGCGACGCGGGGGGTGCGTTACGACCGGGCCATGTTCGCGTTGATGAACCGCGAAGAGGGCAAGGCCATGCACGCCACCGCCACCCGGCGGCGGCTCGTCGTGGGCGCGCACATCGTGCTGACCGTCGTCATGGTGGCTTCCTGGATCGCGCTGGTCTTCGACGGCCGGACGTGGGCACTCGCCCCCACGATCGTGGCGCTCGTCCCCTGGGTCCTCCTGACCGGCGTGCTCAACAGCGCCACGCGTGGCCTGCTGGAGCTGCGCCACCACGTACTGGACGAGCGTCAGCTCGCCGAGCGTGATCGCGTGCACACCCTCGCGCACCGCCTGATGACCCGGGTGCTGTTCGTCGGCGCTCTTGGTGCCGCTGCGGCAGGGTGGATGGGGGAGATACAGGTCGAGGGGCTCGTTGCTCCCGTGCTGGTCTCGCTCCTTGTTCTGCACTTCTTGTTGCCTCTGTGGGTGGCGGGGTTGCGAGTGCAGGATGAGCTCGGTGAGGAAGGTGACGGTCTGTGACGATGCCTGTGACGGCTTCCGCAGTTGCTCGTTTCGCCCCTATTTGACACTTAAGTTCCCTAATGTCGCGTGATGCGGGGCACTTTCGGCCATGAGTTGCGCATGGTTTCCGCCCCCGGGGGGAGGGGGCCTGGTTGCTGGTTCTTGCCAGTCAGGAATCGGCCGGGAATAAATCGGGAACGGAAGGCATAACGCGACGTGTCGGCACAAAAGACCATCCATGTGGGCGGGAAGTGGCAAGCAGCCGCCTCCGGCGCCACGCGTGACATCCTCGACCCCGCGGACGCCATGCCGTTCGCCGTTGTCGCCGAAGGCGGGGTCGCGGACGTTGATGCCGCAGTGGCAGCCGCCCGTACCGCGTTCGACGAGGGCGAGTGGCCCCGCACCCCGGTGGCCGAGCGTGCCGCGCTGCTGCGCCGCGTCGCCGATCTGCTGGAGCGGGACCGCGAGGAAATCGGGCTTCTTGAGAGCCGCGACGCCGGCAAGACCCTCGAAGAGGGCCGGGTCGACGTCGACTGCGTGAGCGACGCCTTCCGCTACTTCGCCGACCTCGTGATGAACGAGAGCGGTGGGCGCGTGGTGGACGCCGGTTCTCCCGAGATCCACAGCGTCGTCGTACACGAACCGGTCGGTGTCTGTTCGCTCATCGCCCCCTGGAACTATCCGCTGTTGCAGGCGAGTTGGAAGATTGCCCCGGCCCTCGCCGCGGGCAATACATTTGTGATCAAGCCCAGCGAGGTCACCCCGCTGACGACCGTCGCGCTCATCGAGCTGCTGGTCGAGGCCGGCTTGCCGGCCGGTGTCGCCAACCTGGTGACCGGCGCGGGCGACCCCGTCGGCGCGCGGATGTCCGAGCACCCCGACGTCGACCTCGTGTCGTTCACCGGCGGACTCACCAGCGGCATCAAGGTGATGCAGGCCGCGGCCGTCACCGTCAAGAAGGTCGCGCTCGAACTCGGCGGCAAAAACCCCAACGTCGTCTTCGCCGACGCCTGCGCCACCGAGGAAGGCTTCGACACCGCCGTCGACCAGGCACTGAACGCCGCCTTCATCCACAGCGGCCAGGTCTGCTCGGCCGGCTCGCGCCTCATCATCGAGGAGTCGGTGCGCGAGCGCTTCGTCGCCGAACTCGCCCGCCGCGCAGCAAAGATCCGCCTCGGCCGCGGCACCGCCGACGGCATCGAGTGCGGACCGCTCGTCTCCGCGCAGCAGTTGGCGAAGACCGAGATGTACGTCGCCTCCGCACTGGAGGAAGGCGCGGTGCTCCGCTCCGGCGGCGCCCGCCCCGAGCCGTCCGACGTACGCCCCGCCGAGGGCTACTTCTATGCGCCGACCGTCCTCGACCAGTGCCACCGCGAGATGCGCGTCGTACGCGAAGAGGTCTTCGGCCCCGTCCTGACGGTGGAGACCTTCCGCACCGAGGACGAGGCTGTCACGCTTGCCAACGACACCGAGTACGGGCTCGCCGGCGGCGTCTGGACTGCGGACGCGGGGCGTGCGCGGCGCGTCGCGGGGCGGCTGCGGCACGGGACGGTGTGGATCAACGACTTCCATCCCTACCTGCCGCAGGCGGAGTGGGGCGGTTTCGGGAAGTCGGGCGTCGGGCGCGAACTGGGTCCTGCCGGGCTCGCGGAGTATCGCGAGGCGAAGCACATCTACCAGAACCTGGATCCGCGGCCGGTGCGCTGGTTCGCGGGCTGAGGTTTCCCCCTACCCGCCCCTTCCCGAAGTCCTCAAACGCCGGACGGGCTGAATTTGTCGGGGCGGGCTGAAAAACGCTGAAAAACGCTGGACACGCTGGACCGGCCGCGATCGTGGCGGCCGCACAGAAAGAGGAGCAGCAACCCATGCCCGTATACGACTACGTCGTCGTCGGGGGCGGCACCGCAGGATCGGTGATCGCATCCCGTCTCACCGAGGACCCCTCCGTCCGCGTCGCCGTCATCGAGGGCGGCCCCTCCGACGTCGACCGGCCGGAAGTCCTCACCCTGCGCCGCTGGATGGGCCTGCTCGGCGGGGAGCTCGACTACGACTACCCCACCACCGAGCAGCCCCGCGGCAACTCCCACATCCGCCACAGCCGCGCCCGCGTGCTGGGCGGCTGCTCCTCGCACAACACGCTCATCGCGTTCCAGCCGCTGCCCTCCGACTGGGACGAGTGGGCGGCGGCCGGGGCCGACGGCTGGGACGCCGCGGCCATGGGCCCGTACTTCCACAAGCTGCGCAACAACATCGTGCCGGTCGACGAGAAGGACCGTAACGCCATCGCCCGCGACTTCGTCGACGCGGCGCAGGCCGCACTCGACGTGCCGCGCGTCGAAGGCTTCAACAAGAAGCCTTTCCACGAGGGCGTCGGCTTCTTCGACCTCGCGTACCACCCGGAGAACAACAAGCGCTCGTCCGCGTCGGTCGCGTATCTGCACCCGTTCCTGGACCGGCCGAACCTCCACATCATGCTGGAGACCTGGGCGTACAAGCTGGAGCTCGACGGCGCCCGTGCCACCGGTGTGCACGTCAGGACGGCGGACGGCGAGGAGATCCTCGTCGAGGCGAGCCGCGAAGTCCTGGTCTGTGCGGGCGCGGTGGACACCCCGCGGCTGCTCATGCACTCCGGCATCGGCCCCCGCGCCGACCTCGAAGCGCTCGGCATCCCCGTGGTCCTCGACCTGCCGGGCGTCGGCGAGAACCTGCTCGATCACCCCGAGTCGGTCATTGTCTGGGAGACGGACGGGCCGATCCCGGAGAACTCCGCGATGGACTCCGACGCGGGTCTGTTCGTGCGCAGGGACCCCGAGTCCGAGGGCCCGGACCTGATGTTCCACTTCTATCAAATTCCGTTCACCGATAATCCGGAGCGGCTGGGCTACGAACGCCCCGCGCACGGGGTGTCGATGACCCCGAACATCCCGAAGGCGCGCAGCCGTGGCCGGTTGTTCCTCACCAGCGCGGACCCGGCCGACAAGCCCGCGCTCGACTTCCGTTACTTCACGGACGAGGACGACTACGACGGCCGGACCCTGGTCGACGGCATCAAGATCGCCCGGGAGATCGCCAAGGCCGAGCCGCTGGCCCGCTGGCTCAAGCGCGAGGTCTGCCCGGGGCCCGACGTCACGTCCGACGAGGACATCAGCGAGTACGCGCGCAAGGTCGCGCACACTGTCTACCACCCGGCAGGGACCTGCCGAATGGGTGCTTCCGGTGATGAACTGGCCGTAGTGACGCCGGACTTGAAAATTCGCGGCCTCGAAGGCATCCGTATCGCCGACGCATCCGTCTTCCCCACGATGCCCGCTGTGAACCCGATGATCGGGGTCCTGATGGTCGGGGAGAAGTGCGCCGAAATGCTTGCTGGAACTACTGCACCGGGAGGTGATGCGTGATGACCGACCTCAAGAAGAGCACCGAAATTATCGACGGCATGAACGACGGCATGAACGACGGAACCAAAGACGACCAGAACGACGACCAGAACGACGACCAGAGCGCCGCGAAGAAAGCCGAGGCGACCGCCGCCGAACCGGTCTTCTCCGTACGCAACCTGTGGAAGGTCTTCGGCCCGAAGGCCGACCGCATACCCGGTAACGAAGAGCTCGCCGAACTGCCCGCCGAAGAGCTCACCGCACGCACCGGCTGCACCGCCGCCGTGCGCGACGTGAGCTTCGATGTGCAGAAGGGTGAGGTCTTCGTCGTCATGGGCCTCTCCGGCTCCGGCAAGTCCACGCTCGTACGCTGCCTGACCCGGCTCATCGAGCCCACCGCCGGATCCCTCGCCTTCGACGGCGAAGACGTGATCGGCATGGACAAGAACCGGCTGCGTGAACTGCGCAAGCACCGCGCCGCGATGGTCTTCCAGCACTTCGGCCTGCTGCCGCACCGCACCGTCCTCGACAATGTCGCGTACGGCCTGGAGATCCAGGGCGTGGGCCGCAGCGAGCGCCGCGCCAGGGCCCAGGAAATCGTCACCAAGGTCGGCCTCGAAGGCATGGAGCTGCGCAGGCCCGGACAGCTGTCCGGCGGCCAGCAGCAGCGCGTCGGCCTCGCCCGCGCCCTCGCCGTCGACCCCGAAGTGCTCCTCTTCGACGAGCCGTTCAGCGCGCTCGACCCGCTGATCAGGCGGGACATGCAGGAAGAAGTCATGCGCCTGCACCGCGAAGAGGGCCGCACGATGGTCTTCATCACCCACGACCTGAACGAGGCACTGCGCCTCGGCGACCGCATCGCCCTGATGCGCAACGGCGCCATCGTTCAGCTCGGCACGCCGGAGGAGATCGTCTCCAACCCGGCCGACGACTACGTACGCGACTTCGTCCGCGACGTCCCGCGCGAGCAGGTCATCTCCGTACGCCGCGCCATGCGGCCCGCCGAGGCCGGCGAGGCCGAGACTGGCGCCGCGCTGACCCCGGACACGCTCGTCGTCAACGCGATCGAGGCCGTCGCCCGCAGTGGCGGCCACTGCCGCGTGGTCGACGCCGGACGTACCATCGGCGTCGTCGACCACGAGCGGCTGCTCGCCGTCGTCGCAGGTATCGACGACACGGCGAACGGCGACACGGCGAACGGCGATACGCAGGACAAGGAGGTGGCGGCCGTATGAGTGCCGCCCCGAATTCGGTCCTCGACAAGCACGACAAGAGCGACAAGAGCGACGCGACCGACAATGCCGATACCGCGAAGAACGACGGCTTCAACGGCGCCCCGGGCCCGTTGGCCCGGATCGCCGGGAACCCCCGGGCGATGCTGCTGCTCGCCGTACTGCTCGTCGCGGTCGTCAGCGCGGTCCTGTCGTCCGGCACCGGTGCCTGGCCCGCCGACCTCACCGTCGACATCCGCTCCCCGCTCGACGACCTGAACCGCTGGCTGGTCGACAACCGGACCACCCACCCTCTCTTCCTCTACTTCCTGCTGCACATCAGCAACTCGGCGGAAGGCTCCGTCGACGGTGTGCTCAGCCTGCTCGAAGGCCTCGGCTTCATCGGCGTGACCGTCGCCGCCGTGCTGGTCGCCTGGTACGCGGGAGGCGCCGGACTGCGCCGCCGCGCCCTGCGCACCGCGGGCACCGCGCTCGGCACCTTCGTGGTGATCGGCCTGCTCGGCATGTGGGAACCGGCGATGGAGACGCTGGCCCTGATGATCGTCACGGTGACCGCCGCGGCCATTGTCGGAGCGCTGCTCGGCCTCGCCGCGGGACTGTCCGACCGCTGTGAGCGCCTGCTGCGCCCGGTGTTCGACACCATGCAGGTGCTGCCGGCGTTCTCGTATCTGCTGCCCTTCGTGCTGCTCTTCGACATCGGCACTCCGTCGGTGTTCGTCGCGACGGTGATTTACGCCGCCCCGCCGATGGCCCGCCTCACCTCGCTGGGCCTGCGCGGCGCGGACGCCGCCGCGCTGGAGGCATCCGCCTCGCTCGGCGCGAACGCCCGCCAGCAGCTGCTGACGGCGCGGCTCCCGCTGGCCCGTAAGCAGATGCTGCTCGGCCTCAACCAGACGATCATGATGTGTCTGTCGATGGTCGTCCTCGCGTCGATGATTGGCGCGGAGGGACTCGGCGACGAGATCTTCAAGGCGCTCTCCACGGTGGATGTCGGCCTCGCGCTGCCTGCCGGTATCGCCGTCGTCCTGATCGCCGTCTGGCTGGACCGGACGACCGCGGCGGCTGGTGAGCAACTGGACGACGCGTCGGCCGTCGAGCGCAAGACGCCGTGGATCCTCTGGCCGGTCATGGCGGCCGTCACGGTCGGCGGCGCCCTGCTCGGCCGGGCGCTCGGCAAGCAGGAGTGGCCCGAGGGCTGGGTCGTCGTGATCAGTGGCCCGGTCAACACCGTGGTCGACTTCATCGAGGACGAACTCGGCTCCGGCGTCCCCGTCCTGGGCGGCACCCTCACCTGGTCCGAAGGCTTCGCCAGCTGGGTGATCAACCCGGTGCGCGATCTGCTCCAGACCACCCCGTGGTGGTCGCTGGTGCTGGTCGCCGGTGTGCTCGGCTTCCTCGCGGGCCGCTGGCGCGCCGCGATCACCGTCGTGGCCTCGCTGGGCGCCATCGGCGCGATGGGTCTGTGGACCCGCTCGATGGACACGCTCTCCCAGGTGATCGCCGCGCTCGTGGTGACCCTGGTGCTCGGCTTCGCGATCGGTGTGCTGGCCGCGCGCGTGGAGCGCGCGGAGCGGCTCATCAGGCCGGTGCTCGACATCATGCAGACGATGCCGCAGTTCATCTATCTGATCCCGATGATCGCCCTGTTCAGCGGCGGCCGTACGGCCGCCATCGGCGCGGCGGTGGTGTATGCGCTGCCCGCCGTCGTACGCATCACCACCCAGGGGATCAAGCAGGTCGACCCGGCGGCGCTCGAAGCGGCGCGCTCGCTCGGCGCCAATACGCGTCAGCAGCTCTTCCAGGTGCAGCTGCCGCTGGCCCGCCCCGCACTGCAACTCGCCGTCAACCAGGGCGTGGTCCTGGTCCTCGCGCTCGTCGTCATCGGCGGCATGATCGGCGGCGGCGCGCTCGGCGTCGACGTGGTCAAGGGCCTCGCCAAGGGCGACCTGGGACTCGGCATGACCGCTGGCCTTGCGATCGTCTGCCTCGGTCTGCTGCTCGACCGGATCACCCAGACCGGAGCCGCCGCGAAGGCGCGCGACCAGGTCTGACCCGGCCCACGGCCTTCGGGCCCCCAAAGTTTTCTCTCAAGATCTTCTGTCAACGAAAGAAGTCGTTCTCGTGAAGCTCAGCAAGCGGATACGTAATACCTCCGTCGCCGGAGTCGGCATCCTCGGCATGCTCGCCCTCAGCTCCTGCGCCGCGGAGACCAAGAAGGAGGCCTCCGACGAGGTCACCCTCACCGTGCCGTCCTGGGTCGGCGCCCGCGCCAACGCCGAGGTCGCCAAGGTGATCATGGAGAAGGAGCTGGACGTCAAGGTCAAGCTCCTCCAGCTGGACGAGCCGGTCGCGTGGGACGCCCTGAACAACGGCAAGGCCGACGCGATCCTGGAGGACTGGGGCGGCGCGCCCAAGAAGGCCAAGCTCTACATCGACGAGAAGAAGACCGTCGTCAAGGGCGGCGACCTCGGCGTCGAGGGCCACATCGGCTGGTTCGTGCCGAAGTACTACGCGGACGCCAACCCGGAGATCAAGACCTGGAAGGGCATCAACAAGCTCGCCAAGGACTTCTCCACCGCCGGCAGCGGCGAGGGCAAGGGCGAGTTCCTGGGCGCGGCTCCTTCGTACACGACGTACGACGAGCCCCTCATCAAGAACCTCAAGCTCGATCTCCACATCAAGGAGACCGGCAACGAGGCCGCCCAGATCAAGGAAATCCAGCAGAAGTACCAGGACAAGAAGCCGTTCATCACCTACTGGTGGGAGCCGCAGTGGCTGAACGCCGACATCGACCTGGTCGAGGTGAAGCTGCCGGAGTTCAAGGAAGGCTGCAACGCCCCGGAGACCAAGACGAACTGCGCCTACGCCGACACCCCGCTGCAGAAGTACCTGAACGCGGACTTCGCGAAGGACGGCGGTGACTCCGCCGAGTTCCTCAAGAACTTCGAGTGGACCACCGACCAGCAGAACGTCGTCGCCAAGTCGATCGCCAAGGACAAGCTGACCGGCCCGGACGCGGCCGAGAAGTGGGTCAAGGAGAACAAGGCCGTCTGGGAAGCCTGGCTCCCGAAGAAGTAGTCCCTTGCTCCGCAAGAAGTAGTACGCGTCAAACAGCCGGTGCCGGGCGCCCCAGGACGGGGCGCCCGGCACCGCTGTGTGTCAGCCCTTGGGCGTGCTCGGCGTGTAGTGGCCCGGGACCATGCGGGTGGTCACCGCGATGCGGTTCCAGGCGTTGATGACCGTGATCACGGAGATCAGCTGGGCCAGCTCGGTCTCGTCGAACTGCTTCGCGGCCCGCGCGAAGACCTCGTCGGGCACAAAACCGTCGGTCAGTACGGTCACGGCCTCGGTCAGCGCGAGCGCCGCGAGCTCCTTCTCCGTGTAGAAGTGCTGCGACTCCTCCCAGGCGCTGAGCTGGATGATCCGCTCGGCGGACTCGCCCGCCGCGAGGGCGTCCTTGCTGTGCATGTCGATGCAGAACGCGCAGTGGTTGAGCTGCGAGGCGCGGATCTTGACCAGCTCGGCCAGGACCGGGTCGACGTCCTTCCTGGACGCCCTGTCGAGCGCGACCATGGCTTTGTATACCTCGGGGGCCAGCTTGCCCATCTCCAGCCGGGCGGGGTGTTCGGGGGCGGTTGCCTTCATGTTCGTCGTGTTCGTCATGGTGGTTGTCGTGGTGGTCGTCATGCCTACGACGCTACGGGCGCGATAGCCCACGGGTATGGTCCATTTCTGTGACTGATTCCTGGGCCACTTCGGCAGTGGCCGCCCAGGTCGCCGCCGGCGTCGACCTGCACGTCGACCTCGCAGGACCCGGACTGCGTACGGGCCTGATGAACGCACTGCGCGAAGCCGCCCGTACGGGCCGACTGGCCCCCGGCACCCGGCTGCCGTCCTCCCGCTCGCTCGCCGCCGACCTGGGCATGGCCCGCAACACCGTCGCCGACGCGTACGCCGAGCTGGTCGCCGAGGGCTGGCTCACCGCCCGGCAGGGCTCGGGCACCCGTGTCGCGCAGCGGTCGGCCGTGCCGCGCCGGGCCGTGCCCGCAGCCGCGCCCAGACGGCCGACCTCCGGCCGGGCGGCGTACAGCCTGCTGCCCGGCGCCCCCGACCTCGCGTCATTTCCGCGCGCCGAGTGGCTGAAGGCGGCCAGGCGGGCCCTCACCGAGGCGCCGAACGAGGCCTTCGGGCTCGGCGACGCGCGCGGGCGCTCGGAGCTGCGTAACGCGCTCGCCGGGTACCTGGCGCGCTCGCGCGGGGTGCGCGCCGACCCCGAGCGGATCGTGGTGTGCTCCGGCTTCGTGCACGGGCTGATGCTCATCGCGAAGGTGCTGCGGCAGCGGCGGGTACGGGAGGTGGCCGTGGAGTCGTACGGCCTCGACATCCACTGGGACCTGCTGGCGGAAGCCGGGCTGCGGAGCACGCCGCTGGGCTTCGACGCGCTCGGCTCACGAACCGACGAGCTGGTGGAGCTGCGGGGCGCCGGGGCGGTGCTGCTGACGGCCGCGCACCAGTTCCCGATGGGCGTCCCGCTCCACCCGGAGCGGCGCTCGGCGGTGGTGGACTGGGCGCGGACGACCGGCGGCCTGGTCCTGGAGGACGATTACGACGGGGAGTTCCGCTACGACCGGCAGCCGGTGGACCCTACACCCTTGCAACTTGATATGTCCCCAGGTCAGCGCAGCAGGAAGCCCCGCCCATCTGCCACGGGGGAACAGCAGACGGACGGGGCGTTGGTGGGACTTCAGCGGTTCAGGTGCCGGTACTCATCCAGTAGCCGCAGAGCGGGGGCGAACGTCCCCCGGCCTACGCCCGGACAGCGCCACTCGCTCGGCATCGTCCAGACCTCCCAGCACGACAAGCAGCGCATCACGCCGGAGTGTTCCGGGTCTTGCTCTGCACTACCGCCGCAATGCGGGCACTGGATCATGAGCAACTCCTACGCCGAGAGGTCGAACTCTCCCAGCTTGGCACCGCTCAGGAAGTCGGTCCACTCAACGGCCGTGAACTCGACCGTCTGACCGGTCACGGAGTTGCGGACCGCCACCTTGTCAGGAACGTTGGTCGCCACCTCAACGCAGAGCTTGTTGTTGTTGTCGTACTTGCACGCGCTGGACGTGTGGAACTCGAATTCGGGGATTGCGGTCATGGTGCGTATCCCTTCGCCGTACGTGCGGGGAGTCGGTCCCCGTGCCGTCTTGCTGACCCGCCCGGCCGCCCTAAGCCTTCCTGCTATTGGCGATCGAGCCGGGGGCTTTCACCGCCCCTGCCGGGATTCCGAATCGAAGACGGGGGAGCCTCGAATCCGGCTACGTCCGGCAGGGACGGAGTCGATGGGTTGTGTACACGGCCCTTAACCCGAATGGCCGCCATGGGTGTTGGCGCTAGTTCGGAATGGCGAGCGTTGCACCGAGGACGAAGCCAACTGAGCTGCTGATCATCACAATCATGAGTACGCCCGTGAATCTCGCCACGGATGCTAAGACGCTCATGCGGTTGCCTTTCGGGGTTCGATTGCGAGCGGGTGCGATACCTCTATGGCGCGTGCGTGCTCCACCACTTCGCCGGGAATAACGCGCCCACCTTCGGCCCCTTCCGGGGGCTCAAAGACCGCGTAGTCAGCGAAGGTGCGCCGGTAGCGAAGGTGCCCCGTGCCGCGCGTGTGGTTGGTCATCCACTTCTCAACGTCTGCCGGGTCGCTCTTGCTGCCCGACTCAGCGCCGCATTCCTTCTCATCCCCGGACACGCACCGGGCAACGTATTCGGGCCATGCGGTCTGGTCCTGAGCGATCGTGTACGGCACGAACCGCATGACGCTGCGAGTCACTGAACGCCCCTTCCGCTACGGTCGTTGATCTCCGCCACACGGGCGCTCAGTTCGCGCTCTACCGGCGTCGGGGCAGGGGTCCGGCCCTTGCGGTGCTTGGGGCACTGGCACGGCGGATACGCCGTTGATCCGGGCGGGATGTCCGCGCCGTCTGCCGACTCCCCCACGGGGGCAGCCAAGAGCACACCGCTTGTCCCGCGCGCTGCCATGAGGCGGCTGAGTTCCGCCCGTGCTGGACTCCTCATGCGATCAACTGCCGGAGTCCGTCACCAACACGGTTGAGCACGTCCGGCGACGGGTCCGCGTACGCCTGAGGCACCCACTCCGGCGCGAGTCGCCAGAAGCCCCCCGCCTCTATCAGCGTGGCCAGCGCCTCAATCTCGCAGCCCTCTTCGGGGTCCGGTGTCGCGCTGCACATGATTGCGCCCCCTAGGTCTCATCAGGTTCGAAAGACCGTAGGGGGCACAGGAGTTGGCGAGGGGGACAGATTGTCCCCCTACCCATTTGGGCTACGCAGCGGCTACACCGACCGCCTCAGCGAGCGCGACCGCCTCACCCTTAAGCGGGCCTGACGCCGTCTTGGCGAGTTGGGCGGCGAGGCCGCGCGCCATGGGCACGTACCGAATGCCTTCGGGGGTCACACGGTGTGCGTGGCCGAGGTAGTGGACGGCAGCAGCCGTCTCCCGCTTCTGCTGGTGACCGGCCGCGATGTCGAGCAGCAGACGAGAGCGGCGCTCAAGCGACGTGATCCCTTCCGGCGCGATGCTCTCAGCGCGCCGCAGCGCCTCACCAGGGGTCAGCAGACCCACGCCGACGCTGACACCATGAATGGCCACGTTGGACGCGTCGAACGCCGATTGCGTCTGCGTGTAGTCGGCGGGCAGTCGGCGGGCGGTGCGGTCCGCTTCGGTGAGGTACCGCTCAGCATCGCCGGACCTGCCGTCAAGACCGCATGAAATTGCGGCCTGAAGGTTCAACGCCCCATATACGCCGAGGAGTTCAGTAGGTCCGTCTTCCAGTCGGCTACGCAGCAGCGCCATGCCCGCTTCGTCGGTTTGGACGGCTTCCTCAGCGAAGCCCGCCGCGCGCTGACCGATGGCCGTTGACCATGCGGCGAGTGCGAGCGATACGGGGTGGTCGGATTCCTCGCTGTGAGCACGTCCACGGTCGAGAGCGAGCCAGTACAGCTCTGGCTCACAGATATGGGCCAAGTGCCGCTGAACGAGACGGTACAGGTCCCCAGTAGCAGCGTGAGCGGCCCGCCGTTCGTCCCCCTGGTGAGCCTTGACGCACGCGTGAGCGTCACGGATCAAGTCGGGGAGCAGCGTCCCAACTTCGGTGCGTTGGTGAGTACTGCTGTGCCAGAGCCGCCATGCGCCGCTCACGCGGCCCTTCAGGGCTTCGGGAGACACCGCGCCCACGGTCGGCACGGCGGCGAACGAGACGCCGTGCAGGGCTGCCCTAATGGGCGTGACGGACGCGTGCGAGAGCTTGCCGACCGCATCGGCCGGGATGCTCAGGTCCCCACCTGTCAGAGTCGCCACGTCCGGCACGTGCAGCGCGTTCGCGAGACGCACAAGGTGTGTGATCGACCGTAGGTCACGGTCGCCGTTCTCAATCTTCTTGAGCCAGTCGGGTGACCGGCCGACGAGACCGGCCAGCACTGGGCGACTCAACCCACGGCGCTCCCGAAGGATGCGGATACGTTCGCCGGTAGTCAGCTCTGCGGGCAGTTCGGTCATTGCGCGCTCCCTGGCACGAAGTCAAGCCGTACGGCCAGCGTACGCCCGTGACTTGACCCGCGACAGCCTCTTTGATCACTCAGCGTTCCCGCCGGCTGAGGCTCAGCGCCCACATATGTCCGAATTTCCGTTACATACCGTCACAAAAACGCTGAAAGCCCCCGCCGCCCAGCTACCGAGAAGGCAGCGGGCAACGGGGGCAGGGGTCGGGGTTCAAAGGTGACACGGGCACGTTGCGCTGAGCCACAAGTTCAGCCGGTCGCCCGGAAACCCCATCTCGGCTTCATGCAGCGCGACGAACAACGGCCAGAGCGCGTGTGTCTCCGGATCGCCAACGTCCGCGAGAACACAGATGAGTTGGGCGAGTTCGTCGCTGGTTCTTTCAGCCACTGGCGAGCGCCCTTCGGGCCAGCGCCTGGAGCGCTTCTAGCGGGTCCTCTTCGGCAGGCTCAGCCGTCTTCTCGTGTGCCGAGAGGGCGGCGTCGATACCGACGATGAAACGCAACGCCGGGTGGCTCACGGGGGCACCGGCAGAGCCTGGCACTAGAACGCCCTGAGCGGTCACAGAGTCGATCAGCAGCCGCCACACGGCACGGAGTTCGTCCGCGCGCTCCG
This sequence comes from Streptomyces changchenzhani, assembly GCF_039766235.1. Taxonomy (NCBI): domain Bacteria; kingdom Bacillati; phylum Actinomycetota; class Actinomycetes; order Kitasatosporales; family Streptomycetaceae; genus Streptomyces; species Streptomyces changchenzhani. The sequence goes on along the minus strand of NZ_JBDHNH010000008.1, from coordinate 192,113 downwards.
CGTCCGCCTCAGGGGCGCTGACGGGCTTGAAGGTGGCCACCGTGCCCGCTCGCTTGCTGGCGTGCTTGAGCCGGTTGGCGGCGCGCTGGTGGGCGGGGCTGCAATACCGGGTGCGCCGGTCGGCATCCTTCGGCAGCGGAGCCCCACAAAGGGTGTGTTGACAATTTTTAACTCGCATGCATACCCCTTATGGGCCGGGTGGTGAAGTGGCGCGCAAGATGCCGGACACCCTGTGAGGCTTCGTCTGACTGCCGTGCGTGAGAAGAGCTGGGCTGGATCGCCAGGGGGACCACTGCCGCCAACTTCTGACGCACCCTGCCCCTGTCAGCGGTTGCCGCGCCGGTCATCGTTGGTCTTGCTCAAGTGGCAATGCCTGCACAGGAGTTGGATGTTCGCGATCTCGTCCTTGCCGCCGTTGCTCAGTGCCTTGATGTGGTCCACCTCAAGAGCGTCAGCGGGCAGCGTCCCGCCGCACTTGGTGCAGTATCCGTACCCCTTCGCGTTGAGCATCTGACGCACTCTCAGACTGACGCCGGTTCGCCCGATGCGACGTTGCCGACGCCGGACGAACAGATGCCCAGCACATCGGGACTCGCCAGGCTCAGCCCACATGCGGCATTCAAGGCATCGCTTTCTCAGAGCCACGGTTAGCCCTCCCTCTTGCTGCACACGGAACACGTAACTGACCACCCGTCACCTCGACTGATGGGGCGCGCCCCTTCGGGCAGCGTGTCCTTTGGCCGGTAGGAAATCGACTGACAACGGGTACAGAGCACAGGAACGAATAGCCGGTCGCTGCCCAGCCGGACGACACGCCCGTTGGGGCGGAGCCAGGAAGGCCGCATGAATTCGGGCCAGTCCTCCAATGGCACGGATGTGCCGGGCAGCGTCCGCACCCTGGCAGCGAGCATGGGACGGCCATTCACCATGTGAGCCCCGGCAACCGCGCGCCCCCATTCCTGGCCAACCAGATATTCCCCGATATCGTCGGGGCACTTGACGCGCATTCCCGCCCCTGCCGGGGCACGGTCGATACGAACCCCGGCAGTAAGCTGAATGAACATTCTGGGCTAGACCAGCTCTGCAAGGTCGTTGACCATGAGCCACTCAGCTTCAACGGCGGGCACGTGATGGACTTCGCCAATGTTCAGAACGCGGGCAGGCTGCCCGCTCTCATCGGTAGGCCCGTAGGCCATGTGGCCGATCATGCGGACTGGAATCACGGCCTCATTGGTGGTGCTAGTCATTGCTGAACTCCCGTTCGGTTAGGCAGAAATGGTGAGCTTGACGACGGCCTGAGAGTTGGGCACGGCAATTACAGCCCGACCAATGGCGCGAATGCCGACACCATCCGAGAAGAACCCCGAATCGGAGGACGTTTCGAAGGCGGCATCACGTCGCCACACCGCGTAAATCTGGGCAGCCTCATAGACGAGAATGTCAGTGGGAGCAAGATAGGGCGAGAGCCAAACCGGGACTCCAAGGATTGACCGCTGGATACCGGCGGTCGGGGAACCGGCGCTCTCGCTCAGTAGCGGCTTCAGAGAGCCCGTGTGCTCCCGTAGTGCCATGAGCGTTGCCCACTTGCCGGGTGTCATGACTATTGCGGTAGGGACGGCATTTGCCGATTCCAGTAGCCCGAATGCCTTGATGAACGGGTCTAGGTCGGCAAGCGGGCCGGTAACGGCGAACGTCTGAATGCCCGGCGTCTTGGTCAGTCCCACGAACCCCTTTCCGCTGACCCCGTCGCCCACCAAGCTCTCACGGTCGAAGCCAAGAGCCACGGAGCGGAGAAGGGAAGTCGCCAGGGGGTTAAGGGCGGCGCTCGCAGAATCCTGCACTAGCTCGTTGCTGATCATGTCCGCAGCGGCAAGCTTCTTCGGAACGACCTTGAGGCCGTCCATGCCGAAGCCACCGGTAGGCAGGCTTTCAAGCTCGGAGACGAATCCGGCCGTGAAATCGCTCTTGATGACCGGGAACACATACGATTCTGCGTCAGTGTCCACGCGGGTCACGCCGGAGTTCATGACCACCGACTTGACGGCCAGTAGATCCACGAAATTCTTCGCGTACTGCGCGGGAGTCATCGCCTTTCCCGTGCCCGTGGTCGTGATACCGCGCGATATCTCAAGAGAGCGAGCCATAAGCTCGCCAGGGGTAGCGGTCATGCGTCCACCTGTCTTCCTATCCAGGGTGCGAGTCGTGCCGATTTCTCGAAGTGGGGAATTGATCCGCGTTGCCGCATCCTCTGATGCAGCAGCGGCAATGTGGCGCTTCGCGTTCGCGTCCTCTTCGGCAATGAGGTCGAGAAGTTCGGTTTCCTTCTTGCGTTCACCAACGGACAGCGAGCGGTTCCCGGAAGGGCCGGTCAGGTCGGTCAGCTTGCTCGCTGCCGCATCCCGCTTCTCGATTGCCGTACGTGCGATTTCTGCATGGTTCAACAGGGGCCCCTTAGTGGGAAACGAAGATCACCACCGACTCACGTGAGTCGGTGGTCTGGACGCAAAAAGACCCGGATCTCTCGCGTGACCGTGACGGCGGTCATTCAGCGAGAGATCCGGGCTTGGTTCGTTGGGCGCTCCGTCAAGCGCTCGCAGGGGGAAGACGGGCGACCGGTGCCGGAGTAGTCCTCAACGGCAAACCGGTCGCGCCCTGCACTCCCCTGTCACTATTACTGGAGCGGGAAGGTTTCCTGCGTTTGCGGGTACCACTACCTCACGTGAGGCGATGAGGTCGGCGCGATGGGGTGACGCCGGTCACAGTGTGGTGAAGTGGTGATTGAAGGGCCTTTTCTGTATTCCCTTTGGGTTCCACTGGGTTACCTGAAATAGCACTAGAACCACCACTTCACCACGCTGTTCATCGTTCTGGCTGGTCGCTCTGCTGACGCTTCGACTGGTACGCCGACCGCTCCCTACAGCGACGGCCACAGAACCGCGCGGGTCGCCCCTTGCCGCCGTAGATGATGGTCGCGCCGCATTTGGGCCCCTGGCACGGCCTGCCGTCGGCAAGGGCTTCAAGGGCGTCGCGCACTTCCGATATGGCGTTGAGTAGGGGCACCGCCGCTTCGTGCTCACATGCGTACGCGTGTTCGACTGCCTGGCTCTCGGCCTTCCGTAGCGTCTTGATCAGTGCGGCGTAATCCGTCATAACCATGTGTGCACTCCCGGGTATCTCGTTGAAAGTCTGTTGGCCGTACGTTGTTTGTCGGCGTAATGGCGTGGTCGGTCGGTCGAGTTCTGCCGGGTTTCACCGTGCGCGCATCCGGGGAGCGTGCTGGTTCCCTGCGGACATGAAGAAGCCCCGCCGGTCCATGAGGACCAACGGGGCTGGTTCGGGCCTCAGGCGGCCTTAGGCCGCTTCTGCGTACTCCTCTTGCTCGGCAGGCTGAGCCCATTCGATGGTGCAGCGGGATTCCCCCTTGAACCTCACGCCTTGTCCCGGTGCTTTCGTCACCTTCACACTGTCAATGGCGAGTCCGATCAAGTCCCGCTTGAGCGCGTCGCTTGCGTCATCCCACGCGTTCCGCGCGCCCCCGTTCAACAGGAAGCCAACGTCAATTGATCCGCCGGACAGTTCCTTGACGCGCTCTTCCGCTGCCGTGACCCGCTCTTCCGACTCAACCTTCGCGGGCATCCGGTACTTGGCTGAACGGCCCGCGTAGAAGCCCGCGCGGTCATCCTCATGGAACTTGTCTAGCGCCTTCTCAGCGGCCTTGAGCGCTGCGGTAGCTTCCTGTATCTCCGTGGTCTCCTTCGGGCGCGTGAGAGCCTGCCAGCGCTCCGCAACGGCGACCATGAGCGGGTCATCGAAGTCGGCGTTGCCTATGCGGGCAAGCCACCGTTCAATCACGTACGTTTCCAGCGCCTCACGCCATGCCGAAGCGGGAGCGTCGCACGCACCGCCCGAAGCGCGAAGTTGGCAGTTGTACGACTTGCCGTCAGCCACAATGGACTTGCCGCACGACGCGCACGCGAGGCGTCCAGCGAGAAGCGATTTCGCGCGTCCCGGACGGGGGGTGTTGTCGATGATCTGATGCCCGCTGAGAACACGTCGCGCACGGTCGGCCACGTCTTCCGAAACCATCGACGGCAACACGCTGGGCTCGACACACCGGACACGCTCCCCAGCATCGTTGAAATAGTGCGTCGGGGCCTTGTGCGACTTGCCGCCCGGCGAGACGGTAAGCCACCCCTCATACACGGGGTGAATGACGATCGCCCGGATACTGTCCGCCCGCCACGTCTTGCCCGTCGCGGACTTGATGCCTGCCTCGTTGAACTCCCGCGCCAATGCGCGCGACGACGTACCGCCCGCGATAGACGCGAAAATGCGGAGCACGATGGACCACGGGGAATAGTCCTTGCCCCGAACCTTCGTCAGGTTGGGCGACAGTTTCCGCGTGCCCTTGTCCGCGACAAGCCCGAACGGCGCACGGGCCAACCAACGGCCCTCATTGCGCTGACGGGCCTTCGTCCTACAGACGTTGTACGACAGACGGACGGAGTAGGCGCGTGCGTCTTCGGCACGCTGAATGATCCACTGTCGGTCGCGTTCCTGGCTGGAATCAAGGCGCTCGTAATCGAAGATGACCCGTGCCTTGCCAAGAATCGGGACGACCGCCTCAGCACCCTTGCGGCTGAACCTGTCGAGTGCATAAACCCACAGCGCCGGTACTTCGCCGTTCATCACGGCATCCATGGCGGCGTCATACTTCGGGCGCTGAACGTCCGACCACGCCGACAAGTTCTCTCGCCAGACCTTGCGGACCCCGTAGCCCTCTTCGTCGGCCCAGCGTCGGCCCCGCTCCTCCTGCGCCCGTAGCGAGAGCGCGCGCTCACCTTCCCGGACGACCTTCGACTTTCTCAGCAACAGGTCCACTTCCGGCCTGTCGTCGGTCTTGCGCTGCGTAGATGAGTTCACCCCTAGCGGGGAGCGGGACGGTTTCCTAGAAACGCTGACCTTCGTTGCCGTTGCCATGCCAGACCCTTTGTGACCAGCGGAAACGTCCCGCTACCCGGAAGGTCCCAGAGTGTTGGACCTACTCCGGTCGGCGCGCTCCAGGGCCTCGACCCGGAGCGCGTGATCTATTTCGGGACGGCCAGCAAGTCGCTCGCCCCCGGGCTGCGCATTGGCTGGATGGTGCTGCCGGAGGCGCTGGTCGAGCCGGTGACGCGGGCCAAGGGCGCGTTCGACTGGGCGGGCAGCTCACTGGACCAGCTGACGCTGGCGGAGTTCGTCGAATCGGGGGCGTACGACCGCCATGTGCGCGGCATGCGGCTGCGCTACCGGCGCCGCCGCGACCAACTGGTGGCCGCACTCGCGGAGCGGGCGCCGGACGTCCGGGTGACCGGGATCGCGGCCGGGCTGCACGCGGTGCTCGAACTGCCGCCGGGCACCGAGAACTCCGTGGTCAGGGCCGCGGCCTGGCACGGGCTTGAGGTGTACGGCCTGGGCCGGCACACCCACCCTTCGGCGACGGCTGCGGCGCGGCAGCGGGACGCGCTGGTCGTCGCGTACGGGACACCGCCGGACAGTGCGTGGACGGGGGCCCTGGACGCGCTGTGCCGGGCGCTTCCCTGAGGGAGGCAGGCGCCCGGCACGATGGGGTGGTGCGTCAGGAATCGTGGCCCGGGGTCTTTACCTCAGCGCTTCCTCCAGCGTGGCAGTCCTGGCGAGGCGGTCGCCGGAGGCGTGGACGGCGTCCAGCAGCCGCACCACGGCGGGTGAACAGGACGCGAGACACAGCCTGCGCCCCCGGCGCCGCCAGCCGAGCACGGCGTTGAGGAAGCCTGAGTCGCAGAACGTGATGCGGGTCGCGTCGATGACGAGACGGGTGTGTCCGAACGCGGCCGCGGAGGTCAGTATCGCGTGCAGGGGAGCGGCGGTGAAGCGGTCGATCTCGCCCTGGAGGGCGATCACCAGGGTGTCGCCGTGCGTGCGGCAAGCGGCCACGATCTGCGTATGTCCGCTCGGGGCGGCGTCGTCACGGGGGCCGGAAACGGTCCGGGTGAGGGTGGGCAGTATGTGGGACAGGCTCGCAGTGTTCACGCCGTCTGCAACGAGGAAACGTGGCGCGCGGGTACCGGCGCGGTTCGTTGATCACTCTCTCGGACGGGAACACACGGGGGAGCCCCGGCCGGACGGGGGGACCGACCGGGGCAGTCTGTGGGTGCAGGTATAAAAGCCTACGTAAATATGAACGGTCAATCACTCCGCCTTGTTCCCGGCCGCTGAAACTTTTTTCGACAGGGGCCGCTCGGAGGTTTAGCGGGTGGTCCCTGCCTCTGTCCCGGCGTCGCTGTCCGCGTCGGCCACCCCGTCGACCGGCGCCTCACCGAACCGTGCCAGGGTCAGCGCGCCCGCCACCGCCACCGCGAAGCCGAGCACCGCCACCCAGGCCAGGCCTTCGCGCGTACGGTCCCCGAGCCAGACCACGCCCACGACGGCGGGGCCGAGCGTCTCGCCGATCACCAGACCGGCCGTCGCGGTGGTCACCGAGCCGCGCTGGAGCGCCGACGTGAACAGCAGGAAGGCCGCACCGCCGCCGAGCAGCAGCGCGTACAGGGCGGGGTTGGCGAACAGCACCGCCGGCGCCGGGTCGTCGATCAGCCGCACCGAGACCGACACCACCCCGAAGCCGGTTCCGGCGCCGAAGCCGAGGACAAGTGAGCGGGCCGGGTCGCGGAGCCGGCCCGCCAGCGCGCCCGTGACGAGCACCGCGCACGCGACGCCCAGCAGGGCGTACGGCAGCACGGACGGGCCGTTCTCCGCGCCCTCGGGGCCCGAGGAGAGCCCCAGCATCGCCAGGCCCGCGCAGACCACCCCGACCGCGCCCCACTCGGTGCGGCTGAGCGGGATCCCCAGCACGCGGGCGGCGACCACCGCCGTGACGGCGAGGCTGCCGGCCTGCGCCGCCTCGACGGCGTAGATCGGGATGGCGAGCAGCGCGAGGATCTGGAGGACGAAGCCGATGAGGTCGAGGGCGAGCCCGGCGACGTACCGCCACTGGCGCAGTGCGCGCAGCAGCAGCGTCACATCGACGCCGCTGCCGGTGCCGGGCTGTGCGGCCCGGGCCGCGACGGCCTGGAGGACTGAGGCCGTGCCGATACAGACCGCTGAACTGAGCGCGCAAATCATCCCAAGGAGCACATAGTGACATTAGTTGGGGAGAGATCGTGCACCGGGTTCCGGCGGCGGTATTGGGCCACCTAGTCTGTCCGACGGTCTGGAAAGACGTTCGAACGACGGGGTAGGGGCCAAGACATGGCAGTAACACGGCGCAAAATGAGGTCAACCACGGTGCTGCTCGGCGGCATGGGGGTCCTCGCGGCGACCCTCACGGCCTGCGGGTCGGAGCCGGACGAGCGGTGCGTGGACCGGGTCACCCAAGAGGTCCTGCCCGACTACGAGTGCGACGACGACGACGGCAACGGCACGCACTACTACGGGGGCCGCGTCAGCAGCGGCAAGGTCATCGCCGGCAGCTTCGACAAGTCGGCGGTCGATACCGGTGGCTTCGGGTCCTCCGGCTCCAGCGGCGGCTGACGGATCGCGGAACGGATCGCAGAAACGTACCCATGAAGCGTCACACGATCGAACCGCGCCCCGGCTGGCAGCAGACCGTCGAGGAACAGGGCTGCATCTACCCCCTGACCCGCTACCCGGACGGCTCCCTGCGCCCGTACTGGGACGAGAGCGCGTACTACGAGTTCTCGCTGCCCGAGGTCGAGGCGATGGAGGAGGTCGTCGAGGAACTGCACACCATGTGCCTGGCCGCAGCCGCGCACATCGTCGAGCACGACCGCTTCGCCGACCTCGGCATCACCGACCCGCAACTCGTCTCGCGGGTCTCCGAGTCCTGGCGCAGGCGCGCCGAACTCCCCTCCCTCTACGGCCGGTTCGACCTGCGGTACGACGGCACGGGCCCGGCCAAGATGCTGGAGTACAACGCGGACACCCCCACCTCGCTGGTGGAGGCGGCCGGCCCGCAGTGGTTCTGGATGGAGGAGCGCTTCCCCGGCGCCGACCAGTGGAACTCCCTGCACGAGCGGCTCGTCGACGCATGGAAGCGGCAGGCCCCGCTACTGCCGCCGGGACCGCTGTACTTCGTCCACTCCGACGGCGACGAGCTGGGCGAGGACCTGATGACGGTCGCGTATCTGCGCGAGACCGCCCAGCAGGCCGGGATCACCACCGAGGCGCTGTCCGTCGAACGCATCGGCTGGGACCGGCTGTCGCGCCGCTTCGTCGACGAGAAGCTGCGCTTCATCCGCAGCTGCTTCAAGCTCTACCCGTGGGAATGGCTGACGACCGACCGCTTCGGACCGCACGTCCTGAGCACCCTCGACAACGGCGGCGGCACCGGCACCACCTGCTGGATCGAGCCGGCCTGGAAGATGCTGCTCTCCAACAAGGCGCTCCTGGCCATCCTGTGGGAGCTCTACCCCGGCCACCCGAACCTGCTCGCCGCCTATCTCGACGGCCCGCGCGAGCTGGCCGCGGCCGACGGCCCCGGGTACGTCGCCAAGCCGCTGCTGGGCCGCGAGGGCGCGGGCGTCACGATCCACCAGGCGGGCTCGGCGCTGGTCGCCCGCGCGGTGACCGACGCACCCGTCTGCTACCAGGAGTTGGCCCCGCTGCCCGACTTCGACGGCAACCGCGTGGTGCTCGGTGCGTGGGTCGTCGAGAACGAGGCGGCGGGGCTCGGCATCCGGGAGTCGGCGGGCCTGATCACGGACGAGTACGCCCGCTTCCTCCCGCACGTGATCCTCTAGCGGACACCCCTTAGTCGGCCAGCACCCCCTTGAGCTGGTCGAGGCCCCAGTCCAGGTCCTCCTTGCTGATCACCAGCGGCGGCGCGATCCGGATCGTCGACCCATGGGTGTCCTTGGCCAGCACACCCCGCGCCATCAGCCGCTCGGAGATCTGCCGGCCGGTGCCGTGCGACGGGGCGATATCGATGCCAGCCCACAGCCCCCGGCCGCGCACCGCCTCGACCGCGCCGCCGCCGACCAGCAGCCCCAGCTCGTGGTGAAGGTGGTCGCCGAGCTCGGTGGCGCGCTGCTGGAACTCCCCGGTGCGCAGCATCGCCACGACCTCCAGCGCCACCGCGCAGGCCAGCGGGTTCCCGCCGAAGGTCGAACCGTGCTCGCCCGGCCGGTACACGCCGAGCACCTCGGCCGACGACACCACCGCGGACACCGGCACGACCCCGCCGCCCAGCGCCTTGCCCAGCAGATACATGTCCGGTACGACGTCCTCGTGCTCGCAGGCGAAGGTCCGGCCCGTCCTGCCGAGCCCCGACTGGATCTCGTCCGCGATGAAGAGCACATTGCGCGCACGCGTCAGCTCCCGCACCCCAGCGAGATACCCGGCAGGCGGCACCAGCACCCCGGCCTCGCCCTGGATCGGCTCCAGCAGGACGGCCACGGTGTTCTCGGTCATCGCCGCGTCGAGCGCCGTCAGATCGCCGTACGGGACGATCTCGAAGCCCGGGGTGTACGGGCCGAAGTCGGCCCGCGCCTCGGCGTCCGTCGAGAAGCTGACGATGGTGGTCGTACGGCCGTGGAAGTTGCCGCCCGCCACGATGATCTTGGCCCGGCCGTCCGGCACGCCCTTGACCCGGTAGCCCCACTTGCGGGCGGTCTTCACGGCCGTCTCCACCGCTTCGGCGCCGGTGTTCATCGGCAGCACCATCTCCATGCCGCACAACTCGGCGAGCTGCGTACAGAAGTCGGCGAAGCGGTCGTGGTGGAAGGCCCTGGACGTCAGCGTCACTCTGTCCAGCTGGGCCTTGGCCGCGTCGATCAGCCGGCGGTTGCCGTGGCCGAAGTTGAGCGCGGAGTAACCGGCGAGCATGTCGAGGTAGCGGCGGCCCTCGATGTCGGTCATCCAGGCGCCCTCCGCCGAGGCGATGACGATGGGCAGGGGATGGTAGTTGTGCGCGCTGTGCGCTTCCGCGGAGGCGATGGCAGCAGTGGTGGTCGACACGGGGTCTCCGATCGTCGAAACAATCCATCCGGTGAGGGGCGAGGATGGTGCCCCTTTCTATCGTCGCTCGCGCAGACGACGAAGAAACCTGGTGGCGCGGCGCGCCCGACCGCTGTCCGATGCTGCGGTTTCCGATGCCGGGGTTTCCGATCCCGGGGTTTCCGATCCCGGGGTTCCTCGGCGCTCCGCGGTTCCCGGTCTCTCCGCGGTCAGAGATCGATGAGTCGACCGCGCGGCTCCGGCGGCCCCGACCCCCGGTGGGCCCGCCGGCGCTGGAGCAGGGCGGCCCCGGCGAGCCCCGTCAGGATCCCGGCCGCCAGCCCCGGCAGCGCCCACCACCGGCCCGTACCGCCGCCGGAGGCCGACGCGGTGGCGGCGGGCGAGGCGGACGACGGGGGCTCCGGCACGGGCGCGGGGTCCCCCGGTGCGACCGCGGCCGGCTCCGACACCCCGGGGGAGACGAAGTCCGGCGGGTGGTCCGCCTCACCCACGTAGTTGCCGGTGGCCGCCGGGTCGCCCTTCGCCCTGCCCAGGACGCCGAGCCCGGTCAGCAGGTCGTGGAGTCGCGCCGGGGCGTCGGCCAGGTGCCAGCGCTCCTTGGGGGCGGAGTCGCCGGGGGTCACCGTACTGACCCAGATCGGCCCGCCGGACTTCGGCACATGCACCCGGTCGACCCGCCATACGGACACGTCGTGCACCAGCCAGGTGACCGTGATCCTGCGCCAAGTCCCGCCCGCGTCCGCCGGTTTGTCGACGACCGCCGGACGCATCGCCACGCCGCCCGGCTCCACGCTCCCCGGCTCCCCGGCGCCCAGGTGACTCTCCAACTCCGCATAGCTGCCGTTCGACCGGTGGACCGCGTGGGCCTCGCCGCTGACGGGCGAGGTCAGCAGGACGCTGGTCGGGTCGGCCGCCACCGCGGGTGGTGCGTACAGCAGCGCCGTCGCGAGCGCGGTCCCGCAGGCGACGGCCAGTCGTCGTAACGGTCGCATTTTCTCCCCATCCGACGCCCGCGCGGCCTGCCCGCACGGCGGTGCCCCCGTTGGTACACCGTCCGGGCCGCGCAGGTTCGCCGTATCGCGCTCAATTGCCGGAAACCGCCCCCGCCGACCGCTCGGTGCCATTCCGCGGACCGGGCCTGCTGTGATTCTCGTCTCATTCGTGCCCGACCGCGGCGGGCACCGAGAACAGAGCTGGGTTCCGCACCTGAGAGAATGAGGTCATGGCCTCTGATCGTCCGCGTGTGCTCTCCGGCATCCAGCCCACCGCAGGTTCGTTCCACCTCGGCAACTACCTGGGCGCCGTGCGCCAGTGGGTGGCGTTGCAGGAAACCCACGACGCCTTCTACATGGTGGTCGACCTGCACGCGATCACCGTTCCGCAGGACCCCGCCGAGCTGCGCGCCAACACCAGGCTCGCGGTCGCCCAGCTGCTGGCCGCCGGCCTCGACCCGGACCGCTGCACGCTCTTCGTCCAGAGCCAGGTCCCCGAGCACGCCCAGCTCGGCTGGGTGATGAACTGCATCGCCGGTTTCGGTGAGGCCTCGCGCATGACCCAGTTCAAGGACAAGGCCGCCAAGCAGGGCAGCGACCGCGCCACCGTCGGCCTGTTCACGTACCCGATCCTCCAGGTCGCGGACATCCTGCTCTACCAGGCCGATCAGGTCCCGGTCGGCGAGGACCAGCGCCAGCACATCGAGCTGACCCGGGACCTCGCCGAGCGCTTCAACGGCCGCTTCGGCGAGACTTTCACCGTGCCGGCGCCGTACATCCTCAAGGAGACCGGGAAGATCTTCGATCTTCAGGACCCGACCGCGAAGATGAGCAAGTCGGCGTCCAGCCCCAAGGGCCTGATCAATCTGCTCGACGAGCCCAAGGTCACCGCGAAGAAGATCAAGAGCGCGGTCACGGACACCGACACGGTGATCCGCTACGACCCCGTGGACAAGCCTGGCGTCAGCAATCTGCTCTCCATCTACGCCACGCTCACCGGCGCCACCGTCGCCGAACTGGAGAAGAGCTACGAGGGCAAGATGTACGGCGCGCTCAAGACGGACCTCGCCGATGCGATGGTGGAATTCGTCACGCCCTTCAGGGCCCGCACCCAGGAATATCTGGACGACCCGGAGACGCTGGACTCGATCCTGGCCAAGGGGGCCGAGAAGGCCCGCGCGGTCGCCGCGGAGACCCTCGCCCAGGCGTACGACAAGGTCGGCCTCCTGCCCGCGAAGCACTGATGTTTCGGCCCGGTCCACCGGCCGGGCGGAGGGCCCGGGTCGATGGACTCTGGCCACAAGGGCGACGCGCCCGCCACACTGCACACTGGCAGCAAGACACCGGATGACCGGATGACGGAGGAGAACGACGTGGGGACCGTAACGCTCGGCGTTTCGATCGCGGTCCCGGAGCCGTACGGCAGCCTGCTCCAGGAGCGGCGCGCGAGCTTCGGGGATCCGGCGGCCCTCGGCATCCCCACCCACGTCACCCTGCTGCCGCCCACCGAGGTGGACGCCTCGGTGCTGCCCGCGGTCGGGACGCATCTCGCGGCGGTCGCCGCCGCGAGCCGGTCCTTCCCGATGCGACTGTCCGGCACCGGTACGTTCCGTCCGCTCTCGCCCGTTGTCTTCGTGCAGGTCGTCGAGGGCGCCGCGGCCTGCTCCTGGCTTCAGAAGCGGGTCAGGGACGCGTCGAGCCCGCTCCAGCGCGAGCTGCACTTCCCGTACCACCCGCATGTCACCGTCGCCCACGACATCTCCGAAGAGGGGATGGACCGGGCGTACGAAGAGCTCTCGGAGTACGGCGCCCAGTGGTCCTGCTCCGGCTTCGCGCTGTACGAACAGGGCGCGGACGGGGTGTGGCGCAAGCTCTGCGACTACGCCTTCGGGGGCGGCACGGTGCCCGGCGGTGTGCCCGCGCAGAATTCCCCGGTCGACGAGCCCACCACGCCCCGGCGGCCCAACCCCGGGCTCGACGTCAGGGTGCCCTGACCAATTTCGTCCGGTGTACGGCCGCCCCACGGCCCGGCGTCCCTCAGACCGGCAGGCGCCGGAACAGCGGGCGCGGTACGTGGCGCAGGGCCGACATGACCACCCGCAGGGTCCCCGGCACCCACACGGTCTCCGAGCGGCGCCGCAGGCCCGTCTCAATGGCCAGTGCCACCGCCTCGGGCGTCGTCGCCAGCGGTGTCTCCGTCAGCCCCTCGGTCATCTTCGTCCGTACGAACCCGGGGCGCACGACCATGACATGCACGCCGGTGCCGTGCAGCGCGTCCCCGAGGCCCTGGGCGAAGGCGTCGAGACCGGCCTTGCTCGACCCGTAGATGAAGTTGGCGCGGCGGGCCCGCTCGCCGGCGACCGAGGACAGCACGACCAGGGAGCCGTGGCCCTGCCCCTGGAGGGCGTTGGCGCACACCAGGCCCGCGGAGACGGCCCCCGTGTAGTTCGTCTGCGCGACCCGGACGGCGGCCAGCGGCTCGGCCTCGTCGTTCGCCTGGTCGCCGAGGACGCCGAAGGCCATCAGCACCATGTCGATGTCCCCCTCGGTGAAGACCTTGCCGAGGGACTCCTCGTGCGACGCGGAGTCGAGCGCGTCGAAGGCGACGGTGCGTACGTCCGCGCCCAGTGCCCGCAGTCCGGCCGCCGCCGACTCCAGCGCGGGGGAGGGGCGCCCGGCCAGCCAGACCGTGCGGGTGCGGCGGGCCACCAGGCGGCGGGCGGTGGCCAGGCCGATCTCGGACGTGCCGCCGAGGACGAGCAGGGACTGCGGGGCGCCGAAGGCGTCCTTCATGAGGAATCTCCTGAAACTCGGTCTGGTCGGTCTGGTCGGTCTGTTCGGTCAGAGGGAGAGGCGGCGTGACAGGTCCGACGTGAAGACCGAACGGGGGTCCAACTCGGCGCGCAGCGCACGGAATTCGGGCAGTCGCGGATACATCCGGGCCAGCATTTCGGGGCGCAGCCGTGAGTCCTTGGCCAGATACACACGGCCACCGGCGCCCGCGACCTCCTCGTCAAGATCGTCGAGGAACGCCCCGAGCCCCGGCATGTTCGCGGGGATGTCCAGCGCCAGCGTCCAGCCGGGCAGCGGGAAGGAAAGCCAGCCGGGGTCGCCGTCCCCGAACCGCTTGAGGACGGCGAGGAACGACGGGCACCGGCGCCCCGAGATGCGCCCCACGATCCGGCGCAGGGTCTCCTCCTGCCCGTACCCGACGACGAACTGGTACTGGACGAACCCGCCGCGCCCGTAGATCCGGTTCCAGTGCGGCACCCCGTCCAGCGGGTGGAAGAACGTCGACATCTTCTGGAGTTCGCCGACGCGCGAACGGGGCGCCCTGCGGTACCAGAGCTCGTTGAACAGGCCCACCGAGGACCGGCCCAGCAGACCCTCGGGTACGAAGGAGGGCGCGGCCGGGAGCCTGCCGGGGCGGAACGCGAGCGGAGCGCGGCGGGCGCGCGCCGGGAGCGCGTCCAGCGGCGCGTGCTCCCCCCGGGTCAGGACCGAGCGCCCCATGGCCGCGCCGCGCGCGAGCAGGTCGATCCAGGCGACCGAGTAGCGGTACTGGCCGTCGGTGGCGGTGAGCCTGGCCATCAGGTCGTCCAGATCGGTGGCCCGTTCGGTGTCCACCGACATCAAGGAGGTCTCGACGGGCAGCAGTTGGACCGTGGCGGCGAGGATCACGCCCGTCAGTCCCATCGCGCCCGCCGTCGCGTCGAAGAGCGGCGTGCCGGCCGGGACCGTGCGTACCTCGCCGTCCGCGGTGAGCAGCTCGAAGGAGAGGACGTGGCGGGAGAAGGAGCCCGAGCCGTGGTGGTTCTTGCCGTGGATGTCCGCGCCGATCGCGCCGCCCACGGTCACATAGCGGGTGCCGGGCGTCACCGGCACGAACCAGCCGAGCGGCAGCAGCACCTCCATCAGCCGGTGCAGACTCACGCCCGCGTCGCACACCACGACGCCCGTACGGGCGTCGACCGTATGGACGCGGTTCAGGGCGGTCATGTCGAGGACGGATCCGCCCGCGTTCTGCGCGGCGTCGCCGTACGCGCGGCCGAGGCCGCGGGCGATGCCACCGCGTGCGCCGTGCGCCCCGCAGGCGCGGACGGCGGCTGCCGCCTCCTCGTACGAACGCGGTCGGACCAGGCGGGCGGTCGTCGGGGCGGTGCGGCCCCAACCGGTCACTGAGACGGTGTCGACAGACATGACCGTGACCGTATCGCCCATAACTGTCCTGTTTGAGCAAAGGGCCGGCCAAAGCCCGCTACGAGCCCGCTGTGCTGAGCGAAACGGGTGATTGAAGGTGTGTTGTCATTAATATCCCTGAATAGTGGGCTTTATGGACAAGAGTCGCCCCCGGCCTGCGTCCGTTCCGCCGGACCACCGCTACCGAAGAGGGGTGACAGATGCGAGACGTCGACCGCCGTCTGCTGTCGGCGATGCGGGACTGTGGAACAGACCCGCATCTGGCCGCCGCCGCACGCGGACTCTCCTGGTGCGGTGAGCACGGAGCCGTCTGGATCGCCGCCGGTCTGATGGGCGCCGCGGCCGACTGGGAGCGTCGCGACGCCTGGCTGCGCGGTACGGCGCTCATCGGCGCCGCGCACCTGGCGAGCATGGCCGTCAAGCTGGCCGTACGCCGCCCACGCCCCCAACTCCCCTTCCGGGAGCCCCTGGTGCGTACCGCGGGCCTGCACTCCTTCCCCAGCTCGCACGCGACGTCGGCGGCCGCAGCCGCGGTGGCTTTCGGCGCGCTGACCCCGCTGGGCAGGCACATCGTGCCGCCGCTGGCCGCCGCGATGTGCGTGTCCCGGCTGGTCGTCGGGGTCCACTACCCGACGGACGTGGTCGCGGGCGCAGTGCTCGGCGGGGTGATGGCCGGACTCGGGGCCGCATGGATGACAGGACCGGCAGGACCGGCAGGACCGACAAGGCCACCGGCCATCGTCGACGGGGGAGCCGCCCATGTCTGAGCGCACCACCACAGCAGCCACGACAGCATCCACGACAGGGGCCGCACCGGGGGCCGCATCGAGGGCCGCACCGGGGGTGACCACAGCAGCCGCCGCGCTCATCGAGCGGCCCGCACGCGCCTCACCGCCGTCCGGGCCCGGACACCGCCCGCTCGGCCTGCCCGCCGGGCTGCTGCGCACCGCGCGGCCCCGCCAGTGGGTCAAGAACGTCCTCGTAGTGGCCGCGCCCGCAGCCGCCGGCGAGCTGGCATCCCGGCACGCCCTCACCCAACTGATCCTGGTCTTCCTGCTGTTCACGGCAGCCGCGTCCGCCGTCTACCTGATCAACGACGCGCGCGACGCCGAGGCCGATCGCGCGCACCCCGTCAAGTGCCGCCGCCCCGTCGCCACCGGCCAGGTGCCGGTGTCCGTCGCGTACGGCGTCGGCGGGCTGCTCGCCATCCTGGTCCCCGTCGCCGCCGCGCTGCTGTGCAACCCGATGACGGCCGTACTGCTCGCGGCGTACGTCCTGATGCAACTCGCCTACTGCGTCTCGCTCAAGCACGTACTCGTCGTCGACCTGGTCGTCGTCACCACCGGTTTCCTGATGCGCGCGATGATCGGCGGGGTGGCGCTGTCCATCCCGCTCTCCCGCTGGTTCCTGATCACCGCCGGGTTCGGCGCGCTCTTCATGGTGTCCGCCAAGCGCTACTCGGAAGCCGTGCAGATGGCGGACAAGGGCGGCGCGACGCGGGCGCTGCTCAGCGAATACACCACCGGCTACCTGCGCTTCGTATGGCAGCTGGCGGCCGGAGTCGCCGTACTCGGGTACTGCCTGTGGGCGCTGGAGAGCGGCGGCACGGCCAACGGCAGCCTGCTGCCCTGGCGTCAGCTGTCGATGATCGCCTTCATCCTCGCCGTACTGCGCTACGCCGTCTTCGCCGACCGGGGCACGGCAGGAGCCCCCGAGGACGTGGTCCTGCGGGACAGGGCGCTGGCCGTGATCGGGCTCGTATGGGTGGCGATGTACGCGCTGGCGGTCGCGGACCTGTGAGTCCCCCCATCGCCACTCTGCGGGCGAGCACCACTCTGCGGGCGAGCAGACGGGAGATCAGCGCCTTCGCCGCCGTCGGACTGTGCGCGTACGCCGCCGACCTGGCGCTCTTTGTCTGGCTGCGCGGGCCACTGGGCTGGGACCCGCTCGGCGCGAAGGCCGTGGCGTTCCTGGCCGGCTGCACGGTCGCGTACGCGGGCAACGCGGTCGGCACCTACCGGGGGAGGGCCGCACAGGTCTCCCGGCTCCGGCAGTACGGGCTCTTCTTCGCCGTCAATGCCGCGGGCGCACTCGTGCAGTTGCTGTGCATCGCCGTCTCGCACTACGGCCTCGGCCTCACCTCGCCGCGGGCCGACACACTCTCCGGAGCGGTCGTCGGCATGGGGCTCGCCACCTGCCTGCGTTTCTGGGGTACACGGACGCTGGTTTTCCGTTCCGAGGGTAAAGGGTCGTCATGGACTGGCTGAAGAAACTGCCTGTCATCGGTCCGCTCGTGACGCGGCTGATGACCACACACGCGTGGCGTACGTACGAGACACTCGACCGGGTGCACTGGTCCCGGCTGGCCGCCGCGATCACGTTCATCAGTTTCCTGGCGCTCTTCCCGCTGATCACCGTGGCCGCCGCGATCGGCGCCGCGCTGCTCTCCGACGATCAGCTCAAGAGCCTTGAGGACAAGATGTCCGACCAGGTGCCCGGCATCGCCGACCAGCTCGACCTCGGCTCCCTGGTGGACAACGCGGGCGCCGTCGGCCTGGTCGCGGGCGCCCTGCTCCTGTTCACCGGCATCGGCTGGGTCGGCTCGATGCGCGAATGCCTGCGGGCCGTGTGGGAGCTGGACGACGAGGACGAGGGCAACCCGTTCCTGCTCAAGCTCAAGGACGGCGGGGTGCTGCTCGGCCTCGGCGCCGTCGGGCTCGCCTCGCTGGCCGCCTCCTCCATCGGGTCGACCGCCGTCGGCTGGACCGCCGAGCGCATCGGCATCTCGGAGAGCGGCGCGGGCGGTGTGCTGCTGCAGGTCGTCGCGATCGCCCTCGCGGTCGCCGCGGACTTCGCCCTGCTGCTCTACATCCTGACCCTGCTGCCCGGCGTACACCCGGCCAAGCACCGGCTGATCACCGCCGGGCTCATCGGCGCGGTCGGCTTCGAGCTGCTCAAGCTGCTGCTCGGCGGCTATATGAAGGGCGTAGCGGCGAAGAGCATGTACGGCGCCTTCGGGGTACCGATCGCACTCCTGCTGTGGATCAGCTTCACCGCGAAGCTGCTGCTGCTCTGCGCCGCCTGGACGGCGACACGGCGCAACAACGAACGCAACAACGAACGCGACGCCGACGCCCCGGAGACGGCCGGAGCCGACACCGGGGCGGAGGCCGTCAACGGCGGCGGCGGCCCAGGGAAGGCAGCGGCCAGCGCCGGTTGATCAGGAACACCCCACCGGCGAGCAGCACCAGCGCGCCGCCCGAGATGGCGAGCGCGATACCGACCCCGCTGGAGCCGCCGTCCGTCGCGGCGAGCTCGGTGGGGCTCTTGTGGCTGGCGGAGTCCTGGCCGGCCGGCGGGGCGCCCTTGGTGCTGCCGGTCTTCGCCGACTTGGGCGCGACCAGCTCACCGACCGGGGTCACCTTTCCCGCCGCCGCGAAGCCCCAGTCGAGGAGACGCGCGCTCTCCTTGTAGACGGCGTGGCTCTCGTTCGCCGACGGATTCATGACGGTGACGAGCAGCACCCGCTCGCCGCGCTGCGCGACCCCGGTGAAGGTCGTCCCCGCGTGTGTGGTGCTGCCGTTCTTCACGCCCGCGATGCCCTTGTACGGCTCAATGCCCGCATCGCCCGTCAGCAGGCGGTTGGTGTTCTGGATCCCGAAGCTCCCGCGCTTCTTGCCCTTCTTCTTCTCACCCGGGAACTGCGCGCTCGCCGTTGACGCGTACTCGCGGAAGTCCTTCTTCTGCATCCCGCTGCGGGCGATGAGCGTCAGGTCGTACGCGCTGCTGACCTGGTTCTTGGCGTCGTAACCGTCGGGCGACACCACATTGGTGTCCAGCGCCTGCAACTCCTCGGCGTGCTTCTGCATGTCCCGAACGGTCTTGGGCACCCCGTCGTTCATCGCGGACAGCACATGCACGGCGTCATTGCCCGAGCGCAGGAACACCCCGAGCCACAGGTCGTGGACCGTGTAGCTCTGGTCCTCCTTGATGCCGACCAGGCTGCTGCCCTCGCCCATGCCCACGAGGTCGGAGTCCTTGACCTTGCGGACCTGCGTCTTGGGCAGCCGGGGCAGCACGGTGTCCGCGAAGAGCATCTTCATGGTGGAGGCGGGCGGCAGCCGCCAGTGAGCGTTGTTCGCAGCGAGTACGTCGCCCGTCTGGGCATCCGCGACGATCCACGAACGGCCGCTCAGCTCCTTGGGCAGGACCGGGGCGCCCGCTCCCAGCTTCACCTGCACCCCCGGGCTGCCCAGCTGAGTGCCGCCGACCGTGGACATCGCGGACGGCGGTTTCGGGTGCTTCTTGGCGCCGGGCCTGTCGTCGCCGGGGGCCGCGTGCGCGGGTGCGGCGAAGAGAGCGGGAAGCAGCGCGGCGGAGAGGACCGTCAGAGCGGTCTTTTTAACGGCAGACACGCACGAGAACGTACATGGCTCGACCATGGAACCCGTCATGGCGGGGGAGACCCGCCGGGCGTGCCGCCGGGACAGCCCACCCCGGACAAGCCCACCCCGGACAAGCAGGCCTGGCGACAGTGGCGATACTGAGCCCATGAAGCTCAGCCGCCCCGTCTCCTGGTTCCTGCTCGCCTTCGGGGTGTGGAGCTGGTTCATCTGGATCACTTTCGTCAAGAACTTGTGGAAGGACGGCAGCGGGCTCGCTTTTGACGACGCGGGTGACCCGACCACGTACTTCTGGGTACATCTGCTGCTCGCGATTACTTCCTTTCTCCTGGGGACGGTCGTTGGGGTGCTCGGGTTCCGTGGAGTGCGGTATCTGCGCCGCGAGCGCGCAAAGGGGCAGACGTGCTAGTCATCGGCATTCTTCTCGCGCTCGCGGTCGCGGCCCTGCTGGCCGGGGTGCACTGGTACGTGTGGCGGCGGCTGGTCCGCGACACGACGGCGGCAGGCGGCCGGCCGCGCCGGGTCGGCACGGCGACCCTGGTGGTGCTGCCGCTGCTGATGGTCGGCGCGATCGTCTCGGGGCGCGCGGGTGCGCCGTTCTGGTTCCAGCAGGTGGTCTCGTGGCCGGGGTACCTGTGGCTGGCCGTGCTGCTCTATCTGACGCTGGCCCTGTTGGTCGGCGAGGCGCTGCGGCCACTGCTGCGGCGGGCGCTGGCGCGGCGGGACGCGGGTGCGGGAGCCGGTACGGGGACGGGAGTTGACGCGGGTGCCGGCTCTTCGCCGGATCCGGTCCGGGCCGAGCCCGAGCCCGATGCGGCTGAGGCGGTGCCGGATACTGCGGCCGGCACCGCGGGTGCGGTGACCGGCGTTGCCCGCCGGGCGGCCACGGGCACGGGCACGGACACCGACGTACGCACTCCCGCGCTCCCGGTCACGCACACCGACGTACGCACTCCCACGCCCCCGGTCATGCCCCCGGCGCAGGGCCCCTCCCGGCGGCTCTTCGTGTCGCGGGTGGTCGGCGGGGCCGCTGCCGCCGCCGCGCTCGGCACCGTCGGCTACGGGACGTACGGCGTCCTGCGCGGTCCGCGCGTGAAGCGGGTCACCGTGCCGCTCGCCAAACTCGCGCGCGGCGCCCACGGGTTCCGCATCGCCGTCGTCAGCGACATCCACCTCGGGCCGATCCTCGGGCGCGCGCACACCCAGCGGATCGTCGACACCATCAACGCGACTCAGCCCGACCTGGTGGCCGTCGTTGGCGACCTCGTCGACGGCAGCGTCGCCGACCTGGGGTCCGCCGCCGAGCCGCTCGCCGGGCTCGCATCCCGCCACGGCACGTACTTCGTCACCGGCAACCACGAGTACTTCTCGGGCGCCGGCGAGTGGGTCGACCATGTCCGTGAGCTCGGGATGCGGCCCCTGGAGAACGACCGTGTCGAGATCGCCGGCTTCGACCTCGCCGGGGTCAACGACATCGCGGGTGAATCCGAGGGCCAGGGCCCCGACTTCGTACGGGCGCTGGGTGACCGGGACCGCAGCCGCGCTTCCGTGCTCCTCGCGCACCAGCCCGTCGTCATCCACGACGCGGTCCGCTACGACGTCGGCCTCCAGCTGTCCGGACACACCCACGGCGGCCAGCTCTGGCCGGGCCCGCTGATCGCGGCGCAGGCCAATCCGACCCTCGCGGGTCTTGAGCGGTACGGCGACACACAGCTGTACGTCACGCGCGGCGCGGGCACCTGGGGGCCTCCGGTACGGGTCGGCGCGGACTCCGACATCACAGTCGTGGAGCTCGCTTCGAAGCAGGCATGAGAGGCCCTTCCGGCGTGGCGGAGACAGCGCGTCTCACCTGCCGGAAGGGTATCTGTGCGGTGCAACTTCCCCTTCCGCATGCGAAGTTCGTGTGATTGGGTGAGCTTCGTCACGGGGTAGCCGCACGCGGATATTTCGCGCGCCGGCCAGGGGTGGGGCGACGAGGAGAGCGCGGTAGATGCGGTCGATCCGGATTCGGATTCTGGCAACGTGCGTCATAGTTCTGGCGGCCGGAGTCGGTGGCTGGCAGCTGCTGCCGTCCAGGGGCGAAGAGCCCAGGGTCATCACCGTCGGGACGACCGACGATGTGTCCGGCCTCGATCCCGCCGGGTCGTACGACGCCGGTTCCTGGTCGCTCTACAGCAACCTCTACCAGTCGCTGCTGACTTTCGAGCCGAGATCCGCCGTGCCGGTCCCGGACGCCGCGAGCGGCTGCCGCTTCCTCGGCGAGAAGCTCCGGACGTACCAGTGCGAACTGCGCTCGGGCCTGACCTTCTCCAACGGCCACGCGCTCACCGCGCAGGACGTCAAGTACTCCTTCGACCGGATGCGGACGGTCGACGTCGGGGACGCGTCCAGCCCCAAGCCCCTTTTCGAGTCGCTGGCTTCGGTCAAGGTCACCGGGAACAGGATCACCTTCAGCCTCCGTACCGGAGACGCCACCTTCCCGTTCAAGATGGCCACCGGCGCGGGTGCGATCGTCGACCGTAGCGAGTACTCGGCGAATCAACTGCGCACCGGCGACACGGTGGTGGCGTCGGGCCCGTACGTCCTCAAGAAGTACAAGGCCGGTGTCAGGGCCCGGCTGGAGCCCAACCCCTCGTACCAGGGAGCGGTGAAGAAGACCCGGACGCCCATCGAGATCCGGTACTACAAGGAGGCCGAGCAGCTCAACGCGGCGTGGAAGGCCAAGCGGATCGACGTCACGCACCGGAAGATGCCGCCTGAGGTGCTGGCGGAGCTCGGCCCGGGTGACCGCGATGTGCGCATCAGCGAGAGCGAGGGCTCCGAGATCCGCAACCTCGTCTTCAACTTGCGCGAGAGCTCGCCGATGTCCAGCCGTTCGGTACGGCAGGCGGCGGCCTGGCTGATCGACCGGAACAAGATCGCTTCCGAGGTCTACCACGGCACCGTCGAGCCGCTCTACTCGCTGATCCCGCAGGGCGTCACGGGCCACAGCACGCCGTACTTCGACGCGTACCCCAACCCCGACAGGGCGCGCGCCGGTCAGCTGCTGCGGAACGCGGGCGTCGAGACCCCGGTCGGGATCACCCTCGGCTACTCGTTGGGCGGTGCGACCAGGCCGGAGGCGGCCGAACTGCGCGAGCAGCTCCAGGCGGGCGGTCTCTTCAAGGTCAGGCTTGCGGAGAAGGCGGAGTGGCAGGACTTCCAGGAGGGTTACGCCGCCGGGGCCTTCGACGCGTTCGCGATCGGCTGGCTCCCGGACTTCCCCGACCCGGACAGCTTCAGCCAGCCGCTGGTCGGGCGCGGCAGCAGCCTCTCGAACGGGTACGAGAGCGAGCGGATCGAGGAACTGATCCTCGCCACGCAGGAGTTCAGCGACCGGGGGCGTACGGCGCGCGACTTCAAGGAACTTCAGGAGACGGTGGCGCAGGATGTGCCGCTGGTGCCGTTGTGGCAGACGAAGGATTTTGTACTGACGGACCAGGATGTCCGGGGCGGACAGTCGCTGTCCGACGGGACGGGCGTGTGGCGGCTTTGGGAGCTGGGCTGGTTGTAGGGGGAAGTGGGTGGGGTGCGGGTGTGGGTGGGTGCCGGCCCGAGGCGGCTCCGCCCGAGTTTCGGGAAGGGGCGGGTAGGGGATCAGCGCCGCAGGCAAGCCGCACCGCACCCGCCCCTACCCCTTCGCCCCGCCCCCCGGCGCAAACTCCACCAGCAGTTCATGCACCTGCCGAACCAACGGCCGCAGCACCCGGAAGCGCGACACCGAGATCGCCCGCGCGGCCAGCGGTGCGACCCGCTCCACCAGCCGGCGGCTCCGGCTGGAGTCCTCCGAGCGGTCGTACACCCAGAACAGCACGAGCCCCATCTGCATCAGCCACATCAACTGCGGCAGCTCCGCAGCCAGTTCAGGGTCCACCTTCGTCCTCGACCCGGCCAGCACTTGCTCCTGGAGCGAGATTGACGCGTCGCGCGCCGGCGCGGACTCCGCGGAGAAGGGGCTGAGCGGGCTCTCGGGATCGGCGGCGTTCTTGAAGAACTGCGCCGCGAACCGGTGGTACGGCTCCGCCACGTCCAGCCACGCCAGCAGCACCCCGCGGAGGCGCGCCGCCAGTTCGTCCTCATCGGCCAGGACCGGCAGGACCGCCGCCCGGTGCTCGCTGGTGAGCCGGTCGTAGAAGCTCTGGACCAGGTGTTCCTTGGACGCGAAGTAGTAGTAGGCGTTGCCCACGGAGACCCCCGCCTCCTGGGCGATGGCCCGCATCGTCGTCCTGTCGTACCCCTTCTCCTGGAAGAGCCGGAGCGCGGTCTCCAGAATCAGGGCGCGGGTGTGCTCGCTCTTGGGGGCCTTCGCTTCCTTCGCTTCCTTCACAAGGGCCGAGCCTAATCGTGCGGCCGTCGCCCCCGCGCTCAACCCGTCCGGCGTACCGGGCCGGTGATCGTCCGGTCCGCGATCCGGTCGTCGTCGGCCAGCAGGAACGCCTTCGAAAGGATCACCGAGAGCAGCCCACCGTCCTCCTCGAACGGCAGGAACACCGCCTCCCGGTCCGGCGTGGGGTCCGCCACGATCCGCAGCTGGGCGTCGTCCGGCTCCAGCAGGATGTTGCCCGAGCCGAGATGGATCCGGTACGTCCGCAACTCGCCCCGGACCCGCAGCCAGCGGTCCGTCAGCTCCGTGCGGTCCGCGATCCGGGTGCGCGGCAGCAACAGGGCCAGCGCCTCCCGGCGGATCCGCGCGGACTCGGTGAGCTCGCCGAACGCCCAGTCGTGCCAGTACGTGTCGTACGCCCGATCCCCGTCCTGCTCCCACTCCTGCTCCCCGTCCCCGTCCTGGTCGAGGTCCTCGCCGCCCCCCTGCGGATCCGCCCCGATCGACGCCGCCCCGATGAACAGGTCCACATCCCGCGCGGCCTCCGAGCGGGCCCGCTCCGGTACGTCGACGAGGTCGGCCCGCTCCCACGCGCCCCGCAGCCCGCGCCGCCGCTCGAAGCACAGCCGGCCGGTGGAGCAGAGCGCGGCGAGGCCGCCGTCGGACTGCTGTTGGTCGACCAGGGCGAGGGTGAACCCGGCCCGCCAGGACTCGCCGTCCGAGGGGTGCAGTTCCCCGGGGCGCGGCAGCTCGCGCAGCATCCGGGTCTCCTGGCCCTCGCTGAAGTAACCCAGCTGGGGCCCGGCCCAGCCGCGCTCCACCATCAGCGCTCTCACTCGTGGGTAGCGCAGGACGTGCGCGGCGAAGCGCTCGGAATGTGTACGGGTCTCCCACTCCGCCGGGGTGATCCGGTAGACCTCGCGGAACACCTGCGGGAACGGCTGGCGCAGCTCGCGGCCGACCAGCTCCGCCCGCCACTCGCCGGTGTCGTCGGACGACGCCCGAACCGGGTGCCACAGCCGCAGCAGCGCCCCATCGGCGACCGGCACGGCGGTGCCGTCCGGGCCGGCCAGCGCCCAGCCGCCGCCCGTGCGCTCGGGCAGCCCCGCCGTCCAGCCGGTCCCGCCGTCCCAGCTGATCTCCCAGACCAGGGCGCGGGCGAGCGACCCGGTCACCGGATGGTCGATGTAGTACGGCTCCCAGTCCGCCCGGCCCCACCGGGTGCCCGCCATCAGATGCTCCTCCAGGCGCCCGCGCTCGACGGGCAGCAGCGCGCGCAGCTGCTTCAACGCCTCGCGAATCCCGGCCAGTTCCTGCCCGTGCTCGTCGCGCACCGACTTGGGGGCCGATCTCAGGACGCGGCCCTGCGGCCCACGGAAGCCGAGTGACGCGGTGCCGGGTGCGCTGATCGACAGCGCTGCCGTGTACGCGCCGAGCGGCTCGTCCCTGATGCCCCGCGCGTCGAGCCCGAACGAGGGCACGGCGCGCTCCCTGATCATCGAAGGCGTCAGCCCGCTGCGCTCGGCGACGGCCTCCAGAGACTTGGCGATGCCCTTCACCACGGTCCTGTTGCGCACCGGGCCCTTCAGCCGCCCGAGTGCCTGCGCGGCCTGGGTGCCCTGTGCCCCGCCGAACTCCCCGAGGACCCCGACCGCGCTGGTCGCGATCCGCCCGTTGCGGCAGGTCCCGCCCGAACCACCCAGGCCCGTGGCGGCGTTGAGCGCCACGCCGCCGACCGCGGGCACCACCCACTCCGCGCCGAGGTCCGCGGCGGCCCACAGCAGCCCGCGCACCAGCGTCTCGTTGGCCTCGCTCGCGATCCCGGGCGCACGCCCCCCGCCCGTCACCGGCGAAAGCTCGGTCACCGGATGCTCCCGCTGCCCCGCCATCCCGTCGAGCAGCACCCGGACGATCTCCTCCCCGCGCTCCGCGCCCGCAAGCAGGGCAGCGGCCTCCCGGCGCCACCGCTTGGTGGCCCGCACTTTGCCCTGGGTCGCGCAGTGCGCGAGGAACGCGGCCGCGCCGGGCGAGGCGAGCAGCCCGGGGTGCGCGGCGCGCATGGCCGGACCGAAGTCGTCGTACGCGTCGAGCAGCTCCGGCGGGAGCCCCGTGCCCTCCAGGCCGTCCGTCGTCGTCCCCATCGTGACCGTCCCCTCCCCGAACCTCTGTCTTGAAGGTAGGCCCATCCACTGACATCCGGATCACACGGTCACCACGGCCCTACCTCTGGAGCCATTCAACCGCCGAACCCCCGGCACGGCCGCCGTCCCCACGCAGGCCACGCCGACCGGCACCAACACAAAGGCCCCGCCGCCCGGACGAACCGGATGGCGGGGCCCTCGTACAAGGTGACCCGAGCTGTCAACCGCCGGACGGAGTCCGGCGCAGCGGCTCGAAGCCCGTGAGGCCCCCAGGGGCCGAGCGGTGCGAGAGCCGCGTCGAGAAGGCTAGAAGCGACGCGTGATCAGCGCGCGCTTGACCTCCTGGATCGCCTTGGTGATCTCGATGCCACGCGGGCACGCGTCCGTGCAGTTGAACGTCGTGCGGCAACGCCACACGCCGTCCTTGTCGTTGAGGATCTCAAGACGCTGCTCGCCGCCCTCGTCGCGCGAGTCGAAGATGAAACGGTGCGCGTTGACGATCGCCGCCGGGCCGAAGTACTGCCCGTCGTTCCAGAACACCGGGCACGAGGACGTGCACGCGGCGCACAGGATGCACTTCGTCGTGTCGTCGAACCGCTCGCGGTCCTCCGCGCTCTGCAGACGCTCACGCGTCGGCTCGTTGCCCTTCGTGATCAGGAACGGCATCACATCGCGGAACGCCTGGAAGAAGGGTTCCATGTCGACCACGAGGTCCTTGAGGACCGTGAGGCCCTTGATGGCCTCGACCGTGATCGGCTTGTGCGGGTTGAGGTCCTTGATCAGCGTCTTGCAGGCGAGCCTGTTCCTGCCGTTGATCCGCATCGCGTCGGACCCGCAGATGCCGTGCGCGCACGAGCGGCGGAACGTCAGCGTGCCGTCGACATCCCACTTGATCTTGTGGAGCGCGTCGAGGACCCGCTCCTTGGGGTCGATCTCGATCTCGAAGTCCTGCCAATCGAAGTCCGCGGAGACTTCGGGGTTGAAGCGGCGGATCCGGAAAGTGACCGTGATGTACGGAGAGGTGGACGACGCGGGCTTCGCGTCGTCGACCTTGTCCAGGGTCGGGGTAGCCATCAGTACTTACGCTCCATCGGCTGGTAGCGGGTCTGGACAACCGGCTTGTAGTCGAGCCGGATCGACTCGGTGCCGTCGTCGCCGACCTCGCGGTACGCCATGGTGTGGCGCATGAAGTTGACGTCGTCGCGGTTCGGGAAGTCCTCGCGGTAGTGACCGCCGCGGGACTCCTTGCGCGCGAGCGCGGACACGGCCATGACCTCGGCCAGGTCGAGCAGGTTGCCCAGCTCGACGGCCTCAAGGAGGTCCGTGTTGAACCGGCGGCCCTTGTCCTGGATGGAGATGTTGCGGTAGCGGGCACGCAGCTCGCCGAGCTTCTCCACCGCGGTCTTGATCGTCTGCTCGGTGCGGAACACCATCACATTGGCGTCCATGCACTCCTGCATCTCCTTGCGGAGAACGGCGACCCGCTCGGTGCCTGTGGAGTTGCGCAGGTGCTCGATCTGGGCGACGACGAGCGACGCCGGGTCCTCCGGCAGCTCGACGTAGTCGGCCGTCGCGCTGTACTCGGCGGCGGCGATGCCCGCCCGCTTGCCGAACACATTGATGTCGAGCAGCGAGTTGGTACCCAGCCGGTTGGCGCCGTGCACCGATACGCACGCGACCTCGCCGGCCGCGTACAGGCCCGGCACGACGGTGGTGTTGTCCGAGAGCACCTCGCCCTGGACGTTGGTCGGGATGCCGCCCATGGCGTAGTGCGCGGTCGGCTGGATCGGGATCGGGTCCGTGTACGGCTCGATGCCCAGGTACGTACGCGCGAACTCGGTGATGTCCGGGAGCTTCGCGTCCAGCTGCTCCGGCGGCAGGTGGGTGAGGTCCAGGAAGACGTGGTCGCCCTCGGGACCGCAGCCGCGGCCCTCGCGGATCTCCGTGTAGATGGAGCGCGAGACGACGTCACGCGACGCGAGGTCCTTCATGACCGGCGCGTACTTCTCCATGAAGCGCTCGCCGTCCTTGTTGCGGAGGATGCCGCCCTCACCACGGGCGCCCTCCGTCAGCAGGATGCCCATGCGCCAGATGCCCGTCGGGTGGAACTGGAAGAACTCCATGTCCTCCAGCGGCAGCCCGCGGCGGTACGCCGCGGCCTGGCCGTCACCGGTCAGGGTGTGCGCGTTCGACGTCACCTTGAAGAACTTGCCGGTGCCGCCGGAGGCGAAGATGATCGCCTTCGCCTGGAAGATGTGGATCTCGCCGGTCGCCAGCTCGTAGGCGACGACGCCCGAGGCCTTCTTGACCCCGTCGACGTCCACCATCAGCAGGTCCAGGACGTAGAACTCGTTGTAGAACTCCACGCCCTCCTTGACGCAGTTCTGGTACAGCGTCTGGAGGATCATGTGACCGGTGCGGTCCGACGCGTAGCAGGACCGGCGGACCGGGGCCTCACCGTGGTTGCGGGAGTGACCGCCGAAGCGCCGCTGGTCGATGGTGCCTTCCGGCGTGCGGTTGAACGGCAGGCCCATCTTCTCCAGGTCGAGGACCGAGTCGATGGCCTCCTTCGCCAGGATCTCGGCGGCGTCCTGGTCGACCAGGTAGTCGCCGCCCTTGATCGTGTCGAAGGTGTGCCACTCCCAGTTGTCCTCCTCCACGTTCGCGAGCGCGGCGGCCATGCCGCCCTGCGCCGCTCCCGTGTGGGACCTGGTGGGGTACAGCTTCGTCAGAACGGCCGTGCGGCTGCGCTTCGTCGACTCGATGGCCGCGCGCATGCCCGCGCCACCGGCGCCGACGATGACGGTGTCGTACTTGTGGATCTTCATGGGTGGTTTACCTCAGCCCCGGGGCCTAGCGGATGTTCGGGTCGAAGGTGAAGATCACCAGCGTGCCCAGAAGGACGGTGAACACCGTGGCGGTGTACAGCAGCATCTTCAGCCAGAAGCGGGTGCCCGGCCGTTCCGCATAGTCGTTGATGACGGTGCGCAGGCCGTTGCCGCCGTGCAGCATGGCGAGCCACAGCATGACGAGGTCCCAGGCCTGCCAGAACGGCGAGGCCCAGCGGCCCGCCACGAAGGCGAAGCCGATCTTGGACACGCCGCCGTCCAGCACAAGCTGGATCAGCAGGTGACCGAGGACCAGGACGACCAGCACGACGCCGGACAGCCGCATGAACAGCCACGCGTACAGCTCGAAGTTGCTACGGGTCGACTTCGGCGTCTTCTTGGTGCGCGCGCGGGGCGCCTCGATGAGAGGCGCCGGGTTGTCCACGTCGTACAGGCTCACGCCTTCGACGGGTCCCACGGCGGACGAAGTGGCCTCAGCAACTGTGATTTTCTCAGACACGTTTGCCTCAGCTCCCGAAGACTTCGCGTACGGCGTGGCCGAGGACGGGGTACAGCGCGCCGACCATCAGGACGATCCAGATGCCCAGCACGGTCCAGAGCATCTGCTTCTGGTAGCGGGGGCCCTTGGACCAGAAGTCCACGGCGATGACCCGCAGGCCATTGAGCGCGTGGAACAGGATGGCGGCGACGAGGCCGTACTCCAGCAGAGCAACGAGAGGGGTCTTGTAGGTGGCCACGACATCGTCATACGCCTCGGGAGAGACGCGGACGAGAGCGGTGTCGAGGACGTGTACGAACAGGAAGAAGAAGATGAGGACGCCGGTGACTCGATGAGCCACCCAGGACCACATACCTTCCCGGCCGCGATACAGCGTTCCAGCCGGCACGGAAAAACCCTCCGGGAGCGGGGATTGGGGCCATGCCGGCTTCGATGTCGGTCTGGCCCGGCCGGGTACGGTCCACCGGCCCTGGCCATCGTAGCGACGACTTGTCGGTTCGTTCGCGCCGGGTCCACAGGTGTGATCAAAGTGGCAATCAAACAGCCACGGACGGGCTATCAGGGCGGTCCTAGGGGCCCGCAATGCAGGAGGAAACAGGCGAATCGCCCAGCTCCTGATGATTGGCTACGAGATGGGCGAGCCGCCCGCGTGCCAGCCTGCGCAGTTCGTCGGCTGCGACGGACCGCTCCTCGTCCGGTTCGTTGCCAAGCCGGGACCGGATTCCCGCCAGCACCTGGTTCAGCTGCTCCGTGGGGCGGTGCCCGTCCAGGGAGATAACGAAGGCGTGGCCAAAGCTGGACTCGTACGCCGCATGGGCGGCGCGCAGCGCGGTCTGCGCGCTGGTGGGGGCGCCCGCACGCAGCCCGGCGGAGGACTCACGGGCCAGCGCGTCGCCGATCTCCTCCACGGAGAGGTCGTACGACGCCTCGTCGGCGGCGGCGAGCAGCGAGTCGAGATCGGGGTACGGGCGGTGCGCGACCAGCCGCTGCGCCCAGCGGCGGCTGCCGCAGCAGGCGAGCAGAGCGGCTTCGGCGGGCCCGACGGGCGCGCGGTTGAAGTGGCCGAGCCCGGCGGCAGCGGCCTCACGGCCCTGGTGCGGCAGGGCCGGACGAACCGGGGCGCGGTGTTCGGGGTGGAGTGGCTCGGAGAGGTGTGACCCGGGGTGGAGTGTCGGCAGACGCTTCGGAGAACCGGCGTGGAAATCGCTGGACAGCGTGAGCTCCTCGAAATGTGACCGACGAGAACCGAAGTGCGGGGTGGGGTGGATGAGGCGTAACGCTATCGGCGGTCCAGCACCGCAGCGTCAAGGATGAATGAATTTCACCCGGACGGGAGAGTTCCGGCACGCATAGTGGACGTTTTTGGTGTCGCGGTGCGACGCCGACAGCTCGTACCTGCCGCCCGATGAACCAACCCCGGCGAGCTGACCTGCTGTTTTTGATGGACGGGCGGCACTGGGCAGCGTATCTTCCCCAGGCGGCCGCGCAGGAGTGGCCGTGATCTTTACGGCGCCTCTGGGGAGGGGCGCCTTTGTCGTATTGGGGGGTCCGCTCAGCCATGCTGTGCACCAACTGTCAGCTGAACAGTGCCACCAGAAGCGGGGAGCCCTGCGACCGCTGTGTCGCCGCCGGCCACGCCTCACCACCGCCACGCGCGCGTGCGACGCCAGTGCCCGGGGCCGCGTCCGAGTCCGCCGCCGGGCCCGTGGCGGGCCTGCGCTCGCCGGTCGGGCTCTCGTACGCCGTCGTGGCACTGCTGGGCGCCGTGATCGTGGCCGATCTGTTCTCGATCGTCGTTTCCTTGCGGATGCGGAGCCTGATGGGCGACATCGTCTCGGGGAACGTGGTCACCGATGAGGCGCTGGAGGGCGTCGACTCCCTGATGCGCGTCTCGGGGCTGCTGTACTTCGCCACGGTGGCCGCGAGCGGCGTCGTCTTCGTCGTCTGGTTCTTCCGGGTGCGGCGCAACGCCGGGATCTTCGCGCCCGACCTCCAGCGCAGAGGGGCCGGCTGGGCGATCGGCGCCTGGTTCATCCCGATCGGCAACCTGTGGATCCCGCGCGGGGTCGCCGCCGACGTCCTGGCGGCGAGCAAGCGGGACCCGTACGGGCTCGGGAAGTCGAAGGGCGAGTCGGGCGCCGTGCTCGACGTGTGGTGGACGGCCTGGGTCGTGTCGCTCCTCTTCGGTCGGGTGGCCTCAGGCGCGTACGACCGGGCCGAAGAGGCGGACGACCTCAAGAACGCGATGGACCTGCTCGTCGTCGACGGTCTCATCGACATCACCGCCGCCGTGTTCGCGATCCTCTTCGTCCGCATGCTGACGCGCATGCAGCAGCTGAAGGCCGCGCCCAGGCCCGTGGAACGTCCCGTTCTCAACTGATCCCGCCCCGGACCGGCCTCCCACGGGCAGAATGCGACAGGCAGTGTGAAGTCGAACATGTGGGGGAGCCGGTATGGGTTTCTGGGGCTATTTCGTGGTGGGCAGGAGCTCGCGCCCGCTCGTGGAACTGGACGCGCTCGCGGAAGTGCGCGACGACCTGGCCCTCCACGAGACGCGGGCGGACGGCTGGCAGATATGGGCCCACCCCAGCGAACCGCAGGTCGGTGACATGGGCGCGCTCGCGCGCGGCGTGTGCGGCGAGACGGGTACGCCCGCGCTGTTCGCCTTTGTCATGGACAGCGACTGCGTGGTCGTGGAGGCGACGACCTCGGCGACGGCCGCCGGATCCTGGTTCGGCTGCCTGGGACCGGAGGCGATGGCCGCGTTCCTCGGCGCCGACGGGCTGCGGCTGGAGGATCTGTTCCTCTCGCCCGAGCGAGCGGCGGCGAAGGCGGTCCAGTGGGCCGCGGCGACCGGCAGGACCGTACCGGAGCAGCCCCTGCTCGATGTGCTGCGCGCGGAGGCCGATCCGCTGGCCGAGGAGCTCTTCGTGCTCTTTCTCGACCGGCTGGGTCTGTAACCGGCCGGGTCTGCGACCGTCCCGCCGGGTCTGCGACCGTCCGGAACTGCAACCGGAACGGGCGCATCCGGCCGGGACTGTGACGTAATCAAGCCACATTACGCAGTCCGAGATGAAGGCCCGCACAGCGCGGGCCTCGCTGTGCCGAAGGAGTCTTCGTGAGCCTGGTGGAATTGATCGGCCGCGCCGATGACCGGAGCCTGGCCGCGAGCGCCGTCGCGTGCCTGGACCGCTGCCTGCCCCTGCTTGAGTACGTCGACGGGGCGGACCGCCTCGGCCTCGACACGGATCTGGCGCTGCGGCCCCTGTGGTCCGCCGTCGAGGGCGACGACGCGTGGCTGGGGAGGCTGCGCAGGGTCGCCGCCGTCGTTGAGCGCGTCGCCGGGCACGCCCCCGGCGAACTGGCCGGATTCGCCCGCCGGATGGCCGACGCGGTCCCCGCCGCGTACACCGGGCCCGAGCTGCGTGCCTGGGCCGAGGAGTGCTCGACCGCGGTGCTCGAAGTCCATCTGCGGTTGGACGGGGTGACGGCGGCGCCCGACGACGGGGTGCGCGCGAAGGCGTACCTGCACGGCGAGACTGACGGCATCACCCCGCTCACGGCGGGCGAACTGCGCCGCCAGACAGAGCTGCTCGACATGCTCGCGGACGACTCGGGCTGCGGCCTCAGCAACGCCCTGCGGCTGTCGAACGAGGGCAAGCGGGTGCTGCGCGCGGCGGCCTCGCGCCGGGCGCGCAGCCAGAGTTAGGGGGTGTCAGACCAGCAGCCACTTCACGACCGCGCGGCCCTCGTTCGAGGTCCGTGTGTAGAAGGCGGTGAGCCGCTGGTGGACGAGCGAGAAGTGGCTCCGCAGCTCCGCCTCGGTGAAGAGCAGCCCGTGCGGCGCCATCAGGTCCTCGCACGCGGTGGACCACAGCGTCTCGAACGACACTGCGCACAGGTACGCGGCTGCCGCCGACACCTGCGCGGGGATGAGGACGATGAACGGCGGCAGGCCCTCACCGGGTAAGGGCACCGGTCGGCCGCCGAGCACGAGCAGGGTCTCGGGGGCGCTGGTGGTCGGCGGGTGCCGGGCGCCCACGTACAGCCGATGGACATCGAGGTAGTCCTCGGCCAGCACCGTTTCCGTTTGTGCCTCGCATCTGGAGCGGACCACTTTCCAGTCGTCCGCGAAGAAGGTCCGCAGCCGTTCGGGATCGGTGCTCAGTTCGGCCGACGAAACCGAGCGCAGGTGGAAATGGTGGATGGTCATGACTGCCTCCGGCTGACGGGGGTGGTTCGGCCGGGGGCCGGTCTGCGGGCGTGTGACTCGCGCGGGCTCAAATGACCCACCTTTCCTGGGAGTTCACCTGTGGCACATCTCTCGCAGAGGTGGCCTGCTTTACCCAGCGCATCGCGGCCTTGAAACGTCACACATGGGGCCGGGGAACGGCGGCAGGCGAAATATCGCCGTCCGTTTCGCGTCCGTTCCGCGCTCGTATCCCTGTAGACCCGCGGTCGTTTATCCCTACTGTTTCTCTGGCCCCAGTTGTAAGATTCTGATCACTACGGGGGTGGTTTGCCGCGTCGCCCATCGGGCCAATGCCGCGAGCCCTGCGACCCGTTCTGGAATCAGGTCCCTGGGGGGGATTTTGTCTTTCGTCATGCCCAACCACTCCGGCAGATTCAGATCGCGCTCCACGCGTGCCCGGCGCATCGCCGCCTGCACCGCGCTCGAACTCTCGGCCGGCATGCTGCTGTCCGCCCCGGCTGCGGCCGACGGCGCCGACGACAAGGCGCCGCGCCGTGCGACGATCGAGCAGGCGCGACCGGACGCCTCGCCGCTGCCGAGCCTGACCCGGCCCGAGCTCGCCGCCAAGCGCGACGGGTTCACGGGGGGCGTGGGCGCGGCGGGCGCCGCGAAGCCCCGTAACGACATTGACGGGGACGGCTACACCGACCTCATGTACCGGCACAATGACGGACTGCTCTACGTCGATCCGTCCGGTGGCGGCGCGGCGCACGAATTCGGCGTCGGCGCGCGGGGGAAGTTCTACAAGGACATCATCACGCCCGGCGACCTGGACGCCAGTGGCCTCCCCGAGTTCCTGAGCCTGTCGGCGAGCGGCACGCTCTCGCTGCACCGGGGCACGGGTACGGACGGCAGCACGGGCGCCACCTGGTCGGGCACCGGCTGGCAGGCGTACAACAAGGTCTTCGCGCCGGGCGACCTCAACGGTGACGGCAGGGGCGACGTGCTCGCCCGTACGCCGGCCGGCGAGCTCTACCTGTACGTGACCAATGGCGCGGTCGACTCCAACCCCTTCCGCGGGCGCGTCAAGGTCGGTACGGGCTGGGGGCAGTTCGACCAGCTGGTTGGCGCGAACGACGCCAACGGCGACGGCTTCGGCGACGTGTACGCCCGGACGGCCAACGGCAACCTGTACTTCTACGCCGGTACGGGCCATGCCGCTTCCCCGTTCAAGCCCCGCGTTGCGGTGGGCACCGGCTGGGGCCAGTTCAACCAGCTCGTCGGTGTCGACGACTGGGACGGCGACGGGGTCTCGGGCGATGTCATCGCCCGCACGACCGCCGGTGACGCGTACTTCTACAAGGCCGACGGCGCGGGGAAGTTCGCCCCGAAGGTGCTGGCCGGCAGGAGCTGGCTCGTGGCGTTCTTCGTCGGAGCGGGCGGCAACCCCGACTTCGGCAAGAACGAGATCCTCGGCCTCGACACCCGCGGCACGCTCTACTACTACTGGTCCTTGAACAACGGCAAGTTGAGCACCCGCGCACAGGTCAGCGACGAAGGCGGCTGGCGAGGCGCCAAGATCGTAAACGCGTCCTCGCTCGACAAGGACGGCTGGAGCGATCTGCTGCAGGTGTTCGACGACAAGCTGTACAACGCCAGCAAGTCAGGCGGCCCGTTCGTCATCAGCAGCGGCTGGAGCCAGTACAACACCATCATCGGCCCCGGTGACCTCAGCGGCGACGGCAAGGGCGACCTGCTGACGCGCGACGGCTCCGGCAAGCTCTACCTCCAGCGCGGCAACGGGGCGGGCACCGGCTTCGCCGCCCGCGTCAACGTCGGCAGCGGCTGGAATCAGTACAACAAGCTCGTCGGCGCCGGTGACCTCACCGGTGACGGCCGGGCCGACGTCCTCGCCCGCACCTCGGGCGGCACGCTGTACCTGTACGCCGGTACGGGCAAGTCCTCCTCGCCCTTCAAGGCGCGGAAGTCGATCGGCGCGGGCTGGAAGCAGTACACCAAGCTGGCTGCCCCCGGTGACATCAACGGCGACGGCCGCGCGGATCTCCTCGCCGCCAACTCCGCCGGTGAGCTGTTCAGTTACACCTCCAAGGGCACGGGCCAGTTCACCGCGAAGGCCAAGCTCGGCACCGGCTGGAACACCTACCGCGAGCTGCACTGACACCGACCGGCACGACGTCAGTACGAAGAGGGAAGCGTGGGCAGGGGCGGGGAGCGGCGCCGTACACCGGTGTACGACGTGGAGCTGGGTGCCGCCGTGGAGCGGGCCCAGCAGGGGGACGAGGACGGGTTCGCCGCGGCCTACCGGATGGTGCAGCCGGGGTTGCTCGGGTACGTACGGGGGCTGGTGGGGGAGGACGCCGAGGACGTGGCGTCCGAGACCTGGCTGGAGATCGCCCGGGACCTGGGGAGGTTCCGGGGCGACGGGGCGGGATTCCGCGGCTGGACGGCGACGATCGCCCGGCACCGGGCGCTCGACCATCTGCGTAAGCAGCAGCGAAGGCCCCGCACGGTGCTGATCGAGCACGACGTACTGGAGTTGCCGGGCAGGCAGGACACCGCGGGTGAGGCGCTCGAATCACTGTCGACCGACCGGGCGCTGGCGATGATCGCCACCCTGCCGCGCGAGCAGGCGGAGGCGGTGCTGCTGCGGGTGGTCGTCGGCCTCGACGGCCCCGCGACGGCCCGGGTGCTGGGCAAGCGCGGAGGGTCCGTACGCACATCTGCGCACCGCGGACTCAGGAGGCTGGCCGAGCAGTTGTCCTCCGGCCGGGTGGGTGCTGTGACATGTTCGGCGTCGCGCACGCTGAAAGATGAGACATGAGACGTCAGCGGAAGCGGGAATCAGCTCAGGAGCGGGTGACGCCCGAGGTCGAGGCGTTGCTGGCCGCTGTACGACGTCCTGCTGGCGCGGGTGCCGAGGCTGCCGCCGAGGCGGCGCTCGTCGCCTTCCGGACGGCGCGCGACGCCGGTGCGCACGCCGCCCCCGCGGAGCGCCGGTGGCAGAGGCGCCGCCGGGACGACTGGCGTCCTTCCCGGCGACGCGGGGCGTTGTCCCTGAAGGTGGTGCTCGGCTCGCTCGCCGCGACGGTGACGCTGGGCGGAGTGGCGCTGGCCGCCGGGACGGGGGCGATCCCGGCGCCGTTCGGCATCAGTGGCGGCCCGGACGGCGACCGGCCAGGCCGTGGCCCGGCCAGCAGCGCGCCGGCGACACCCGGAGAGCTGCCGGGGAACCCGGAGGGTCCTGCGGTCGGGGGCGACCCCACGTCCGCGGGGTCGCCGCGGCCCTCGGGGAGCGGTGAAGGCAAGGGGAAGGCGGTCTGCCGTGCGTACCTGGCGGCCGGTGGTGGAGGGGACGGACGTAAGGCATTCGAGCGGCTCGAAGCGGCAGAGGGTGGCAAGAAGGGCGCGAAGGCGCACTGCGAGCGGCTGCTGAAGCGGGGCGAGCAGGGCGGGCAGCAGGACCCGGCGGGCAAGAAGCCCCCGAAGGCCTCGAAGTCCCCGAAGCCGACCAAGACTCAAAAAGGGTCCAAGGCGTCCAAGGCTCCGACGGACAAGGCCAAGGACAACGCGAAGGACAAGGCCAAAGCGAAGGACAAGGCCAAAGCGAAGGCCAAGCACAAGGCGTAAGAGAAGGCGCTGTGGGGTCCAGGATGAACAGCAGTCGCGCATGCTGCGCCTTTCCTTCCGGTCCGGCAGTTCAGGGCGTCTCGTCTGCGACGGGGGGAAGTCTGGCCACGCATTCGGGACACCATCCGCCGCTCTCGCGCCATGGGCGTTCCTCGTTCTGCGTGGACAGCGCCTTGGCGTGCCGGTGCAGCGTGCAGGCCAGGGCGTAGATGCTCTCTTCGCTGCGGATGACCTGGGCATGGTCTTCCGGGTGGTCGTAGACGAGTTCCCAGCCGGGGATCACGGACGGGCCGATGGCATCGACGTGGCGGCGTCCGTCGCTGCTGACGTGGGTGGAGCGCTGCGGGTCGCCGGGATGATCCTGGCCAGGGGCGACTTCAACCCCGGGCGTCTGGAGGCTCCATTGGTGCGGTTCGCTGTCCGACCGTGGGGGAGGCTTCGGTGAGGTCGGCGCCGTGGTCGGCGTCGCGTCGGGTGGACTCGGTGCCGTACCAGTCCAGGCACATCACGGTGGCGTCGTCGTGCAGGAGCCCGTCATGGGCGTTGACGACGTGCTCGATCAGGACGCGGGCGGCCTCCCGTGGGTGCAGGTCCTGAGTGCTCTTGATGAGGGCAGGCAGATCGAGGTCCGCTGCGCTGCGCTCCAGCATCCCGTCGGTGAGCATGATCAGCCGGTCCCCAGCCTGCAAATCCAAGTGCTGGACCGTGTAGGTGTGCGGGTTTATGAAACCAAAGGGCATGTCGATGGTCGGCACGATCTCTTCGACCTTCCCCCCGCGCAGGCGCAGCGGCCAGGGGTGGCCTGCGTTGATGAACTCGGTCCGGCCGTCTTGCAGGCTGATACGCAGCAGTTGTCCGGTGACGTAGCGGCCGCCGCTGTGCTCGACCATGGCCTGGTCGGCCATCTGTGCTTGTTCGGCGAGGTCGGCTCCCTGTCTGCGGGCGCGGCGCAGGGCGCCGACGAGGAGGGTGGCGAGGAGGGCGGCGTCCACGTCGTGGCCCATGGCGTCGGTGACGGAGAGTTGGACGTGGTCGCGGTCTATGACGTAGTCGAAGGTGTCGCCGCCGACGAACTCGGCCGGCTCCAGGGCGCCGGCGACCGCGAACTGGGCGGCTTCGCAGGCCAGGGATGTGGGCAGCAGCCGGTGCTGGATCTCGGCGGCCAGGCTCAGCGGGCTGGTGCGCCGACCCCACTGGTAGAGGTCCGTGAAGGGCCGGTTCGCGATGATGATGTATGCCAGGGCGTGGGCGCTCCGGCTGATCTTCAGCAGAGTGTTCGGTCCGGGGTGGTGGGGCAGATAGAGCTCCAGCAGCCCGAGGGCGTCCCCGCGATTGGTCACCGGTGTGATCACCCGGGTCCAGGCACCCTCCCCGATGCGTTCCATCTGCGGTCGTTGGGTCCGGATCACTTTCTCGTACACGGTGCCAGGGACGGCGATCGGATCTGCGGGACGCTCCAGATCGATGTCGTCCGCGGCGCCCAGGCGGACGACGGAGGTGCCGGTGAAGTCGGTGATCAGGAACGATACCGACCGGGCTCCGAGCTGTCTTCGCAACGTTGCGGCGATGACGTCGACGGATTCCACCGGCGGCGCGGCCTCCGCCGCGGCCAGTGCCTCACCCAGTCCGTCGATTCCGCTGTCCCGCATGGGAGCGCCCTTCCCGCTAGCGTGCCCGCCTCAGTACATACCCGGTGACACGACTTTTCGGGCGAGCACGGGAAAGCAAGCTACCCCACTGCAGGGCCGGGCGTGGGAAGCCCGCTCGTGGCGCGGGAGCTGAGCAGTTGAGGGGCTCGGTGACCGCCATCGACGGACCCCTCCGCCGGGGGCGTGGAAGCGGCCGACAGGGTCAGGTGAGTTGTGGCGACGCGGGCAGGTGCTGGTCGGCGGCCCAGGAGGAGAGGATGCGCAGCCGTTCGTGGGTGGGGGAGCCGGGGGCGGCGGTCCAGACGGTCAGGTTCTGGTCGGGATCGGTGTTGGCGGTGAGGGTGTCCCAGTCCAGGACGAGTTCGCCGACGACCGGATGGCTGAGGGTCTTCGTGCCCACAGTGCGGGCGGCGACGTGGTGATCGCCCCACCAGCGGGCGAACTGCTTGTCGTGTCGCGCATGGACAGTCCACCGACCAGCTCGATCAGGCGGGGGTCCTCGGGATACTTCGCGGCCTCCATGCGCAGCTGCGCCACGGAGATCTGCGCGGAGGTCTCCCAGTCGGCGTACAGGGTGCGCATGGCCGGATCGGTGAAGATGATCCGGGGATAGTTGCGGTGCTTTTCCGGGAGGCGGGAGAAGTCGGTGACCAGGGCGGCGGCCAGTGCGTTCCAGGCGAGGATGTCGCCGCGTCGGCCCTGCACGACGGCCGGGGTGGCGGTGAGGTCGTCCAGGACCCGTTGCAGCAAGTTCATGAACTTCTACCCGTTCAACGACATCGAGACGATCTCCCCCGTCCGATGCTCTTCATCACCGGCGACAAGGCCCATTCCAAGGAGTTCAGCCACGAGGCTTACCGGCTTGCCGCCGAGCCCAAGGAACTGGTGATTGTGCCGGGCGCCGGACACGTAGATCTCTACGATCGTGTCAACCTCATCCCGTTCGACAAGTTGACCACGTTCTTCCGGAAGAACCTTTGAAGTGACCCATGCTTCCCCGGAGGGGAATACTCAGCAGTAACTGGTGATGATCTTTCCTGCGGGGCGGCGGTCACGCCGGAGCTGACAAGGCCGGTCAACCCCCGGAGGGGCGGACCCCGAAGCTCTCTTCTTTCGTCCCGTGCTGGGGGGAGGTGGGTTGGCCACGGCTCGCGGCGAGTTATGGATGGGGCCTCACGTCTCGTAGACGGTGGAGCGGTGTCCGACGTGAACGACCCATACGACCAGTTCGCCGTTGTCGATGGTGTAGGTGACGCGGTAGTCGCCGACCCGGAGGCGACGGCGATCGGGTTGGGACACGAGCGCCGTGGTGCTGAATCCGAGCGGGTCGCTCTCCAGTTCCGTCAGTTTGGCCAGGATGCGCAGCGCCATGTCGCGGGGGACTTTCCGAAGCTCGGTCTGCGCCTCGGGTCGGAAGACGGTGCGGTACTCACTCACTGCGCGCCAGGGTCTCCTCCATGATGTCCTCGATGGGGACGCCGACCGAGCGGTTCGCCATCCGCTCGTCGATGATGCGATTGATCTCGCGCTCTTCCCACTGCTGGTACTTTCGCAGGACATCGATCGAGACGACGGCGGCGACTTCTTTTCCTCGTCGCGTGATCACGGTGGGCTGGTCATCGCGATCGGCCCGCTCGACGACTTCGGCAAGGTGCGCGCGGACGTCACGGATGGACTCTATGGGCATCTGCGTCATACGCTCAAAGGTACCGGATGTTCCATGTGTACACAATGGCGATTGGCCGCCCCCCTCCAGGTTCCTGTTGGGTGCGGTAGAGCTCACACCTCTCCTGGCCGGCGGCGATCCGGGACGGCTCAGCCCACCGGGCTGGCTAGGATTACATGAGGCGCCTGGCCGGTTGGTCACGTGTTGGCCACGCGTCCAACCTGTCGGGTCGGCCCCTGCGGGCTACTGCGTCAGAGGCTGATAACTCGCCGGTGGGGCGGCCCGCATCGAGGGTGTGGTGTCCGCCGCCCTGCCTGCGTGACCGGCAGGCGAACGTGACCGACGGGGGCGCCGGGCGCGGGTCAGTCTTCGCGCCCGGCCAGTTTGATCAGCAGGTTTTTGGCCTCCTCGGCGACCTCGGTGTCGGCGACCACGTCGTAGCGGGCGGCCACGATCTGGCTGCGGGAGGAGAAGTCGCGGTGCCCGCCGCTGAGGGCATGACCGGCGAAACCGAAGACCGCGCCGAAGAGCGCGCCGTAGGCCAGCCCGCTCAGCATCAGGACCAGGACGTGGTGGTTGCCGGCGGAAAACACTGACAGCAACAGCCCGATCAGCAGCCCGAACCAGGCGCCGGTGCCGGCCCCCGCCAAGGCGGCCCGGCCGCGGGTGAGTCGGCCGAGCACGGTTTCCACCATGCGCAGGTCCGAACCGATGATCGCGGTGTTTTCCACCGGAAATTTGCTGTCGGAGAGAAAATCGACCGCGCGCTGGGCGCCGGCGTAGGTCGGGTACGAGCCGACGACCGGACGGTCGACCGCCTCGGTGGGCGGGTGCTGGGTCATCGAAGGACTCCCATAGTCATTGAGCAGCCTGCGCCCGTGCCACGTCCCGTGCAACGGACACCGCGGTGGGTGAGGCGCGTGGGGCGCAAACGGCATGGCGGCGACTTCGAGGATGGACGCAGAAAGCGGGCCCAACCGGGCGGCCGGCTGCCGAACAGTGACTCTGCCCGGCGGTGCCGTCCGGCTTCGTCGAGCCTGCTCCTCGGGCAGGGACCAGCAACAGGGCCCGACCGGCCCCTCGGGCTGGGCCGCTGTCCCCTACCCCCGCTCTGCATCGCGGAGCAAGGATGGCCCCAGAGCCGAGGTTGCGGCCCAGACCACGGGGCCGGACCCTGAAGGTGCCCGCCGACGTCGCGTGGCCCGGCTGATCGCTCACCCCCGTCGAGAGGAGGCGGACCGCTATGACCAGCATCGCGCACCGCATCGCCGCCCTGTTCCGGATCAAGGCGAACAACGCGTTGGACAAAGCCGAGGATCCGCGCGAGGTCCTGGACTACTCCTATACCCAGCAGCAGGAGATGCTGCAGAAGGTACGGCGCGGCGTGGCCGATGTGGCGACCAGCCGCAAGCGCCTTGAGCTGCAGATCAGCCAGTTGCAGCAGTCCGGCGGCAAGCTGGAAGGCCAGGCGCAGCAGGCGCTCGCCGTGGGGCGTGAGGATCTGGCCCGTGAGGCGCTGAGCCGC
This sequence comes from Streptomyces changchenzhani, assembly GCF_039766235.1. NCBI lineage: Bacteria > Bacillati > Actinomycetota > Actinomycetes > Kitasatosporales > Streptomycetaceae > Streptomyces > Streptomyces changchenzhani. Next base: position 149,993 of record NZ_JBDHNH010000008.1, on the reverse strand, counting down.
CGCACGGGCGTGGCCTCGCAGATCACCGATCTGCAGGGCCAGCAGGCGTCGCTGCGCAGTCAGGAGGAGAAGCTCACCCTGGCCACGCAGCGCCTCGAGGTGAAGGTCGATGCGTTCCGTACCCGCAAGGAGACGATCAAGGCCACCTACACCGCGGCCGAGGCCCAGACCCGTATCACCGAGGCCGTCACCGGCATCGGCGAGGAGATGGGCGACGTCGGCCTGGCCATGCAGCGCGCTCAGGACAAGACCGAGCAGTTGCAGGCACGCGCGGGCGCGCTGGACGAGCTGATCGCCTCCGGCGCGCTGGACGACGCCACCCTGCCGGCTGGCCGTGACGACATCCAGGCCGAGCTTGAGGCCGTCACCGCGGGCCAGGACGTGGAGATCGAGCTGGCCCGGATGAAGGCCCAGCTCCCGGCCTCTTCCACCCCGGCGGCTGTGGAGGGCGCAGAACCCCCGAAGAGCCCGCCGGACCAGGAGGCGACATCATGATCATGCGGATTCTCGGCGAGGGCCAGTACGAGATCGCCGAAGAGCAGCTGGACCGGCTCAACAAGCTGGACTCCGTCCTGCAGTCAGCCGCAGACACAGACGACGAGGTAGCGTTCAGCGCCGCCCTGTCGGCCCTGCTGGACGCGGTGCGCAGCCTCGGCACGCCGCTGCCCGACGAGACGATCATGCCCTCCGACCTGGCGCTGCCGGATGAGGGCACCAGTCTCACGCAGGTGCGGGAGCTGCTCGCGGGCGAGGGCCTGATCCCGGGGTGATGGCGATGCGCAGCCGTTTCGAGCCCGACCGGCAGCTGACTGCCCGCATGGTGATCACGATGTTCCTGCTCGGGCTGCTGTACGTGGCGTTCATCGCCGCGCTGATCGTGCTGCTCAAGTCCGTCGTCCTGGTGGTCGTCATCGCCGCCGGGCTGTTGATTGCGCAGTTCTGGTTCTCCGACCGGATCGCCCTGTACGCGATGCACGGCCGCCTGGTCACAGCTGAGGAACAGCCCCAGCTGCACGGGGTCATCGACCGGCTGTGCGCCACTGCGGACATGCCCAAACCGCGGGTAGCCATCTCGGAGATGGACCTGCCCAACGCGTTTGCCACCGGCCGCAACGCAGACCACGCCGTGGTCTGCGTCACCACCGGACTGCTGCGCCGCCTGGAGACCGAGGAACTCGAAGGCGTCCTCGCCCATGAGCTCTCCCATGTCGCACACCGCGACGTCGCGGTGATCACCATCGCCTCGTTCCTGGGTGTGATCGCCGGGCTCATCGTCCGCTTCGCCTTCTACTCGCAGCTGTTCGGCGGGCGCAACCGGGACCAGAACACCGCCGCACTGCTCGCGATCGTGATGGCGGTCTCCGCCCTCGTCTACGCCATCAGCTTCCTGCTCATCCGGGCACTGTCCCGCTACCGCGAACTGGCCGCCGACCGCGCCGCAGCCATGCTGACCGGGAAACCCTCCGTCCTGGCCTCGGCGCTGACCAAAGTCAGCGGCGACATCGCCCGAATCCCCACCCAGGACCTGCGCACCGCCCAGGCGTTCAACGCGTTCTTCTTTACCCCCGCCCTCGGGCCCGGCACGGCGCTGGCCAACATGTTCTCCACCCACCCCAGCCTGGAACGCCGGCTGGAGGCGCTCGCGGAGATATCCGCCGAACTGGGCGAGCCAGGCGGCCCGACGCCATGAAAAGGAGCTGAGTCCCCGTGGGTTTCCTGGATGTCCTGTTCGCCCGGAGCAAGCCGGTCAAGCCGGACCTGGACCAGCTCTTCGGACTGCCCTCGGCGGCGATCACCCTCCAGGCGGCCGCCGGCTTCACCCCGACCGGTGCGGGCTCGGTGTGCTTCGCCACCATCGAGGGCGGGGCATTCGCGCAAGTTCAGCAGGAGGTACGAGCCCTTCTGGATGCGGACTCCGAACGGGGCGGCGTACCGGTGGAGTTCAGCCGCGACGAATACGGCTACTCGTGGCTGCTCTCCCGCCGTGACCCGGGCGGCCTGCCCGCCCTCGTGGGCGACCTGCACGCGGTCAACACCGCCCTGCAGGACAGCGGCTTCGGTCCGCAACTGCTCTGCTCCCTGGTCGCCTTCCACGACGCCGAGCTGCGCCCCCTCTCGCTGGTCTACCTCTACAAACGCGGCACCTTCTACCCGTTCGCACCCCTGCCCGGCCACAAACGCGACAACCCGCTCGAACTCCAGGTCAAGGCCACGGTCAAGGACGAGCTGCGCATCGAGCAGGACCTGACCCGCTGGTTCCCGCTGTGGGGCGCCCCTGGCCTGTGACCTGCCGCTCGCGGTCCCAGCGCGCGCGGGGCTACCACTCGGGTCTGCCCGCTCGCTCGGCGGGGTTCCCCTGGCAGCGCGGCTGGGTGGCACGCAAGTACGCCGCGTGTCACCCAGCCGTCAGGTCATGCCTGGTAGGCGACGTTCGTCATCATCCCGGCCTCGCCGTGGTAGGCGTTGTGGCAGTGCAGCATCCACTGGCCGGGGTTGTCGGCGTCGAAGAGGACGGACAGCTTCTTCTTGGGCAGGGCGATCGCGGTGTCCTTGCGCGGGCCCAAGTCGCCGATCTGGTAGGTGTGGCCGTGCAGGTGCATCGGGTGCCACATGGTGGTGTCGTTGACGAAGTCGAGCCGGACCCGCTGGCCCTCCTCGACCAGGATCGGGTTGGCGTCCGGGTTCGCCACGTCGAACGGCTTGCCGTTGATGGCCCAGCTCGCGGTGGTGCAGTGCTGCATGCCCGGGGTGGCGCAGGCGCCGTGATCGACACCGTGGGCGGACGCGTTCGCGCCGAGCACACGCGTGTGGTCGGCAGCGGAGCTCATCGGCATCGCGAAAACGGACGAAGAGGTGGCCATGCGCGGCATGGCGTGCCCGGAATGCGTGGTGGACGGCGGGGAGGAGACGGCGACCGCGGCCGTCTCATGGTGAACCAGCACGGCCAGGGCGGCGCACAGGGCGATGACGGCGCCGCGCGCCCAGCGGACGGCGCCCGTGCGGGCTGTCCGGATCGCCATGTCCTTCACCTGGCTTCTCTGCTCTGAGCCCCGTGGGTGGGAGCTCGCCGCTCGCTCAATGTACCCCTGCGGGGTTTGCCTGCCCTGCGGGGCGCGGAGGCGGTCACAGGTGCAGCGCGAGGGCGAGTTCGTCGAGCTTGGTCCCGCCCGCAGCCGGATCCGCACGCGCGGCGTCGGTCATGCAGTGCCGCACGTGGTCATCCAGCAGGCCGAGCGCGACTTCCCGCAGGGCTCGGGTCACGGCGCTGCGCTGATCTGAGTGAGGACGTCGATGCAGTACCGGTCGTCGTCGACCATGCGGGCCACCCCGCGCACCTGGCCCTCGACCTTGTGCAGCCGGGCGAGATGGTCGGACTTGCGGTCGGCGCAGCCGCGCGGGGCCACGCCCGGCGCCGGGTCCGGCGTGTGTGCGTGGTCGGGGACGGTGGTCACCTGGTCTCATCTCTCTCGTGGCGTGCCAGGTGCCGCAGGTGCCCGGTAACGGTCCGGGTCGGCGCAGAAGGTGGCGGCGCAGCCGGCGGAGCAGAAGTAGTACCACCGTCCGTCCATCACATGGCGCTCCGCGGCGGCGTCCGGGTCGATCTGCATCCCGCACACCAGGTCTGTGACCGTGGTGGTGGATTCGTGTTGGTTGTCGCGATCGTTGCTCGCTTCGGTCTCCGGTGTCGGGGCGGGTGGTGGCGTGTGGTCGGTCGGTATCTCGGTCCCCGGCACGACCGTTGACATTGGTGCGGACGGCAGCGGGGCGGTGCGCCAGCGGCGCAGCCGGTTCGCGTTGGCGACAACCGACAGGGAGGACAGGGCCATGGCCGCGGCGGCGATGATCGGGCTGAGCCGGATGCCCCACAGCGGGTAGAGGGCTCCGGCGGCGAGGGGTATACCAACGGCGTTGTAGATCAGGGCGAAGAACAGGTTCTGCCGGATGTTGCGCATGGTGGACCGGGAGAGCCGGATCGCGGTGACGACGCCGGTCAGGGAACCGGAGATGAGCGTGATGTCGGCGGCCTCGATGGCCACATCGGTGCCGGTGCCGATCGCGAGCCCGACATCGGCGGCAGCGAGGGCGGGGGCGTCGTTGATGCCGTCGCCGACCATGCCCACCATGCGGCCCTCACCCTGCAGGCGGCGGACCTCGTCCGCCTTGTGCTCAGGAAGTACCTCGGCCAGCACCCGGCGCACGCCCACCTGAGCGGCGATCGCGGCGGCGGTGCGGGCGTTGTCCCCGGTGAGCATGACCACCTCGATGCCGAGCCGGTGCAGCGCGGCGATGGCCGATGCGGAGTCGTCCTTGACGGTATCGGCGACCGCGAGCACCCCGGCCGCCCGGCCGTCGACCGAGGCGAGCACCGGTGTCTTGCCTTCGGCGGAGAACGCGGCTGCGGCAGGGGCGAGTGCGGTGGTGTCGATGCCCGCATCGGCGAGCAGCCGGGCGGTGCCGACCAGGACGGCGCGGCCGTTCACGGTGGCTTGCACGCCCTTGCCGGTGACGGAGTCGAAGCCGTTCGCTGCCGGCACGGTGAGGTTCCGGTCCCGCGCGCTGGTGACGATGGCGGCGGCGAGGGGGTGTTCGCTGTCGGCCTCGGCGGCTGCCACCAGCGACAGCAACCCGGCCTCGTCGAATCCGTCAGTCGGCCGCACGTCGGTGAGGACGGGCTTTCCGGCGGTGACGGTGCCGGTCTTGTCCAGGACGATGGTGTCCAGCTTGTGGGCGGTCTCCAGGGCTTCGGCGGAGCGGATGAGAATGCCTGCATGGGCGCCCTTGCCGGTGCCGACCATGATGGACAGCGGGGTGGCCAGGCCCAGTGCGCACGGGCAGGCGATGATCAGCACCGCGACGGCGGAGACCAGGGCGAGGGTGAGCGCCGGGGCCGGGCCGACCGTGTACCAGAGCGCGAAGGTGGCGATGGCGACGGCGATGACGGCGGGCACGAAGTAGGCGGAGACCGCGTCGGCCAGCCGCTGGATCGGCGCCTTCGACGCCTGGGCCTGCTGCACCAGCCGGACGATCTGGGCCAGCATCGTGTCCGCGCCGACCTTGGCGGCGCGCACCCGCAAGGACCCGGTGCCGTTGACCGTGGCGCCGATGACCGTATCGCCTGCGCGCTTGGTGACCGGCATCGGCTCACCGGTGACCATCGACTCGTCCACCGCCGAGGAACCGGACAGCACGTCGGCGTCGACCGGGATCTTCTCGCCGGGCCGGATGACCACGTCGTCGCCCACGACGACGTCCTCGACGGGGATTTCGGCCTCGGTGCCGTACCGCAGCACGCGTGCGGTACGGGCCTGCAGGCCCAGCAGTGCCCGGATGGCCTCGCCGGTGCCAGCCTTGGCGCGGGCCTCCAGCAGCCTGCCGAGCAGGATCAGGGTGAGGATCACCCCGACCGCCTCGAAGTACACCTCCCGCACGTCCTCGGGCAGCAACGACGGCGCGAGGGTGACCAGCAGGCTGTATCCGTAGGCTGCCGAAGTGCCCAGGGTGATCAGGGAGTTCATGTCCGCGCTGCGGTGCTTGAGGGTCAGCCAGCCGGTGGAGTGGATCGGCCAGCCGGTGTAGAACATCACCGGAGTGATCAGAGCCAGCTGCAGCCAGTGGTTCAGCAGCCAGCCCGGCACCCAGTCGGCGCCGAACAACTCGTGCGCCATCACCGCGAACAGCACCGGCAGGGTGAGCACCGCGCCCGCCGCGACCCGGCGGCTCAGGTCCGCGATCTCAGCGCGCCGCTCGGCAACCTCGCCAGCCTCCGCTTCAGCCGCCGTGCCGCCCTGGCCGCCCGGCACTGCGCCCGCTGCGACGGAGGCGCCTCCGGTAGCAGCAGTCTCCCGGCCGCCGGCGGGGGCCACAGCCGTGGTGTCCGGCCCTGTGCCCGGTTCGACCAGCAGCGTGCCGTGGATCATGTTCATCCCGCACGCGAAGCCGAAGGAACCGGCCTTCTCCGGGCTGACGCGCACGGTGGTGCGCGCGTACGCCGGAAGCCCGGCACTGACCCGCAGGTCCGGGAAGACGACCCGGGAGGTGCACTCCCCGCTCTCCTGCCGGTCGAAAACCAGCTCCACCGGCACCCCCTGCCGGACCCGTATGACATCGGGACTGTAGCCGCCCCGCACGGTCACCTCGACCCGCTGCACCCCGCCCTCCATCCGCGCGGTGCGGGCCCGGCGCGGGCCGAAGAAGAACCAGCCCAGACCGGCGATCAGCACAGCGGCGGAGATCACCACGACGACATCGGCGACACCCATGGCAGACCTGTCCTCTCTATACCTATTTACGCACTTAGTCTGCCCGGCGCCTACCCTTACCAGGTAGGGGCGGAACGGCCTCACGAGGAGGACCTGTCGATCCTGTGCGCACGGGGCCGGGCAGAGGACCGTGGTTATTGAGAAGGAACCCTCAACGAGGGACGGCGGGCCTCAGGCCCGCGGCCCCGGAGCCCTGGGGAAGTGAAACGCGATGATGTTCTGGTACGACCACGACGTCAGCGGCTGGGGCTGGTTCGCGATGTCGGCCAGCATGATCCTGTTCTGGGCGCTGATCATCACCGCCGCGGTCCTGCTCTTCCGCGCCTTGAACCGCGCTCCCGAGCACACCCACCTCTCCGCGGGGCCCTCGCCCGAGCAGCTGCTCGGCGAGCGGTTCGCCCGCGGCGAGATCGACGAGGAGGAGTACCAGCGACGCCTGGCTGCCCTGCGCTCCTCCGGCCCGCTCACCAAACCCTGACGACCTCCCAAGGGGGAGGACCGGCCATGAAGACCAACCGGAACTACGGCCTGTACGCGATCGCTGTCGCCATCGCCTTCGTCGGCGCCCTGGTACTCGGCATGCCCCTGGGCACCCTCGCCCTCCTCGCCATCGGCGTCGCCTGCCCGCTGATGATGTTCTTCATGATGCGTGGCATGCACGGCGGCGGCCACGGCGAGGGCGACCAGCACACCGACCAGAACGATCCGCTGCGCAAGCACGACCACCACCAGCACCCCGGAGGCCGGCCGTAACCGGCCGGATCCCCGCGTCGACGGCATGGCCAGGAGAGCGCCATGAGCGCCCTGATAGCCGCACTGATCGGCACGCTGATCCTGGCCGCCGTGAGCTACGACATCGTGCGCCTGATCACGCCGAACGAACCCCGCTGCCCTCCGCTGGCACGCCTTCGAGGGCGGCGAGCTGCCCTCGAAGGCGCTGAGCAATGGTGTGTCGGCCTGCGCCTGCACGGCCGGATCGACGCGGACACCTACCAGCGCCGGATGAGCGGCCTCGCCCGCGGCCGGCGCAGGCCGGCCACAAACCGAGCAGCCTCAAGGAGAACGTGATGGCTGATGCCGCGTACGGCCTGTGGCCGCTGGTGGTGCTCAACACCCTGCTGTTCATCGTCTTCGCCGCGAGCTTCTTCCCCCCGAAGAGCAAACGGGACTGGCGGGCGATGGGCGCCTACAGTGCCGGAAGAAGATCCAATCGACCGACCCCCTGGAGCGGATCAACCGCGAGGTCAAGCGTCGCACCGACGTCGTCCAGATCTTCCCCAACTCCAACGCCCAAACGCCGGGGCCTGGCGCAACGCCAGGTTGCTGGGGGCGGATCGCGGGTCGCCGGTCCCGGCTTTGGCGTACCGGGTGCGCCACCGCTGGTAGTACGCAAGGTCCCGGCGGCACACGAGCCTCACCGCGGCCCGGCGCACCTCGGGAGCCTGGTGGAGCAGCTGGGCGATGCCGGGGGCGAAGTGCGGCTGGAAGCCCACGAAGATCTGAGTGTCCTCCGGTGCCGGCTCCAGGGCGGCGGGGTGGAGTGTGGCGGGCTTCTCCACCAGTACGGTCGCGGCGCCGCGCGCCCAGTACGGCAAGCGCAGAGTGGAGGGGGCCCGGAAGCTCGCATCGGGGACGGCGCCGCGCATTGGCCTGGGGAGGATCGAGTGAACACCCGGATGCGTTGGTCACGCGGTTGGTCATGCATAAGCCCCGCGCTCTGGATATTGCCTGGTCAGAGCGCGGAAAAGCCGAAAGACGACCGGGGTCGCCACCCCTGGTCGGGCTGAGCAATAAAGGGCCTCTGACCAGGCATTTTGTCATCCTGGTGCAGGTTCCTGCTTACCGTCTAGATCGGCCCTCATCTGGGTGTTTCTGCCTGTTCCTGGCCGCTGTTGGTCACGCGTTGGTCATGCGTCCAGCCCGCAGGGTTGGCCCCTGCGGGCGGCTGCGCCAGAGGTTGATTTCTCGCCGGAGGGCCGGAGGGGCGGCCCGCATGGAGGCCACGTGGTACGTGATCTAGAAGGCTGCTGAAAATCTTTTGCGTTCTGGCCCCGGGCCGGCAGGTCCGGGGCCAGCCTTGTAGGCATGCAGGGGGAATGGGCCGGGGAGCCGGTCGGGCCGGATGTGTGGGAGACCTGCCGGGAGTTGATCCCGGCAGGGAGCGTGTACGCGTTCCTGGCCGAGTACCGGGAGGCGTTGTTCCCTGCGGAGTTCTTCGCGGACATGTACCCGTCGGCCAACGGGCGGCCGTCGCTGCCGCCGCAGGTGCTGGCCTCGACGGTGGTGCTGCAGTCCCTGACCGGGCTGTCGGACTTCGAGTCGGTCCAGGAACTCCGCTGTGATCTGCGGTGGAAGGCGGCTTGCGGGCTGGGCCTGCACGACATGGCCTTCGATCCGTCGTTGCTGACCTACTTCCGGCGTCGGCTTGCCCGCTCCGGCGACCCGACGCGGATCTTTACCAAGGTCAAAGAGGTCGTGGCCGCGACCGGGGTGCTGAAGGGCAGGACGCGGCGGGCGCTGGACTCCACCGTCCTGGACGACGCTGTGGCCACCCAGGACACCGTCACCCAGATCGTCTCGGCGATCCGCCGGGTGATCCGCGAGGTCCCCGGCGCCGTCACGGTCGCCGGACAGTGGTGCACCGCCCACGACTACACCGACCCGGGCAAACCGAAGATCGCCTGGAACGACGGGGCGGCCCGGGCCGCGCTGGTGGACGCCTTGGTCACCGACGCCCTCAACCTCCTGGGCCGTCTGCCCGAACGCGAGCTGGGCGAGAGAGCGGCGAACGCGATGGGCCTGCTCGCCCTGGTCGCCGGGCAGGACGTGGAGCCCGCCGAGGACTCCGACGGATCCGACGGACGCTGGCGCATCACCCGGGGCACCGTGCCCGACCGCACCGTGTCCACTGTCGACCCCGACGCCCGGCACATCCACAAGAACCGCACCCGCCACCAGGAGGGCTTCCGGGGACACGTCTCCTTCGAGCCCGAGGCCGGACTGTTCACCGCCGTCGCCCTGACCAGCGGCCACGGCCCCGGCAACCACGAAGCCGCCGTCGCGCTCGACCTGCTGGCCGACGAGGACACTGCCGACGGCCAGACACTGACCGTGCTCGGGGACGCCGCCTACGGCACCGGCGCCCTGCGCGAACAACTCACCGAGGCCGGCCACACAGCGGTGATCAAACCGCCACCGCTGCGGCAGACCGTCCCCGGCGGCTTCACCATCGACGACTTCCACGTCGACACCGAGGCCGGCACGGTGACCTGCCCGGCCGGCAACACCGCGAACCTGGGCCGCGTCAAAGCCGACGGCAACCGGACGGCCCAGTTCAAGCGCCAGTGCGCCGGCTGCCCGCTGCGGGAACGCTGCACGACCTCCAAGACCGGACGCGCCCTCAACGTCCACGCCCAGCACGCACTCCTCGCCGCCGCCCGGCACCAGGCCGCCACCGACACCACCTGGCAGGAGGAGTACCGCCGCTGGCGGCCCCCGGTCGAACGCGCCATCGCCTGGCTCGTCGCCCACGGCCACCGCCGCGTCCGCCACCGAGGCGTCATCGCCAACAACATCGCCCTCCACCACCGCGCCGCCGCACTCAACCTCCGCCGACTGATCAAACTCGGACTCACCCGAGTCAACGGCACTTGGACCCTCATCCCGGCCACCCCATAACAAAGAGGGCCACCCGGCCCACGGCCGGACAGCCCCCTCAACAAGATTTTCAGCAGCCTTCTAGGCCCGGACTTCGCGGGTCACCGTTTCAGGTCTGTGGCCAGCGGGTCTGTCCGATGTCGGTGTCGAGGAGATCGAGGAGGTGGAGTTGAACGCCACGGGTGATCTGGACGGTGGGTGGGTCGGTGATGTGGCCGATCCGCAAGGTGAGTTCGCCGAGGTGGTAGAAGATCATGCGGCCGGTGGGGCGGACCCGGCGGTTGTCGGGGTAGAGGCCGGTCATGGTCTGCTCGGGGCCCAGGGCCTGTCTGACTTGCCGCTCGATCAGGCAGAACACCAGCAGGGCCAGGCAGATGACCTGGATCAGGGCGGCGACGCGCCGGTTGTGCTGCACGAAGACCGGCGCGACCGCGAGCGGCCCCTTGAAGTCGTGGTAGCGGCGCTCGACCGCGCCCTGGCCCTTGTAGTGGACCAGGACCTGGCTGGGGTCGGCTTCCTCGGCGGGCAGCGAGGTCAGCAGCGCGTACCAGCCGTCGACAGCGGCCTCGGCGGCCAGGACTCCCTCATCGAAGTGCCAGTCCAGGGCGGGGACGCCGTGCTCGTCCTCGGTGAGGTGAAAGCGCAGGCAGGTAGCGACACGACGCTTCGCCGCGATCACACCGAGGCGGGCGGCGATCTTCTCGGCACTCTTGTAGTGCCGTCCGCCGGCCGCACCGGCGAGCTTGCCGAGGTCTTCGGCCGCCTTGGTCAGGCGCTTGTCCCGAGCGGCCTGCTGGCCGGCGGCGTTCGCGGTGGAGTGGACCAGGATCCGGCGCACGGTGAGCTCGGGGTCGCTTTTCCTCGCCCCCTTCAGGACGTGGGTGTCCTCCAGCACCCGGTAGCTCTCGCGCTGCACGGCTGCCTTGCCCGCGTCCCTGCCCGGCACCCAGTCCACGGTCGTGGCCCGGGTGAGGTCGAGGGCCGCATAGACCTCGTCCTTGACCTGCGCGGCCGGGGCCGGAGCGACGAACTGCACCCCAGCCGTCAGCAGGGCGGCGACGTTGGAGTAGGACACCAGCTTGGAGTCGGCGATCATCAGGAAGTCGCGGGTGCCGGCCATCGTGCGCAGGTCCTTCATCGCGCCGACGACCTGGGACACCTCGGCCGCCGGGCCGCCGAAGACCCGGGCATGGACCGGGATACCGCCGTCGGCGGAGACCGCGAGCCCGGCCTGGACCTGTTTCAGGTCCACCCGCCGGTCCTTGGGATGCCCGTAGCCGATGACCGGGAAATCCTCGTCCTGGCCCTCGGCCGGATAGGCGCCGTGGACGGACATGCTGGTCATGTCCCAGTGCAGACGGGACACATCGATGCCGAACTCGGCGATCGCCCTAGCCCCGACCGTCCCGGCGATGTGCTCCAGATGCGGAGCGATCGCATCCAGAGCCCGGGCCAGCCGGTCGTCGTTGAGCAGGCCCGGCTCGATCCCGAAGACTTCCTCCACGGCCCAGGTGCGAGCCCAGTCCCCGACCCGCACCAACGGTGCGGGCGCGGTCAGCCGGTTGGCCACCAGCGCCTCGATGACCTGCCCGTGCGTCACGAGGGCGCTGACGCCACCAGGGCACACCTCGTCGATGATCCCGGCCAGATCCAGCCGACGAGTGAATTCGGGAAACGACAGGCAGAGCGCCCAGACGTTTCTCCACCACCGACGTCACCGCTACTTCAAAGCGCTGACGCTGAGACCGTGGCCGCGGGGACCGGGAAGTCTTCGACACACCCCACCCAACGCCACACCCCGGCCCGGGGACACCCCCGAGCCGGTCACACCATACGAATCAACGACCCGCGAAGTCCGGGTCTAGGACGGCGACGTGATGGAGTTCCGCTTCAACGTGTAGCGGGTGACAGGGCATCATCGAGGCGAACATGGAGACGCTGCTGGGCGTCCGTTTCCTAGGCAAGCGAGTACGGCACAGAGCTGGTCCACGGGGGCCGGATCGGCACCGGAGCTCAGTCGCGGCAGCCGGAGCCGCTCCCCGTCCACCCCCGCTCGCGCGGGAAGCGCTGCTGGACGGCCAGCACGGCGGCGAACACCGCTCGAGCGGGGGTGGACCGGTTCGTACCCTGAGTCAAGAGGCCCGGACGCAGTGGTTCCCGCGCGAGCGGGGGTGGACTGGCTTCGTTCACTTCCAGCAGCAGCGTTTGTCTGCTGTTTTGGGCAGCAGTTGCGGATCTTGGGGCCCGTGGATGTTCACGAGAAGTAGCAGCAAGCGGGGCGACGGTCGGGTGTCGGGCTTGGCATCGAGGCGGGCACTGGTGGGATCCGCCGCTATCGTGCTCCCGTGACTGGTTCCGTGCAGCGTGCCCTGCTGTTTCTCGATGTCGATGGGCCACTCATCCCGTTCGGCGCGGTGTCCCAGCCGTATCCGATCTATGCGACGGGTTCTGAACTGCCCGATGCTGACGCGAATCCGCTCCTGACCAGGATTAATCCTGAGCACGGACCCCGGCTGGCGGCGCTCCCGTGCGAGGTGGTCTGGGCGACGACATGGATGGCGGACGCGAACGAGTGCATCGCGCCCCGCATTGGTCTGCCGCAGTTGGCGGTGGTGGTCTGGCCGGAGCCGTCCGATATCGATGACCAGGACGAACGGAACGGACTGCACTGGAAGACCCGTGCCCTTGTCGCGTGGGCTGCGGGGCGCCCGTTCGCCTGGGTCGACGACGAGATCACGAACACCGATCGGGCCTGGGTCGCTGCCCATCATCAGGGGCAAGCCCTGCTCCATCGCGTCGATCCCCGCCGTGGCCTGGCTGACAGCGACTATGCGGCTCTCGAGTCGTGGCTGCGACAGCCGGTCTGACACAGCTGGAGAACATGAAGAGGCCGCGGGAACCACCTGGCACATGTCGTAGAAACCGTCTGCGGGCGTCCAGCTGGTCCAGGGCATTCCTATAAACCCAGTTCAGGCGCCCTGCGGTCAGTGGAGTCCGCCTAGTCGGTGACACCGACGTGACACGAGGAACCCCCGCCGGTGTGCTCGGGCGGGGTTCGTGCGTGGCGGGTTGTGAGGGTGTGCAGTGTCAGGTGTGGGCTCTGCTGTACTCCGGCTTGCGGCTTTCGAGGGCGCGGAGCAAGGGTGCGGTGACGACTCGCTGGCTGCGGCCGATGCGGAGCACACGGCACGGAAACCTCCCCTGGCGAACCAGGTCGTACCCCTTTGCTCGTGAGATTCCAAACGCCTTTGATGCCGAGGCGCAATGGCTGCGCGCTCGGTCAACGGCCCGTGTGGGTGCTCACTTCATTGCCGCAATATTCTTGAAAATGTTCACAACTACCGCCAAATCCTTGACATCTCAACATCGTAGGCTCATATCCATCCACTCCCTGCACTCTGGCAACTTCCTGGCAGAAAGGCAGCCCGGCGCCGCCAACAGAAGAGCCCCTCGCGTCCACAGGTCACCAGGCGCAAGATCACTGTTCACGCGCGGAAGCACGCCAGGTGTGCTGCTGGGGGCCGGGCCTTTCCCGTTTCATGAGCACCTGAACGACGCGCCGCGGATCACCATGTATCGGTGGCGGGGACCGGAGGCGTGGGGCGGTTGGTGCTGACCCCGAAAAGATGAACGGACCCACCGCGCAGATGGCTTCCCAACCCTCTGCTCCGAGTCCGCTGAGCTGCTGTTCCGCCTCTTGACTCGTGGTGTCGTCACCGAACAGTGCGACGATCTTGTACTCCCAAGCCATGTCGCCAGTCCCCTTGCCTCACAGTCGCCAAGTGCGGCGACGCAGGTCACGGAGCGGCCGAGCGACGGCTGGTTCGGGATATGACGTCGCGCTGCCTGGGCGCGCCCTGGCCTGTGGATCGGGTGCCCGGGTCTACGGCAGCGTATGGATCGCGTGCTGCTGGTCGCGAAGTCGCGAGCCCAAGCCTGCGCTCACGCGGCTGCGATGTGTCGCGCGAACAGCTCCCGCAGTCGCTCCGAATCCTGGGGAGCATCCAGGCCACGTTTTGGCAGGATCAGCACGCCTGTTCCCCACACGTCCGGCGTGAGGAGCACGAACACCCGCCGGTCCTCGACGCAGCGCCCGTAGAACTTCCAGCCGGTGTCATTCGTATGCCGCTCGGAAATCGTCCGGATTCCGGAGTCGTCGACCGTGACCTGGTGCTCGCCCAGATGCCGGGCGTAGCCGAGCAGAGCCAGAGCCATCAACCAGCGGACCGCGACCAGGGAAAGACAGGCGATCAGAACAAGTCTCCATGCCCCCACGCCCACGGCGTCAACGCCTCTGGTCACCACGTTGGCTGCGGTCACCAGGACGAGGAAGGCGACCAGTCCCCACAGAATGCGATAGCACCAGCGTCCGACCTGGCTGTGTCTCATCTGAATCTTGAGTCCATCGGATATCTCCTGCCATGTCACCACGTACGTCAAGTGCACCGAAGCGTCAACGGTCATGCGCCCTCCCTGGATCTGATGAGCAGGGACTGTACCGGCAGATGATCAATGGTGGCGGACAGAGAAGCAGAGGCCGGCGCCGCCGGCGAGCAGATGGCTTGCGACGGCTTCGTTCGCAAGGACGTTCAGTCGGCGACCCGTTGTCCTCGGCAGCAACCGGCCGGGGGACGAAACCGATCGGTGGCCGCGCCCGCCGAGTGGATTGAGGCCAGTGAGATCTCGGCCTGCAGCAGTGCGCCCGAACGGGCGGGAGCCGCCGCAGTGACGTTTGGGGCCGCGGGTGCGCTTGGTGGGAGAGGGGACGGTTGGCGTTCCCCGCTGGGTGCTCTTCGGAGGCCCGGCCGCGAACGGGACTGGGCCTGTCCAGCGAGGTTCTGAACGAGGAAGTCGCCGGCGCGCTGACCAAGTCGTACCAGTACAGCCCGTGGGGCGAGCGTCTGTCTCAGGTCAAGCACAACACCAACGGGACGGCGGAGGACGCCTACTACGGCTACAACAGCCACACCGACGTTGAAACGCTGACCGACGGCAATGGCGACACCCAGTCCACCTATGGCTACACCGCCTACGGCTCGGACGACAAGTCGGAGTTCACCGGCATCGACAAGCCAGACGCCGGTGACCCTACGAAGGAGGCTTACAACCCCTACCGCTTCAACGGTAAGCGGTGGGACGCCCAGTCGGGCACGTATGACATGGGCTTTCGCGACTACAATCCGGGGCTCAACCGATTCACCACCCGGGACATGTACAACGGCGCCCTCGCCGACATGAATCTCGGTGCCGATCCGTACACGAGCAACCGATACGCGTTCACCGGGGGCAATGTCAACGGTCATTGAGATGCCCAGGTAGGTGGCCGTTGGAGGCCCAGGCTGGTGGCCATCAGAAACCCAGGCGTGTGGCCAGTGGTGTTCCTGGGGTGGGGGGTCAGTTCAAGGGGACCACTCCCTTCCCGGCGAGGGCCTCAGCGAGGCGATGTGAGTCGCCGGAGGTGGTCACGAGGTGAGCGTGATGCATGAGGCGATCGGTGCTCGCGCCCGCGAGAGTCTTCGGCATGATCGTGTCGAAGCCCGAGGGATGAATGTTGCTGGTCACCGCGATAGAACGGCGCTCATAGGCGGCATCGATGATCCGGTAGAACGCCTCGGCGGCGTCCTCGCCGACTGGAAGCAGGCCAATGTCATCAATGACAATCAAATCGGCCCGGCAGATCCGGGCGACGGTCCGTGCGGTGGACCCGTCGACCTTCGACTTGCCGATCGCGGTGCTCAGCGTCTCCAGGGTGAACCAGGACACCCGCATGTCCTTCTCGATCGCGGCCTGGGCCAGGCCCTCGGTGAAGTGGCTCTTGCCCGTCCCCGACGGGCCGGCGATCACCAAGTTCTCGGCGCGGCCGATCCATTCCAGGGTGGTGAGGGAATTCTGGGTGGGTTCGGGGATGGTGGAGTCCTCGGCCCGCCAGGAGCCCAGGGTCTTGCCGGTGGGGAAGTTCGCCGAGTGGCGCCGCAGGCGCCGGGTGGCCGCGTCGCGGCCGGTGACCTCCTCGGCTATCAGCAGCCGCAGCACCTCGGCAGGGTCCCAGCGTTGAGCTCGGGCGGTGGCCAGAACGTCCGGGGCCGCCTTGCGCATATAGGGCAGACGCATGCGGCGCATGAGCTTGTCGAGTTCCTCGGGGATCGCGGGCGGGTTGGGAAAGCTCATGGGGGTGCCGTTCTCTTATGAGACGTTCGGTCAGGATTCGCTGGTGGGTGATGTGTTGGGTCAGCGGCCCAGGGCCTGCCAGCCACTGGTTCCGTTCTGGACGGAGTGGGCTTCGTCCGCGCGGACGACCTCTCCGGCGGGCTTGCTGTCGGCGATGTGTCCCAGGATCGAGAGCAAGTCGTCGTCGGCGAAGCGCCCGGCTGTGGCCGCCAGCCCCAGGGCCTGGTCGACTCTGTCGTTGCCCAGGACGGCGGCCAGCTCGACCGCGCGGGCCATCTTGGCGCGGATGCGGGTGGCGCCGGCGGGTCCGGCTTCCTTGAGCCAGCGCCCGGCTCCGGGGCCGATGCCCACGAACGCGATCTCCGCTTCCGAGCGGGGCCGCAGCCTCGGCTGGTGGATGCTGCGTCCGTCGGGATGGTCGGGGTAGTGCTCGTCGATGATCTGCGGAACACCCGGGGTGGAGAGCTCGTGGCGCCAAATCTCCGAGAGATCACCGGAGTTGGTGCGGGCGGTGATGGACAGTTCCTCGCCGACCACCCGGCACCACACCCTCGCGCCGGTATATCCCGGCGGGGTCGAGTAGCGCACCGAGTTGAAGCTGATAGTGCGGTCCGAGCCGACCAGCCGTTCCTCGCCCAGCGCGAGCGCGAGCGGCTCGATGGGCAGGACGTGCAGCGTGGTGCGTTCGACGTCCAGACGGTCCGCAGGTATCTGCCCAGTCGCCCGGTGGCGGCGCGAGTTCACCGCATCGCACCAGGTCAGGCAGGCATCGGCGAGCTCGGAGAAGGTGTCGTAAGCGGCCAGCAGGTTCGCATCTGTGGGCACCAGGTCGGCTTTCGCGATACGAACCGTCGCTTCCGCGCCGCCCTTCGATTCGGGGTCGTAGGGCACGCAACTGACCACTTGGCAGCCGTAATGCCGGCCCGCGGCGACCATCTGCGGATGACGTACCGGGATCCCGGCGATGTGCTCGACGGTCACCGTCTTCGCGTTGTCGGTCAGCACGTAGGTCGGCGCCCCGCCGATCCGCCTGAGCGTGGTGTCCAGGCAGGCCACCAGCGTGCCCAACGTGCAGTCCCAGACCGGGATCACGACCCGAAACCGCGACCAGGACAGCCACGCGCAGAACAACCAGGTCCGACGGCCGTCGATGCGCGGACCCTCGCCCCAGTCGAACTGGAGCCACCGGCCCGGCTCGGGAATCCACGGCCGGTACGTGCGGCGCTTGCCCGCCTTCCACGCGCTCTTCGCCGCGTTCACCGCCCGCCGCGTCGAGCGTTCGCTGCCCCGGTAGCCCATCTTCACGAGCTTCTCGTGCACCACATCGGCTCGGATCGTCGCCTTCGACTGCTCGACCCACTCCTCGACCTTCTCCCCGAACGCGTCGATCATCTTCGGCCGCGGCTCTCGCTCATAGGGATTGCGCCCGCCGTTGCGGGCCTCGACATACCTCTTGACCGTCTTCGGGTCGTGCCCCGTCAAGGTCGCCGCCGACCAGACCGTCCCGGTCAGGTCGTACGCCTCAAGGATTTCCATAATCTCCGTGTCAGACTTCGTCACAGGACCTCTCCGGCCGGTAGCTGATGCGTGCAAACACCAGCAAACGGGCGGAGGGGTCTCCTCCAGTTAAGGAAGTGATCAGGAACACCACTGGTCAGACGGCCATCCACCTGGACTTCCGGTGGCCATCAGCCTGGACTCGGCTGGCCGCACATCTGGACTTTGCCACGGCCGCCGTCAGGCAACCCCATCAGCGGTATCGAACTCGACGGGCACGAATCTTTCTGGGACAGCATCAAGTCTTCTGTCGGTCTCGGTGCTAAGACTGCAGCAAAGGCGCCCAAGGGTGCCCTCGGTGTGATGGAGATACTCCTCACCGGCCTTGGGGCTTTCGACACACAGACGCCTGACAAGGTTTCCTACGACCGGGAGAAGCCGAACTGCGATGTGGGGCTGCTGGTTGAGCCAGAGGCCGCGAACGAGTACCACTGGGGACACAACCGCCCGGTCGGGCAGGACACATGTGGTAAGGGCGAGAGTGCCGTCTACTGCAGCCCGCTGGACGAAAAGCAGCGCGCCCAAGGCGTCTACGCGTGCCTGAGCCCAGGTGCTTTCGGCTATGTCGACGGAGACACGGGTGAGATCAAGGGCAACGCCGATTCCAGCATTCTCGGCACCCCTGTCCCGCGTCCCCCAGACGGAAATCCGCTACCCCTCCGGGAATGGGCAGCGGAATGCACCGAGGGCATTTGCTCGCCAATCAACTGGGCGGCTCGGGCGAGGACAGAAGAAACCTTGTGGCGCTGTACGCGAAGCCAAACATGTCACAGATGAAGCGGGTCGAGAACCAGATAGCGAGACGTATTGCCCTGGGTCAAACCATGTATTACCAGGTGAGAGCGAGGTACACTGGGGACAACGGTGCACCAGACCATCTGGACATCACCTGGAAGAGCATTACTACCGGCGAGTCCGGGGCCACCACGATCTGGAATACACCTACGGGACGTGAACCCAGTCCATAAACACAGCAATCTCACCAGAACGCCGATAGCGGCTTGAGTGAGGGCGGGTATCCTGCTAGGGATGCCCGCCCGTGTGATTTATTCTTCTGATTCTTGGTGGAGGTTACCGTGTGGACTCAGCGACTTCTGGATGCCACCGAGTGGAAGCCCAAAAGTGTTCCGATCGCTTGGGAAGCGATGGAACGCGAATTGGGCACGCAGCTCCCGAGCGACTACAAGCAGCTGTGCGTATTCTTTGGGTGCGGAGAGTTCTCGGACTTCCTTCACGTACTTTCCGTAGACCAGAGTCAGGTATTCGACCTGATCACCCGTTGGCGTGGGTTTTTGGATGACGCTCTCGAGTTCGGCGTCAGCGACGACGAGGTCGACCCGATCTTCGATCCCTACCGAATCTACGAACCGGGAAAGGGTGGGCTTATTCCATGGGGTTCGAGTCGGTCGGCTGATGAATTCTATTGGCTAGTCGAACCGGAAACTGCGGGCGAGTGGCCCATTCTGGCTCGTGTTGCTGATTCGACGAATTGGCGACGTTTCGACATTTCTGTTCCTGAATTTGCATTTCGCGTCTTGACGGACCCTGACTTTCGTCCGTTCAGTGTGTCGCGCACAATCCCGCGACCTTCCTTCACTCCAGTTGCTGGCTGACGAAGACAGGCGAAATGTCTTTGATGGTTGTGTGCGGATGCCGAGTGGAGCGGCCGGGACACTGGGTGACCGCAGATCGCGTCGGATGAGCTGCGCTCGAGCCGCTGTTGCGGGCAAACCTGCCCGAACTGGCGACCTACCCGACGACGCACGAGTACTACAGCCGGAGATCATGTGACGGGGGTCTTCGTTCGTCGTTGACCGGGCATGATGCAGAGTGTGACGGCTGAGCAGATAGCCGGGTGGGACGCGGCGCTGACCGAACTGACCGGCTCGATGTGGCGTTTGTTCAACCGGCCGGAGCCTCGGGTGGTGTTCGCGCAGTTCGTCGCGGGGCTGCTGGCGGAGTTGCCGAGGAAGAACGGCTGGACGTTGGCCGAGCGGGCCGGGCATGTGACCGCGGATCGGATGCAGTGGCTGCTGAACGGCTCGGTGTGGTGTGCTGACCTGCTGCGGGACGCGGTCCGCGACTACGTCGTGACACATCTGGGCGATCCGGACGCCTCGCTGGTGATCGACGACACGCAGGCGCAGTCGGTCGGGGTGGCCTACCAGCACTGCGGTCTGACGGGGATGTCCGCAACTGTCAATCCCCTCGAAGTGTGGAGCCCTTGCTATGCAGCCAGCCCCACGCTGAGGCCGGCCCGGTACTCGCGTTCGTAGTCGATCGGGCTCTTGTAGTCGCACACACTGTGTAGCCGACGGGTGTTGTAGAAGTCGGTGATCCAGGTGGCGATCCTGATCCGGGCCTCGGCCCGGGTGGTGAAGGTGTGCCGGTAGACGTACTCGACCTTGAGGACGCTGTTGAATGCCTCGCTCACGGCGTTGTCGAAGCAGGATCCGACTCGGCCCATCGACTGAAACACGCCCAGCTTCCGGCAGGCCCGGCCGAACTTCCGTGAGGTGTATTCCTCAGGTTCAAGGGGTCGTTGCAACACCGCTGCTCTGTAGCGAGAGTAGGTGATCGTTGAGCGCTTCTGCGGGAGTGCGCCAGCCGAGTGTCTTGCGTGGGCGGGAGTTGAGGGCGGAAGCGACGGCGTCGAGATCCCCGCGCGTGTGCCGGGCCAGGTCGGTGCCCTTGGGGAAGTACTGCCGGAGCAGGCCGTTGGTGTTTTCGTTGGTGCCGCGCTGCCACGGGCTGTGGGGATCGGCGAAGTAGATCTCCAGGCCGGTATCGATGCGGAGCTGGGCATGCTGAGCCATCTCCGCGCCTTGGTCCCAGGTCAGCGACTTGCGGAGCTGTTCGGGCAGTGCCGTGATCGTCATGCCCACGGCGTCACGCACGGCCTCGGCTCCGTGCCCGGCCAGTGCCGGGCCGTTCTTGATGCGGGGCCCGCCGTGTCCGGGCATGGGCGGAAGGTGCAGCAGCATCGTGAACCGGGTACTGCGCTCGACCAAGGTGCCGATCGCGGAGCTGTTCAGGCCGATAATGAGGTCGCCTTCCCAGCGTCCGGGCACCGCCCGGTCCTCAGCCTCGGCAGGCCGCTGGGAGATCCTGACCTCCTCGGTGACGAACTTCCTGCCACGGCCGCGGGTGCGTGCCCGGGGAACGCGCAAGGCCCGGCCGGTGCGCAGACAGGCCACCAGCTCGCGGCGCAGACCACCACGTCCCTGGACGTAGAGGGCCTGGTAGATCGCCTCGTGTGAGATGCGCATCGACTCATCATGGGGGAAGTCGACCGGTAGTCTGCGGGCGATCTGCTCCGGGCTCCAGGAGGTCGCCCAGCGCCGGTCCTGCCGACGGCCGTGCCGTCGCCCAATCCAGCGCGTGTGCGGACCTGGGATCCCGCTGCCGTCCGCTGCGCTGATCGCGCCAGCAAGCCGGTCCTGTACGTACTGCTGGAGTTGCCCGTTGTCGGCGAGCCTGGACGTCCTGGGCCAGCGGGCCTGCCGGTCGGCATGCCACTGCGCGACCGAGGCCCGGTAGTCCAGACGACCTCCACGCGTCGCCGCATTGCGCCGTAGCTCCCGCGAGATCGTCGACGGCGAACGGCCAGTCTGGCGAGCGATCTCCCTGACCCCGCGCTTCTTCGCCCGCAGCAGTGCGATCTCCTCACGCTCGGCAAACGACAAGTACCGTCCCGACGATGGATCGAGACTGATCGGCGGCATGCCGCCACCCTCGCGAAACCACCGCGGCCCCAACGCCTGCGACACGCCGCACGCGACCGCCGCGTCCTCACTGGACAACCCCTCAGCGATCCTCCGCCAGAACCGCTGCTTCTCCGCACGCCGGTTGACCGGGGGACGCCCCGGCGACCGCAGCGGCGGACGACCGGCCTGAATGGCCGCACGCGCTCTTCCATGTGCCACAACCCGCTCCTCCACGATGGAGGTGTTGCGACGACCACTTGAATCCGCTTCGCTGCCGCGGTCGCTATGAAAGATCACGCCCCGTACGTCACCGCCGCGGGTCGCCGCGGCCATGTTCAGCGCGGCCACGACCAGGTCGGCGTCGTGGAAGGTACCCATCGCGTAGCCGAGCAGGCGCCGGGAGTGCAGGTCGATGACCGTGGCGAGATACAGCTTGCCCTCTCCAGTAACGATCTCGGTCATGTCACCCACCCAGACAAGATCGGGTTCCTCCGCGGTGAAGTCGCGTTTCACGAAGTCCGGTGCGGCCGGCCGTTTCCCCTGCCTGGTCAGGCACCGACGACGCCTGATCTTGCGTCCGGCCAGGCCGAGATCGGCCATGACCTTCGCGACCGTGTTCACCGAGATCCGCCAGCCCGTGCGGACCAGCTCGATGAACACCTTCGGGGAGCCGTAGGTGCCGCCGGACTTCTCGAAGACGCCCGCGATCGCTTCCTCCAGCTGCCGCCGCCGCAGCTCACGCCCGGTGGGTTCGGCCATGCGCCACTTGTAGAACCACGACTCGCGCACCCCCAGCGCACGGCATGAGACGGTGTGCGGGATGCCGTGCTCGGTCCTCTGGTCGCTGATCACCCCGGCCACCACGACCGGGTCCGCCACAGCTACTTCACCCACAGGACCATGCAGCGTTTGAGGACATCACGCTCCATGGCCAGCTCCTTGTTGTCCTTCTTCAACTGGGCGTTCTCCCGCCGCAGCCGGGCGTTCTCCTCGGCTTCGTCCGCCGCTTGGCCTCCGCCGGCACGATTCACCCGCGACACCCAACTCGCCAGCGTCGTCTGGTTGATGCCGAGGTCCTGCGCAACCTCGGGGATCGACTTCCCGGTCTCCGTCACGATCCGTACAGCCCCCTCACGGAACTCCGGCTTGAACACCCGTCGCTTCTCCGCCATGACTCTCAACTTCCCCTGCAGCCACGGACTCCACGCTACGAGGGGAACCTCAGTCCGGTGTGTCCTCGCGGTGGAGGAAGGGGCCGAGGAGGTCGCCGACGGGATGGTCGGCCTCCAAGGGGTGGCGCAGGGCGACGCTGGAGTCGATGGTGTAGCGGTTGCGGCGGCCGACCCGGGTGCGGGTCAGGTACCCCGCGGCTTCCAGGTCGGCCACGATGATCTGCACCGCGCGTTCGGTGATACCGATCCCGGCGGCGACATCGCGCAGCCGGACCTCCGGGTCGCGGGCGATCCACAGCAGCACCCGTGCGTGGTTGGTCAGAAACGTCCACTGGTCGCCGCGTGCCGGTGTAGTACCCATGCCCTCCATCATACGAACCCTGCTTCGCATATTCATCCCATTCATGCGAAGCTTCATTAGCGAAAAAAAATTCGCGTAACTGTTGACGCATGTCGAGTGGCGGGGTGACGATTGAGGGGATTCCCCCTGTTAAGGAAGGCAGGCAAATGCCATGACCCGACTGCTCTCCCACCCCGCACGCAACAGCGTCCACCGCCCTGCGCGGGTGGGTCTTGTCCAGCCGGTGGCGGCGGTGCTGACCGACCGCCTCGACGATGTGGCGGTGGCCGAGACCGCAGCACGTATGGCGCTGGCCCGCCGCGTCCCGCTGCTGCTGATCGCCGTGATGCCCCCGCACATCCGCCGCTCCTGCGGCCCGGCCTCCACGCCGGTACGGGCGGTGCTCGCCCGGGTCATGCCGAAGGTCGGCCCGCACGCCACGGGCTACATCCCCGAGGTCTTCCACCTGCCGGCGGGAAACGGGTCGCGGCTGGCGGCGGCTAAGCAGCTGCTGGCCCTGGCCACCCGCCACCGGGCTGCGGACGTGGTGGCCGCCCGGTGCGGACCGCAAGGGCTCGACGCGTTCACCCTGATCGAGGCCGCGGCCCTGCGCGGCGGCCCGCATGTCCACGCGGTCGCCCCCGCCGCCTGGACACCCCTGCGAGCGCCCGCGCCGTGACCACCCCTCCTGCGAGTGACCTGCCGTCCGGCCCTGAGAGAGGAAACGTTCCTCGATGAATGACCTGTCCGCCGAAACCGAGGACCAGCAACCGGCCGGGACTGAGGCAGACGGCACGAGCGGAGCCGACCAGCCTCCCACTGAGTCCACACGCCACCAGTCCGCTGTCAGCCGCAGCCCGCACGCAAAGGACTCGCCATGACCACGATCCAGGCGCCCCAGCCGGCCGCCCCGTCCCCGGCTCCGCCGGAGGTCCACGTCCACCACTTCTTCCTGCGCGCCGACGGCAGCGTTATGGCCATGTTCACCGGCTCCCGCGCCGATCAGGCGGTCGCCGCCCACGCGGCCGACCTCTCCGCCCGCACCGGACGCCCGGTCACCGCCGCCGCCATCGTCCGCACCACCGGCTTCAGCATCAACGCCCTGCTGCACCACGCCCGCGCACGCCGCATCCAGGCCGAAACCGACGCCATCCTCGCCCCCGTGCTGCCCGTCATCGCCCGCGCCGGCCCCGTCCGGACCACCACCCTGGTGGTGCCCGCGCGCATCAACCCCTACCAGGCCCTGCCCACCGACCAGGTGCAACGGCTCGCCTACCGCACCGGTACGGACATGGTCCTCAGCCCCGTGCCCCTGACCGGATACACCTCACCCATCACGCGGCGACTGAGACGCTCCACTGGGGCACCCCAACAGCTCGGGATCCACGCCATGGCCGACCCCTGGCTGTTGGGCGACGCTGAAAATGCCGACGGGACAGGCATTCACGGCGCCGATGCACATTGAGACAAAACGGGCGTGCTCATCGGTGAGGTGTCGCTGCCGTCGGCAAGGTGTCGCGCGGATGGGCAGGCGCGCCCCCACCACGACGTTGAGCGGGGCGCCCGGTCGGGCAAAGTCCGTAAGCGGGCAGGCGGGGGCCGTGAACGGCGCTGGCGGGTCAGCCGGCCAGGGATGGTGCAAGGAGTCGGCCGCGCGTCAGAACGGCGATGTGCGACCACATCATGCCTCCTGCCGACTTCACCCGCTCCGCATGCTCCCGGGGGCGCAATGCCGGACACTCCTGTATATGGGTCGGCGTAATTCGCGCGGGCCATGGTGAGGTGTTCGGTGTGCTTGAGGTCCCGCTCTGGCTGTGGGGGGCGTTCGCCACGACGGTGGTCGTGTCGCTGGCGGTAGACCTGCTGTCCCACCGCACCGCGCACGTCATCGGCTTCAAGGAAGCCGCCGCTTGGAGCGGCCTGTGGGTGAGCCTCGCCCTGATCTTCGGCGCGGTCGTCTTCCTCGTTCTCGGCACCACGGCCGGCGCCGAGTACACGACAGCCTGGCTGCTGGAGAAGAGCCTGTCGGTCGACAACCTGTTCGTCTTCGCCGTGATCTTCGCGTATTTCAAGGTGCCCCGCGCCTACCAGCACCGCGTGCTGTTCTTCGGAGTCATCGGCGCGCTCGTATTCCGCGGGATCTTCCTCTCCCTCGGCGTGGCCGTGGTCAGCCGCTTCACCGCGGTGCTGTTCGCCTTCGCGGCGGTCCTTTTCTACAGCACCTACAAACTCCTCAAGGACGAGCAGGAGAGCTTCGACCCGGGCAAGAGCTTTGCCGTACGGATGCTCCGCAAGATCATCCCGGTGCGGGAGGAGTACGCCGGGGCGAAGTTCTTCGTCAAAGAAGCCGGCAAGAGGGTGGCGACTCCGCTGCTCGCGGTGGTCGCGGCCATCGAGGCCGCCGACCTGATCTTCGCTGTCGACAGTGTTCCGGCCGTCCTTGCGGTCAGCGACGACGCCTTCATCGTCTACACCAGCAACGCGTTCGCCATCCTCGGCCTGAGGGCCCTCTACTTCATGCTCGCCGGCCTCCTGGACCGCTTCCACTACCTGAGCAAGGGCCTGGCGATCATCCTCGCCTTCATCGGCGTCAAGCTCATCTTCCAGGCATCCCACAAGATGATCAGCCCGAGCATCCCGGAAATCCCCTCACCGATCAGCCTCGCAGTCATCGTCATCGTCCTGACGGGTTCCGTAGTGCTCAGCCTCAGAAGGCCCGCCCCGACCGGCACCGTGGAACAGGCCGACGAGCAGCGGGCCGCCTCCGCGACCACCGAGCAGCCCACCCCTCCGCCTGTGGTGGATGCCCCTGAGCCCCCAACGGGTTCACCGGATCGGGACGCTCAACCCCGCCCACGACCACAACGAGGGGGCAGGGCACTTCCCAGCGCGTCAATACGGGCATATCGTAAAGAAATGGGCAAACTGAAGCGTAAGCGCGAAGCGTACGTGTGTCCGGCCTGCAAGCAACCCGTGCCGGTCGCAGTCCACCGCCGCAAGACCCTCGGCGTATTCGTTCCGGTGTGGGGCCCGGGTGCATGTCAAAACCGCGACTGCTCCGACTTTCGGTTGGACCCCGGTCGCAAGCACTCCCCGGACCGGTAACGAAATCGACAGCGCGGGCCCGTCACATCAGGCGGCCCACCGGATCCCCGCCGGGTCGTTGGCCAGCACGATCGCGCCGCGGAAGACCGGCGCGCCGATGACGCCGAGAACAGTGCGCGGTGCTGGTAGGGGCGGGGGACCTTGAAGTAGGCGAAGATCATGGCGAAGACGAACAGGTTGTCGAAGGACAGGCTCTTCGCCAGTAGCCATGCCGTCGTGTACTCAGTTCCGGCCGTTGTGCCCAGGAAAAGGAAGACGACCGCTGCGAAGATCAGCGCGAGGCCGCCCCACAATGCGCTCCATCTGGTGGCTTCTTTGAATCCGATGACATGCGCGCTGCGGTGGGCCAGCAGATCCACCGACAGCGACACCATCACCGTCACGCCGAACACCGCCAACAGCCAGACGGAACTTCAAGCACGCTCATCACGCTCCCCTCGGCCAGTGCCGGAGTGCACGGCCCTCAGATGGAAGTCTGTGGTTTCTTGCGGTGCGCGGCGGGGGCTCCGCCGGACCTGGACCGAGGATCACGGCGACGCTCTAGGCGGAGGCTGGACCTCCCCGACCGGTTCCGCATTCACGACTGGCGGCACAGCGAGGTCACGAACGACCTGGAGGCGGGGGAGAACCCTGTGGAGGTCTCGGCGAACGTGAGGCACCACTCACCGGGCTACACCATGGCCCAGTACGGAAAGCGTCGGGTCGAGGGGGCCCGCAAGCTGGCGTCTGGGACGGCTGAGCACATTGGTCTCGGGAAGCTCGCGTGACGCGCTGGCCACGCTGCTGGCCACGGGGGTGGTCGACGCCCAACATACCCGCAGGTCAGAGCGCGGAAAGACCGAAAGACGACCGGGGTCGCCACCCCCCACAGGAGTGACCCCGGCCGCCGTCCGTGCGGACCGTGCGACGGCCCGTACTCCACTCAGCGCCATGGATGCGTTTTCTGTCACACCGCGCTGAGTCAGCAGGTCGTTGCAGGTTGTACAAGTTGTGGACGGGGCCCCGTCAGACGTCGTAGCGTGCGGGTTCGCGCAGGGCTGTGCGACGGTGGTGACCAGCGGCGACTGGGGACAGGTTGAGGGAGTGCTGGGGGACGACGCGGAGCTGACCACCGCGGTGCTCGCGGCGCAGGACGGGGACGAAGAAGCCTTCCGTGCTGTGTACCGCTCCGTGCACCCGCGGTTGCTGGGCTACATACGCACGCTGGTGGGGGACTCGGAGGCGGAGGATGTCGCCTCGGAGTCCTGGCTCCAGATCACCCGCGACCTCGAAAGGTTCAGCGGCGACGCCGACCGCTTCCGAGGCTGGGCCGCGCGCATCGCGCGCAATCGCGCACTCGACCACATCCGCATGCGGGGCAGGCGCCCGGCCGTCGGCGGTGACGAGACGGAACTGGCCGGCCGGCCGGGCGAGTCCGACACCGCGGGCGAGGCGATGGAAGCCCTCGCCACCGGCCGTACGCTCGCCCTCATCGCACAGCTCCCGCAGGACCAGGCCGAGGCGGTCGTCCTGCGCGTGGTCGTCGGGCTCGACGCGAAAAGCGCGGCGGAGACCCTGGGCAAGCGCCCCGGCGCGGTACGGACCGCGGCCCATCGCGGGCTGAAGCGGCTGGCCGAACTGCTGGCCGCGGAGATCTCGCCGGACACGGGCCCCGGCCTCGGCGCCGGTGATCCTTCACCGGCCGGGAGCCGCGACGGAGCGGGCGGCGGTACGGTGGCGGGCGCGGTGGACGAGCGGCCGGAACTGGACGCCGTACCGCCGCAGCGGAACCGGATGCCGGGCTGGGTGACGTCCGCCGGTGTGACGCATTCGCGCGTGCGGACGCAGAAGGACATGTGATGGCCGACGAGCGTGACGAGTGGCTCGACCAGGACGCGGCGGAGCGACTGCTGAGCGGCGAGCCGGTCGAGTCTGCCGACGATCACGTACGGGCCAAGGCCGAGCGCCTCGCCGCCGCCCTCGACGGGCTGGCCCGCGCGGGCGGCCCCGAGACGGGCGCCCCCGCCGAACTTCCCGGTGAGGCGGCCGCTCTGGCGGCCTTCCGCAACGCCAGAGCGGCGTCCCCGGACGCGATCCCCTCCGTACGTATCGGCGCGGCCCCCACCCGCGTCACGCTGACCGCCGGCCGTGGAAGACCCGCGCCCGCGCGCTGGGGGCGCCCCGTACGGTTCGGCCTGGCCGCCGCGCTCGCCGGGGTCGCGCTCGGCGGCGTCGCGGTCGCGGGCGGCACGGGTGTGCTGCCAGCGCCCTTCGGCCTCGGCGCCGATCCGACGCCCGGGACCTCCGTCTCGGCCGCCGCGACCCCGGAGCCGCTCGCCTCCGAGGCGCTGACCGGGGCCCCGAGCGCGCCGGGGTCCGTCCCGCCGTCGACCCCGGCCCCGGACGAGGAGAGCGCGACGCCCGGCCACGACCTCGGAGGTACGGACGGCACGCACGAGCCGACCCCGCCGCCGGACAACGGCCCGCCCCCCGGCGGCGGCACCCCGGAACCGGGACAGGACCCGACCACCGAGGCCCCCCAGGACAACGGCGGCAACAGCGGCGGCAGCGGAAACGCCACCTGGCACCGCAGGACGGTCCAGGCCTGCCGCGACTACCGCAGCGGCGACCTCGCCCCCGAGCACAGGCGCAGCCTGGACACGGCGGCCAGAGGATCCCACCGGGTGGCCCGCTTCTGCGACCGGCTGCTGGACGGCTCGGACAGCCGGCCGGGCGGCGGCGACCACGGTGGCGATGACGGCGGCGGCGGTGGCGGCGGCGACGACGGCAATGCGGACGGTGGCGATGGCAAGGACGGCGGCAGCCAGGGTGCTCCCGGCACGGGCGATCTGCCCGTCCCCCCGGTCTCCTACGTCCCGCTGTCCTTCCCGGACCACGCGGCGTCCGCTGTCGGATCGGCTGCCTGAAACTCAACCTGAACTGCGCTTTTTCCTTCGCTACGGCATGGTGTGACGTTTTTTGGGCCGGTGGCGCAGTAGAGAGTGAGCCGACTGGTCATCGGCCGCGCGACGAGCCGGGGTTCCCCCCGTGCCTACGGCTCCGCGCACACGGCGCGGGCGGGAACGTTCCCCCGATCCCGCCCGCGCCCACTTCACTCGGCCCGCTCGACTCGGCCCGCTTGACTCAGCCCACCTCGGGTGGCCCCACCTCGCCTCACCCGTACACGACGACCTCGTCGCCGTTGCGTACCTGGGTGAACAGGCTCGCGATCTTTCCCTGGTCCCGGACATTGATGCAGCCGTGCGAGGCACCGTTGTAGCCCCGGGCCGCGAAGTCCGCCGAGTAGTGCACCGCCTGGCCGCCGCTGAAGAACATGGCGTACGGCATGGGGGTGTCGTACAGCGTCGAGACGTGGTGCCGGGACTTCCAGTACACCGTGAACGTCCCTTCACGGGTGGGGGTGTACTGCGACCCGAGCCGCACGTCCATCGCGGAGACGACCCGCCCGTCGATCATCCAGGCCAGCGTGCGGCTGTTCTTGCTTATGCACAGGACCCGGCCCTCCATACACCGCGGATCAGGCTTCGCGACCGTCTCGGTGGTCGGCGGGTACAGCTCGGAGCGGGTCGGCTCGTCGGTCGTCGCCAGGAGCCTCTGCCAGGTCACGGTGTCCGTGCGGCCCGTACGGGCCAGGCCGCGCCCGCCCTGGAACGAGGAGACCGCGGCGGCGGTGACCGTGCCGTAGTAGCCGGTGGGGCTGCGGTCGAAGTGGCCGCTCTGTCGGAGCCTGGCCTGGAGCTCCCGCACCTGGGCGCCCCCGGAGCCGTTCACCATCAGCGTGCGGGGCTTGGGTGCGGCCCTCCTCGACGGCGTGACGGCCGACGGTGACACGGCCGGGGCAGCGGCCGGGGACGAGGCGGCCGGCGAGGCCGATCGCGGCGCCGTGGAGGGCGCACTCACGGGCTTGTGCGCCGGTGCGGGCGCCTTCGTGCCCCCGGGTCCGGCCGCCGCCCCGGCGCGGGCGCCGGTGGGAGTGGCACCCGCCCCCTCGGCCCGCACCGCGCACCCCGTGGTCACTGTCACGGCCACCACCGCCGTCGCGGCGAGGGCCCTGCGTATGAGCACCGCCCGATGGTCCGTTCTGTTCTGCTCCTGCTCCCGCTCCTGCCGCCTGTTCCGGCTGTTCTGGCTGCTGCTGCGGCTGTGCTGGTTCATTTCCGCCCCCGGTATCTCGTCCGTCCCCAGGCACTGTTCCCCGTTCTGCCCGGCCGCGAAAGCCCGCGCATGATGGAAACCCAGGGGCTACCGGGGGGTACAGGAGATGGCGACGCTCACTGTGACACCGCTGGCTGATGGAGCGCACACCTTGGCGCTGTCCTGGCTCAGCGAGGACTTCGGCGCCAGAGCGCGTCAGGCAGGCCTCAGGATGGTGCAGGGCATCGGCCTGTGGCTGCCCACAGGCCCCGAGGACTTCGCCGTCCCCGACCTCTCGGTCGTCGATCATGGCTTCCGGGACGCCCATGTCCAGAAGAACTGCTACGCGCCGCACGTCTTCCGCATGGTGCTGGAGGTGACTTCCTCCAACTGGGCGGACGACCTGGGCACCAAGGTCGACACCTACGCGCAGGCGGGCATCCCTATCTATGTCGTCGTGGACCGCAAGCACGGCGAGGTCCTGCTGTACACCGACCCGAGGGACGGCGAGTACAAGACCCGCACGCCGTACAAGCGGGGGACGTCCGTCCAGGTGCCGGATTCGGTGGGCTTCACCATGGAGCTCTCCGTTGACCGGCTCCTCGACGGCGATCTCGACGGAGCTGTGGACTGACCCGGGCCCCCTCAGTGGTGCCACGCCTCCGCGCCCACGTTGTGGATCATGCGCTGGAGGACCTTGATCGTACGTACGTAATCCTCGTCCGGTATCCCCGCGTGGATCTCCTCCCGCAGTTCCCGCTGACGTGCGGCGGTCCTGGCCTGGAGTTCGCTGCCCTCGGCGGTGATCCGCAGCCGCGGGCCGTCCTCGTCGACCAGGCCGTGGGAGACGAGTGATGTGATGTCGCCGTCCAGTGTGGTCCCCTCGTCCATGTACCCCTGGAGGAAGGCCGTGACCTCCGCGCGCGGTTGCCCGTCCGGGTGCTCGGTGAGTCGGCTCAGTACCCACCACTGGGGCTGATTGAGCCCCAACTCCGCGAGCGCGGAACGGATATGGGTGACCGCCGCCCGGCCCGCGGATGGGGCCCAGTAGCCGATTGGCTGGCGTGCAAGTCCCGTGTCGTCATGTGTGTATTCCATATGGCAAAGGTAGAAGCCCAAGCCCGCTTGAGGTCAAGGTGCGGGGGTCGTCGAACCCAGTCCGTCGGGTACGTGCACTCCATCTGTCCGGGAACCTCGTGTCGGACAAGTCGGACAAGGATAGAGGGACGGCCATGGCGAAGGCATATCTGGTGGGCAGCGGCATCGCGTCGCTGTCGGCGGCGGCATTTCTGATCCGCGACGGCGGGTTCGCGGCAGCGGACATCGTGATCCTGGAGGAACAGGACCGCGAGGGCGGCAGCCTGGACGCGGCCGGCTCTCCGGAGACCGGGTACACCATGCGGGGTGGGCGGATGTTCGAGGTGCACTTCGACTGCACCTACGCCCTGCTGTCCTCCATTCCCTCGCTGGACGACCCTTCGAAGTCCGTCACCGAGGACACGTTCGCCTTCCACGAGGACTTCGCGTGGGACGACCACGCACGGCTGGTGGATGCCGAGGGCAAGGTCATCGACGCGCACTCGATGACCTTCACCGAACGCGACCGTCTTCAGCTGGTCAAGTGCGTGGCCACCCCGGAGAAGCTGCTGGACGGCAAGCGCATCTCGGACTGCTTCCACGAGGAGTTCTTCCGTACGAACTTCTGGGCGATGTGGTGCACCACGTTCGCGTTCGAGCCGTGGCGCAGCGCGATCGAGTTCCGCCACTACCTCAACCGCTTTGTGCACCTCTTCAAGACCTTCGACTCCATGTCCGGGATCTACCGCACCAAGTTCAACCAGTTCGACTCGATCGTGCGCCCGTTGCTGAAGTGGCTCACCGAGCAGGGCGTCACCCTGCGACTGGGCACCCGCGTCACCGATCTGCGGCTGGCGCCCGGTGACGCGCTGACCGTGGAGGCGATCACCTGCGTCCGTGGCGGAACGACGGAGACGACGGAGACGACGGAGACGTCGGAATCATCGGAATCGTCGGAAACCACGGAGGAGATCACCCTGGACGAGGGTGACCTGGTGATGGTGACCAACGGGTCGATGACCGCGAACTCGACGCTCGGCTCAACCGACACCGTCCCCGTGCCGGACACCACCACCTCCAGTGGCTCCTGGGAGCTGTGGGAGACCCTGGCGGCCAAGCGCGCGGGGCTGGGCGACCCGAAGGTCTTCGACTCCACCACCGCGGACTCCACCTGGGAGTCGTTCACGGTCACCACCAAGGACCCGGTCTTCTTCAAGCTGATGGAGAAGTTCAGCGGCAGCGAGGCCGGCAAGGGCGGCCTGATCACCTTCAAGGACTCCAACTGGCTGCTCACCATCGTCCTCAACCATCAGCCGCACTTCCGTGAGCAGCCGGAAGACGCCTTCGTCTGGTGGGGATACGCCCTGTTCCCCGACAAGGAGGGGGACTTCGTGCGCAAGCCGATGTCGCAGTGCACCGGCCGCGAGATCCTGGACGAGGTCCTTCAGCACCTGCGCTTCGAGGAGCGCCCGCAGATTCTCGACGGATCGATCGTGATCCCGGCGATGATGCCCTACATCACCAGTCAGTTCCTGGTCCGCAAGGCGGGTGACCGCCCCCAGGTCGTCCCCGCGAAGTCCACCAACCTCGCGTTCATCGGTCAGTACGCGGAGGTCCCTGACGACGTGGTCTTCACGGTCGAGTACTCCGTGCGCACCGCCTGGACCGCCGTCGCCGGACTGCTCGGCCTCGACAAGCAGCCGCCGCCGGTATTCAAGGGCGGCCACGATCCCAAGATCCTCGTCGAGGCTCTGCAGACTCTGCACCGGAACTGACGGAACTGACAGCAACCCGTAGTGCTCTCCGGAGGCCAACCGATATTCCCAGCCGCTCGCATACGATTCGCCCATAGTGAGGGCATGGACAGATCTGCCCTCAAGTCGAGCGAGCTGCTGGGGTTTTCGCCCGATGCGCGCGTGCTCATAGTCAACCTCGACGACCTCGGGATATATCACGCGGTCAACGTCGCGATCATCGAATCCATCGAGCAGGGCATCGGCAGTTCGTGCAGCCTGATGGCGCCGTGTCCATGGGCGCCGCACGCGATGCACCTGCTCCGTGAACGGCCTGAGATCCCCTTCGGGATCCACCTCACGCTGGTCTGCGACACGACCCACTACACGTGGGGTCCGCTGGCCGCGAAGGACAAGGTGCCCTCGCTGCTCGACGCGGCGGGCGAGCTGTTCACCCCCACCACGGCCGGTCGTGCCGCGCTCCTGACCGCGGCGCGTATCGACGAGGTGGAGCTCGAATTCCGCGCCCAGATCGACGCGGTGGTCGACGCCGGGCTGACGCCGACCCATCTGGACTGGCACTGCCTGGCCGACGGTGGACGCGAAGACATCCTCGACCTGACCGTGGCGCTGGCCGCGGAGTACGGCCTGGCGGTACGGGTCTGGCTCGATCCGGGCCGCCTGAAGATGCGCGAGCGCGGCCTGCCGGTCACCGACAACGACTTCCTGGACAGCTTCGCCCTCGACCTCGACGGCAAGTCGTCCCGTTACGCCGAACTGCTGCGCGCCCTCCCCGCCGGCCTCAGCGAGTGGGCGGTACATCCGGGCCTGGGCAACGCGGAGTCGCAGGCGATCGACGGCGGCTGGCGGGTGCGCCTGACCGACTACGAGTTCCTTACGTCACCCGAGGCCCGCGATCTCCTCCGGCAGGAGGACATCACAGTGATCGACTACCGGGCCCTCCAATCGGTCTGGTCCCGGACCAACGTGCCCCGGTAGGCGGCCGATCCCGAGCAGCCGCTTGAACGCTACGAATTGGCGTGTGGTCCAAGTCAACCCGCACACAACCACGAGCGCCCACGAGCGAAACGCGCAACCGACCGGTACGGGTGGTGGCGTCGGCCGAACGGGTGAGGCGGGATCGTTTCAGCGGCATTCCTCGCAGAAAGCCGGAATCTTCGAGCCCACGGTGGGGCACCGCACGCTGCGCCCGACCAGCACTGCCAAGTGCCCGAATCGAAGGAATTCCACGATGCGTCTTCGTCACACCCTGGCCGCCGCGGCCGGCGCCGCCCTGCTTCTGGCCGTCCCCGGCTCCGCCTACGCCGCGGAGGGCGTGTTCACCTACTCGTATCTCGGCGATGACGGCTCCGATCAGACCGGCGTCCTGCCGTCCCCCGAGTCCGGTGTCTGCATCACGATTCCGGAGGCGGCCGTGGAGTACACCTCGGCGCCCGCGGAGGCACCCAGGAACTGGACCGATTCCTACGCCACCGCGTTCACCGGTGTGGACTGCTCCGGTGACAACTTCACGATGCGGCCCGGCGGCGGCGCGAGCGAGCGCCTCAAGCTGCGGTCGGTCATCTTCTTCTGACCCCTGCCTCCCTGATCCCTCTCTCTGGCCCCTGTCTGATACCTCTGGTGTGTCAGAGGGCTGTCGGATGTGTGAGATGCGGACGCGGTTGCGCGGCCGGTGGGGAAAGCGGGTGGGGCAGTGGGGGACCGCAAGGCCGACCAGGCCGACCAGGAGGACCACCGGGCCCTGTTGCACTGGGCCGCCGACTGCGCCGAGCATGTGCTCCCGTACTTCGAGAACGCGTGCCCGGACGACGACCGGCCCCGGGCCCGTACATACGCCTCCTGCACCGCGTCGGCACAGGCTCAGCCCAGCGCCACCCGCTTCAGGCGGCGGGCCCGGCGGGCCACCCCGCGCACCGTCGCGTTGCGCGGGATGAAGGCGAGCTGGGCCGGGAGCGCGCCGGGCAGCGCGAGCATCGTCAGGCGGCGGCGCTTGAAGTAGCGGCGGGTGCGGGGGCCGAGGTGCCGGGTCAGATAGGTCTCGGCGGCCGGCCGCAGGTCCGGGCGGATCTGCGGCTGCATCGCGAAACCGACCGCCCTCAGCAGACCTGCCAGGTCAGGGACGTCCTCGGAGGCGTCCACAGAGGCGTCCGCAGGGACATCCGCAGGCGAGCCCACCCTCGCGTCGGAGGTGCCCGCGTGAGCACCGCTCTCCAGGTCGGGGACCAGGGCATCGACGATCGTGACGGGGACGCGGTTGCTGTTCTGGTACGGCGCGAGGCGTTCCAGGAGTACGTCGGTTCCGGTGCGGGCCACCGGGATCCCGTAGAACGTGCTCGCGGTCAGCAGCGCCGTGGAGAAGCAGCCGACCACCAGCGCCGGGCGGATCCGCTGGTAGAGCACCTCTGCCAGCAGCGGGCTGTCCAGGACGGTCAGCTCGACGCCGAGCGCCGCCGCCTCCCGTTCCAGCAGGCGCGACCAGCGGGCCGGGGCCGTGGGATGCGGCTTGAAGACGATCCGGCGATGGCCGCGTGCCACTGTCCCGCGGAGCATCCGGACATGCAGGTCCTCTTCCTCCTCCGGGGTGAGGATCGAGAGCGCGGACAAATACTGGCCGAGGAGCAGCGCCGCGTCGGCGGGCAGATCCGGATGCGTCGTCGAGTCATCCGAGGCGTCCGAGGCGTCCGAGGTCTCCGACACCTCCGCCAGCACCTTCAGGAAGGTGTCCGTCGGGACGAGCTCCGGCCGGACGCCGAACTCGCCGAGCAGTAGCGGTTCGAGCCCCGGCACCAGGTCCAGGTGCAGCAGGCGCTGTACGCGCATGCCCACCAGCGGGTCGATCTTGTTGCGGGTCGGGCCGTAGCTCATCAGCCCGTCGGCGTACACATCGATCGGCGCGTCCGTGAACAGCTGGGTCAGCGCCAGTGCCGGATTGACCTGGATGGACTCCACTGCCAGCTCGACCGTGTCGTCGCCCAGGTCCCACAGCAGGCGCAGGTGGCGTTCCCACAGGGGGATGTCGTCCGCGCGCGGCGCCCAGCCCCCCGGGTGGAACGGGGCGATGGTCTCGTTCCAGGACAGCAGCCCGTCGAAGCGGTCGCGCAGCCGGTCGAAGCCCGGCATCTCGTCGAGGGACGGGGTCGTCTCGGGGGTCGTCGCGTTGTTGCTGACGAGCAGCAGCCTGCGGTCGGCCGGGCCGAAGCAGTCGCTGTCGATCGCGGCGGCGAGTGTCGCGGCGCCGTACAGCGTGGAGGCGAGGAAGATCTGCGTCGTGCCCATCAGGCCGTGGCCCCCGCACCGATCGAGGGGCGGCGGCGCAGTCGGCGCAGCCGTGCGGAACGCTCCGTGTCCATCGAATCCAGCGCGTCCTTCAGAACGTCCTGCGGCATCCGCCGCAACGCCGCCGCGCTCATCGTCCGCAATTTCCTTGCCACGGCCGGTTCGAACCTTTCGATGCTTCCCAAATGGTGGGAAATAATGGCGCAGTACGTGCGTACGGCTTTCGGGAGAAGCCGGTCCGCGTCCCGGTCCTTAGCTGTTTCTTCGATGACCTGGTCGAAGGCGCGGATGAAATCGAGCTGCCGTACGTCGCCGATCTGAGTCAGCGAGGAGGCGACTCCGCGCCGGTAGAAGGTGCCCAGGGTGCTCAGGGTGGCGAAGGATTCCGCCTCCCGGTGCAGCCGCCAGATCCACGGCCGGTCCTCGGCCGTCCGTAGGCCGTCCGTGAAGTGCAGCAGCCCCCGGTCGGCGAGCCGCCGGTGGTACATGCCGGCCCACGCGAAGGCGTAGTCCACCGAGGTGGACCTGGTGGCGGGCAGGATCGCCTCGCGCGGCGACATGACGACGCCACGCCGACCCTGCGGGACGCGATGGACCGTGCGCGTACGCCCGGTGCACTGCACATGGTCGGTGCGTACGAAGTCGCAGCCCAGCTCCTCCATGGCGGTGAGCAGGCGTGGGTAGTGGCCGGGGGCCAGCCAGTCGTCGCCGTCGAGGAAGGTGAGGTACTCGCCGCGGGCGGCGTCCAGGCCGGTGTTGCGGGCGGTGGCCAGACCGCCGTTGCGTTCGTGTCTGATCAGGACAGCGCCCGGAAGCTCCTGCTCCGCGCGCTGCAGGATCTCTGGGGTCTCGTCGGTCGAACAGTCGTCGACGAGGATGAATTCGAAGTCGTCGCGTGCGTTCGCACGGAGACTTCTCAGGGTGTCGGGCGCGTATGTCTGCACGTTGAAAAACGGCACGATGACGGAGAGCTTGACCACCCCCGCGACGCTAGGGCGTACTCCGGCATTCGTTGCGACGCCCGGAAAGACCGTGGGTGAACGACGAATGGCGGAATGGTTAACCGACCTGTTTCCCGGGGTCCGGCGCCGATCGTCGATGTGCTGTTAACCCTTTGTTGCGGCTGAGTTGGGCCGTGAATCTCATAGCGTCCCTAGCTTATTCGTTGTGCCAGCAAGTACCAGCAAACCCCTACGGATCGCCGTGCTCGCCGATTCCGATACGCGATGGAAATGGGGCGCACTCACCGCGCACCGCATCGCACCGGACAGCGAACTCAACGGATTCCTTCTGCGCGGCCGGGCCACCCCCACCCCCCGCCAGCTCGCCGAGGTCGGCGTGCCGGTGGACGGTGTGCGGGAGGTGACGGCCGCCGAATTCCTCGGCGAGATCGAGCACGAGTCGTACGACGTCGTCCTGCTCGCCCTCGTCGGCGGCGCGGTGCAGGCCGTACTGCACGGCCTCGCGCCACTGTGGCCGGAAGCGGCCAGGCGGCCCGTCGTCGTCACCGGTTATGTCGGTGTCGTCTACGAGAAGCTCGCCGACGGACTGTTGCTGCGCCACGGCGCGGACGTCGTCCTCGCCAACTCGCGGCACGACGCGGAGCGTTTCCGCGCGGTGTACGAAGGGGTGGGCGCCGACGCCTCGTCCGTGACGGAGGCCGCGCTGCCGTTCCTCGGCGGCGCACGCTATGAAGGCACGGCGACGGGCGGAAGCACGGCGACCGGTGAAGGTACGGCGACCGGCCGAGCCACCGGGACGGGCACAGGGTCCGCCACGGGCGTCGTCGTCTTCGCCGCCCAGCCCTCCGTACCGCAGTCCCGCGCCGACCGTACGTACCTGCTCCGCCGTCTGGTCCAGCACGCCAGGCTGCACCCCGGGCGGGAAGTCGTGCTCAAGCTGCGCAGCAGGCCGGGCGAGCACACCACGCACATCGAGGAGCTGCCCTACCAGCGGCTCGCGGCCCGCATCGAAGGCGGCCCGCCCGCCAACTTCCGCCTCGCGTACGGGCACATGGGTGAGGTGCTCGACCGTACCGACCTTCTGGTGACGGTCAGCTCGACCGCCGCCCTGGAAGCCCTGCACCGGCGCATTCCGACCGCGGTCCTCACCGACCTGGGTGTACGCGAGGCGCTCGGCAACCACCACTTCCTCGGCTCGGGATGCCTGGCCTCCTGGGAGCAGCTCGACGCCGGCCACCGGCCGCGCGCCGACGAGGAGTGGCTCGCCCGGCAGGGAGTGGCCGCGGACGGCTCGTACGAAACGGCCTTCGACGCCGTACGCAAACGTGTCACCGGCCTCCTTGAACAGCCCGAACTACCGCCGCTGTCCCCCTACTACACCACCGTCACCGCGCCGGGCTACCTCCCCGGCGTCCTCGCCCGCCACCGTCTCGACGGGGTGCGGGACATCGAGGTCACGGGCGTGCGCCGAGTCGTGCGCGACGCCGTGCGAGAGGCGGCGCGCGGGGCGTACCGCCATGGGGTGCAGCGCGTGGCACCCGTCATCCGCCGCATGGGAGAACTATGAGCAGCCGGCCCCGGCCGCCGCAGGCCAAGCCAACGACCGTGCGCAGCACGACGACCGTAGGCAGCACAACGACCGCACCCCGCACAACGACCGTGCGCCGCGTCCTCGCGGTGATTCCCGCCCGCGGCGGATCCAAGGGCGTACCGGCCAAGAACCTCGCCGCGGTGGGGGGCGCGCCGCTCGTCGTGCGCGCCGTCCGCGCCTGTCTGGGCGCTCGCCAGGTCACGGACGTCGTGGTCTCCACGGACGACGCGGCCATCGCCGCCGCGGCACGCGGCGCGGGCGCCGAAGCGG
This sequence comes from Streptomyces changchenzhani, assembly GCF_039766235.1. Classification (NCBI taxonomy): domain Bacteria; kingdom Bacillati; phylum Actinomycetota; class Actinomycetes; order Kitasatosporales; family Streptomycetaceae; genus Streptomyces; species Streptomyces changchenzhani. Next base: position 110,963 of record NZ_JBDHNH010000008.1, on the reverse strand, counting down.
TACTGCGACCCGCGGACATCGCGGGGGACACCGCGACGAGCGAGGCCGCCGTACTGCACGCCCTGGACGCGCACGAGGCGCTGCACGGCGCGGTGGTGGACGTGGTGCTGCTGGTGCAGTGCACGAGCCCGTTCCTGACCTGCGAGGACATCGAGGGTGTCTGCACGGCCGTCCTGGAGGACGGCGCGGACACGGCGCACACGGTGGCCCCCTTCCACGGTTTCCTCTGGCGGGAAGGCGACCAGCAGGGCGTGCAGACCGCCGATGGCGTGCAGACCGCCGACGGCGTCAACCACGACAAGGCCTTCCGGCCCCGCAGGCAGGACCGCCCGGAGGACTTCCTGGAGACCGGCGCCGCGTACGCCATGGACGTCGCCGGATTCCGGGAGGCCGGGCACCGGTTCTTCGGCCGGACCGCTCTCGTACGCACCGACCCGGCCCGCGTCCTGGAGATCGACGACCCGCACGACCTGGCACGCGCACGTGCCCTCGCGCCGCTCCTCGACACGGCCGTCACCACCACACTTCCGACCCGCGACGACATCGACGCGGTCGTACTCGACTTCGACGGCACCCAGACCGACGACCGGGTGCTGATCGACTCCGAAGGACGGGAGCTCGTCGCCGTGCACCGCGGCGACGGACTCGGCATCGCGGCCCTGCGCAAGGCGGGGCTCAAGCTGCTGATCCTGTCCACGGAACAGAACGCGGTCGTCGCCGCACGGGGCCGCAAGCTGCGCATCCCCGTGCTCCACGGCATCGACCGCAAGGATCTCGCGCTCAAGCAGTGGTGCGAGGAGCAGTCCGTCGCACCCGAGCGCGTGCTCTATGTCGGCAACGACGTCAACGACCTGCCCTGCTTCGGTCTCGCAGGCTGGCCCGTCGCGGTCGCCGACGCCCACGACACCGTCCGCGGCGCCGCGCGCGCCGTCACGACGATCCCCGGCGGCGAGGGCGCGATCCGCGAGATCGCTACGTGGATCCTCGGCCCTTCCCTCACCACAGAACCCCTCCTCACCACAGAACCCCTCCGCACCACCGTCCCCAGCACCCTCACCAAGTAAGGAACGCCCCCACATGAGCTCCAACTCCCGCCTGCGCACCTTCGGTTCCAAGACCGCGGGCCCCGGCCACCCCGTCTACATCACGGGTGAGATCGGCATCAACCACAACGGCGACATCGAGAACGCCTTCGCGCTCATCGACGCCGCCGCCGAGGCCGGCTGCGACGCCGTCAAGTTCCAGAAGCGCACCCCGGAGATCTGCACCCCGCGCGACCAGTGGGACATCGAGCGCGACACCCCGTGGGGCCGCATGACGTACATCGACTACCGCCACCGCGTCGAGTTCGGCGAGGACGAGTACCGCGCCATCGACGAGCACTGCAAGAAGCGCGGCATCGACTGGTTCGCATCCCCGTGGGACACCGAGGCCGTCGCCTTCCTGGAGAAGTTCGACCTGCCGGCCCACAAGGTGGCCTCCGCGTCCCTCACCGACGACGAGCTGCTGCGCGCCCTGCGCGCCACCGGCCGCACCGTCATCCTCTCCACCGGCATGTCGACGCCGCGCCAGATCCGGCACGCCGTCGAGGTCCTGGGCAGCGACAACATCCTGATGTGCCACGCCACGTCGACGTACCCGGCGAAGGCCGAGGAGCTCAACCTGCGCGTCATCAACACGCTCCAGTCCGAGTACCCCAACGTCCCGATCGGCTACAGCGGCCACGAGACGGGCCTGCAGACCACCCTCGCCGCCGTCGCGCTCGGCGCCGCCTTCGTCGAGCGTCACATCACCCTTGACCGCGCCATGTGGGGCTCCGACCAGGCCGCGTCCGTCGAGCCCGGCGGCCTCACCCGCCTCGTCCGTGACATCCGCACCATCGAGGCGTCCCTCGGTGACGGCGTCAAGAAGGTGTACGAGTCGGAGCTCGGCCCGATGAAGAAGCTCCGCCGCGTCGCGGGTGTCGTCGCCGAGGGCGCCGACCGCGAACCCGTAGCGGTCTGACGGAACGGCCGGTCACACCGTCGTGAACGCCGCCTCCGCCCCCGCCACGCTCGCCTTCGTGGAGAGCCCGGTCCAGCTCCTGAACGTCCTGGAGTGGGCCCACACCAAGACGCACGACATCACCGTCGTCGTCCTGTCACCCACCGACCCCATGACCCGCGGCCAGCTGCGGCGCATGGCGGAGCTCGCCCGCGGTGACGGGATGCGGGTGCGGTGGGAGGAGGCGCGTGGCGGTCCGGGGGCGCCGTTCCAGACCATAGGCGGGCTCGCGTCGGCCCTGCGCCGCGCCGAGCGGATCGTCATCGGCGACCCGTTCTCGCGGTACGTACAGCTCCTGCTGACCATCACCAGCGCCCGTGACCTGGTCGTCGTCGACGACGGCACGGCCACCATGGAGTTCATCTCGCAGCTCGCCCGCGGGGAGCGCCTGGTGCGCTGGCACCGGCGCGGCGGGCGCCCCGGGGCGCGCGACATCCTCTTCGCGCCGGTGTCGGCCGCCGCGCGCCGCCGCCTCACCCCCTCGGCCACCCGCACGGTCGAGGTCTTCACCTCCATGCCCGTCGACACCGCCCCCGGCGTCACGGTCACCGCCAACGACTTCGCCTGGACCCGCGCCCGCTTCGGCCCGCCCCGCATCACCGGCGGCGCCGACCTCGTCGGCACCTCACTGGTGGAGACGGGCGTCGTCGACGCCGACCAGTACGTCGCGGCGGTCATCGCGCTGGCCCGCGCGCACGGCGCGACCCGCTACTTCGCCCACCGCCGCGAGAGCACCCACAAGCTGCACCGGCTCGCCGTGGAGACCGGCCTCGAAATCGTCCGCCCCGAGCTCCCGCTGGAGCTCATCGCACGCCGAGGGCCCATCGGACGTACGATCCTGAGCTTCCCGTCGACCGTCGTGCATACGCTCCCGCTCGCACTCGCGGGTACGGACGTGAAGGTGGCCGTCTGCGACATTGATCCCGACTGGCTTACGGCGCATGCGTCACCCCGCGCCCAGGGATTCCTGGCCGGGGTCACCGGCACCGCCCGTGACGTGCACCGACTCCAGTCGCTGCCCGCGACATAGCCACTCTGTGTACCCTCCGTGCGGATAGGACATGCGCATCGCGGCCAGTTTTCTTTCCCCTATCGGGCTGAAGTTTTGTTGATCGATGGTTAGTTGGCCATTGAAGAGGCTTACCCTTCGACGGGTGAACCAGTTGATGTCCCGAGAGTCCGATGCCGATCTCCCCGGGGAAGCAGAACTGCCCGGCGTGCTGTCCGAGAGCCTGCGCGCCGAACTGATCGCCTTCCGCCGAGACCTGCACATGCACCCCGAGCTCGGCAACCAGGAGTTCCGCACCACCGCCGCGCTCAAGACCCGGCTGGAGCAGGCCGGTCTCGCGCCACGTGTGCTCTCCATCGGGACCGGGCTCATCTGTGACATCGGCATCGGCAGCAGCGACATCCGTACCACCGACAGTGACGACAGCACTGTCCGGGCCTGGGACGGCGTACGCCCGATGCTCGCCCTGCGCGCGGACATCGACGCGCTGCCCATCCCGGACACCAAGGCGGGCGTCCCGTACCGCTCGACCGTCCCGGACCGCGCCCACGCCTGCGGCCACGACATCCACACCACCGTGGTCCTCGGCGCCGGACTGATCCTCGCCGACCTGCACCGCCAGGGCCTGCTCCCGTACCCCGTACGGCTGATCTTCCAGCCCGCCGAGGAAGTGCTGCCGGGCGGCGCCTCCGACGCGATCGTCTCCGGTGTTCTGGACGGCGTGGGCCGGATCATCGCGGTGCACTGCGACCCCAAGGTCGACGTGGGCCGCATCGGCCTGCGCCCCGGCGCCATCACCTCGGCCTGCGACCGCCTGGAAGTCTCGCTGGACGGCCCCGGCGGCCACACCGCCCGCCCGCACCTCACCACCGACCTGGTCACCGCAGCGGCCAGGGTCGCCACCGACGTCCCGGCCCTGATCGCCCGGCGCGTCGACGCGCGCGCGGGGCTCGCGGTGACCTGGGGCCGCATCGAGGCCGGTCACGCCTGCAACGTCATCCCGCAGCGCGCCGAGCTCTCCGGGACCGTCCGCTGCCTGGACCTCAAGGCCTGGCGCGAGGCCCCGGACCTGGTGCACGCCGCGATCGACGAGATCGCGGCCCTGCACCGGGCCAAGTCGGAGATCAACTACATCCGGGGCGTCCCGCCCGTCGTCAACGACCTCGCCGTCACCGAGCTGCTGGCCTCGGCCATGGCCGCCAGGCGCGGATCGTACGCAATCGAGGACACCGAGCAGAGTCTCGGCGGCGAGGACTTCTCCTGGTACTTGGAGCACGTTCCCGGCGCGATGGCCCGCCTCGGCGTCCGCACACCCGGAGACACCGCCCGCCATGACCTGCATCGTGGCGATTTCGACGCCGATGAGGGGGCGATCGCGGTCGGAGTGGAGCTCTTCACGGCCGCTGCGCTGCTCGACGGCCACCGCGTGTAATCAGCCACGCTGCCTTCCGTTCACGACGATCCGATAACGGCTTCCGTAGGGGGCTTTATCTGACATCTACGCGCGTTACGATCGCCGCGAAACCAGCGCCGGCAGAGGCGCTTCGGTCATGTTGAAGGAGCTCTCCCGTGCGCCGGGTAACCAGGATTGCCACCGTGGCCATTGCGTCCACAGCCCTCGCTTTCTCCGCCACCGCGTGTGGCGGCAAATCGTCGTCGGACGCGTCCGACGACAAGGGCGCCAGCGCCGCCATCGCCTACGACATCGGCGGCAAGGGCGACCAGTCCTTCAACGACGCCGCCTTCGCCGGCCTGGAGAAGGCCAAGAAGGACCTCAAGATCAAGGGCGTCGACGCCGAGCCCGCCGAGGGTGAGGGCGACGCCGACAAGGTGCAGCGCCTCACCGAGCTGGCCCGTAACGGCAACAACCCGGTCATCGGCATCGGTTACGCCTACGCCCCGGCCATCAAGAAGGTCTCCGCGAAGTACCCGAAGACCACCTTCGGCATCGTCGACGACCTCTCGGTGACCGGCCCCAACGTCGCGAACCTGGTCTTCAACGAGGAGCAGGCGTCGTACATGGCGGGCGTCGCCGCCGCCAAGGCCACCAAGTCCAACACGGTCGGCTTCATCGGTGGTGTCGAGGTGCCGCTGATCAAGAAGTTCGAGGCGGGCTTCGTCCAGGGCGTCAAGGCCACCAACCCGAAGGTCAAGGTCCTCACCCAGTACCTGACCCAGCCGCCGAACAACGACGGCTTCTCCAAGCCCGACCTCGGCAAGGCCGCCGCGGAGGGCCAGCTCGACAAGGGCGCCGACGTGGTCTACCACGCCGCCGGCCAGGCGGGCGTGGGCGCCATCGAGGCCACGGCGAAGGCCGGCAAGTGGGCCATCGGCGTCGACTCCGACCAGTACCTGCAGAAGGGCCTGGTCACGTACAAGGACAAGATCCTGACGTCGGCCACCAAGGACGTCGCGGGCGCCGTCTACAACCTGATCAAGTCGGTCAAGGACGGCAAGCCGCAGACCGGTGAGGTCCGCTTCGGTCTCGACGAGAACGGTGTCGGCCTCTCCGACTCCAACCCGGCGTACAAGAAGCTGACCGACGTCACCGCCGCGGTCGAGAAGGCCAAGAAGGGCATTCTCGACGGCTCGATCAAGGTCAAGACGACCCCGTAGTTCCGCGGGAGACCAGTGGGTCCGGGTCCGTGGGGGTGAACCCCCACGGACCCGGACCCACACCCTGGATCAGATCCTTCAATTAGTTCAACCATTCGGCAGCGCTACGCGTGTAGACCCCTCCTCAGCGCGATAGTTTCGCCCCTCCGCCCCGCCCCGCCCCGTCTCCGCTTCCAGCTCCTTCGCCAAGGAGAGTGCGTCATCAACGCGTCCAGCTCCCCTGCCGTGGAACTCCACGGCATCACCAAGCGCTTCCCCGGCGTCGTCGCCAACTACGACATCGCCCTCACCGTCCGCAAGGGCACCGTCCACGCCCTTGTGGGGGAGAACGGGGCCGGCAAGTCGACCCTGATGAAGATCCTCTACGGCATGCAGAAGCCGGACGAGGGCACCATCACGATCGACGGCACCACGGTCACCTTCTCCAGCCCCGCCGACGCCATCGCCCGCGGCATCGGCATGGTGCACCAGCACTTCATGCTCGCCGACAACCTCACCGTCATGGAGAACATCGTTCTCGGCGGCGAGAAGCTGTACGGCATCGGCCCCAAGGCCCGTAAGAAGATCATGGAGATCTCCGACGCGTACCACCTGAACGCCCGCCCCGACGTCCTCGTCGAAGAGCTCGGTGTCGCCGACCGCCAGCGCGTGGAGATCCTCAAGGTCCTCTACCGCGGCGCCCACACCCTGATCCTCGACGAGCCGACCGCGGTCCTGGTGCCCCAGGAGGTCGACGCACTCTTCGACAACCTGCGCGAGCTCAAGTCCGAGGGCCTGACCGTCATCTTCATCTCGCACAAGCTGCGCGAGGTGCTTTCGGTCGCCGACGAGATCACCGTCATCCGCCGCGGCACGACCGTGGGCACCGCAGACCCGGCGCACACCACCACCAAGCAGCTCGCCGAGCTGATGGTCGGCAGTGAGCTGCCCTCGCCGGAGACCCGCGATTCGACGGTCACCGACGTCCCGATGCTGCGCGTCGAAGACCTCCACCTGAACGCCGTCGACTCCGACGGCGTCGTACGCGAGGTGCTCGCCGCGATCTCCTTCACCATCCACAAGGGCGAAATCCTCGGCATCGCGGGCGTCGAGGGCAACGGTCAGGCCGAGCTCGTCGAGGCCGTCATGGGCATGCGCGACCCGGACGGCGGTGTCATCACCCTCGACACCACCGACATCTCGCACGCCCCCACCCGCAAGCGCCGCGAGAGCGGCGTCGGGTACATCCCCGAGGACCGCCACCGGCACGGCCTGCTGCTCGAAGCCCCGCTGTGGGAGAACCGCATCCTCGGCCATGTCACCGAGCGGCCCAACAGCAAGCACGGCTTCCTCGACCTCAAGGCGGCCCGCAAGGACACCGAGCGGATCGTGCGCGAGTACGACGTCCGCACACCCGGCATCGACGTCACCGCGGCTTCGCTGTCCGGCGGCAACCAGCAGAAGCTGATCGTCGGCCGCGAGATGAGCCACACCCCCAAGCTGCTGATCGCCGCACACCCCACGCGCGGCGTGGACGTCGGCGCGCAGGCGCAGATCTGGGACCAGATCCGCGAGGCGCGCCGCAACGGCCTCGCGGTCCTGCTGATCTCCGCCGACCTGGACGAGCTGATCGGGCTCTCCGACACCCTGCGGGTGATGTACCGCGGCCGACTCGTCGCGGACGCCGACCCCGCCACCATCACACCGGAACAGCTGGGCTCGGCCATGACAGGCGCCGCTTCCGGCCGTCTGGAGCACGCCCCGGAGGACGAGGCCCGATGAAGAAATTCGACAAGGACCGGCTGATCCTGGGCTTCGCAGGCCCGGCGCTGGCCCTGGTGGTCGCCATTGTGCTGACCTCGGTGGTGCTGCTCGCCTCGGGCCGCGACCCGTTCGAGCCGTACAGCCTGATGATCGAGAACGCGTCGTACGTCGACGTCCAGGTGCTGATCATCAACCAGGCCGGCACGTACTACCTGGCAGCCCTGGCCGTCGCCGTCGGCTTCCGGATGAACCTGTTCAACATCGGCGTCGACGGGCAGTACCGCCTCGCCGCGATGATGGCGGCCCTCGTCGGCGCCAGCGTGGACCTGCCGGGACCGCTGCAGATCGCGCTGATCGTGATCGTCGCGATGCTGGTCGGCGCCTTCTGGGCCGGTATCGCGGGCATCCTCAAGACCACTCGCGGGGTGAGCGAGGTCGTCTCCACGATCATGCTCAACGCCATCGCGACCTCACTGGTGGCCTGGCTGATCCTGCCCGACAACTTCGGCGTCCAGCTGGAGGGTTCCAACAACCTGACCACCGGTGAGATCCCGGAGTCCGGCTGGTTCCCGGGCCTGAGCCTGAGCCCCGAGGCGGGCGAGATCTACGGCTTCACCTTCGTCGCCGCAGGCTGCGGCATCGTCTACTGGTTCGTCCTCAACCGCACCCGCTTCGGCTTCGACCTGCGCGCCACCGGCGCCAGCGAGAGCGCGGCCCAGGCCAGCGGTGTGGACGCCAAGAAGATGATCCTCACCTCCATGCTGATCTCGGGCGGTGTCGCCGGACTCGCCGGCATGCCGACGCTCCTGGGCGACACCCACACATACAGCCTGGACTTCCCGGCGGGCGTCGGCTTCACCGGCATCACGATCGCCCTGCTCGGCCGCAACAACGCGGTCGGCATCGCGGCGAGCGCGCTGCTCATCGCCTTCCTCGACAAGTCCTCCAACTCCCTCGACCAGCACGGTTACGAGAAGGAGATCGCGACGATCATGCAGGGTCTGATCGTGATCTCCGTCGTCGTCTCGTACGAACTGGTCCGCCGCTACGGGCTGCGCCGCCAGCAGCAGAAGGTCGGCGAGGAACTCGCCGCAGCCGCCCGCAAATCCCGTGAGGAGGTGGCGGCGTAATGACCACAAGTACTGTCTCGGCCGCCGCGAGCGCCGCTCCCAAGAAGGGCGTACGCCGCAAGCTGTCCTGGCCCGTCATCCTGCTGATCATCGCGGGCGGCATGGCCCTGGTCTCGCTGGTCCGCCTCATCAGCGGCGCCAACGACCTCACCTCGGTGGGCCAGGTGTCCGGCGCACTCAAGCTCGCCATCCCGATCGGCCTCGCCGGTCTGGGCGGCCTGTGGGCCGAGCGCGCGGGCGTCATCAACATCGGCCTCGAAGGCATGATGATCCTCGGCACCTGGTTCGGTGCCTGGGCGGGCTTCCAGTGGGGCCCGTGGACCGGGGTCGCCTTCGGCATCATCGGCGGCGCGATCGGCGGTCTGCTGCACGCCGTCATCACCGTCACCTTCGGGGTGAACCACATCGTCTCCGGTGTGGCCATCAACATCCTGGCCGTCGGCGCCACCCGCTATCTGTCGAACTTCACCTTCGCGAACATCGACGGCGGCTCGTCCAAGCAGTCCCCGCGCATCGACCCGATCACCGAAATCACCATCCCCGGGCTCTCCGACGGGCTCGGTGATCTCCAGGACAAACACTGGTTCTTCGTCTCGGACATCGCCGGCGTGGTCGGCGGCCTGGTCACCGGCCTGTCCCTGCTCACCGTCGTCGCCCTGCTGATGATCCCGGGCACCTGGTGGATCCTGTGGCGCACGGCCTTCGGCCTGCGGCTGCGCTCCTGCGGCGAGAACCCGATGGCGGCGGAATCCCTCGGTGTGAACGTCTACAAGTACAAGTACATCGCCGTCACCGTCTCCGGCGGCCTGGCCGGACTCGGCGGCGCCTTCCTCGCCATCGTCGCGACCGGCATCTACCAGGAGGGCCAGACCGGCGGCCGCGGTTACATCGGTCTCGCCGCGATGATCTTCGGCAACTGGATGCCGGGCGGCATGGCGCTGGGCGCCGGGCTCTTCGGCTTCACCGACAGCCTCAAGCTGCGCGGCGGCGCGGAGAACGTGCACGCCGTACTGCTGTTCCTGGCGATCCTCCTGGTGTTCGTCGTGGCCTGGCAGCTGTACAAGAAGAAGTACGTCGCCGCGGTGATCTCGGCGGCCGTCTCGGCGCTGCTGTTCACCTGGTACACGCTGACCGACGAGGTGCCGAGCCAGATCGTCGACGCGACGCCGTACGTCGCGACGCTGCTGGTCCTGGCCCTGTCGGCGCAACGCCTGCGGATGCCCAAGGCGAACGGTCAGGCCTACCGCAAGGGCCAGGGCAAATGACACAGGCCGCGGCCAAGGCCGACTGGGAGGCCCTGCACGAGGCGGCGCGCGAGGCGATGTCCCGTGCGTACGCCCCGTACTCGGGCTTCCCGGTCGGCGCCGCGGCGTTCGTCGACGACGGCCGCACCGTCGCCGGCTGCAACGTCGAGAACGCGTCGTACGGCCTCTCGCTGTGCGCCGAGTGCGGCCTGGTCTCGCAGCTGCACACCACCGGCGGCGGCCGGCTGACGCACTTCGTGTGCGTCGACGGCCAGGGCCAGATCCTGATGCCCTGCGGCCGCTGCCGTCAGCTGCTGTACGAGTTCGGGGGCCCGGCGCTTTTGCTGGACACGTCGGCGGGCATCCGTACCCTCGCCGAGCTGCTGCCGGACGCGTTCGGCCCGCAGCACCTCGGGTGACCCAGCAGCATCCTGTGTGACACCACTTCTCCTCTGTACTTCTTTCTGCGTAGGGAACTCCATGGACGTCATCTCCGTCATCCGCACCAAGCGCGACCGGGGCGAGCTGAGCCCCGAGCAGATCGACTGGGTCATCGACGCGTACACCCGCGGCGAGGTCGCCGACGAGCAGATGTCGGCCCTGGCGATGGCGATCCTGCTCAACGGCATGAACCGCGTCGAGATCGCCCGCTGGACGGCCGCGATGATCGCGTCCGGCGAGCGCATGAACTTCGCCACCCTCGCCCGCCCCACCGCCGACAAGCACTCCACCGGCGGCGTCGGCGACAAGATCACCCTCCCGCTGGCGCCGCTCGTCGCCGCCTGTGGTGCGGCCGTGCCCCAGCTGTCCGGACGCGGCCTCGGCCACACCGGCGGCACGCTCGACAAGCTGGAGTCCATCCCCGGCTGGCGGGCCCAGCTCTCCAACGAGGAGATGCTCAGCGTCCTGGACTCCACCGGCGCGGTCATCTGCGCGGCGGGCGACGGCCTGGCCCCGGCCGACAAGAAGCTCTACGCGCTGCGCGATGTCACCGGCACCGTCGAGGCGATCCCGCTGATCGCCTCCTCGATCATGTCCAAGAAGATCGCCGAGGGTACGGGCTCACTCGTCCTGGACGTCAAGGTCGGCTCGGGCGCCTTCATGAAGACCATCGAGGACGCCCGCGAGCTGGCCGCCACGATGGTCGGCCTCGGCACCGACAGCGGCGTCCGTACGGTCGCGCTCCTCACCGACATGTCCACCCCGCTCGGCCTCACCGCGGGCAACGCCCTCGAAGTCCGCGAATCCGTCGAGGTGTTGGCGGGCGGCGGCCCGTCCGACGTCATCGAGCTGACCCTCGCCCTCGCCCGCGAAATGCTCGACGCGGCAGGCCTGAAGGACACCGACCCGGCGAAGGCGCTGGCCGACGGTTCCGCGATGGACGTCTGGCGCCGCATGATCGCGGCCCAGGGCGGCGACCCGGACGCGGCGCTGCCCGTCGCCCGCGAGCAGCACGTCATCCACGCCTCGACCTCGGGCCGCCTCACCACCCTGGACGCGTACGCGATCGGTGTCGCGGCCTGGCGCCTCGGCGCGGGCCGTGCACGCAAGGAGGACAAGGTGCAGGCGGGCGCCGGCATCGAGCTGCACGCCAAGCCGGGCGACCGGATCACCGCGGGCCAGCGCCTGATGACGCTGCACACGGACACCCCGGAGAAGTTCGAGTACGCCCTGGAGGCGCTGGACGGCGGAGTCCTGACCTCGCCCGAGGACACCGAGTTCACCGCGCAGCCGATCATCCTGGGGCGCATCGCCTGACGTGCGATTCCCCGCTTGAGCGAAGCAGGGAGGGAGGGGGCCGGCGGATCACCGCCGGCCCCCTTCGTCGTACGGCCGACCGCTGCGCATATGCGCGCAGCGATGAGTTCTGCCCGTGCCACAGGTCTCTTCCCCGTGGATGCCACCCAACCGATCGTTCTTGTCATCGCCGGCCGGGTCACCGCGGCCGACATCCCCAGGCTGTCCGAGGAGCTGCGCCAACTGCTGCACGCGTCGGACGCCCAAGAGGTGGACTGTGACGTGGGAGCCGTCGCCGGGCCCGATCTGCACACCGTCGAGGTACTGGCCCGCCTGCGCCTCGCCGCGCGCAGGCGGGGGTGCCGCATCAGACTGCGACACCCACCGCCCCAACTGTGCGCGCTGCTGCACCTGGTGGGGCTCGGCGAGATCTTCTAACCGGCCGCCGGGCCCTCCGCGATCGAGGACGTACCCACTCCCGACGCGTCGAGGTGCTCCGGCAGATCGAACAGCGGGAACCACCGCTTCGTGTCCAGGAAGGACGTGATCCCGGAGACCTTGCCATCGACGATCTCGATGACCATGAGCGCCCACGGGTCGAAGCCGTCGCCCGACGGGCGCGGGTGATAGTGGGCGAAGGCCGGTGTGCCGTTCGCCACGACCGGGACGAGGCGCGAGCCCCGGCAGACCTCGCCGACTCCCAGCATCCAGCCGACGATGTCGTCGTGGCCGCGCAGCCACAGGTCGTACGGGGGCATGGAGAGCGTGGCGTCCTCATGGAGGAGGGCGGTCAGCGCGGCCATGTCGTACCCCTCGAAGGCCGCGACGTACCGGTCGAGGAGCTTGCGCTGCTCCTCGTCCAGCGGATTCTCCGTCACCGTGTCCTGCGTCCCGCCGTGCTCGGCGAGCGTGGCGCGGGCCCGCTGGAGGGCGCTGTTGACCGAAGCGACCGTCGTCTCCAGCAACTCGGCGACCTCGCTCGCCTTCCAGGCGAGCACCTCCCGCAGGATCAGCACCGCCCGCTGCTTCGGCGGCAGGTGCTGGAGCGCCGCGACGAACGCGAGGCGGATCGACTCCCGCTTCACCGCCGTGTCCGCGGGGTCGGCGACCGAGGGCAGCACCCGGCCGTCCGGCACCGGCTCAAGCCAGGTGACCTCGGGGCGGGAATTGAGTGCGGCCTGCGCCACCGGCGTCGCGGCCGTGAGGTCCATCGGGCGGGCCCGGCGATTGCCCGCGTTCAGCGAGTCCATGCAGACGTTCGTCGCGATGCGGTACAGCCAGGACCGCAGGGAGGACCGCCCCTCGAACTTGTCGATACTGCGCCACGCCCGCACCAGCGTGTCCTGCACCGCGTCCTCGGCCTCGAAGGCAGAACCGAGCATCCGGTAGCAATAACCGGTCAGCTCCGTCCGGTGGCCCTCCAGCCGGGCATCGAGGTCCGTCGTCGCGGCAATGTCACTCATCGGGTCCGCCCCTGTCGCCCAGATCTGCCAGAACTCCAGCGATCTGGAACCTACCGCAGGGGACTGACAGTCACGCCCGTGCGGTGAAAACACCGGACGCGAGGGAGCCGGAAACGCACCCCGGACGACACCCTCAGCGCTGCCCCGCCGCAGCCAGCACACCGCGCCGGCCGCTCCGGCGCCCCGCCCGCAGCTCGGCCCGCGCGACCCGGGTCCCGTACAGCGTGATCGATACGACGCCGAGCACCGCCACCAGACCGAGCAGCACGGTCGCCGCCCAGCCCCCGGCGTGGAACGCCACCGCGCCGAGTGTGCCGCCCACGCTGCTGCCCAGGTAGTACGCCGACTGGTACAGCGCCGAAGCCTGCGCGCGGCCCGTCTTCGCCGTACGGCTCACCGAGGAGGACGCCACCGCGTGCCCGGCGAAGAAGCCCGCCGTGATGAGGACCAGGCCGATCAGCACCGCGGCCAGGGTGTCGGCCAGCGAGAGCAGCAGACCCGCGGCGGTGGTGCCGACCGCCAGGTACAGCGCACCCCGCCGTCCCGTGCGGGCGACGAGCCGGCCGGCCGCGGCCGAGGAGACCGTACCCACCAGGTAGACCAGGAAGATCGAGCCGATCACGCCCTGCGGCAGGTTGAACGGGGCGGCCACCAGCCGGTAGCCGATCACCGTGTAGACCGCGCCGAATACGGTCATGAACAGGGCGCCGATCGCGTAGAGACGCACTAGCAGCGGGTCGGCCAGATGGGCCGCGCACCGTCTTCGCCAGTGCCCGCGGGTTCAGCGAACCCCGGGCGAAGTGCCGTGCCTTCGGCAGCATCAGCCGGAACACCACGGCGCACAGCAGCGCCATCACACCGACGGCGGCGATCCCGGCCCGCCACCCCCAGGCCTGGGCCACCCAGCCGCTGACGATCCGGCCGCTCATGCCGCCGATCGAGTTCCCCGCAACGAACAGGCCGATCGCCGCCACCAGCGCCTTCGGCCGGATCTCCTCCGCGAGGTATGCCATCGCCGAGGCCGGCAGTCCGGCCAGCGCCGCACCCTGCACCGCGCGCAGCGCCACCAGCCACTCGATGGAGGGCGCGAACGGCACAAGCAGCCCGACCACGACCGCCACCACCAGCGACACCGTCATCAGCGTGCGCCGCCCGAACCGCTCGGACAGGGCGCTCAGCGGCAGAACGAACAGAGCGAGCGCGCCCGTCGCCGCGGACACCGTCCAGCTGGCCTGCCCCGCCGTCACACCGAAGTCGGCGGAGATGGCGGGCAGCAGGGCCTGGGTGGAGTAGAGAAGGGCGAAGGTCGCCATTCCGGCGGCGAAGAGCGCGAAGCTCATCCGGCGGTAGCCGGGCGAGGAGGGGGCGAGACGGGAATCGGTGGCAACAACGGTGTCGGCGGCCACACGGCTGGTGGACGCCTTGGTACTGGCGGAAGGCATGTGACGAACGTAGACACAGCCGCTTCATGCGTCCAATGCACAAACTCGCGATAATCAATCCCATGGCGCATAAGCAAAGCTCACAGCCCCGGCTGTCACCCAGTGGTTACGAAGAAGACATCCAGCAGGTACTCGCCCCGCGCCTCGCGTACTTCGCCGCGGTCGCCCGCCACGAGCACGTCACACGCGCCGCGCACGAACTGGGCGTGCCCCAGTCGACGCTGTCGCGCGCCATGGTCAGGCTGGAGGACGACCTGGGAGTCGCCCTGTTCGCCCGCAAGGGCCGCACGGTCTCCCTCACCCCGGCGGGCCGCACCTTCCTCGCCACGGTCGAGCGCGCGCTCGCCGAGGTCGAGCGGGCCGCCGACTCGGTACGGGCCGACGCCGACCCGGCCACCGGCAAGGTCGCCTTCGGCTTCCTGCACACCATGGGCTCCGAGACCGTACCCAGCCTGATCCGCGCCTTCCGCGTCGACCATCCGCGCGTACGGTTCCAACTCGTCCAGAATTACGGCGAGGCCATGATCGAACGGCTGCGCGCGGGCGACCTGGACCTCTGCCTGACCTCGCCCATCCCCACCGCGCCCGACCTGGTGGCCCGCCGGCTCGACGAGCAGCGGCTGCGCCTGGTCGTCCCGGACGACCACCGGCTGGCAGGACGCAAGCGGGTGCGTCTCGCGGAGGCGGCCGACGAGACCTTCGTGACCCTCGAATCCGGCTACGGGCTGCGCCGGATCACCGACGACCTGTGCGCCGAAGCGGGCTTCCGGCCGAAGATCGCGTTCGAGGGGGAGGAGGCGGAGACGCTGCGCGGCCTGGTCGCGGCCGGCCTCGGTGTCGCCCTGCTGCCGCCGCCCGCGGTGGCTAGGCCCGGCGTCGTGGAGCTCACCGTCACGGCGCCGCGCGCGGTGCGCGAGATCGGGGTCGCCTGGCTGGACGGCCACCCGGACACGCCCCCGGTGGCGGCGTTCAAACGCTTCCTGCTGTCGCGCCGGGGCCGCCTGCTGCCCGGAGTGGCCGAGGGGATCACGGGCTGACGGCGAGTACCAGGTACGCGGCGAAGAGCGACAGATGTACGCCGCCCTGGAGCGGGGTGGCCCGCCCCGGCACGATGGTCAGCGTGCCGACGGCCACGGTGAGCGTCAGCAGGACCATATGGGTCGCGCCGAGCCCGAGCAGCAGCGGCCCGTCCATCCAGATGGACGCGATGGCCACCGCGGGGATCGTCAGACCGATGCTGGCCATGGCCGAGCCGAGCGCCAGGTTCAGGCTGGTCTGCACCCGGTCGCGGCGGGCGGACCGTACGGCGGCGATCGACTCGGGGAGCAGCACGAGCAGCGCGATGATGACACCCACCACGGAGGCGGGCATACCGGCGGCCTCGACCCCGGCCTCGATGGTCGGCGACACCCCTTTCGCGAGGCCCACCACCGCGACCAGTGAGACGGCCAGCAACCCGAGACTGATCCGCGACACGCGCTGCGACGGCGGGTCGGCGTGCTCCTCCCCGTCGATCACCTTGCCCTGGGTGGTCACGGGCAGGAAGTAGTCGCGATGCCGCCAGGTCTGGGTCATCACGAACAGCCCGTACAGCAGCACGGCGGAGACCGCGGCGAAGATGAGCTGGGCGGGCGTGAACTCGGGCCCCGGGGTACTGGTGGTGAACGTCGGCAGCGCCAGGCTCAGCCCCGCCAGCGTCGCCACGGTCGCGAACGCCGCGCCCGTCCCCTCCGCGTTGAACACCGCCACTTTCCGCTTCAGCGAGCCGACCAGCAGCGAGACACCGACGATGCCGTTGCAGGTGATCATCACGGCGGCGAAGACGGTGTCGCGGGCGAGCGAGTTGCTCTTGTCGCCGCCGTCGGCCATGAGCGTGACGATCAGCGCGACCTCGATGATCGTCACGGCCACGGCGAGGACGAGCGAGCCGAAGGGTTCGCCCACCCGGTGGGCCACGACCTCGGCGTGATGCACGGCGGCGAGGACCGCCCCGGCGAGGAAGCACGCGAGGAGCGCGACCAGGGGCCCCGGCAGATCCCGCCCCCAGGCGAAGACCAGGAGTAGGACGGCCAGTACGGGAAGGGCGGTCGCCCAGTGCGTGACGCAGATGCGGACCAGACGGCTCATGCCTGCGACCCTGACAGACCGGGCCCGCACCGCAGGCTGCGACGCGCGCGGGTCGTGCGCTGGGCGGGCGCGGGCGCGGTGGCGGCGCTAGCGTCGTCCCCATGTCAGCAACGGACCCCAGGCCGCGTCCCGGCCCTCCCGCCCACCCCCGCGCCTACACGGTGGAGCTCAAGCCCCGCACGACGGACGAGGACGGCCACACCGACCACGGAGCCACCCTGCGCGTCGCGGCGGTGGTGGCGACCGGCAAGTGGGGCGCGAGCGGCTACCCGCGCTACGAGGGCGACGGCGTCCAGGCCGAGATCGATCCCCGCACCCGGACGGTGGAAGCGGTCACGGTCGACGGCGAGGAACTCCCGTACGGCTGGATGGCGGAGGCGACCCGGGACGAGTGACGGGCCGCCTGCGGCGGGCTGTTCCCCTACCCGCCCTTCCCGCTGTGACATTGCGCGGCTGCCGCCGCGTGGGGGCTCCGCCCCCGACCCCGGTCCTCAATCGCCGGACGGCTGAAAGTTTCCCGGATGCGGCGCATATTCAGCCCGTCCGGCGATTGAGGACACGCCCGTAGGGCGTCCCGGGGTCCGAGGCCTGCCCCGCCACGCGGCGGCAGCCGCAAAATGACTCAGCGGGAAGGGGCGGGCAGGGGACCAGCGCCGCAGGCACCCCGCACCCGGCCCACCCACCCGCACCCCGCACCCGGCCCACCCACCCGCAGGCAACCCCCACACCCGCCCCCCACCCCTACGCCCGCAACGACCGCCCGAACCCGGCAGCAAGCGGCATCCGCAACCCCAGCGGCGGCGGCGCAGCGAACGCGTCGGCGACCGGCCGCGCGTACCCCCGCGAAAAAAGCGCTCCCAGCACGAAGTCCACCGCGAGCGCCACGACTTCCCCCCGGTACTGCCGAAGCGCGTGCCCGTCCGAGTGCACCTCGAAGCGACACGTATCGCGATTCGCCTTCTTGGCCCGCTCGGCCAGCCGGTACGACAGCTCCGGATCGGTACGTTCGTCATTCGTGCCGTGCACGATCAGCACATGCCGCCCCACCAGCTGCTTCACCGGCTCGGGCGCCGCCGCCACATCGTCCTCGGGCAGCCAGGGAGCCATCGCGAGCACGGAGTTGACCGCCGAGTGCCCCGCGGCGTGCAACGCGGCCCGGCCCCCCATGTCGATGCCGACCAGGCAGACGGGCACGTCGCCGTACCGCCGTACGACCTCGTCCGCCGCCCACCTCGCATCCGCGGCGAGCCGCGCATCGGTCCCGTTCCACCCGCGCCCGCGGTAGCGCACGACGTGCGAGACTAGCCCTTCCGAGCGCCCCGCCTCGGCGAGTCTGCGCGCGAGCGGGCGCGCGACGGCGTACGCGAGGGGGGAGGGGCCACGGTCCGAAACGGGCTCGCCCGCGGGCAGTAGCAGGACCACACCGCTGACCGTTCGCCCGTTCCCGGCCGACCCGAAGGCCCGCCCCAGCCGGGCCGAGTGGGTCGGAATTGCTTGCTGCGCCATGACAGAACAGTGTCAGAAGGCCAGATGTACTCCACCCGTACGCACGGTCACTGTTACGTATCGACAGGAGGTGATCTACGCGCGTAGGCATTAGAGTGCCCAGATGACGAGCGAGACCCTCAACACGCCCACCGCGGACCAGATCCGCCGTGCCCCGAAGGTGCTGCTCCACGACCACCTCGATGGTGGCCTGCGGCCCGGCACGATCATCGACCTCGCCCGCGAAGCGGGCTATGAGGCACTCCCCGAGAGCGACGCCGACAAGCTCGGCCTGTGGTTCCGCGAGGCCGCGGACTCCGGCTCTCTGGAGCGCTACCTGGAGACTTTCGCGCACACCTGCGCCGTCATGCAGACGCGTGACGCGCTCTTCCGCGTCGCCGCGGAGTGCGCCGAGGACCTCGCCGAGGACGGCGTCGTCTACGCCGAGGTGCGATACGCACCCGAGCAGCACCTGGAGCAGGGGCTGACCCTCGAAGAGGTCGTCGAGGCCGTCAACGAGGGCTTCCGGGAGGGCGAACGCCGCGCCAGGGCCGCCGGCCACCGCATCCGCGTCGGCGCGCTGCTCACCGCGATGCGGCACGCCGCCCGCGCCCTGGAGATCGCCGAACTCGCCAACCGCTACCGCGACTTGGGCGTCTCCGGCTTCGACATCGCGGGCGCCGAGGCGGGCTTCCCGCCCACCCGGCACCTCGACGCCTTCGAGTACCTCAAGCGCGAGAACAACCACTTCACCATCCACGCGGGCGAGGCCTTCGGCCTGCCGTCCATCTGGCAGGCGCTCCAGTGGTGCGGCGCCGACCGGCTCGGCCACGGGGTGCGCATCATCGACGATATCGAGGTCGCCGAGGACGGCAGCGTCAAGCTGGGCCGCCTCGCCTCGTACGTACGCGACAAGCGCATTCCGCTGGAGATGTGCCCGACGTCGAACCTTCAGACGGGCGCGGCCGATTCGTACGCCGAACACCCGATCGGGCTGCTGCGCAAGCTGCATTTCCGGCTGACCGTGAATACCGACAACCGGCTCATGAGTGGTACCGGAATGAGCCGCGAGTTCGAGCACCTGATCGATGCTTTCGGTTACACGCTCGAAGACATGCAGTGGTTCACAGTCAATGCGATGAAATCAGCATTCATTCCTTTCGATGAACGCCTCGCCATGATCAACGACGTGATCAAGCCTGGATACGCCGAGTTGAAATCCGAATGGCTGTTCCGGCAGACCGCTGCGACCAGCGGGTCTTCCTCTGTCGGAGGCTGATCACACAGGACACGGGGCGGCCGGGAATCGCGGGACCCGGCCGCTTTCGGGTATTTGCGGGGAACTACGGGACTGGCTAGCTTGCAGAGCCGCTCAAACTCCCCGCTCCCTGTAGCAAGGACGTTTTCTTCATGAAGCAGTCTGCTGCCAAGACTCTCGGTGCCGCCGCTCTCGGTGCCGCCTTTGCCGCTGCCGCCGCCGGCAGTGCCGCCGCCGCCCCGGCCGTCCCGACCCTGCCGGACACGCTCGGCACGCTGAGCGCCGTCACCAAGACGCTGCCCGTCGAGCAATCGCTCGCCGCGCTTCCCAAGGGCGCCCCCCAGTCCCTGGCCGCCGGAGAGAAGGCGCTCTCCGGCGCCGTCGAGTCGGCGATGCCGGCAGGCGACAAGGGCGGCAAGGGCGGCAAGGGCAGCAAGGCTGACCCGCTCAGCGGCCTCCTGGGCGGTCTGTCCACCGGCTCGCTGCCTCTCGCGGGCTGAGCAGACCCGGCGTACGAGCACGCACGAGGGGCGCATACCGGAATCCGGTGTGCGCCCCTTCGGCGTTCGCTTTTGGTACGTCGTGAACTACCAGGCGGTCGTCGAGGTCTTCTCCGCCGGCAGGAAGATCCACAGGCCCAGGTAGATCAGGAACTGCGGACCGGGCAGCAGACACGAGACCAGGAAGATCACTCGCATAGTCGTTGCGGAGGTGCCGAAGCGCCGTGCCAGCGCAGCGCACACTCCGCCGATCATCCGGCCGTCACGGGGGCGGGCAAGGGCGGTCATGGCGGGCTCCTTAGAAGTGGTCCGGGAGGCACGTCCTGTGTGTTTCCCGTTGCTCCCATACTGCGCCCGACCACGGGGGCAAAGCATCGCTCTACGGGGCGATCCCGACCCTGGGAATCGTCGGGGTAGCCCCCTGAGACACGTCATCCCGCAGCAGGGCCCTGCCCCGAGGGCGCGCCCGCCGCCGACGGCGCCGCAGCAGCGAGCGCCCCGCAGGGACGACCGCCAGGTGCGCCAGCCCGACCCCGACCGTGTTCAGCAGCAGTGAATCCACATCGACGACCTGGCCGGGCACCCCGGTCTGCAACAGCTCGATCGCCAGCGAGAACAGCGCCCCGGCGGCGACCGAACGGGCCAGCGAGCCCAGCGGCGACACGGCGATACGCCCGCCCACCATCGGCAGCAGCACCCCCAGCGGTGCGAGCAGCAGCAGCGCCTCGCCGATCCGGCGCGCGGCGGGCAGCGTGCCCAGGGCCATGTCCGCCCTGATGCCGGCCAGCGGATGGAAGTTCGGCGCGGTCACCCACGGGACGTCCAGGGGGCGAAGCGTCAGCCACCCGACGTACAGCAGATGCGCGACGAGGAGCAGAGTCCCCGCCACGCGGAGTCGAATGATGACGGTGCTTCCGTCGGGGCCATGACGCACGCCCCTCAAGACGCGGTTACCGGCAGGTTCGGTTCCGCCTGGCCGCCCGGTGTGACGAGCCGGTGACAAGCCGACGGCGTGTCACACCGCCGGGCGGATCTCTCCGAGCGTCCCGACTGCGTCCGGCCTGGCCTTCAGCGCCTGGGTGCAGCGGAAGTCGCGCACCGGGTCGTCGGAAGGACCACCCAGCGCCACGGACTTGTCGGGACCCGCCGCCGAGCTGTCCGCGTACGTACAGACGATCTGGGCCAGGGCGTGCGTCGGCAGGTCCTCGGGCGGGGAGGTCAGGCGCAGTGCGTCCTTCGGGTCGCCCTTGCGCGGCCCGGAGGCGGCCAGTGTCTCCCGTACATCCGTGGTGAACCCGGCCTGCTTCTCCTCGGCCGACGGCGGCTTCTGGAGCTCGTTGAGGAGAAGCTGAGCGACCCGCACCGGGTCGGCCATCAGCTTGTCCTCCGCGATCCGCACCGTCCGGTCCACCGAGACCAACTGTGTACCGCAGACCAGATAGACCTGGAGCGCGACGCCGGGCGCCGCCGTGTCGTCGGCGCCCGGGGACGACAGCTCGCACGGCACCCGGGACGGGGCGCCGCCCGAGCGGACCGGTACCGAAGTGGTCCGGATCCCGCACCCGGCCACCACAGCGCAGAGCACCGCGAGACAGGCCAGGGCGAACGCCGCACGCCACGCTCCGACGCCGTGGACACCGGTCGAGGTCACTTCTCCTCGCACGCTTCCCCCTCCCGCTCGACGTCCACGTCGCCGTAGGACTCCTCGTCCGCCGCCCCCGACACGTCCAGCGGCAGCCGCAGCACGAAGACCGCACCACCGTCCGGCGCGTTGGCGGCCGTGATGTCGCCGCCGTGGATGTGCGCGTTCTCCATGGCGATGGACAGGCCGAGCCCGCTGCCCTCGGAGCGCGGCCGTGAGGCACTCGCCTTGTAGAACCGGTCGAAGACATGCGGCAGTACGTCCACGGGGATGCCGGGGCCGTGGTCCTGCACCTCGATCGTCAGCTCCTGGTCGACGACCCGCACCGACACCCGTACCGGCGAACCGCCGTGCTTGAGCGCATTACCGATCAGGTTCGCCAGGATGACGTCGAGGCGGCGCGGGTCGAGCAGCGCGATGATGCCGCGCTCCGCGTCCAGGTCCACCGCGTCCAGCCAGGCGCGGGCGTCGATGCACGCGGTGACCTGGTCCGCCACATCGACGTCGTCGAGCACCAGCCGGGCCGTGCCCGCGTCGAAGCGGGTCACCTCCATCAGGTTCTCCACCAGGTCGTTGAGCCGGCGGGTCTCGCTGACCACCAGATGCACGGCCGGCGCGATCATCGGGTCGAAGCTGTCCGCCTCGTCCTCCAGGATCTCCGCCACCGCCGTGATCGCGGTCAGCGGCGTCCGCAGCTCGTGCGACATGTCGGCGACGAAGCGGCGGCTCGACTGCTCCCGCGCGCTCATGTCCGCGACCTTCTTCTCCAGCGACTCGGCGGTCCTGTTGAAGGTGCGGGACAGATCGGCCAGCTCATCCGTCCCCGACACCCGCAGCCGCGTCTCCAGCTTGCCCTCACCGAGCCGCCGCGCCGCGTCACCCAGCCGCTGCACGGGCTTGAGCACCGTCGTCGCGGCGGCCTGCGCGAGCAGCGCCGAACCGAGCAGGGCGAGTCCGGTGGCGATGGCCAGCGACCAGGCGAGCGAGTTCAGATCCTCGCGCTCCTGCTCCAGCGAGGTGAGCATGTACCCGGTCGGCCCGCCACCGATCACCTTCGTACCGGCCACCAGGAACGGCTTGCTGTTGGGGCTGATCCGCAACCAGTAGAGGTGGTACGGAACATCATTGGCCTCCGTCACCTTCTGCTTGCGGTTCACCGCCTCCTGGAGCTCCGCAGGCACCTGGTCGAGCGTGAAGGAGTCAATGTCGGAATTGCCCGCGATCGGCTTGCCCGCCGCCCGCTCGTCGACGAGCACCACGCTGTAGCCGGGGCCGCTGCTGGCCGCCATCTGCGTGGCCGTGGTCTCCAGCTCGCTCTGGGTCGGCTGCAGCGGCAGAGTCGCGGCGCGGTTCTGCATCTCCTGGCGGAAGTCGTTCAGCGCCGCGTCCTGGGTACGGGTCAGCACCGCCTCGCGGTTGAGCCAGTACGCGATGCCCGAAGCGGAGACGGCAGCCGTCAGCGCCACCAGGGCGAAGACGATGACCAGGCGCAGCCGCAGACTGGTCCAGCGCAGCCCGGCCAGCAGGCCCCGCCTGGGCGCCGGGACCTCTGTCACGAAGGCGTGTCCAGCCGGTAGCCCACGCCCCGCACCGTACGGATCAGGGTCGGCGACGACGGCACGTCCTCGACCTTCGCCCGCAGCCGCTGCACACACGCGTCGACCAGCCGTGAGTCACCGAGGTAGTCGTGTTCCCACACCAGCCGCAGCAGTTGCTGGCGCGAGAGCGCCTGCCCCGGCCGACGGCTCAGTTCCAGCAGAAGCCGCAGCTCGGTCGGCGTGAGCTGCAGGTCCTCGCCGTTCTTGGTGACCGTCATGGCGGAGCGGTCGATCACGACGTTGCCGAAGGAGGCCGCGTCGTTGGCCTCCCGCTCGCCGCGCCGCAGCACCGCCCGGATCCGGGCGTCGAGAACCCGCCCCTGCACCGGCTTGACGACATAGTCGTCGGCGCCGGATTCCAGACCGACCACCACATCGATGTCGTCACTGCGCGCGGTCAGCAGGATGATCGGCAGTTGGTCCGTTCGTCGAATACGTCGGCACACCTCGAATCCATCGATGCCGGGCAGCATCACGTCCAGCACGATCAGATCCGGCCGCTGCTCGCGCAACAGCTTCAGGCCGTCCTCTCCCGTCGCCGCGGTGGCCACTTGGTGGCCCTGGCGTGACAACGAGAGTTCGAGGGCCGTGCGGATGGCGTCGTCGTCCTCGATCAGCAACAGGAAAGGCACAGAGGTCATTCTGGCCCATGGGGGAGGGGGACTTCGACAGTTGCGGCGCTCCCATACCGCTCCCGCACCTCGCGTGTACGGCTCCCGCACCGTATCCCCGGCAGGAACTTCCCCTGTGACAGGCCTGTGACAGTCGGCGGACAACCCGATGAAACTGCCGGGGCAAGCTATTGGTCACACGGACAGCAACGGACTCCACCGACGGGGGGCGCGAGATGAACGTACTGCAGGGCACCACTTCCAGCGCAGTTGTCACGCGTCTTCACGACGTCACACGGAGCACCGAGAAGTCCGGTGCTGTGGGAGGGCGGGGGTGCTCGCACGGCGCCGGGCGTCAGCGCACGCAGACCGTGCACATGGCTGCGGTAGTGCCTGACGCATCTGTGGGGGGCAACGGGGGAACGGCGTACGGGGAGACCACGGGGGAAGGCGTTTCTGCGTCGGAGGCGGAGTTCACCGCCTACGTCCAGCAGCGCAGGGCCTCCCTGTACGCAACCGCCTACCACCTGACCGGTGACCGGTTCGAGGCCGAGGACTTGCTCCAGAGCGCACTGTTCTCGACGTACCGCGCCTGGGACAGGATCAGCGACAAGGCCGCGGTGGGCGGCTATTTGCGCCGCACGATGACCAATCTGCACATCAGTGCCTGGCGAAGGCGCAAGCTCAACGAATACCCGACCGAGGAGCTGCCGGAGACGGTGGGCGACACGGACGCGATGCGCGGCACCGAGCTGCGCGCCGTGCTCTGGCAGGCGCTCGCCCGGCTGCCCGAACTCCAGCGCACGATGCTGGTCCTGCGCTATTACGAGGGCCGCACCGACCCGGAGATCGCGGACATCCTCGACATCAGTGTCGGCACGGTGAAGTCCAGCATCTGGCGGTCACTCCGCCGGATGCGCGAGGACCAGGTCCTCAGCTTCGGCCGTGACGAGGAGGAGTCCTTCGGCGAGCTGGTGGCCTGAAGGATCGGGGGAGTCGCTGTTTCGGGGGAAACGGCGACAGCACGGGGGACCGCGGGGGAACGAGGGGGGACACGGGGGGTACGGGGGAACAGCAGGACCGGGGGCCGGGGGGTCCGTCCGGTCCTGCTTTTCTCTGTGCGGGTCCAGGTGCCTGCGCGCTTACGTTTCTGTGTGGCTACGCCGTCGCGCTGCGGGCCTTGACGCAGCGGCCCGCAGCCGCCGCGGCGAGCCGGCCCAGCGCCTCTTCCTTGCCGCAGGGATGCGCGCCCAGCGCGGCCTGCCGCGCGACGATCCCGGGCTCCGCCCGCATCAGCCGCCAGCCGCGCCGCAGCAGGAACGGCACGGACTTGCGGCCCTCGCGCAGATCGCGCGCCAGCCGCCGCCGGAAAGTCGTCGCGGGGCGACCGCGCAGACAGATCGCGTCCGCGAGCACGCCAAGACTCTGACAGCGGGCGACGATGTCCGCGGCGAAAATCCCCTCGGCCACAAACAGCGGTGTGCGCTCGATGTCGAGCCTTTCCTTGTCCACGCGCGAGCTGGTGGCGATGGAGTACACGGGAACGGTCGTACGTCCCGTTCGGCACAGCTCCTCGATCGCGGCGACGGCGGCGTCCGCGTCCCAGGACAGCGGGGAGTCCCAGTCGATGTCCGTACTGCCCGCGACCTGTGGAAGCGACGGATCGTCGCCCTCCTTGTAGAAGTCGTCGAGGCGCAGTACGGGCAGGCCCGTACGGGCGGCGAGGGACGACTTCCCGGAGCCGGAAGGACCTGTCAGCAGGACGACGCGCGTGGGTATCGGGGATGAGCTCACGGAAAACTATTGTGCGGCATTGGACCGGGCAGGGGACCCGTCCGTGTTGGCGTTGGTATCGGGAGTCCAGTTTCAACTACTCTGCGTATCTTCACGATTACCCAGCCAGGCGGGAACCCCTGATCCTCATGTCACGACACGCAGCATCCAAGTCCCCCCGGCGCGCCCTGCTGCGCGCAGGTCTGACCCTCACGGCCGCGGGGGCGGCCCTCGCGTCGGGCGGTGCGGCGCAGGCGGCGCCGGCGCCCGACCTCGCGCAGTCGGCCGGCGTCACTCATCTGCTCGACGAACTCGACAGTGCGGCCCCGGTCCAGGTCGCGACCACTGCGCTCGGCTACGCGACCGCGGGCGGGATCGCCCCGCTCAAGGACCTCCGGCTGAACCCGCTGGCGGGCACGGGCGTGGACCCGCTGGACAATGTGGTGGGCACCCAGATCGCCGACTTCAAGCCGCTCAGCACGGCCCTGGTGACGAACCCGCTGACCGCGGGCGGCGCCCCGAAGGACCTGCCGATCGTGGGCGACGTCGTGTCCGCGCTGCCGGGCTGAGCGAAGCCGTACGCGCGGAAGTAGTACGCGAGATGGCCCCTGCACCGCCGTCGGGCGGTACGGGGGCCATCTTGTGGCGGCGCGGGGTCAGTACGCCGAGCCGGACGCGCCCAGCGAACCCGTCGGGTGCCAGACCGTCTTCGTTTCCAGGAACGCGGTCATGCGGTGCGTGCCCGGGTCCGCCGACCAGTCGACGGTGTCCACAGCCTGTGGACGCAGGACGCGCTTGAGGTTGTCCGCCGCCGCGATCTCCAGCTCCGTCGCGAGCGCGGTGTCCGCGCCCGTGAGGTCGATCGCGTTGACATCCTGGTGCGAAGCCAGCGACGGGGTGATCTCCGCCGTGCGGCCGGTGAGGATATTGACCACCCCGCCCGGGACGTCGGAGGTCGCGAGCACCTCGCCCAGCGACAGGGCGGGCAGCGGGGACTTCTCCGAGGCGACGACGACCACCGTGTTGCCGGTCGCGATGGCCGGGGCGACGACGGACACCAGGCCCAGGAGCGACGAGTCCTGCGGGGCGATCACCGTGACCACGCCCGTCGGCTCCGGCGTCGAGAGGTTGAAGAACGGCCCCGCGACCGGGTTCGCACCGCCGACGATCTGGGCGATCTTGTCGGTCCAGCCCGCGTACCAGACCCAGCGGTCGATCGCCGCGTCCACGACGGCCGCGGCCTTCGGCTTCGACAGGCCCTCGGCCTCGGCCACTTCGCGCACGAACTGGTCCCTGCGGCCCTCCAGCATCTCGGCGACTCGGTAGAGGACCTGGCCGCGGTTGTACGCCGTGGCGCCCGACCAGCCGCCGAACGCCTTGCGCGCGGCGACGACCGCGTCACGCGCGTCCTTGCGGGACGAGAGAGGTGCGTTGGCGAGCCAATTGCCCTTGCTGTCCTGCACCTCGTACACCCGGCCGCTCTCGCTGCGGGGGAACTTGCCCCCGACGTACAGCTTGTAGGTCTTGAAGACACTCAGTCGCCGCGCGGCGGAGCCGCTGATTGGTTCGCGCTCAGACATTGAGGTACGCCTCCAGGCCGTGACGGCCGCCTTCACGGCCGTAGCCCGACTCCTTGTAGCCGCCGAAGGGCGAGGTCGGGTCGAACTTGTTGAACGTGTTGGCCCACACCACGCCCGCACGGAGCTTGCCGGCCACCGCGAGGATGCGGGAGCCCTTCTCCGTCCAGATGCCGGCGGACAGGCCGTACTGGCTGTTGTTGGCCTTGGCGACGGCCTCGTCGGGGGTGCGGAAGGACAGCACCGAGAGGACCGGGCCGAAGATCTCGTCGCGCGCGACGGTGTGCGCCTGGGTGACGTTGGTGAAGAGCGTCGGGGCGAACCAGTAGCCGGAGGAGGGCAGTTCGCACGGCGCGGTCCAGCGCTCGGCGCCCTCCGCCTCGCCCGTCTCGGTGAGTGCGGTGATACGGGCCAGCTGCTCGGCGGAGTTGATCGCGCCGATGTCGGTGTTCTTGTCCAGCGGGTCACCCAGGCGCAGCGTGGAGAGCCTGCGCTTGAGGCTGTCAAGCAGCTCGTCCTGGATCGATTCCTGGACCAGCAGCCGCGAGCCCGCGCAGCAGACCTGCCCCTGGTTGAAGAAGATGCCGGTGACGATGCCCTCGACGGCCTGGTCGATGGGGGCGTCGTCGAACACGATGTTCGCGCCCTTGCCGCCCAGCTCCAGGGTGACCTTCTTCGACGTACCGGCAACGGAACGGGCAATGGCCTTGCCGACGTTGGTGGAGCCGGTGAACGCGACCTTGTTGACGTCCGGGTGCCCGACGAGGGCCGCGCCCGCGTCGCCGTAGCCGGGCAGGATGTTGACGACGCCGCGCGGGAGGCCCGCCTGGCGGCAGATGTCGGCGAAGAAGAGCGCGGACAGCGGGGTCGTCTCGGCGGGCTTGAGCACCACCGTGTTGCCGGTGGCGAGCGCCGGGGCGATCTTCCACGCGAGCATCAGGAGGGGGAAGTTCCAGGGGATGACCTGGCCGGCGACGCCCAGTGGCCGGGGGTTCGCGCCGTAGCCCGCGTGGTCGAGCTTGTCGGCCCAGCCCGCGTAGTAGAAGAAGTGCGCGGCGACCAGCGGGAGGTCCGCGTCGCGGGTCTCGCGGATCGGCTTGCCGTTGTCGAGGGTTTCCAGGACGGCCAGCTCGCGCGAGCGCTCCTGGATGATCCGCGCGATACGGAACAGGTACTTGGCGCGCTCGGCGCCGGGCAGCGCCGACCACTTCTCGAAGGCCTTGCGGGCGGCCTTCACGGCCCGGTCCACGTCCTCGGTGCCCGCGCGGGCGACCTCGGAGAGGACTTCCTCGGTGGACGGGCTGACGGTCTTGAAGACCTGGCCGTCGGCCGCTTCGGTGAACTCGCCGTCGATGAACAGGCCGTAGCTCGGCGCGATGTCGACGACGGAACGGGACTCGGGTGCGGGAGCGTACTCAAAAGCCATGGTCAGTCCACCGTCACGTAATCGGGGCCGGAGTAGCGGCCGGTGCTGAGCTTCTGACGCTGCATCAGCAGGTCGTTCAGCAGCGAGGAGGCGCCGAAGCGGAACCACTCGTTGCTGAGCCAGTCGTCGCCGGCCGTCTCGTTGACCAGCACCAGGAACTTGACCGCGTCCTTGGTGGTGCGGATGCCGCCGGCCGGCTTCACGCCGACCTGCACCCCGGTCTGGATGCGGAAGTCGCGGACGGCTTCCAGCATCAGCATGGTGTTGGGGGGTGTCGCGTTGACCGCGACCTTGCCGGTCGAGGTCTTGATGAAGTCGGCGCCGGCCAGCATGCCGAGCCAGGAGGCGCGGCGGATGTTGTCGTACGTCGCCAGCTCACCGGTCTCGAAGATGACCTTGAGGCGGGCGTGGTCGCCGCACTCGGCCTTCACGGCCACGATCTCCTCGTAGACCTTGAGGTAGTGGCCGGTCAGGAACGCGCCCCGGTCGATCACCATGTCGATCTCGTCGGCCCCGGCGGCAATGGCGTCGCGTACGTCCGCGAGCTTCACCGGCAGCGCGGCGCGGCCGGCCGGAAACGCGGTGGCGACGGAGGCGACCTTGACGCCGGTCCCGGCCAGCGCCTCCTTGGCGGTCGCCGCCATGTCCGGATAGACGCAGATCGCGGCGACCCGGGGGGTCGTGCGGTCGGTCGGGTCGGGATGGGCGCCCTTGGCGCAGAGCGCCCGGACCTTGCCCGGGGTATCCGCGCCTTCGAGCGTGGTCAGGTCGATCATCGAAATGGCCAGGTCGATGGCGTAAGCCTTCGCCGTGGTCTTGATCGAACGGGTGCCGAGGGACGCGGCGCGCGCTTCGAGGCCGACGGTGTCTACGCCGGGCAACCCGTGCAGGAAGCGGCGCAGCGCACCGTCGGACGCGGTGGCGTCGACGAATGCGGGTGCAGTGGTGGGCATGGTCACCAGGGGAGCATATCTACGCGCGTAGCGGCCTGTACAGTCCCGGATCGCGGTTGGCTGTCGAACCCGGGGCGTACCGGCGCCGCGACCCGTGCCGCGGCCGGTGGTGTACGGCCCGTGGCGGCGCCGCGGGCACGCTTCGGCGGGTACGTTGCCGTACCGCAATGTCCCCGCGGCTCCCCCTCGTCGCCGGTCAGGCAGAATCGGCGTCATGACAAGCAGCCCCAAACCGAGTGCCGAGCCGACCTACGCCGACCGGACCTATCGGTCGCCCTCCGCCATGGTGGGAGGCGTCCTGCTGCTCGCGCTGGGCGTCTGGATCGGCGGTGACGCGGTGGTGCGCGGTGACGGACGTACGCCGTGGGTGGCGCTGGCCGGGCTGCTGTTCGTCGTGCCGCTGGTCGTCGCGTACACGCTGCGGCCCGCCGTCTTCGCCGGCGACGACCGGATGAAGGTCCGCAATCCCTTCCGTACGATCACGCTGCCCTGGGGGTCCGTCGAGGGCGTGCAGGCCGGTTACTCCAGCGAGGTACTCGCGGACGGCAAGAAGTACCAGCTGTGGGCGGTCCCCGTCTCCCTGCGCCAGCGCAAGCGGGTCGCCCGCCGGCAGACCAAGGCCGCGCACGACGACCCGTATGGCAGGACCTCCGTGTCCGCCGACGTCACCGACACACACGCCCGCAAGGCCATCGCAGACCAGACCATCGGCGATCTGCGCGCGCAGGCGGAGCGGTTCGCCGCGGAGCCGTCGGCCCAGGGCGCCCCCATGGTGCGCTGGGCGTACGAGGTCGTCGCGCCGAGCGCGGTGGGCGCGGTGCTGCTGATCGTGCTGCTCGTCGTCGGCTGAGGCCACTGAGCTCACTGAGCTCACTGAGCCGAGGCCGAGCCCGTTCTACGGCGGGCCCGTCCACAGCAGGTGCGTGTACGCCCCGAACCACACCGACGACAGCGTCATGCCGCCCATCACCAGCACCGCGACCAGCGGTCTCGCCCGCACCACGGCGAGCGCGATCGGCAGCAGCAGCGGGAAGCCCGGCACCAGGAAGCGGGCGCGCGGGAAGTAGACGCCGCCGCTGCCGATGACCACCAGCAGCAGGATGCCGGTGAAGACCAGCAGCGGGAGCGGCAGACGGTCGGCCAGGCACAGCAGGAACAGGGCGACGGAGACGATCAGCACAACCGTCACCACCACCAGGAACAGCTGCGGCCTGGACTGGTACAGCAGGAATTGCCGCATCTCGCGCAGCGTGTCGGCGCCGCCGTCCCACTCGTTGAGCCACAGCTTCTGCACGGCGAAGTAGCCGTCCCAGCGGCCGAGGCGCAGGCCCACCCAGGCGACGTAACCGAACCAGCCCAGCGGGGCGAGCAGCCCGCCGGCGACGACCGCCCGGTCGACGCGCCGCTCGCGTCGCCACGACCGCCACAGGACCGTCATCGCGGTCACCGATACGGCCGCCGCGACCGTGACACCGGTCGGGCGGGTCAGCCCGGCCAGCGCGGCGAGCGAACCGGCCCACAGCCAGCGGCCGGTGAGTACGGCGTACAGCGCCCACGCCGTCAGCGCGGTGAACAGGGCCTCCGTGTAGCCCATCCACTGGACGATCGCGACCGGCGTCGAGCCCCAGAGCACTGTCAGTGCGGCGGCGACACGACGGCCGTACAGGCGGTCGCCGATCGCGAAGATGCCCCAGGCTGCGACCAGGGAGCAGGCCACCGCGAGCAGCAGCCCGACCGAGGCGCGCGAGCCGGGTGTGACGCCTGCGACGGCCTTGACGAGCACCGGGTAGAGCGGGAAGAAGGCCAGGTTGTTGCTGTTGCGGGCGGTGCCGAGAGCCGAGTCGTACCCCTGGTCGGCGATCTCCAGGTACCAGTGGGAGTCCCAGGAGGTGGCGAGGGCGG
The DNA here is from genome assembly GCF_039766235.1 of Streptomyces changchenzhani. Taxonomy (NCBI): domain Bacteria; kingdom Bacillati; phylum Actinomycetota; class Actinomycetes; order Kitasatosporales; family Streptomycetaceae; genus Streptomyces; species Streptomyces changchenzhani. The sequence goes on along the minus strand of NZ_JBDHNH010000008.1, from coordinate 79,684 downwards.
GCCACAGGCCGTGGCCCCTGAGATGGGACCAGTGGGAGAGCACCACGACGCCGAGCAGCCGTACGGCGACGTACCCGAGCAGCGCGGGGGCGGCCCGCCGCAGCGAGCGCACCACCCGCTCCCGCGCCCGCTCGCGCCTGACCTGGAAGGTGGGGGCGGACCGGCGGGGGGCCCGGTGGTGGCGGTCGGTCACCGGGGGTGCGGTCGGGGGCACTGCGGCAGCTCCTGGGACTCGGCGGGGGTACCGGGTCACCCTTCTCCCGTGATCGGGAAAAGGCACGGGGGCTGCGACAACTGCCGTACCGAAATCACTCGTTCGGGCAGTCGGTCCCCGGTTCGGGAACCGACTGCCCGTCAGGGTGTCGCTCGTGTCGTATGTGTGTACGTGTCGTACGTGCCGCTCGGATCGCTCGAATGCGGGCGGCGGTCGCTCAGATTCCGGCGGCTGCCGACAGGTCGCGCTTGATCGCGGCGAGAATCGCGTCCGCGCGGGTACGGGCCGCCGCGAGGCCGTCCCGACCGGCGACCGGCACAACGGCCTCCAGATAGCACTTGAGCTTGGCCTCGGTGCCGCTCGGCCGCACGATGACCCGGGCCTTCACCTCGCCGTCCAGGTGGTAGCGCAGCCCGTCGGTGGGCGGCAGCAGCTCGGTGCCCTCGCTGAGATCCTCGGCGGTGACGACCGTGAGGCCCGCGAGCGCGGCGGGCGGCTGCTCGCGCAGGCGGCGCATGGCGTTCGCGATGACCGTCAGGTCCTCGACGCGCACCGACAGCTGGTCGGTGGCGTGCAGACCGTGCTCGACGGCGAGGTCGTCGAGGCGGTCCAGGAGCGTGCGGCCCTGCTCCTTGAGCTCCGAGGCCAGCTCGGCGACGGCGAGCGCGGCGGTGATGCCGTCCTTGTCGCGTACGCCCTCGGGGTCGACGCAGTAGCCGAGGGCCTCCTCGTAGCCGTAGCGCAGGCCGTCGACGCGGGCGATCCACTTGAAACCGGTGAGCGTCTCGGCGTAGCCGACCCCCGCCGCCTGCGCGATGCGGCCGAGCAGCGACGACGACACGATCGACTCGGCGAAGGTGCCCACGGCGCCGTGCGCCACGAGGTGCGAGGCCAGCAGCGCGCCGACCTCGTCGCCGCGCAGCATCCGCCAGCCACTGCCCGCCGCCGGGTCGGGGACGGCCACCGCGCAGCGGTCCGCGTCCGGGTCGTTGGCGATGATCAGGTCGGGGGCGGGCTCGGCGCGCCGGGCCGTCGCGAAGGCCAGGTCCATGGCCCCCGGCTCCTCCGGATTGGGGAAGGCGACCGTGGGGAAGTCCGGGTCGGGCTCGGCCTGTTCGGCGACGAGCACGGGCGCGGGGAAACCGGCCCGCGCGAAGGCGGCCGTCAGGACGTCCTTGCCGACGCCGTGCATGGCCGTGTAGACGGCGCGCGCGGTGCGGGGGGTGCCGGGGGTGAGGACGGCGTCCGTACGCGCGAGATAGGCCTCCAGGACCTCCTCGTCCAGCACGAACCAGCCGTCGTCAGGGCGCGGTACGTCGTGCAGCGACGCCACGGCTGCGATCTCGGCCGCGATCTCGGCGTCGGCGGGCGGCACGATCTGCGAGCCGTCGCCGAGGTAGACCTTGTAGCCGTTGTCGCGGGGCGGGTTGTGGCTCGCGGTGACCTCGACGCCCGCGACGGCGCCCAGGTGCCTTATGGCGAAGGCCAGGACGGGGGTGGGCAGCGGGCGGGGCAGGACGGCGGCACGCAGGCCGGCGCCGGTCATGACCGCGGCGGTGTCGCGGGCGAAGTCGGCGCTCTTGTGGCGGGCGTCGTAGCCGATGACGACCAGACCGTCGGTCTCGCCCTGCGCCTTGAGGTACGCGGCGAGGCCGGCGGCGGCGCGGATGACCACCGAGCGGTTCATGCGCATCGGGCCCGCGCCGAGCTCTCCGCGCAGCCCGGCCGTGCCGAACTGGAGGGTGCCGGCGAAGCGCACGCCGAGCTCGCTCAGGTCCTCGGTGTCGATGAGCTTGGCGAGCTCTTCGCGGGTGTCGCTGTCCGGGTCCTCGGCCAGCCAGGCCTGCGCCTGTGCGATCAGGTCCTGCTGCACGATGGTCCACCTCTCGTCCGTGGTGCGGTGTGGTGCGCCTGCGGCGGGCTTGTCCCCTACCCGCCCCTTCCCGCTGTGACATTGTGCGGCTGCTGCCGCGTGGGGGCTCCGCCCCGCTTCGGGAACCCCCGGGCAAGGTCAGATGCGGTGCAGGACCTTCGACAGGAGCTCGCCCATGCGGGTCGCCGAGTCGCGGCCCGCCTGGAGGACCTCCTCGTGGTTGAGGGGCTCGCCGGTCAGGCCCGCTGCCAGGTTCGTGACGAGGGAGATGCCGAGCACCTCCGCGCCCGCCTCACGGGCCGCGATGGCCTCCAGGACCGTGGACATGCCGACCAGGTCGCCGCCCAGCACTCGGACCATGTTGATCTCGGCGGGCGTCTCGTAATGCGGGCCGGGGAACTGGACGTACACGCCCTCTTCGAGCGACGCGTCGACCTCCTTGCACATCGCGCGCAGCCGCGGCGAGTACAGGTCCGTCAGGTCGACGAAGTTCGCACCGATGATCGGCGAGGTCGCCGTCAGGTTGATGTGGTCGCTGATCAGGACCGGCTGGCCGGGGCGCATGCCGGGGCGCAGACCGCCGCAGCCGTTCGTCAGGACGATGGTCTTGCAGCCGGCGGCCACCGCGGTGCGCACGCCGTGGGCGACCGAGGCGACGCCGCGGCCTTCGTAGTAGTGCGTACGGCCGAGGAAGACCAGGGCGCGCTTGTCGCCGATCTTGTAGGAGCGGACCGTGCCCGAGTGGCCGGCGACGGCGGGCTCCGGGAAGCCCGGCAGCTCGGTGACGGCGAACTCGTGCTCGGGCGCGCCCAGCGCCTCCGCGGCGGGCAGCCAGCCCGAGCCCATCACAAGAGCGACGTCATGGGTCTCGGCACCGGTCAGCTCGCGCAGCCGCGCCGCGGCGGCGTCGGCGATGGCGTGGGGGTCGGCGGGTCCGTCGGCGAGGGCCGGAATAACAGATGCGTTCACGCGGACGAGGGTAGCCGGTTCTGGCCTACGCGCGTAGATGTCACTGCCGACGGTATTGCGATCGTTGCTTTGGCGGTTCCGACGAACGCCGCAGGGGCCGGCTGCCGCGCGCGCTCAGCAGGGCCGCTTGCGCAGTTCCATCACGTAGTCGTGCGGGGCGCCCGCCGATTCGGCCGCGTCCGCGAGCTCCCCCAGGTAGCGCGCCGACGGCAGCCCGCCCTCGTACCCGTTGAGTACGTACAGCCAGGTCGCGTCCTCGCCCTCCAGCGTGTGCACGCGCACCCGCATCCGGCGGTAGATGTCCAGGCCCACGCCTTCCCATCGGTCCATGGAGTCCTCGTCCATGGGGGCGATGTCGTAGAGCGCGACGAAGACCTGTGAGCGCGGGGCCTCCACGATCGTGGCGAGCGCACCCTCCCAGCCCATCGACTCCCCGCCGAAGGTCAGCCGCCAGCCGTTGAGCCAGCCGGTGCTGCGCAGCGGAGAGTGCGGGGCGCGGCGGGTCATGAGCCGCGCGTCGAGGTTGCCGGCGTACGCGGCGTAGAGCGACATGTGATCGAGGGTACGGGAGGGTCCCGCGCGGCGGCTCCCGTAGCGGGTCGGAGGTGTTCCGGAGAGCCGCCGGGGATCGCCTGCCGCCGTTTGGAGGCCCCGGGGCGAAGCACCTTGGCGCGTGCGGGACAATGGAGTACGTGACTCGGATCGTGATCATTGGCGGCGGACCCGGCGGATACGAGGCGGCCCTCGTGGGCGCCCAACTCGGCGCGGAGGTGACCGTCGTCGATTGCGACGGTCTGGGCGGGGCGTCGGTGCTCACCGACTGCGTCCCGTCCAAGACTCTGATCGCCACGGCCGAGGTGATGACGACCTTCGACTCTTCGTACGAGGAGTTGGGCATCATCGTCGCGGACGACACCCCGCACATCGACCAGGCGGCCCGTGTCGTCGGCGTGGACCTGGGCAAGGTCAACCGCCGGGTGAAGCGCCTCGCGCTCGCCCAGTCCCACGACATCACCGCCTCCGTCACCCGGGCCGGCGCCCGGGTGCTGCGCGGCCGGGCCCGTCTCGAAGGCCGGCAGGGCGCGGACGGCTCACGCACCGTGGTCGTGACCGACAGCGACGGCGGCGAGGAGCGCCTCACCGCCGACGCCGTGCTCCTCGCGACCGGCGCGCACCCGCGCGAGATCCCCGACGCCCTCCCCGACGGGGAGCGGATCCTGAACTGGACGCAGGTGTACGACCTGGACGAGCTCCCCCAGGAGCTCATCGTGGTGGGCTCCGGCGTGACGGGCGCCGAGTTCGCCGGCGCTTACCAGGCGCTCGGCTCACGCGTCACCCTGGTCTCCTCGCGCGACCGGGTGCTCCCCGGCGAGGACCCGGACGCCGCCGCCGTGCTTGAGGACGTCTTCCGGCGCCGCGGCATGAACGTGATGGCCCGCTCGCGCGCCGAGTCCGCCAAGCGGGTCGGCGACCGCGTCGAGGTGACGCTCTCCGACGGGCGTGTCATCTCCGGCACGCACTGCCTGATGGCCGTCGGCGCCATCCCGAACTCCGCGGGCCTGGGCCTGGAGGAGGCCGGGGTCCGGGTCAAGGACTCGGGCCACATCTGGACCGACCGGGTCTCGCGCACCAGCGCGCCCGGTGTGTACGCGGCGGGTGACGTGACCGGAGTGTTCGCGCTCGCGTCCGTCGCCGCCATGCAGGGCCGCATCGCGATGTACCACTTCCTCGGCGACGCGGTCACGCCGCTGAACCTCAAGACGGTCTCGTCGAACGTCTTCACCGACCCCGAGATCGCCACGGTCGGCTACAGCCAGGCCGACGTCGACTCGGGCAGGATCGACGCCCGCGCCGTGAAGCTGCCGCTGCTGCGCAACCCGCGCGCCAAGATGCTCGGCATCCGGGACGGCTTCGTCAAGATCTTCTGCCGGCCGGGTACGGGCATCGTGGTCGGCGGCTGCGTAGTGTCGCCGCGCGCCAGCGAGCTGATCCACCCGATCTCGATCGCCGTCGACAACAACCTGACCGTGGAACAGATCGCGAACGCCTTTACGGTGTACCCGTCCCTGTCGGGTTCGATCGCGGAGGTAGCGCGCCAGCTGCACTCCCGCAAGACGGCGGGCGAAGCGTAGGTCAGGCGTGCGCGGAAGGTGGCCCTCCGGCCTACGTGCCGGGCGTACGCCGCGTATACCACTTGTCGCTTCAGTTAGCGAACAACTTCTGTTATTCGGCGCAAACTGCTGAAAACTATCGGCCGGTCAGGTTACTGTCAGTTTCGTGTTCGCTGCAGAACGTCGCCAATTGATCCTCGAAATGGTGCGCGCCAACGGGGCTGTTTCGCTCCGTGAGCTCGCCCGTGTCGTCCAGACCTCCGAAGTGACCGTACGGCGGGACGTGCGAGCGCTGGAGGCAGAAGGACTCCTCGACCGCCGACATGGCGGTGCGGTATTGCCGGGCGGTTTTACGCGAGAGTCCGGCTTTCCGCAGAAATCCCATCTCGCGACCGCGGAGAAGACGGCCATCGCCGAACTCGCCGCGGGACTCGTCGAAGAGGGCGAAGCCATCGTCGTCGGCGCCGGTACGACCACGCAGGAGCTGGCCAGACGGCTCGCCCGGGTCCCCGGGCTCACCGTTGTCACCAACTCGCTGTTGGTTGCACAGGCCTTGGCGCACGCCAACCGCGTCGAAGTCGTCATGACCGGCGGCACCCTGCGTGGCTCGAATTATGCGCTGGTCGGCAGTGGGGCCGAGCAGTCCCTCCAGGGGCTGCGCGTCACCCGGGCCTTCCTGTCAGGGAGCGGCCTGACCGCGGAGCGCGGGCTCTCCACGTCCAACATGCTGTCGGCGAGCGTCGACAGGGCGCTGGTGCAGGCCGCCGCCGAGGTGGTGGTCCTCGCGGACCACACCAAGCTCGGCACCGACACCATGTTCCAGACGGTGCCGACGGACGTGATCACGCGACTCGTCACCGACGAGCCGCCGCCCCACGACGACCGTGCGGCCACCGAGCTGCAGGCCTTGGCCGACCAGGGTGTGCAGATCGCCGTCGCGGGTCCGGGAGCTGCGGCCTCCGGGGGTGATGGCGTCCCGACGGGGCGACAGCAGCCCCGCCGGGACATGCCGCTGCCGGGACAGCGGCGTACGCACCCGGGCGGCCCCATCCAGGGCGCCGGTGCGCAACTGCGCTCCGCAGCCACGTCCCTCGCGGAGCAGCAGTCGGGCTCCGGCGAGCGGGAGCGGGCGCGCGTCGCCGATCTGCGCCGCCGCTGACCGAAGACGGTCGGCACTGGATCGAAGCCGACCGGCACTCGACCGAAGTCGACCGGCGCAACGCGGTCGACGACCATCCGGTCAACGCACCACCGGCTACAGCCTCTTGGGCTCTTCCGCCCGCAGGCCCTTCAGGGTCAGCGTCAGCAGACGGTCGGCCAACTCCGGATCGTCCGGAGCCTGTTCGGCGGCCAGCGCGATGGCGTTGGTCAGCTGCATCAGGTCCCCGATGGAGACATCGGGCCTGACGGCGCCGCTCTCCTGAGCCCGTACGAGCAGCCGCTCGCCGGCCTCTCTCATTGGCGTGCTGCACCGTGCCAGCGCCGAACTGTCGTCGTGCGAGGCCGACATGAGCTCGCGGGCGAGGCCACGATACTCACCCGCATGAGTGACGATGTCGCGCAGCCAGGTCACCAGTGCCGTACAGGGGACCTCGCTGTCGGCGAGTGCGCGCGAATGCGCGAGCAGTTCGTCCACCGCGCCCTGGAAGACCGCGCTCATCAGCGCGTGCCGGTTGGGGAAGTGCCGGTAGAGCGTGCCGATGCCCACCCCGGCGCGGCGGGCGACGTCCTCCAGTGAGGCGTCCGTGCCGTGCTCCGCGAACGCGGAGCGGGCCTCGTCGAGCAGTCGCTCGTAGTTGCGGCGCGCGTCGGCGCGCATGGGCCGCCGTGCGGACGTCGCCGATGCGGTCGCCGACGTCTGTGCACCGACCTGTGCGCTGCTGGTCGCCATTGCGCCGCCCTTCTCCGTGTCTGCCGGTGCCGCTGGTCTCCAGGATGCCATTGGGCACATTCGCTGGGGGCGCCGCGGCCCGCTTGACGTACACACCCGCAGGTGAGTACTGTTTGCCTCATGGATACCTACGCGCTTGTCGAGGCCCGGAATCAGCTCGGCCAGCTGGTCGGCCGCGTGCGCCACGGGCACGAGCACATTCTGATCAGCGAGTACGGGAAGCCGGCGGCTGCGCTGATCCCGATAGGAGAGCTGGAAGAGCTCCAGCGTCTGCGTGACGAGGCAGACATTGCCGAGATCCGCGCCCGACGTGCAAATCCTGGCGGCGCGACGTTGACGCACGAGGAGTTCATGGAGCAGCTCGAGGCCGAGGACCGGCAGGTTGAACGGTGACGTACACGCTGGTGTGGGAATACCCGGCGATGGCCGAGTTTCGTCGGCTGCGGGAGGTGGACCCAGGTGGGGCCAAGGCTTGCGCAATCGCCGTACAGGAGCTGACTGCTGACCCGTGTCCGGCAGCTGCTGCGCAACTGGCAGGGTCCGGTTACTACCGACTCCGTGTGGGGCGCTGGCGTGTCCTGTACGAGATCGTCGACGAGACGGTGACCGTGCATGTGGCCAAGGTGGGCCGTGTCGCCTGACGTACCGGCAGAAGCAGAAATTGAGGGCCCCGCCGAGATCGGCGGGGCCCTCAACTCATGCACGGCCGGACGTCAGTCCTTGATCTCGCAGATCATCGCGCCCGAGGTGACGGACGCGCCGACCTCCGCCGCCAGGCCCTTGACGGTGCCCGAGCGGTGCGCGTTCAGGGGCTGCTCCATCTTCATAGCCTCCAGGACGACAACGAGGTCGCCCTCCTTGACCTCCTGGCCCTCCTCGACCGCGACCTTGACGATCGTGCCCTGCATCGGGGACGCGAGGGTGTCGCCGGAAGCCGCCGCAGCGGACTTCTTGGCGGCGCGGCGCTTGGGCTTGGCGCCGCCTGCCGCGGCGGTGCGGGCCAGCGTCATGCCCAGCGAGGACGGCAGCGAGACCTCAAGGCGCTTGCCACCGACCTCGACGACGACCGTCTCGCGGCCCGGCTCGTCCTCGGTGTCCACATCGGTGGGGATGAACGCCGGTACGTCGTTGACGAACTCGGTCTCGATCCAGCGGGTGTGCACCCTGAACGGGTCGGCGGTGAAGGCCGGGTCGACGACCACCTTGCGGTGGAACGGGATGGCCGTGGCCATGCCCTCGACGTTGAACTCGCCCAGTGCGCGGGAGGCGCGCTGGAGCGCCTGCTCGCGGGTGGCGCCGGTGACGATGAGCTTGGCGAGCAGCGAGTCCCAGGCCGGGCCGATGACCGAGCCCGACTCGACGCCCGCGTCCAGCCGCACGCCGGGGCCCGACGGGGGGGCGAAGGTGGTGACGGTGCCCGGGGCGGGCAGGAAGCCGCGGCCCGGGTCCTCGCCGTTGATGCGGAACTCGAAGGAGTGGCCGCGCACGGCGGGGTCGCCGTAGCCGAGCTCTTCGCCGTCCGCGATGCGGAACATCTCGCGGACCAGGTCGATGCCGGTGACCTCTTCGGTAACCGGGTGCTCCACCTGGAGGCGGGTGTTGACCTCCAGGAAGGAGATCGTGCCGTCGACCCCGACGAGGAACTCGACGGTGCCGGCGCCGACGTAGCCAGCCTCCTTGAGGATGGCCTTCGACGCGGCGTAAAGCTCGGCGTTCTGGGCGTCGCTCAGGAAGGGCGCGGGTGCCTCTTCGACGAGCTTCTGGTGCCTGCGCTGGAGCGAGCAGTCACGCGTCGATACGACGACGACGTTGCCGTGGCTGTCGGCCAGGCACTGGGTCTCGACGTGCCGCGGCTTGTCGAGGTAACGCTCGACGAAGCACTCGCCGCGGCCGAAGGCGGCAACGGCCTCGCGAACCGCGGAGTCGTACAGCTCCGGGATCTCTTCGATCGTACGGGCGACCTTCAGGCCGCGACCGCCGCCGCCGAAGGCCGCCTTGATGGCGACCGGCAGACCGTTCTGTTCGGCGAACACCACGACTTCGTCCGAGCCGGTGACCGGGTCCGGCGTGCCGGCGACCAGCGGCGCGCCCGCGCGCTGCGCGATGTGCCGGGCCGCGACCTTGTCACCCAGGTCGCGGATGGCCTGCGGCGGCGGGCCGATCCAGGTGAGGCCCGCGTCCAGGACGGCCTGCGCGAATTCGGCGTTCTCGGACAGGAATCCGTAGCCGGGGTGAATGGCGTCGGCACCCGAGTCCTTGGCCGCCTGGAGCACCTTGGCCATGTCCAGGTAGCTGGCGGCCGGGGTGTCACCGCCCAGGGCGAATGCCTCGTCGGCCGCGCGGACATGCAGAGCATCCCGGTCCGGGTCGGCGTAGACGGCTACGCTCGCGATCCCGGCGTCTCGGCATGCTCGGGCAACGCGGACAGCGATTTCGCCACGGTTGGCGATGAGCACCTTGCGCACGATGGCTCCCTCCTTGAAACAAGCTGATTTTAGGGACTGCCGACACGACGTTACGACCCGTCCCCAATGGTGAGCTTGCCCACACAGAGCGTGTTCGAGGTCCGCGCGAGTCCTGAATTCCCTTGTCGCATCACGGTACGACGGGTTTCCCCACCGAACAGTAGCCTTCCTGTGTGGGCAAGGTCTCTGTTGCAGGGGTCACCGCCACCCCTGCTTTCTTTGTCGGGTCTCTACGAACACCCGAAAGATTCTCTGCTGCGCGTCACGACTTCGCGCGACCCCTTGTCCAGAGGTTTACCCGTGAGTAGCGTTCGCGCTGTCGTGCGTACATGAGGTAACAGCGGAAGAGGGTGGGCGCCGTGGTGCGCAGACCGATAGCTGCCGCAGCTGCGGCTGCGCTGTTCGTCGAAGCCATCGGAATAGTTTTCGTCAACTGGATCCTCGGCAAGGTCGTTGACGGCCAGTCGATGTCCCTGGCCGGCCTGGACCCCGGAGCCATGGCCACTTCCACCTGGGCGATGGGCGGCCTCTTCGGCCTCTATCTGGCGATCTGCGGAGTGGTGCTGCTGCGCAGCGCGCTGTCGGACAGGCCGCCGGGCCGCATCGGCCGCATCCTGCTGATCGTGTGCGCCGTGGTGCATGTGGTGCTCGGGGCGCTGACGGTCGGCCTGGTGGGCTGGTCCGCGTTCGCGCTGATGATGGTCGAGTTCGGGCTGATCGTGCTGGCGCTCATCGCGTACGGCCCGCGGGTCGAGCGCGATGAGGCGGACCCGGTGGACGCGCCGATGGCGGGGCCGGAGAACGGGGCGCCCGCGCCGGCCTGATGCGCCGTGGCCGCGCTCCGGCGGGCGTCACACCCACAGGTCGGTGATCGAGATTCCCAGCTCGCCGAGGAGTCGCCGCAGTAGCGGCAGCGACAGGCCGATGACATTGCCGTGGTCGCCGTCGATGGAGTCGATGAACGGCGCCGAGCGGCCGTCGAGCGTGAAGGCGCCCGCGACGTACAACGGCTCACCGGTCGCGACGTACGCGGCGATCTCGGCGTCGGTCGGCTCGCCGAAGCGGACCGTGGTGGACGCGGTGGCGGCGGCCCTGCGCCCGGTCGCGGTGTCGATCACGCAGTGGCCGGTCCGCAGGATGCCGACGCGCCCGCGCATGGACTTCCAGCGGGCGGTGGCGTCCTCGGCGTCGACGGGCTTGCCCAGCGCCTCGCCGTCGAGTTCGAGCACGGAGTCGCAGCCGATGACCAGCGCGCCGGAGGCCTCGTCCCGCCCCGCGACGGACGCGGCTTTCGCCTCCGCGAGTACGAGCGCCAGCTCGCCCGGGGTAGGGGCGGTCACGGCGTCCTCGTCGACCCCACTGACAACCACCTCAGGAGCGAGCCCGGCCTGCCGCAGCAGCGCGAGGCGGGCGGGGGAGGCGGAGGCGAGGACGAGACGGCGGCGGGGATCAGTCATACGGGTCATCGTACGAGGCGCTGGTCAGGGCTCAGGCGTCGAGTGGCAGGATGCGGAAGGCCTTGAAGCCCTTGGTCAGCGGGGTGATGGCCCTGAAGTCGTGCTGATCGAGGGTGAAGATCCGGTCGGTTCGATACCGGTCGGCCAGGACGACGCCGACTGCATCCGCGAGGTCGAGCCGCAAGCCTTCGTACTTCTGCCGCACTTCGTGCGCTGCTACGAGATCCACGGGGTGCAGTGTGGCGAGTTTGTACTGACCGTCCACAAGGCGCTCGTTGACGGCTTCCATGACGCGAAGTGCCTCCGGAAACCCGAGGTGGCACTGGGCGAGATGGTCGAGCTCCGTGACGACGAGCGGGGAGATCGCCAGTGTCTCCTGCGCCATGATGCGGACGGCGCCGCCATGTTCGGGCTGGGTGGCGTCGAAGGCCGCGAAGACGGCCGAGGTGTCGGCAACGATGATCAACGCCTGGCCGCCCTTTCCTTGATGCGTTCGTAAATGGCGTCGTCCATCTGCTCAGGCGTGAGCGAACGGCCGCTGTTGAACGCGGGCAGAGGGTGGTTGCTCTTTGGGCCGGGACGAGTTGTCGAGGAGCTGGGCGATGCCCCGGCGGATGAGCTCGGCCTTGCTGACTCCGGTGGCTGCCGACTCGGCGTCCAGGCGGAGCTCAAGCTCCTCGGGAAGGTACACCGTGGTCTTTTTCATGCCCTATGGGTACCAGCCTGTATGGCAGGGTGGCAGGGTGGCAGTTTCAGTGGATGCCGAGCACGAACATGGCGATCACCATCGCCAGCGCCAGCAGCAGCCCCATGCGACGAAGCATCGCCTCCGTCTCACGCAGCTCTTTTGGCGGCTCGTTCTCCGGGTCGGACCACAGCATGCAATCGATCCTGCGGCCCGTGACGCCTCCGGCGCCTGAGTATCCGTACTCAAACGCCGCCCCACCTACGGACTAGTCCCCCTGGGGCCTACGGGCCTACAGGCCTACGGCCACGTACGCCCCCGCCCGTGCCGCCGCGAGGGCCGCGCCCGCCGCCCGGTCCGCGTCCGCCTCGGCCACCGCTTCGCGGCTGACCGCGAAGCGGTAGTACAGCGGCGCGGAGACCGCCCGGATCACCTCGCCCGCGTCCGTCCCGGCCGGCACCTCGCCGCGCTCGACGGCCCGCTCCACGCAGGGCGCCCACTCGCGGATGCGGGTCGCGTAGAAGCCGTTCAGCGCGGTCGCGCACTGCGCGTCGCACGCGGCGGCGGCGATGACGGCCTGGAACACGGCGCCCATCCGGGGGTCGGTAAGGGTCTGCCGTACGAGACGGGCGTTGGTCAGCAGGTCGCCCTCAAGTGAGCCGGTGTCGGCGGCGGGCAGGGACTGCTCGGCCATGTCGCGCAGAAGATCGGCGATCAGGCCGACCGACGAGCCCCAGCGCCGGTAGACGGTGGTCTTGCCGACGCCCGCGCCCGCCGCGACGCGGTCCATGTTCAGCCCGTGGAAGCCCTGTTCGACGAGTGCGTCCTGGGTGGCGTCGAGCACGGCGGCGCGGACCTTGGCGGTCCGGCCGCCCGGCCGCACGCTGCCGGGCGTGGCCTCCGGACCGCTGGGCGCCGCTTCCGGACCTTCCAAACGGGAATTCTGTTCCATTAAAGGCTCCGGCTCTGTTACGGTCCTCATATCCTAACGGAACTCGCCGCCCATTAGGGCGATCGAAGGAGCATTGCCGTGCACATTCACCGCGTACGCCGCACCGCGGCACCCGTCCTCGCCGCCGCCCTCGCCCTCGGCCTGCTCGGCGCGGCGCACGCGTCGTCCGCACCGGCCGCGTCCCCGCGGCCCGCCCCCGCCAAGCCGCCCTCCGCCCGCTGGACCGCCGCATGGGGTGCGTCGCCGCAGAGCCCCGCCATCGGCTTCACCCCGAACTGGTCGCAGGAGGGCTTCTCCGGCCAGACCGTCCGCCAGGTCGTCCGGGTCACCGCCGCCGGTGAGCGGGCCCGTATCCGCCTCTCCAACGCGTACGGGACCTCCCCGCTGCGCATCACCGGCGCGACCCTCGCCCGTACGGACAAGGGGGCCGCCGTCGAGCCGGGCAGCGTCCGCCACCTCACCTTCGCCGGGAAGCGGTCCGTGGCGATACCGGCGCACGGCGAACTGCGCAGCGACGCCGCGCAGTTGGGGCTGAAGCGCCTGGAGTCGGTGACCGTCACCCTCTACCTCGCCGGGACCACAGGGCCCGCCACCTTCCACTCCCAGGCCTGGACCGACAGTTACCGCGCCGAGGGGGACCGGCGCGGCGCCACCTCCGCCGCCGCCTTCACCGACGCCACCCAGTCCTGGTACTACCTGTCGGGCGTCGAGGTCGGCGGTGGCGAGCGCCCCCGCACCGACGGCATCGTCCTCTTCGGCGACTCCATCACCGACGGCTTCGGCTCGACCCCGAACACCGACCGCCGCTACTCCGACGCCCTCGCCGAGCGCACCGGGCGCCCCGTGATCAACCAGGGCATCGGCGGCAACCTCCTTCTCAACGACTCGGCCTGGTACGGCGAACGGGCCACCGCCCGCTTCGGCCGTGACGCACTCGACCAGCCCGGCGTCTCCACCGTCGTCCTCCTCGAAGGGCTCAACGACATCGGCTTCAGCGAGGCGAAGGACCAGCCCACCTACAAGCCGTCGCCCGTCGTACCGGCCGCCGAGCTGATCGCCGGATACCGGGAGTTGATCCGCGCGGCGCACGCCAGGGGCCTGCGGATCGTCGGCGCCACGCTGCTCCCGCTCAAGGGCTCCGACCACTGGGGCGAGCACGCGCGGCAGGTCAGCGACGAGGTCAACGACTGGATCCGCACCTCGGGGGAGTTCGACGCGGTCGCCGACTTCGACAAGGTCCTCGCGGACCCGGCCGACGCCGAACGCCTCAACCCGGCGTACGACTTCAAGGACGGCCTGCACCCGAATGACGCGGGGTACCGGCTGATGGCGAAGACGGTCGCGGCCGTCCTCTGAGACGCGCGGAGGGGGAGACGCGCGGAGAGGGACGCGCGGAGGGCCGGACCCGGCACGCGGGTCCGGCCCTCCTTGTGCGGCGTCCCGATGTGCGGCGCCACGCCGTCCGGCGTCACGCGGGCCAGTACGTCCGGCTCCACGCCTGCGGGCCTGGCTGCGGCATCGAATGCCGCGCCACCCGCGCCGGGTCCGCCCAGGCGGCTGCCGGCTCGTGTGCGCCGGACGGCGAGTTCTCCGCCGCCGCGGCGCGCGCTTGGACTACCGCGAGTGCGGCGGCCAGCTCCTCCGATGTCGGGTTGCCCCGTACGACCTTGATCATCCGAACGACCCTTTCTGGAGTCCTGCAGTCCTGCAGTCCTGGAACTAGAGCGGGATGTTGCCGTGCTTCTTCGGCGGCAGCGACTCACGCTTCGTACGCAGCTGGCGCAGCCCGCGCACGATGTGGCGGCGGGTCTCCGACGGCATGATCACTGCGTCGACGTAACCGCGCTCCGCCGCGACGTACGGGTTGAGCAGGGTGTCCTCGTAGTCGGCGATCAGCTCGGCGCGGGCCGCCTCGGGGTCGTCGGATGCGGCGATGGTCCTGCGGTGCAGGATGTTCACCGCGCCCTGCGCGCCCATGACCGCGATCTGCGCGGTCGGCCAGGCCAGATTGAGGTCGGCGCCCAGGTGCTTGGAGCCCATCACGTCGTACGCGCCGCCGAAGGCCTTGCGGGTGATAACGGTGATCAGCGGGACCGTGGCCTCCGCGTACGCGTAGATCAGCTTTGCGCCGCGCCGGATGATGCCGCCGTACTCCTGGTCCACGCCCGGCAGGAAGCCCGGCACGTCCACGAAGGTGAGGACCGGCACATTGAAGGCGTCGCAGGTGCGGACGAAGCGCGCGGCCTTCTCGGAGGCGTTGATGTCCAGGCAACCGGCGTACTGCATAGGCTGGTTGGCGACGATGCCCACCGGGCGGCCCTCGACCCGGCCGAAGCCGGTCAGGATGTTCGGTGCGAACAGTGCCTGGGTCTCCAGGAACTCCGCGTCGTCCAGGACGTGTTCGATGGCGGTGTGCATGTCGTACGGCTGATTGGCGCTGTCCGGGATGAGGACGTCGAGCTCACGGTCCTCGTCGGACGTCTCCAGGTCCGCCACCTCGGGATAGGCGGGGGCCTCGGTGAGGTTGTTCGAAGGCAGGTAGGACAGGAGGGACTTGACGTACTCGATGGCGTCCTTCTCGTCCCCCGCCATGTGGTGCGCGACACCCGATGTGGTGTTGTGCGTACGCGCGCCGCCCAGCTCCTCGAAGCCCACGTCCTCACCGGTGACCGTCTTGATGACGTCGGGCCCGGTAATGAACATGTGCGAGGTCTGGTCGACCATCACCGTGAAGTCGGTGATTGCGGGCGAGTACACCGCGCCGCCCGCGCACGGGCCGACGATCAGGCTGATCTGCGGTACGACGCCCGACGCGTGGACGTTGCGGCGGAAGATCTCGGCGAACAGGCCGAGCGCGACCACACCCTCCTGGATGCGCGCGCCACCGCCGTCGTTGATGCCGATGACCGGGCAGCCGGTCTTCAGCGCGAAGTCCATGACCTTGACGATCTTCTCGCCGTAGACCTCGCCGAGCGAGCCGCCGAAAATGGTGAAGTCCTGCGAATACACGCAGACCGGGCGGCCGTCGACCATGCCGTAACCGGTGACGACACCGTCGCCGTACGGGCGGTTCTTCTCGATGCCGAAGTTGGTCGAACGGTGCCGCGCGAACTCGTCGAGCTCCATGAACGATCCCTCGTCCATGAGCAGATCGATCCGCTCGCGCGCCGTCAACTTGCCCTTGGCGTGCTGCTTTTCGACCGCGCGCTCGGAGCCCGCGTGCGTCGCCTCATCGATACGGCGCTGCAGATCCGCGATTTTTCCCGCGGTCGTGTGCGCGGTCGTCTGACTGTTCTGTGCATCGACATCGGCGTTGGCGATCTCGGCCTCTGACATCGGGATGGGGCTCCCTGCCTGGTCAACGGACGGCTACTTCGGCTACTGACACGTAGCGTAGCGGCGCGGATGCCACTCGGCAGTGCGTCGTTTGCCACACCTACGCTGGGTTGCATGACGCCTCCGGATGCTCCAGACGCACGCTGGTCCGACCTCGGCCGACCGCCGCTGAACGCCCCCGCGCTGCGCCGCGCGCTGCTGCGGCCCGGCGGACTGTGGACGTCGCTGGACGTCGTGTCCGCCACCGGATCGACCAACAGCGACCTAGCCGCGCGCGCGGGCGACCTGCCCGAGGGCGCGGTGCTCGTCGCCGAGGAACAGACCAGGGGCCGGGGCCGCCTCGACCGCCAGTGGTCGGCGCCCGCGCGCTCCGGGCTGTTCTTCTCCGTACTCCTGAAGCCCACCGAGGTGCCCATCGAGCGCTGGGGCTGGCTGCCGCTGCTCAGCGGCGTCGCGGTGGCCACCGCGCTGTCCCGCTCGGCGGGCGTCGACACGGCCCTGAAGTGGCCCAATGACCTGCTGGTCACGATCGACGGCGAGGAGCGCAAGGCTGGCGGCATCCTCGCGGAGCGCGCGGCGGACGGCGTCGTGGTCGGGATCGGCATCAATGTCTCGCTCACGGAGAAGGAGCTGCCGGTGCCGGGCGCGGGCTCGCTGCTGCTCGCGGGCGCGGCCTCCACCGACCGCGATCCGCTCCTTCGCGCGGTACTGCGCTCGCTGGGCCAGTGGTACGCCGATTGGCGTACCAGTGGCGGCGACCCGGCGGCCAGCCGCCTCCAGGAGGCGTACGCGGCGGGCTGCTCGACACTCGGCCGTACGGTACGGGCCGAACTGCCCGGCGGCCGGTCGCTGACCGGGGAGGCGGTGGCGGTCGACGGCGACGGGCGGCTGGTGCTGGCGACGGCGGAGGGCATGCAGCAGCCGGTGGGGGCGGGCGACGTCGTACACCTGCGGCCGGGTCCGGGTACAGGGGGGACACCGGGGACTGGGGAGTGAGGTAGGGCACACCTGCCGTATCGTTGAGGCGATCCGCGACAGATCGCGCGACGACCGAACGGCAGGACACAGGCAGTGCGCAGGGAACGGGCAGGAGGCGGCAGGTGACCGTCGACGACGGGACCTCCCGTGCGGGGTCCCCTGCGGGGGGCGGAGCGGGTGCGGCGCCGCGAGGTGACGGTGTGACGTCCCGCGCGGGTACCGGCGCGGACGAAGGCGCGCCCGCACGGGCGAGTGGCGGAGCTGCGGGCGGTGACGGCGGGGCCTCCCGTGCCGTTGCGGCCGCGGACGGGGCCCAGTCCCGGGCAGGTGACGGCGCGGGTGCCGAGCCGGGCGGCGGTGCGCGGTCCGGTGCGAACGACCATGCCGCGGACGGTGCTCAAGCCCGTGTCGGGGACGGTTCCGGGGCGCGGGGTCCGGACGACGCCGAGGTCGGGGCCGGTTCCGGGTCCTGGCGGGCGTCGCGGTCTCAGGAGGACACGGAGTCGGACGGGACCGGGCCGTGGGCCGAGGGGTCTGCCGAGGAGGACGAGATCGAGGCCCGGATGGAGCCCGAGGTCTCGCTCCACCCCACCCCGCACCACGCCGTCGACCACACCGCCGAGCCGACCGACGACCCGCTCGCCATCCGTCTGGAGCAGCTGATCCTCGGCGCCGAGCGCCGTTATACGCCCTTCCAGGCGGCCCGTACCGCAGGCGTCTCGATGGACCTCGCCTCCCGCTTCTGGCGCGCCATGGGCTTCGCCGACATCGGGCAGGCCAAGGCTCTGACCGAGGCGGACGTCCTGGCCCTGCGCCGCCTCGCGGGACTGGTCGAGGCCGGGCTGCTGAGCGAGCCGATGGCGGTGCAGGTCGCCCGGTCCACCGGGCAGACCACCGCCCGGCTGGCGGAATGGCAGATCGATTCCTTCTTGGAGGGTCTGACGGAGCCGCCCGAGCCCGGCATGACCCGTACCGAGGTCACGTACCCCCTGGTCGAGCTGCTCCTCCCGGAGCTGGAGGAGTTCCTGGTCTATGTGTGGCGGCGCCAGCTCGCCGCCGCGACCGGCCGGGTCGTCCAGGCCGCCGACGACGACGAGATGGTCGACCGGCGGCTCGCGGTCGGCTTCGCGGACCTCGTCGGCTTCACCCGGCTGACGCGCCGGCTGGAGGAGGAGGAACTGGGCGAGCTGGTCGAGGCGTTCGAGACGACCGCGGCGGACCTGGTCGCGGCGCACGGTGGCCGGCTCATCAAGACCCTCGGCGACGAGGTCCTGTACGCGGCGGACGACGCGGGCACTGCGGCGGAGATCGCGCTGCGGCTCATCGAGACGATGGCCAACGACCAGGCGATGCCCGCCCTGCGCGTCGGCATCGCCTTCGGCACGGTCACCACGCGGATGGGCGACGTCTTCGGTACGACGGTGAATCTGGCGAGCCGGCTCACGTCCATAGCGCCGAAGGACGCGCTGCTGGTGGACGAGGCGTTCGCCGAGGAGCTTTCGCGGACCGGGGACGCGCCGGTTTCCGAGGCGGAGGCGGCTGTGGAGGCGGAGAAGGCCGAGAAGGAGGGCGTGGAGCCGCCCTCGTACCGGTTCGCGCTTCAGCCGATGTGGCAGCGGCCGGTGCGGGGTCTTGGGACGGTCGAGCCTTGGTTGCTGACGCGGCGGACGACGCCGTAGCGGGTGCGGGCCGGTGGGGGTGCGGGTGCCGGTGCGCGGGGCTGTTCCCCTACCCGCCCCTTCCCGCAACTGGGGCTCCGCCCCAGACCCCGGTCCTCAATCGCCGGACGGGCTGAAGATTGCCGTATGCGGCAACCTCTTCAGCCCGTCCGGCGATTGAGGACACGCCCGAAGGGCGTCCAGGGGTCCGGGGGCCTCCCCCGGCTTCGGGAAGGGGCGGGTAGGGGAACAGCTCGCCGCAGGCGCCCCCACTAGGATCGCCCCGGTAACGGTCGTTAACCGGGAGGGCACCCGCATGAGCACGAGCGAGCAGCAGCAGCCGTCGCAACCGCAGCAATTCGGTGAGTTCGTCGCCGTACGACGGCACGGCGACGGCGGGCACGTGGCCGAGCTGGTGCTCGACCGGCCCAAGGCGATGAACGCCGTGTCCACCGACATGGCCCGCTCCATCGCCGCCGCGTGCGACGCGCTCGCCGCGGACCCCTCGGTACGGGTCACCGTGGTGACCTCCAGCAGCGCGCGTGCCTTCTGCGTCGGGGCCGACCTCAAGGAGCGCAACTCCTTCACGGACGCCCAGTTGGTGCGTCAGCGCCCGGTCGCCCGGGGTGCGTACACCGGGGTGCTCGACCTGCCGATGCCCACGATCGCCGCCGTGCACGGCTTCGCCCTCGGCGGCGGCTTCGAGCTGGCGTTGGCCTGCGACCTGATCGTGGCGGACGCCACCGCCGTGGTCGGGCTGCCCGAAGTGTCGGTCGGCGTGATCCCAGGTGGCGGCGGTACGCAGCTGCTGCCGAGGCGGGTCGGCGCGGCGCGGGCGGCCGAGCTGGTGTTCACGGCGCGGCGTGTGGAGGCGGCGGAAGCGGCCTCGCTCGGGCTCGTCGACCAGCTGGTGGACGCGGGGCAGGCCCGCGAGGAGGCGCTGGCGCTCGCGGCGCGTATCGCCGGAAACTCCCCGGTGGGGCTGCGCGCGGCGAAGCGCGCGATGCGGCTCGGGCACGGTCTCGACCTGCGGGCGGGCCTGGAGGTCGAGGACGCCGCGTGGCGGTCCGTGGCCTTCTCAGGCGACCGCGCGGAGGGCGTCGCGGCGTTCAACGAGAAGCGCAAGCCGCACTGGCCGGGCGAGTAGGCGGGGACGACGGAAAGGCCGTAGTCATACAAATCACCCTAAGGTGGGGTGATGGGTGAGGATGCGCGGCTGCGGGCCGTAGTGACGCTGGCGCAAGCCATGGCAGCGGCGCACACCCCGCGCGAGTCCTGGCGGGCGGCGGCGCTGGGCGCGCGGGACGCGCTGGGCGGCAGCTTCGCCGCCGTGTCGGTGTGGGAGCGCGAGCTGGGGCGGCTGCGGGTGCTCGTCAATGCGGGCGAGCTCGCGGAGGGCGAGGAGGACTTCCCCGAGGAGGAGACGTATCCCGTCCACCAGTTTCCGGAGATCGCGGAGTTCCTGCACGAGCAGTGGGCGGGCGGCGGTGAGCCCAACGCCTGGGTCGAGACGGCGGCGGGACCGGCCGGGGACGACGCCGACTCCGCCGGGTACTGCCATCAGCGGGTCGCCGCGCTGCGCCGCCGCGGGCGCGGCTCGTGTGTGGTCGCGCCGATCGTGCTGCGCGGGCGGGCCTGGGGCGAGCTGTACGTCGCCAGGCCGACCGGAGCCCCGGTCTTCGGCCGGTCCGACGCGGACTTCGCGACGGTGCTGGCGTCGGTGGCCGCGGCGGGCATCGCGCAGACCGAGCGGCTGGAGGAGGTCCGCAGGCTGGCCTACACCGACCCGCTGACCGGGCTGGCCAACCGCCGCGCCGTCGACATGGGCCTGGACGCGGCGGTGGAGCGGCACCGGACGTTGGGCACGGTCGTCAGCCTCGTCGTCTGCGACCTGAACGGCCTCAAGCGGGTCAACGACACGCACGGTCACGCGGTCGGCGACCGCCTCCTGGAGCGCTTCGGCTCCGTCCTGTCCCTGTGCGGGGCGATGCTGCCGGGCGCGCTGGCCGCGCGGCTCGGCGGCGACGAGTTCTGTCTGCTCGCGGTCGGCCCGTCGGCGGACGAGGTCGTGCGGGTGGCCGAGGAGCTGTGCGTACGGGCCGGGGAGATGGAGCTGGGCGAGGGCGTCGCCTGCGGGGTTGCCTCGACCGGCGACCCCATCGGCGAGATGCACTCGGCCCGCAGGCTGTTCCGCCTCGCGGACGCGGCGCAGTACCGCGCGAAGGCGGCGCGGGCGGCGAAGCCGGTGGTGGCGGGCCGCGACGGGGCGGTGGTCAGGCTGGCGGACACACCCCCGCCCGCCCCGCACGACCGCCGTCGATTCCGGGGGCGGACCTGAGGGCTGTCGGTCGGGATGGTCACAGGTAAGGGTCTGTCCCGCCGTCCGGTAGTGACATCGAGGAATTCAGTCCGTAGGGTTCTGAATATGGATATGCACAGGCACACAGTCGTGTTGGGGACGTCCGGGACCACCCCCGAGGACGTCATCGCCGTAGCCCGGGGCAATGCCCGTGTCGAGCTCTCCGCCGAAGCCGTCGCCGCCCTCGCCGCATCCCGCGAGATCATCGACGCCCTGGCCGCCAAGCCCGAGCCCGTGTACGGCGTCTCGACCGGCTTCGGGGCCCTGGCCTCCCGCCACATCAGCCCGGACCTGCGCGCCCAGCTGCAGCGCAACATCGTGCGGTCGCACGCCGCCGGCATGGGCCCGCACGTCGAGCGCGAGGTCGTACGCGCGCTGATGTTCCTGCGGCTCAAGACCCTGGCCACCGGCCACACCGGCGTACGGCCGCATGTCGCGCAGACCATCGCCGACCTGCTCAACGCGGGCATCACGCCCGTCGTGCACGAGTTCGGCTCGCTCGGCTGCTCCGGCGACCTCGCTCCGCTGTCCCACTGCGCGCTGGCGCTCATGGGCGAGGGCGACGCCGAGGGCCCCGACGGGACGCTGAAGCCCGCCGGTGAGCTGCTCGCCGCGCACGGCATCGTGCCCGTGGAGCTGCGCGAGAAGGAGGGTCTGGCGCTGCTCAACGGCACCGACGGCATGCTCGGCATGCTGATCATGGCCATCGCCGACCTGAAGCGGCTCTACACCTCCGCCGACATCACCGCCGCGCTGAGCCTCGAAGCGCTGCTCGGTACGGACAAGGTGCTCGCCCCCGACCTGCACGCAATCCGGCCGCACCCCGGCCAGGGCGCCAGCGCCGACAACATGCTGCGGGTGCTCGCCGGGTCCGAGCTCACCGGCCATCACCAGGACGACGCGCCGCGCGTCCAGGACGCCTACTCGGTGCGCTGCGCCCCCCAGGTCGCGGGCGCGGGCCGCGACACGATCGCGCACGCCCTCACCGTCGCCGGGCGCGAGCTGGCCTCGGCCGTCGACAACCCGGTGGTGCTGCCGGACGGACGCGTCGAGTCCAACGGCAACTTCCACGGCGCGCCCGTCGCGTACGTCCTGGACTTCCTGGCCATCGCCGCCGCCGACCTGGGCTCCATCGCCGAGCGCCGCACCGACCGGCTGCTCGACAAGAACCGTTCGCACGGCCTGCCGCCCTTCCTGGCCGACGACCCCGGTGTCGACTCGGGCCTGATGATCGCGCAGTACACGCAGGCCGCCCTGGTCAGCGACATGAAGCGACTCGCCGTCCCGGCGTCCGCCGACTCGATCCCGTCCTCCGCCATGCAGGAGGACCACGTCTCCATGGGCTGGTCGGCGGCGCGCAAGCTGCGCACCTCCATCGACAACTTGACGCGGATCGTCGCCGTCGAGCTGTACGCCGCCACCCGCGGCATCGAGTTGCGCGAGGGGCTCAAGCCCGCGCCGGCCTCGCGGGCGGTCATCACGGCGCTGCGTGCGGCAGGCGTCGAGGGGCCGGGCCCGGACCGTTTCCTGGCGCCCGACCTGGCCGCCGCGGACGCCTTCGTACGTGCGGGCAGGCTTGTGGAGGTCGTCG
This sequence comes from Streptomyces changchenzhani, assembly GCF_039766235.1. Taxonomy (NCBI): domain Bacteria; kingdom Bacillati; phylum Actinomycetota; class Actinomycetes; order Kitasatosporales; family Streptomycetaceae; genus Streptomyces; species Streptomyces changchenzhani. The sequence goes on along the minus strand of NZ_JBDHNH010000008.1, from coordinate 57,145 downwards.
AGCCGGTGACAGGACCGCTCGCGTAACCAGGAGGCGGGTGGGCCGCGCGTCAGACCGGGCGCGCGGCCCGTCTCATCGAGAAGGCCACGAAGGCGGCGCCCGTACCGAGGAAGGCCGTGCCGCCGATCAGATACGGGGTGGTGTCCACGCCGCCCGTGTCGGCGAGCCTGAGGCCCTGGTCGGACGCGTCCGACTCCGTGGGCGCGGCGGAGTCGGCGGGGGCGGCAGCGGCGGCGGAGTGCTGCTCCGCCTGGGCCTGGGCCTTCTGGGTCCGAGCCTCCTGCGCCTGGGCCTCCTTCTCCGCGGTCGCGTTGGCGGACGGGACGAACCACAGGGCGCACAGCAGTGTGCCGGCGGCGGTGGCGGTCAGCAGTGGTCGACGTGCGGACACGTAATCGATCCCCCTTGATGGTGCCGGGAATTGGCCGTGTGCGCCGATGCTAATGAAAGCAACGGGTCGCGGGAAAGTCGTGAGGGTCAGGTGCCCTCGTCGGCGGCCGGGCAGCCTACGCTCGGACGCATGACTGAAACCGACACATCACGCTTTGTCCGGCTCCAGGTGGAGCTCGTCGTGGAAGTGACCGACCCAGGGGCCCTCAGTACAGCGGCCCTCGCCGCCGTCGCGGCGGACGCAGCCGGGGCGGACGGCGATCGCATGCATGCCCAGGACAGTGTCAGGGAAGACGTGGCGGAGGCCCTCGCCCAGCTCGTGGACCCGTTGGACCTGGTCGGCGACGTCCCCGGGGTGGTGCTCGCGCAGGCCTCGTGGAGCAGCGAGCAGATCGAATACGACCCTGAATCCTTGGAGTGGGACCTCGATGAGGAGGAAGTGGGGGACCGGGCGTAGCGTCCCTGGAGACCTCGTCATAGAACGTGGCATAGAACCTGTCGTAGAACGTGTCGTAAAACTTGTCGCATCAAAGCCGCCCGCCGCTGCAACCGGCGGCGGCGCGGCTGCGTCGATGAGATCGACGAACGAGTCGGCGGACAGAGCGAGCCGGCGTGCGCCGGCGGTCGCCGGCGAGTGGTGTTCCCCACATCTTCCCCGGATGTGGAACGGACGCGTCGGAATACGTGTTGTAAGACATTGGCAGGGAAACGCTGTCCAGCGGCTCTGCCCGGGGACGTGTGGGGAATCGGCAACGATGGAGAAGCGTGTGATGACGGACAGCAAGCGGCGCCGCAGGGGCCTGATGGCCGCGTCCGCTCTGCTCGGCGGCGTTCTGGTGCTTTCTGCCTGTAGCGGCGACGGCGACAAGGGCGGCAGTAGCGCCGACAGCTCGAAGAAGTCGCAGGCCGACGTGGACGCGGCGGCGGCCAAGGAGACCTCGAAGGCGCGAATAGCGATCACCCCCAAGAGCGGCGCCGACAACGTCGGGATCAACCGCGGCACCAAGGTCGCCGTCAGCGAAGGCAAGCTGACCGAGGTCGTGATGACCGCTGCCGACGGCACGAAGATCGCGGGCGCCATCGCCGCGGACGGCAAGACCTGGAAGCCGTCCGGCCAGCTGGAGCGCTCGACGACGTACAAGATCACTGCGACGGCGGCGGACTCCGAGGGCCGCAAGGCGCACGAGAACGGTTCCTTCACCACCGTCTCGCCCGCCAACAGCTTCATCGGGAACTTCACCCCCGAGGACGGCTCCAAGGTCGGCGTCGGCATGCCGGTGTCGATCAACTTCGACAAGGCGATCACCGACAAGAAGGCCGTCCAGGACGGCATCACGGTGACGTCGAGCAGCGGCCAGGAAGTCGTCGGCCACTGGTTCAGCCCGCAGCGCCTGGACTTCCGCCCCCAGGAGTACTGGAAGGGCGGCTCCGAGGTCTCCCTGAAGCTGGAGCTCGACGGTGTCGAGGGCGCCGAGGGGCTGTACGGCGTACAGGACAAGACGGTCAACTTCACCGTCGGCCGAAACCAGGTCAGCACCGTCGACGCCAAGACAAAGACCATGACGGTCACGCAGGACGGCAAGACGGTCAAGACCATCCCGATCTCCGCGGGCTCGGCCGACAACCCGACGTACAACGGCGCCATGGTGATCTCCGAGAAGTTCAAGGAGACCCGGATGGACGGTGCGACGGTCGGCTTCACCGACGACGACGGCAAGGGCGAGTACGACATCAAGGACGTGCCGCACGCCATGCGGCTGTCCACATCGGGCACGTTCATCCACGGCAACTACTGGGGCGCCGACTCGATCTTCGGCAGCGCCAACACCAGCCACGGCTGCGTGGGCCTGAACGACGCCAAGGGCGCCAACGACCCGAACCAGCCCGGCGCGTGGTTCTTCAACAACTCGATCGTCGGTGACGTGGTCGTCATCAAGAACTCCCCGGACAAGACGATCAAGCCGGACAACGGCCTCAACGGCTGGAACATGGACTGGGCGCAGTGGCAGGCCGGCTCCGCCGCCTGATCCGCTTCACCTGTTCTGTACGGCGGCGGGCGTCACCCCTTGTGGGTGGCGCCCGCCGCCGTATGCGTTCCCGTGCCTGTGCCGGGACCTCCTCAGCCTCTGGGTGTACGTACCTCCGCGTCCGTGCCCCAACTCGCCAGCAGCCGCAGGGACTCCTGCGAGGGTGAGCCGGGCTCGGCGTGGAAGGTGACCAGGCACTGTTCGAGGTCGTCGGGCAGCCGGAGCGTCTCGTACGACAGGGTCAGCTCGCCCACCAGCGGGTGCTGCAGCCGCTTCGTGCCGTGGCCCTTGTCCTTCACGTGGTGCGCCGCCCACAGGCCCCTGAACTCGTCGCTCTTCACCGACAGTTCCCCGACGAGCGACGAAAGCAGCGGATCGTCCGGGAAGAGGCCCGCGTCCAGCCGCAGATAGCTGACGACCTCGCAGGCCTTGATGTCCCAGTCGACGTACAAATCCTTCGAGTTGGGGTCGAGGAAGATCAGCCGGGCGGTATTGCGCTCCGCCGCCGGCAGCGAAAGGAAGTCGCCGAGCAGGGCGCGCGCGAGACGGTTCCCGCCGAGGATGTCCGTGCGCCGCCCCACCACGTACGCCGGTACGCCCTCCATCGCGTCCATCAGCTGCTGGATCCCGGCCCGCAGCCGCTGCGGACGCGCCGCGCGCCTCTTCTTGGGCGTCGGCTTCGCGAGATGCGTGAGGTGGTCGCTCTCCGCGTCGGAAAGCTGCAGGGCGCGGGCGATGGCGTCGAGGACCTCGGTGGACACATTGCGGCCGTTGCCCTGTTCCAGCCGGGTGTAGTACGCGACGGACACCCCGGCCAGCTGCGCCAGCTCCTCGCGGCGCAGGCCCGGCACCCGGCGGTGCCTGCCGAAGTCCGGCAGGCCCACGTCCTCGGGCTTGAGCCGCGCCCGACGGGACCGGAGGAATTCACTCAGTTCGGCGCGCTGATCCATACCGACCAAGTATTCACCGTGCCGGGAAAGTGAGCCTGTCCCCGCCAGTGGTACGCACAGCAGTCGTAGGCACAACAGGGGGCTGGGTGAATGTTCCCAGCTCAGGCATGGTGGATGGCATGACCACTTCTGTTGCCGCATACGCCGCTCCCGCCCCCAAGGCCCCGCTGGAGCGCACCACCGTGCCGCTCCGCCCGGTCGGCGAGTACGACGTACTGATCGAGATCAAGTTCGCCGGGATCTGCCACTCGGACATCCACCAGGCCCGTGACGGCTGGGGCGAGGGCATCTTCCCGATGGTGCCCGGCCATGAGATCGCCGGCATCGTCACCGAGGTCGGACCCGGCGTCACCAAGTTCGCCGTCGGCGACCGCGCGGGCGTCGGCTGCATGGTCGACTCCTGCCGTGAGTGCGACAACTGCAAGGCCGGCCTGGAGCAGTACTGCAAGGCCGGCAACGTCGGTACGTACAACGCCGTCGGCAAGGACGGCGAGCCGACGTACGGCGGCTACCGCACCCACATCGTCGTCGACGAGAACTACACCCTGCACATCCCCGAGGGCATCGAGCTGGACGTCGCCGCGCCGCTGCTGTGCGCCGGCATCACGCTCTACTCGCCGCTCGCCCACTGGAACGCGGGCCCCGGCAAGAAGGTCGCCATCGTCGGCCTGGGCGGCCTCGGTCACATGGGCGTGCAGATCGCGCACGCGCTGGGCGCCGAGGTGACCGTGCTCAGCCAGTCGCTGCGCAAGAAGGACGACGGCCTGAAGCTGGGCGCCGACCACTACTACGCGACCAGCGACGAGGCGACCTTCGAGGCGCTCGCGGGCTCCCTCGACCTGATCATCTCCACCGTGTCGGCGCCGCTGCCGCTGGACAAGTACCTGGGCCTGCTGAAGACGGACGGCGCGTTCGTGAACGTGGGCGCCCCCGAGGAGCCGGTCTCGCTCAACCTCTTCTCCGTCATCGGCGGCCGCAAGACTCTCGCGGGCTCAGGCATCGGCGGCATCCGGGAGACCCAGGAGATGCTCGACTTCTGCGCGCTGCACGGGCTGGGTGCGGAGATCGAACTGATCAGCGCGAGCGAGATCAACGAGGCGTACGAGCGGGTCCTCACGAGCGATGTGCGCTACCGCTTCGTGATCGACAGCGCGACGATCTGACCGTCGCTGTTGGAGAGATTGCATTACCTGCGACGTAATCGACGCTCATGGCTCCTCCCGGCAGGATCGGCATTCACACCAGCCACTACCGGGAGGAACACCATGAGCGCGTACGCCGTCGGTCACCTGAAGCCCGCAGCCCAGCACAACGACGTCTTCGCGTACCTGGAGCGCATCCAGGCCACCCTCGACCCCTTCGGCGGCCATTTCCTCGTCCACGGCACGGAGGTCGAGGTCCGCGAGGGGGACTGGCCCGGCTACCTGGTCGTCATCGGCTTCCCGGACATCGAAAAGGCACGCGCCTGGTACGACTCCGAGGCGTACCAGGAGATCCTGCCGCTGCGCACCCGGCACATCACCGGCACGGTCGTCCTGGCCGATGGAGTGGCGCCGGGTTACGACGCGGCGCACACGGCGGCGACGCTCCGGAAGCTCGCGGTGTGACCTATCGGGTCTCGCCGCAGGCAGCTTCGTCCTCGTCCCGCGGCGCCCGGTAGGCCGAGTCCAGCCGGTACGTCCCGCCCTTCGGCACCGTCAGCCGCGTCCACTCGCCGTCCTGCCGCAAGCACGCCCCCCTGGCGCGCAGCCACGGCGAGTGGGCGACCCGCACCGTCACCGACCCGGCCGCGGGCATCCGTACGACCAGGTCGGCGTCACTGCCCCGCACGACCGTGCCCGGCCGTGACACCAGCGGTGTCGCGTCCTTGACCCGGTAGACCGTCCAGCCGTCGTCCCGCCACACCTGCTCCAGCCACTCGGGCCCGCTCCGGACGAGCGCGGCCTCGGCCTCGGCGGGCCCGTCCGGCCTCCCGTGGTGCAGCACGACGAAGCCGACGGCCCAGCGGTCCAGCCACTGCCGGTACGTCGACGGGGTCAGGGATCCGTCGTAGAAGAGCCGCCCGCGCTCGACGTCGAGCTGCCGGTTCCAGCCACGGGCCAGGTTCACGTGCGGGGCGAGGGCGGTGGCCTCGCGGTGGTTGCGGGCGGGGACGACTTCGACGCGGGTACGGTCGGCGCCGAGCCGCGCCAGCTCCCGTACGACACCGTCGGTACCGGCGGCCCAGGCGGGCACGGTGTTGGAGACGCCGAGGTCCTCGGCGGTCTTGCCCACCAGCCAGTTGGCGGAGAACACCAGGGCGACGACCAGCACCACGCGCCCCACCCGGGCGCGGCGCGTGGCTCCGTGGCCTTCGGCGAGGGCGGCGGCGAGCAGCAGGGGCAGCGAAGTCAGCCCGAACAGCCGCTCCACATTGGTGCCGATGGGCGAGGAGATCAGGAAGGTCAGGACGACCCCGATGGCATACACCCCGGCGCCCCACCGCACGGTCCGCCAGCAGCGGCCGGGCGGGGTGGCGAACAGCAGGGCGGCGCAGACGAACAGCGGCATCCACAGCCGGCCGGATGCCATGGGCTGCTCGCCCTCGAAGGGGAAAAGAAGCGTGGTGACACCGACCACGACGAAGAACGGCACAACAAGGGCGGCCCCCTTCCTCCACTCCCGCCCCAGCAGATACGCGGCCCCGACCACCACGAGGAAGAGCCCGGCGACGGGGCTGGCCATCGTGGCGAGCGCCCCCGCCACGACGGCGACGACGGTGCGGTGCGCGTACAGACAGGCGATCAGCCCGATGGCGACGCCGAGGGCGAAGGTCGTACGCCCGGAGGCGACGTTGCACCACAGGGTGAGCGACGCGAGGAGGGCGGGCCACACGGCGTACCGCACCCCGCTCCGCACGAACAGCAGGGCCAGCAGCCAGGTCCCGGCGAGCCCGGCGGCGACGGACACGGCCCGCACGCCGAAGGCGGCCATCAAATGGGGTGCGATCAGGCTGTAGTTGGCGGTGTGGGTGCCCCCGTACCAGGAGAAGTTGTACGCGGAGTCCGGGTGCCGCGCGGTGAACCCCGACCAGGCGACCTGCGCGGCGAGATCCCCACCGCCGGTGGCGAGCACGGCGGCCCACAGGACGTACAACGGCAGGACGACGGCGACAGCGACGAGCGGCACATACTGCCGCCGCCACCAGGGCACGACGACCCGGCCGCCGGGCTCGCTCTTCTCGCCTCGGCGTATGCCTCTGCTGCCTCCGCTGCCTCTGCGTATGCCTCTGCGTATGCCTCTGCGTATGCGTAGATTTCCGCTGATCGCCGCCACGGCGCAACTCTAAGCGGGCGGGGTGACAGGGCCGGGCCCCGCTCGGCTCACGGTGAGCTGCTCGATGGGCGGCCAGGCGCCGAACGGCTCCTCCTCGTACGAGTAGATCTCCAGGTACGGGTACGAGAGCACCCCGCCGGTCACGAACTCTCGGCTTGTGGCCGAGATCAAAGTGCATCAGTGAGCGCTCACTGATGCACTAACCGGCCTGAAGGGAAAGGGCCTAACGGGTATCCGTCTGAAGGGCAAGAGGTCCTGATCACCCGTTCGGATCAGGACCCGCATGGCCGCGGTGCGAAATCAGGTACGAGACCTAGTGTTTCCCGTGTGAATCGAAGCCAGTCAAGTCCGGTGACCAGGCGCGCCTCCCTCGTGGCGGTTGGCGTCTCGCTCGGCCTCTGTGCCGCCATCTACGCCGGCAGCCGGGGCCTGGCCACGTTCGACTCCGCGCTGATCCCGTACACCGTCGCGACGATCTTCCTCGCCTTCGGGGTGACGTACCGCTACGTCGTCTGGATCTCCGCCCCCGCCTCCCGGCGGCTGTTCAAGCGCGGCTGGGGCAGCTTCTTCTCCCTTGCGAACTTCCGTAAGGCCCCCACCGCCCTGCCGAAGATGATCGTGACCTACCTGGGCATGCAGAAGTTCCTGGGCGCTCGCTCGCACGCCCGCTGGGCTGCTCACCAACTGATGTTCTGGGGCTGCCTGCTGGCTGTCGCGATCACCTTCCCGCTCGTTTGGGGCTGGTTCACCTTCACCTCCTCCACCGGCGCGGGCCCCGGTTACGAGATGCGGGTCTTCGGCTTCAAAGTGCTGGGCTACGACTCGTCATCGATCACCGGCTGGCTGATGTTCCACGGCCTGGACATCGCCGCCGTCCTCGTCATCCCCGGCGCCGGCTACTTCCTGTGGCGGCGGATGCGGGACCGCCAGGCGATGACCGGACAGCGTTTCGCCTACGACTTCGTGCCGCTGATCTCCCTGCTCGTCATCGCGGTCACCGGACTGCTGCTGACCTTCTCCAGCATCTTCCTGCACGGCGGGGGCTACGAGTTCCTGGCGATTCTCCACATGGTCTCGGTCGTCTTCACCCTCATCTACATCCCGTTCGGGAAGTTCTTCCACATCGTGCAGCGCCCGGCCGCGGTCGGTATGCAGCTGTTCAAGTACACCGCCCGGAAGGACGAGGAGATCCTCGCCTGCCGCCGCTGCGAGGAACCGATCGACACCGCCCCGTACGTGGAGAACCTCCGCGACACCATGCGGGACCTGCGGCTCGACTTCGACGAGTGGGCCGAATACTGCCCACGCTGCAAACGGGTGCTGCGCGGTGGCGCCTATCTCGACCATGTGAAGCGGGGCTTCAAGTGACCATCCCGATCGATCCGTCCATCGCCCCGCCCGGCACCCGGAACTTCCGGGACGCCGGTGGCATCCCCGCCGACCGGTGGGCGGCGGACCAGAACGGCGAGACACTCGTCCCCACCCACTGCTGCTTCTGCGGTGTGCAGTGCGGCATGTACCTGCGGCGGGACAAGGGCGGCAAGGTCTTCGGCGTCGAGCCGCGCAATCACGACATCAACCGGATGAGGCTGTGCCCCAAGGGCCTCAACGCCTACCAGCAGATCAACCATCCGGACCGGCTCACCGCGCCGCTCATGCGGCGCAGCCGCGACGAGGAGTTCCAGGAGGTGAGCTGGGACGAGGCGCTGGACTTCACCGTCGCCGAGATCCGCCGCATCCAGCAGGAGTCCGGACGGGACGCCTTCGGTGTCCTCGGCGGGGCCAGTCTCTTCACCGAGAAGGCCTATCTGGTCGGCAAGTTCGCCCGGGTCGCGGTCAAGACCAAGCACCTTGACTACAACGGCCGGCTGTGCATGGTGAGCGCGGCCGGCGCGAACAAGCTGGCCTTCAACATCGACCGGGCCGGCAACCCCTTCTCCGACATTCTGCTCAGCGACTGCCTGCTGATCGCCGGGTCGAACGTCGGAGAGTGCTTCCCCGTCCTGACCCAGTACCTCTGGGGGGCCAGGGACCGGGGGGCGAGCCTTATCGTCATCGACCCCCGGGAAACGCCGGTCGCCCGTACTGCCGACATCCATGTCGCGCTGAAGCCCGGCACCGACTCCGCCTTCTTCAACGCCGTCCTGCACGTCGTCGTACGGGACGGCCTCACCGACGAGGCGTTCCTGGCCGCGAACACCACTGGCTGGGACGAGGTGAAGGAGACCGTCGCGGCGTATCCGCCGGAGCGGGCCGCCGAGATCTGCGGCATCCCTGCCGCCCAGGTCGAGCAGGTCGCGAGGGTCTTCGGCCGGGCCAAGAACGCCATGGCCTGGCACGCCCGGGGCATCGAACACCATACCCAGGGCGTCGAGAACTGCCTGTCCGTCATCAACCTGTGCACCGCGACCGGCAACATCGGCCGGCCCGGCGCCGGTTACGGCACGCTCACCGGGCAGGGCAACGGACAGGGCGGCCGTGAACACGGCCAGAAGTCCGACATGCTGCCCGGCGGGAGGTCCATCTCCAACCCCGACCACCGCCGGGAGGTCGCCGCGATCTGGGGTATCGAGGAGTCAGAACTGCCCGGGGCCGGCACCTCGATGATGGAAATGGTCTGGCAGATGCAGCGCGGCGAGATCCGCGGCCTGATCGGCATCTGCAACAACCCGTTTGTCTCCCTGCCGAACCTGCACACCGTCAAATCCGGGTACGACGCGCTGGAGTTCCACGCCCAGTTCGACTTCTTCCTCTCCGAGACCGCGAACAACGCGCACGTCGTCTTCCCCGTCACCACCTGGGCCGAGGACGAGGGCGTGATGGCGAACGCCGAGGCCAGGGTCGTCAAGCACAACAAGGCCCAGGAACCGCCGGACGGCGTACGCACCGACACCTGGGTGATGTGCGAACTGGCGCGCCGGCTCGGCGAAGGCGACAAATTCGACTTCCCCGGCTCCCGCGAGGTCTTCGAAGAGCTGCGGACGGCCTCGGCCGGCACGGTGAACGACTACTACGGCATCACCTACGAACGGCTGGAGGAGACCGGCGGGATCTCCTGGCCCTGCCCGACCACCGACCACCCGGGCACACCGCGGATCCTGGAGGGCGGCCGGTCGTACCACCCCGACGGGAAGATCCACCTGCAGGTCGTCGAGTGGCACCCGCCGGCCGATCCTTACGACGACGAATTCCCCATGTCACTCACCACCGGCCGTACGGTGGCGCACTTCTTGTCCGGCAACCAGACCCGGCGGCTCGGCGGACTGGTCGAGCAGACACCGCGGCCGTGGGTGGAGATCCACCCCAGCCACGGCTACCGCAACGGCGATCCGGTGCGGGTGGTCACCCGGCGCGGGGAGACGGTGCTGCCCGCGCTGGTCACCGAGATCATCCGGCCGGACACGGTCTTCGTCCCCTACCACTGGCCGTATCCGGTGGCGGCGAACGTGCTGACCAACGACGCGCTCGACCCCCGCTCGAAAATCCCCGAGTACAAGGTCTGCGCCTGCCGCATCGAGCGGGCGACGGCGGCCGACGAGGTGCCCGCGCCCCCGATGCCGCCCGGCCGCGAGTCGTACCCCGAGGCGCAGATGTCCCTGAACGACCCCCTGCCACCGACCGCTCCACAGGGTCGCGGAACTTCGGAGAGGAGCTGATGCCGTCGTGATGGGACGGACGATCTTCATTGACCCCGGCCGGTGTATCGGCTGCCAGGCATGTGTCTCGGCCTGCCGGGAGTGCGACTCGCACCGGGGCAAGTCGATGATCCACCTGGATTATCCGGAAGAGGGACAGACCGTCGCCTCGCTGCCCACCGTCTGTATGCACTGCTCGGACCCGGTCGCCCCGTGCGCCGAGGTCTGCCCGGCGGAGGCGATCCTCATCTCCCCGGACGGGGTGGTGCACGAGGCCGACCCGACCCGCTGCATCGGCTGCTCGAACTGCGTCAACGCCTGCCCCTTCGGCGTACCGAAGATCGATCTGCAGGCGAAACTCCAACTCAAGTGCAACCTCTGCTACGACCGCACGTCCTACGGCCTGGCCCCGATGTGCGCCACCGTCTGCCCGACCGGCGCGCTGTTCTACGGAACGCTGGAGGAGCTGCAGGCCGAGCGGCCGGGGGTCCAGGTCGCCGACTCCTTCACCTTCGGCGACGTGATGGTCACCACCGGCGTGGCGATGGTCGTCCCGGCCGACAAGGTCAAGTGGCCGGTGCCGGGCGGACTGCCGGTGGTCGAGATCAACGGGGTGGACGTCCGATGAGTACGACGGATCAGCATCAGCCGGCCGAACCGGATCAGGAGGCGCTGCGGGACCAGGAAGCGATGCGCGACCGGATCAGCTCGGACTCGCTCACTACCCGGCGCGACTATCTGCGGATCGTGGCTACCGTGTCCGGCGGCCTTGCGGTCGGAGGAGTGGCAGTCGCCGCCGGAGTGCTGCACCGGCACGGAGACGGAGCGGCCGAGCCGAAGCGGATCGCCGACCGGATCCCGGCGGGGCAGTCCGTCGCCTTCCGCTACCCCGGCGAGGAGGACCGCGCCGTCGCGATCCGGATGGCCGACGGCACACTCGTCGGCTACTCCGCGATCTGCACCCACCTGGCCTGCGCGGTGCTCTGGCGCTCCGGCCGGGGCACCGAGGGCGAGTTGCACTGCCCCTGCCACGAGGGGGTCTTCGACGCCCGCACCGGTGAGGTCACCGCCGGGCCGCCGCCCCGCGGCCTGCCCAAAGTGGTCCTCGTCGAGCGGACCGACGGCAGCGTATGGGCGATCGGTACCGCCCGCTCGGGCGAGAGCGCCGAGGAGGGCCTGTGCCGGCAGCTGAGCGGGAGGGACAGTGGACCGGCCGGCCGGCTCAGCTGTCCCGGGGCCGCGTCTCCGGGCCCGGCAAAAGCGGAACGGGGTGAGCGGACATGACCGCAGTCCCCCCGAACCCAGCCCCGAACCCATCCCCGAACCCACCGCCGTACCACCCGGGCAGTGATCAGCCGCGACTCAACCGCCCGGTGCGCGAACGCTATCCACAGATCCGCGCCACCAGCGGCTACGGAGACTCGCGCGTCGACCGCACCGGCCCCGGCCCGGGCGCGGGCACCGAGCAGGACCCCGAGCGGTCCGCCCGGCTCAGCGCCCGGCTCGTCATCGCCATGACCGTCGTCATCGGACAGCTCTGGGCGCTGACAGTCGGCGTCAACGAATGGATGCAGGGACACACCGACACGGCCTGGTGGTGCGCCGGACTTCTCGGACTGTCTTTCCTGGTGGTCCTCGGCCTGTGGTACTCCGACCCGAAGGACAGATAGCGCATGACCACGACGACCACCATTGCCGTGAAGCCCCCGACCCGTAGCGCGGCGTACCTCAACCTCGGTATCGCCACTGTCGGGATGCTCGTCAGCTTCTGGGCGTGGGGTCTGATCAGCCCCCTCGGCCCCACCTACAAGGACGAACTGGGCCTGAGCTCCTTCCAGCAGTCGTTCCTGGTGGCGGTGCCGGTCCTGGTCGGCTCACTGGGGCGGATCCCGGTGGGCGCGCTCACCGACAAGCTGGGCGCCCGGGTCATGCTGCCGATGCTCAGCTTCCTGACGGTGCTTCCGGTCCTCGCGCTGAGCATCTTCCACAGCTACGGGCTGCTGCTCCTGGCCGGTTTCTTCCTCGGTATCGGCGGCACCTACTTCGCCTCCGGGGTGCCGTACGTCAACGCCTGGTTCCCGCCGGAGCGGCGGGGAACGGCGATCGGCATCTTCGGGCTCGGCACCGGCGGCACCGCGATCGCCGCATTCTTCACCTCACGGCTCATCGACTGGACGGGCGACCGCGATTTCCAGTTCTACCTGGTGGCCGGGGTGCTCGCGGCCTTCGGTGTGATCGCCGCACTGCTGGTCAGGAACGCCCCTGACCGGAAGGTTCCTGACGAACTGTTCGGCAGCCGCTTCCGCGAGGCTCTCAAGCAGCGCTTCACCCTGCCGCTGGCCCTGCTCTACTCGGTGTCGTTCGGCGGCTTTGTGGCCTTCGGTGTCTATCTGCCCACGTATCTCAAGGAGGTCTACGACCTCTCGCAGGACAGCGCCTCGACCCGGGCGGCCGGCTTCACGGTCGTCGCGGTGCTCTGCCGGGTGATCGGCGGCTACCTGTCCGACCGGGTGGGACCCGCGAAGGTCCTCACAGTGACCTACGCGCTGCTCGGGCTGATGGCGGTCTCGCAGGCGTTCACCCCCGCGCTGATGCCCTGGGCGACGGTGACCTTCCTGGTGATGGCAGGCATGGTCGGTGCGGGCAGCGGTGCGGTCTTCGCTCTGGTGGCCATCGTCACACCGAAGGAGAAGGTGGGCACGGTCACCGGCTTGGTCGGAGCCGCCGGCGGCCTCGGCGGCTTCGTCCCGCCGCTGGTCATGGGCGCCGTCTACAGCAGTACCGGGTCGTACGCGATCGGGCTGATGCTGCTGTCCGACGTGGCGTTCGCCGCGCTGGTCTACACGGCGGTGAAGCTGCTCGGCCGGGACCGGGCGGCACCTGACCGTCCCGGCGCCTGACCGTCCCGGTGATGATCACGAGGTTGTCGTCCGCGCTCCCGAGATTTCACGGCCGGCGCAACGCCACACCCACCCAGGCGCCCGCAACGCTCCTACTCTGGACAGGTGACCAGCCACGTACCGAACGAAGCCCGCGTCGTCGTCCCCCTGCGCCCGGCCACAGCCGCCCAGGAACAGGCCCCGGCACCCAAGGAACCCCTCTGGCGGGACGTCGTAGGCAGCGCCCTGCGCCGCGAGCGCCGCGCGCAGGGGCGCACGCTCAAGGACGTGGCCGACGAGGCCCGCATCTCGATGCCCTACCTCTCCGAGCTCGAACGCGGCCACAAGGAGGCGTCGTCGGAGATCCTCGCAGCCGCCGCCCGCGCGCTCGGCCTGAGCCTGGCGGACCTACTGGACCTGGGCCAGGCCGAGCTGATCCACCTCGACTGCGTGACGGTGGCCAGGCCCGCCACCCGCCTCACGAGCACCCGCCACCGCACCGGCTCCGGGTCGCGGCCGAGCTCGCACTACGGCGAGGTGCGCATGGCCGCGTGACCACGGTGATCGCGCCCGCGACCTTCAACACGATCAATCAGTGGGCGCTGGGGATCACGGACAAGTTCGTCGTCGGCTTCGCGGCCGAGGCCGTCGGCAAGGGCATTCCGCTGGTCACCATGCCCTGTGTCAACGCCGCGTACGTCCAGCACACTCAGTTCGCCAGAAGTGTCGAGACGCTGCGGGACATGGGCGTCCAGGTGCTCTACGGAGAGGCTGGCTTCGTGCCGAACGAGCCGGGCCAGGGCAACCCGGACGCCTACCCCTGGCACCTGGCCCTCAGCGCGGCCGGGTCAGTCTTCGACGGGCGCGATCCCGGTCGGGCATGACCGGCCCCAGTTCGTCTCCGACGGGCTGTCCAGCTTGACGCCCGTCCCGCCGATCCCGCAGTAACCCGCCGGGTTCTTGTCGAGGTACTGCTGGTGATACGGCTCCGCAGGCCAAAATGCGCGGCCCTCCGCCGGGAGGATCTCCGTCGTGATCGTCCCGTGCCGCGCGCCCGTCAGTACCTTCTGGTACGCCTCCCGCGACGCCTCCACGGCCGCCGCCTGGGCGGGGGAGTGGGTGTGGATCGCCGAGCGGTACTGGGTGCCCACGTCGTTGCCCTGGCGGAAGCCCTGGGTCGGGTTGTGGGACTCCCAGAAGACCTTCAGGAGCTGCTCGTACGAGACGGCCGCCGGGTCGAACACGACACGCACCGCCTCCGTGTGCCCGGTCACGCCCGCGCAGACCTCCTCGTACGCCGGGTTCTCGGTGTAGCCGCCCTGGTAGCCGACGAGGGTCGTCCAGACGCCCGGCGTCTCCCAGAACTTGCGCTCGGCGCCCCAGAAACAGCCCATGGCGAAGTCGGCGACCTCGAAGCCTTCCGGGTACGGGCCGACCAGCGGGTTCCCCAGGACGGTGTGGCGGGAGGGGACCTGGAATTCCGGGGTGGAGCGGCCCTTCAGGGCCTGCTCGGGGGTGGGGAGCTGGGGGGTACGGCCGAACATCATGCGGTCTCCTCCTGGGTCGGTCTACGCCTGTACGTCAACGTGTGGAGGGGGCCGGTGATTCCAGCCCGCTTCCGTCCTGGCGTTGGTTGGTGCGTCGCCTTGCCCGTTCGGGTGGGTCCGGGGCATTTCCGGTGGCGCAGCGCGACCTCCGCCGGTCCATCGGATCCGGGGGTCCACGCTGCACAACCTCAAAGAGCTCCGACCGGCGCATGCTTGCCGAGGGGATGGGGGTCAGCAAGGGCCGCGTCTCCCAGATCGAAAGCGGCCAGGTGTCCGGTACCGATGTCGTGGCCCGGTACGTCGCAGCGCTCGGCGGGAATCTGGTGATGGTCGCCATCTTCGACGACGGTGAGTTGCGCAAGGTCGGCTGACCCGGGAGGTGGAAGGGTCCCCCCGGGTCCACCTCATCCCCGCAGCGTCGCCGGGCTGCCGCCGTTCGCCTCGTAGCCCGCCACCGCCAGTGCGCGGTACACCGCGTACTCGGCCGCCGGGTCCGGGTCGTGCGTCCAGGGCAGGGCGCCGACGTGGCCGTCCACGTGCTGGATCTCGTTCATCGCCTCCGACCAGCGCTCCGAGCGGACCAGGAAGAGGATCAGCAGGTGTCGTACGTGCGCGAGCATCGGGTCGTCCCGGCGGGCCGCGTGCACCGCGAACAGTGCGCCCTCCATGGCCTTCGTCACGACCGCGCTTCGGTAGAAGCCCTGCACCAGATTGACCTCGGGCAGGTGCTCGTACACTGCGAAGAGCGGCAGCGCCGCGAGCAGGGAGCCGTGCGGGGCGCGGGCCGCCGCCGTCGTGGCGAAGGTGTCGGCCGAGGCGCGCGAGCCGTGCCACTTCTCGCTGCGGTAGCTCAGCGCCGCCAGATGCGCGCCCATATGCGCGGGCGCACGGTCCATCACTTTCGCCCACAGCAGGTCGAACTCCGGCTCGGTGTAACCCAGTCCGCGTGCGACGGCCAGTTCGACGATGTACGGGATCGGGTCGCCCGGCGCCAGCAGCGCCGCCTCGCCGCACACCGTACGGGCCTCCTCCAGGATGATCCGGAAGTCGTCCGTGCCGGGCGTCGACGTGCGCCACGCCTGCTGGACCAGGAACTCCGCGTGCACCGCCGCGCCGCCCGCGTCCTTCGACGCCTCGGCCCGCCACGTCCGCAGCCAGCGCCCGCCCTCGCCGGGGCGCTGCACCAGCTCCAGCGACGCGGCGCCCGCGAAGGCCTGGACGCGCTGCCAGCGCGTCTCGCTCTCCTTCGCCGTCCCGGCGAGGAGCTGCGCGGCGGCCTGCCAGCCCTGCGTGGACTGCACCACGTCCAGTACGTCCTCCAGGTCCTGGTCGGGACCTGGCATCCGGATGTCCAGCTCCTCCTGGCGTACGAAGTCGTAGTGGGCCGGGTCGGCGGCGTCGGGTGAGCCGGGCGCGACCAGTCGGATGCCGCCTCGCCTGCGCAGCGCGATCGGACCGATGATCGCCGCCAGCATGCACATGGCGATCAAGAACCAGAGAATCTCCATACCCCCATTGTCCCTGGACCGCGACGGCTCCGGCACGGGGACGAACTACCCTCGGGTCCCATGACCGACCAGCACAGCTTTGAGACCCTCGCCATCCACGCGGGCAACACCGCGGACCCGCTCACGGGCGCGGTCGTCCCGCCGATCTATCAGGTGTCCACGTACAAGCAGGACGGTGTGGGCGGCCTGCGCGGAGGCTACGAGTACAGCCGCAGCGCCAACCCGACCCGCACCGCCCTGGAAGAGAACCTCGCGGCGCTGGAGGGCGGCCAGCGCGGGCTCGCCTTCGCTTCGGGGCTCGCGGCGGAGGACTGCCTGCTGCGTACGCTCCTCGCCCCCGGTGACCATGTGGTCATCCCCAATGACGCGTACGGCGGTACGTTCCGGCTCTTCGCCAAGGTGGTGTCGCGCTGGGGCGTCGAGTTCTCCGTCGCGGACACCTCGGACCCGGCGGCGGTACGGGCCGCCGTCACCCCGCGTACCAAGGTGATCTGGGTCGAGACCCCGTCGAACCCGCTCCTCGGCATCACCGACATCGCCGCCGTCGCGGACATCGCCCGCACGGCCGGTGCGCGTCTCGTCGTCGACAACACCTTCGCCAGCCCCTACCTCCAGCAGCCCCTCGCCCTCGGCGCGGACATCGTCGTGCACTCCACGACCAAGTACATGGGCGGCCACTCCGACGTCGTCGGCGGCGCACTGATCGCCAACGACCCCGAGCTGGCAGAGGAGTTGGCGTACCACCAGAACGCGATGGGCGCGATCGCCGGGCCGTTCGACGCCTGGCTCGTACTGCGCGGCATCAAGACCCTCGCGGTCCGCATGGACCGGCACAGCGAGAACGCGACGCGCGTCGTGGACATGCTGACCAGCCACCCGAAGGTGACGCAGGTCCTCTACCCGGGCCTGCCCGAGCACCCGGGCCACGAGATCGCAGCCAAGCAGATGAAGGCCTTCGGCGGCATGGTGTCCTTCCGGATCAAGGGCGGCGAGGAGGCCGCGGTCGAGGTCTGCAACCGCGCGAAGCTCTTCACCCTCGGTGAGTCCCTGGGCGGCGTCGAGTCGCTGATCGAGCACCCGGGCCGCATGACGCACGCGTCGGTGGCCGGCTCGGCGCTGGAGGTGCCCGCAGACCTGGTGCGGCTCTCGGTGGGCATCGAGTCGGGCGACGACCTGCTGGCCGACCTGAAGCAGGCGCTGGGCTAGAGGGGGCTGGAGGACCGACCGGACATCCCGGGACCCGGGACATCCCCGGACCCGGGCAGTGCGGTGCCCGGCCGGGAGCTTTCCCGGCCGGGCTCGGCTCAGGCGCTGACCTTTTCGTCCTCCAGGAAGGCCCGGATCTGCTGGCGCATTTCCGGGCTGTCCTGGTGCTGGTGGACGGAGACCGCGTGCTCGCCGGCGGCCCGTACGACTTCCTCTTCCTCACCGGAGATGGTGAGGGTGCAGTTCATCTCGCTGGGGAATTTTCGGCAGTCGGCGACTTTCCTGGTCATGATGACCTCCTCGGCTCGTTCGGCACGGCCACTCTCCAGCATAGATCCGGGCGAAACGGATCTAAAGGCCACAGAGGCCGAAAGGGCCTACCAGCCCTCCAAGGGCGGCGCAGTGTCCGACGGTGGTGTCACCCACGGCTGCTCCACCGACACCCACACCGCGAACGCCACGATCACCGCCATCAGCAGCACCCACATGACCCGGCGCGCCACCACATTGCGCCGCAGCAGCCGCTCCCCGCGCTCCGCGGCCCGCGCGCCCAGGTCGGCGGGGACCGGCGGGTGCGCGCCGTCCAGCATCCGCCGCACCTCGTTCTCCTTGCGGTCCGCCCGGCTCATGGCGTCGCCACCCGGGGGCGCGCGGCGGTGGGTCCCGGCGGCTTGCTGCACATTGTGGCGATCGCGCGCAAGCAGATCGCGTGCACCCGCTCCACCGGCAGCCCGATCTGCGCCGCCGTCTGCTCCTCGGCGACGCCCTCGTAGAGGCGCAGCACCAGGACCAGCCGTTCCCTGGGGGACAGCCGCTCAAGCACGCCTCCACTGCCGGCCCGCCGGGCGGCCCACGGGAGCACCCGGCCCCGCAGGGCGCCCCAGTGGTGATAGAGCCACGCACCGCGCGCGAAGCGGGCCGCGAGCTCCTGGCGGGTGTGGTCGTACGGGTCCTCGCCGCGCAGCCGCTCCCATTCCGCGTACGTACGGGAGAGGGCGGCCGTGAGCAGTCGCCTGGCGCGGACGTTGTGCTCGGGCACCTCGCCGGTGAGCAGCGTGGCGGCATGCAGCAGACGCCCCGCCGCGCCCGCGACGTATGCCTCGAACTCCCGGGCCCGGCGGCGCTGCTGGACTGCAGGCCGGTCTCGCACGGTGCCTCCCGTCGCCCCGTGCCCTCATATCAGGCCAGGGACGGGGCCCGGGTCAAGAGGTCGGCGGCACCTCGGTGTCCGCGTCCGGGTTCCCGGAGTCCGCCGACGCAGCGCTCTGCCGGGCGGAAAGCGCTGAATTGAAGCGCGTCAGGAGCGCGCAGAAGGAGTCGCGCTCCTCCTCGCTCCACCCGTCGGTCACCCGGGCCATCAGCTCGCGGCGCGAGGACCGTACCTCGTCGAGTCTGGCCTGGCCGCGCGGCGACAGCTGGAGCACGACCGCACGGCCGTCCTCCGGGTGCGACGTGCGCTTGACCAGTCCCGTGTCGACGAGCGGCGCGACCTGCCTGGTCACGGTCGAGGAGTCGATCCCCATGCCCGCGGCGAGCGCCTTGACGCCCATCGGGCCTTCCAGGTCGAGCCGGTTCAGCAGCAGGTAGGCGGCGCGGTCCATCGAGTTGCGGACCTGGCCGACGCCACCGAGCCGGGTCTGCTCGGCGCGACGGGCGAAGACGGCGACCTGGTGCTGGAGGGCATCGAGGAGGCCGGTGTCCGGATCAGTCGTCATGTCCTGGGAAGTGGGCATGGCTGGGGGCTCTCTTCGTGCGGCGGTCGGTTTAGGTGGGGGACAGAGTACGCGGACGGGGGCGGACGCGTACCGGCGCTGCGCAAACCGATACCAGGGCCTGGACCGGGACGGCCGTGAGAGCCATGAGCTGCAATGCTTGCTTTCATGAGCTTCCGTACGTCCGACCCCTTGCGCACCGTCATCCTCGACGACATCAGGGGCGCGCAGAAGATGCTCTCCGGTGTCGCCAGAACGACCGCGATGGAGGGCAGCAGGCACCTGTCGCAGCTGGTCGGCTCCCCGGTCCACCTCAAGTGCGAGAACCTCCAGCGCACCGGCTCCTTCAAGCTGCGCGGCGCGTACGTACGGATCGCCGGTCTTTCCCCGGAGGAGCGCGCGGCCGGCGTCGTCGCCGCCAGCGCGGGCAACCACGCGCAGGGCGTCGCCCTCGCCTCCTCCCTCCTCGGGGTGCGCTCCACGGTCTTCATGCCGGTCGGGGCGCCGCTGCCGAAGGTCGCCGCGACCCGCGAGTACGGCGCGGAGGTGCGGATGCACGGCCAGGTGGTCGACGAGACGCTGGCCGCCGCCCAGGACTACGCGGAGAAGACGGGCGCGGTCTTCATCCACCCCTTCGACCATCCCGACATCATCGCGGGCCAGGGCACGGTGGGGCTGGAGATCCTCGAACAGTGCCCCGAGGTACGGACGATCGTCGTCGGCGTGGGCGGCGGCGGGCTCGCCGCGGGCATCGCGGTCGCGGTCAAGCTGCTGCGCCCCGATGTGCGGATCATCGGCGTACAGGCCCAGGGCGCGGCCTGCTACCCGCCGTCGCTGGCTGCCGGACGGCCGGTGTCGGTCGACGCGCTCCAGACGATGGCGGACGGCATCAAGGTGGGGCGGCCGGGCGACGTACCGTTCGCGATCATCAGGGAACTGCTCGACGACGTCGTCACGGTGTCCGAGGACGCGCTGTCGAGCGCGCTGCTGCTCTGCCTGGAGCGCGCCAAAATGGTCGTCGAACCGGCCGGGGCGAGCCCGGTCGCGGCCCTGCTGAGCCGCCCCGAGGCTTTCGAGGGCCCGGTGGTCGCGGTGCTTTCGGGCGGCAATGTCGACCCGCTGCTGATGCAGCGCATCCTGACCCACGGCATGGCCGCGGCGGGCCGCTACCTGTCGCTGCGGCTGCGCCTGACCGACCGGCCGGGGGCGCTGGCGACGCTGCTGGGGTCGTTGTCAGTGGTGGATGCGAATGTATTGGATGTGAGTCACGTACGGACCGATCCGCGCCTGGGGCTCACGGAGGCGGAGGTGGAGCTGCACCTAGAGACCAAGGGTCCGGAGCACTGCACGGAGGTCAGGTCGGCGTTGCGCGAAGCGGGATACACGGTCATGTCCTGAGGTCGTGTCCCGAGGCAGGCCCCGCGCCGGATTCCCAGGCTCCGCCGGACCCTTTCCGTGACGCGCCGTATCGCGTCATGGGGGTGCCCTTCGCTGTTGTTTCACGCGGTTTCACCGCGCAGGAGCTCGCGCGCAAACCTAAAATTCGCGTAGAGCGACCGGTGACCTGACCGATGACCTGACCGGTGACCCGATCGATGACACGATCTATCACTCGACCGACGACTCGACCGATGACCGGGAATCACCGCGTCGTTACGGGAACCACCGCGTCGTCCCGGGAAACAGCGACGCAGGACACCCGAGACCTTGGGGGGACCCTTCATGCCAGGTGCCATCTACGCCGAAGGCCTGGTGAAGACCTTCGGCGACGTAAAGGCCCTCGACGGCGTTGATCTCGACGTTCCGGAAGGCACGGTCCTGGGGCTGCTCGGCCCCAATGGCGCCGGCAAGACCACCGCCGTGCGCGTCCTGACGACGCTGCTCCAGCCCGACAGCGGCAAGGCGGTCGTGGCCGGCATCGACGTCCTCAAGAACCCCAACGAGGTACGCCGTTCGATCGGACTTTCGGGCCAGTTCGCCGCGGTCGACGAATACCTCACGGGCCGCGAGAACCTTCAGATGGTCGCCAGGCTCTACCAGATCTCCGCGAAGGAAGCGAAGGTCCGGGCCAATGAGCTGCTGGAGCGCTTCCACCTCGGCGACGCCGCCGACCGCATGGCCAAGACGTACTCCGGCGGCATGCGCCGCCGTCTGGACCTCGCGGCCGCGCTGGTCGTCAGCCCGCCGGTGATGTTCATGGACGAGCCGACCACCGGCCTCGACCCGCGCAACCGGCAGCAGCTGTGGGAAGTCATCCAGGAACTGGTCGCGGGCGGTACGACGCTGCTGCTCACCACCCAGTACCTCGAAGAGGCCGATCACCTGGCGCACAACATCTGCGTCATCGACCACGGCCGGGTCATCGCCCGCGGCACCTCCGACCAGCTCAAGGCCCAGACCGGCGGCGAGCGCATCGAGCTCGTCGTGCACGAGCGCGAGCACCTCGCCACCGCCGACGAGGTGCTGCGCGCCTTCGGCAAGGGCGCGGGCAAGATCGAGCAGCACACCCGCAAGCTCACCGTGCCGGTCTTGGGCGGCGCCAAGCTGCTCGCCGAGGTCATCCGCGAGCTGGACGCCCGCGGTGTGGAGATCGACGACATCGGGCTGCGCAGGCCGACCCTCGACGACGTCTTCATCTCGCTGACCGGCCACGCGGCCGAGGTCGTGGAAGACGAGACGGCAGAGACGGCAGAGACGGAGGTCACCAAGTGAGCGCCGGAACGAACATCGTGGCCAAGATCAGGGCCCCGCAGCCGCGCGGCGGCCTCGTCCAGTCGGTCACCGACTCGCTCGTCATCGCCAAGCGCAATCTGATTCGGATGATGCGCATCCCCGAGATGGTTATCTTCGGGCTGATACAGCCCATCATGTTCGTGGTGCTGTTCACGTACGTCTTCGGCGGCTCGATCCAGGTCGGCGGCACCACCAGCCCCGCGGCCTACCGTGAGTTCCTGATGGCGGGCATCTTCGCGCAGACCGTCACCTTCGCCACCGCCGGTGCGGGCGCGGGCATCGCCGACGACATGCACAAGGGCCTCATCGACCGGTTCAGGTCGCTGCCCATGGCGCGCGGCGCGGTCCTCACCGGCCGCACGCTCGCCGACCTGGTGCAGACCGCGCTCACGCTGGTCGTCCTTGCGATCGTCGCGCTGATCATCGGCTGGCGCACCCACGAGAACATCGGCAAGGTGCTGGCCGGGTTCGCCCTGCTGCTCCTGCTGGGGTACGCGTTCTCCTGGATCGGCGCCCTGATCGGCCTCTCGGTCCGTACGCCGGAGGCGGCCACCTCGGGCGGCCTGATCTGGCTCTTCCCGCTGACGTTCATCTCGAACGCCTTCGTCGACGCCAACCAGATGCCGACGTTCCTGCGGCACATCGCCGAGTGGAATCCGTTCAGCGCCACCGTGCAGGCCTGCCGTGAGTTGTTCGGCAACCTGCCACCGGGCTTCAAGGCGGCCGAGGCCTGGCCGATGCAGCATCCCATCTGGGCCTCGCTGCTCTGGTCGATCCTCATCATCGTGGTCTTCAGGACGCTGGCGGTGCGCAAATACCGCAACGCGACCGTCTGACCTTCCGTACGCGGTCTTACGGACCCGTACTCAGCCGTACGCACGACAAAGCCCCCAGCCGATACCAAACCGGCCGGGGGCTTCGTCGGTGCACTGCCTGCCGGCGGCTCAGCCCTTGTACGGCGTGGCTTCGAGGATCTTCACCGAGGCCTTCTTGCCGTTCGGCATCTCGTACTCCGCGGCGTCGCCGACCTTCTTGCCCGTCACCCCGGTGCCCAGCGGGGACTGCGGCGAGTAGGTCTCGACCTTGGAGCTCGCGTACTCGCGCGACGCGAGCAGGAACGTCATCGTGTCGTCCTCGTCACCGTCGAAGGCGATCTTGACGACCATGCCGGGCGCCACCACACCACCGGCCGCGGGGGCCTCGCCGACCTTGGCGCTCTCCAGGAGCTGGGTCAGCTGGCGCACCCGAAGCTCCTGCTTGCCCTGCTCCTCCTTGGCGGCGTGGTAGCCGCCGTTCTCCTTCAGGTCACCTTCTTCACGGGCCGCCGAGATCTTTGCCACGACCTCGGTACGCGCGGGACCCGACAGGTGGGCCAGCTCGGCCCGGAGCTGGTCGTAAGCCTCCTG
This sequence comes from Streptomyces changchenzhani, assembly GCF_039766235.1. NCBI lineage: Bacteria > Bacillati > Actinomycetota > Actinomycetes > Kitasatosporales > Streptomycetaceae > Streptomyces > Streptomyces changchenzhani. The sequence goes on along the minus strand of NZ_JBDHNH010000008.1, from coordinate 33,837 downwards.
GGTCAGCCAGATGACGCTCTCGCTGGTCTGGGTCACAGGTGCTCCTCGTAGGTACTGGGAATACAAAGCAACGCCCTACCCAGAAGGATGTGCCTCCACGGGCGGGCGAAACCACGAGCCTAACAATTCTGTCGGACAAGGGGGAGGAGAATCCCCGTCAGAGGACCATCAACGCAGGTCAGCCCGTAGAACCGGAATCGGCTGTGCAGCCTGTCAGCTCCGTGCTGGTCGCCCTGGACTTCGTACGCACCGAGTAGATCTCGTCGATGCGGTCGGTGGACTTCTGGCTGATCCTGACGTCCTTGCGGCCCACCTCGTCGCCGCTCTCCGCGATGGAGCGCAGCGTGCAGGTGCCGGTGGCGTCGGCGTCCTTGCGCACTTCGAGGTGCACCTTGACCTCGGTGTCCGAGATCGTGTCGAACTTGATGACCTCGGCGCTGATCTTCTGGCCGGCGATGTAGTCGTAACCGAACCAGCCGATCATCGCGAGGAACAGCGCGCCGAGCACCGCGCCCGCGATCTTGAGCTTGCGGTCCGCGCGCTGATCCGCGGAGCGGCCGTAGCGGCTCTCGGGGAGGTCCTCGCGTACCGCAGTCATGATCTTTCCTCCTGTGCAGGGGACACCTCGGGGGCACCTGAGGACCCCCGGAATTTTCCGCCCCCCGATTCGGTCACTATAGAAGCCGCTTATTGCGTCCAATAACTGAGGATCGAGTCTTGACTGAGCAGCTGAGGCTGATGGCCGTGCACGCCCACCCCGACGACGAGTCGAGCAAGGGCGCGGCCACCATGGCCAAGTATGTGTCCGAGGGGGTGGACGTGCTGGTCGTGACCTGTACGGGAGGCGAGCGCGGCTCCATCCTCAATCCGAAGCTCCAGGGCGACAAATATGTCGAGGAGCACATCCACGAAGTACGCAAGCAGGAGATGGACGAGGCCCGCCAGATCCTGGGTGTGCAGCAGGAGTGGCTCGGTTTCGTCGACTCCGGTCTCCCCGAGGGCGACCCGCTCCCGCCGTTGCCGCCGGGCTGCTTCGCGCTGGAGGACGTGGAGGAGGCCGCGGGCCGGCTGGTGAAGTCGATCCGCGAGTTTCGTCCGCAGGTCATTACGACGTACGACGAGAACGGCGGGTACCCGCACCCCGACCACATCATGACCCACACGATTTCGATGGTGGCCTTCGAGGCCGCGGGTGACGCCTCGAAGTACCCCGAGGCGGGCGAGCCCTGGCAGCCGCAGAAGCTCTACTACAACCAGGGCTTCAACCGGCCGCGCACCGTCGCGCTGCACGAGGCGCTGCTCGCGCGCGGCATGGACTCGCCGTACGGCGAGTGGCTGGAGCGCTGGAAGGAGTTCGTACGCGACGAGCGGACGCTCACCACGTTCGTCCCGTGCGACGAATTCTTCGAGATCCGCGACAAGGCGCTGATCGCGCACGCCACCCAGATCGACCCCGACGGCGGCTGGTTCAACGTCCCGATGGATCTTCAGCGGGAGGTCTGGCCGACCGAGGAGTACGAGCTGGCGAAGTCGCACGTCGATACATCCATCCCCGAGAGCGACCTCTTCGCGGGCATCCGCGACAATGCCTGATGTGAACGTTTCTCAGGCAATGACGCAGCTCGTTCCGCTCGCCGCCGACAGCTTCGACAAGAACAAGGTGACACCCGGTGTGCTCGGGTTCCTCGTGTTCGCGGCGCTGGCTGTCGGTGTGTGGATGCTGATGAAGTCGATGAACCGGCACATGGGCAGGGTCGACTTCACGGAGGCCCCGGACCCGGCGGCGGTGGACGCGGACAAGTCCGCGCACGCCGACGCCGGGGCGCAGTCGCCCTCGGCGGCGCCCCGGGGCGGCTCCAAGGGCTGACGGGCGGCGGTACGTCGCACCGGCTTCCCCCGCGCTGCCCGCCCCGCGGCGTCGGTGCGGGGGCGCCTTACGCCGATGCGGGGACGGCCGTTGCAGTGCCCCGCATCGCTCAGCCCCCCGCCACCCCCACCGGCACCCCCATGACCTCGCGCGAGTGCCGGTTCGGCACCATGCCGAGGCGCCACGCCTGCCAGCCCGCCGTCAGGTCCACGCCGCGCTCAAGGACCAGCGCGTACGCGTCCAGGCACTCTTCCAGCTTGCCGTCGCGCGTCGGGTGCGGGGCGTTCGCCAGCTGGGACAGCTCCTCGATGGCCACCGCCGTGCCGATCTCCGAGCCGCCCGGGGACGCGAACGGCAGCAGTGTGCAGCGCAGGAAGCGGGCCCAGTCGCCGCCGCGGTTGTCCTCGTACGACGTGAAAAGGCCGATCGCCGCGTCGCACAGCTCCAGGGCCGGGGCGGGCCGGTTGTTGCCCGCGTCCACGATCGCCAGCTCCAGGCACGTCCACGCCTCGCCGTGCGCGACGCCGATACGGCGGAAGTCCTGGCGGGCGTCGACCAGGAGCTGGCGGGCGAAGCCGCTGTTGCGGAGGTTGCCGGTCTGCGCGGCCCGCTGGTCGCGGGTGACGCGGCCCGAGTGGTGGCGGGCGCAAGCCAGCCCGTACACATCACGCATCCGCGAGAACATGCCCCGCGCCCGCTCGAGCTCGCGCACCGCCTGGTCGCCGTCGCCGCGCTCCTCCAGCGCCTGCCCCAGGTAGTACAGCGTCCATGCCTCGCCGCGCGCGTCCTCCGCGTCCCGGTGCCGCGACAGGGCCTGGCGCAGCTGGTCCACGGCGGGCGACGGGTCGCCGTCCACCAGGCGGGCCCGCGCCAGCTGGGTCAGCGCCCACGCCTCGCCCCGGCCGTCGCGGGTCTGCCCGTACAGATCGAGCGCCTCCCGCAACTCGCCCTCCGCACGCGGTACATCGCCCATCCGCAAACACACCTGGCCGAGCTGGAAGTGCGCCCACGCCTGCCCGTGCAGGGACTCGCTCTCCCGGTGCAGGGTGAGCGCGGTGTCCAGGTGGGCGACGGCCTGCCCGATGTTCGCCCGGTCGCGCTCCACCGCGGCCAGCGCGTGCAGGGTCCACGCGCGGTCGCCTGCCAGCTTGTCCGTCGACTGCAGGGCGAGGGCCTCGTGCAGCCTCGCCACCGCCTCCGTCAGATTGCCCTGGTGGTGCAGGGTGATACCCAGCGAGCACAGGGCGCGGGCGGCGCCCGCCTCGTGCTGGGCCTCGAAGTAGAGGTCCACGACCGAGGACAGGGTCGTACGGGCCTTGTCCAGCTCGCCGAGCTGGCGGGCCGCGATGCCCGTGCGCCACTGGACGGAACGTACGAGCAGCCCCTGGTCGACGGCCTGCGTCAGCTCGCTGATCTCGCCGAGCCGGTACAGGTCGCCGCGCAGCAGGCAGTAGTCGCACAGGGCCCCCAGCAGATTCAGTACGACCTGCTGGTCCACGCCCTCCGCGTGCCGCAGCGCCGCCGTGATGAAGCTCGACTCGTCGTCGAGCCAGCGCAGGGCGGCGTCGAGCGAGGCGAAGCCGTGCGGCCCGAACTGGTCCGCCCGCGTCGACGTCTTGCCGTCCACCAGCCGGATCACCGAGTCGGCCAGCTCGCCGTACGCGCGGATGAGCCGCTCCTGCGCGGCGGCCCGGTCCGCGGGCTCCTCCTCGTCGAGGAGCCTGGCGTGCGCGAAGTCCCTTACCAGGTCGTGCAATCGGTAGCGGCTGCCGCGCACATGGTCGATCAGGCCGGCCCGGGACAGCACGGTCAGCAGCCGCTGCGCCTCCTGGTCGTCGGTGGACAGCAGCGCGCCGGCCGCCGCCGCGCCGAGGCTCGCCCGGCCCGCCAGTGCGAGGCGGCGCAGCAGTCTGCGGGCCGCGTCCGGCTGGTCGGTGTAGCGCAGCCACAGGGCGCGCTCGACCGGTTCGACCGGGCCGTACGCCGCGAGGTCCGCGGCCAGGGCCGGGGCGCTGCGCGCGCCGAGTGAGGAGCCCGCGATGCGCAGGGCCAGCGGCAGTCCGCCGCACAACTCCGTGATGCTGTCGGCTGCTTGGGCGTCGTACGGGCCGTCCTTCTCCTCCGCCGACTCGCGCAGCAGCTCCTCGGCGCCCACCGAGTCCAGCGGATCCACCGGCAGTTGGTGCACCCACGCCGGGATGTCGGCGGGCAGCTCCAACGGGGTCCGTGCGGTGACGAGCACCAGGCTGTCCGAGCGCTCGGGGACGAGGGTGCGTACCTGCGCCGCGTCCGACGCGTCGTCCAGGACGACGGTCACCGGAAGTCCCGTCAGATGCTGGTGGTACAGCTCGGTCAGTCTGCGCAACTGCTGTGCCTGCGAGGCGCGTTCACGGAAGAGCAGTTGGTCGCGCGGTGCGCCGAGCCGGTTCAGCAGATGCAGCAGCGCGTCGCGGGTCGACAGCGGGGACTCGTCCGCGCTGTCCCCGCGCAGGTCGACCACGCAGGCCCCGCGGAACTGGTCCCTGAGGTCGTGCGCCGCCCGTACGGCGAGCGTGGTGCGCCCCGACCCCGGGGCGCCGTGCAGCACCACGATGGTGGGCCGCGTCTCGGTGCTCGCCCGGGCGGCGTGCACCCACCGGGCGATCTGCGCCATCGCGGCGCGGCGCCCGGCGAACGGCCCGTCGGGCTGCGGGAGATGACCGAACGACTGCTCAAGTACGGACCGCCTGCGTGCCGCCTGGCTGCGGTCGGCGCCGCGCAACTGCCCCACCGCGGCGGACTTCTTCGCCGTACGGCTGGTTCTGTTCGCGGCGAGCAGGACGTGCTGCTGGTCGAGGAAGGGCCGGATGCCGCGCACCTCAAGCGCGGTCAGCCACTGCAACCTCAACTGCTCGTGGCCGCCCGGCTGTCCGAGAGCCCCGGCCCTGCGGTGGGCGGCGGGCCAGTGCGAAGCGGTGACCTTGGCGACGGTGGTCGCGGCGCCCGCCATCGCGACGACGGCGCCGGCGCCCAGCGCGGTGCCGGCCGCGGTGCCCAGTGCGAGGTCCGCGCCGAAAGCGGCGGCTGCGGCAACTGTGGTGACCAGGGCGGGAGTTCCGAGAGTCTGTCTGGTGAAACGTTCCGACAGGAGCTGCTGCCCGGCCTGTGATTCGTCCAGCGCCTTGGTGTAGGCGGTGTACTCCTCGGCCGCGTTGGCGGCCATCGAATCCAACGCGGCACGTCCGCGGGTGAGCAGCGCGTTGGCGTCGACCCGTCCGCCGGACCGCCGCACCTGTTCCTCGACGGCACGTACCAACAGCCTCTCGGCCTCGGTCCGATGGCTTTCCCGCATATGCGTCCCCCTCCGAGAGCAACGGTTGCGGTCCAAGTGTCCTGCTTGACGCGCGTCGGCGCGAGGGAGCGGTGGCCCGGAGCGGGCCGGGAGAGGGCCGCAGCGGTCCGGGGCGGTCCGGGGCGGTCCGGAGTGGGCCGGGGCGGAACGCACTTCGCCCGCCCCGGGCGCGTCCGGGGCGGGCGAAGTGGGGTGTTGGGTGTCGCGGTATTACATGTTCTCTTCGGCGTCGAGGTACGCCTGGATCTTCCTGTCGATCGCCGCGGCCTCGGCGCGGGCGCGCCTGGCCTCCGCGTGGGCGCCGTCCCGGTCCAGCCTGGCGGCCCTGGCCTTCAGGTCGGCGGACTGCTGGCGCAGCTTCGGGATGTTGACGCTGATGCTGCCCCCACGGGCCGCGACGCTCTGCAGGCCGGCGGCCGGAGCGGCGGTCGCGGTGGCCACGGGCAGCGCCGCGAACAGCACGCCTCCGGCCATCGCTGCGGTCACGGCGAGCGTAGAAATGCGTCGACGCACAAGATTCCCCTTGTCCAAGTACGGTCACTTACCGGTCGGTAATTATATCCGAAGTGATCTTGGACCGGCGCCCCGTGGCGCCGGGGCGGTCCATGGCCGGGTGCGCGAGGATTGGGGCATGGCGAACCGACTGGCCCATGAGACGTCCCCCTACCTCCTCCAGCACGCCGAGTTCCTGCTGAACCACTACGCGCGCACCGGGTCCGAGGGTCCCAGCAACTGGCCCGCGAAACCGGCGAGGCTATGGCGCACGGAGGGATCTGCGACCAGCTCGGCGGCGGATTCGCCCGCTACTCGATCGACGGCGAATGGATCGTGCCGCATTTCCAGAAAGTTGGTGTCTAAGGTCCACTGCTTCCGTACCATTTCTCCTGAGAACAGAGGGGGTTGTGGTGCGCGAGGATCACGCGACGCTGGTCGGGTTGGGGCTCGGTCCTGAGGAGCTGGAAACCCTGGGACTGGACGGGCCCGCTACGGCTGGGCCGTCCGGACTTATGGACGCTTACCTGAGACGAAGTAACAAGAAGGAAGACCTGGCCACGCTGCGGGGGCACTTGCGAGACGTGGTGCGCTGGGCACACGTGAACGGGCTCCAGATCCGGCACGTCTGGTTCGAACAAGTCTCAGCCTCCAAGTCCTATGTACGGCGGCGGGAGTTCGAGAAGGCCACGCAAGCGATCATGGATGGCAAGTCCAAGACGCTCGGCGTGTGGAAGACGGACCGCTTCGACCGGCGCGGCATGGGGGCGGTGGGTCGGCTGCTCGATGAGTTCGACCGCCGGCAATCGCGGCTTGTCTCCGTTTCTGAAGGGCTGGACTCGTTACAGGGCGGCCGCATGGTCTTCGCGATCCTGAGTGAACGCGCCAGGGAGGAAGCGAAGGACATGGCGAAGCGCGTGAAGATTGGCCATGACTCGCACAAGGCGGAAGGCCGAAGAGGAACGGGCAGGCCTCCGTTCGGTCTCTACAGTGCGCCAGGAAGCGGCAAAGTCGAACCTCACCCCGACGAGTACGACACGGCTCGCAGACTGGCGGACCTCTTGCTCGACAAGAAGACGACGAAGGACGCGGCCCACCAACTCAATGAGGAGAGGTACCGGACCCGGGGCGGTGCTACCTGGTCGCCCACAGCAGTGAGCAAGCTGGCGCAATCCCCGCTCTTCGCGGGCATGGTCCCGGTCCGGCGGCGCAAGACGGACGAGCACGGTAACCCCTTGGACAGCTGGGAGGGATACGGGGAGCCTCTGCGTAACGAGAAGGGCGAAGTCGTCATGTGCGGCAGCGGGGTTGTAACGCCGGGCGAGTGGTTCAAGATCAAGTCGCTCATCGCCGAACGGACCGATGAACGGTGGGCGAAGGGGAAGCCAGAGGCCAAGTATTTGGGAACGGGGAGCTACCGGTGCGGGCGGATGCGCGACAAGCAGGGCATGGGGGACCTTGAACCGTGTGGTGGCTCGATGAGCCACCGTGGCGGACGCTACCGATGCGAAGTCAGGCAGACGCGGGGCAAGTCCATCTGCGAGGGAGTGGTAACCCTGGCAGACCGCCTCGACCATGCGGTTGGGCAGGCTTGGATTCAAAACGTCACGGCCCTTGAGTCCGGTGATCCGGTGGTCATCGAGATAGCCCGCCGGTGGCTCGCCTTCGCGGACCCTGAGACGCAGGCGAAGAAGGACGAGGCCCAGAAGGCCCTTGAGGCGGTTCAGCGGCGTGTGAAGAAGCTCGAAGACGACTTCTATGTGTACGGGAAGATGGACGAAGAGCGCTTCGAGGAGCTGAGCGAAGGACAGCGCGCCGCTATCGAGAGCATCTCCGCGACCCTTGAGGCGTTGGATACGGAGGCAGACCTCTCGCCCCTCACGCAGGTCGACACCCTGCGTGAGGCGTGGGAAGCGGCGGATATGGCGGATAAGCGGATGCTCCTGAAGTGCGCCCTTGGAAAGAAGGGCATCACGGTCAAGCCCGCCGCACGGCAGGGGGATCACACCCCGATCTTGGAACGGATTGAGTTCGACTGGCTGTCGAAGGACACAACCACCAAGAAGTGAGATTCGAAGCGCAAGGCCGGGCCTTCGGGCCCGGCCTTGTTCTTTTCTTCGCCAGGTAATCCGCTCACCAGGCTCCGAGTGAGGGCGTCTGCACGCCCCCGCGTAAGCGTGCGGGGACACCGAAGACGAGCCCGCTGCCGCCTACAGCTGCCCCAGGTTGCCTGCGCCCGTCCGTGTGTCGTGGCGCGTGGGCGGCGCTTTGGCGGGTGCGCAAGGATGGACGTATGTCCAACCGACTCGTGCACGCCACGTCCCCGTACCTTCTCCAGCACGCGGACAACCCCGTCGACTGGTGGCAGTGGGAGCCGGCCGCCTTTGAGGAGGCCCGCCGGCGCAACGTGCCTGTCTTCCTGAGTGTGGGATACAGCGCTTGCCACTGGTGTCATGTCATGGCGCACGAGTCGTTCGAGGATGAGGCGGCCGCCGCGTACATGAACGAGCACTTCGTGAACGTCAAGGTGGACCGCGAGGAGCGCCCCGACGTGGACGCCGTTTATATGGAGGCCGTACAGGCCGCGACCGGTCAGGGTGGCTGGCCCATGTCGGTCTTCATGACGCCGGACGGGGAGCCGTTCTACTTCGGTACGTACTTCCCGCCCGAGCCCCGGCACGGCATGGCCTCCTTCCGGCAGGTGCTCGAAGGCGTCGACAGCGCCTGGACCGACCGGCGTGAGGAGGTCGCCGAGGTCGCCGCGAAGATCGTGCGCGAACTGGCGGAGCGCTCCCTCGCGTACAACGCGCCAGAGATGCCGGCCGAGGAGGAGCTCGCGCAGGCGCTGCTGGGGCTTACGCGGGAGTACGACCCGGTGAGCGGCTGGCTCGGCGGTGGCGACACCAAGTTCCCGCCGAGCATGGTGATCGAGTTCCTGTTGCGGCATCACGCCCGGACGGAGTCCGAGGGAGCGCTGGAGATGGCTCAGGGGATGTGCGACGCCATGGGGCGCTCCAGCCTCTACGACCAGCTGGGCGGGGGCTTCCACCGGTACGTTCTGCGTCAGCGAGCCGATGGGCCCTTGGTACCCCACTTTGAGAAGATGCTCTACGACAACGCCCTCCTCTGCCGGGTCTACGCCCATCTGTGGCGGGCCACCGGATCGGACCTCGCGCGCCGGGTGGCGCTGGAGACCGCCGACTTCCTGGTGAGTGAACTCCGCACGCAGGAAGGCGGGTTCGCGTCCGCGCTCGATGCGGACAGCGACGACGGCAGCGGCAAGCACGTCGAGGGCGCGTACTACGTATGGACGCCGGAGCAGCTGCGTGCGGTCCTGGGCGACGAGGACGCGGAGTTCGCGGCGCGGCGCTTCCTGGTGACCGAGAAGGGCACCTTCGAGGAGGGCGCGTCCGTGCTCCAGCTCTCCGAAACCGAGGCGGAGAGCGCGGGCCTGGGTCTGGCCGAGGCCGGGCGGGTCGCGAGTGTCCGGGCACGGCTGCTCGCGGCGCGCGCGCAGCGGCCGGCGCCGGGGCGTGACGACAAGGTCGTCGCCGCGTGGAACGGGCTCGCGATCGCCGCGCTGGCCGAGACCGGGGCGTTCTTCGACCGGCCCGACCTCGTCGAGCGCGCGACCGAGGCCGCCGATCTGCTGGTGCGGGTCCACATGGACGAGGGTGCGCGGCTCGCCCGTACGTCCAAGGACGGCAAGGCAGGCGCCAACGCGGGGGTGCTTGAGGACTACGCGGATGTCGCGGAGGGCTTCCTCGCGCTGGCCTCGGTGACGGGCGAAGGCGTCTGGCTGGACTTCGCGGGCTTCCTCCTCGACATCGTCATCGACCAGTTCGTGGGGGAGGGCGGGGCGCTCTACGACACCGCGAACGACGCGGAGAAGCTCATCCGCCGCCCGCAGGACCCGACGGACAGCGCGACGCCGTCCGGCTGGACGGCCGCCGCGGGCGCGCTCCTGTCGTACGCCGCGCACACCGGCTCGGAGGCGCACCGCGCGGCGGCCGAGGGGGCGCTGGGCGTCGTCAAGGCGCTGGGCCCGCGCGCCCCGCGCTTCATCGGCTGGGGCCTGGCGGTCGCCGAGGCGGCGCTGGACGGGCCGCGCGAGGTCGCGGTGGTCGGCCCTGCGGACGACCCGCTGACGAAGGACCTGCACCGGGTCGCGCTGCTGGCGCAGGCGCCGGGGGCGGTGGTGGCGGTCGGGGAGGTGGGCAGCGAGGAGTTCCCGCTGCTCGCGGACCGGCCGGCCGGGGCGTACGTGTGCCGGCACTTCGTGTGCGACGCGCCCACGGCGGAGCCGTCCGTGCTGCGGGAGAGGCTGGGCGCGGACGCGGAGGCGGGTACGGGCGTGGGGGGCTAGGCCATGGCAGGTGGCCGCGGTTTCGAGGCCACGGCCACCGGGGGGATCGGGTCCGTACGCATCCGGGCGGGCCGGGGCGGCTCGGGCCGGGGTGACTCAGCCGTACTGGTAGGCCACCAGCGAGATGCCCACATAGTGCACGGCGAACGCCGCCAGGGTCAGTGAGTGGAAGACCTCGTGAAAGCCGAACCACCGGGGTGACGGATTGGGCCGCTTGATTCCGTAGATCACGCCGCCGGCGCTGTAGAGCAGCCCGCCGACGATCACACAGATGAGCACGGCGACTCCGCCCGCGCGCATGAAGTCGGGCAGGAAGAAGACGGCGGCCCAGCCCATCGCGATGTAGCAGGGCGTGTACAGCCAGCGCGGTGCGCCGACCCAGAAGACCCGGAAGGCGATGCCCGCAACGGCCGCCGCCCAGATGGCCCACATCAGCGGGCGTCCGGTGGAGTCCGGGAGAAGAAGCACGGTCAGCGGGGTATAGGTGCCCGCGATGATCAGAAAAATATTGGCATGGTCGAGCCGACGCAGGATGGCCTCACCACGCGGACCCCAGGTGCCCCGGTGATAGATCGCACTGATGCCGAAGAGCAGGCAGGCGGTCAGGACGAAGATCCCGCACGCGATCCGGGCCCGGGTGGAATCCGTGAGAGCGATCAGGACCAGCCCCGCGACCAGCACCAGGGGGAACATCCCGGCGTGCAGCCAGCCCCGCAGCTTTGGCTTGACCAGGCCAGGACTCTCGATGTCGACCGGCCCCTCGTCGAGGGCCTGCGGTTGAGCGAGCGGGTCTGGCGCGGCTGAAGTCATGCCCCCAATGCTACCTACGGAACCGTAGGTTACGACCAGGTATTAAGTCCCTGAGTGGCGATGCTCACGTGTGCAGCCCCCTGGACATATGGGCGCATGGGCCCGATGATCAAATGAGTGCGGTCGGCACCGGATGAGCGGCACGTCGCATCCGGGTCGCAGCCCCCACGGGGCATACATCAATAAAACCCCTCAACAAGGAGCAACCGTGGCGCGCGACATCGCGGCTCCCACCGTCCCCACCAACCACCAGGAGCTCGTCTCCTGGGTAGACGAGATCGCTCGGATCACCCAGCCGGACCGGGTGGTCTGGTGTGACGGCACCGAGGCCGAGTACGAGCGCCTGTGCGGGGAGCTCGTGGCCAAGGGGACGTTCAAGAAGCTGGACCCGGTCAAGCGCCCGAACTCCTACTACGCCGCTTCCGACCCGAGCGATGTCGCCCGCGTCGAGGACCGCACCTTCATCTGCTCCGAGAAGGAGCAGGACGCCGGCCCCACGAACCACTGGAAGGCCCCCGCCGAGATGCGGGAGATGTTCTCCGGCAAGGAGGGCATCTTCCACGGCTCGATGCGTGGCCGCACGATGTACGTCGTCCCGTTCTGCATGGGCCCGGTCGGCTCGCCGCTCTCCGCGATCGGCGTCGAGATCACCGACTCGGCATACGTCGCCGTGTCGATGCGCACCATGACGCGGATGGGCCAGGCCGTCCTCGACGAGCTCGGCACCGACGGCTTCTTCGTCAAGGCCGTCCACACCCTCGGTGCGCCGCTCGCCGAGGGCGAGGCGGACGTGCCGTGGCCGTGCAACACCACGAAGTACATCTCGCACTTCCCCGAGGACCGCGAGATCTGGTCCTACGGCTCGGGCTACGGCGGCAACGCCCTGCTCGGCAAGAAGTGCTACGCCCTGCGCATCGCGTCCGTCATGGCGCGCGACGAGGGCTGGCTGGCCGAGCACATGCTCATCCTCAAGCTGACGCCGCCGAAGGGTGAGTCGAAGTACATCGCCGCCGCCTTCCCGAGCGCGTGCGGCAAGACGAACCTGGCGATGCTGGAGCCGACCATCTCCGGCTGGACCGTCGAGACCGTCGGCGACGACATCGCGTGGATGCGGTTCGGCGAGGACGGCCAGCTGTACGCGATCAACCCGGAGGCCGGTTTCTTCGGTGTCGCGCCCGGCACCGGCGAGCACACCAACGCCAACGCCATGAAGACCATGTGGGGCAACTCGGTCTTCACGAACGTCGCGCTCACCGACGACAACGACGTGTGGTGGGAGGGCATGACCGAGGAGCCGCCCGCGCACCTCACGGACTGGAAGGGCAATGACTGGACCCCCGAGTCCGGCACCCCCGCCGCCCACCCCAACGCCCGCTTCACCGTCCCGGCCGGGCAGTGCCCGATCATCGCGCCGGAGTGGGAGGACCCCAAGGGCGTGCCGATCTCGGCGATCCTCTTCGGTGGCCGCCGCGCCACGGCCGTGCCGCTGGTGACCGAGTCCTTCGACTGGCAGCACGGTGTCTTCCTCGGTGCGAACGTCGCCTCCGAGAAGACCGCCGCCGCCGAGGGCAAGGTCGGCGAGCTGCGCCGCGACCCGTTCGCCATGCTGCCGTTCTGCGGTTACAACATGGGCGACTACATGGCCCACTGGATCAAGGTCGGCGCGGACAAGTCCGACCAGTCCAAGCTCCCGAAGATCTACTACGTCAACTGGTTCCGCAAGAACGACGCGGGCAAGTTCGTGTGGCCGGGCTTCGGCGAGAACAGCCGGGTGCTCAAGTGGATCGTCGAGCGCCTGGAGGGCAAGGGCAAGGGCGTCGAGACGCCGATCGGCATCCTGCCCGCCAAGGGCGCGCTGGACACCGAGGGCCTGGACCTCTCCGAGTCCGACCTGGACTTCCTGCTCACGGTCGACAAGGAGGTCTGGCGCGAGGAGGCGGCGCTGGTCCCCGAGCACCTCAACACCTTCGGCGACCACGCCCCGAAGGAGCTGTGGGACGAGTACCGCGCCCTGGTGAAGCGCCTGGGCTGAGCCCCGGCGACGTAACTCCGCGGCCGGGCCATTTTCGACATCCGCCCTGACCTGTGGGGTCCCGGCCAGCCGCGGTATCCGGCCCCCGAAGCCCCCTCATGGCTTCGGGGGCCGGACTCTTGTGTGTGGGGGACTCTTCGGTGCGCGCATGCGAACGACGCGCGTCCGCAAGCGCACGCGCGTCGTTCAGCTGCTCAAAGGGTTACTGCAAATGGGTGGCACCCGGTCCGTGCACCTCCGCGGCTCACGAACCGGGGCCGTCAGTGGGCGCCGACCAGAGCGAGCTGGTCGAGCGCGGCCGCGTGCGCGTCCATGCGCTTGGCGGACAGGATCGCGGCAGCGGTGTCCGCTCGCGAGGCGGCGACAACGAGCGCCCGCCCGGCGAGGTCCCGTGCCCTGCGGTGCAGCACCGCGGGGGTGGCGTTGGTGAGCGCCGCGTGCCGGACCGGTGGTGCGCCGCGCAGTCGTGCCACCTGGGTGGCGATCTGCGCCGCTTCGTCGAGGCCGAGCTCGTCCGTCACCGCGAGCAGTGCGGCGAGGTGCCCGGCCAGCTGGATGTCCAGCTCTTCCTCGCGCGTGAGGTGCGGGAAGTCGCCGGAGTCGGTGGCCACACGATGGACCGACTTGGTGCGAATCGGCTCGTACATGGGTGGCCTCCTTCCAGGGTCTGCAGACCACCCTACATTAGATTTTGTCTAAAGTTGAGCCGAGTCGGACGAAGCTTCCGCAGCCCGCACCACGAGCGGCCACGGCCGACTACGGCTGGCTGTATCCGTCCAGGAAGGTGCCGATCCGGGTCACCGCGTCGGCCAGATCCTCCGCCGCCGGCAGCGTCACGATCCGGAAGTGATCGGGCTCGGGCCAGTTGAAGCCCGTACCGTGCACCACCATGATCTTCTCGGCCCGCAGCAGGTCGAGGACCATCTCCCGGTCGTCCTTGATCTTGTAGACCTTGGGGTCCAGACGCGGGAAGAGATACAGCGCGCCCTTGGGCTTCACACACGTCACACCCGGGATCTGCGTGAGCAGCTCGTACGCCGTATTCCGCTGCTCCAGGATCCGGCCGCCCGGCTGCACCAGGTCGTCGATCGACTGCCGCCCGCCGAGCGCCGTGGCCACCGCGTGCTGCGAGGGCATGTTGGCGCACAGTCGCATATTGGCGAGGATCGTCAGCCCCTCGATGTACGAGGACGCGTGCGCCTTCGGGCCGCAGACCGCCAGCCAGCCGCTGCGGAAGCCCGCGACGCGGTAGTTCTTCGAGAGCCCGTTGAAGGTGAGGGTGAGGAGATCGGGCGCGATGGCGGCGGTCGGGGTGTGCGTCGCGCCGTCGTAGAGGATCCGGTCGTAGATCTCGTCGGAGCAGACGATCAGGTTGTGCCGGCGGGCGATCTCGGTGAGAGAGCGCAGCATCTCGTCGTCGTACACCGCACCCGTCGGATTGTTCGGGTTGATGATGACGATCGCCTTGGTGCGGTCGGTGATCTTGCGCTCGATGTCGGCGAGGTCCGGCATCCAGTCGGCCTGCTCGTCGCACCGGTAGTGCACGGCGGTGCCGCCCGCCAGTGAGACCGACGCGGTCCACAGCGGATAGTCCGGCGCCGGTACGAGCACCTCGTCGCCGTCGTCGAGCAGTGCCTGCATCGCCATCTGGATCAGCTCGGAGACGCCGTTGCCGAGGTAGATGTCCTCGACGTCGAGGTTGATCCCCTTGGTCTGGTAGTGCTGCATCACCGCGCGCCGCGCGGCCAGCAGCCCCTTCGCGTCGCCGTAGCCGTGCGCGCTGGAAAGATTGCGGAGGATGTCCTCCAGAATCTCGGGCGGGCACTCGAACCCGAAGGCCGCCGGATTACCGGTGTTGAGCTTGAGGATGCGATGACCCGCCGCTTCGAGCCGCATCGCCTCCTCAAGCACGGGGCCGCGGATTTCGTAACAGACGTTTGCGAGCTTCGTCGACTGGATCACCTGCATGACGGCCACCTTACGGGCGCGTAATGAAGGCCGCCCCGTGTTTTTGGCCACGTTGCCGGGGCGTGGTGATCAGGCGAAAGGGTGTGGCAGCGGAGCAGGGCGTACAAGTGCTGGACCGGCTGCCCGCCAAGCTCCAGGGCGGAGGTCTGCCGGGACGGGGACGAGCTGTTCTCGTACGCCACCGCCGTCGCGCAGGCGCAGGCGCGGATGCAGGCGCGGGCACAGGCACAGGTGCAGGACTCGGTCAGGTAGCCGAACCCGCGTCCAAGTCGGATGGATTTATTGCGCCGTCTCAGCATGCGGTCTTGTCGGGCACCCGGAATCACCTAACAATGCGCATGACAAACCGAAGGCCACTTCGGTCCCACATGTCACAAGGCCGCAAGGTCACGCAGAGGGGACCCCCCACATGAAGAAGCCTCTCGTCGGTGCGCTCTTCGCCGTCCTGCTCCTCGGAGCAGGCGCGGCGCCCGCAGCCGCAGAGACTCTCGACCGGCCCGCGCCCCACCCCGTTGTAAAGGCCGTCAAGCCCCAACCCGCCGTCAAGGCAGTCGACTTCGCCGGAACGGTGGCGCTCAGCAACTGTTCGGGCTCGGTCGTCAGGGTGGCCAGTTCGAAGCCGACCGACCCGGCCCTGGTGCTGTCCAACGGGCACTGCCTGGAGAGCGGCTTCCCCGCCCCCGGCCAGGTCGTCGTCGACAAGCCGTCGACGCGCACCTTCACCCTGCTGAACGCCTCGGGCGGCAACGCCGGGACGCTCAAAGCCAGCAAGATCGCGTACGGCACGATGACGGACACCGACGCCTCCCTCTACCAACTGACCAGCACCTACGCCCAGATCGAGAGCTCCTACCAAATCAAGGCGCTGGAGCTCAGCGCGGCCCGCCCGGCGCAGGGCGGCGCCATCACGGTCGTCTCCGGCTACTGGAAGCGGACGTACAGCTGCGCGGTCGACGGTTTCGCCTACCGGATCAAGGAAGGCGCCTGGACCTGGAAGGACTCGGTCCGCTACACCCCGGCCTGCAAGACCATCGGTGGCACCTCCGGCTCGCCGGTGATCGACAACGCCACCGGCAAGGTCGTCGCCGTCAACAACACCGGTAACGAGAGCGGCGGTCGCTGCACGGACAACAATCCCTGCGAGGTCGACGAGACAGGAAACGTGACCGTGCGCAAGGGCATCAACTACGCCCAGCAGACGTACACCATCGTTCCGTGCGTGGGCGCCGGAAACAAGATCGACCTCGGCCGTCCGGGCTGCACGCTCCCGAAGCCGTAACCAGCGAAGCAGCACGAACAGACCCCTGAATGTGGTGCCGCCGGAAGGCTCCGGCGGCACCACACTCATGTGATCCGATATCGGCCAAGTTCCGGACATCGCCCCGCCAGGCCCTCCGTCCGGGCCACCCGGCCGATACGTTCAGCGCAGCGCGACAGTCACTCCATTCCTTGAGCAAGAGAAGGGTGTGTCATGAGCGAACTGCCTGTTCAGACCTGGGGGTTGTGGGAGCGCGAAGAAGCTCCTCAGGTGCCGGCGGCACCCGCACCGAACGCCGAGTGGATCTTCCCGGCCGAACGTACCCGTCAGGGCGGCATGGCCCGGGTCTACTACGCGCAGGGGCACGACCGGCTGACGAATCCGGTGATCATCTCGGACGGGTTCAACTCGGGTCCTTCGAACATGGACGAGTTCTGGGACGGCCTGGAGAACAAGGGCTACGCGTTCGCGACCGAGCTCTCGCGGCGCGGCTACGACCTGATCCTGCTCGGCTACCTGGAGCGCTCCGCGTCGCTCCTGGACAACGCGAGGGTGGCGCAGGACTGCATCCACCGGGCCATCAGTGAGCGCGTCGGCAACGCGCCGCTGACCGTCGGCGGCTTCAGCGTGGGCGGGATCATCACCCGCTACACGCTCGCCAAGATGGAGTCCGAGAACATCGACCACGAGACGGCGCTCTACTTCAGCTACGACAGCCCGCACCGGGGCGCGTGGATCCCCGTCTCGCTACAGGCGCTCGCCCACTTCATGACGGGCATACCGGCGCTGAGCAAGCAGATCAACAGCCCGGCCTCGCGGCAGCTCCTGTGGCGGCACATCTCGACCGTCGAGGAAGCACCGCAGGAGGACGAGCTGCGCGCCGAGTTCCGTGAGGCGCTCGCCAAGGTCGGCAGCTGGCCGATGCGCCCCCGCAAGATCGGTGTGGCCAACGGCAACGGGCGGGGCGTGGGCAACGACGTACCGCCCGGCGTGAAGGCGCTGGAGTGTACGCAGGGCGTCTTCAAGCCGACCACGCTGATGACCCAGTCGCCGGACAACCGGATCGTCCTCGCACACCTCAAGGGGCTGCTCCAGGAGAAGGAGGTACGTGTACGAGGCCTTCCCGAGGCGGACGGCGCGCCCGGCGGCATGCTGGAGTCCTTCGGGATCGCGGCTGCCAACCTGACGAAGCCGCTGCTCGGGATGAAGGCGAAGGCGTACTACGACTCGATCTGCTTCGTGCCGACGGTCAGCGCGGTCGACATCCGGGACATCAGCCAGGAGACGTTGTACGAGGACGTCAGCGCGATCTCGCCGCAGGCGAGTGACCTCGACGAGTTCACGTGCTCGTCCACGAACACGATGCACTCGCAGATGACCGCCGAACTGGGCGGCTGGATCCTCGACCGGCTCCCCGAGAGGTAACCCGCACCACCGTTTGGCCCGCCGCCACCCCGGGACGTACGCCCCGGGGTGGCGGCCCGTCGGGTGCCGCGTAGGCCTGCCGCCTGCCGCCTGTCGGCTACCGCTCCGAGAGGGGAGCCGGGGCCTCCTGGACGTTCCACGCGTTGCCGTCGGGGTCGGTGAAGTGCATGAAGCTGCTCCAGTCGGCCTCGCTGCGGCCCTCGGCCCAGCCCTGGGCGCCCATGTGCAGGACGGGGGAGACGTCGACCCCCCGGGAGACCAGCTCGGCGCGGGCCGCCCCGATGTCCGTCACGCACAGTTGGAGGCCGCGCAGGGAGCCGGGGGCGGCGGGGTCCGGGGCCCCTGGTGGCTTGGGCATGCCGGTGATCAGGGCGACCGAACAGCGGGAGCCGGGCGGGGTGAGCTGGACGATGCGGATGCCGGGGGCGACCTCGGTGTCCAGGTCCACCTTGAAGCCGACCTGGTCGGCGTAGAAGGCCTTGGCCCGGTCGACGTCCGAGACGGGCACGCTGACGACTTCGAGGGTCCATTCCATGGTGTGGCTCCAGGGAGAGGAGTGAGCAGGCTCTGTGGAGGCCATCGTCCACTCCGGCGGGCCGGGGCGCACCCGGTACGGCGGGTTCCGGAATACCGGCCCGGGACAGCTCTTAGGGGTCCTTTAGGGGTCCCTTAGGGGGTGCCCGCCCCCGCCCGCGCCGCCCGCTCCAGAAGCAGCTCCTTCTCGCGCGCGTTGCGGGTCAGGGCCGCCGCCCTCTCGAACTCCGTACGCGCCTCCGTCCCGCGCCCCAGGCGCTCCAGCAGATGCCCCCGGACACTGGGCAGCAAGTGGTAGTCCTTCAGGGCCGGTTCGGCCGCCAGGGCGTCCACCAGCTTCAGGCCCGCCTCCGGGCCCTCCGCCATCGAGACGGCCACCGCGCGGTTCAGTTCCACCACCGGCGACGGGGTCAGCGCCATCAGGCGGCCGTACAGGGTGGCGATCGTCGTCCAGTCCGTGTCCTCGTAGCGCACCGCCCGCGCGTGGCACGCGGCGATCGCGGCCTGGACGGCGTACGGGCCGTGGCCCGCGCGCTGCAGGGCCTCGATGCCGCGGCGGACGAACATGCGGTTCCACTGGGCGCGGTTCTGGTCGGCGAGCAGCACCGGCTCACCGTCGGGACCCGTGCGGGCCGCGATGCGGGAGGCCTGGAACTCCAGGAGCGCGGCCAGGCCGTGCACTTCCGGCTCCTCGGGCATCAGTGCCGCCAGTACGCGGACCAGGCGCAACGCGTCCTCGCACATCGCCGGGCGCACCAGGTCGTCGCCGGCGGTGGCGGAGTAACCCTCGTTGAAGATCAGGTAGATGACTTCGAGTACCGACGCGACGCGGGCCGCCCGGTCGGTTCCGTACGGGACCTCGAAGGGGACCGCGGCCTTCGCGAGCGTCCGCTTCGCGCGGACGATGCGCTGGGCGACCGTCGGCTCCGACGCCAGGAACGCACGGGCGATCTCCTCCGTCGTCAGGCCGCCCAGCAGCCGCAGGGTGAGCGCGATCCTGGCCTCCGTCGACAGCACGGGATGGCAGGCGGTGAAGATCAGCCGCAGCAGGTCGTCGTCGATGTCGTCCGGGCCCGTCGGCTCGGGCGCCGGCACGTCCTCCAGGGTCCTTCCGACCTCCGCCAGCTTGCGCGCGTACGTCTCCTTGCGGCGTACCAGATCGATCGCGCGGTGCTTGGCGGTGGCCATGAGCCA
Source organism: Streptomyces changchenzhani (assembly GCF_039766235.1). Classification (NCBI taxonomy): domain Bacteria; kingdom Bacillati; phylum Actinomycetota; class Actinomycetes; order Kitasatosporales; family Streptomycetaceae; genus Streptomyces; species Streptomyces changchenzhani. Next base: position 14,560 of record NZ_JBDHNH010000008.1, on the reverse strand, counting down.
GGCACCCGGTTTGTCCGGGACACCTGACTCCGGCCACTGCTCCAGCGCGGCGACCAGTGCGTCCTGCGCGAGCTCCTCGGCGATGCCGACGTCCCGCACGATGCGGGTGACACCGGCGATGATCCGCGCGGATTCGATCCTGAATACCGCTTCGACCGTACGAGTCGCACTTGCTGCCGTCACGGTCACTCATCAGAGCAGCCGGACGGGGGTGCGGCAAGCGGACTCCGGCGGTCAGCTTCCGCTGAATACGGCCGTCGGCCCCTGGTGAATCCTGCCGTCAGCCTCCGGCGATCTCGCGGACCTCGGCGGTGATGCTCCACTCCGCCGGGTGGGTCTCCAGGAACCGCCTGGTCCACTCGAGCGCCTCGGCCTTGTCCTTGGCCTGGATGATCGAGTAGCCGCCGATGACTTCCTTGCTCTCGGTGAAGGGGCCGTCGGTGTAGCTGGTGGTGCCGCCGGACCAGGTGACCCTGGTGCCCTCGGCGGTCGGGGCGAGCCCGGCCGTGTCCAGCATGACTCCGGCCTTGGTGATCTCTTCGAGGAGCGCGCCCATGCGCTCCTCCAGCTCGGGGCTGGGGCCCTCGGGCGCCATGTTCTCGTCGATACGGATCAGCGTCATGAAGCGCGGCATCGTGACTCCTCGGTCGGGGCTTTCGGGCCCTTCGGGGCGGGGGTTTTCCCTGCCTCTCACCCTTACGTCGAACGGGAGACGCCCGGATCGACAGCTTCTGGGAATTCTTCTGGGAATTCTTCGGAGATCTTTCCCGGGCGGCCACCGGAGGGAGGCAGATACCGATTCGGACACCACTGGCCGCCACCGGGCTGCGCAACCACTCCACGGTTCCTAAAGTGACCGCATGACTGTGATGACGCTCCGGATTCCCGACGATCTCGCCCCGGCGATCCGCGCCGGGGCGGAAGCGGCCGGTCTGTCCCTCAACGCGTACATCGTGCGCGCCGCACGGCGGCAGGCCGTCCTCGACTCCGCCCAGCACCTGGCGGCGCTCGGACTCGGCGACGAGCTGTGTGGCGAGGGCGACACACTGTGAAGCGCGGTGACATCTGGACGCTCCGCGACGCGCGGAACGTTCTTGTCATCTCGCTGGACGGCCTGGAGCAGCCCTACGGCGCGGTGCTCGTCATCGTGCTGCACCCCTCGGGCCGCTTCCCGGACACCGCGATGTCGGTGGTGATCGACGACCCGCTGCCGTGCACCGCCGTAGCCGTCAACGTCCAGCAGCTGCGCACCACGCGCTTCCGTGGCGCCCAACTGCTCGGCGCGGTCGGCCCGTCGGACATGGCACGCGTCAACCAGGCCCTGCGGGCGGTGCTCGACCTGTACTGACGCGGCGAGATCCGACCCCCGCGACGCCGCCCCCCTCAGTTGCCGGTCGGTCTTACGCCTTACGTCGTACGCCGGATCGCCCGCCCCGCCAGCACATCCGTACGCCTGCCGTCCTCCATCACGAATTTGCCGTCGATCAGGACGTGCGGGATGCCCACAGGAAGCGTGCGCGGCGCTGCGAAGGTGGAGCCCGCCGCGACCGTCTCCGGGTCGAAGAGGACCAGGTCGGCGCGGTAGCCCTCGCGGACCAGGCCCCGGTCGGCCAGGCGAAGGCGGGCCGCCGGGCGGGAGGTCAGGTGGGCGACCGTCTCCTCCAGGCCGAGGATGTTCAGGTCGCGGGCGTAGCGGCCCAGGTACTGGGGGAACGTGCCGTACGCGCGCGGGTGCGGCTTGTACCCCTGGAGGATGCCGTCGCTGCCGCCGGTGTGGACCCGGTGCTGCATGATCGCCCGGACGTTGTCCTCGTGGCCCACGTGCTGGAGGATCGTCGAGCCGAGGTTGTCGTTGACGAGCAGCCGGCGGGCGGTGACCCAGGGGGCCTCGCCGCGCTGGGCCGCCGACTCCGCGATCGTCTTGCCCACACAGCTCGCCAGGCCGGGGTCCGAGACGCCCGAGATCTCGATGGTGTCCCACTCGATGGGGACGCCGTGGCAGCCGTCGGCGCCGACCTCCTCCATGACGTAACGAATCTTCTCGGCGGTCGAGTCGTCCCGCAGCCGGTCCAGGGTCGGCTCGGGGCCGCCCTCGGTCGCCCAGCTCGGCAGCATCGCGACGAGCGTCGTACAGCCCGGCGTGTAGGGGTAGGTGTCGAGGCTGATGTCCGCGCCGTCGGCCAGCGCGCGGTCCAGGAGGGTGAGGAGATCCGGTGCCTTGCCCTTGTTCACACCGAAGTTCATCGTCGCGTGGGCGAGGTGCAGCGCGCAGCCTGCGGAGCGGGTGAGGGTCACCATCTCCTCGTACGCCTGGAGCGCGCCCGCGCCGTACGAGCGGTGGTGCGGGCAGTAGTAACCGTCGTACCGCGCCACCACCCGGCACAGCTCGGTGAGTTCGGCGTCGTCGGCGTACATGCCGGGGGTGTAGGTGAGCCCGGACGACATGCCGACGGCGCCCTCCTCCATGCCCTCGGCAACCAGTTGCTTCATACGGTCGGTCTCGGCCGGGGTCGCGGGGCGGTCGTCCCAGCCCATGGCGTACATCCGGAGCGTGCCCTGCGGGATGAGGTACGCCGCGTTGACCGCGATGCCCTGCCCGTCGAAGTTGCGGTCGAGGCGGTCCAGGTAGCCGCCGACCGTGCGCCAGTCGAAGTCGATGTCCGAGCCGTCACCGTTCCAGCCGGTGATCGACCTGCGGACCTCGGCGAGCGTGCGCTCGTCGACCGGCGCGTACGAAAGCCCGTCCTGGCCCAGGACTTCGAGGGTCACGCCCTGCGCGGCCTTGGCCGAGTGGTCGGGGTCGCGCAGCAGCGCGAGGTCGCTGTGCGCGTGCATGTCGATGAAGCCGGGGGTCAGCGCCAGACCGTCCCCCTCCACCGTGCGCGCCGCGCTCAGGCGCGGGCGACCGCCGTTGTCCCCCTCGCGGCGGATCTCGGCGATGCGGCCGTCGGTGACACCGACGTCGGCCCGATAGGAGGCACCACCGGTGCCGTCTATGACGCGTACGTCGCGAAGGACGAGGTCCATGGCTGCTGCTCCCGGGGGCTTAGAAGAAGGTGCGGACGTAGTCGATGACGGTGCCGTCGCCCTGGACCAGGGGGATCAACTGCCACTTGTCGAAGGACGTGCAGGGGTGGGACAGACCCATCCCGACCCAGTCGCCCACTTCCAGTTCCGGGCCCGCGCCGCCTTCCTCCGTGGTCAGCCAGCCGTGCTGGTCGGAGAGGCCGGTGACCTTGATGCCGGTGGCCGGGCGGATCGAGCCGTCGCGTGCGGAGCGTACGACCTGGGCCTCGGGGAGATCGAGGTCGTACGCGGCGTCGCGCTTGCCCGCGTTGATGAACGCCTGGGTCGGCGAGGGGCGCGACACGACCTGCGCCCAGAGGCGGAAGGCGGGCTGCAGCGCGCCCTCGTCGGGGATCCGGTTGAAGGGGGTCAGATGGCGGTAGTGGCCGTCGTCATGGGAGACGTACGCGCCGGAGCGCAGCAGCTTCAGTACGGGCAGGGACAGGCTCGGGATCTCGGCGAAGACATCCGCCACCGCGTCGAACCACGCGCTGCCGCCCGCGCTGATCACGATCTCGTCGAGGCCGGTCGACGCGAAGCGGCCCGCCTTGTCGAACTCCGAGGCCAGCGCGACGAGTCGGCGCAGCCAGGCATGCACCCGCTCGTCGTCGGCCTGCGGCACCTCGCCCTCGTAACCCGCGACGCCGACCAGGCGCAGGGTCGCGGTCGCGGCGACCGCGTCGGCGACCGCCGCGCACTCGGCCTCGGTACGGGCGCCGGTACGGGCCCCCTCACCGGCGGCGAGCTCCACCACGACGTCCAGCGGGCGCGAGACGCCGCGCAGGGCCTCGTCCATCAGCTCGACGCCGCGCAGGGAGTCGACGTAACAGACGAAGCGGAAGTCGGGGTCGGCGTCGAGCTCGGCGGCGAGCCAGCGCAGCGCGGGCGCGTCGACGACCTCGTTCGCGAGGAAGATCCGCTGAATGCCGTACGCGCGGTACACCCGGGCCTGGTGCGGCATGGCGGCGGTGATTCCCCAGGCGCCGCGCTCCAGTTGGCGCGCGAAGAGCTGCGGCGACATGGACGTCTTGCCGTGCGGGGCGAAGGCGAGGCCGTGCCGCTCGGCGTAGGTCTCCAGGAGCGTGAGGTTGTGGCCCAGGGACTCGGCGGAGAGTGCGAGCACGGGGGTGGTGAAGCCGCCGGTGAACAGATTCCGGCGCTCTGCTGCCAGTGCGCCGACGGTCAGGCCCGTGGCGTCGGGCGGGAGCGCCTTGAAGCGGTGATCCACCGTTTCCAGGGCGAGTGATCCGACCGCGTCTGCGGTGTCGGAGTCGATCTCGGCAGCCATGGGGCCTCCTTAGAAGATTGCGTTGCACTCTCTGCAACACCCATTGCGCATTTCGCTTAGCGCTGTCTAACATCCGAGCCAACGCCCGGTCAATGGTGCCCGGCGACCGACCAGTGAGGAGCTTGAGCGATCGTGACCGCGCCCGTGCCCGGATCCGTCGACTCCGACATCGCTTCCGATGCCGGTATCGACATTGATGCCGCTGCCGAGGCCGAGGCCGACGCCGATATCGATGTCGATGTCGACGTTGTGTGTCTTGGCGAGTCCATGGTCACGTTCCTGCCGTCGAGACCGGGGCGCCTCGCCGACGTGCCGTCGTTCGTACGGGGCATCGGCGGAGCCGAGTCCAACGTCGCCTGCGGCCTCGCAGCCTCCGGCCATACGGCGAAGTGGCTCGGCCGGGTCGGCGCGGACGGCTTCGGCGACCACCTGGTGGCCGCGATCGCGGCGTACGGCGTGGATACGACGGCGGTCCAGCGCGACCCCCACCGCCCGACGGGCATCTACTTCCGCACAGCGGGGGAACGCCCGACGGGAGCTGGCCCGGCGACAGTCCCGCAGGTCACCGCGGCCCCCACCCCCGCCCCCGCCCCCGCCGGAGAACCAGCGCCCCTCTCCGAGGTCGTCTACTACCGGGCCGGGTCCGCCGCCTCCGCGATGGCGCCCGGCAGCATGCCGCACCGGGACCTGTGGTCGGGGCGGATCCTGCATCTGTCCGGGATCACCGCCGCTCTCTCGCCCGACTGCCTCGCCCTCATGCATGAGCTCACCACCCGCGCCCCCGGCCGGCCCCTCGTCTCCTTCGACGTCAACTACCGCGCCAACCTCTGGCACGACGCCGAGGGCCCCCACCCCCGCGTCCTGCTCGACCTCGCCCGCGGCGCCGACCTCGTCTTCGTCGGCGAGGACGAGGCCAAGGCCGCCTGGGACCTGACCGGCCTGGCAGCCATCCGCGCCGCCCTGCCCGAGCCCGAGGTGCTGGTGATCAAGCAGGGGAGTCTCGGCGCCACCGTGTACGCCCGCACGGACGGGGCCCGCGGCGGCGAAAGTGTCACCTTCGTCCCCGCCCTCACCGTCGACGTCGTCGCATCCGTCGGCGCGGGCGACGCCTTCGCCGCCGGGTTCCTCTCCGCCACCCTCCGCGGCCTGCCCGACCGCGCCCGCGTCCGGCACGGCCACCTCATGGCCGCCGCCGCCCTCACCGTCCCCGGCGACCTCGCCACCCCGCCCGCCCGCGCCCACGCCGACCGCCTTGCCGCCCTCGATGCCCCCGCCTGGGGCACACTGCGTCTCGGCCCCGGCTGGATCCTGGACGGGGTAGGGGAGGACCAGGTGGAGGTACGTACCGCATGAGCCAGACAGTCGACCGAGCGCTGAGCATCCTGCCGCTGCTCGCGGAGGGACCCGCCGATCTCGGCAAGGTCGCCGACCGCCTCGGCGTGCACAAGTCCACCGCGCTCAGACTCCTCCGTACGCTCCACGAGCACGGACTCGTCTACCGCCAGCAGGACCAGCGCTACCGCCTCGGCGCCCGCCTCTTCGCGCTCGCGCAGCAGGCCGTCGAGAACCTCGACGTACGGGAGATCGCGCACCCCCACCTCACCGCACTCAACGGGGACTGCGGCCACACCGTCCACCTAGCGGTGTACGAGGAGAACGAGGTCCTCTACATCGACAAGGTCGAGAGCCGCTACCCGGTCCGGATGTACTCCCGGATCGGCAAGCCCGTCGCGATCACCGTCGCCGCGGTCGCCAAGCTGCTGCTCGCCGACCTCACCGAGCCGGAGCGGCGCGCCATCGCCGACAAGCTCGACTACCCCATGTACACGTCCCGTTCGACGCCGAACGCCGGAGCCTTCCTCAAGGAACTGGCGAACGTACGCGAACAGGGCTGGGCCACCGACCTCGGCGGCCACGAGGAGTCCATCAACTGCATCGGCGCCCCCATCCGCGGTGCGGACGGCCGGGTCGTCGCCGCCATGTCGGTGTCCGCACCGAATGTCGTCGTCACCGCCGAGGAACTCCTCACCCTCCTCCCGCTGGTGCGCCGCACCGCCGAGGCCATCAGCCGGGAGTACTCAGGTACCGCCAACCCCCCTGCAACTGCCGACACCCCGGCCAAAGCAGGCCCCACCAAGGAAGCAAGCGCATGAGCGAGAAGACCGCGATCACGCCGTCCACCCACACCGCCCCGCCCGCCAAGTTCTCCCACGGCGTACGCAAGGGCAACATCCTGCAGGTCGCCGGCCAGGTCGGCTTCCTGCCGGCCGTGGAGGGCCAGGCCCCCACCCCCGCGGGCCCGACCCTGCGCGAGCAGACCCTCCAGACCTTCGCCAACGTCAAGGCGATCCTCGAAGAGGGCGGCGCGAGCTGGGACGACGTGATGATGATGCGCGTCTACCTCACGGACGTCGACCACTTCGCCGAGATGAACGCGATCTACAACGCGTACTTCGAGGAGCAGGGTCTCAAGGCGCCCGCCTCGGCCCGTACGACCGTCTATGTGGGCCTCCCTAAGGGGCTGCTCATCGAGATCGACGCCCTGGCCGTGCTCGGCTGATCTTGCACCACCTCCCCACAACTCACGGCACGGTGCTTTCCCCCGAAGCGCCGTGCCGTGGTCCCCCCTGCCCCAAAACCCTCGCGGAACCGAACAACGGAGTCCCCCCGTGCTTCTCGCAGCCGCTCCACCCGTACCACCGCCGACCCCGCACACCGGCGGCCTGCTCGCCCTGATCCCCGGCACGGCCGGCCTGCTGACCGTCGCCGCCCTCGGCATCGCGCTGCTGCTCGTCCTGATCATCAAGGTCAGGATCCAGCCCTTCGTCGCGCTGCTCGGCGTCTCCATCGCGGTGGGCCTCTCCGCCGGCCTGTCGGTCACCGAGCTCTTCGGTACGGTCCAGAAGTCCGCCGCCGTCTCGATGATCGAGTCCGGCATGGGCGGCATCCTCGGGCACGTGGCGATCATCATCGGCCTCGGCACGATGCTCGGCGCGATACTCGAAGTGTCCGGCGGCGCCGAGGTGTTGAGCACCCGCCTGCTGAACCTGTTCGGTGAGAAGCGCGCCCCGCTCGCCATGGGCGTCACCGGTGTTGTCTTCGGCATCCCCGTCTTCTTCGACGTCGGTATCTTCGTCCTCGCGCCGATCGTGTACGCCGCCGCCAAGCGCTCCGGCAAATCGATCCTGCTGTACGCGATGCCACTGCTCGCCGGCCTGTCGATGACCCACGCCTTCCTGCCGCCGCACCCCGGCCCGGTCGCCGCGGCCGGCCTGTTCAAGGTCGACCTCGGCTGGGTCATCCTGATGGGCGTCATCGTCGGTGTCCCCGCGGTCCTCGCCGCCTGGGCGTACGCCGCGTGGATCGGCAAGCGCATCTTCGTCGACGTACCGCACGACATGGTGGAGGCCGCCGAGGAGGCCAAGGCCGCCGTCGCCGCCGAGCAGCACGCCGCGGGAGTGACCCCGCGCGAGACGCCCGTCGCGCTCGGCACGGTCCTGTCGATCATCGGAACCCCGCTGGTCCTGATCCTGCTGGCGACGTTCTCCTCCATCGCGCTCGACCCCTCGACGCTCCGCTCGGTCATCGAGTTCTTCGGCCACCCCTTCGTGGCGCTGACCATCGCGCTGTTCCTGGCGTACTACCTGCTCGGCATCCGGCGCGGCTGGTCCCGCAAGTCCCTGGAGACGGTCTCCACCGCGTCACTCAAGCCGGTCGGCAACATCCTGCTGGTCGTCGGCGCGGGCGGGGTCTTCGGCGCGGTCCTCAAGGGCAGCGGCATCGCGGACGCCCTCGCCGACACCTTCAACGACGTAGGCCTGCCGATCATCGTGCTGGCCTGGCTGATCTCGGTGGTGCTGCGTGTCGCGCAGGGCTCGGCGACGGTCGCGATCGTCACCACCGCGGGCATCGTGGTCCCGCTGGTCGAGGGCCAGGACCTCTCGCAGGCGCACCTCGCGCTGATCATCATGGCGATCTCGGCGGGCTCGATCTTCGCCTCGCACGTCAATGACGGCGGCTTCTGGATGGTCGCGAAGTACTTCGGCATCTCGGAGCGCGACACTCTGAAGTCCTGGACGGTCCTGGAGACGGTCCTGTCGGTGGCGGGCTTCGTGGTCGCGGCGCTGCTGAGCCTGGTCATCTAGAGGTACATCCAGAGCTGCCTCTGCCTCTACGATCCATGGTGTGCGAGCGCCCCCGGGACCCGTCCGTCCCGAGGGCGCTCCCTACTGATGCGCGGACATGCGCGCAAGCGTGAGCCGAGGGGGCCGACATGGAACAGCAGGGTCAGCAGCAGGCGCAGAACGTGCCACAGGGCTTCGGCCCACCGCCCCCGCCGTACGCCCCGACGCCGTACGCACCCCAACAGGAACAGTTTCAACAACCCTTCCCGGGCCCCGAGTTCCTCGCGGCGGACCGGCGCTTCGCCATCGTGATCGACGAGGCGGGCGTCTGCTTCGAGTCCCAAGGCCACACCGCCGAGTTCCCCTGGCACGACATCACCACCGTCCACTACAAGCAGGGCACCAGCGGCCACATCCTGATGGTGGGCGTGGTGCTCACCGACGGCCGCTTTCTCGACTGCGCGGTGGTCGCCAAGAACCGCGGGATGCTCCAGGAATGGTTCGAGGAGATAGCCCCCGTCCTGGGCGAATACCTCGGCAACCGCGGCGCCCCCGGCAATACGAACCGCTGACCCTCTTGCGCGATCACCCCCACCCCGCTTTGGTGACTTGGATCACCTTCGGGGACGAGTGGGACGAGCGGGGAGGCGCCAGAGATGGCAGGTACGACGGACAACAGCACGGAAGAGCTCACCGCCCGGCCACGTAAGTCCAGTTGGAAGTACATCGGCCCCGGCATCGTCGTCGCCGCGACCGGCGTGGGCGCCGGCGACCTGGTCGCGACGCTGATCGCCGGCAGCAAGTTCGGCTACACCCTGATGTGGGCGGCGGTGATCGGCTGCGTCGTCAAGATCTCCCTCGCCGAGGCCGCGGGCCGCTGGCACCTGGCCACCGGCCGGACCCTCTTCGAGGGCTGGCGCAGCCTCGGCCGGTGGACGACGGTCTACTTCGCGATCTACGTCACCATCTGGGGCTTCATCTACGGCGCCACCGCCATGTCGTCGTCGGCCCTGCCGATCGTTGCGCTCTTCCCGGACGGGCCGAACCTCAAGGTCTGGGCGATCCTCATGGGCCTGATCGGCCTGGTCTTCGTCTGGTTCAACCAGTACGCCGTCTTCGAAAAGGTCATGACGGCCCTGATCGGCATCATGTTCGTGGTCGTCGTGTACGTCGCGATCCGCGTCAGCCCGGACATCGGAGCGTCCTTCGCGGGCCTGGTGCCGGTGCTCCCGGACGGCTCGCTGCTCTACACACTGGGCCTGATCGGCGGCGTGGGCGGCACGATCACCATGGCGGCGTACGGCTACTGGGTCAACGCGAAGGGCTGGACCAACCCCTCCTGGATGAAGGTGATGCGGCTCGACAACCGCGTCGCGTACATCACGACCGGCATCTTCGTCGTGGCGATGCTGATCGTGGGCGCGGAACTGCTCCACTCCTCACACCTCGCCCTGACCAAGGGCGACCGGGGCCTGATCGACCTCGGCAAGATCCTGGAGGACCGCTACGGCGCGTTCACCGCGAAGCTCTTCCTGGTCGGCTTCTTCGCCACGTCCTTCTCGTCCCTCATCGGCGTGTGGCACGGCGTGAGCCTGATGTTCGCCGACTTCGTGGAGCGCTTCCAGGCCGACCGCAAGGGCGCCCCGATCGACGAGGGAACGGTCGAGGAGCTCGCGACGGGCGCCAAGGAGCGCTCGAAGCCCTTCCGCGCGTACCTGCTGTGGCTGACGTTCCCGCCGATGACCCTGCTGTGGCTGGACCAGCCGTTCGGCCTGGTCGTGGTGTACGGCGTACTGGGCGCGTTCTTCATGCCGTTCCTGGCACTCACCCTGGTCTGGCTCCTCAACTCCTCCCGCACGCCCGCGGAATGGCGCAACGGCTGGCTGAGCAACGGCATGCTGGTGTCGGCGGGCCTCCTGTTCGTCGTGCTCTGCTTCCAGCAGGTACGGGAGCTGCCGTGGTGACGAGCCCGTGCACAGCACGGAGACGCGAGCGAGGTCATGTCGGCGATCTCTGTGGTGATGGTCGAACTGCGGGAGGCGCTCGAACTGGGCATCCTGCCTCCCGAGGGGCGCCCAGTACCCGGAGTGGAGGACGTCTACGTCTCACCGATGCCGGGGAAATTCGTCTTCATCCCGGGTACGTGCGCGGCGGTGTGGTCGGCCGGTAATAGAATTGATGCCCTTCAGGTGCCTGTTGATCTCCGCTAAGTCAGGGAAATCGAGCACCAGACAACCTTGCCGCCAGTCGGCAGGAAGTAATAGCTCCATTCTTTGGTGAGCTGTTCCAGAATGAGCAGCCCGCGCCCACTCTCCGCGCCGGACACTTGCACTGCGCGCGCTGGTGGCCTGTTGCTCGGGTCGGCCAACCACACCAGCAAGCGGTGTGGTTCTCGCTGAAGCGTCAGCGTCAGCCGTTGCGGCGGGGCGTCGGTCAGCTCGTCCGTTGTGTGTCGTACGGCGTTGGTGACCAATTCCGAGACGGCCAACCGTGCCGTGTCGATATGGTCTTCGCCGACACCCCAGGCCCTCAGCACATCGCAGGTATGGCTTCGTGCCCACCGCCCAGCGTCGGCCTGGGCAGCCAACTCCAGCCGGCTGACCAAATGTTCAGCGCTCACGACCCGCCTCCGGTTCGGCTGCGGCGGTCTCTTCAAGCGGTTCGACCAGCCAGAGCTTGCCGCCGATCTCCCTCTCAACCTCGTCCCTCATGATCTCCGCCAACACCGGAATCTGATGCAGGTGCTCGGGCGAGGGCATGACGACATTGCTGACGTTCTTGGCCCAGCAATGGACCACGACCTCCTGCCACGCCTTGAGTTGCTGCCACTGGGCCTCGACGAACACGTCAGCGAGAACAAGGCCTTGCACTTCGGCGAAGACCACCAAGTCGCGCTGCAAGCGCAGTACGTCGTCTATTCCCATGCCGGGCAGCACGCGGAGGTAGCCGAAGGCGCGTCGAGGTGTTGTCGGCATAGCGTTGGCTCCTTGCCCTGACGGGTAGGTAAGTGGGGCTTCCCGAGCCTGCTGCTATCCAATTGGCAGGCCAACGACGGCCAGGCATACGCGGGTATACGTCCGGCGTATTGCCATCCCGGGGCCGCATGTGGCAATACGCTGGGTAGGCAAAGGCCAGGGGCACCAGCGGCGGGAGTACCGGCGGTATGGCACCAGAGCAAGCCCGCTACTGCCAGTGCGGTACGCGGCTGGCCAGGGACAACGCCGGAGATCGGTGCGGGGCCTGCGCGCGACACGAGCGGCAGTCAGCCGGCCAACCGCCAGATCTCCCGGTCGGGTTCTGGCAGCGCTCCCGGATGCGCGAAGCTCTGGAAAGCTGGCACTTCGGCCAGGTGCTCTACGCCTACCGCACCCACCCACACCATGGACGAGCGCTGTCGCAAGGAGCCGTCGCCGACTGGCTCGGCGTAACCCAGGCTCAGCTCAGCCGGATCGAGAACGGCGCCGCCCCGCAGGACCTCTCCAAGCTCATGCAATGGGCGCATAGCCTGAAAATCCCGGCCGACCTACTGTGGTTCAAGCTGCCAGGCAGCGAACGACAGTTCGCGGCTCCTGTCAATCCGCGGCAAGAGACCGGCCACCGGAAGCCAGAGCAACCCCGGACTCGAGGCGTGACGTTGCTTCCGGTCATGGTCAACGGACAGCAGGTCTTCGTGCCGGTCGACGCGGACGCGCTCGCGGGCAACGGCCTCGGCAGCCTGTCGGCAATCCCGGCCGACAGCACCGCCACCGCCACGGAACACGAGGCTATGAGTCCGCTCCACCGTAGATCGCTGCTCAGCGGCATTGTCGCTGCCGCTTTGCCTGGTTTGGGCCTGGAAGAACTTCAGCGCGTCGCGAGCGCCTTGGAGGATTCCCATCGTTACCTCGACGGCCCGGTCGTCGATTACTTCCGCACTCAACTGGAGCGCGCCAAGGGCGACGACGGCGCACTCGGTCCGAAGAAGACCCTGCCGGTCGTCCTCGGACTACTCGGGGCCATCGAGCAGAGCGCTCGCAACTTCAAGCCCAAGGCCCGGCGCGAGCTACTGTCGGTCGGGGCCGACGGAGCCGAGTTCGCCGGATGGTTGTACCGCGACATCCACCAGCCCGGTCAGGCAGGCTTCTGGTACGACCGCGCGATGGAGTGGGCGCAAGAAGCCGACGATGCTGCCATGCAGGGTTATGTCCTGCTAAAGAAGTCCCAGATGGCGTACGACGAACGCGATGCGCTGCGGGTGCTCACCCTCGCCCAGGCTGCTCGGCATGAGCGATGGCAGTTGCCGCCCCGGGTCCACGCTGAGGTCACCCAGCAGGAAGCCCTCGGGCTGGCCATGACTGGGGAACCGCTGGATGCTGTCAAGCAAAAGCTCGACGAAGCGCATGGCCTGTTGACTGCCGTGTCCGCCGACGACCCCACGCCGCTCGGGGTCTACTTCACCACCGACACATTGCTACTGCGCAACGCTGTCACCTACACCGAGGCCGGGAAGCCGAGCCTCGCGGTTGGCCTGTTCAACGACGTGCTGAGCGCCGGATCGCTGTCCCACCGAGACACCGGATTCTTCAACGCGCGACGGGCGGCAGCACTGGCGCTCAGCGGCGAACCGGACGAAGCCGCCAAGATCGGTAAGCCGTCGGCCCAAGTCGCGCACGAGGTGAAGTCAGAGCGCACCATGCGCGTGCTCGGCGAGGTTTCGCAGACGCTCGATCGGTGGCGTAGCCGGCCCGCAGTCCGAGAATTCCGCGAGACGCTTACAGCGACGCCGTGAGCCAGTCAGTCACAGTGCGGATGACAGACGCTTGATACTCCTGGCTCTTGGGGTTGAGGTACTGCGGGTCATCGTGGACGGCAAAACCGTGTTGTGAGCCCTCCACAGGAACAAGCTGTACCGGAGCAGTGAAGCGCTCAACGGCTTCTCGGGACGACTCGAAGGGCACCAGCGTGTCAGCCGTGCCGTGCACGATCAGCGTTGGGGCCTGAACTTCCCCAAGCACTTCGTGGGGCTTGAGCCAAAACACCTCGTTGAGCATGGGGCGGCCGTGGCGGAGCGTCTGCGTGAACTGAAGTGCACCACGCTCGGTGAGTTCGGCTGCCGCCTCCTCGCTGATGACGTCATCCGTCCAGTACGGCCGGGCGTCGACAGTCCGCCGTTTGTAGTTGAGTTGGGGATTGAACAGCATCAGGCGGTCAACTTCATCCGGGCACTTGGCGGCGTAGTAGGCACAGATACCTCCGCCGAAACTCGCTCCGAGCAAGGTGATCTCTGCGGCTCCCGTTGCTTCGCGGAGGTGGGCAAGCATGACGCGAATGTCGTTGAGGATGCTGGAAAGCGTCAGTTCCTCCTGCTTGCCGTCGCTCTCGCCGTGTCCCCGCAGGTCGAAGCGCAGCGAGGCAATGCCCGCCTCTGCGAGGCCGGTTGCGAGCCGTCCGAAGAACCCGCCCTCCTCGCGAGTGACACCACCGCCATGCACCAGCAGCACGGCGCGTGTGGTGGGCTCTTGGGGACGTTCGAGGGTGGCCGCCAGGTGCAGGCCATCAAGGGTCCGAACGCTCACGCTGTCAGTCGCCATGTCAGCAAGCGTAGTGATCAATCGAGAGTGCTGACAGAGCGACTGCATCATTGATAAGTACTCAGCTCGTCCAGTGCCCCACGCTACGAGCGGACCGGCTTGGCAGTCACAAGTACACCTGCTGCGTGAGCGCATCTTGGATCGCCCTGTCGGTCTTGTAGGAATCATTGCCCGATTTCTGCAACTTCCCGGCCAGCCGCACATTCAGAGCTGATTGTGGAAGGGAAGTTCGCAATCTGCCTTCTTGTGGGCGTATTGCGCCGCGCTCCGAGTCAGATCAATCAAGCCTTGACGAGCCTTGGCGTCATCGGACCCCCCTCGTTTGTTCAAGTCGACAATGACACTGAGACTGTAGGGGCCTCCGGGAATTCGGCCGGCCGGCACGCAGGGAATTAGAATCGCTGCCTTACTCGCCGAGGCTACGCCTATGTTACCGGAATTGAAGCTCTCAGAATCTCCTCCTCCCTCGTTTCGGTTAGCAGACACTTCGCCTCTTGCCCATTTTTCGGAAG
>NZ_JBDHNH010000007.1:0-469713 GCF_039766235.1 Streptomyces changchenzhani | reverse complement strand
CTCCCCTTAGTTCAGCTCAACTATCCGTTGAAGGCCACAAGAACGGTTCGTCGTCGGCGTGTGTCTCCCGACAAAGAAAAATATTCCGTTCCGGCTGCTTATCGGCAAGATCTTTGAGCTTGTTCAGCAGCCTAGGCATACCTGCATACAGCAGCCCAGCCATGCCTTCGTATTCTACTTGGCTAACAAGTGCGGCTATAAGCTCGCGCAAGGACAGCTTCGTGATGAAAAACGCGCAAAGTTGCGCCGCATCGTTCTCCTGTGGCGCCTGTTCCAGCAGGGAACGCAACACTTCACGCATCCCGCTTATGTTTTGCTGCCCATCGATAATCACAAGCGAATAAGGAGCTGGCATTATGTATGCGTCTAGCGGCCAACCTTCCATGGACCCGTCGGAGCGGAAGATACCCCCCGGGGAGGGGCCAGCTGGGGGTATCAGCCTAATCTGGAAGCCGGAGTAATATAGCAATGCCAGATCTGCCAGGGGCGACCCGGAATACATTCCGACGTCCCGTATTGCAGGCAGAGTAGGAGACTGTGGAAACTCCCATAGTTTGTGCTGAGGACGGTCGATTTGGAAGGCTAAGCTATGCAGAAGCTCAAGGGAGCGGTTTCCTTCCAACTGCTGAGCCGCTTCTCGTGTCCCCGCTACAGTGCGTGCGATGCAAAGTTTTGTCCGGTTACGGATATACCTGATGCCAACGGGGCTGCGTGGAGCCTCGCGGACATCTAGATTAGCTTCAGATTTTCCGCGACCTTTCCGAGAGCGGCCATTTTCCCAGTCCGCTTTAAGCAGTTGACCGGACTTCATTGGCTTAGCCAACAAGATTTTCGGTGCTGTGCCAGTGGGCACATTAGGCAGCCCAGTGCGAGGTGTTCGAGCCTCGCTAACGTTGGCTTCGGACGCTTCACTCACCAAACACGTGAGGCGAAGATCAAAACCATCCCAGTCCTCTGAGGGCTTGCCGGCTACGGGCCGCTTGTCCATCTCCGCCAAGGTGTAGGCCAGGGCCATTGTGGCTCTGTGGCTCAGCGAGTCGCCCACCAGCAGCCTCCGCACAGTGGCGGTACTGAGGGCGTCTCCTCGCTGACCCGCTCGGCGAGCCACCTCAGCCAGGGATGGCATCCCCGCCCGCGCCCGCAGCTCCTTCAACCACTCCAGCCACGTGCGGAGAGGCCCATCGGGGATCGACGCAGGGATCTCTACCGCTCTGCTTGCTGATCCCGCCAAGGTTTTCCTCCCCCGCCGTGGTGTCCGGTAGGTGTGTCACCACGATTCACCACGATTCTTTGCACCTCACAGCGTACCGCCGCAGAACATCGCCGCCACGGCTCGCGGAAGCTCAACTCACCAGCACAGAAGGAGTGGTGAGCGGCATGAAGCTCGACAAGGAGTGGTGGCGAACCGTTCGATACGCCATCCAGGAGGAAGGCCGGACGGCCCGTCTCATCGGCGTCCTCGTGACGGTGGGAGTCGTCGCGGCGGTACTGATCATCGCCAGCAACGGGTTCTCCGTGAGCGTGGGCTGAAGGAGACAGAGCGTTTGAGGGCGGGCCCTCAGAGCATAGAAGAGCCCCCTCCCATCCAGGAGGGGGCTTCTTCTTGTGTGGCCTCAGCCGACAGTGGCGCTCCAAGCGCCTCGACTGATGGTGCAGGTGCCTTCCGGAGTGATCTCTACACGGGCACCGCTCAGAGGAAGCGCCCCCTCTGTGTTGAGTCGGTTCCGGATTCTCTCCAGGTCGTCATAGAGACGCCTCGGGCCGCCCTGTTGAACGGTCGGAACCCCGGTCCACACCCCTTCTGCACGAGCCCAGGACCCGTCAGGGTGGATCATCCCGGCCTTTCGGTGGTCCTCCGGGCCTTCTTCGAAGCGATGCCGGATACCAGGCACAGTCAATTCGAGCATTGACCAAACATCGTAAGACTCCTGAACGTCCAAGACCGGATAGCGGCCCGTGGAGAAGTCTTCCCCTTCAAGGTTGTCGATTTCCTCGAACTTCAGGCCGGGGCTCAACGGGTAGTCAGCGCCCTGGCGGGTGCGCATGAAGGCTGCACGGTCTGCTTCTACGCGGCCAAGGGCACTTCCGTCAGCTTGCTTGTCTGCTGTGACGACAAGCCAGGTGCCGGCGAGCGTCGTAACGAGCCGACCCCCAGGCCGCAGGGCAGTCAGCCACGAAGCGGGCACAGACCTCGTGGAGACGGTGGCGATGATGCGGTCAAAGCTCCCTGGCAACTGGCCTGTGATGTCACAGACGGCCACCTCAGGGCGAAGGCCGATGGCGTCCAGCCGTTCCCGAGCAGCCGTCACCAGGTACGAATCCACATCGAGACTCGTCACATGCTCCGAGCCAAGACGCTGACAGGCCAGGGCAGTTCCATAGCCCGATCCTGTCGTCACAAGGATGTCCGAGTCATCAGCAATCATCGCGTGCTGATACAGCCGGACCACGAGCCCCGGAAGAGTGGAAGAGGACGTGGGCAGCCCGTCAACCACCTTCTCCTCCGTCGTGTCCGCGTGGGAAGACCCGATGCGGGTCACAAGGGTTCGGTTCGAGTAGGCCGCGGTGGCCCATGCTTCAGGGTCCCCCGGACCATCCTGGAGTGCCCATTGCCCCTTGCTGGCCTTCCACCAGCGAGGGACGAAGAGGTGCCGAGGAGTGGACGCCAGCGGACCGCGCCAGCGGGAAACAGGGTGGGCGACATCTGCCGCGAGTCGGGCGGCGTGAGATTGCCACTCCAGCATGGAGACTCCCCTTCAGTGCTTCGGGTTACAGGCCGGGGTCTCTGCCGGCGAGCAGTCGCCCCCGTCCTTGTCGGGGTTGCACGCCTTCAGTGTGTCGAAGTCGTCCGCACCCGGCGACGGGTCGCAGGAGTCTTCCTTAGGAGTGCAGCTATCCGGGACACAGCCGCCCACAGTCCTCGGAATGACGTCGTTCTGCTGCTGCCACAGAGGACCAGACAGGATCGAAGTGAGGGACTGCGCTCGCACGTTTCCGGCAGGAAGCCAGCGCGACATGACGCACGGAGTCACGACACCATCAGGGCTGATGGCTGCGCGGTCGACTCCGCATCGACCACACAGCTCGTTAGGGTCGTTGAACGTGACGTCTGTGGAGCCCTTGCCGATGGCACGGACACGGTCGAGCCGGATTTCGCCAGTGACGCCGAGGGATCGTAGTTCGGCCCGCGCTTCGTTGACGCGCTGATCCTCAAGGACATGCACGAGCGAACCGCGCAGAGGGATGCCACGACGGATGGCCTCGGTGATGTTTCCCTTGGTCCGCTTGTAGGACCCACGACCACCCGTGATCTCCTCGTGCTCCGCCTCGCTGTCGCTGTAGTAGCTCGTCGCCAGACTCACGCCCGGCAGAGCCAGGGCTTCCCACATCGTTGAGCGGATGTGTACGAGGTTGGAGAAGACCTCTACGCGCATCTCGAAGTCCAGAGCGCGGCGGATGAGCTGAGGGAGGTACGGGTGAAGCGTCGGCTCACCACCGATGTACTGAACCATCCGCACGCCTGCGGCTGACGCCTGCCTCAGAACCTCTTCCCAGTCCGTTCGGGTCATAGTTCCGTGAGTGCCCTGAGGCCCCGACCCTGCATAGCAATGGGATGAGCAAGTGTTCTGGCAGAGCCCAGTCAGTTCCAGGGCAAGAGACTTGATGGTGTTCGTCGGCGTTTCGAGAACGGCTGTCATGGTGTCCTCTCGGAGTACAGGCAGGGAGCCTTTCGGCTGCCTGCCCATCACCAAGCAGACAGCCGAAAGGCGGGTGTTGCGTCACTGCCCCACACATCGCAAGGGCAGCAGTTCCCAGGTCCGGACTTGAACCGGAGTCGTCTGCGCGGGGGCCGCGCAGTGCTCTTCCTGACTGAGCTACAAGGGAGTGAGTCTCCGCCCCTGCCGGGCTTCCGGATGGCGGCGGGGGGAGGGCCATCCGGGGACATCCGACAGGGGCGAAGTTTTAGCGGGCAACTAGGTCTTGAATATCCTTCGCCCGAAGTTGTTGGCCTGCTCTGGCCGTGATCTTCTCCATGCAGGGCTCACAGGCGTATACATCAGCAGTCCCACACGGTGTGTGCGCGGAGCCGACCCACAGCACCCGAACGTGCAGCAAGTGGCAGTAGAACCAGCAAGCCCCCGTGACCCACCGATTTCCGTCATCCGTAACTGGAGAACGGGGCTGAATATCAAACGCCATCGTGGGGATAGCGGTTGTGCCCATACCTACAATCTCCTGCCAGGCATCACAGCCACCAGCGTCAACAGCCATCCGGAGAATCGGAGGATGCCGGCAGTTGCCCGAGTGCCTTCAGGCGCAGGGTTTTGTTTACTTGCAGCTCGGCAATCTCCTGCTGAGTTGCCGACCGTACGTGACGAGTCCGTGCGTCCCACGACAGGCCGGATGGCCTGACAATGGAAAGCTCGTCTCCGTTGATCGCAACCACAGTCCCCGTTTGGCACCTGATCTCGTCCCTCACCATGTCGTTCACCGCCACCACGTTTCCCTCCTCAGCACCTAGCCGCCTTCAGGATCTTGGTCAGCTTCCTGGCCGTTGTGATGTTGACCCGTCCGAGGTTGATCGTGGGACGCGAGCCCTCTTCGTCGATGTGCAGCGACCGGAGGTCGATGCCGACGCCCGACAGTGCGGCGGACAGCTCGGCATACGCGGTCTGCGCGTCAGCCTTCGTCGGGGTGCTCACATCTACCGGCGTCTGAGGTAGTTGGGCGGGGTGCATCATGGCCAGCTCTCTCGTCGGAGCAACTCACTGTGTGTAGTGCCAGGGTGGCGCATCTGCCGTACGCTCAGAAGAGTTTCAAGTCCCAACCTGGGGTTTGGTCACGGCGGCATATGCCAAAGCGTCTGACCAGCACAGTTGTTGGTGGCGCAAGCCGTGCCCAGAGTGGTGGTCAAGGGGAAGCCGTGAGCGTGGAACAGGAACTCGAAGACCCGCGGAAGCAATTTGGGGATGAGCTGAAGAAGGCGAGGCTCCTGCACCCACCGGGCCGCTTAACGCAGACGGACCTAGCTCGGAAGGCTCGGACGTCCAAGAGCCAGATCAGCCGGATAGAGAACGAACACGGCTACATCCCCCCGGCCCTGCCGCCGCTCTTCGATGAATTCTTCGGCACAGACGGACTGTTCAAACGCCTGCATGACGAGATCACAACACAGTCGTTTCCCGCCCTCTATCAACAGCGCATGACGTTGGAGCGCGAGGCGGTAGAGGTAGCGGAGTGGTCTCCTACCCTCGTTCCGGGGCTACTTCAGACGCCCGCCTACGCAGACGCCATCCTTAGAGCTGGTGACCCCCGGGCCAGCGACCAAGAGATCGCGCGTCTGGTCAGCGCTCGTCTCAGGCGTCAGGAAGTCCTCTGGGGGCCTACACCTCCAGACCTGAGGGTGGTGCTTTGCGAGTCCGTGCTACTCCGCCAGATCGTCTCTGCGGAGCTGATGCGCGACCAGCTGAAGGCGCTCCTCCAACACGCAGACCGCCCCACCAGTTCGCTTCAAATCCTCCCCCTCCGGGCTGCACCTCACCTGTTGATGGACTACGGAGCATCCTTTCTCACCAACAAATCCCACGTGACTATCGTCTGTGTTGAGACGTACCGTACGGCGGGCATGGTGGACGACCCTGAGCTAGTCCGGGCCGCCACTCGTGCCTACGATGGGCTTGTCGGTGAGGCCCATCCCCAAGGGATGAGTGCAGACCTCATCAGAGACCTACTGGAGACCCTGTGAAGCACGAACAGCCCTCGGCCCCTTGGGTCAAGTCCAGTTACAGCGGCCCTGAGGGCGGCAACTGCCTTGAGTGGGCTCCTACCTCTGCTGCTCTCTCAGGTCTCGTGCCCGTTCGTGACAGCAAGGCTCCTGAGCGCCCGGCGCTCGTGCTGTCCGCTGATGCATGGACCGCGTTTCTGCCTCTCGCTAAGGCGGCAAAAGCCTGAGTCACGCAGGACCACAGGAAGCCCCCAAGCATGCCCCGTGGGCTTCCGTATTAGGGTCACTGTTCAGACCTCGTAGACTGTGACTGAAGGCCCCTCCCCGTATCCCTGGGAGGGGCCTTCGTTGCGTCCGAGAGAGGTCAGGCTGAGATGGCTGCCTGCCTGTAGCGATAGGCGGTGCTCTCTGCGATACCAAGGGCCTCCGCAAGCTTGGGGCCCGTGATCTTCACGCCCTTCCGCTTCAGCTCTCTGCCAACCGCCTCTACCTCCTCCAGCGGGACAGCGCCCCGAGAGCCACCCTTCTTACGTCCCGCTTCGACCAGTCGAAGGTGCAGCTCCTGAGAGGTCTCCTCGGTCTCCTGAGACAGCTCCCCCGCTCGCGCGGCAAGGTAGTCGCACTCTCTCGCCAGATCCCGCGAGCCAAGGAGGAGAGAGCCAGCTACCTCCACCGTGAGAGAGAGGATCACGGCTCGAAGCTCTTCCATCTCCTCAGCAGCGGTCTTCACCTGAGAGGGAGTCTCTGCCATGTGCATCATGTGAGCGATCACCAGGGGCGGGACCGCGCTGACAGCCACCACCAGGAGGGCAGAGGTGCCCATGTAGTCCTGTGCCATCAGGTGAGAGATGGACTGGGCACACATGGCCAGTACCAAGGCCATGCCAGCACCTATGAGAGCGGTCACCTGTCCGGGAAGCTGAGCCCGTCTGCGATAGGCGGCGATAGCCGCCGCAGCGAGTGCGTAGACCGAGACACAGACAGGCATGGCGTAGGCGTAGTTCTCAGACCATCCCGCAGTGCGAGCCATGGCTATCTCTCCGGGGATGGAGAGGTACAGGGCAGCGAGGCAGGCGGCGGGGATAGCGACCCGAAGCACCAGCTTGACGTACCAGGGCAGGGCAGAGCTATTCACAGTGATCCTCTCGGTTGCGGGGTAGCTCAGTTGCCTGATTGGCAGTCACGGCAGGTGCCGCCGACGTGGCCCAGGGGGTAGGGCCTGTGGCACTCCGGGCACGCGGTGCGGGCCACCGAAGAGCGCGGCGCGGGGACCCCGAGAGGGGTGGCGGCAGGCTCCGGGCGGTGGTTCATGAGTCGGTAGGTCACCAGGGCCGCAGCAGACTCGACAGACGGCGGCAAGACCCGAGTGAGGGCCCGAAGGACTTCCATCTCGTGGAAGCCGTCCGCGAGCCAGCTAGCAGCCAAGGGAGCCAGCCGCAGAACTTCGGACGTGTTGAGACGAAGCCGCCCGTCGTGATCGCCCAAGCGGCCAAGGCAGGCCGCAGCTCGACCGATCACGGCATCGCCCGGCTTGCCGGCGGGCTTGTCGTCGTTGCTGATCTCCGGAGAAAACTCCTCCTCCTCGCTACTCACAGCTTCACTGCCTGACGGCTGCTCAGCGGGCTCAGGGGGGAGGTCATTTCCCTCCGGTATTGATCCCTTGGGATAGCCGCCGACAGCCTGACCGGTCGGCGCTCCGACAGTCGGCATGGTGTCGGTCGGGTGGTCCGAGACGGAGGTGAGCGTTACCCACTTGCCCGTCTCGGGGTCCTGGAGCCGTGCACGCTGTACGTAGCTCTGCTCAACGAGGGTGTTCATGGCGTTGCTAACGGACTTCCGTCCGTTCGGTACGCGGGCGGTGATCCCTTCCACCGTGGCCTTGTTCGCATCAGGCATTGAGAGCAGCCGAACGAGGAGCCCGAGGGCTTCCAAGGTCAGGCTGCTGCTTCTCGCGATCTCGTTGGGAATCTGTACGTAAGCACTGACGTGCCGAGTACGCTGGACGCGCATCTAGAGGTCCACTCTCTAGGTGTCTTCCCACCAGGTTCGCCCTGGCGGGCACCCCCGGAGGCTGCTACCTCCGGGGGTTAGTTGCTTCCCGTGAAGGTACGCGGCCAGATCACGGGGCGCAACCTATTCGTTGGACCTCGGGCCTGTCAGAGGTCGACACCAAGTCATCACCAGACCCCGCGCAGTCCGGTTTCAACCGGTATGAACAGGGATTGAGGCTGAGCCATGAAACAGCGTCTGACCTGCGGAAACCCTAATCAGAGGGGTATGCCCCCTCCCTGTCCTGTCAACTTCCAGTTCACCGGCCAGCGTTTCTTCCGGATCGAGAACGGGAAGCTCGCGGGCCAGCTGCGCGATGTCGCCTACCAGGCGACAACCACCGACTTCTGGGGCTCGATGGAGAAGGTCGGCGGCCCGCAGACCTACGTCCTGGGCGGCGCCTTCAACTGCGGCAAGGCCCAGCCGGGCCAGGTCGCCGCGGTCTCGCACGGCTGCCCTTCGGCTCTCTTCCGAGGCGTCAACATCCTCAACACCACGCAGGAGGCCGGTCGATGAGCCGCACAGCCAAGCCGTACGAGATCGTCGAGCGGGCCCTGGAGCTGTCGCGCGGCGACGGTCTGGTGGTGATCGCCGACGAGCAGTCGTCGGCCAATCTGCGCTGGGCGGGCAACTCGCTCACGACCAACGGGGTCACCCGCGGCCGCACCCTGACGGTGATCGCGACCGTCGACGGCGCCCGGGGCACGGCTTCGGGTGTCGTGTCGCGCTCCGCCGTCACCGCCGACGAGCTGGAGCCACTGGTGCGGGCCGCGGAGGCGGCCGCCCGGGGCGCGGAGCCGGCCGAGGACGCCCAGCCGCTGGTCTCCGGGGTGCCCGCGTCGCCCGACTTCAGGGATGCCCCGGCCGAGACCTCGTCCGCGGTCTTCACCGACTTCGCGCCCGCGCTCGGCGAGTCCTTCGCCCGCGCCAGGGCCGGCGGCCGCGAGCTTTACGGGTTCGCGAACCACGAGATGACCTCCAGCTACCTGGGTACGTCGACGGGGCTGCGGCTGCGTCACGACCAGCCGAACGGCACCCTGGAGATCAACGCCAAGTCGCCGGACCGTACCCGCTCGGCCTGGGCCGGGCACGCCACCCGGGACTTCAAGGACGTGGATCCGGCGGCGCTCGACGCCGAACTGGCGAAGCGCCTGGGCTGGGCCGAGCGCCGGATCGACCTCCCGGCCGGCCGCTACGAGACGCTGCTGCCGCCGACCGCGGTCGCCGATCTGCTGATCTACCAGCTGTGGTCGTCGGCGGCCCGGGACGCCGCGGAGGGCCGTACGGTCTTCTCCAAGCCGGGCGGTGGAACCCGGGTCGGCGAGACGCTCTCCGGGCTGCCGCTGACGCTGCGCAGCGACCCGAACGAGCCGGGGCTGGAGTCGGCGCCGTTCGTCATCGCGCATGCCTCGGGCGACGACTCGTCGGTGTTCGACAACGGGCTGCCGCTGAAGGCCACCGACTGGGTGCGCGACGGGAAGCTGGAGCGTCTGACGACGACCCGGCACAGTGCGGGCCTGACCGGGCTACCGGTGGCCCCGGCGATCGACAATCTGATCCTGGACGGCGGGGGCGAGCGGTCCCTGGACGAGATGGTCGCCGCCACCGAGCGCGGGTTGCTGCTGACCTGCCTCTGGTACATCAGGGAGGTCGACCCGGCGACCCTGCTGCTGACGGGGCTGACCCGGGACGGCGTCTACCTCGTGGAGAACGGCGAAGTGGTGGGTGAGGTGAACAACTTCCGGTTCAACGAGTCGCCGGTGGATCTGCTGTCGCGGGCCGCCGAGGCGGGACGCACCGAGAAGACGCTGCCTCGCGAATGGGGCGACTGGTTCACCCGGGCCGCGATGCCCGCGCTGCGCATCCCGGATTTCAATATGAGTTCGGTCAGCCAGGGCGTATAACCTCGGACTGCGAACCGTAAACATCACCAAGGAGACAAGAGAACCGTGACGGACATCGTCGACGAACTGCAGTGGCGCGGGCTGATCGCCCTTTCCACTGACGAGGACGCATTGCGGAAGGCGTTCGCGGACGGTCCCGTCACGTTCTATTGCGGCTTCGACCCGACCGCGCCCAGCCTGCATCTCGGCAATCTGGTCCAGATCCTCACCATGCGCCGGATCCAGCTGGCGGGCAACCGCCCCCTGGGCCTGGTCGGTGGCGCGACGGGGCTGATCGGCGACCCCAAGCCGAACGCGGAGCGCACCCTCAACGACCCCGAGACGGTCGCCGCCTGGGTGCAGCGGCTGCGCGGGCAGATCGAGCGGTTCCTCGACTTCGAAGGACCGCACGCCGCGACCATGGTCAACAACCTGGACTGGACGTCGGGTCTGTCGGCCATCAGTTTCCTGCGGGACATCGGCAAGTACTTCCGGGTCAACAAGATGATCGCGAAGGAGGCCGTCTCGCGGCGGCTCAACTCCGACGCGGGCATCAGCTACACCGAGTTCAGCTACCAGATCCTCCAGGGCATGGACTTCCTGGAGCTGAACCGGCGCTACGGCTGCACGCTGCAGACCGGCGGCAGCGACCAGTGGGGCAACCTGACCGCGGGCACCGACCTGATCCACCGGGTCGAGCCCGAGGCCGCTGTGCACGCGCTGGCGACAACGCTGATCACCAAGGCCGACGGTACGAAGTTCGGCAAGACGGAGTCGGGCACGGTCTGGCTCGACGCCGAGCGGACCACGCCGTACGCCTTCTTCCAGTTCTGGCTGAACGCCGACGACCGGGACATCTCGAAGTTCCTGCGCATCTTCAGTTTCAAGTCCCGCGAGGAGATCGAGGAGCTGGAGAAGCTGACCGAGGAGCGCCCGCAGGCGCGCGCGGCGCAGCGGGCACTGGCCCAGGAGCTGACGACGCTGGTGCACGGCGCCGAGCAGTGCGCCGCCGTCACCGCTGCTTCGAAGGCGCTCTTCGGCCAGGGTGAGCTGTCCGAGCTGGACGAGCCCACCCTGCGTGCGGCTCTCTCCGAGCTGCCGCACGCCGAGATCGCCGCGCTCGGGTCCGTCGTTGATCTGCTCACGGAGGTCGGTCTGTCCGCGAGCAAGTCCGCCGCCCGCCGCACGATCAAGGAGGGTGGGGCCTACGTGAACAACGTCAAGGTCGCCGACGAGGAGACCCCGGTGGGCCCGGAGCAGCTGCTGCACGGCCGCTGGCTGGTGCTTCGCCGGGGCAAGAAGAACCTGGCGGCGATCGAGGTCACCGGAGGCTGAGCCGTCGGCGGGGCTGTACACGAACGAAGGGCGGCCGCACGCTCAGCGCATCGGGCCGCCCTTTGTCGTACCCGGGTCAGGTTCGCTGCCTGCCCTTGCCCCGGATCGCGGACCAGAGCATGTCACCGACACCGACCACGGCGACGGCACCGATCAGCTGGAGGATGTGCCGTCCCCAGTCGATGCCCTTGGTCTCGTTGATGCCCATCCAGGTGGCGACCGCGTTACCGAGAATGCTTCCGAGAATTCCGAACACAGTCGTCAGCCAGAGCGGGATCTCCTGTTTCCCGGGGAGGATCGCCTTCGCGATCAGTCCCAGGATCAGTCCCACGACGATTGCCCACAACCAACTCATGTCGCCTCCTCATGCGGCGCGGTTCGCGCATGTCCGACCAGTCTCGGACGAGGCACCGTAAGGCGCCTGTCGGACAGCGCCATACGTGAATCGGCGGGGTGCGCACACCCGGACCGGGGACGCCCCGGTCTCGAACCCGGCGGAGCCGCGGCGTAACGTGGGATGTGTCCGGTCCGGGGAGTGCCCGGCACAGGAAATCGGGTGGTGAAACGTGATGCGGAAGCAGCGCAGCGCCGAGGTCGTCCGGATTACCGGGGCCCGGCAGAGTCTGGCCGATGACATTCGCGGCAGGCAGCGCCGTTACATCATTTCGATGTCGGTCCGCACTGTGTCGGTGGTGCTGGCCGCGGCTTTGTGGAATGTGGAACGGCACATCGCGATCGTGGCCCTTGGGCTGGGCGTACTCCTGCCGTACATCGCGGTGGTGATCGCCAACGGGGGCCGGGAGAACACCCCCTCACTGCCCTCCGCCTATATTCCGACGCCGATACGGCCGGCCATCGACCCGCCTTTGGGAACGGTCGGCACGGAATCCACCGCGGAAGCGGCCGAGCCCGACCGGGAACAACGACCGCACGAACAGAGCTGATCTTTCCCAGTCCGCAAAGCTCAAGAAAAGCTCAGATCAATCATGAAGTTCCGGTGCACCGCACCCCATGTCGCGTGACATACTTCGTAGGCGCTCCGCATCCCCCGTCGGAGCGACGGACCGACGCCGGGCAGCTCCCCCCGTGGCTGCTCGGCGTCGCCATTTTCCGGGGGTTTACGACGCGGCTCTCGGAGCCGGAGCTGATCTAGGGTTGAGTGCGTGAACTCCCCCGACACTCCCCGCTCCCCCGATTCCCCGGACGCCGCCCGCTCCACCGCAGCCGGCACCACTGCCACGATCTGCTCGGCCAAGGCCTGTCGCAACGGCGCTGTCTGGGTCCTCGTCTGGAACAACCCCAAGGTGCACACACCGGATCGCCGCAAGACCTGGGTCGCGTGCGAGGAGCACCGCGAGCATCTCTCCCATTTCCTGGACCTACGGGGCTTCCTCAAGGACGTGGTGACGCTGGAGCAGTGGGAGTCCGTCCCCAGGGACGGCTGAAGGCCCCTGGGGGTGTCGTCAGCCGCCGATGGCCGACATCGGCCGGTCGGGCTGCAGGAAGGTCGGGTCGTCGAGACCGGAGCCCGCCTTCTTGCCCCACATCGCGAGCTTCCAGAACCGGGCGATCTCCTCGTCCGGTGCGCCGGAGCGCAGGGCGGCACGCAGGTCCGACTCCTCGCGGGCGAAGAGGCAGGTGCGCACCTGCCCGTCGGCGGTGAGCCTGGTGCGGTCGCAGGCCGCGCAGAACGGGCGCGTGACGGAGGCGATGACGCCGACCCGGTGCGGGCCGCCGTCCACGACCCAGCGCTCGGCGGGGGCCGAGCCGCGCTCTCCTTCGCCCTCCTCGGTGAGCGTGAAGCGCGTACGCAAAGACGCCAGGATGTCACCGGCGGTGATCATGCCGTCGCGCTTCCAGCCGTGCTGGGCGTCCAGCGGCATCTGCTCGATGAAGCGCAGCTCGTATTCGTTCTCCACGGCCCAGGCGAGCAGCTCGGGGGCCTCGTCGTCGTTGAGCCCCGGCATCAGCACGGCGTTGACCTTGACCGGCGTCAGACCGGCCTCGCGGGCCGCTGCCATGCCGTCGAGGACGTCCTGGTGGCGGTCGCGGCGGGTGAGGATCTTGAAGACGTCCGGGCGCAGCGTGTCGAGGGAGACATTGACCCGGTCGAGCCCGGCCGCCTTCAGTGCGGCCGCGGTGCGCTTGAGCCCGATGCCGTTGGTGGTCAGGGACATCTGGGGGCGCGGCTGCAGGGCCGCGCAGCGCTCTACTATCCCGACGATCCCGGGGCGCAGCAGCGGCTCGCCGCCGGTGAAGCGCACTTCGGTGATGCCAAGGTCGGTGACGGCGATGCCGATCAGCCGCACGATCTCGTCGTCGGTGAGCAGATCCGGCTTCGCGAGCCACTGCAGGCCTTCTTCCGGCATGCAGTACGTACAGCGCAGATTGCAGCGGTCGGTGAGTGAAACACGCAGGTCGGTGGCGACCCGGCCGTAGGTGTCGATGAGCATGTCGACCTCCTCCCCGATCCGTGAATTCATCATTGTTGAACGCTGTCGAGCCTACGCGACGCCTCTGACATCAACAGGGGCCCGATGTCACCAGAGCGGCGCGGCCGCGTCGTAGGACTCTACGACGCGGCCACGGAGGGGTGCGGTGGGAGAACCGGGGTCAGTGCGCTGCGATGCCGGTGAGCGACTTGACCTCCAGCTCCGCGTACTTCTCCTTGTCCACGTCGTCCTTCGACAGCACGGCCCCGAGCCAGCCGAGCAGGAAGCCCAGCGGGATCGAGATGATGCCGGGGTTCTCCAGCGGGAACCAGGCGAAGTCCACGCCGGGGAACATCGACGTCGCCTTGCCGGAGACCACCGGGGAGAAGAGCACCAGGGTCACCGACGAGGCGAGGCCGCCGTAGATGGACCACAGCGCGCCCTGGGTGGTGAACTTCTTCCAGAACAGGCTGTAGAGGAGCGTCGGCAGGTTCGCGGACGCGGCGACCGCGAAGGCGAGGGCCACCAGACCGGCCACGTTCAGATCGCGGGCGAGTGCGCCCAGCGCGATCGAGACGACACCGATGGCCACCGTCGCCCAGCGGGCGGCGCGCACCTCTTCCTTCTCGGTGGCCTGGCCCCGGCGGATCACGTTGGCGTAGATGTCGTGCGCGAACGAGGACGAGGACGCCAGTGTGAGGCCGGCGACCACCGCGAGGATGGTGGCGAAGGCGACCGCGGAGATCACGGCGAGCAGGATCGCGCCGCCGGTGGAGCCTGCGCCGCCGCCGATCTCCAGCGCGGCCAGTGGCGCCGCCGTGTTGCCCGCCTTGTTGGAGGCGATGATGTCGGCCGGCTTGAGCAGCGCCGCGGCGCCGAAGCCCAGCACGATGGTCATCAGGTAGAAGCCGCCGATGATGCCGATCGCCCAGTTCACGGACTTACGGGCGGCCTTGGCCGTCGGGACCGTGTAGAAGCGGATCAGGATGTGCGGCAGGCCTGCGGTGCCCAGGACCAGGGCGATGCCGAGCGAGATGAAGTCGAGCTTGGAGATGCTGGTGGCGCCGTACTTCAGGCCGGGCTCCAGGAACGCCGAGCCCTTGCCGCTGTTCGACGCGGCGCTGCCCAGCAGGTCGGAGACGTTGAAGTTGAACTTCAGCAGGATCAGGAAGGTGATCAGCACGGTGCCGGTGATGAGCAGGACCGCTTTGACCATCTGGACCCAGGTGGTGCCCTTCATGCCGCCGATGGTCACGTACACGATCATCAGGACGCCGACCAGGGCGACGATGAGAATCTTGCCGGCGTCACTGGTGATGCCGAGGAGCAGCGAGACCAGCACGCCCGCGCCCGCCATCTGCGCGAGCAGGTAGAAGATCGACACCACGATGGTGGAGGCGCCCGCCGCGGTACGGACCGGGCGCTGGCGCATCCGGTAGGCGAGGACGTCGCCCATCGTGTACCGGCCGGAGTTGCGCAGCGGTTCGGCGACCAGGAGCAGGGCGACCAGCCAGGCGACCAGGAAGCCGATGGAGTAGAGGAAACCGTCGTATCCGAAGAGGGCGATGGCGCCGGCGATGCCCAGGAAGGACGCGGCGGACATGTAGTCGCCGGAGATCGCGAGGCCGTTCTGGAAGCCGGTGAACTGCCGGCCGCCCGCGTAGAAGTCGGCGGCGCTCTTGGTCTGGCGCCCCGCCCAGACGGTGATGATCAGCGTCGCGACGACGAAAAGACCGAAAAGGGTGATGATCAGCGGGCGGTGCTCGCTGGCGTCACCGGCCGCGGCGAGCTGGACCGTGGTCAGCGCGGTGCTCATACGTCGGCCTCCATGCGGGACTTGATGGCTTCCGCCTTCGGGTCGAGCTTCGTCGCGGCGTGGCGCGAGTAGAACCAGGCGATGAGGAAGGTGGTGAGGAACTGGGCGAGGCCGAAGACGAGGGCCACGTTGATGTTGCCGAAGAGCTTGGTGCCCATGAAGCCGCCCGCGTAGTTGGACAGCAGGACGTACAGCAGGTACCAGGCGATGAAGGCAATGGTCAGGGGGATGGCGAAGGCACGGTGCGAGCGGCGCAGTTGCCCGAATTCGGGGCTGTTCTGCATCGCGACGTACTGCTCCGTGGTGGGTCCTGCTGTACTCAAGTCCGTGCCGCCCTTGGGCGGTGGGGCATCGGTTGCCACGGATTCTCCTCGCGACGGGGTGCGGTCGGGGTGCGGTCGTACGAGCTCACTGCCGGGGGGCGGTGGTGCTCGTCCCTCTGACAACGGCACGGAGCGCACGGCGACGCGGTTCGACATCGCCATTATCTTTTCCGAACTCGTTGATACGAACGCATGATCGGCGCTAGCTTCACTCGTCATGTACCCGCTCATGTGCACCCCGCGCAGGAGCGGTCCTCACGGATGATGTGGAGAACCCATGGCTCATCTGGGATCCAGACGGCAGCGCGTGCTCGCCCTGCCCGTCGGACTGGCGCTGACGGCCTCGCTCGGCTTCCTGCCAGGGGCGGTCGCCACGGCCGCCGCACCGCAGGACGGCCCGGCCACCGCCACCGCCGCCCCGACGGGACCGAAGCTGTCCTACGTGGTCAACACCAAAGGCGGCCACAGCAGGTCGGTCAAGAAGGCGATAGCCGAGGCCGGCGGGACCGTGGTGACGGCGTACGAGCAGATCGGCGTCATCGTCGTCCACTCGCAGAACCCGGACTTCGGCAAGGAGATACGCGGGGCCAAGGGCGTGTCCTCGGCCGGCGCCACCCGCACCGCGCCGCTCACGCCGGTCGGTATCACCGAAGAAGGCACCACCCAGAAGCTGTCCGCGGCCGAGGCCGCGAAGGCCGCCGCGGCGGCGGAGCCGGGCCAGGAGCCTCTTGAGGCCAACCAGTGGGACCTGCGTTCCATCGGGGCCGACAAGGCCGCCAAGATCAACGACGGCAGCAGCAGGGTCACCGTCGGCGTGATCGACACCGGGGTCGACGACACCCACCCGGACCTCGCGCCCAACTTCTCCAAGTCCCAGTCGGCCAACTGTGTCGGCGGGGTCGCGGACTCCTCCGAGGGCGCGTGGCGCCCGTACACCGACGGCAGCGACCACGGCACGCATGTCGCGGGCACGATCGCCGCCCCGCGCAACGGTCTGGGTGTCGCCGGAGTCGCACCGGGTGTCAAGGTCGCGGGCATCAAGGTCAGTGAGCCCGGTACCAGCCTCTTCTTCACCGAGGCCGTCGTCTGCGGCTTCGTGTGGGCGGCCGAGCACGGCATCGACGTGACGAACAACAGCTATTACGTCGACCCGTGGATGTTCAACTGCAAGGACGACCCGGACCAGAAGGCCCTGCTCGACTCGCTGACGCGCGCCACCTCGTACGCGGAGCGCAAGGGCGCCCTGAATGTCGCGGCGGCGGGCAACTCGAACTACGACCTGTCGGCCGACTCGCTCGTCGACACGTCGAGCCCCAACGACTCCACGCCGGCCACCCGCACCATCGACCCGTCCGAGTGCCTCGACGCGCCGACCCAGCTGCCCGGCGTGGTCACCGTCACCGCGACGGGTGACAAGGGCGTCAAGTCGTACTACTCCAGCTATGGCTACGGCGTGGCCGACGTGGCGGCTCCCGGTGGGGACAAATACCAGATCCCGGGCACGCCCGACGCCAACGGCCGGGTCCTTTCGACCGTCCTGAACGGCGGTTACGGCTACAAGCAGGGCACCTCCATGGCCACCCCGCACGTGGCGGGCGTCGCGGCGCTGCTCAAGAGCGCGCACCCGAAGGCGAGTCCCGCGCAGCTCCAGAAGCTGCTCAAGAAGCAGGCGGACAACCCGGGCTGCCCGAGCCACGTCTACGACGCGGCCGGCAACTGGGTCGAGGCCACCACCTGCGAGGGCGGCGAGCGCGTCAACGGCTACAACGGCTCCGGCATCGTCGACGCCCTCGACGCCGTGAAGAAGTGAATCTCCCCGGAAATCGCCCCGAAGCAGTGGCTCTCCCCCGTCCGCCCCGAAGAACCGGAGATCTTATGACGTCGCCCCGCACCCACTGGTCCCGCCGGACCGTGGCGATACCCGCCGGCCTGGCGATAACCGCCGCTCTGGCCTTCCTGCCGGGGACCGCCGCCGCGACCACCGCGCCTTCGGCCGATGCCGCGTCCTCCCCGGCGGCCGCCCTGCGGAGTGCGGCGGGTACGCCGCTGAGTTACGTCGTCAATGTGCGCCCCGGGCACGGCAACGCGGCCAAGGTGAAGAAGGCCATCGCCAAGGCCGGCGGCAAGGTCGTCGAGGCGTACGACCAGATCGGCGTGATCGTCGTCCACTCGTCGGACGACACCTTCGCGAAGACCATCCGCAAGGCCAAGGGCGTCCAGTCGGCGGGTGCCACCCGCACGGCGCCGCTGCCCGCCCAGTCCACGAAGGACGTCGGCACTCCGAAGGCGCTGATCGGCGCGCAGGCCAAGGCGGCGTCCACGAAGGCGGTCGCCGGCGAGGACCCGCTGCAGCCGTTGCAGTGGGACCTGCCCGCCATCAAGGCGGACCAGGCCCACAAGAAGACGCTCGGCAGCAAGAAGGTCACCGTCGCGGTGATCGACACGGGTGTCGACGACACCCACCCGGACCTCGCGCCGAACTTCGACCGCGCGGCGTCGGTCAACTGCGTGACGGGCAAGCCGGACACGACGGACGGCGCCTGGCGCCCGTCCGCCGAGGAGAGCCCGCACGGCACGCATGTGGCGGGCGAGATCGCCGCCGCGAAGAACGGCGTCGGTGTCACCGGTGTCGCGCCCGGCGTCAAGGTCTCCGGCATCAAGGTGTCCACGACGGCTGGCTTCTTCTACACCGAGTCGGTCGTGTGCGGGTTCATCTGGGCGGCCGAGCACGGCGTCGATGTGACCAACAACAGCTATTACACCGACCCGTGGATGTTCAACTGCAAGGACGACCCGGACCAGAAGGCGCTCGTCGACGCCATCACCCGGGCGTCGCTGTACGCGGAGAAGAAGGGCACGGTGAACGTCGCCGCGGCCGGCAACTCGAGCTTCGACCTCGCCGCGGACACGATCAACGACACCACCAGCCCGAACGACTCGACGCCGGTGGACCGTGACATCGACCCGTCCGAGTGCCTGGACGCGCCGACCCAGCTGCCCGGTATGGTCACCGTCGCGTCGACCGGGGCCAAGGGCATCAAGTCCTCGTTCTCCAACTACGGTCGCGGCGTCATCGACATCGCGGCCCCCGGCGGCGACAGCACGGCCTACCAGCCGCCGCAGGCCCCCGCGACCAGCGGCCTGATCCTCGGCCCCGTGCCGGGCGGCCAGTGGGCCTACATGGCCGGTACGTCGATGGCCTCCCCGCACGTGGCGGGTGTCGCGGCGCTCATCAAGAGCACGCACCCGCACGCCTCGGCGGCGAGGGTCAAGGCCCTCCTGGCGGCGCAGGCCGACAAGACGCCGTGCACGGACCCGTACGACATCGACGGCGACGGCAAGATCGACGCGGTGTGCGAGGGCGGCAAGAACTACAACGGCTTCTACGGGGTCGGTATCGCCGACGCCCTGGACGCGGTGACCAAGAAGTAACGCACGTTCGTTGCACAGGTATGGGCCGCCCGGTCTCCGGGCGGCCCGTTCGCGCGTCCGGAGGGACCGTTCTCAAGTCCGGGCGGCCCGCTGCCCTCAGGTCCGGACCGTGTCGCCCGCGGCCGGGCGGGGACTCAGGGGCGTGGCCGCCTGCCGGGCGAGTACGCCGGTGGTCAGCAGGTACTGCGCCGCCACATAGGTGAGCATGATCCAGAAGTCGGGCACGGGCAGTTGGGGCCACTCGGCGACACCGGTGGCGATGAGGGTGTCGGAGAGCAGGAAGAGCGCGCCGCCGAGCCCGGCGTACAGCCCGAGGCCGCTCGCCCGCAGCGCCATGACGGTGAGCAGGAGGCTGTATCCGGCAACCGGCACGCGCAGTTCGGCCGGCAGGTCGGGCCAGAGCAGCACGACGGTGGCGACGAGCGCGACGGCGTATCCGGCGGCGAGGTACGGATTGGTCCGCGTTCGGCGGAAGAGCAGCAGGTAGCAGACGTGACCGGCGGCGAAGGAGCCCATGCCGGCCATGAAGGCGGGGTCGGCGTCGAAGAGCAGGAAGACATCGCCTCCCCAGCCGAAGAGCAGCGCCACGACGAGCAGGGCGGGGCCGCCGCGCACGGCGGCGTACGCGGCGAGCAGGGGCATCAGCAGGGGCTTGGCGATCTGGTGCCCGAGGTCGGCGCCGGCCAGCAGCGACACGAGATCGGCGGCGGTCGCGACGGCGAAGGCGGCGAGGAGGAGACGCGCGAGGTCGGCGCGCCTCATGCGGCGGGCTCCGGCTGCTGGATGCCTGCGGCCTCGGGGGCGGGGGGTGCGGCGACGACCGGCTGGGCGCGAGCCCCTGCGGCCGGGTCGGCGACCGGCTCGGCCTCCCGCCCGGCAGCCGCCTCGGCGCTCGGCTGGGCACTCGGCTGGGCGGCATTCCCCGCGCCTGGCCCGGCGACCCGCTCGGCAGCGGGCCCGCCACTCGGCGCGGGCATCGGCACGGGCGTCGGCACGGCGACCGGCTCTGCCGCCGGTGCAACGCCCGGCCCGGGCCCCGGCTGCCAGCCGGGGCCGCGGAAGACGCGCCCCGCGCGCTCGCGCCAGCTCGTCGCGGCGCGTACGTCGCGGGCGATGGCGGCGTACTCGTGCGTCGCGACGCGCAGCGGGTTGTACGTCTCGATGTTCTTCGTCAGGCCGTAGACGGGCCGCTCGGTCTCGGCCGCGAAGGAGCCGAAGAGCCGGTCCCAGACGATCAGGATGCCGCCGAAGTTCCGGTCCAGGTAGCCACCCTGGGACGCGTGGTGGACCCGGTGGTGCGAGGGCGTGTTCAGGACATATTCGAAGGAGCGCGGCAGCTTGTCGACCCGCTCGGTGTGGACCCAGAACTGGTAGACGAGGTTCGCGGACGAGCAGAACGCGAGCGCGGCCGGGTGCACGCCGCAGGCGATCATCGGCAGATAGAACGGCCAGACGGTGAGGGACGTCCAGGGCTGGCGGAGCGCGGTGGTGAAGTTGAAGTTGCGACTGGAGTGGTGCACGACGTGGCAGGCCCACAGGATGCGGATGACGTGGTGGCCGCGGTGCGACCAGTAGTAGAAGAAGTCCTGAGCGAGCAGCATCAGCAGGATCGTCCACCACAGGACGGGGACGCGGGCGGGCGTCAGCTCATACACCGCCATGTAGATCGCGACAATCGGGATCTTCCAGAGAATGTCGAACGCGATGCTGCCCAGCCCCATGCCGACGCTGGTGGCGGCGTCCTTCGTCTCGTACCCGACGGCGTCCTCGTCGGGATGCAGGCGGTAGCTCACCACTTCGATCACGGTGAGCAGGACGAAGGCAGGTATCGACCACAGCACGACATCGGGCAGGTTCGGCATGCCCGCACCTTAAAGGCGGGGCCGAGCGTCCCGCTAGGGGTTGTTACCGACAAGTATGTAAGACGTGATGTCAGCGGGCTGGGCGGTTCCGGTGGGAAGCGGGGGATGCCCGACGGAGCGGCTCGTCCACCGTTACTGGACCCCCGCCGCGCCCAGCAACGACCCCACCCCGTACGTCACCGCCATGGCCAGCGCCCCGCCCGCCATGTTGCGCAGCACTGCCGGTCGGGGCGGCGCCGTGCCCAGGCGGGCGCTGCCCCAGCCCGTCACGGCCAGGGCGACCAGGACCGAGACCACCGTGACCGGCAGCCGCCAGGACGCGGGCGGCAGGATGATCGCGAGCAGTGGCAGCAGCGCGCCCAGCGTGAAGGCGACGAAGCTCGCGCCCGCCGCACGCCAGGGGTCGGTCAGGTTGTCCGGGTCGATATTGAGCTCCACGCGCGCGTGCGCCCGCAACGCGTCCCGCTCGGTCAGCTGCTCCGCAGCCTCCCGCGCCACGTCCGGTGACAGACCGCGCGCGGACAACAGCCGCGTCAGCTCGGCCAGTTCCGCCTCCGGCTGTTCCCGCAGCTCGCGCGTTTCCTGGGCCAGTGCCGCCTTCTCGGAATCGCGCTGCGTCGAGACCGACACGTACTCCCCCGCGGCCATCGACATCGAACCGGCCAGCAGGCCCGCCAGCCCCGCCGTCAGCAGCACGGCGCGTTCGTCCGTCGCGCCGGCCACGCCGACGACGATGCCCGCGGTGGAGACCACCCCGTCATTGGCCCCGAGCACCCCGGCGCGCAGCCAGTTCAGCCGGGCGCCGAGGCCACCGCCGTGCGTTTCCTCGTGGGTGTCGGTGTGGCCCTCGCCGTGGGCCTCTCGGCCGCGCGCCCGGTCGGGGGCCCCGTCCTGGTCGTCCGTCGTATCGGTCACCCGGCGACGGTCTCACCCGCCGCTTCA
Source organism: Streptomyces changchenzhani (assembly GCF_039766235.1). Taxonomy (NCBI): domain Bacteria; kingdom Bacillati; phylum Actinomycetota; class Actinomycetes; order Kitasatosporales; family Streptomycetaceae; genus Streptomyces; species Streptomyces changchenzhani. The sequence continues at coordinate 447,914 of NZ_JBDHNH010000007.1, read as the reverse complement.
CCAGACGCGTACCGACCCGCCCGGCGCGAACGCGGGGCTGGTCGCCCCCTGCGGGATCTCCTTCAGCGGCTCGTCGATCTCCGCCACCGTGGGGCCGACCCGCTCGGCGATCCGGTCGAGCGCCGCGAGGTCGAAGCCGTACACACGGGCCGCGTTGCCGCCGACCATGGTCGCGATCTCTTCCCTCGGCAGACCGGCGTAGGCGATCCGCAGGCCTTCGCGGGAGTACGGCGTGGTGCCCTCGTCGTGGGGGTAGTCGCAGCCCCACATGATCTTGTCGAGGCCGATCCGGTCGCGCAGCGGGACCTCGTGCGGGCGCATGAAGCTGGCACCGACGAAGCAGTTGTCGCGCCATACGTCGCTGGGGCTGTTCCCCATCGAAGCGGCAAGGCCCGCACCGAACTTGGACTCCGCGGTGGCGGCCCGGGAAGCCGCCGCGACCAGACGGGAGTGGTAGTAGTCGAGCATCTCGACGACCCCGGGGATCCAGCCGGAGCCCTGCTCGGTCAGGACCAGTTTCAGTCCGGGATGACGGCGGAACGCCCCGCCGAAGATCAGGTGCCACAGCGCCCGGTGCGAGAACCAGGTGGTCTCCACCATGAAGACGGCGCGGGCGGCCGGTTCGTCCCCCAGCGGCGGGGATGCGGACCCGCCATGGTGGTTGACCGGTACGTCCAGCTCCTCGCAGACCGCCCAGAGCGGGTCGTACGTCTGCGAGTAGAGCTCGGGGATGCCCGACCCCGGCGGGGCGCCGGGCAGCAGGATGCCGCCGGTGAGGCCGGCCTCCTTGATCCGGCGGACCTCCCGTACCGCCTCGTCCACGTCGTTGAGCAGGATCTGGCCGACGCCCGCCCGCCGGCCGGGCACCGCGTCGCAGAAGTCCGCCAGCCAGCGGTTGTGGGCGCGCAGCCCCGCCCAGCGCTGCTCGTACTCCTCCTTGGACGGTGCGGGTGCCATCAGTGAGGCGCTGGGGAAGAAGGGCGGGATGGTGTTGGGGAAGACGACCTCGGCGACGATGCCGTCGGCCTCCAGCTCGGCGACGCGGCGAGCGGAGTTCCAGTTGCGGTCAGCCGTGTCCGAGAGGAGGTCCTCGTACGGGTTGACGTACGTCGCCGCCCAGGCGTCGAAGTCGTCACGGTGGCGCCTCTCCAGGTACGGCCTGTAGTCGAGGAGGTCGGCGCCCGCGTGGCAGTCCGCGGAGATGACGGTGTAGCGGTCCTGAGGGCTGTCCTGAGGGCTGTCCTGGTGGCTGTCCATCACAGGACCCCCAGCTGCGGGAAGTCGTGGTCGGTCAGCCAGTGCCTGCCCACCTCGCGGGACTTCGCCCAGGAGGCCTCGACCGCCGGCTGGTCGGCGCTCTGACCGAGGTCGTCGGGCGTCGGGCCGATGCGCTCGGCGACCGGGGCGAGCTTCGCCGTGTCGAAGCCGAAGACATCGGCGGCGGCGAGGCCGAGCATCCGCCGGGTCTCGTCGACCGGGATGTCATGGAAGGTTTTCCGCAGCCACGCGCGCGTGGCGGGCCAGGTGCCCTCGGGATGCGGGAAGTCGCTGCCCCAGAGGATGTTGTCGACGCCGATCTCGTAGCGCTGGGCGAGCTCGCGGCGCTTGGTGTTGGTGGCACAGATGAAGACCTGACGGTCCAGGTACTCACTCGGCGGCCGTTTCAGCTCCGCGAACGGTGACAGCTTCTTTCCGCCGTGCGCGCCCAGATACAGCCGGTCCATGAACCACAGCTGGTTGGGCAGCCACCAGCAGCCGGACTCCGCGACGCCGAACTTCAGCCCGGGGTGACGCTCGAAGACGCCCGACCAGAGCAGGAACCACAGGGGGCGTGAGGGCCACCACGTCACCTCGGATACGTAGATGCCGAGATGGTCGCCGTATTCGTGGCGCGGTGCGGCGCCCGAGTGGGTGACGATCGGCATCCGCGTCTCGGCTGCGGCCGCCCACACCGGGTCGTAACGCCGGTCGTGGTACGGCGCCTTGTCGACCCACATCGAGGGGATCATCAGCGCGCCCAGCCCGGACTCCTTGGCCCGGTACACCTCGGCGACAACACGGTCCACCTCGCCCGTGATGGGCAGCAGGGCGACCCCGCAGTGCCGTTCGGGGTGCTCCGCCACGAACTCGGCGAGCCAGCGGTTGTGGGCCTGCGCGCCCGCCATGCCGAGGTCGGGGTCCTGGTCGCCGGAGAGCCCCAGGCCCACCCCGAAGGGGGCCGCCGTCTGACTGTCGACGGCATCGGCGTCGGGGAAGACGACCTCGGCCGCCACCCCGTCGCCGTCGAGCTCCTTGATCCGCTGCGCGGTGTCCCAACCGCCGCGCAGCCCTTCCTCATTGTCCTGGAACCACTTGGTGGCGAAGGCCTCGTTGCGTACGCCCAGGCGCGTCATCTCCTCGCGGCGGGCGCCCCGCTGTCCGAGGAATTCATCGAAGGGCCGGTGGAAGGCGCTGTCCAGATAGGGCCGGTACTGCTCGGTCGGCAGTCCGGCGTGGCAGTCGGAGGAGATGATCAGGTACGGGTCCCGCTCTGTCATCACACACACCTCGGTCGGATGAAAGGGGTCGAAGCGATCGAGCTGGTCGAGCCGGTCGCGACCAGCCGAGCGGTCATGACAGGCCCGCGGCAGGCCCGTGGCAGGCCTATTTCATGCCTCAGTCGAGAATGAAGTTCTCCAGGTACGACGGGTCGGCGCGGTCGAGCATCGACTGCGACCTGGCCCGGATCTGCCGGTCGCTGTGCTCGCTCGCCGGCAGCATCCAGAAGCGGTCGGCCCTGATCCCGTCCACGACGACCTCGGCGACCTGCTCGACCGGCGTGAACTCGATCTCGTGCCCGGCCTCCCGCATCGCCGACTCCCACTGGCCGAGGCTGCGGTACGGCGTCCTGCGGGGCCGCTCCTTCGCGTACCGCTCGGGCCGGTTGCGGTGCGACTCCCACAGCCCGGTGCGCAGCATGTGCGGTCCCGGGAAGAGCACCGAGGCGCCCACTTCCGCGCCCTCCGCCTTGAGATGGGCGTACAGCGACTCGGTCATCGTCACGACGGCCGCCTTGGTGACGGCGTACACGGAGGCGGTCGGCAGTGGCGCGATGCCGCCGTCCGCCGACGACGTGTTGACGACATGGCCCGGCTCGCCGCTCGCGATCATCCTCGGTACGAATGCCTGGATGCCGTGGAAGACACCCCACACATTGACCGCGAACGCCCACTTCCAGTCGTTGGGTTCGTGCTCCCACATGCGGCCCTCCGCGCCCGACCCGACGCCTGCGTTGTTGCACAGCACGTGCACCGCACCGAAGGCCTCGTAGGCCGCGTCCGCGAGCGCGACAACACTGGCGCGTTCGCTGACATCGACGGCGCGCGCGAGCACCTGCGCGCCCCCTTCGCGCAACTCGGCCGCCGCCTTTTCCAGGGCGCCCTCCTCCACATCGGCGAGGACGACCTTCAGCCCCTCGTCCGCGAACCGGCGAGCCATCGCGAGCCCAATGCCGCTCGCCGCACCCGTCACCACGGCGACCTGTCCCTCCCGCAGCTCCATCAGACGCTCCCCTCCGGCGGGCCGTCGAAGATCTGCTGCGGGTCGTCGTAGCGCTGGTGGATGTACGGCAGCAGCGCCTGCGCACTCACCCGCTCGACGACCCTGCCCCGCTGGTCCGTCGTCTTCTCGCCGATGGTGATCTCCACCAGTCGGCGTACGGGCAGGTCGGCGATGGGGTCGTACATCGACTCACGCAGCACCACGTCGCCCGTGATCCGCTCCAGCCTGCGCACCTTCTCGTTGCGCGTGCAGTGCACCAGGACCGGGTCGGCGTCAAAGCCCCGACCGTCCACCGCGGGAAGGAACTTGAAGTAGAAGTCGACCTTCTCGGCCGGCTCGGGCAGCGGCAGCGCCCCGTCCACTGCGCCACGCACCTCGACGAAGGCGATGCCGTGCCGCGCGAGGGAGGCCCGTACGACCAGGCCGTCACGCTCGACGCTCACCTCGCCCAGCTTCTTGGGCTCGCCGAACACTTCGCGGCCACCGATCAGGGCCCGTTCGTGGGTCATCGGCATCACGAGCGGGTACCAGCCCACGACCCCTCCGTGCTCGGCGGCGACCGCCACCGAGCCCGCGCCCAGCGGGTAGCCGGGCAGATCGACCTTGCTGATGTTGGCCCGTACGAGCGGGCGCGAAGTGGGCTTGAGCGGCGGCGGCAGTACGGCCGCCACCGCGTCGGGGTCGCTCTCCCAGAGCGCCACCACGCCGGTGGACCAGATGTCGGGGAGCTTGGAACTCGCTGCGCGCGCCGCCGCGATCTCGGCTTCGGTGCGCGGTCCGTACCGTACGCGTGCCATGCCGTACCACCCTTGGTCGATCGTGCCCGGGGCCTGCCTGAAACAGCACTGCCTGAATCGCGCCGTACCCTCAAGTCCTGTAACACTGTTACACCGCGTCGTCGAAGGGTAAAGAGCCGTGCAGGCAACAGAATTGGGGATGCCATGACGAGACCGACGCTGACCCGCGAAAAGGTCGTGGACGCCGCCGCGCGCCTCGTCAAGCAGCACGGCCCGCAGGCCCTCACCATGCGCAAGCTCGCCGCCGAGCTCGGCACCGCCGTGACCTCCATCTACTGGCACATCGGCAACCGCCAGTCGCTGCTCGACGCCCTCGTCGAGCGCACCGTCGACGAGCTGGCCGAGATCCGTCCGCGTGGGCGCACGCCCCAGGAGCGCATCGTGTCCGTCGCGCGCGCCCTGCGCCGCGATCTGCGCGACCATCCGCATCTCGTCGCGATGGTCCACGAACGCGGGCTCACCGAGCGGATGTTCCTGCCCGCCCAGCAGGCCCTCGTCCACGAGGTGCACGCGGCGGGGGTGCGCGGCGCGCGGGCCGCCGAGGTCGTACGGGCCGTCCAGTTCCAGGTGGTCGGGTACGTCCTGGTCGAGCGCAACCGTGAACGCGCCCCGGCCCAGCACCCCGGCGAGGAGGACCTGTGGGACGCGGCGACGGCGGAGAACGACCCGGCCCTCGCCCGCGCACTGGCGCGCCCTGTCGACTCCGAACGGCTCTTCGTCAACTCCGTGCGGGCGCTTGTCGGCGCTCTGCTCACCCGGGGTGGCAAAACTGTCAGTGATGGCCCGTATCCTCAGTGACCATGCTCGAAGACCACACGACAGCAGCGCCGTGGCCGACCGCCTACCCACAGGGGTACGCGGTCGTCGACGTCGAGACCACCGGCCTCGCGCGCGACGACCGGATCATCTCCGCTGCCGTCTACCGGCTGGACGCCAGAGGCAATGTCGAGGATCACTGGTACACGCTGGTCAACCCCCAGCGCGACCCCGGGCCCGTCTGGATCCACGGGCTGACCACCGATGTCCTCGAAGGCGCCCCGCTCTTCCCGGAGATCGCGGGCCAGCTGTCCGAGCGGCTCGACGGCCGGGTCCTGGTCGCGCACAACGCGATGTTCGACTGGTCGATGATCTCCCGGGAGTACGCACGGGCGGCGCGTGTCGCGCCCGTGGCGCAGCGGCTGTGCACCATCGCGCTCTCCAAGGAGCTGCGGCTGCCGCTGCCCAACCACAAGCTGGAGTCGCTCGCCGCGCACTTCGGTGTGGTGCAGCAGCGCGCGCACCACGCCCTCGACGACGCGCGTGTGCTGGCCGAGGCGTTCCGCCCGAGCCTGCACGCGGCGGCCCGCGACGGGGTGCGGCTGCCGTTGCTCGAATGCCTGCCGCTGACCGAGTGGTCGGACTCCCCGGCGAGGCCCCGGATCGGTTATCAGGCCTCCGCGCCCTCCGCGTACGGGCAGGGCAGCTGGCGGCCGTCCCGCAAGCGGGTGGCCTGCCCGTATCCGAATCCCGGGCGGTACGAGCCGGGGAAGCTGCTGAAGCAGGGCATGCGGGTGGCGTTCTCCGGCGACACCTCCGTGGACCGCGAGCTGCTTGAGGACCGGGCGGTCGAGGCCGGACTGCACATCGCGACGAGCATGTCGCGGCTCACCAGCCTGCTCGTCACCAACGACCCGGACTCCGCCACCTCCAAGACGGTCAAGGCCAAGACTTTCGGCACACCCGTCGTCGACGAGGCCGCTTTCACCCAGCTGCTGAGGGATGTCACCCCGGCAGACGGGTGACTGCCGGGCGACTCGCCCACCGCCGGCTCGCGCCACCGGCGCCCCGCGTCCCACCCTGTGGCGCATGGCACGTTGCGAGGTCTGCGGAAACGACTACGGCATGTCCTTCGAGGTGCACGCGCAAGGCGCGGTGCACGTCTTCGACTGCTTCTCCTGCGCCATTCACCGCATGGCGCCCATCTGTGAGCACTGCCGGTGCCGGATCATCGGCCAGGGCGTGGAGGTCGAGAGCCACTGGTTCTGCGGCGCCCACTGCGCCCGCGCGGAGGGGAAGGTGGGCATCGTCGACCGAGTCTGAGCCTCCCCGGGCGCTGCCCCGCGGCCGGCCGGACCAGGGGGTGTCCCACGGGATCCGCCGGACACTCCCGGACCAGGGGGTGTCCCACGGAGATCCGTCGGACACTCCCCAGACCCACCGACCGCGGGACAAACCCCGCCAGGTACCGTCTTCAGCGTGTACCGCTTCCTGTTCTCCCGGCAGTGGGTGATCCTCACCCTTCTGGTTCTGCTCCTCGTCCCCGCGATGATCGAGCTGGGATTCTGGCAGCTGCACCGCCATGAGCACCGGGTCGCGCAGAACAAGCTGATCTCGGACAACCTCAGGGCCGAGCCCCTCGCCATCGGCGACATCACCTCCCCCGGGCACAGCGTCCCGCGCGCCGACTACTGGCGCCTGGTGTCCGCCACCGGTACGTACGACACCGGGCACGAGGTCGTCGTACGGCGCCGGACCTCCGCCGACGACCAGGTCGGCTATCACGTCCTGACCCCCCTGATCCTCAAGGGCGGTGACGTCGTCCTCGTCAACCGCGGCTGGGTCCCCTTCGGCGCCGACCAGAAGGCCTACCCCAAGGTTCCGGCCGCCCCCGAGGGCGAAGTCACGGTCACCGGGCGCCTGAAGGCCGACGAGACCGAAGCGGGCAGCGGCATCAAGGACCTGGGCGGGCTGCCGCCCCGTCACATCATGCTGATCAACAGCGCCCAGCAGGCGAAGGCGCTCGGCAGGCCCGTCCTCGGTGGCTACATCGAGCAGACCGAGCCCGTCCCCGGCCCCAAGCCCGAGCTGGTGCCCGCACCCGACGCCGAGTCCATCGGCCCGCACATGGCGTACGCCGTCCAGTGGTGGCTCTTCACCGCCGCGGTACCGGTCGGATGGGTGATCCTGGTACGCCGCGAACTGCGCGACCGGGCCCAGGCCGCCCGGACGGGCGACGGCGACCGGGCCGAGCCCGCCACCGCTTCGGCGTAACACCTGCCCCGCTTAGCACAGGGCCAGTGCGGGAAGACGGCACTGCGTGACGCAACTCATCGAGGACTACGCGCTCATCGGAGATCTGCAGACCGCGGCACTGGTCGGCAGGAACGGCTCCATCGACTGGCTCTGCCTGCCCCGCTTCGACTCCCCGGCCTGTTTCGCCGCGCTGCTCGGCGACGAGGAGAACGGCCACTGGCGCGTCGCCCCCGCCGGTGCGGGCAACTGCACCCGCCGCGCGTACCGCGACAACACCCTTATCCTGGAGTCGGTCTGGGAAACCCGCTCCGGCACCGTCAAGGTCACCGACTTCATGCCGCAGCGCGACGAGGCCCCCGACCTCGTACGGATCGTGGAGGGAATCTCCGGCACCGTGTCGATGCGCTCCACACTCCGGCTGCGCTTCGACTACGGGAACGTCGTGCCGTGGATGCGTCGCACCGACGGCCACCGGGTGGCCGTCGCGGGGCCGGACGCCGTATGGCTGCGCAGTGAGCCCGAGGGCCGGGTGAAGACCTGGGGGCAGCAGTTCAGCACCTGCTCGTCCTTCGACGTCTCCGAGGGGGAAAAGGTGGCGTTCGTCCTCAGCTGGCACCCTTCGCACGAACCGCACCCGGAGTTCATCGACCCGCACGATGCCCTGGAACACAGCATCGAGGACTGGGAGGAGTGGGCCGGGCGCTGCCAGTACGACGGTCCGTACCAGGAGGCCGTACTGCGCTCGCTCATCACCCTCAAGGCCCTCATCTACGCCCCGACCGGCGGCATCGTGGCCGCCCCCACCACCTCCCTGCCCGAGGAGATCGGCGGCGTACGCAACTGGGACTACCGCTACTGCTGGCTGCGCGACTCCACCCTGACCCTCGGCGCGTTCGTCGCCGCCGGCTATCTCGACGAGGCCGCGGCCTGGCGCGACTGGCTGCTGCGGGCCGTCGCGGGCGACCCCGCCGACCTCCAGATCATGTACGGGCTCTCCGGCGAGCGCCGACTGCCCGAGACGGAACTGGCGTGGCTGAGCGGCTACGAGGGCTCGTCGCCCGTGCGGATCGGCAATGAGGCCGTCGAGCAGCTCCAGCTCGATGTGTACGGCGAGGTCATCGACTCCCTCTACCTGGCCAGGAGTGCGGGTCTCATGGCCAAGCCGCACGCCTGGAATCTGCAGCTCAGCCTGCTCGGCTTCCTGGAGTCCACCTGGCGCGAACCGGACGAGGGCCTGTGGGAGGTCCGCGGCCCACGTCGGCACTTCGTCCACTCCAAGGTGATGGCGTGGGTCGCGGCCGACCGGGCCGTGCGCACCCTGGAGGAGGACCCGACGCTGCACGGCGACGCGACGCGGTGGCGGGCGATGCGCGACGAGGTGCACCGGGAGGTCTGCGAGAAGGGGTACGACCCCGAGCGGAACACCTTCACCCAGTCGTACGGCTCCACCGAACTGGACGCCGCCACGCTGCTCATCCCCCGGGTCGGCTTTCTGCCTCCCGACGATCCGCGGGTGATCGGGACGGTCGACGCGGTACGTGCCGAACTCACCCACGACGGTCTGATCCGCCGCTACAGCGCGGACGGCACCACCGTCGACGGGCTGCCGGGCGGCGAAGGGGCCTTCCTGGTCTGCTCGTTCTGGCTGGTCGACGCCTTGCGCCTGACGGGTCGGGCGAAGGACTCCCAGGAGCTCTTCGAGCGGCTGCTGGCGCTGCGCAACGACGTGGGGCTGCTGGCCGAGGAGTACGACCCGGTGGCCGGACGGCAGCTCGGAAACTTCCCGCAGGCGTTCAGCCATATCGGCCTGGTGGGATCCGCCCTCGCCCTGCGGGCGGACGACACGGCAGGATAGAGCCATGGATCTTGGACTGAAGGACCGCGTTTACGTCGTCACCGGCGCCACCCGCGGGCTCGGCCTCGCCTCCGCCCGCGAGCTGACCGCGGACGGCGCGAAGGTCGTGCTCACCGGCCGGGACGAGAAGACGGTGGCCGAGGCCGCCGCGGAGCTCGGCCCGAACGCCGTCGGTGTCGCCGCCGACAACGCCGACCCGGCAGTGGCCCAGCGCCTCGTCGACGCCGCCCGTGCGCACTTCGGCCGCTTCGACGGCATCCTCATCAGCGTCGGCGGCCCCGCGCCGGGCTCCGCAGCGGACAATACGGACGACCAGTGGCAGGCGGCCTTCGAGTCGGTCTTCCTCGGCGCGGTCCGGCTGGCCAGGACGGCGGCGGCTTCGCTCGCCGAGGGCGGCGTCATCGGCTTCGTACTGTCGGGCTCGGTGCATGAGCCGATCACCGGCCTGACCATCTCCAACGGCCTGCGCCCCGGCCTGGCCGGCTTCGCGAAGTCCCTCTCCGTCGAGCTGGGCCCGCGTGGTATCCGCGTCATCGGCCTGCTGCCCGCCCGGATCGACACGGACCGGGTGCGCCAGCTCGACGCGCTGTCGGGCGACGCGGACACCGCACGCGCGACCAACGAGTCCCGCATCCCGCTCGGGCGCTACGGCAAGCCGGAGGAGTTCGGCAAGGTGGCGGCGTTCCTGCTGTCCCCCGCCGCTTCGTACCTGACGGGCACGATGCTCCCGATCGACGGCGGATCCCGGCACGGGTTCTAGGGCCTGTTGCGAAAGTGCTGGTCACAGCCACTCATTGATGGCTGCGACGAGGATGGTGGCTTCGTAGCGGACGGCGAGTTTGTCGTATCTCGTGGCGACGGCCCGGTGACGTTTGAGGCGGTTGATCCCGCACTCGACTGCGTGGCGTTCGCGGTAGTCGGCCTTGTCGAACTTCGGCGGTCGGCCGCCACGGGAACCAAGCTTCCTGCGGTTGCGGATCTGGTCCTTCTTCTCCGGGATCGTGCAGCGGATCCCGCGTCTGCGCAGGTAGGCGCGATTCTTCCGGGAGCCGTACGCCTTGTCGGCGCGGACTTTGGCGGGCCGTTTGCGGGGACGCCCCAGCCCCTTGCGGGGTACCCGGATGCGCTCAAGTACCGGTTCGAACTGCGGGGAATCGCCGCGCTGCCCGGCCGTGATCACGATGGACATGGGTTTTTGCCCCTGCTCGACCGCGAGGTGAATCTTGGTGGTCAGCCCACCGCGTGAGCGCCCGAGCCCGTGGTCGTCCGGCTCGGTCTCGACACCTCCGGGCGGCTCCTTCTGGAGATCCCCCTTTTCACCGCACCGGCGGCGTGCTGATGGGCTCGGCACACCGTTGAGTCGACACTCACATCCCAGGTGATCAGGTCCTTCGCGTCGGCCTGGGCCTGCAGTTCGGTGAAGATCCGCTTCCAGGTGCCGTCCCGCTGCCAGCGCCGGAACAGATCGTAGACCCGGTCCCACGGCCCGTACCGCTCGGGCACATCCCGCCACGGCGTGCCGGCCCGGGTCCGCCACCGTATGCCGTTGATCAGCTGCCGCCTGGGCCATATCGGCGGTCGGCCGGACTTACTGCCCTTCGGCAAGAGCGGTTCCAGCCGTACCCACTGTTCGTCTGTCAGATCTCCACGCGCCACACCGTGATCGTTTCACAGTCAAGATCCACTTTCGCAACAGGCCCTAGTACCGCTTCCCGTGCTTCGGCCCCGTCCGGCGTGTGCCAGCAGGCCCGGACGGGGTGTTCTACGGACCGGCCGCGCGCCTGCGCCGTCACGTCACCCGCTGGGCCCTGTGCCGGACCGCCCGCAGCCGGACCTCCGCCGGGAGCGCCGCGAGACCCGCCGAGTCACGTGCGTGCGCCAGCGCCTCGTGCGTGAGACCGGCCAGCGCCTGCGCCGGCTCCGCGTGGGCCTCCAGGACAAGCCCGACCCGCGCCTCGGGCGCGCCCCGACGCCCCGTCAGCCGCACCTGCGCGCGCTGCACGCCGTCCATCAGCGTCGCCTCGCCCGCCACCGCGCTCTCCAGCGCCCGCCCCCGCAGCAGCGCCGCGTCGCCGTCGCCGCTGTCGACCAGCACCTCGGCGAGGCGGGCGCGGCGCAGCTGGGCCAGCAGCCACCACAGGGCGAGCAGGACCAGCAGGGCCAGGGCAGCGACGACCGTGGGCCACCACCAGCCCTCGTCCCGCCACCGGGTACGGCGCGCCTCGCTCAGCAGCACATCGCCCTTCCCGTCGAAGGGCCACCAGGACGGCACGGACAGGCCGAGCCCGGCGGCGAGCACCGCGCCGCCGATGGCGAGCAACGCGAGACCGGCGAGCCCGAGCAGGACGCGATTGACGGTCTTCAGCATCGCGGGGTCACCCCTTCTTGGCCGGACGGCCGACACGCACGGTGAGCCCCGGCTGTCCGGCGAGTCCGAGCTGGCGGATCCCCGCGCCGAGCGCGGCGTCCAAGTCGGTTCGTACGTCGTCGAGTTCACGGAAGTGCGAGACGGCCCGCACGGCCACTTTGGACCGGCCCACCCGCACCTTCGCGGACTGCACCCCGGAGACCTCCATGGCCCGGTCGCGCAGCACCAGCGCCGCCGCGTCGCGGTCGAGCCCCGCGCGCACATCGGGGCTGTCGCGCCGCATCGGCAGCAGGGCGCGCAGCCCCGGGGTGCAGGCGAGGATCAGCAACCACAGGCCGAGCGCCATCGCCACAGCCGCACCGACCAGCACCCACACGTCGTCCAGGGGCCGGTCCGCGAGTTGCGCCGCCAGCTCGCGGCGCCAGCGCATCGCGCTGTGGTCGGCCCGTACCGCCGCGATGTCGTAGAGCAGCAGGCCGGCGCCGCCGAGCACCACGAGGGCGAGCAGCGCGGCCGGCACCCGGCGCGGTGACCAGAAGCGCCGGGCCCTGCCGCCGCTGCCCGCTTCGAGCACCGGTACCGGTTCGTACGCCGCCGCGGACGCGGACTGGTCGAGCTCGGCCGGATCAGGCTCGCGCTCGATGACGGGCAGCCGCTGCGTATGGCCGTCAGGGGCAGCGGGGCCCTCGGGGTCAAAGGGGCTGTCCCGCCTGTCGGGTTCACTCATCGGATCCTCCCCCATTCCGCGCCGAGCACCTTCGCCGAGTGCAGCCGCTCGACCTGAACCGCCACCTCCGGCACTTCCATCCCCGCCAACGCCTTTACCCGCTGGGCGACTTGGCGACGCACCGCACCGCACTGGGCGCCGATGTCGGAGGGATAGCCGAGTTCGACACTGACCCGCACCCGAGCCGTGTCGTGGTGGACGGTCACCGTGGCATGCGGCGCCGCACCGGCGTCCGGGGCCGCGTCGAGCGCCTCACGCGCCGCCTGCGCGGCGATCTTCGCGACGACCCGGTCGGCGATCGTGGTCGCGCCACGCTCCGCCGCTTCGACCCGGCCGGAGGCCATCGCGGTCACCGCCGCCGGTCGCCGCGTTCACGCGCGCGGAACAAGTCGCCGGGGTCCAGGTCGCCGTCGAGGAACCGGCCCGCCACAAAACCGATCGCGCCCAGTGCCGCGACCAGCAAAAAGGCTCCGAAGCCGCCGAAGTATCCGGCGAACCCGAGCGCCATACCGGCCAATAGGCCGACCACCGCCATGCTCATCCTGCGCTCCTCAACTGTGCTCGGCCGAAACCGGACCTGGACGCCTACTGCAGGCGCTGCTCCGGCTCGTCTTCCTCCTCGTCGGGCAGCTTCACATCGCTGACCGCGATATTGACCTCGACGACTTCGAGGCCCGTCATGCGCTCCACCGCCGAGACGACGTTCTCGCGGACGTCACGGGCGACATCGGCGATCGAGACGCCGTAGTCGACGACGATCTCCAGGTCGAGGGCCGTCTGCACCTCACCGACCTCGGCCTTGACCCCGCGGCTGACGGACTTGGCGCCGCCGGGCACCCGGTCGCGGACCGCCCCGAACGTACGGGACAGGCCGCTGCCCATGGCGTGGACGCCCTCTACGTCGCGGGCCGCGAGACCGGCGATCTTCTCCACCACGCCGTCGGCGATGGTGGTACGGCCGCGGGAGGCCGGATCGCCGCCACCCCGCTTGGCCGTCGAGGTCCTCAACCTGTCGCCCTCCGACCCCTTGAGAGGGTGATCGGGCTGGTCGCGCTGTGTTGTGTCAGTCATCGCCGTTCGTCCCTTTCCGAGCGGTATCCGGACTTCGCTGCCCACATTAGGTGCCGATGCCCGATCTCGCGCCCGGGATGCGGCAGGCTGGAGCCATGGCACCCGACGGATGGACGCAGGCGGTACGGGAGCGGCTGGGCCTGGGCAGACTGCTGCCGCTCGGCGGGGCCGCGGACGGTGCGTGGCTGGCGGAACGGGCGGCGATCGGGGTGCTGCGGGGCGCCGCGGCGGGTGTTACGGGGGTCTGCCTGGGGACGCTCAGGGTCGCGCTCGGCGACCCGGGCGCGGCAGTCGCACCGGCCGTGCCGGCGCCGCCGAGCGCGCTGCCGCCGGGGCCGCTGCGGATCGAGGCGGACTTCGCCGCCACCGCCGACGAGCCGCTGCCGCAGGCGGCCTGGCGGTTGCGGGACGCGCTGCTTGCCGCGGCGTCCGACCGGCTGGGGCTCGCGATCGCGGAGGTGGATCTGCGGGTCACGGGTCTGCTGGACGCGGCGCCCGTATCCACGGCCGCCACTGGGCCGACCGGGGGAAACGCCCCCGGGACGCCCCGCCCGGACGGCCCCCGGGAGCGGGCCGCCGCGGCGGCCGTTTCCGTACCCGGGGTGCTGCGTCTGACCAGCACCTTGGGCGCACCCGTGCACCTGGCGGACGGTCATGTGCGGGTGGAGCTGGCGACGGCGGCGGACCATCGGGCGCTGGATGTGGCCCTGGCGGTGCGCGCGGCGGTCGCGAAGTCGCAGGACGGCCACCCCACGGTGGCCGTCCTGGTGACCGAGGTCGGACAGTGAGCGCGCGGCTCTGCCCGGAGAGGCCCTGGTCGGAGAAGCTCTGGTGGGAGAGGCCTTTAGTCGGAGAGACCCGCGATATCGCGGAGGCGGCGGGCCTGCGCCGCGCGCTCGGCGGTGCGCTGCTCCTCGTACGTACGGGAAGAGGCGCCCTGGAGCAGCGCCTTGGTCTCGATCACCGCGTCGCGCGGCGCGGCCAGCAGCGCCGCGGCAAGGTCCGCCACGGCACCGTCGAGTTCGGCAACGGGCACAACGAGGTTGGCCAGGCCCAGGCGCTCGGCCTCCGCCGCGTGGACGAAGCGGCCCGTGGCGCAGATCTCCAACGCGCGGGCGTAGCCGACGAGATGGGTCAGCGGGTGCGTACCGGTGAGGTCGGGGACCAGACCGAGGCTGGTCTCGCGCATGGCGAACTGCACGTCGTCGGCGACGACCCGCAGGTCGCAGGCGAGAGCGAGCTGGAAGCCCGCGCCGATGGCGTGCCCCTGCACGGCGGCGATGGTCACGAGGTCGCTGCGCCGCCACCAGGTGAACGCGGCCTGGTACTCGGCGATGACCTCGTCGAGGTCGCCGTCGGAACCGCGCGCCAGATCGAGGAAGGACGGCTCACCGTCGAACCCTTCGGGCGTGAACGCCTGCCGGTCCAGGCCGGCGGAGAAGGACTTGCCCTCGCCGCGCAGCACCACGACCCGCACGTTGCCCGGAAGCGACCGTCCGGCCTCTGTCAACGCCCGCCACAGAGCGGGAGACTGGGCGTTGCGCTTGGCCGGATTGTTCAAAGTCACCGTGGCAACGGCGTCCTCGACGGTGAGTCGTACGCCGTCCTTGTCGAACATGGAGTCGAGCGAAGCCATGAGGGGTCTCCGGTTCGGGTGGCAGTCGGGCAGATCAGATAAGTGACTGCACAGTAACCACCCGGCCGATCTTGCAACCGACCGGGTGGTCACCACCAAAACCGGTGAGCCGGACTCGCCCGCGACCGTCAGCCCGAAGTGGCCTTCTTGCCGCGCGTCGCCCCGCCGCGTCCCCGCAGCGTGACTCCGGACTCGCTGAGCATCCGGTGTACGAACCCATAGGAGCGGCCGGTCTCTTCGGCCAACGCCCGGATGCTCGCACCGGAGTCGTACTTCTTCTTCAGGTCTGCCGCGAGCTTGTCGCGCGCGGCGCCGGTTACCCGGCTGCCCTTCTTAAGAGTCTCGGCCACCCGTGCCTCCTCAAGGAAGTGCGCTCTGAACTCTCATGATCACCCCTTCGGGGCTTCCTGGCCACCCATTCGGCAAGGTCCGTACAACAACGTTGACCGAACGGGCACCGCCCGCCCTGAGCGGAATCAGACATTCCAGCTGTCCTGCGACATGCGGCGGAACGGCTCGCGGCGGGAAGCAGCAGGTCAGCAGGGCCAAAGGATCAGTGAAACGCAGAGGGCCCGCCCCCTGGGGGACGGGCCGATTTCCGCTGCAAGACACGCGGGGTACGAGAGCCACTCACTCAGATGAAGGATCACCCGTAAGCCGAATGATCCAGTCGAAGTGGATCAGACCTGGATCAAGGGGCCTTCCCGAAGGTTCCCGAGGCTTCCCGAGGTCGGGCGGGCGGCGGCGGGCGGCGGATCAGGCCAGTGAGACAAGATCCTTGTAGTCCGGGCCCCAAAGGTCCTCGACGCCGTCCGGCAGCAGGATGATCCGCTCCGGCTCCAGCGCGTCGACCGCGCCCTCGTCGTGAGTGACCAGGACGACGGCGCCCTTGTACGTGCGCAGGGCGCCCAGGATCTCCTCGCGGCTCGCCGGGTCCAGGTTGTTCGTGGGCTCGTCGAGGAGCAGGACGTTCGCGGACGAGACCACCAGGGTGGCCAGGGCCAGGCGGGTCTTCTCGCCGCCGGAGAGCACCTTGGCGGGCTTGTCGACGTCGTCGCCGCTGAAGAGGAACGAGCCGAGCGTCTTGCGGACCGAGACCAGGTCGAGGTTGGGCGCCGCGGAGCGCATGTTCTCCAGGACCGAACGATCGGGGTCGAGGGTCTCGTGCTCCTGGGCGTAGTAGCCGAGCTTGAGGCCGTGGCCCGGGATGACCTCGCCGGTGTCGGCCGTCTCGGCCCCGCCGAGCAGCCGCAGCAGAGTCGTTTTGCCTGCGCCGTTGAGGCCGAGGATGACGACGCGGGAGCCCTTGTCGATGGCCAGGTTGACGTCGGTGAAGATCTCCAGCGATCCGTACGACTTCGACAGGCCCTCCGCCATCAGCGGCGTCTTGCCGCAGGGCGAGGGGTCCGGGAAGCGCAGCTTGGCGACCTTGTCGGAGACGCGCACCGCGTCGAGACCGGCGAGCAGCCGGTCGGCGCGCTTGGCCATGTTCTGCGCGGCGACGGTCTTGGTGGCCTTGGCGCGCATCTTGTCGGCCTGCGAGTTGAGGGACGCGGCCTTCTTCTCGGCGTTCTGACGCTCGCGCTTGCGGCGCTTCTCATCGGCCTCGCGCTGCTGCTGGTAGAGCTTCCAGCCCATGTTGTAGACGTCGATCTGCGAGCGGTTGGCGTCCAGGTAGAAGACCTTGTTGACGACCGTCTCGACGAGGTCGACATCGTGGGAGATCACGATGAAGCCGCCGCGGTACGACTTGAGGTAGTCCCGGAGCCAGACGACGGAGTCGGCGTCGAGGTGGTTCGTGGGCTCGTCGAGGAGCAGGGTGTCGGCGTCCGAGAAGAGGATGCGCGCCAGCTCGACCCGGCGGCGCTGACCGCCGGAGAGCGTGTGCAGCGGCTGGCCGAGCACACGGTCGGGCAGCCCGAGCGCGGCGGCGATGGTGGCGGCCTCGGCCTCGGCGGCGTACCCGCCCTTGGTGAGGAACTCCGTCTCCAGGCGCTCGTACTTCTTCATCGCCTTGTCGCGGGTGGCGCCCTGTCCGGTCGACATCCGCTCCTCGTTCTCCCGCATCTTGCGCAGGACGGCGTCGAGGTCACGGGCGGAGAGGATCCGGTCACTGGCGAGCATGTTGAGGTCGCCGGAGCTCGGGTCCTGCGGGAGGTAGCCGACCTCGCCGGAGCGGGTGATGGTGCCGCCCGCGGGGGTGCCTTCGCCGGCGAGGCACTTGGTGAGGGTGGTCTTGCCCGCTCCGTTGCGGCCGACGAGGCCGATGCGGTCGCCCTTGGCGATACGGAAGGAGGCGGACTCGATAAGAAGGCGGGCGCCGGCGCGCAGCTCGATGCCGGTGGCGGTGATCACGGAAAAACTCCAGGGCGGAATGGACGGCGGAAGGGGCAGGCGGAGGGGATTTCGACGCCGTCTAATGCACAAGGAGATATGCCATACGGCCCAGTCTACCGGTCGCCGGCCACGGATTTTCTGGCGCGGGCCTCGCCACCGGGCGCAGTGACACCCAGCGGGGTCCGGTCGGGGCGACCCGGCCGAGATCATCCACGGCGACCGGTTCGGCGGTCCGGGAGGTGTCGGCGACGCAGGACTGGGTGCCGATCAGGGCGCCCCGCGCGTGAACCGAACGGTGTGGTTCGAAGGTACATCCCCGGGCCGCGGGCAGCACCCGGCGCAGGTCGCCGCCCATGGTGCGGTACGCCGCGATGCGCTGCGGGGTGACGACGGTGGCCGGAGGGCGGGACGGGGGCCCGGCCGACTCGGCGGGCGGGGGCAGGGGCGTCCCTCGTTCGGCCGCGTTCGGACACCTCCCAGAAAAGGGCGAAAGGCCGTTTATTGGTCGATACTCGGCGCAGGGTGGCGGGCTGCCGTCGCCGTGGAGCAGAGGGTGGTGGGCCCATGCAGTTCGACGACGACGCCGATCTGGACACTTCGGAGGTCCAGGACGTGCGTGGCAGCCGGGTCCCCGGCGGCAGGGCCACGATCGGTGGCGGCATCGTCGGCCTCATCGCGCTGGTCCTCGGGGTGCTGTTCGGAGTGGGGCCTGAGCAGCTCGGGCTGGCCTCCGGCGATCCGGACCCGGCCGCGACGTCCTCGTCACAGGCCCAGGTTCAGCAGACCTGCCGGAAGGGCAGCGACGCGAACACCAAGGAGGACTGCCGGATCCTGGCGGTGGTCAACAGCGTGCAGGACTACTGGCGCCAGGAGTTCACGAGGCGCGAGGCGCGGTACGGGAGCGCCAGGACGGTCTTCTTCAGCAACCGGGTCGGCACGGCGTGCGGCGCCGCGACCTCGGCGGTCGGGCCCTTCTACTGCCCCGGTGACCGGCAGGTCTACCTCGACCTGGGGTTCTTCGAAGAGCTGCGGACCAAGTTCGGGTCGAGCGGCGGCCCCTTCGCGCAGGCGTACGTCGTGGCGCACGAGTACGGCCACCATGTGCAGAACCTGATGGGCACGCTGGGCCGGGCGCAGGACGGCAGGCAGGGCGCCGACAGCAACGCGGTGAAGGTGGAGCTCCAGGCGGACTGCTACGCCGGGGTGTGGGCGCGGCAGGCGACCCGTACGCCCGACGAATCGACCGGGCGGCCGTTGATCACCTCGCTGACGGACCAGGACATCAAGGACGGTCTGGACGCGGCGGCGGCGGTCGGCGACGACCGGATCCAGGAGAAGTTCCAGGGCCGGATCACGCCGGAGTCATGGACGCACGGCTCGGCCGAACAGCGCCAGCAGTGGTTCTACACGGGTTTTCGCACGGGCGACATGGGGAAGTGCAACACCTTCCAGCGGTGACGCCGGGGGCGGGTCGAGGTGCCCCCGGGGCTCTGATCGTGTGCTCCCCCGCGCTCTCCGGGCGTTGTCAGTGCCCGGTGCAAGACTGTTGCCAACGTCACAATCGGCGAGACGGAAGGTGATCGGCATGACCACCGGGACACCGAGTATTTATCCGACCATTACGTACACGGACGCCAAGGCCGCGATCAGGCTGCTGACGGACGCGTTCGGCTTCCGCGAGGTCGCCGTCCACGAGGGCGACGACGGCAGCGTCATGCATGCCGAGCTGGCACACGGCAACGGCATGGTGATGCTGGGCACCAAGGGCAAGGGCGGCACCTTCGACGAAGCCATGTCGAAGGCCGGACCCGCGGGTGTGTACGTCGTCGTGGAGGACGTGGACGCGCACCACGCGCGCGCCGTGGAGCACGGGGTGGAAATCCTGATGCCGCCCACGGACCAGGACTACGGCTCGCGGGAGTACATGGCACGGGACGCCGAGGGCAACGTCTGGAGCTTCGGTACGTACGCACCCGGCTCGGGGGGCTGACGGGCGGGCTCCGGGCCTGGTGGGCTCCGGGTCGGTTCGGGTCCGATCCGGCTTCGGCTCCGACCCGGGTCCGGACCGGCCCCGGATCTACGATCCGCCGGTGTGCACCTGGAATGCCGCCCGGCGTACGGCCTTGGCCAGTGCGGGGTCCGGGTGGGCGGCGGCCAGGGCCACCAGGACCTGGACAGTGCGGGGGTGGCCGACGGCCCGTACCTCGGCCAGCAGGGCGGGGACGGTCGGCTGCACCGCCGACTCAAGGTGGCGGATCAGCAGCTGGGTCTCGCCGTGGTCGGCGACGGCCGCGGCGGTGTCCACCCAGAGCCAGGTGGACTCCTCGCGGGTGAGCACCCCGGCGGTCTCCTCGGGGTCGGCCCCCTCGTGCTCCGCCAGCCACAGGAGGGCGTAGGGCCGTACCGAGGCCTCTGCGGCGGCGGCCCGCACCTCGGCCTCCGCCGGGCCGCCGACCACACGCAGCGCCTCGAAGGCGAGTCCGCGCAGCAGCGCGTCCTCGCCACGGGCCGCTTCGAGGAGCTCGGTGACGGCCCTGGAGACGGGCCGGGCGGCCAGCCAGGCCCGGTACTCGGCGCGGGCCGGGCCCGGGGTGAGACGGGCGCAGCCGCGCAGCATCTTCTCGGCGGACTGCTCGATGTTCCCGGCGGGGCTCTGGGCGGCGACGCAGATCTGCTCCAGCTTGACCCACACCGCCCAGTTGCCGAGCGGGGTCAGGGTGGCGATGCCCCGGCCGAGCGTCAGCGCGCCCACGGCGGCCAGGCCCTCCAGGGCCCAGTCGAGGAGCAGGGTCAGTGGCGCGTCGGGGGCCGGCGCGGGAGGCGGCTGCGATCCGTACGGGACCTCGCAGTGCTCCTCACGGAGTTCGGCGACGCGCTGTTCGAGGAGGTCGAGCAGGGCCGGTACGTACACGGGGCCGGCCGAGAGCTGAAGGAGGGAGAGCACCTGGGGGACGGCTTCCACGACCTCCGCGACGGAGGTGACGGCGATCGCTTCGGGCGCGGGGTGCACGATCGACCAGGCGTCGAAGAGGGCGACCCAGCCGCGCAGTACGGCGGCCTCGTCACGGTCCCAGGCGCGCAGCCGCCAGCCGGGGCGGGTGCCGTCGCCGTGCAGCTCGACGAGCCCGGCGAGTCGTGCCCTGTCCCAGCCCGCGCGCACCTGGGCGGGGGTCAAGTCGAGCTCGGAAGCGGCCTGTTCGACGGTCGTCGGCGAGAGGGTGCCGGCCTGACCTGGCTCCGGGTGGAGCTTCCCGCCCCGCAGAGCGGGCGAGGACCACCGTGCGACACGGACGGCGTCGGCGAGCACCGACCTGGCCTGACGGGCCAGCTCCGCCGGCGGCGGAGTCCCTTCCGGGGGCCTCGGGGCCGGGCGGGTACGCCGGTTCGCCACAGGCCCGGGTACGCCCTGAGAAGTCAGGGGGAGGGAGGCGGCGAGGGGTCGCGGGCCGACAAGTCGGAGCCTGGAGTCGCGCGGGGTACGGGACGTCACGGGAAGCAGTGTCTCCGTTGACGCCCCGAAAGCCCAAACGGAACCGGGCTTGCCACTCATGGCCGGTCCCCGGACGGGCCGCCGCACAGGCTGTGCGGCCGGTCGCGCCCCGGGCGCGGGGGCGGTCGCATCACCGATTACATCAAGGGGGTGAGGAAGCGGCGCAGGGTTTCCTCGTAGGTCGCGGGGTCGGCGTTCCACATGGACGCGTGCGGCGCGTCCGGGACCGTGTGGAGGGTGACCAGGTCGGGCCGGAGCCGGGCCAGTTCACGCGACGGCCCCCACGGGGCCAGGGTGTCCCCCGGCCCGTGGAAGATCAGCGCGGGGACGCGCAGCGCCTCGGGGTCGGCCGCCTCGCGCAGCCGGTCGCCGTGCGGCCCCGTGGCACCCTGGGCGGCCCTGACCGCGAGCGGCAGCAGCGCGCGCGGGGTGCGGCGGGCGGCGGCCAGCGCCCGGACGGTGGCCTCCCAGTCGAGGACCGGGGAGTCGAGCACAAGGCCGCTGATGCGGTGACGGAGGCCCGAGTGGGCTGCGGCGTGCAGCGCCATGGCTCCGCCGGTGGACCAGCCGTGCAGGACGACGCGCTCCGCGCCGTTGCGCACGGCGTAGCGGACGGCGGCGTCCAGGTCGCGCCATTCGGAGTCGCCGAGGTGCCCCAGCCCGCCCGGCTGCCTGGGGGCGCCCGGGTCGCCCCGGTAGGCGAGGTCGAGTACGGGGAACTGCTGGGCGTGCAGGAACCCCATGAGGTTCATGGGGTGCTCGCGGGTGGTGCCGAGGCCGTGCGCGGTGATCACCCAGGTGTCGCGGGCGCCGGGGACGAACCAGGCGGGCAGTGCGCCGAGTTCGCCGGGGATCTCCACGTCCGCGTAGGTGAGGCCGAGTGCGGTGCGGGGGTCGCCGGAGTACAGCTGCGGGGTGAGCCGTACCCGCGCGCCGGTGCGAAGGGCGCCGTGGTCGACCCGCACCAGGCGGCGTACGACGGAGTCGGCGGTGTGCGGGGCGTCCGGGAGGACGGGGCCGACGACCGCGTGGACGCCAGGGCCCTCGATGCCGTACGTGCCGGGGCGCAGGGTCACGAAGCCGCGGGTCAGGGCGACCTGGCCCGCGGCCGTGGCGTGCACGGTGACTTTGGGGTCGGAGGGCAGCGGGCGGCCGGGCGACGCCTTGAGTGCGGCGTCGCCGGCGAGACGGCCGACCGCGACCGCGGCCGCGCCGACGCCGATGAGTGTGGTGACGGCTGCTGCCGTCGCTGTGGCCGGGCGCATCGCCCCAGTGTCCGCATCACGGGGGATCACGGCCAGTGGGCAGGGGCCGTCCGGTGTCCACCCCGGCGTCCTCGCCCGCACTCGCCCGTCCATCCCGGCGCCCGCACTCGCCTGTCCGCCAGGCGTCAGCGCCCGCGCCTGCGCCCACCCGTCCGCCCCGCCGCCCGCGCCAGTCCGTCCGCCAGGCGTCCTCGCCCGCACTCGCCCCGCCGCCAAGCGTCCTCGCCCGTCCGCCAAGCGCCCTCGCCCGTACTCGTCGCGTGGTCAGCCGCGCTGCCCGTAGCCCTTGAACTTCTCTGCCACCTCATGCAGTTGGGCACTGCTGAGCAGACTCGGCGTACGGCCGGGGACCGAGCTCGCGGTG
Source organism: Streptomyces changchenzhani (assembly GCF_039766235.1). Classification (NCBI taxonomy): domain Bacteria; kingdom Bacillati; phylum Actinomycetota; class Actinomycetes; order Kitasatosporales; family Streptomycetaceae; genus Streptomyces; species Streptomyces changchenzhani. The sequence continues at coordinate 425,452 of NZ_JBDHNH010000007.1, read as the reverse complement.
AGCCAGAGCCGGCACATCCACTCCAGCTGCGCGGTGCGGTCGTAGGCCTGGTCGAGGGAGTCCCCGTAGGTCACGGTCCCGTGGTTCTGGAGGAGGCAGCCGGAGCGGTCGCGCAGGGCTTCGAGCATGTTCCGCGCCAGTTCCGCGCTGCCGTAGGTCGCGTACGGCGCCGTACGGACGGGGCCGCCGAGGGCCGCGGCCATGTAGTGCACCAGCGGCAGCTCGTGGACGAGGGTGGAGACGGCCGTGGCGTGCACGGCGTGGGTGTGCACCACCGCGGTGGCGCCGGTGCTGCGGTAGATCGCGAGGTGCATCGGCAGTTCGCTGGTTGGCTTGAGGTCGCCGAGAGCCCGGTTGCCGTCCAGATCGACGGCCACGGCGTCCTGCGGGCCGAGCCGGTCGTACGGCACTCCGCTCGGGGTGACCAGGACGAGATCGCCGACCCGCACCGAGACATTGCCCGAGGTGCCGACGACCAGCCCCTCGGTCACGCTCCTGCGGGCGGTGGCCACCAGGTCGTCCCAGGCCCGCTCGATCTCACCGCGCCGCTCTTCCCGCTCGTCCCGCTCGTCCCGCCGCTGCTCAGCCATGCCGCGATCCTGCCAGGCGCCGCTGCCGGGCGGGCAGGGAGCCGCGAACGCTGCCGGATAGAGGTTTGCCGGGTGACCAGGATCTCTTCAACGGGTCGCGGGAGGGGGTTGTCGGCTTCGCGAGGGGCCGGTGCCCGGTGTGTGGCGCCGTCCAGGCCCGGCCGGACACAACCGGAGCGCCAGGACCGCGTTTTGGGTCACCGCACCGCCCGCCCCAGTTCATCTTCCGTTCACTCAGGTTGCCTACGTTCCACGTGCCACTGACCTCAAACGATTGCCTGGGTAAATGGAAAACATCACGCTTCTCCTTGGGATCGTGATCGTAACCGCTCTCGTGTTCGATTTCACGAACGGTTTCCACGACACTGCCAACGCGATGGCGACCACCATTTCGACTGGCGCGCTCAAACCCAAGACGGCGGTGGCCATGTCCGCCGTTCTCAACCTCGTCGGTGCTTTCCTGTCTGTTGAGGTCGCCAAAACGATCTCCGGCGGGCTCGTCAACGAGAGCGGCATCACCACGGAAGTCATCTTCGCGGCGCTGGTAGGCGCGATCCTCTGGAACCTGCTGACCTGGCTGATCGGCCTGCCGTCCAGTTCCTCCCACGCACTCTTCGGCGGCCTCATCGGCGCCACCCTGATGTCGGTCGGCGCCTCCGGTGTCAACGGCAGCGTTGTCCTCACCAAGATTCTGCTGCCCGCCGTCGCCGCGCCGGTCGTCGCCGGTCTGGCCGCGCTGCTGGCCACGAAGCTGACGTACAAGCTCGCGAAGAAGACCGACGAGAAGGCCACCGCCAAGGGGTACCGGGCGGGCCAGATCGCCTCCGCCGGTCTGGTCTCGCTGGCCCACGGCACCAATGACGCGCAGAAGACGATGGGCATCATCACCCTCGCCCTCGTCACCGGAAACGTCCTCGCCCCCGGCTCCAACCCGCCGCTGTGGGTCATCGTCTCCGCCGGTGTGGCGATCGCGCTGGGCACCTACCTGGGCGGCTGGCGCATCATCCGCACCATGGGCAAGGGCCTCACCGAGCTGCGTCCGCCGCAGGGCTTCGCCTCCCAGACCAGTGCCGCCACGGTCATTCTGGCCTCCTCGCACCTCGGCTTCTCCCTCTCCACCACCCAGGTCTGCTCCGGCTCCGTGATGGGCGCCGGCCTCGGCCGCAAGGGCGGCGTGGTCCGCTGGTCCACGGCGACCCGGATGTTCGTCGCCTGGGGCCTGACCCTGCCGGCCGCCGGTCTGGTCGCCGCGTGCGCGGAGTTCCTGACCAAGCAGGGCCCCTGGGGCATCGCCGCAGTCGCCGCCTTGCTCGTCGCGGGCTCCGGGATCATCTGGTCGCTCTCGCGCCGCCAGCCGGTCGACCACACCAACGTCACCAACGACGAGCTCCACGAGCCCGCGGGCGTCGTGACCACCGCCATCGCGGCCGTCAGCCCGCCCCCCATCGGTGGCCCCGCCACCGCCGACAGCCTGAAGACCACCATCCCGGCCCCGGCCGCGAGCGTCACCGAGCCGGCCCGCCCGGCCACGGTGTAAGGACGAATCAGCATGAAAATCGACTGGGTAGCCCTCGGCACCGTATTCGGCGTGAGCCTTGTCGTCACCGTCGCGCTCGTGGGTCTGTTCACCCTCGGTATCGTCGGACTGTCCAAGCAGGCAGCGGCCACCGCGCAGGGCGGCGGAGCCGTCTCCCTGGCCCGCACCGGCGCGTACGCGTGCTTCGCGCTGTGCGTGGGCGCCGTGGCGTACGGGATCTTCCTGATCGTCGCCTGACCCCTCCGCGCCCTCGGGCCGCCTCCGGCGCCCGCCACCCGCAACCGCCCCGCAACGCCCCGTGACAGGCCCCGCCCGGCCCGCCGCGGGGCGGTTTCTGTGTGCCCCGACACACTCTCCCGTCGCAGGTCAACAGCAAGTTGACGGCATTCGCGGAGCGTGGTGGACTGCCCGAGCCAATTACGGCGGCAGGAGAGGAAGTCCGGTGCGAATCCGGCGCGGTCCCGCCACTGTCACCGGGGAGACACCCACCCCGGAAGCCAGGAACTCTCACCGCCGGTCACGTCGAACCAGGGCGCGGACCCTGAGTGAGGACATACCGCCATGCCCGGCTGCCCCTCCCCCATACCTGTGATTGCTCCAGTGCGTACCCGCGCGCTTCCAGGCGCTGCGACCTGCTGACCCCATGCGTGCCGATCGCATTTTTGCGTACGGCGCCACGGCCGGCCTGCTCGGCGACCTCGTTCTCGGCGATCCCCGCCGGGGGCATCCGGTCGCCGCGTTCGGGCGGGCCGCGGGCGCGGTCGAGGCGGCCTTGTGGCGTGACCACCGCGGGTGGGGCGCGCTGCACGCCCTGGTGTGCGCCGGGGGCGCGACGGGCGCCGCCGCGCTGGCCGCGCACGCCCTGCGCCGTCGCCCCGCCGCGGCTTTGGCGCTGACTGCCGCCACCACCTGGGCCGTCGTCGGGGGGACCTCGCTCGGCCGTGAGGCGCGGGCCATCGGCTGTGCCCTGGAGGCCGGGGACATCGAGGTGGCCCGCGAACGCCTCCCCCACCTGTGCGGACGCGACCCGCAGTCCCTGGACGCCGCGCAAATCGCCCGCGCCGTTGTCGAGTCCGTCGCCGAGAACACCTCGGACGCGGTGGTCGGCGCCCTCGTCTGGGGTGCGCTGGGCGGCGTACCCGGCCTGGTGGGGTTCCGTGCCGTGAACACGCTGGACGCCATGGTGGGCCACAAATCGGCCAAGTACCTGCGGTACGGGTGGGCCTCCGCGCGCCTCGACGACGTGGCGGGCTGGCCCGGAGCCCGGCTGACCGCCGCACTCGCGGCGCTGGCCGGCGACGACACCCGGGGTGCGGTACGGGCCTGGCGCGCGGACGCTTCGAAGCACCCCAGCCCCAACGCGGGCCCGGTGGAAGCCTCTTTCGCGGGGGCGCTCGGTGTGCGGCTCGGCGGCACGCTCTCGTACGCGGGACGGGTCGAGCACCGGCCCGTGCTCAACGCCACCGGCCGGCCCGTCGGCGCCGGGGACATCGAGCGGGCGGCCCGGCTGTCCCGGCGCGTCGGTGCGCTGGCCCTGGTGACGGCCGTCGCGGGGCGTCTCGCCTTCGGTGCGCTGCGCGCGGCCGACCGCAGGAGCAGCAGGAGCAGGATCCGTAACCCGAAGGGACACGTATGAAGGACCAGTTGGGGGGCGGTCTGCTCGTCGCGGGGACCACCTCCGACGCCGGCAAGAGCGTCGTGACCGCCGGGATCTGCCGGTGGCTCGTACGCAAGGGTGTGAAGGTCGCCCCCTTCAAGGCCCAGAACATGTCGCTGAACTCCTTCGTCACCCGCGGGGGCGCGGAGATCGGCCGGGCCCAGGCCATGCAGGCCCAGGCGGCCCGCGTCGAGCCGACCGCGCTCATGAACCCGGTGCTGCTCAAGCCCGGCAGCGATCGCTCCAGCCAGGTCGTCCTGCTGGGCAAGGCCGTGGGCGAGATGAGTGCCCGTGGGTTCTTCGGGGGGTCCGGGGGGGCGTCCCCCGGGAATGCGCTGCACGGGGGCAGGCAGGAATCGCTGCTCGGTGTTGTGACGGACTGTCTGAAGGAACTGCGCGGCACGTACGACGCGGTGATCTGCGAGGGCGCGGGCAGCCCCGCCGAGATCAATCTGCGGCGTACCGACATCGTCAACATGGGTATCGCGCGGGCCGCGCAGTTCCCCGTGGTCGTCGTCGGCGACATCGACCGGGGCGGTGTGTTCGCCTCCTTCTTCGGTACGACCGCGCTGCTCTGTGCCGAGGACCAGAAGCTGGTCGCCGGATACCTGATCAACAAGTTCCGCGGCGATGTGTCGCTCCTCGAACCCGGCCTGGACATGCTGGAGGGCCTGACGGGACGGCGGACCTACGGCGTGCTGCCGTTCACCCACGGTCTGGGCATCGACGAGGAGGACGGACTGCGGGTTTCGATGCGTGGCGCCGTACGCGAGTCCGTCGTCGCACCGCCCTTCGGCGAGGACGTCCTGCGCGTCGCCGTGTGCGCGGTGCCCCTCATGTCGAACTTCACCGACGTGGACGCGCTGGCCGCCGAACCGGGCGTCGTCGTGCGGTTCGTGGACCGGGCCGAGGAGCTCGTCGACGCCGACCTGGTGATCGTGCCGGGGACGCGCGGAACGGTCCGTGCCCTGCAGTGGCTGCGCGAGCGAGGGCTCGCCGACGCACTGGCCAGGCGGGCCGCGGAAGGCCGTCCGGTGCTCGGCATCTGCGGCGGTTACCAGCTGCTCGGCCGGCACATCGAGGACCACGTCGAATCACGCGCGGGATCCGTCGAAGGGCTGGGGCTGCTCCCGGTGCGGGTGCGGTTCGCCGTCGAGAAGACCCTCGCGCGGCCCGTCGGGACCGCGCTGGGCGAGCCCGTCGAGGGCTACGAGATCCATCACGGCGTCGCCGAAGTGCTCGGCGGCGAAGGGTTCCTCACCGACGACCGGGGGCATGCCTTGGACGGCTGCCGGGCCGGCGCGGTCTGGGGCACCCACTGGCACGGGTCGTTGGAGAGCGACGCCTTCCGGCGCGCGTTCCTGCGCGAAGTGGCCACCGCCGCCGGACGACGCTTCGTACCGGCACCCGACACTTCCTTCGAGGCGCTGCGCGAGGAGCAGCTCGACCGCCTCGGAGACCTCATCGAAGAACACGCGGATACGGACGCGCTGCTGCGGCTGATCGAGTCGGGCGCGCCGGCAGGACTTCCCTTTATCGCACCTGGAGCGCCCGCATGAGCACCGTGCTGTTGTTGTCCACCGCCGATACGGATCTGCTGGCGGCGCGCGCCTCCGGCGCCCCGTACCGGATCGGCAACCCGACCCGAATCGACGCGGCCACGGAGCTGCCCGCGCTGATCGAGAGCGCCTCGGTGGCCGTCGTACGGCTGCTGGGCGGGAAGCGGGCCTGGGAGGACGGGCTCGCCGTCCTCAAGTCGTCCGGCATTCCGACGGTGCTGCTCGGCGGGGAGGCCGTGCCGGACGCCGAGTTGATGGCCGATTCGACCGTGCACGCGGGCGCGGTCGCGGAGGCGCTGCGCTACCTCGTCGAGGGCGGCACGGGCAACCTGGCCGAGCTGGCGGCGTTCCTCACCCAGGACGTCCTGCTCGGCGGGCACGGGCGCGCCGAGGACGCGCCGGAGCGGCGCAGCGCGGAGCCGCAGAAGATGCCCGAGTGGGGTGTGCACGGCGCGCGGGAGTGGGTCGATGGCCGGCCTGCCATCGGTGTGCTGTTCTACCGGGCGCACGAGCTGTCCGGGAACACCTCCTTCGTCGACGTACTGTGCGAGCAGATCGAGGCCCAGGGGGCCAACGCCCTTCCGGTGTACTGTGGTTCGCTGCGCAGCGCCGACCCCGAGCTGTATGAGGTGCTGGGCAGGACCGACGCCCTGGTCGCCACCGTCCTCGCGGCGGGCGGCACCCGGGCCAGTGACGCATCGGCCGGCGGTGACGACGAGGCGTGGGACATCGGCGCGCTCGCCGACCTCGACGTGCCGGTGCTCCAGGGGCTCTGTCTGACGTCCTCGCGTGCCACGTGGGACGCGTCGGACGCCGCGCTGTCGCCGATGGACGCCGCGATGCAGGTCGCCATCCCCGAGTTCGACGGCCGGCTCATCACCGTGCCGTTCTCCTTCAAGGAGCAGGGCGAGGGCGACGTACCGGTGTACGTCGCTGACCCCGAGCGGGCCGCCCGGGTCGCCGGGATCGCCGTACGGCACGCCAAGCTGGCGCACAAGCCGAACGCGGACAAGAAGCTCGCGATCGTCTTCACGGCGTACCCGACGAAACACTCGCGGGTCGGCAACGCGGTCGGCCTCGACACGCCCGCGTCCGCGATCCGGGTGCTCGATGCCCTGCGCGACGCCGGTTACGGCGTGGACGGGCACCCCGACAACGGTGACGAGCTGATCCACCGGCTCATCAGCGCAGGCGGCCACGACGTGGAGTGGCTGACCGAGGAGCAGCTCGCGGCGGCCCCCGCGCGCGTGCCGCTCGCCGACTACCAGCAGTGGTTCGACAAGCTTCGGCCGGAGCTGCGCGACGGGATGCTGGAGCACTGGGGCGAGGCGCCTGGCCAGTTGTACATCGACGGGGACGACATCGTCCTGGCGTCGCTGCAGTTCGGCAATGTCGTCGTGATGATCCAGCCGCCGCGCGGCTTCGGCGAGAACCCGATCGCGATCTACCACGACCCCGACATGCCGCCCTCGCATCACTACATGGCGGCGTACCGGTGGCTGGAAAACTCTTTTGGCGCCGACGCGATCGTGCACATGGGCAAGCACGGCACGATGGAGTGGCTGCCCGGCAAGGGCCTCGGTCTGTCGTCCGGCTGCGGGCCCGACGCCGTACTGGGTGATCTGCCGCTGATCTACCCGTTCATCGTCAACGACCCGGGCGAGGGCACCCAGGCCAAGCGCCGCGGCCACGCCACGGTCGTCGACCATCTGGTGCCGCCGATGGCGCGTGCGGACACCTACGGGGACCTCGCCAAGCTTGAGCAGCTGCTCGACGAGTACGCCCTGGTCAATGACCTCGACCCGACGAAGGCACCCGCGGTGCGGGCACAGATCTGGACGCTGGTGACGGCGGCCCAGCTGCATCACGACCTGCATCTCGAAGAGCAGCCCGACGACGGCGACTTCGACGCTTTCGTCATGCACGTCGACGGTTATCTGTGCGAGATCAAGGATGTGCAGATCCGTGACGGTCTGCACATCCTGGGCGGCGGCCCGGAGGCCGAGGCCCGGGTCAACCTGGTGCTGGCCGTGCTGCGCGCCTCACAGGTGTGGGGCGGCAAGGCCAACGCGCTGCCCGGTCTGCGAGCCTGTCTCGCCGAGCACTTCGGGCTCGTCGAGAAGGAGCTGCTCGGTGAGCCGGGCGCGCCGGTCAAGGTGACGGACGGGCTGAGTTCGCTGGTCGCGGGCCCCGCGCGGACCGGCGCCGACGCCATCGACCTCCTGGAGCAGCTGTGCCGGCGGCTCGCCGAGGGCATGGAGGAGCGCGGCTGGGAGAAGTCCACCGTGGCGCCCCTGGTGCGCGAGGTGCTCGGGTTCGAACTGCCCGACGCCGTGGCCGTGTTGGGCTTCGCATGCGACGAGGTCGTGCCGAGGCTGGCCCGTACGACCGACGAGATCACCAATATCCTGCACGCGCTCAAGGGCGGTTATGTACCCGCAGGCCCTTCCGGTTCACCGACCCGTGGCCTGGTCAACGTCCTGCCGACGGGCCGCAATTTCTACTCCGTGGACCCCAAGGCGATTCCGTCACGGCTGTCCTGGGAGGTCGGCCAGGCGCTGGCCGACTCGCTGGTGGCCCGCTATCTGGCCGACACCGGCGACTACCCCAAGTCGGTCGGCCTGACCGTGTGGGGTACGTCCGCGATGCGCACCCAGGGCGACGACATCGCGGAGATCCTGGCGCTCCTTGGCTGCCGCCCCGCCTGGGACGACGCCTCGCGCCGGGTCACCGGCTTCGAGATCGTGCCGCTGGACGAGCTGGGCCGGCCGCGCATCGATGTGACGGTACGCATCTCCGGCTTCTTCCGGGACGCCTTCCCGCACGTCATCGGGCTGCTCGACGACGCGGTACGGGCCGTAGCCGAGCTGGACGAGCCCGCCGACCGCAACTTCGTCCGGGCGCACGCGGCCGAGGACGAGGCCGAACACGGCGACCGCCGCCGCGCGACGTCACGCATCTTCGGCTCGAAGCCCGGCGCGTACGGGGCGGGCCTGCTGCCGCTGATCGACGCCAGGAACTGGCGCAGCGACGCCGACCTGGCCGAGGTGTACGCGGTGTGGGGCGGTTACGCGTACGGGCGCGGCCTCGACGGGCGGCAGGCGCGCGGGGACATGGAGACGGCGTTCCGCCGGATCGCGGTCGCGGCGAAAAATGTCGATACGCGTGAGCACGACCTGATGGACGCGGACGACTACTTCCAGTACCACGGCGGCATGGTCGCGATGGTGCGCCATCTGACGGGCGAGTCCCCCGAGGCGTACGTCGGCGACAGTGCGACGCCCAGCCAGGTGAAGACCCGCACGCTGGGCGAGGAGACGCACCGCGTGTTCCGGGCCCGGGTGGTCAACCCGCGCTGGATGGCGGCGATGCGGCGGCACGGCTACAAGGGCGCCTTCGAAATGGCGGCCACCGTGGACTACCTCTTCGGGTACGACGCGACGGCGGGTGTGGTCGACGACTGGATGTACGAGAAGTTGTCGAGCGAGTACGTCTTCGACCCCGAGAACAGCGCTTTCATGCGCAAGTCCAACCCCTGGGCCCTGCGGGGCATCACGGAGCGGCTCCTGGAGGCCGCCGAGCGCGGGCTGTGGGCGGAGCCGGACGCGCAGACGCTGGAGCGGCTTCGCGCGACGTATCTGGAACTTGAGGGCGACCTGGAGGGTGACGACGCATGAGCAACACGATTCACTACCCGTTCACCGCGATCGTCGGCATGGACGACCTGCGGCTCGGGCTGCTGCTGAACGCGGTGTCCCCCGCCGTGGGCGGTGTGCTCGTCCGTGGCGAGAAGGGCACCGCCAAGAGCACTGCGGTACGGGCCCTTTCGGCGCTCATGCCCGAGGTTCGGGTGGTCGCCGGGTGCCGGTTCTCCTGCGATCCCGCGTCGCCCGACCCGGCGTGTCCCGACGGCCCGCACGAGACCACCGGCGGCGTGTCGCGCGCCGCGCGGATGGTGGAGCTGCCCGTCGGGGCGTCCGAGGACAGGCTCGTCGGGGCGCTCGACATCGAGCGGGCGCTGTCGGAGGGCGTGAAGGCCTTCGAGCCGGGCCTGCTCGCCGACGCGCACCGGGGGATCCTGTACGTCGACGAAGTCAATCTACTGCATGACCACTTGGTGGACCTGCTGCTCGACGCCGCCGCCATGGGTGCGTCGTACGTCGAGCGCGAGGGCGTGTCCGTGCGGCACGCGGCGCGGTTCCTCCTGGTCGGGACCATGAACCCCGAAGAGGGCGAGCTGCGGCCGCAGTTGCTCGACCGGTTCGGGCTGACCGTGGAGGTTGCCGCCTCCCGTGAGACCGTCCAGCGTATGGAGGTCGTCCGCCGGCGCCTGGCGTACGAGGACGACCCCGCCGGGTTCGCCGCGAAGTGGGCGCACGAGGAGTCCGCGCTGCGGGCGCACATCGTGGCGGCGCGCGCCCTGCTGCCCGAGGTCAGGCTGGGCGACGGCGCGTTGCGGCAGATAGCGGCGACCTGCGCGGCCTTCGAGGTCGACGGCATGCGCGCCGACATTGTGATGGCCCGTACGGCGACGACGCTGGCCGCCTGGGCCGGGCGCACGGTCGTGCTGGCCGAGGACGTGCGGCAGGCGGCGCTGCTGGCGCTGCCGCACCGGCGCAGGCGCAATCCGTTCGACGCGCCGGGGCTCGACGAGGACAAGCTCGACGACACGCTGGAGCAGAACAGCAGCCCGGACGACGACGATCCGGACCCGGACGGACCCGGCGGGGGCGGGAAGCCGCCGCAGAGCGACGGGCCCGCTGACGGCGGTCCGCAGGACGGTGCTCCCGAGCAGAGCGAGTCCCCCGAGTCCCCTCAGGAGGGCGAGTCGCCCGCGCGGGCCGAGGAGACCGAGGCCGGCAAGCCGAAGGGATCGGCGGGCGGTGGCGAGCAGCCTGCCGCGCAGGCCTCCGAGCCATTCCGTACGAAGATGCTGAGCGTGCCCGGTCTCGGTGAGGGCGCGGCGGGGCGGCGTTCACGCGCGCGTACCGAGCACGGCAGGACGACCGGCGCCCGGCGGCCCCAAGGAGCGCTCACCAAGCTGCACCTGGCAGCGACCGTGCAGGCCGCAGCGCCGCATCAGCTGGCGCGCGGGCGCTCCGGGCGCGGTCTTGTGGTGCGCCGCGACGATCTGCGGCAAGCCAACCGGGAGGGGCGCGAGGGCAACCTTGTGCTCTTCGTCGTGGACGCCTCGGGCTCGATGGCCGCGCGGCAGCGCATGAGCGCCGTGAAGGGTGCGGTCCTTTCGCTGCTGCTCGACGCGTACCAGCGGCGCGACAAGGTCGGCCTGATCACCTTCCGCGGGAAGGACGCCGAGGTGGCGCTGCCCCCGACGTCGTCCGTGGAGGCGGCCGCCGCCCGCCTTGAGACCCTGCCCACGGGCGGCCGTACACCGCTCTCAGCGGGGCTGCTGAAGGCCCACGACGTACTGCGTGTGGAGCGGCTGCGTGACCCCTCGCGCCGTCCGCTGCTGCTTGTCATCACCGACGGGCGGGCGACGGGCGGGCCGGAGCCGGTCGCGAACGCGGCCCGCGCGGCCCAGCTGCACGCCGTGGAGGGCATCGCCTCGGTGGTCGTGGACTGCGAGTCCGGTCCCGTACGACTCGGTCTGGCCGGGGCACTCGCCCGCGATCTCGGCGGCAGCGCCGTCACACTCGACGAGCTGCGCGCCGACAGCATCGCCGGGCTCGTCAAGGACGTTCAAGGCTCCAGGAGGGCCGCTTAATGCCACAGGGACAGCCGTCCGTCGTACCGAACGACGGTCTCACCACCCGCCAGCGCCGCAACCGCCCCCTCGTCGTTGTCCACACGGGCATCGGCAAGGGCAAGTCGACGGCCGCCTTCGGTCTGGCGCTGCGCGCCTGGAACCAGGGCTGGCCGATCGGGGTGTTCCAGTTCGTCAAGTCGGCGAAGTGGAAGGTCGGCGAGGAGAACGCGCTGAAGGTCCTCGGTGCGAGCGGCGAGGGCGGGACCGTCGCCTGGCACAAGATGGGCGAGGGCTGGTCGTGGGTGCAGCGCGACGCGCAGCTCGACAACGAGGAGGCGGCGCGCGAGGGCTGGGAGCAGGTCAAGCGTGATCTGGCCGCCGAGACGTACCAGCTGTACGTGCTGGACGAGTTCGCGTATCCGATGCACTGGGGCTGGGTGGACACCGACGAGGTCATCCAGGTGCTGCGCGACCGTCCGGGCAACCAGCACGTCGTGATCACCGGGCGCAACGCGCCGCAGAGCCTGATCGACCACGCCGACCTGGTGACCGACATGTCGAAGGTCAAGCACCCGATGGACGCGGGCCAGAAGGGCCAGAGGGGCATCGAGTGGTAGCCAGGCTCGTCATTGCCGCGCCGTCGTCCGGCAGCGGCAAGACCACCGTCGCGACGGGCCTGATGGCGGCCTTCGCCGAGCGCGGGCTTTCCGTCTCCCCGCACAAGGTGGGTCCCGACTACATCGACCCGGGCTACCACGCGCTGGCGACCGGCCGTCCTGGGCGCAATCTCGACGCGTACCTGTGCGGTACGGAGCTGATCGCGCCGCTGTTCGCGCACGGCGCGGCGGGGTGCGACCTGGCGGTGGTCGAGGGCGTGATGGGCCTGTACGACGGCGCCGCGGGGCAGGGCGAGCTGGCCTCCACCGCGCAGGTGGCGCAGCTCCTTGGCGCGCCGGTGGTGCTGGTCGTGGACGCGTCGTCGCAGTCGCGGTCGGTGGCGGCGCTGGTGCACGGTTTCGCCTCCTGGGATCCGCGGGTGCGGATCGGCGGGGTGATCCTGAACAAGGTCGGCTCCGAGCGGCACGAGCAGTTGCTGCGCGAGGCGCTGGACGAGTCGGGCGTGCCGGTGCTCGGTGCGCTGCGGCGCGTCAAGCAGGTCCGGACGCCGTCACGGCACTTGGGCCTTGTGCCGGTGGCCGAGCGGCAGGCGGAGGCCGTGGAGGCGGTGGCCGCCCTTGCCGAGCAGGTGCGGTCCGGGTGCGACCTGGAGGCGCTCCTTGCGCTGGCGCGCAGTGCGCCCCCGCTGGCTGGGGACGCGTGGGATCCGATGGGCGTCGCGGGCGGCGGTCGGGACGGGCTGAGTGCGGAGAGCGGTCGGCGGCCCGTGGTCGCCGTCGCTGCCGGGGCCGCGTTCACCTTCTCCTACGCCGAGCACGGTGAGCTGCTCGCCGCCGCCGGTGCCGAGGTGGTGCCCTTTGATCCGCTGCGGGACGAGGCGCTCCCCGAGGGGGCGCGCGGTGTTGTCGTCGGGGGCGGGTTTCCCGAGGTGTACGCCCCCGAGCTGTCCGCCAATGAACCGCTCCGCAAGGCCGTTGCCGAGCTCGCGCTCTCCGGGGCGCCCGTGGCCGCCGAGTGCGCCGGGCTGCTGTACCTCGCGCGCTCCCTGGACGGGCAGCCGATGTGCGGGGTGCTGGACGCCGAGGCGCGGATGTCGGATCGGCTGACGCTGGGCTATCGGGAAGCGGTGGCGGTGTCGGACAGTGTGCTGGCCCCTACCGGGACGCGGCTGCGAGGGCACGAGTTCCACCGGACAGTGATCGAGCCCGGGGCGGGCGCGGCCCCCGCGTGGGGCATGCATCTGCCGGAGCGCCGGCTCGAAGGGTTCGTACAGGAGGGCGTGCATGCGAGTTATCTGCACACGCATTGGGCCGCCGAGCCCGGCATGGCCCGCAGATTCGTCGAAAGGTGTGCGCGATGAGCGGCAAGTTGACCGGCGTGGGTGTCGGGCCCGGTGACCCGGAGCTGGTGACCGTCAAGGGCGTCAACGCCCTGCGGGACGCGGCCGTCGTGGTCGTGCCCGTCATGGCCGCGCCCGACGGAACCGATGTGGGCGAGCCCGGCCGGGCCGAGGCGACGGTCCTGCACTACGTCGACGCGGCGAAGGTCGTCCGGGTGGTGTTCGCGCTCAACGAGCGCGAGGACCGGACCCGGCGTGAGGCCGCCTGGGACGCGGCGGGTTCGCGCGTCGCCGAACTGCTGCGTGCGCACGGCACGGTGGCGTTCGCGACGATCGGCGACCCCAATGTGTACTCGACGTTCACGTATCTCGCGCAGACCATCACCGCTCTGCTGCCGGGGACGGTCGTCGAGACCGTGCCGGGGATCACCGCCATGCAGGATCTCGCGGCGCGCAGTGGGGCGGTGCTCGCGGAGGGCACGGAGCCGCTGACCCTGGTGCCGGTCACCGCGGGTGCGGCCGTGCTGAAGGAGGCCCTGGAGGGGCCTGGCACGGTGGTGGCGTACAAGTTCGGGCGGCTGGCGGGCGAGGTGGCTACGGCGCTGCGGGAGACCGGCCGTACCGAGAGCGCGGTGTGGGGTTCGGCGCTCGGGCTGCCCGAGGAATCGATTCGCCCGGCCGCGGAACTCACCGGGGACGGCCCGTTGCCGTATCTGTCGACGCTCATCGCGCCGGCCAGGCGTGACGGTGGCCGCGGGGGCAAGCTGTGAGTCCCGGGCCCTCAGCCCGTCAGGCCCACCATCAGCCAGATGAAGACCACTCCGGCGACCGTGCACAGCAGCGTGGAGCGGGCCGGGTGGTCGTGGTGGGCCTCGGGCAGGATCTCGGCGGCGGCGAGATAGAGCAGGGCGCCGCCGAAGAACCCGAGATAGCTGCCGAGCAGTTCCTCCGGAAGGGTGAACAGCAGCGTCGACGCGGCGCCCACCACGGGGGCCAGCGCGTCCGCGACGAGCATCGCGACCGCCTTGCGGCGCTCGTTCCCGTACAGGCTGGTGAGCGTGTACGTATTGAAGCCGTCCGCGAAGTCATGGGTGATGACGGCGAGCGCGACGGTCGTGCCCATGCCGTCGCCGACCTGGAAGGCGGCGCCGATCGCGATGCCGTCCATCAGGCTGTGGCCGACCATCGCCGCCGCCGCGGTCAGGCCGACCTGGGGCACACGTTCCTCGCTCGCCCCGTGCGCCGCCTGGCGTACCGCGAGCAGCCGTTCCACCAGGTGGGCCACGAGGAAGCCGCCGACGAACAGCAGCAGGGCCCTCGGTACCCCGAAGAGATCCTTGCCCGCCGCGTCCAGCGCCTCGGGCAGCAGGTCCAGGCCGACGACGCCGAGCATCAGCCCGCCAGCCAGGCCCAGCACGAGGTGACGCCGGTCGGTGACACGCTGCGCCACCCACCCGCCGAACAGCGTCATGCAGAACGCGCCGAGCGCGACGAAGACGGCCATGTGCCCTTTCTAGGGGGTGCCCGGTCGATCTTCGCGGCGTCGCGGGGCGTGGCACGCACATCTGCCGCGGAGACCGACCGGACACGCCCTGGTCGATCAGCCCCTCACTTAGCCCCTCACTCCGCACATCCAAGATCCACCCCGTGCACCTGATTCACCGCGTGCACCTGATTCACCCCGTACGCACGATTCACCCCGTAGACCTGATTTTCTCCGTACCCGAGAGGACCCCTCACTCATGGCCGATGCACCCACCGGCAAGGTGACCTTCGTCGGTGCCGGCCCCGGCGCCGCGGATCTGCTGACGTTCCGCGCCGCGCGAGCCATCGCCGACGCCGATGTCGTGATCTGGGCGGCGAGCCTGGTCCAGGCCGAAATCCTGGAGCACGCGCGCGTGGGCGCCGAAATCCTGGACTCGGCTGCGATGTCCCTGGAGGACGTCGTCGCGGTGTACGAGCGGGCGGTGCGGGACGGGCTGAAGGTCGCCAGGGTGCACTCCGGCGATCCCGCCCTGTGGGGTGGCACCCAGGAGCAGGTCGACCGCTGTGACGACCTGGGCCTGGACGTCGAGATCGTGCCGGGTGTCTCGTCCTTCTCGGCGGTCGCCGCGATCGCGCAGCGCGAGCTGACGATTCCCGAGGTCGCGCAGTCCGTGATCCTGACCCGGCTTGGCGGCGGGAAGACGCCGATGCCGCCCGGCGAGGAGGTGCGGGAGTTCGCGCGGCACGGCACGACGATGGCCGTCTTCCTGTCGGCGGCCCGTTCCGGGCAGCTGACGGCGGAGCTGCTTGAGGGCGGCTATCCGACGGACACCCCGGTGATCGTCGCCTACCAGGTGACCTGGCCGGAGGAGCTGGTGCTGCCCTGCACCATCGCGACGCTGGAGGAGACGGTGAAGGAGCACAAGCTCTGGAAGCACACGCTCTTCCTGGTGGGCCCGGCCCTGTCCGCGTCCGGCACCCGCTCGCACCTCTACCACCCGGGCCACTTCCACGGTTTCCGGCGGGCCGACCGCGCGGCGAGGGCCGCACTTCGCGCGGAGAACGCGGAGAAGTCGTCGGGAAAGCCCCCGGCCGAACCGGCGCAGAAGTCCGGCTCATGACCTCATTCGCCATCACTGTCATCGGTACGGGGACGGGCGCACCGCTCGCCCCGGACGCCCGCGCCGCACTGGACGCCGCCGCTCTGGTGGTCGGCGGCCGGCGCCATCTGGACGCCGCCGCACTGCCCGAAGGGGCGGCCCGGCTGGTCCTCGGGCCGCTCGCGCCGGCGCTGGACGCCGTCGAGAAGCACCTGGCCGACTTCCCCGACCTCGGCATCGTGGTGCTTGCCTCCGGCGACCCCGGGTTTTTCGGGATCGTGCGGGCGCTGGCCGAGCGCTTCGATGCTGACGCCCTCGACGTACGGCCGGGGGCGCCTTCGGTCGCGGTCGCCTTCGCCAGGCTCGGGCTGCCGTGGGACGACGCGGTCGTCGTCAGCGCGCACGGGCGTGAGCTGCGTACCGCAGTCAACGTGTGCCGGGTGCACCCCAAGACGGCCGTCCTGACGGGTCCGGGCGCGGGGCCCGCGGAGCTGGGCGCCGCGCTGGCCCGTACCGGCATACCGCGCACCCTGGTCGTCGCTTCGGCGCTCGGTGACCCGGAGGGCGAGAGTGTGCTGCGTCTGTCCCCCGCCGAGGCGGCGGCGCGCGACTGGCCGGGGACGGTCAGCGTCGTGCTGTGCCTGGACGAGTCGCGGGCGCTGGCGCCGACACAGCGGACGGTGGCCGGGCAGGTCGCCGTGGCTTCCTCCTGGGCGTTGCCCGAGGAGGCGTTCGAGCACCGCGATTCGATGATCACCAAGTTCGAGGTGCGGGCCCTGGCGCTGGCCAGGCTCGGCCCGCGCCTCGGTGACCTGGTGTGGGACATCGGCGCCGGGTCGGGCTCGGTGGCCGTGGAGTGCGCCCGGCTCGGCGCCGCCACGATCGCCGTGGAGAAGACCTCCGACGGCATCGAACGCATCCGGGCAAATGCCGCCGCGCACGGCGTGGACGTGCAGACCCTGCACGGTGCCGCGCCGACGGTGCTGTCTCAGCTGCCCGATCCGGACGCGGTGTTCATCGGCGGCGGGGGGCGCGAACTGCCCGCCATCGTCGCCGCGTGCGCCCGGCGCGCACGGCGCACGGTCGTGGTCGCCCTCGCCGCGCTGGACCGGGTGCCCGAGGTCCGGGAGGCGCTGGCAGGCGCCGGCTTCGAGCCCGAGGGCGTACTGCTGCAGTCCTCGCGCCTCGCGCCGCTGCCCGGCGGCGTCACCCGGCTCGCGGCAGCCAACCCCGTTTTCCTGCTGTGGGGCCATCGCCCCACGGATTCCGCAATTCCCACAGCAGATTCCGCAGATTCCCCAGATTCCGCAATTGAAGGAGCAGTCGAGTGATCGGCCTTATCTCCGCCACGGCGGCAGGCGCCGTGGCCCGCGACCGGCTGGCCTCGGCCTGGCCCGCGCGCACCCGGGTCTACGAGGGACCGGTGCGGGAGGCCGTCGGGCGCGCCTTCGCGGAATGCGACCAGCTGGTGTGCTTCCTCGCGACGGGCGCGGTCGTCAGGCTGATCGCACCGCTCCTGAGGGACAAGGCGTCGGACCCCGGCGTCGTGTGCGTCGACGAGGCGCAGCGCCACGCGGTCTCGCTGATCGGCGGCCACGGCGGCGGCGCGAACGAGCTGGCGCTCGCGGTGTCCGAGGTGCTGCCCTGCGCCCCGGTCGTCACCACGGCGACCGACGCGATGGACATCCCGGGGCTCGACACGCTGGGCTGGCCGGTCGAAGGTGCGGTCGCCGCGGTGACGCGGGCGGCCCTGGACGGCTCCCCGGTGGCTCTCCACGCCGACGCCGTGTGGCCGCTGCCGGCGCTCCCGCCGAATGTGACCCCGAGTCCGGTCGCCGACGGCACGGCTGCCGGCACCGCAGCCGTGGGAGGGGCACATGCCGGGCCCGCCGTCCTGCGCGTCACCGATCTGCTCGTGGAGCCCGAAGCGCGGGAGGCCGTGCTGCGCCCGCCGTCGCTCGTCGTCGGGGTCGGCGCCAGCCGGGGCGCGTCCGTCGACGAGGTGCTCGGGCTCATAGAGGCCGCCCTGGCCGACGCCGGGCTTTCCGCCCGGTCCGTCGCCGCGCTCGCGACAGTCGACGCCAAGGCGGACGAAGCGGGCATCATGGAGGCCGCCGCGCGGCTCGGCGTCCCCCTGCGGACGTACGCCGCCGGGGAGTTGGCCGCCGTCGAGGTGCCCAATCCGTCGGGAGCGCCGCTCGCCGCCGTGGGGACGCCCTCCGTGGCGGAGGCCGCAGCGCTGGTCGGCGGGGGCGAACTGCTCGTACCCAAGCGGAAGTCGGCGCCCGAGGGGCGCGCGGCGATGGCCACCTGCGCCGTCGTGCGCAAGCGGCCGCGCGGGCGGCTCGCCGTGGTCGGGCTCGGGCCCGGCGCCAGGGACCTGCTCACCCCGCGGGCCCGCACGGAGATCCGGCGCGCGTCGGTGCTCGTCGGGCTCGACCAGTACGTCGACCAGATCAGGGACCTGCTGCGGCCCGGCACCCGGGTGCTCGAATCGGGCCTCGGCGCCGAGGAGGAGCGGGCCCGTACCGCCGTGGCGCAGGCCCGCGCGGGGCACGCCGTCGCGCTGATCGGCTCGGGTGACGCGGGCGTGTACGCCATGGCGTCGCCCGCGCTCGCCGAGGCGAGCGACGACATCGACGTCGTCGGCGTCCCCGGGGTGACGGCGGCCCTCGCGGCCGCCGCGATCCTGGGCGCGCCGCTCGGCCACGACCATGTCTCGATCAGCCTCTCCGACCTGCACACCCCGTGGGAGGTCATCGAGCGGCGGGTGCGGGCGGCGGCGGAGGCCGACATCGTCGTGACGTTCTACAACCCGCGCAGCCGGGGCCGCGACTGGCAGCTCCCCAAGGCGCTGTCGATCCTCGCGGAGCACCGCGAGCCGACGACGCCCGTCGGTGTCGTACGCAATGCATCGCGTCCCGACGGCACCAGCATCCTCACCACGCTCGCCGCACTCGACCCGACGATCGTCGACATGATGACCGTTGTGGTCGTCGGCAACACCGCGGCCCGTGAGATCGCGGGCCGCATGGTGACACCGCGCGGCTACCGCTGGCAGACGGAGGGCTCGTGATGACCCCGGACCGGATCGTTCACCCCATCGAGCAGGAGTCCTTCCGGCGGCTGCGCTCGCGCCTGGACACCTCGCACTTCCCGCCGCTCACCCGGGCCGTCGTGGAGCGGGTCATTCACTCCGCAGCGGACCTGGAGTACGCCACCGACTTGGTCTGCGACGAGAGCGCACTCGAAGCCGCGCACGCCGCCCTGCACGCCGGTGCGCCGGTCGTCGCGGACGTCGAGATGGTCGCGGCGGGCATCACCCGGCGCGAGACGGTATGCCGCCTCAAGGAGGCCACGGCGGGCCCGGGTCTCACCCGCAGCGCGCACGCGGTCAGGCTCGCGTACGAACAGGTGGGGCCCGGCGCCCTGTGGGTGATCGGCTGCGCCCCCACCGCCCTGGAGGAGCTGCTGCGCCTCGACGCGGCGCCCGCGCTCGTCATCGGCCTGCCCGTCGGTTTCGTCGGGGCCGCCGAGTCCAAGGCGGCGCTGCGCGCGAGCGGCCTGCCCGCCGTCAGCAACGTTTCCGAGAAGGGCGGGTCCGCGGTCGCCGCGGCCGCATTCAACGCCCTGCTCTACACGCCCCTCACCACTCCCCTCACCACCCCCCTCACCAAGGAGAACGTGTGACCACCGCACCCGCACTGCTCATCGCCGGCCACGGCACCCGCGACCAGGCGGGAGCCGGGGCCTTCCGGGACTTCGTCCAGGAGCTGGGTGCCCGCCACCCCGAGTTGCTGGTCGCCGGCGGCTTCATCGAACTGTCCCCGCCGCCGCTCGGCGACGCTGTCGCCGACCTGGTCGAGCGCGGTTCGAAACGTTTCGCGGCCGTCCCGCTGATGCTGGTCTCCGCCGGTCACGCCAAGGGCGACATCCCGGCGGCGCTGGCCCGCGAGAAGGAGCGCCACCCGGGGATCACCTACACGTACGGCCGTCCGCTGGGCCCGCATCCGGGCCTGATGGCCGTCCTGGAGCGCCGGGTCGAAGAGGTCATCGGTGAACTGGACCGCTCCGAGGTGACCGTGCTGCTGGTCGGCCGCGGCTCGACCGATCCGGATGCCAACGCCGAGGTGTTCAAGGCGGCACGACTGTTCTGGGAGGGGCGTGGGTACGCAGGTGTGGAAACCGCGTTCGTCTCGCTCGCCGCGCCCGACGTGCCGAGCGGACTCGACCGCTGCACCAGGCTCGGGGCCAAGCACATCGTGGTCCTGCCGTACTTCCTGTTCACCGGGATCCTGCCGGAACGGGTGCTGCTGCAGACACAGGACTGGGCCGGGGCGCACCCGGAGACCGGGGTGCGTTCGGCCGCGGTCATCGGCCCCACCGAGGAGCTGATGGACCTCGTGATGGAGCGCTACCGGGAGGCCGTCCAGGGCGACATCCGGATGAACTGCGACTCCTGCGTCTACCGCATCGCGCTGCCCGGCTTCGAGGACAAGGTGGGGGCGCTCCAACAGCCGCACTTCCACCCCGACGACGACGGGCACGACCATGGACATGGACACGGGCACGGACACGGGCAGCACCCACACGATAGCCATGCACACGCCCACTGACGCAGGTCACGACCTGCGTCATCACGGGGACGCCGAGGTCCGCGACGGGACCCTCGTCGACCTCGCGGTCAATGTCCGGGCGGACACCCCGCCCGCCTGGCTCAAGGAGCGCCTCGCCGCCTCCCTGGACACGCTCGCGGCCTACCCGGACGGGCGGGCCGCACGCGAGGCGGTCGCGCGACGGCACGGGCTGCCGGTCGAGCGGGTGCTGCTGACGGCGGGCGCGGCGGAGGCGTTCGTACTGCTCGCCCGCGCGCTGGCGGTACGCCGCCCGGTCGTCGTGCACCCGCAGTTCACCGAGCCCGAGGCGGCGCTGCGCGACGCGGGGCACGACGTCGGGCGAGTACTGCTGCGCGAGGCGGACGGCTTCCGGCTCGACCCGGCGGTCGTGCCCGAGGACGCGGACCTGGTGGTGATCGGCAATCCGACCAACCCGACATCCGTCATGCACCCGGCGGACACCATCGCCCTGCTGGCGCGTCCCGGGCGGACGCTGGTGGTCGACGAGGCGTTCATGGACGCGGTGCCCGGTGAGCCGCAGGCCCTGGCGGGCCGTACCGACGTGCCGGGCCTGGTGGTGCTGCGCAGCCTCACCAAGACTTGGGGCCTCGCCGGACTGCGCATCGGATACGTCCTGGCGGAGCCGGGGACGATCGGGACGCTGGAGCGCGCGCAGCCCCTGTGGCCGGTCTCCACGCCGGCGCTGATCGCCGCCGAGGCGTGCCTCGCGCCCCCGGCGCTCGCGGAGGCCACGCACGCCGCCCAGCGGGTCGCCGCGGACCGGGCCCATCTGCTGGCCGGGCTCGCGGAGTTCGACGAGGTACGGGCGGTGGAGGCGGCCGAGGGACCGTTCGTGCTGGTCCGGATGGAACGGGCCGACGAGGTACGAGTACGTCTGCGCGCCCTTGGCTTCGCGGTGCGGCGGGGGGACACGTTTCCGGGGCTGGGGTCCGAGTGGGTGCGGGTCGCGGTGCGGGACCGGGTGACTACGGGGCGGTTCCTTCAGGCGCTGGATCAGGCGTTGACACTGGTTGTGGGGTGAGGGGGGCGGGTGCGGGTTCGGGGTGCCTGCGGCGCTTTCCCCTACCCGCCCCTTCCCGAACTGGGGCTCCGCCCCAGACCTCGGTCCTCAAACGCCGGACGGCTGAAATGGGCGCAGCATCCGTAAACTCTCAGCCCGTCCGGCGCTTGAGGACCGAGGCCCGGGGCCGAGCCCCGGCCTCTGGCCCCCGCGCAGCGGTCAGCCCCGCTCGCGAGACCTCGCCCGTACCAGCACCAGCGCTCCGCTGCCCGCAGCCAACAAGGCGACCGCGCCGCCCGCGATGTACGGCGTCACTGAACTGCCGCCCGTCTCCGCGAGGTTCGACTCGGTCGGCGGGCCGGGCGCCGTCTGGGGCTTCACGCCAGGCTGCTCCTGCGGCTCTTCCTTCGGCTCCTCCGGCTTCGCCACGGGCGCCTTCGGCGACTCGCAGGTCGCGCCGGCCAGCGTGATGGTGCCCTCGACCTCGGCGACGTTCAGCTTGAGCGGGTTCACCGACACGTTGAGTTCGAGCGCGGTCGCCGCGGCCGTGCGCGAGGTGGTGCTCCGCTTCGACAGGTCGAGCGTGACCTCACCCACCGCGGGCACGTCGACCCGCGTGGTGCCACCGGCCGTCAGGGTGACCTTCTTGCCGAGCACCGTCACCGCGCCCAGCACATTGGACTCGGCGACGGGCTTCTTGCCCGCCTCGCACAGCGCCCTCGACGTGACCTTCTCGACCTCGATGAGAGAGAGCAGCGGCAGCCCGGGCACGTGCACCTTGGCGTGCGCGAGGTTGACGTACCCCTCGGCCTTGTGCGCGTCGGCGGTCGCTCTCGCCGTGGCCACATCGGCGCGCAGCACGCTGACCGCACCGCCCTGCCCGACACCGTCCAGGGATACCGTCAGCGCGGTCTTCTCGGCGCTCGCCGGGGCCTGCACCTCGTTGAGGGCGGTCCTGAGCGGCACATTGACGGTCTTGTTGAGCAGCGACACATCGAGCCCGGTGCGGAGCACGACGGCGCTCGCCTTCCCGTCGCTGCCTCCGGTGGCGTACGCCGGGACAGCGGCGGCGAACAGCACCGCGGGGCCCGCGGCAAGTGCGACGGCCGTCGCGACGACGGCGCAACGGCGCGCGGGCATGCTGAAGAAAGAGCTGTTCAAGGTGGCGGAACCCCCACAAGTGACATGGCGTCGTCCGGCACCCGCCAATGGGGGACATCGTAGGTACCGGCGACCGAGACACCGGAATCTTTACGCACTTAGGGTGAACAGGCAGCAACCTGGCGTGAGTTCACCCCAAAGGGGGGTTTCCGTGCCTGCATTCGAATCTGTCGGTACAAATCTTCCCGTGCGCCTCGTGCGCAACGGCGAAAATGGGTTCACCACCGCTGCCGCGCCGGGCGGGCGCGAAAGCGTACAACGACGTACGAGGTGCGTAGGTTACGCTCTGTCAACGCGCTGATGCTCACCGATGCACGCCGCCGCGCCGAGCGGAAAGAGCGTCAGCCGACGATCCGCCCGTCGAGCACGATCCGCCGCGGCGCCGCCAGCACCCGTACGTCCGCCCGCGGGTCCTCGTCGTACACCACCAGGTCCGCCGGGGCGCCCTCCTCAAGCCCGGGGCGTCCCAGCCACGCACGCGCCCCCCACGCCGTCGCCGAGAGGGCGTCCAGGGCCGGGATGCCCGCCTTCACCAGTTCGGCCACCTCGGCGGCCACCAGGCCGTGCGCCAGCGAGCCGCCCGCGTCCGTCCCGACGAAGACCGGCACGCCCGCGTCGTACGCCGCGCGCACCGTGTCGTAGCGCCGCTCGTACAGGTCCCGCATATGGGCGGACCAGCGGGGGAACTTCGCCTCGCCGCCGTCCGCCAGGTGCGGGAAGGTCGCGATGTTGACCAGCGTCGGGACGATCGCGACGCCGCGCTCGGCGAAGAGCGGGATCGTGTCCTCGGTCAGCCCGGTCGCGTGCTCGACGCAGTCGATGCCGGCCTCGACGAGGTCGCGCAGCGAGTCCTCGGCGAAGCAGTGCGCGGTGACCCGCGCGCCCAGCCGGTGCGCCTCGGCGATGGCCGCCTCCACCTCGCCGCGCGGCCAGCACGCGCTCAGGTCGCCGGTCTCCCGGTCGATCCAGTCGCCGACGAGCTTGACCCAGCCGTCGCCGCGCCGCGCTTCCTGGGCGACGTACGCGACCAGGTCGCCGGGCTCGATCTCATGGGCGTAGTTACGGATGTAGCGGCGGGTACGGGCGATGTGCCGGCCCGCCCTGATGATCTTCGGCAGGTCGGGCCGGTCGTCGATCCAGCGGGTGTCGGACGGCGATCCCGCGTCGCGGAGCAGCAGCGTGCCCGCCTCCCGGTCGGTGAGCGCCTGCTGCTCGCTGGTGGCGTCGTCGACCGGGCCGTGCCGGTCGAGCCCGACATGGCAGTGCGCGTCGACCAGGCCGGGCAGCGCCCAGCCCTCGACGGTCGTCACATCCCGTGCGCCGATGGGCTGTTCGTAGGTGATCCGGCCGTCCACGGCCCACAGCTCGTCCCTGACGTCGTCGAGGCCTGCGAGCACGCGCCCCTTCACCCGGAGCACCTTGTGATCACTCATGAACAGCACTGTACGAGGACGCCGCGGGGGCTGTCGGAGGCGGTGGGTAGTCTCGGCCGAAAGCCCGAGCACCCTCACCCCGAGCACCCTCCCGAGCACCCTCGCGAAGAGAGCACCGCCGTGACACACCCGCTGCTGGACCTGGCCCCGCTGACCGCCGCGCACTTCGCACGGATCGAGGAGCGGGTCGCCGCGCTGCTCTCCACCGAGCAGGACGTCGTCATCATGCAGGGCGAGGCGCTGCTTCCCCTGGAGGGCTGTATCCGCGGGGCCGCGCACCCCGGTTCGACGGCGCTGAATGTCGTGACGGGACCGTACGGGCAGACCTTCGGCAACTGGCTGCGCGACTGCGGCGCGACCGTGATCGATCTGGTGGTCCCCTTCGACACGGCCGTGTCGGCCGACCAGGTGGCGCACGCGCTGGCCGCGCACCCGGAGATCGATCTCGTCTCGCTGGTGCACGCCGAGGCGGCCACCGGCAACACCAACCCGGTCGCCGCGATCGGTGAGGTCGTGCGGGCCCACGGCGCCCTCTTCATGCTGGACGCGGTCGCCTCGGTGGCCGCCGAGGCGCTGCTGCCCGACGCCTGGGGAGTGGATCTTTGTGTGATCGGCGCGCAGAAGGCGATGGGCGGCCCGGCCGGCGTCTCCGTGGTGTCGGTGAGCGCGCGCGCCTGGGAGCGCATCGCGGCGAACCCGCAGGCCCCCCGCCGTTCCTACCTCTCGCTCCTCGACTGGAAGGAGCGGTGGATCGACGGCGGCCGAAGGGCGCTGCCGCACGCGCCGGCCCAGCTGGAGATGCTGGCGCTCGATGCGTGTGTCGAGCGCATCGAGGCGGCGGGCCTCGACGCGGTGATGGCCCGCCACAGCGCCGCCGCGGCGGCCACCCGCGCGGGTGCGCTCGCCCTGGGCGGCGGCCTGGAGCCGTACGTCCACCAGGCGCGGAACGCGGCGCCGGTGGCCACGACGCTGCGCTCCCCCGCCGGGGTCGACGCGTCCGAGCTGGTCGCCATCGCTCTGGCCGCCGACCCGTCGCTGCCGCTGATCGCGGGCGGCGGTGCGCTGGCCAAGGAGATGATCCGGGTCAATCACTACGGGGTGGACGCCACCCGGGGCGTCGTGCAGTCGTCACTCGCGGCACTGGGGGCGTCACTGAGCGGATCAGGCCGGCAGGTGGACCTCGAAGCTGCCCGCAAGGCCGTGACGGAAACCTGGCCCAATGAATAATTGTCTTTGAATTCAATGAATTCCCGAATATTGGGAGCCGCTTTATCAGCGCAGCTTCCCGTATTCTTCTGCCCGCTTTTTCCGACCCTAAACACCAAGATTTCAACAAGGTCGAAAGACGTAATTCGGGCAGGTCTCACAGGAGTTAAGGCCTTGTGACCGACTCCACACTCAAGACGATTTGCCCGTAAATAACCGGGCAAATCATCTGTTTTCTCAGCACCTTTGCGCCTGCGTAGGCCCGCGCGATAACACAACAGCGCGTCTCAGCCAACCCCATCCGACGATGCACTTTTTGCATTTGCTCGGTAAATTCCTTCCACATGACTGCCGCACAAGCAGACCTTGCACGTGCCCGAAGCGAATTCATGCAGATCGATGCTCCACGAGTGGAGGACGGAGCCGCGATCTGGCGCATTGCCCGCGACTCCGAGGTCCTGGACCTCAACTCCTCGTACAGCTATCTGCTGTGGTGCCGTGATTTCGCCGCGACCTCAGTGGTGGCGCGCGATCACCCAGAGGGCGAGCCGATCGCCTTCATCACGGGCTACGTACGTCCTGATTGCCCCGAAACACTGGTCATCTGGCAGGTTGCCGTCGGTCACGATCATCGTGGCCGCGGGCTTGCCGGGGTTCTGCTGGACGCGCTGACCGCAAAGGTCGTCGCAGGCCAGGGGGTCAAGGCGATAGAGACGACGGTGACGCCGGACAACACCGCATCCGACCGGCTGTTCACCTCGTACGCCGAGCGCCAGGGAGCGTCCCTGGAGCGCGAAGTCCTCTTCGACGGCGGGCTGTTCCCCGAGGGATCACACCTGCCCGAAGTGCTGTACCGCATCGGCCCGATCGCTTCCTGACACCCCCCACTCACCAGGAGCCCGCCATGACCATTACCCCTCCCGCCCTGAGCGTCTTCGAGACCCTCGAATCCGAAGTACGAAGCTACTGCCGCGGCTGGCCGGCCGTGTTCGACCGCGCGCAGGGCAGTCACCTCCATGACGAGGACGGCCATACCTACCTCGACTTCTTCGCCGGCGCCGGGTCACTCAACTACGGACACAACAACCCGGTACTCAAACGGGCGCTGATCGACTACATCGAACGCGACGGCATCACCCACGGCCTGGACATGGCGACGACCGCCAAGCGGGCGTTCCTGGAGACCTTCCAGAACGTGATCCTGCGGCCGCGTGATCTCCCGTACAAGGTGATGTTCCCGGGCCCGACCGGCACCAACGCCGTCGAGGCCGCGCTCAAGCTGGCCCGCAAGGTGAAGGGCCGCGAGTCCGTCGTCTCGTTCACCAACGCCTTCCACGGCATGTCGCTGGGCGCGCTCGCCGTCACCGGCAACGCCTTCAAGCGGGCCGGCGCCGGAATCCCGCTGGTGCACGGCACGCCGATGCCGTTCGACAACTACTTCGACGGCACGGTCCAAGACTTCCTGTGGTTCGAGCGCCTGCTCGACGACCAGGGCTCCGGCCTCAACAAGCCCGCCGCCGTGATCGTCGAGACGGTGCAGGGCGAGGGCGGTATCAATGTGGCCCGCGCCGAGTGGCTGTCCGCGCTGTCCGCGCTGTGCAAGCGCCAGGACATGCTGCTGATCGTCGACGACATCCAGATGGGCTGCGGCCGTACCGGCAAGTTCTTCTCCTTCGAGGAGGCGGGCATCACGCCGGACATCGTCACCCTGTCGAAGTCGATCAGCGGTTACGGCATGCCCATGTCGCTCTGCCTGTTCAAGCCGGAGCTGGACATCTGGGAGCCGGGCGAGCACAACGGCACCTTCCGCGGCAACAACCCGGCGTTCGTCACCGCGTCCGCCGCGCTGCTCACCTACTGGACCGACGGCCAGATGGAGAAGCAGACCGAGCTGCGCGGCGAGCAGGTCGAGCGCGCGCTACTGGCCATCATCGAGGAGAACGACCAGGTCGGCCTGAGCTTCCGCGGCCGCGGTCTGGTCTGGGGCCTTGAGTTCACCGACAAGCCGCGCGCCGGCGCGGTCTGCCGCCGCGCCTTCGAGCTGGGGATGCTGCTGGAGACCTCGGGCCCGCAGAGCGAGGTCGTGAAGCTCATCCCCGCGCTCACCATCACCGCCGAGGAGCTCGACGAGGGCCTGCGCATCCTCGCCCGGTCGGTCCGCGAGACCGCCTGACCGGCACCACGTACTACGCACCACGCGTCACCGTATAGAGAAGGGCTACGACTCACCGTGATCGTCCGATCTTTCAAGGACATCGAGAACACCGACCGGCATGTGAAGGCTGCCTCCGGGACCTGGGAGAGCAAGCGCATCGTGCTCGCCAAGGAGAAGGTGGGCTTCTCGCTCCACGAAACCGTGCTGTACGCGGGTACGGAGACGTCTATGTGGTACGCGAACCACATAGAGGCCGTGTTGTGCACGGAGGGTGAGGCCGAGCTGACCAACGACGAGACGGGCGAGACCCACTGGATCTCGCCCGGCACGATGTACCTGCTGGACGGACACGAGCGGCACACCATGCGGCCCAAGACTGACTTCCGCTGCGTGTGCGTGTTCAACCCCCCCGTCACCGGACGGGAGGACCATGACAAGAACGGCGTATACCCGCTGCTGACAGAGGAGGGCTGATCCACATGACCGACGTACTGACCCCGACGACCGCCCGCGAACCGAAGACCGACCGCTACCCGACGCGCGGTACGGCCGAGGTGACCACCCCCCGCCAGGACCCGGTCGTCTGGTCCGTGCCCGGCGCGCCGGGGCCGATCGGCGCCCCGGAGCTCCAGGGCTTCGAGCGGGACGGTTTCCTCACGGTCGACCAGCTGATCACCCCCGACGAAGTGGCGCTCCACCGCGCCGAGTTGGACCGGCTGATCAACGACCCGGGGGTCCGGGCCGACGAGCGCTCGATCATCGAGCCCAAGTCGCAGGACGTACGGTCGGTCTTCGAGGTCCACCGGATCAGTGAGCTCTTCGCCCAACTGGTGCGCGACCCGCGGGTGGTGGGCCGGGCCCGCCAGATCCTCGGGTCCGACGTGTACGTCCACCAGTCGCGGATCAACGTCAAGCCGGGGTTCGGGGCCTCGGGCTTCTACTGGCACTCGGACTTCGAGACCTGGCACGCCGAGGACGGTCTGGCGAACATGCGGACCGTGTCCGTGTCGATCGCGCTGACCGAGAACCTGGCGACCAACGGCGGCTTGATGATCATGCCGGGGTCGCACCAGGAGTTCCTCGGCTGCGCGGGTGAGACGCCGAGGGACAACTACCGGCAGTCGCTGCAGATGCAGGGCGCCGGTACACCGTCGGACGCCGCGCTGACCCGGATTTCCGAGGAGCACGGCATCAAGCTCTTCACAGGCAACGCCGGTTCGGCTACCTGGTTCGACTGCAACTGCATGCACGGCTCGGGCGACAACATCACGCCGTACCCGCGCAGCAATGTCTTCATCGTGTTCAACAGCGTGGAGAACACGGCGGTCGCGCCGTTCGCGGCGCCGGTCCCGCGGCCCGACTTCATCGGGGCGAGGGACTTCACGCCGGTGAAGTGAGGCAGCACGCGAGGCATACGAGGTGGGGCCGGTCCGGGTTCGGACCGGCCCCACGCCGCGTCAACGGGCCCGGGCACCGCGCTCAGAGAGCCGGGCCAGTGACGCCACGAGCTCCACCATCGCGTGTTGCCTTCCTACGCTCGGCCGCCGAGGACCTCCAGTACCCGGTCCACCTCGGCGGTGGAGTTGTAGAGGTGGAAGGAGACGCGCAGGTTGCCTGCCCGGACGGAGGTGACGATGTCGGCCGCCTCCAGCGCCTCGTGCCGGCCGGCCAGGGAGGGGGCGGCGACGATGGGGCCCTCGCCGGGGACCGGAGTGTGTCCCAGGTCCGCGATGCCCGCGCGCAGGCGGGCGGCGAGCGCCGTGGTGTGGGCGTGGATCGCCTCGGTGCCGACCTCCTCCATGAGCGCCAGCGAGTGCTGGGCGCCCAGGTACGGGATGGACGCCGGGGGTTCGTCGAAGCGGCGTGCGCTGTGGGCGAGTTCCCCGACGGGGCCGTAGGTGCTGCCCCACGGGTCCTCCCCGGACAGCCAGCCCGCGTGGTACGGCGTGAGCGTCTCCTGCGCCCGGTCGGTGACCGTGAGGAATGACGTACCGCGCGGGCACAACAGGTACTTGTAGCCACCGGTGACGGTGTAGTCGTAGTCCCCCGCGTCGAACGGCAGCCAGCCGGCCGCCTGCGTCGCGTCGACCAGCGTGCGGGCGCCGTGGGCGGTGGCCGCCGCCCGGATCGCGGCGAGGTCGGCGATCCGGCCGTCGGCGGACTGCATCGCGGAGAAGGCGACGAGGGCGGTTCCGGGGCGCACCGAATCGGCCAGGGTGTCCAGCGGCACGTACCGCAGTTTGAGGTCGCCGCGGATCGCGAAGGGGTTGACGAGGGAGCTGAAGTCCCCTTCGGGAACGAGGACTTCGGCGCCCGCGGGCAGCGAGGTCGCGATCAGCCCGACATGGACGGCCACCGCGCTGCCGACGGCGACCCGTCCGGTGTCCACCCCTACGAGGCGTGCGAAGGAGGCGCGGGCGGCGGCCACGGCCTCGAAGGGATCGCCGACATCCCGGCGGCCGGAGGCGAATTCATCGGCCGCGAGCTTGACGGCCGCCACGGTGCGGGCCGGCAGCAGGCCGCCGGTGGAGGTGTCCAGGTAGGTCGTCTGTGGCGCGAACTCGGCGCCTGCCAGGTCAGTGAGAGAAAGAGGCTCCATGCCCCCACTCTGCGGCCCCGCGAACCCCCCGTCTATTACGAATGTTTACCGGGTACCTCCAAGCAATGCTTATACATGCCCGCCGGCCTGCGGAATCCCGCAGGATCCGTCCGCGTCGCACGCCTCGCCGTCGGCGCTGTCGCCGATCGTGGTGAGGACCCGGCCCTGCCACGCCTGCTCCAGTGCCTGGGTGAAGGTCTCGGCGGGCTGGCCGCCGGAGACCCCGAAGCGCCGGTCGAGCACGAAGAAGGGCACACCGCTCGCACCCAGCTCGGCCGCCTCGCGCTCGTCGGCCCGTACGGCCTCGGCGTACGCGCCCTCGTCCGCCAGGACCGCCCGCGCCTCCTCGGCGTCGAGTCCGGCCTCCACGGCGAGGTCCACCAGGATCTGCGGGTCGTAGACGGAGCGCTCCTCGGCGAAGTTGGCGCGGTAGGCGAGGTCGAGCAGCTGGTCCTGCCGGCCGCGCGCCTTGGCCAGGTGCAGCAGTCGGTGGATGTCGAAGGTGCTGCCGTGCTCGCGCCCCTCGGTGAGGTAGCCGAGGCCTTCGGCCTGCGCGTTGCCGGCCACGTGCTCCTCCATGGCGCGGGCCTCCTCACGGGTGCGCCCGTACTTCTCGGCCAGCATGTCGATCACGGGCGCCGTGTCGCCCTTGGCGCGGCCCGGGTCGAGCTCGAAGGAGCGGTGCACCACCTCGATCTCGTCGCGGTGCGCGAAGGCGGCCAGGCCCTTCTCGAAGCGGGCCTTGCCGATGTAGCACCAGGGACAGGCGATGTCCGACCAGATCTCGACGCGCATGTGGCTTCTTCTCTCCAGGGCCCGATGGACGCGGAGGCACCCTCCGCTCCCCCCTCAACGCCGGTGGTGGCCTGCCCATTCCCCCGCGGACCGCACATCCAGCCACAGCACCAGATGCGCGCCGGAGCGTGGCGTCACGGGGTCGGGGCGCCAGCCGTGGCGGGCGTAGAAGCCCTGGGCGCGCAGGTTGTGCTCGTAGACCTCCAGGCAGGCGGCGCGGACACCGGAGCGCTGCCAGGACGTGACGCAGACGGTGTGCAGGGCGGTGCCGATGCCGCGCCCCCACTCCTCGGGGGCGACATGGAGCTGCGTGAGGGTGAGGGCGCCGTCGACCTCGTGGAAGGCGGCCACGCCCATGAGCGTCCCGTCGGCGGCCTCGGCGCACAGCACACCGCCGCCCCGGGCGAGCGCCCGTGTCCAGCCGCCGCGGACCCTGGCCTGTTCGATGGGCCCGTCGAAGTCGTCCTCGGGGATGCGGCCGCGGTAGTACGTGGCACGGGCGGCGGAGTGCAGGACGGTGATGGCGCCCAGGTCGGCGGGGGTGGCGTTTCGGATCATCATGAGGAGGACGCGATCTTGTCGGCGTGCGGTTGCGAAGCCGCGACGCGGCTGAACGATGCACGGTACGCGCTGGGCGTATCCGACATTGCGCAGCAGGTGCCGCCAGAGCGGATCGGCCGCACACCGGCCCGCCGATCAGCGCCGCCCCGCCGACGGCCGCCGCGTCGGCGACGCTGCGGCTGCCGGGAGCAGGCAGTCGGTGATCAGGTGACTTGCCCGAGGTGCAGCACGAGGACCGAGACAGTGTGCTCCCGGATCTCGTACAGCACACGGAAGTCGCCGACGCGCAGCCGGTAGAGGTCTGTCGTCCCGAGCCGGACGGCCTCGGGCGGGCGGGGTTCGCGAGCGAGGGCGCGGACCACCGACACCACGTTATTCATGGCGCTCGGGTCACGCTCACGCAGCCCGCGGACCGAGCGTGCAAACGCCACCTCGTAGATCATGCTGTACGTCAACGGTCTTCCCGCTCCCAGGACTCGACCAGAGTGTCGAACTCCGCCTGGGTGTACACCCCCTGGCTTTCCGCCTTCACCTTCGCCACCAGGGCGAGGTCCGCCTGGTCCTGGAGCTGCTGATAGCGGCTCAGGTCCGCCGCACTGATCAGGGCCGCGACCGGTCGCCCGTACTCGGTCAGTATCACCGGCTCGTGAGTGTGATGAGCTCGGCTGACCAGCCTGCCGAGCTCCTTGCGTGCCTCCGTCAGAGTGATCTCCATGACTGCAGAGTGTACAGACTTCACACTCTGCAGTCATTCGCTCAGCTCTCCGGGCGGCCGTTCTCCTGGCGGCCGTCCACGCGGCGCGGCACAGCGCCCGGGTTGGAGTCGCGCAGCTCCGCCGGGAGCAACGCCTCAGGCGTCGACTGGTACGAGACCGGGCGCAGCCAGCGCTCGATCGCGGTCGCGCCCACCGAGGTGGAGGTGGACGTCGTCGCCGGGTAGGGACCGCCGTGGTGCTGGGCCGGGGCCACGGCGACACCGGTCGGCCAGCCGTTGACCAGGACGCGTCCGGCCAGCGGGGTGAGCTCCGCGAGCATCTCGGCGCCGGAGCCCTCGGTGCCCGCGCTCTCCTCCGCGGAGAGCTGCAGGGTGGCCGTGAGGTTGCCGGGGAGGCGGGCGAGTACCGCCGTGATCTCGGCGGGGTCCTCGTAGCGGGCGACGACGGTGACCGGGCCGAAGCACTCATCCAGCAGCAGGTCGTGCGGCCCTTCGGTGGCCAGGACGCGCGCCGGTACGGTCAGGAATCCCGCGCTCACCGTGTGCTCGCCGCCCGCGCCGGGCGTCACCGGGGCTTCCACGTCGGGCAGTTCGGCCCGCTCCCGGACGCCGGCGACGAAGCTGTCGCGCATCCGGTGGTCGAGCAGGACGCCGGACGCGGTGTCGCTGACGGCTTCGGTGAGGGACTTGAGCAGCCGGTCGCCGGCCGCGCCGACGGGGGCCAGCACGAAGCCCGGCTTGGTGCAGAACTGGCCGACGCCCATCGTCATCGAGGTCGCGAGTCCGGCGCCGATCTGCTCGGCCCGCTCGGCGGCGGCGGCCTCGGTCACCACGACCGGGTTGAGGCTGCCGAGTTCGCCGTGGAAGGGGATCGGCGTCGGCCGGGCCGCCGCCGCGTCGAAGAGGGCGCGCCCTCCGCGTACCGAACCGGTGAAGCCCGCGGCGGTCACCAGCGGGTGCTTGACAAGCTCGACGCCCGCTTCGAAGCCGTGCACCAGGACGAGGATGTTCTGGTCGAGGCCGAGCCGCTCGGCGGCGCGGTGCACCACCGCGGCGCACAGCTCGGAGGTCGCCGGGTGGTCGGGGTGCGCCTTGACGACGACCGGGCAGCCCGCGGCGAGCGCACTGGCCGTGTCGCCGCCGGGCACCGAGAAGGCCAGCGGGAAATTGCTCGCGGAGTACACCGCGACCACGCCGAGCGGCACCTTCCAGCGACGCAGGTCGGGCCAGGGCGGGGTCTGCGCGGAGTCGGCGTGGTCGATGCGGATGTCGAGATACGCGCCCTCGTCGACGACCTCGGCGAAGGCCCTCAACTGGGCCGTGGTGCGGGCGAGTTCACCGGTGAGCCGCACCGGGCCGAGCGCCGTCTCGGCGTCCGCGGCCTCGATGATGCGCTCGCCGGTGTCGTCGAGAAGATCCGCCACCGTGCGCAGCAGGGCCGCACGCACGGCGCGGTCGGCGATTGCCCCGCGTGCGGCGTGGGCCGCGCGCACCGCCGCGTCCACCTCCGCCGCTGTAGCCTCCACCGCAACCTGCTCGCGCGGCTTCCCGGTTCGAGGGTCGACACTCCAGACTGGTGCTGCTGCCACCGAGATTCCTTCCAGCTTCACTGCCGACCATCAGAAGTTGTTCGGTATTCTGAACACAGTTCCTGATGATGAATATGATGGGGACTTTATTTCCGGGTGTTCTGTGTGGTCAAGATCTGTGTGGTCAAGAAGGGGCGAAGAGCAATGTCGGCTGCCGATTCAGGTGGAGCACAAGTCAAGTCCGCGGTGCGGACCGTGGAATTGCTCGAATATTTCGCGGGACGCCCCGGTATGCACTCCCTCGCCGCCGTGCAGGAAGCCGTCGGCTACCCCAAGTCCAGTCTCTACATGCTGCTGCGCACCCTGGTCGAGCTCGGCTGGGTGGAGACCGACGCGACGGGCACGCGCTACGGCATCGGCGTACGGGCCCTCCTCGTCGGTACGTCGTACATCGACGGCGACGAGGTCGTGACCTCCGCCCGGCCCACCCTGGACCGTCTCTCCGACGACACCACAGAGACGATCCACCTGGCCCGTCTCGACGGCACGAACGTCGTCTACCTCGCCACCCGCCAGTCGCAGCACTACCTGCGCCCCTTCACCCGCGTCGGGCGCAGGCTGCCCGCGCACTCCACCTCCCTCGGCAAGGCGCTGCTCGCGACCCACACCGACGAGCAGGTCCGCAAGCTGCTGCCGGAGACGATGGCGCCGCTCACCGAGCACACCATCACCGACCGCGAGAAGCTCATCGAGGAGCTGCATCTCATCCGCGAACAGGGGTACGCGGTGGATCGCGAGGAGAACACCCTGGGCCTGCGCTGCTTCGGCATCGCGATCCCGTACCGCACACCGGCGCGGGACGCGATCA
The DNA here is from genome assembly GCF_039766235.1 of Streptomyces changchenzhani. NCBI lineage: Bacteria > Bacillati > Actinomycetota > Actinomycetes > Kitasatosporales > Streptomycetaceae > Streptomyces > Streptomyces changchenzhani. The sequence goes on along the minus strand of NZ_JBDHNH010000007.1, from coordinate 391,201 downwards.
GCTGCTCGGTCCCGGTCGCCCGGCTCACTCCCGGCCATGAACAGACCATCAAGGACGCGCTCTTCGACGCGCGCGACCGGCTCACGCTCGCCACTCGGAGGCTCTGACTCTTCATGGACGTCACTCTGCGCGAAGTACAGCCGTCCGACCTGCCGCTGTTCTTCGAGCAGGCGCAGGACGTGGAGTCCGTCCGGATGGCGGCGTTCACCTCCAAGGACCCGTCGGACCGGGCCCGCTTCGACACACACTGGATAGGGATCCTCGACTCCGACGTGGTGGTACGCACGATCCTGGCCGACGGTGCGGTCGCGGGCAACGCCGCGGTGTACGGGCCACTGGGCGAGCGTGAAGTGACGTACTGGATCGACCGTGCGTTCTGGGGACGCGGGGTGGCCACCGCGGCGCTGCGAGCGCTGCTCGCGCTGGTGCCGGAGCGGCCCTTGCTCGGCCGCGCCGCCGCCGACAACACCGGTTCGATCCGGGTGCTGGAGAAGTGCGGCTTCACGGTGGTCGGCCTCGACCGGACCTACGCCAACGGGCGCGGCGCGGAGATCGACGAGCTGGTCCTCACCCTCGGCGGGTGACTGCCGCCGGATCGCGGACCGGTCGGTCGATGGCCGTCTCCGCCGTGCGGCGGAGGCGGATCGTCGCCACGCAGGACGTGCCCGGCGGCGGCGGCCGGAAGGGTGGCAGCCATGACACACCCACCGCTCGCCCCCGCGTCCGCCGGCCCGTCGCCGGCCCGCCCTGCCGCCCACCCGCCGCGCACCGGGCCACTGCGCCGGACGCTGCGCGCCGTCGCCATCGCCTCCTGCCTGGCCTACCTCGCGCTGAAGGTCTCCTGGATCGCCGGGAGCCGCGTCGGCATCCCCGAGGGCAGTGTGCTGCTCGAAAAGCCGGGTGTGATGGTCGTCGCCAACAGCGTTACGGTCCTGATGGACGGCGCCGTCATCGTGCTGGCGCTGCTGCTCACCCAGAACTGGGGGCGGCGCGTCCCGGCCTGGCTCCTGGCGTTGCCCATGTGGGTGGCGGGCGGACTGCTGACGCCGATCATGACCGCGTATCCGCTCCAGCTGGTGGTCAAGCTCGTCACCGGCTCGCCCGCCGCACCGGCGTCGAGTGAACCCTTCCTCGACGAGTGGGTCTTCGCCGTCGTCTACACCGGCTTCATCCTCCAGGGCCTCACCCTGGGCACGCTCTTCGTGCTGTACGCCCGCGAGCGATGGGGTCACCTGTGGCAGGGCTGCGTCCGCGCCCTGCCGCGCGGAGCCAACGGGCCCGTGCTGCGGACGACCGCCGCGGCCGGCTGCGCACTGGCGGCGCTCTCCGCCGTCCCGCACCTGATGTGGGCGTTCGGCGCGACCGCCGGACTGGGCCGGGCGAGGATCGAGCAGCGTACGGCGGACTTCTACCTGATCGAAGGCGCCTACGCCCTGTTCGCGTGCGCGGCGGTGGCCGGTGTGCTGATGCTGCTCCTGCGTCGGGGCGGGCGCCTGCCGCTGAAGGCGCCGCTGGCACTGGCCTGGGTGGGCTCGGGTGCGCTGGGCTGCTGGGGCGGCTGGCTGCTGATGGCCGGCGTGATGCCGACGGCCGAAGGGACCGACGGGCCGACGGAGTGGATGTTGCTGACCTACGCTGTGCAGATGACCGCCGGTTTCCTCGTCCTCGCCTCGGGTGCCTCGTTCCTGCGGCGCCGCGCCGCGTGAGGTTCCGGCTCGGGAGACCGCTCGCGAAGCTGTTCGGGCAGCGCGCCAGGCTGCGCTGGCTCCATCTCATTCTCGGCGGCGCGCTGTTGATGCCGTACTTCCTCCTCGGCAGCGTGATCATCGGTCCGTTCACCGGCGACACGAACGTCTTCACCTCCCTTCCGATGCAGTTCGGCTCCTTCGCGGTCGCCCTGCCGATCGCCGCCCTGACCGGACTGTTCCCGCTGGCCAGGCCGCTGTTGGTGGCGGCTGTCCGGCCGCTGGCCGGAGTGCCGGACGGCGCGCTGGCCGAGGGGCCCGCACGGTCCCGGGCGGCGCGGGTACGGACCGCCAGCTGGTACACGCTGTACGTGGGCCTCGGCGGTCTCGTCAGCGGGGCGAGCCTCGCGCTGCCGCCGTTCGCGGTGGTGCTGATCGTCCTGCCGCTCTTCGCCGGGCTGCGCGACTCCCGGCTCGGCCTCCCCGAAGCCCTCGACACCACCTGGGCGTTGGCGCTCGCCCCGGTCGCCGGGGCCGCCATGCTGGTGGCGCTGGCGGCGTGCGCGGCGGGGGCCGGGGCGCTGCTGGCCCGCTCGGCGTCCGTCCTGCTCGGGCCGGCCCCGGCCGACCGGCTGGCGGCCGCGGAGCGGCGGGCCGCGGAGCTGGCCGTACGCAACCGGCTGGCCCGGGAGCTGCACGACTCGGTGGGCCACGCGCTCAGCGCGGTGACACTCCAGGCGGGCGCGGCCCGGCGGGTGCTGGACAGTGACGCCCCGGGCGATGTGGAGTTCGTACGGGAGGCGCTCACCGCAATCGAGGAGACGACGCGCCGCACCGTCGGCGAACTCGACGCCGTGCTGGGCCTGCTGAGGCAGGGCGAGGGCGCCGATCAGGAGGCCGCGGGGCTCGCGGGCCCCACCCTCGACGGGCTCGGCGACCTGCTGGCCCACAGCGGCGTGCGGGTCGACTGCACGGCCGACCCGGACCTGGCGGACGGTGTGCCGGACCCGGTCTCCCGTGAGGCGTACCGCATCGTCCAGGAAGGGCTGAGCAACGCCCTGCGGCACGGCGGCGCCGTGCCGGTATCGCTACGGATCGCCCTGCGCGGCGAGGAGTTGGAGATCGCGATGGAGAACCCGCTGCCGGACAGCGCCCCGGTCCTGCGCCCAGGGGGCGGCCGGGGTCTGCGCGGCATCGCGGAGCGGGCCACGCTGCTCGGTGGCCACGCCGAAGCCGGCCCGCACGGCGGCGTCTGGCGGCTCACGGCGCACCTGCCGACCGGCGGCGGCACCCGATGAGCACACCGAATGCCCCGAACACCCCGACTACACCGGACGCACCGGGCACCTCGCGCAAGATCCGTGTCGTGGTCGCCGACGACGAGCGCCTGGTCCGCACCGCACTGCGGGTCATCCTGGACGCCGAGCCCGACCTGGAGGTCGTCGGCGAGGCGGCGACGGGCGCGCAGGCCGTGTCGGTGGTGCGCGAGCTGCGGCCCGATGTGGTGCTGATGGACGTACGGATGCCGGAGATCGACGGCATCCGCGCCACCGAGCAGATCCTGGCCACCCTCTCCGAGCCGCCGCGCATCGTCGTCGTCACCACGTTCGAGAACGACTCCTATGTGTACGACGCCCTGCGCGCCGGCGCCTCGGGCTTCCTCCTCAAACGCGCCGCCGCCGAGGATCTCGTACAGGCGGTCCGGCTGGTGGCACGCAGCGACTCCCTGCTCTTCCCGGCCGCGCTGCGCGGCCTCGCCGCCGAGCACGCCGCACGGCGGCCCGCCGCTCCGCCGCCCTGGGTGGCGCGGCTCACCGACCGCGAGTCGGAGGTGCTGCGCCTGCTGGCGGCGGGCCTGACGAACGCGGAAATCGCCGGAAGGCTGCTGGTCGGCCCGGCGACGGCCAAGAGCCATGTGGCGGCCGTGCTGGCCAAGACGGGGGCGCGGGACCGCACCCAGGCAGTGATCAAGGCGTACGAGTCGGGCTTCATCACCCCCGGCTGAGGGCCCGCGCCCGCAGATGAAGCTTTCCTGAGAAGCCCGACATATGGGAACGCAGGTGCCCGCCCCGCTCGTCTTTCCTACGGGATGAACAAAACAATCAGGCGCGCTTCGGTCTTCTGCCTGCTGATGGTGCTCGCCCTGCTGGTGCGGGTCACCTGGGTGCAGGCATACCAGGGCAAGGCCCTCGCAGAGGACAAGAACAACCGGCGGAACACCATCGCGCAGTACGCGCAGCCGCTCGGGAACATCATCGTGGCCGGTTCGCCGGTCACCGGATCGAAGAAGACGGAGGTCGGCGATCTCGCGTACAAGCGCACCTACACCAACGGTGACCTCTACTCGGCCGTCACCGGCTACAGCTCCCAGGCGTACGGATCCACCCAGCTCGAAGGCATCTACAGCCATGTCCTTGACGGCACCGACACCCGCCTGAAGAACCCGGCGGATCTGCTCACCGGCAAGCAGACCGAGCCCAGCGACGTCCTGACGACCATCGACCCCGCCGTACAGAAGGCGGCGTACGAGGCGCTGGGCAAGAAGAAGGGCGCAGCTGTCGCTGTCGATCCCGAGACCGGGCGGATCCTGGGGATGGTCTCCACACCGTCGTACGACCCCTCGAAGATCAGCGGGACCACGGACGGCGACGCCTGGCAGCAGTTGCTCGACGACCCGGACAAGCCGTTGGTCAACCGGGCGCTGCGGCAGCCGCTGCCGCCGGGGTCGACGTTCAAGCTGGTGGTCGCCGCGGCGGCGCTGGAGGACGGGACGTACGGGAGCGTCGACGAGAAGACGGACAGCCCGAACCCGTACACCCTGCCCAACACCCGGACGGTCCTCAAGAACGAGAACCCCGCCGCCCCTTGCGAGAACGCGACGCTGCGCACCGCGCTCAAGTTCTCCTGTAACAACGTCTTCGCGAAGCTGGCCGTCGACCTCGGCCAGGACAAGGTGAAGGCGATGTCGGAGAAGTTCGGCTTCAACACCGAGAAGCTGGATGTGCCGGTCAGGGCATCGGCGAGTGTCTATCCCTCCGGCATGGACAAGCCGCAGACGGCACTCACCGGCATCGGCCAGTTCGATGTGACGGCCACCCCGCTGCAGATGGCCATGGTCACCGCCGCCCTCGCCAACGACGGTGAGCTGGCGTCGCCCCACATGGTCGCCAAGGTGACGGACGGCGACGGCAACGACCTGGTGGCCCCGGACGGCGCAGACGCCGCAGACAGCGAGCGGGTCGTCTCATCGTCGACCGCCGAGCAGTTGCGCAGCGCGATGGTCACGGTCGTCAAGGACGGCACGGGCACGAACGCGCAGATCAACGGCGCCGAGGTGGGCGGCAAGACCGGCACCGCGCAGCACGGCGTGGCGAACAGCAAGACGCCGTACGCCTGGTTCACGTCGTACGCGAAGGACAGCTCGTCGGGCAAGGAGGTGGCGGTCGCGGTTCTCGTCGAGGACTCGGGCGCGGCGCGCTCGGAGGTCAGCGGCAACGGGCTGGCGGCGCCGATCGCACAGAAGATGATGAAGGCGGCCCTCAGCAAGTGAGGTAGGACAGCTCCGGACGGGCTTGAAGCAGCACTTCAAGCCCGTCCGGGGCTCCCGCTGTTCCTACTGGCCCGCCCAGCGCTTGACCGTCGCCTCGGCCTCCGCCCGCTCCTTGGGCATCAGCTTCGAGATCAGGGCGCCGTGGTTGGTGTCCGGAGCGACGAACAGGTGCGAGTCACGCCGGCTCGGCCTGAACCGCTCCGCGCTCCACGGGTCGTTCTGTCCGTACACGAACATCATCTGCTTGCCCTGCGTGGCCACCCAGCGGTCGACGTCCTTGATGGCGCTGCCGTTGTACGAGGTGCGCATCTCCTCGGGCAGCACCGAGTTGGGCTGGTAGATGCCCGGGTAGTTGCGGACGTCGCGCAGGTGCTTGAACTTCAGGTCGGCCCAGCCCAGCTGGCTCGCCGCCTGCCGGTAGTACGGGCCGGTGCCCTCCGGGCCGTTGCCGTCGTCCGAGTAGATGCTCAGGCCGTGGTCCAGCGACCAGGTGTACAGCTCGTCGTCGGTGGCCTTCTTGGCGTCCGGGACGGCCGGGCAGTCGGTGTACGTACCGCTCTGCCAGAAGTTCCACACCTGGTCGAGCACCGAGAACTCGAAGGCACGGTCGGGTGTGCCGAGGTACTTGAAGGTGAGGCCCTGCTCCTCGGAGGTGGCCTCGAAGCGCGGCAGCATCGCGTCGCGCCGCACCAGCATTTCGCGCTGTACGGCGTCCAGCGCGCTGCGGCACTCGGCGGTGCCGACGGTCTTGAAGAACTTCTCGTAGACGCTGTCGTCCCGGTTGTCCGCGTCGTTCGGCGCGACATACGCGACGACGGCGTCGAGGTCCTTCGGGTAGTAACGCTCGTGGTAGACCTGCGTCATTCCGCCCTTGCTGGCGCCGGTGCCCAGCCACTTCGCGGGGTAGATGCTCTTGAGCGCCTTGACGATCGCGTGCTCGTCGCTCGCCTCCTGCCAGACGTTCAGGTCGTCCCAGTCGACGTCGGCGGGGCGCGAGGTGTTGAAATAGCGGTGCTCCAGGCTGACCTGGTTCGCGCCGAGCAGCGTGGTGATCTCACGCGTGCCCGACGACAGCCCGTAGCCGCCGGTGTAGTGCACCACCGGCGCGCTCTCGGCCTTGTGCCAGAGCGTGAACGTCTGCTCGAAGGAGCCACGCCCGGGGCGGCTGTGGTCGACGGGCTGGGTCAACCTCAGCGTGTAGAGAGGGAATCCGCCCTTGTCCGCCTCGGACACGACGGTCAGTCCGGGGATCCGCTCCAGCTTCTCGCGGATGCCGGCCGCGGCGGCCTGCGACGCGGGCGCGGCTTCGGCGGCGGTGGCCGCTGTGCCGGCCAGCACACTGGTGGCCACTATGAGCCCGGCACAGAACAGGGAAGGCAGAACCTTGTTGCGCACGCTGAGTCCCCTCGGACGGAAGTGCTGCGATGGGTACATCGATGGATACATCGCGCGCATGTTATGCGTTTTCCGTTTCCCTGTGATCACTCCGCAGGAGGGTTCCGTCGGCGCGTGTCGCGCCCCACGCCGCGCGGTGACGCCTCTCACTCCGGTCTTCCGGCTCCGGTGTCAACCGGATGGGTGTTCCCGGGCGTACCTGTACGTCGCCGCTCCCCTGTCGACTGTCGACGGTCGTCACCGTCGCCTTCCTGTCCGGTCACTGGGCGGGCTGACGCTGCGGGACCTCACCGGCCGATACGCGGGGCTCGCTTCCCGCCACCACCCGCCCGCGGGGTGCGCGCCTCTGGAGCGCGGCCGCCCAGGCCGTGGCGGCGACACCGAGGGCGCCGACACCGGCGCCGACCCAGGCGACCGAGGCGACCGAGGCGTAGCCGAGCCCGGCGTCGATGGCCATGCCGCCCAGCATCGGGGTGAGCGTGATGCCCACGTTGAAGGCCGAGGTGTTGACGGCCGGGACCAGCGTCGGTGCGTCGGGGGCGATGGTGAACACCCGTGACTGCAGTACGGGGTTGGTGACATAGCCGGCCACGCCGAGGAGGAGGACCAGACCGATCGTGACGGCCGCGTTCGACGCCGCCAGGGCGAGGGCGGCGGACAGGACCGTGAGTCCGCCGACCCCGAAGTAGAGCGTACGGATCGGATGAGCGTCGGCGACGCGCCCGCCGAGGGCCATCCCGACCAGCGCGCCGACTCCGTACAGGGAGAGCACGGCGGGCACCCAGCTTTCCGGCACTCCGCTGACCTCGGTGAGCAGCGGCGCGAGATAGCTGAAGGTGACGATGGCCGAGCCGAAGGCCAGCACGGTGACCGCGAACGACACCCACAGCTCCGGTCGTGCCATCCCCTTCAACTCCCGTCGCACCGAAGGGATTTGCCGGTCCGCAGCGTGACCGCCGGGCAGAACGGCCAGCATCGCCACCAGGCTCACCAGGGTGAAGGCGGCCACGCCCCAGAACGCGGCCCGCCAGTCGACGTACTGGCTCAGGAGCGTCCCGGCGGGCACACCCACGATCGTGGCGAGCGTGAGGCCGGTGGCGACGACGGAGAGCGCCTTGCCCTTGGCGCCGGCGGGCACCAGGCCGACGGCCGCCGCGGCGGCCACACTCCAGAACCCGGCGTACGCGACCGCGGTCACGATGCGGGTCGCGAACACCACGCCGTACTCCGGGACAAGAGCGGCCACCATGTGCCCGGCGATGAACACCAGTTGGAAGGCGGCCAGGGCGGTGCGCCGGGGCACGCGCAGGGTGAGCACGCTCATCACCGGTGCGCCGACGACCATGCCGACGGCGAAGGCGGAGATGAGCAGGCCCGCGTCGGGGATGGAGACGCCCAGGTCGGCGGCCATGGTGGGCAGCAGGCCGGAGAGCATGAACTCGGAGGTTCCCTGGGCGAAGATGCCCAGGCCCAGTATGTAGACGGCGATCGGCATGAGTGGGGCTCCTTTTTGTACCGTGCAGTTCAAAACGAATCCATAAAGAAGCCCCCGGACGACGGGGGCCATTCTCACCGTGCGGTCGGGTACTCCTCACAACGCGGCGAGGGCCGCGTCCGCGATGCTCTCCAAGGTGGACCGCTCCGAAGTGACCCGCGCCGAGACCCGCAGTCCCGCGACGGTCGCGATCACGAAGTGCGCGAGGGCCAGGGCATCCTTGTCGCGGGCGATGTCGCCGTCCCGCTGTCCGGATTCGATCGCGGCACGGATCACCGAAAGCCGCACCCGGTAGTCACGCGCCAGATCCTCCTTGAGCCCCTGCTCGCGGGTGGCCGCCTCGACGGCCGTATTGACGACCAGACAGCCGCGGCCGTCACGACCGCGGCCGAACTCCTCGTCGATGACCGACTGGAGCTGGGTACGGAACTTCTCCCGCACCGGCAGATCACTCTCCATCAGGGCGATCAGCTCGGCGTTCTTGAACTCCATATAGCGGGCGAGTGCCCGATCGAAGAGATCGCGCTTGCTCTTGAAGGTGTTGTAGATGCTGCTGCGGCCCAGACCGGTGGCCTCGCACAGATCCTGGGTGGACGTCGCCTCGTAGCCGGTGGTCCAGAACGCCTCCATCGCGGCGTCGACCGCCTGCTCCTCGTCGAACTTCCTCGGGCGGGCCATGCGAGGACGCTAGCATGTTTTGAACAGGTCGGTCCATTACTCGGCCGGGGGCGACCAGGACGGACTGCGGCCCGAGAGAGCGACCACGCGGTCGACGAGCGGGGCATCGGCCGGCACCGGCACGGGCGGCCCGAACATCTCGCCCCCCGACGGGGCGACGCCCGACGGGGCGAGCAACTCGTACGAGGACCGGAGGCTCGCCGGGTCCACGTCGTACGGCTGCCCGGTGGCGCGGGCCAGGTCCCAGCCGTGCAGCACCACCTCGTTCAGGGCGACCCGCCCGGCGATCGGGCCGGGCAGCGCGACGCCGCCGGCCTGTGTCATGCCCTCCCAGGCTTCGGGGCTCCGCCAGGCGGCGACGAGCTCGTCGAGCTGCGCGGGCAGGCGGCTGCGCCAGTCGTCGTCGAGTGCGAGCCCGGCGGCCCGGGGGTCGGTGTCGGTCGTGGGCCCGAGCTGCTTCTTCGCGGCGTCGCGGAAGGCGGCGGTCAGGCCGATGAAGTGGGCCAACAGGTCGCGTACGGCGTAGTCCCGGCAGGGGGTGGGGGCTGCGAGCTGCTCGTCGGTGACGCCGGCGACCAGCCGGGTGACCTGGTGGGTGGCGGATTCGAGGTCGGGGATGGTGTTCATGGGGCGTCCTCCGGGTCGGCGACAGGTCTGCAGTGCAGACCGGGCAGGGCCCGGAAACTCATCGGTGTGGGGCGCGGGGATGCGGGCTGGCGTGCGAGCGTGCGGGGCGGTGCATGCGGCGCTGTTCCCCTACCCGCCCCTTCCCGAAGTCCTCACCGGACTGATCGCCGTCGTGCCCCACGCCGTACTGCTGACCGCTGCTGCCCTCATGGCCGCAGGGCGGCGCGCACCAGGCTCAGGTCCGCCCCGGACGCCAGACCCGCGTGGTACAGCCGCAGTTCCGTGGCCCCGAGCCCGGCCGCACGCTCCGCGTCCGCCGCGAGCGTGGCGGGTCGGCCACCCATGCCGGAGACCACGGTGAGGTTCGCGGCGACGACGCCTCCCCCGGTGCGTTGCTCCGCGAAGGGAGCCAACAGGTGCGGACCGGCCGCACAAGGAACAACCACACCGTCGGCGACCCGCATGATGTGCTCGGGGTCGACGCCGACGTTCGCACCGCAGTGGTACGCCGTCGGATCGGCGTGCAGCAGCACCTGGAAGCCCGGGGGCGCGGCGGCCCGTACCGCGGCGACGGCCGATTCCTGGAGCGTACGGGCGACCCGGGTGCGCCACTCCAGGGACGTGGCCGCGAGGTCCGCGCCGATGAGCTTCTCGACCGCGGGCCAGCCCACGTGCGCGGACCCGGCGGACCACACGGGGTCCAGTGCGCGGCGTACGGCCTCGCTCAATTCGTCCGCGTCCAGGCCGAGTTCGGCGTAACCGGAGCGGCAGGCCGGGCAGAAGCAGAGCGACATCAGATACTGCGCCGCGTCCCCGAGCCCCACGCCCGCGATCTTGTCGTGCGCGTGCAGATGCGCCAGCCCGTACCAGCCGCAGGATTCCAGCTCGGTGCCGCGCGCGCCGGGGCGTACGGCCGCCTCCGCCGCGAGGGTGGTGAGGTAGGCGCGGACGGCGGGCTGGGCGATGCAGGGCGCCCAGGGGTAGTGGTCGCCGTAGGCGTTGACGACGTTGCTGTCCGGATGCTCGGCGCCGAGGCGGGAGTTGTGCGCGAGGACGACCCAGGTGTGCACATCGAGCCCGGCCTCCGCGAGCGCGTGCGCCGCCTCGCCGTAGGGGTCGGCGGTCGGCGCCCAGGCCCCTGCGGCGTACGGCCGCAGCGCGCGCCCCGCCCAGTGGTCCTCGTCCACGGGGTAGAGCACCGACGCGTGTTCGGCGGTGACGATGCGGTGGCGGGGGTGGCGCGGGGTCAGGGCTCTCGTCGAGTGGTAGGCGGAGGCGAGGGTCACCTGCCGGACGCCGAGGTCCGCGATGCGGGCGGCGGCATCCGGGTCGCCCACGACGTCCCAGGGGTAGACGAAGGCGGAGGCCTTCACGCCTTCTCCCCCAGCAGACTCCGCGCGCTCGCGATCAGTTCGGCCAGCTCCTTGATGTGCGAGGCGTCGGGCTCATTGAGCGGCGGCCGGACCTCGCCGACGTCCAGACCGCCGAGCCGTACACCTGCCTTGACGAGCGATACCGCGTATCCGCGGCCCGCGTTGCGCAGTTCGACCAGGGGCACGAAGAAGTGGTCGAGCAGCCGGTTGGCGGTGACGTCGTCGCCGTTGTTCAGCGCCTTGTGGAAGGCGAGGGCGATGTCGGGGGCGAAGCAGAAGACGGCGGAGGAGTAGAGGGTGATGCCGATGCCTCGGTAGGCGAGGCCGGTGAGCTCCGCGGTGGGCAGGCCGTTGAAATAGAGGAACGGGTGGCCGGGGAGTTCCCGGCGCACAGTGCTGACGATGCGCTGCATCAGATCGATGTCGCCGTGGCCGTCCTTGAGCCCGATGATCCGGGGCACCTGGGCGAGTTCGACGGCGGTCTCCGGGGTGAAGATCGCGTTGTCGCGCTGGTAGACGATGACGTCGAGGGAGGTCGCGGCGGCCAGCGCCGTGTAGTGGCGCAGCAGCCCCTCCTGGTCGGCGACGACGAGATACGGGGGCATGGCGAGCAGTCCGTCCGCCCCCGCCTCCTCGGCCGCCTTCGCGTACTGGATGGCGAGAGCCGTGCCGCAGCCCGCGCCGGCGACGACGGGCACCCGGCCCGCGGCCTCCTGCACGGCCGCGGCGACGCAGTCGCGGAATTCCTCCGGGGTCAGGGCGTGGAACTCGCCCGTTCCGCAGCACGCGAAGACGGCGGCGGCTCCGGAGTCGATGCCGGCGCGTACGTGGGCGCGGAAGACGTCGAGGTCGAGACCGCCGTCCGGTCCGTACGCGGTGACGGGAAAGAAGAGCAGACCGTCGAGTCGGTCGGCGAGCGGGGCTGAGGTCACGAGCGCTCCCTGTGCGTGCACAATTCTGATCCGCGTCTATATCCCTGAACGCCGTCACGCTAAAGCAGGCCCACGGGGCCGGTCAAGGCGAGAAACCGCAAGAGACGGACGGATTGAGTGCCTCCGCGCAACACTTGACGTGGTTCGGCGGCGCTCCGTAGCGTGTCCACGCATGTGAATCGTGTTCATGGACGCGTCCGTGCGGTGTGAACCGCGCCGCTCTCACGTACCGCCCTGCCGCGCACCGAGGAGACCAACCGATGCCTGCTCCACGCACCGTCCTGCTCACCGGCGCCGCGGGCGGCCTCGGCACCCTGATGCGCGGGATCCTCCCGGCGTACGGCTATGAGCTGCGGCTTTTCGACGCGACCCCGATCGAGGGCGAGCCCGGGGCGATCACCGCGGACCTGGCCGACAAGGAGGCGCTGCGCGAGGCCGTGCGGGGCGTCGACGCGATCATCCATCTCGCGGGCATCTCCCTGGAAGCCTCCTTCGAGAAGATCGTGCGCGCCAACATCGAGGGGACGTACAACCTCTACGAGTCGGCCCGCGAGGCGGGCATCGCCCGAGTCGTCTTCGCCTCGTCGAACCACGCGGTCGGCTTCACCCCGCGTCCCGCCGACGGCGCACCGCGCATCCCCATCAACACCCCGCACCGCCCCGACACCTTCTACGGGCTCTCCAAGGCCTTCGGCGAGGACCTCGCGCAGCTGTACTGGGACCTGCACGGCGTCGAGACCGTCTCGGTGCGGATCGGCTCCTGCTTCATGGAGCCCAGCTCGGTGCGGATGCTCTCGGTCTGGATGAGTCCGGGCGACGGCGCGCGGCTCTTCCACGCTGCGCTCACCGCCGAGAAGGTCGGCCACACCGTCATCTACGGCTCGTCCGCGAACACCCGCCTGTGGTGGGACCTGTCGACCGCGCGGGCCATCGGCTACGAGCCGCAGGACGACTCGGAGCAGTACGCCGAGAAGCTCGTCGCCGAGCAGGGAGAGCTCGACCCGGCCAATCCGGCCCACGCCAATCTGGGCGGCCCGTTCTGCACCGACCCGCCGCAGTGGCCGTACTGAGGGACCGCGTGGGACCGCGCACGAGGGGCCCAGGCACACCGGAGAACCGACCCGGACGAGTGAAGCGCCGCCGTAAGGCCGCCTCGCTCAGCGTCATGACACGGTCATCTCACCGGCATGTCACCGTCATGCCGAAAACACGTGGCCGGGAGCGCGTCCGACGGGCACGATGCCCTCATGCCGAAACCTCATGGATTTAGTTGGGAAGCGCACAGCGACGGCAGCGTCGTCATCACCCACCAGGGGCGCGCGGCCGGAACCCTGCGGGGTGGCCGCGCGGCGAAGTTCCTGGCCGAGGCGGAGGCCGGCGACAGCCAGCTGGTGATGGCCCGCTGGACCGGTGCGTACAAGCACGGGAACGAGCGGGCGGCCCGCAATCACCCGCGCAACAGATAGCGGCACGGACGGCCGCAGGTAAGGGAACGGCAAAGAGGTGTCGGTCGTTAGCCCTGGCATGACCGCAATGACACCCGGCTCGAACATCCCGCTTTCGACCGCCCGCGTGGCCGTGGACGTCGCCGCTCCGGTGCGGCTCGACGTATCGGGCCTGCTGCTCACCGCCGACGGCAAGGTGCGCTCCGACGACGACTTCATCTTCTTCAACCAGCCTACGGGACCCGGTGTCGTCCACCGGTCCGGCGGCGGCTCGGCGCCCGACGCGATCGTGGTGGACACCGCCGCGGTGCCGCCCGGCATCGAGAAGATCGTGATCACCGCGAGCCCCGACGCCGCGGGCCAGTCCTTCCAGGGCATCGAGCCCACCGCCACCGTGCGCAACGCCGACGACGGCAGCGCCATCGCCACCTTCACCCCGCCGCAGCTCGGCACCGAAACGGCGCTGGTGATCGTGGAGATCTACCTGCGCAACGGCGCCTGGAAGGTGCGCGCCGTCGGCCAGGGTTACGCGAACGGGCTGGCGGGCATCGCCACGGACTTCGGCGTCTCGGTGGACGAGCCCGCCGCCGCGGCCGCCCCGACACTTGCTCCGGCCGCTCCGGTGGCCCCCTCGGCCCCTCCGGTGGCCGACCCCAGGGTTGCCGCCCAGGCAGCCTCGGCGGCCCCTCAGGCGCCGCCTGCGCCCCCCGCGCCGCCTGCCGCGGCCGGAAAGATCAACCTGGACAAGGGGCGCGTCAGTCTCCAGAAGAACCAGACCGTTTCCCTGGTCAAGAACGGCCGTCCGCTGCTGTCCCAGGTCAAGATGGGGCTCGGCTGGGAGCCCGCCTTCCGGGGCAAGGACATCGACCTGGACGCGTCCGTCATCGCCTACGACGGAAACCGTAAGCACCTCGACAGCTGCTACTTCGGCAAGCTCACGATCCTGAACGGCTCCGTGAAGCACTCCGGAGACAACCTCACCGGTGAGGGCGCGGGCGACGACGAGGTCATCACCGTCGACCTCGGCCGCATCCCCCCGGAGGCGACCGGCCTGGTCTTCACGGTGAACTCGTTCTCCGGCCAGAAGTTCAGCGAGGTCGCCAAGGCCTACTGTCGTCTGCTGGACGCGGCGACCGGCGAGGAGCTGGTGCGCTTCGATCTGACGGGCGCCGAGCCGCAGACGGGCGTGATGATGGCGAAGCTGATCAAGCAGTTCTCGGGGGAATGGGAAATGACCGCGATGGGCGACTTCGCGAAGAGTCGCACCGTTCGCGGCATGGTCAAGCCGGCTGCCCAGGCCCTCTAGCGCTCGCGCGCCGGAGGGACTAGAGCTTCGTCAGCTTGACGAAAGGACTCAGGATGCGGCCCTGTCGCCCCGCGAAGTCGATGAGCACTGCGGCATCTCCTTCGACTGCGACAACCCTCCCAAGTCCGAACTGGTCGTGCGAGACCCGGTCGCCCACATCGAAAACCTCGATCGGTGGGGCGGCCGCGGCCGGGACGTTGAAGGGACTGGACGGCAGGTAACGCCGGGCTCCGGCTGACTTTGTCATTGCTTGAGAGTATGCGCCCCGCGCGCCCGCCACGCCATGCCCGTCCTTGATCACTTGCCCCAGGCCCAGTTCGCACCCCTTCCCGCCTCGGCCGACGCCACCGTCCGGAACGCCTCACCCGTCAGCCCACCAAGGGTGCGCCGACCAGGCATTCCGGACGGAGCGTGATCGCACCGACACCCTGCGGGATTCGACAAGTCACCCCGTTGACGGTTTCCGTACGGAGGTCGTCACACGGCCTTCAATCGGTGTCCCAACTGTTTGCCGTGGCGCGTATGGGCAATTCATTCTTCCGCGAATACTCCGACCCGAGCGGCACCCGTCGGACGGCCCTCGCTGTTCGACCGAAAACCCTCTCCGCGGCGTAATACGGGCACGCTTTTCGATCTTTTCGATTGCGAAGGGGGCCGCTTCCGAACAGACGCCGGCCCAGCGCGACGCCCGCAACCGAGGGGGCGCGGCGCGCGTCGCTCATGGCGTCCGGGAAACTGGATCACTGGCAGCAACCGCACCACTGGATCAACTGGATCACGCGAGGGGATCACGGCATGGCCGAGCGCGCGGAGTACCGCATCGTCTCGCTGCTCGGCGAGGGCGCGACGGGCCGCGTCGAGCTGGCGCAGGCGGCGTCCGGGCAGCTGGTCGCCCTCAAGACCGTGCACCAGCACCTCGCGGCGGAGCGCAGCTTCCGCGAGCTCTTCCGCCGTGAGGCGACCGCCGCGCACGCCGTCGGCGGGCCGTTCACGGCGGCGGTCGTCGACGGCGGGATCGAGGACGGGCAGCCCTGGCTGGCCACCGAGTTCTGTGTGGGCCCCGCCCTCGTGGAGACGGTCACCACGCTCGGCCCGCTGGACCCGCCGAGCCTCGGCACCCTCGGTACGGCGCTCACCGTCGCCCTGTCGGCCCTGCACGCCGCTGGACTGGTCCACCGCGAACTCAAACCGGCCCATGTGATCGTCACCCGCGGCGGCCCGAAGCTCATCGGCTTCGGCGCCGGATACCCCGAGGACGCCACCGGACCGCTCGGCTTCATCGCCCCGGAGCAGCTGACGCCCGGCGCCCAAGTGGGCCCGCCCGCCGATGTGTTCGGGCTCGGCGTGCTGCTGGCCCTGTCCAGCACCGGGCGCAACCCGCACGGCTCGGGCGGCGCCGAGAAAGTCCTCCGGCGCACGCTGCACGAAGCGCCCGACCTGATCGGTGTCCCCGGCCCCCAGTGGCCGGGCTTCATCGCGCACTGCCTCGCCAAGAGCCCCGCGGACCGCCCCACCGTCCCCGAGGCCCTGGCCTGGTGCGCCGGCCAGGCCGCCCCCGTGCCGTGGTGGGAGGAGGAGCCGATGTTCGGGGTGATCCGCGAACACGAGGACGAAGTGACCGAACTCCTCGGTCTCGGCGAATCCGACCCCGAAATCGACGCGGCCACGGACCC
Source organism: Streptomyces changchenzhani (assembly GCF_039766235.1). Taxonomy (NCBI): domain Bacteria; kingdom Bacillati; phylum Actinomycetota; class Actinomycetes; order Kitasatosporales; family Streptomycetaceae; genus Streptomyces; species Streptomyces changchenzhani. The sequence continues at coordinate 375,042 of NZ_JBDHNH010000007.1, read as the reverse complement.
GGAATGGCAGGTATGACGGCGGGCATGATGCCGGGCTCCCCGATATTCGCGTAGCGGGCGATCTTCGCGCAGCTGGCCTTTCCTACGGGCGTGAAGACGGCAGGGACGGAGACGGCGGGCGCCGAGACAGCAGGCCGAGACAGCAGGAGTGAATTCGCCGAATTCCGCCGAGATTCGACGAATTCCGAATCCGCGCATTCCCCGAAGCCCGAAGAGCGCTCACACTCCATGTCCGGGCGCACCAACAACGGTTGAACATCACCGAGTCCCGAGAGGCCACCGACGATGAACGCGCCCGCCACCGAACGTACCGAAAGCACCGCCCGCCGTGTCCTCGTCAGTGGCGCCTCGCGCGGCCTGGGCCGCGCCGTCGCCCGGGCCTTCGCCGGCAACGGCGACCGCGTCGCCGTGCACTACGGCTCGCGGCGCGAGGACGCGCAGCGCACCTTCGACGGGCTCCCCGGCGCAGGCCATGTGCTGGTCGGCGGCGACCTCTCGGACCCGGCCGGGGCGGCCGAAGTCGCGGCCCTGGCTGCGGACGGACTCGGCGGCATCGACGTCCTGGTGAACAACGCCGCCGTCAACGAGCGCCACCCCCTCGCAGAGACGTCGTACGAGGACTGGGCAGCCGTATGGCAGCGGCACGTGTCCGTCAATCTCCTCGCCACGGCCAATCTCAGCCATCTCGCCGCCCGCCGGATGATCGACCAGGGTGGCGGCGGCCGGATCGTCAACATCGGTTCGCGCGGCGCCTTCCGCGGCGAGCCGGACCACCCCGCCTACGGGGCGACCAAAGCGGCCGTGCACGCGCTCGGCCAGTCGCTGGCCGTCTCGCTGGCCCCGTACGGAATCGGGGTGGCCTCGGTGGCACCGGGGTTCTTCGAGACCGAGCGGGTGGCGCACCGGCTGAGCGGCGCGGAGGGCGAGGCGATCCGGGCGCAGAGCCCGTTCGGCCAGGTGGCTTCGGCGGACGAGGTCGCATCGGCGGTGCTGTGGCTCGCTTCGCCCGCCGCCGAATGGTCGTCGGGCGCGGTGCTGGACCTCAACGGCGCTTCGCATTTGCGTACTTGAGCGCGGCGCCGCCGGACCCCCCTCGGGGCGGCTGTCGGCGTGCCCGGCAAGTGGTTCGAAGAATCTTCGTAAAGAAGGTCAACAGGCATGGAACACCCGTAATCCCAAGATTCAGTGCAGAACGCCTTGACCGCCGCCGAAGGCCGCATATAGACATGCCCTACCGGCCCGGGACCGGGGGAAATACTCGGGCGGATTCGTACCTGCGGGGGAGGCGAGCCTGTGGATGCCAGGCAGGCCCGCGACCTCCATGAGAGCCGGCTGATGCAGCTGGCCAATGTGACCGGAGTCGGCATCGGGAAGGACGAGCACTCAAGCGCGGACATGATCGTTGTGTTCGTTACGCGCAAAGTGCCCCGTGACCGGCTTCGGACCGAAGATGTGGTGCCGCCGGAGCTCGACGGCGTACCCGTGCGTGTGGTCGCGATCGGCGACATCCACGCACAGGACGACGAGCCCTGACGGACCGTAGAACCGGGGAAGAGGTGGTCTGGCGTGAGCCAGCCCGAGATGATGCGTGGACCGACCGGCGGACAGGTAAGCGACCGCTCCCGCCAGCAGGCAGTGCACGACTTCATGAACCCGCAGGAGCCGCTGACCAACGTCGTCGGCTTCGGCCACGGCGTGAAGTGGAGCGACGGGCAGCCCACCGGCGTGCCGGCCCTGCTCGTCTTCGTGAACCAGAAGGTTCCGGAATCCATGCTTCCGGAGCGGGACCTGATCCCGCGCCGGATGGAGGACGGCACCCCGACCGACGTGGTCGCGGTCGGCCATGTCTCCGCCCAGCGCCAGCAGCGTCAGCAGCGCCGCGGCGCCGAGCAGGAAACCCAGTACCAGCCGGACGGCGGCATGAGCGAGCAGCGCTCCCAGCTGTCCCAGCCGCTGCTCCAAGAGCTCGGCGGACTTGGCGCGTTCGAACCACAGCTCCTCAAGCGCCGGCTGCGTCCGGCCCCCTCCGGCATCTCGGTGGGCAACGTACGGGTGACGGCCGGCACGCTCGGCAGTGTGGTGTACGACTTCCTGCCCGGTGCGACCACCGACCCGCCCGGGTCGGGGCTCGGCACCCCGGCGAAGTTCTACATCCTCAGCAACAACCACGTACTCGCCGACTCCAACAGGGCTCCGGCGGGCAGCGCGATCGTCCAGCCCGGCGTGTTCGACGGCGGGCAGGACCCGGCCGACAGGATCGCGACGCTGGACCGGTTCATCACCATCCAGTTCGCGCCGCAGATTCCGCTGGACCGGCACAACAACGTCGTCGACGCCGCACTGGGCACGGTGGACTTCCAGGACGCCACCCGTGATCAGTACTTCAGCGGCGCGCCGCGCGCCTGGCGGCGCAAGGCCAACGTGGCCGTCGGTGACCTGGTCAAGAAGACCGGTCGTACGACCAACATCAGCTTCGGCCGGATCATCGCGGTCGACGCGACGATCGACGTGAACTACGGGACCGCCGGGACGGCGCGGTTCAAGGACCAGATCCTGACGACGAACATCTCCGCGGGCGGCGACTCCGGTTCGCTGGTCACCTCGCAGGACAACGTCGCCCTCGGCCTGCTCTTCGCGGGCTCCCAGGTCGTGACCGTGGTCAACCACATCGAAACCGTCCGCGCACTGCTGCGCGTCGAAATCGCCGAGCAGCTGGCCTGACGGGAGGAGACACCCATGTCCACCCAGGCACGGAAATCATCGCAGGGTCAGGACCGCTCCGCGCACCGTTACCTCAACGCGCAGGGCGCGGAAGTGAAGTCGCGCGAGGAAGCCTTCGCGACGCCGTTGGACCTTTCGGCCGAGGCCGTATCAACGGCCGACAAGCTGGAACTGCACAACGGCCAGACCACCTTCGCCATCGAGGTGAAGTACAACCCCAACACGTACCCGCATGCGGTGACGGGCGGTCAGATCACGTCCGGTATCTGCGGCGCCCCGTGGAACATCACGGGCGGCTTCATCGGCGAGCAGATCAGGCTCGACGCGAAGCGTGCGGGGCAGGGCTCCTGCGCCAACACGATCACGATCGTGGGCGAGTTCCAGAATCCGTCGTCGTACCGAGGTACGTACGGGTTCGACGGGGCGACATCGTCGTTCAAGCACACGACGAAGTACCAGTAGCACGTACGTACGCGCTACTGGCACCGAGTAGCACCGAGTGACCGAGAACGTGAACCGGCGGGCGGCGGGATCCATGGGGACCCGCCGCCCGTCCGCACGCATGCCCGCACGCGTTTCACCGCAGCCGCGCAGCCACACCTCACCGCCGAGCTGGGGGTGGCGGTCAACTCCCGCTGCGCGAGCGGGCCTTGAAGGCCGCCTTGCGGGCCTCCTTGGCCGACTTGCGGTCCGGGTGCAGCCGGCCCATCGCCTCCAGCACGTCCGCCGTGGACGGGTGCTCCACCCGCCAGGCCGTGTCGAAGAACCCGCTGTGCTGTCCGGTGAGCCCCGCCACCAGGTCCTGGAGCTCCGCCGGTTCGCCGTCCGCGTCGAGCTGGGCCGCGATGGTGTCGATCGCCAGCCAGAAGATCATCGTGTCGGGCGGCGGCGGCACGTCGGAGGCGCCGCTCTCGGCGAGCCAGACCCGGGCCAGGCCGCCCAGCTCCGCGTCGTCCAGCACCTCGCGCACGGCGGGCTCCGCCTCCGGACCGACCAGCGACAGCGCCTGCTGGCTGCGGAGCCTGCGCAGCGGCGCACCCCGGTCGGCGCCGCGCGCGGCGGCGAGCAACTCCCGTGCGGCGGTGGCCGGTTCGCGGCGGGCGAGCCAGAGCACGGTCTCCCCCCGCGCCGAGATCTCGGGGAAGTACGCGATGCCGTCGAGCAGTGTGTCCGCGCCCTTGTCCACGAGGTCACCGACGGCGGGCGCGTCCACGCCCGCTTCGAGCATCCGGGACCTGACCCCGTACAGGCCGAGCGGTGTGAGCCCGACCATCCCGTACCGGGTCACGTCCTCCTCGTCGACGGGCGGCTGAGGTTCGTCCGACGCGCCGTCCTCGCCCGCCTCCGCCATCAGCGCCTCGTCGACGGGCCGGTAGACGACGAGCCCGACCGGCTCCAGTACCCGGAACTGGTCGTCGAGCCGCATCATCGCGTCCGACACCTGCTCCAGTACATCGTCGGTGGGCTCGCCCATGTCGTCGGGCACGATCATCGACGCAGCGAGAGCGGGCAGCGGCACCGGCCCCTCGGCCACGCCGGACGACACGGTCAGCAGATACAGATTACCCAGGACGCCCTCCAGGAACTCGGCCTCCGCCTCCGGGTCCCACTGCAGCGCCCCGAAGTCGATCTCGCCGTCCTCGTCGATGACCTCGGCGAGGTCCTCCAGGACGGGCGCGGTCGCGTCGGCGAATACGGCGTCGAGGGCGTCGAGCCAGATCGCGAGGATGTCCTGCGGACTTCCGGAGGTGAGCGTCGCCAGGTTCTCGCCGGCCATGACCGTGCCGGTCGCGTCCGACGCCACGGCGCCCCCGCCCCCGCCCCCGCCCCCGTCCCCGTCTTCGTCGGCGTCCATGATGTCGACCAGGCCCGTATCGACGGCGATCCGCCAGGCCTCGCTCGCATCGGCGGCGCCGTCCTCGTCGTCGGCGAGGCCGAGGTGCGCGGCAGCAACGGGCAGTTGCTCGTCGGCGAGTTCGCCGCCCGCTCCGACCCGGGTCGCGGGCCCGGCCCAGCGGGCGAGCAGGGCGGCGCGCGCGAGCAGCGGGGAGGCGAGCGCCTCGCGTGCCAGCTCGGCGTCGGAGTGCAGCTGGACCGGCGGCAGGGTCGGGCGGTCTCCGGACATCTGGTGATTCTCCTCGGGGCATGCGGCTCGGGCGGCCCCCAGCGTAGACGTATTTGCCCCCATGCCACCTGGTTCATGTACCGGTCAGGAGCCGTACACCCGGTGACCCTTGACAACCCCTGGGCCGACACAAGAGATTGACGCGCGTAGACCCTTGTTCCGCAACCCTTCTCGCACTCACTCACACCCTCCCGGAGCCTCGTGATGACTGCCCGTTCCTCCCTCCCCCGGTCCGCCGCCGTCGCGGCCGTAGTCGCCGCCGCGCTGACCGGCGGCCTGCTCGCAGCCTCGACCTCGGCCTCCGCGTCCGACGCCGCCGACGGGACGCGGATCCACGACATCCAGGGCAGTACCCGGATATCCCCGCTCGTGGGGCAGCAGGTCACCGACGTCACCGGCATCGTCACGGGCGTGCGGACGTACGGCTCGAAGGGCTTCTGGTTCCAGGACCCGCAGGCCGACCGCTCCGCCGCCACCAGCGAGGGCATCTTCGTCTTCACCAGCTCCGCGCCGACGGTCGCTGTGGGCGACGCGGTGAAGGTGACGGGCACGGTCGGCGAGTACGTCCCGGGCGGGGCCAACTCCGGCAACCAGGCGCTCACCCAGATCGCGAAGCCCACGGTGATCGTGACGTCCTCCGGCAACGCGGTGCCCGCGCCGGTCACCCTCTCCGCGAAGTCCGTCCCTTCGGCGTACGCCCCGGAAGGCGACCCGGCGGCGGGCGGCAGCATCAACGCGCTGCCGCTGCAGCCCCGTACGTATGCCCTGGACTTCTACGAGTCGCTGGAGGGCAGCAATGTCCGCGTCGGCAGCTCGCGGGTGGTCGGCGCGACCGACGCGTACAACGAGCTGTGGGTCACGGTGAAGCCGCACGAGAACGTGAGCCGGCGCGGTGGCGCGGTGTACGGCTCGTACACCGCACAGAACACCGGCCGGATCCAGATCCAGCAGCTCGCCCCGGTCGCCCAGCAGCCCTTCCCCAAGGCCGATGTGGGTGACGTGCTGTCCGGCAGGACCGAAGGGCCCCTGGACTTCAACCAGTTCGGCGGCTACACGCTGACGGCCCGCACCCTCGGCACGGTCACCGACCGCGGCTTGGTGCGCGAGGAGACCCGCGCGCAGCGCGGCGGCGAGCTGTCGGTGGCGTCGTACAACGTCGAGAACCTCGACCCGACCGACCCGCAGGAGAAGTTCGACGCCCTCGCCGCCGCGGTCGTCGACAACCTGGCCTCGCCCGACATCCTCGCCCTGGAGGAGATCCAGGACAACAACGGCGCGAAGAACGACGGCACCGTGGCCGCCGACGAGACGCTGAGGAAGTTCATCACCGCGATCACGGCGGCGGGCGGTCCGGCGTACGAGTGGCGGAGCATCGACCCGGTCGACAAGCGGGACGGCGGGGAGCCCGGCGGCAGCATCCGCCAGGTCTTCCTCTTCAACCCCGAGCGGGTCTCCTTCACCGACCGCGCGGGCGGCGACGCGACGACCCCGACGGGTGTCGTACGGGAGAAGGGCCGCGCGGCCCTGACGCTCTCCCCCGGCCGGATCGACCCGGCGAACGCCGCCTGGGCCGACAGCCGCAAGCCGCTCGCCGTCGAGTTCACCTTCCGCGGCCGTACGGTCTTCCTGATCGCCAACCACTTCGGTTCCAAGGGCGGCGACGAGAGCCTGGTCTCGCACCACCAGCCGCCGGTGCGCGGGTCTGAGGTCAAGCGTCTTGCGCAGGCGAAGTCGGTCAACGCCTTCGTCAAGGACATCCTCAAGGCGCAGCGCGGCGCCGACGTCCTGGTCCTGGGCGACATCAACGACTTCGAGTTCTCCGCGACGACCAAGGCGCTCACGGACGGTGGGGCGCTGTACCCCGCCGTCAAGTCACTGCCGAAGTCCGAGCGTTACAGCTACGTCTACCAGGGCAACAGCCAGGTGCTCGACCAGATCCTGACCAGCCCGTCGATCGACGACTTCGCCTACGACAGCGTGCACATCAACGCGGAGTTCGCCGACCAGAACAGCGACCACGACCCGCAGGTGCTGCGCTTCCGCCCGTAACCAACAACCAACAGTTCTACGCGCCCGCGCTGAAGCTCAGCGCGGGCGCGTACCGCTGCACCCCACCACCGGTCACACCCGGGTAATCCCACACCTTCTGCCACTGGGCCGTCGGCGAGCCCACCCCTTGGCCGGCCCCGGAGAGCGCCTCGATGTGCGCCTCGGCGCTCTCCCACTCCGCGTAGTTCAGCACCCGGGTGCCGTCCGTGCTCACGTGAAAGTGCCCGGAGATTCCGCCGGGGTGGGGGTGCGGGTCGGTCCCGAGCGCCTCGAAGACGCTGTCGGTCCAGTCCCGCTGCCGCTCCGGGTCGGGCCCGTCGAACTCCACGTCGACGATCACGACGGACCCGGGCACCCGGCCGGCCCCCTCTCCCAGCGGCGTACTGCGGTAGAGCTCGTACGTCCGCAACGCGAGCCGCTCGATCCCGGGCACCCCGGCGTCGATCTCTGCGTTCCTGTCGTCCCGGCCCTCGCGCACGAAGGTGAGGTAGGCCCCCGCGTCGGTCCACTGCGAGTAGTGGAGCAAGCTCCGGCCGTCCTCACCGGTGCAGACGCTGTACGAGAGGAGCCCCTCGTGCGGCCAGTCCCGGCTCTCCCAGGCCTTGGCAATGACCTCGACGGCGGCACGCTGCCGCTCGGGGGTACCAACGTCCCAGGTGGAGGACTTGACGACGCCGACGCCGGAACGGGTGAGGTTGGGGCGGGGGTTGGTCTGCACGAACATGGTGGTCTCCTCGGGCCTTACGTCTCCGCGTCTCCGCGGTGGGTCACGAGAACCATCGTGAAACGTAAAGCATGGTTGAGGTCAACACTCCCAATCCCCACCCTCATCTTCGCGGGGAATCCCGGCCTTCAGGCCGGGAGGGAATGCGATCTCAGAACCGCTCTGACCCGCGGGTCACATGGGCGTTCCTGTGTCCATCACCGTCGATAGGGCAGCAGCAGGAGCATCTCCGGTCACAACCGTTCAGCACTGCTTGCCATTCACCACAAGAAAATCTAAGTAGACCTTCACTGTCTGATGGGCCAAGACTGCCGACATGACGCCATCACGCCCCTTCGGCCGCGCCCTCTGCGCGATGATCACGCCCTTCACCCCCGAGGGCACGCTGGACCTGGACCGCGCCCAGAAGCTCGCCGACCGCCTGGTAGCCGACGGCGGCTGCGAAGGCCTCGTGCTGAACGGCACCACCGGCGAGTCCCCGACCACCACCGACGCCGAGAAGAGCGCGCTCGTACGGGCCGTGTCCGAGGCGGTCGGCGGCCGGGCGGCCGTCCTCGCCGGGGTGGGCAGCGCCGACACCCGGCACACCGTCGAGCTGGCCCGGGACGCCGAAATGGCGGGCGCAGATGGCCTGTTGGTGGTTACGCCGTACTACAGCCGCCCGCCTCAGGCCGCCGTGGAGGCACACTTCCGCCGAGTCGCGGACGCGGTCGGCGTGCCGCTGATGCTCTACGACATCCCGGGCCGCACCGGCACCCGCATCGAGGTCGAGACGCTACTGCGGCTCGCGGAGCACCCGCGGATCAGCGCGGTCAAGGACTGCGCGTACGACCTGCTCTCCAGCGCCACCGTGATCGCCCGCACCGGCCTCGCGTACTACTCGGGCTGCGAGGAACTGAACCTGCCGCTCTACGCGGTGGGCGGCGCGGGGTGCGTCAGCACCGTCGCCAACGTCGCGCCCCGCGCGATGCGGGCGATCCTCGACGCCTACGACGCGGGGGACACCGTCGGGGCCACCCGCGCCCATCAGCGCACGCTCCCCCTGGTCACGCTGATGATGGCGTCCGGCCTGCCCGGCACGGTCACCACGAAGGGGCTGCTTGGCGCGCTCGGACTGCCCGCGGGCCCGGTCAGGGAGCCCCTGCTGCCCGCCGACGCGGCGACGGTCGACGGCTTGCTGGCAGCGTACGAGGAGCTGGTCGGCCCGTAACTTCCTTGGCCCGCACCGGAGTAACACCGGCGCGAGCCACCTCGACGACACGCGCGTCGCCGAGCGCGACGGCTCCGGGCACCCGATCGCCCCCCTTACTCAGTGGCGCACCGAGTAAGAGTTCGCACGCCCGAAGCCCGAGCCGGGCACCCTAACCACCGCTCCGCTCCCGACAACCGGCGAGCACGGCGCGAACCGTTTTGCCCACCACCCGGTCGCGTACGTCGAGTTCGTCGGCGAGCGCGCGGACGAGCTGCAGCCGCGTCCGAACTCGTCCTCCGGGAGCGGATTCGTGTGCAGGAGGAGCCCTTTGGTCGGATCGGACACCTCGATGGTGCAGGTGCCCGAAGAGTCCACGGCGACCTTCACCTCAAAGAGGCGGCCGGGCACCTTCGCATGCTGGATCGCGTTGTTCGCCAGCTCCGAGACGATCAGCAGGGCGTTCTCGCTCGCTTCGCGGTAGAAGCCCCACCCCGCGAGCGCCCGACCCACCTGGCTCCGGGCGAGCCGTGCACAGGCGGGCCGGGGTGCGAACTGCATGCGCCAGACATCGGGAGGTGTGGAGCGCGTTCCTTCAGCGCGCTGAGGATGTTTCGCCGATCGCGGGTCCGTGTCCGGCCTGCTGTTACTCATAGCGCGGTCTCCTCCTGCATGATGGAGTTGGCAGTGCCTTGCACTTGCTGACCCGTGCCGGCCACTCGACCGTACAAGGGGGAGCGGCCGGCACGGGGGTCTCGGTCACCTGTCCTTGCGCACGGGAACAGGGTTGTTCGGGTCGTCGAGCCACACCTCGCGGAAGGGTCCGCCGCGGGTCGTGAGGCCGAAGCGTTCGAAGCCCGGGCGACCTTGTTGGTGCCACCATCCATAGGCGCCTTCGAGCTGCTCCCAGAGATTTCGTGGCCCAGCCTGGGCGACCTCGAATTCCGCTCGGCCCTTCACGTAGTCCGCGGTGGCCCAGCTCGTCACGCCCGTGTCGAAGAGCCACAGGCGGTAGGAACCGTCCTCGCCCCAGTCGACACGACAGAAGAGGTCCGGCACCTGCACACCGATGGCGAACATGCAGATCCAGTCGCCCACGTCGTCCGGTGACAGAGCAGTCTTGGACTTGGCGGCTCCCGCGGGCCACTTCTTCGGGGCCAGGAACTGGCCTGTGGGCGGCAGGTGTTTGCGCTGTTGACGCAGACGCATGAACGCGGACGACCCAATGAACTGCCCCTGGGCCACTCCGTCTTCATCCACGACAAGACGCGCGACCGCCTCCCCTCCGTACACGGGACCCCAAGGAGCGACGATGACCGCGCCCGGATGTGCCTGCCCGATCCATTGGGAGGGGATGGCGCCGACCGAGGCCGTCGCAATGATCCGGTCGTACGGGCTTCGAAGGCCGTAGCCCACAGAGCCATCACCTACGACGACTTCCGGATCAAAGTCGGCAGCGAGCAGCCGACTGCGGGCCTCCTGGGCAACGGCGGCGTCAATCTCGACAGTAACGACGTTCTGATCACCGAGCCGTCGGCAGAGGAGAGCGGCATTCCACCCGGTTCCCGTGCCGATCTCCAGCACCCGGTTCCCGGCCTCGACGTCAAGGGCGCTGAGCATCGAGAAGACCATGGTGGGCATCGAGGAAGAGGACGTGGGCATACGGCCCTTGCCTGCCCCTGTGTACTCGCCATCGTCCCACTGCGTTGTGATCGGCGCGTCCGCGTAGACCGCCTTCCACCACAGGTCGGGGCTTTCGGATCGGACCACCCTGTCATCCTGGCGGTTCATCCCCGAGCGGCCCGGCCAGATCACATCCGGAACGAACCGGTCGCGCGGCACAGTCCTGAAAGCGGGCAGCCAGTCAGAGGTCAGCGCTCCCTTTTCCATGAGCCCGGAGGCCAGCCCGTCAGGGCCGGCCTCCGTCTCCATCTCCTGAGCCACTACTTGCCGTCCGCCGGGCGCTGGCCGTCGTTGGTATTGCCACCCTCGTCGGAACCGCCGCCGCCGTGCTTGTTACCCGAGTCACTGTCGTCCTGCGGGTTTCCACCTTCAGTCTTCAGAATCCACCAAGCACGCATTTGCGATTCCTCCTCGTTCATCCTGACCGGCGAGGCTTGCGTCGCCGTGAGCCTCGCCGGTTCGCTGTCTGTAACTTGCCAACTGCGGGAATAGTGAGATCAGTTAACACAAGACGTACACAACGAGTCGTGGCCAAGCTCCAGCCAGGGTGCGCAAGCCCTTGACATGAAAGAGTGATGCTATGGAGAGCACACCTGCCGCGGGAGAGAACATCGCAGTGCTGCGCAAGGCGCGCGGGGTAGGTCAGGCGAAACTTGCCCGGCAAGCCCAGATCTCGATGTCCTACCTGACCAAGATCGAGACCGGGCTTCGCCCGGCTACGCCGCCCGTGGTTGCGGCCATTGCCAACGCTCTCCACGTCACCACCGCGCGCATCTACGGTCAGCCGTTCCTCGGTCCTTCCGAGCAGGCCGACTTGCTCAACGAGCTCCGGGGGGCGGTCCGGCGGCACACCCTCCCCAAGGAAGACCAGCCCGACCCCGATGCGCTGGCCGCCGATGCCCAGAAGGCAGCGCGGCTTCGGGCGGACACGCAGTACCTCGAACTCCTGCGGATGCTCCCGAAACTGCTTGGCCAGGCCACCGCAACGGCCATGGCCAACAGAGGGGAGGCTGGAGCCTGGGCTCAGGTGTCGGATGCATACGGCTGCGCCTATGCCCTTGCTCACCGCCTGGCCCAGCCGGATCTTGCAGACATGATCGTGTCCAGGCAGACCTGGGCTGCCCAGCAGACCTGGAACCCCGAGGCGGAGGCCGCGGCAGCCTGGAATGAGGCCGGCACGTACCAGTCCGCCGGCCAGTACGACGACGGATTGTCGATCGTCGAGCGGGCCATTTCCCAGTTCGAGTCGGCGGGAGGCAACGGGGCCGACAAGGCCATAGCCCTGGGGTCTCTCCACCTCCGCGGAGTGGTCCTGGCCTCTCGCCACAAGGACAAGCACGCCACCACGGATCACCTTCGCAGGGCCAAGGCACTGGCTCAGGATTTTCCTCGTGACCTTCTTCGGCACAACTTGACCTTCGGGGCGGGGAACACAGCGTTGTACGAATTGGCGGCCTATATCGAGTTGGGCCAGCCGGACAAGGCAGCGGAGATGTCCCGTCCGCTGATGGGCAATCCGCCGATAGGGCTGAAGCCAAACCGGGTCGGACGGCTCTACATCGACGTTGCCCGAGCACGATTGGCCACCAAAGACCTCCAAGGGACCGAGGATGCGCTCAAGGAGGCATTCGCAGTCTCCCCTCAGATGACTGAAATCCATCCAATGAGCCGCGAGGTTCTGCGAGTTCTGTTCGTGATGCACCAGAGGAGTCGGCCAGACCTCATGGCTATGGCAAAGCGATCAGGGCTTACTTCCTGAGCATGGCAACACCCCGCATGAACGGCAGCGTCGCTCAGCAGTCCGGCATCGATTGCCACCGGCACAAGTTGAGCGCCCTCCCACGGCCGTCCAGGGCTGCGAGAGGGCGCTCAGTGGTGACCACCGCCGACAACTGGTGGCAGCTCAACGCCTGGTCAGAGAGCTGATCGGCTACTCGGCGTAGGTAGTAGCCGCAACCGATCAGTTGTGGCTGTGCAGCACGTCGTTGAGCCCGCCCCAGACCGCGTTGTTGGGCCGGGCCTCGACCGTGCCGGACACCGAGTTGCGGCGGAAGAGGATGTTGCTCGCGCCGGAAAGCTCGCGCGCCTTGACGATCTGGCCGTCGGGCAGTGTGATGCGGGTGCCCGCCGTCACATAGAGACCCGCCTCGACGACGCACTCGTCACCGAGGGCGATGCCGACGCCCGCCTCGGCGCCGATCAGGCAGCGCTCACCAATGGTGATGCGCTCCTTGCCGCCGCCGGACAGGGTGCCCATGGTGGACGCGCCGCCGCCGATGTCGGAGCCGTCGCCGACGATGACACCGGCGGAGATGCGGCCCTCGACCATGGAGGTGCCGAGCGTGCCGGCGTTGAAGTTGACGAAGCCCTCGTGCATCACGGTGGTGCCGGCGGCGAGGTGCGCGCCGAGGCGGACCCGGTCGGCGTCGGCGATCCGGACGCCCTTGGGGGCGACGTAGTCCGTCATCCGGGGGAACTTGTCGATCGAGGTGACCTGGAGGTGCAGGCCCTCGGCGCGGGCGTTCAACCGGACCTTCTCGACGTCGTCGACGGCGACCGGGCCCAGCGAGGTCCAGGCGACATTGGCGAGGAGCCCGAAGACGCCGTCCAGGTTCTGGCCGTGCGGCAGGACCAGGCGGTGGGAGAGCAGGTGCAGTCGCAGGTACGCGTCATGCGCGTCCAGCGGCTTGTCGTCGAGCGAGGCAATGACCGTGACGACGGCGACGACCTCGACGCCACGCCGGGCGTCGGGGCCGAGGGCCTTGGGCGCGGCCTGGCCGAGCAGCTCGGCGGCCCGCTCGGCGGAGAGCCGCGTGGTGCCCGCGGGGCCCGGCTCGGCGACGAGCTCGGGCGCGGGGAACCAGGTGTCGAGGACGGTGCCGTCTTCGGTGAGGGTGGCGAGTCCGGCGGCGACGGCGCCGGTGGTGCGAGTAGCAGTCGTATCGGTCATGGTCGAACGCTAACCGGGAGGGGTACGCGGAGGCGAACCGGTCCCGGATGCCGGGCGCGGAATCAGCCGGGCGAGCATCTCGCGGGCGTACGCCTCGTCGTACCGGGCGCCGGTCAGCAGCACCTGGAGGCAGATGCCGTCCATCAGCGCGACCAGCGCACGGGCGGTCACCGGATCGGTCCGCAGGGCCAGCCGGTCGGCCACCCCCTCGCCCCACTCGGCGGCGACCGGGCGCAGCGCGGGCCGGCGCAGCGCGGCCAGATAGAGCTCGTACTCCAGCTCCACCCCGGTGCGGTCCCCGGACAGCCACTCCCCCAGCAGCCCTGCGAGCTCCGCCGCGACATCCGCCCCCGGGTCGTCGAACGCGCCGCGGGTGCTGACCGCCTTCGCGAAGCCCTCGTTGGCCTGGCGCAGTGCGGCGACCATCAGTTCGTCGAGGGTCTTGAAGTGGTACGTCGTCGAGCCGAGCGGCACATCGGCCTCGGCGGCGGCGGACCGGTGGCTCAGGCCCGCGATGCCCTTGCTGCCGACCACCCGGATCGCCGCGTCGATGATGCGCTGGCGGCGCTCGGGGTCGTATCGGCGGGCCATCAGTGCGCGCCCCCGACGTTGAGGAGGACAACGCCGCCGATGACCAACGCGATCCCCGCCAGCTTGACGGCGTTCGCCGACTCGCCGAGGAAGAACATGCCGATGGCGGCGACGGCGGCCGTGCCGACGCCGGCCCAGATCGCGTAGGCGGTGCCGACGGGCATCGTCTTGAGGGTCTGGGCGAGCAGGGTGAAGGCGAGCAGGTAACCGGCGACCGTTGCGAGCGAGGGCCACAGCTTGCTGAAGCCCTCGCTGTACTTCATGGCCGTGGTCCCGGCCACCTCCGCCGCGATGGCCGCGGCCAGCAGTGCATAAGGCATGCGTACGAGTGTACACATCGTTGCGTACGGCCGTACACAAAGCGCGAGGCACAAGGCACGGGGCACGAAGCACGGGCTCCGCCACGCTCACTCCGTCACGGTGAACCAGACCGCCCGCGTCTTCTTCAGCTCGGGGTGGGGCAGATCCTTGGCCTCCGTGCCGTCGCCGTACCAGTCCGCCGAGCCACTGTCCGTGATCAACTGCACGCGCGCGCCCGGCACTTCGAGGTCCGGCACGTCCACCACGCACTCCCAGCCGCCGGGGTCGCACGTCGGCAGGTCCATGACCCGGACCGGGGCGTGGCCCGGGACGCCGTCCCAGGAGTAGAGGGCGTACGGGTCGGTGTTGTCGTCGGCCGCCCAGGAGCCGGCCACGATCAGATACTGGTCGGCGGAGTTCTTGCGCAGGTCGCGGATGCTCAGCCCGCCCAGATCGAGGACGATGCGCTCCCCGAACTCCGCCGGTCCGCCGCCCGCCGCGAGCACGTCCGCGTTGGTGACGGGCACCAGCAGCGCCCCGCCACCCGGCTTGGCGGGCACGAGCGGGGCACGGAAGCCGAGATAGGCGGTACCGGTGTTGCCGGGTGCGAACTCGAAGCCCTCCACGTTGAAGCCGTCGATCCGCTTGGGCGGGCGGCCCTTCGCCGCGCCGGCCGCGAAGCCGAGCTCGCCGCCATTGCGCTCGTCCCAGGCGATCAGGTCGTCGCGCAGTCCGCCGTACGAGTCCTCGAAGTCCAGCTCCGTCGAGGCGCCGAAGCCTCTCACCGTCGTCGTGAAGAGGCTCGAGCGGTCCGCCCTGAGCTTGCCGTCCTTGGCGTTGCTCATCGAGCCGGTCCAGTGGATGACGTCCCCGGCGCGCGCCGCGCCCTCGATGTCGACCTCCTTGCCGACTCCGAGCGCCGCACTGAAGTCCCAGGTCCTCACGGGTCCCCCGGACGCCCCTCGCGGGTACAGGCGCAGCACGTTCGTCTCGTCGTCGGCGACGACCACATGACCGTCGCCGACGTCGACCGCGGCCGAGGCGTCGCACGCGTGCGTGAAGTAGCGGGTGTCGGCGGCGTGCCGGACGGGGCCGGAGGCCGCGTAGTGCAGGGTCGTCGCGGACATCCGCCCGCCGAGCCCCGTGACCCGCAGGGTGAGATCGCAGTAGCCCACGCCCCGCGCGCGGACACTGATCCGCCGGGTGGCCCCCCGACCGCCGACAGTGACGTCACCGGCCCCGGCGACGAAGGTGTCGGAGGAGCCGACGGCGGCCACGGAGAGGTCTCCGGGCGCGGCCCCGTGCTGGGACACGGTGACGGTGACCACCGGGTCGGCGGTGGCGCCGACCGCGCCGGACAGGCGGTCGGCGGAGAGCGAGATGACCGGGGCAGTGAACGCCATGACAATGCCCTTCGACGCTGCGGCTGTTGGTCCTCAAACCTAGGCCCGTACGTCCATGAGCAGAACGTCTGCGCAGGCACCGAGTCCGTTCCGCGCCCGACGCCCACCCGCTACGGTGTACCGCCTGGTCAGGCACGAAAAGCAACGGAGTGAGCAGCAGTGACGCAGGATTCAGGACCGAACGGGCCGCACCACGGGGGGCCGTACGACACCGGGCCGCAGGGCGGGGGCCCGTACGACGGTGGTCCGCACCAGGGCCAGTACGGCGGCCCGTACGCCGGGCCGCCGCCGCCCGGCTGGCCCGGCTGGACACCGCCGCCGCCCAAGCCCGGCGTGATCCCGCTGGGTCCGCTGGCCCTCAGCGACATCCTGGGCGGCAGCTTCACCGCCATGGGCCGTTACTGGAAGCAGCTGTTCGGCATAGCCGTGCTGATGTACGGCGCCGCGCTGCTGGTGTCGGGCGCGGCACTGGCGGTGGCGATCTCCGCGGTGAAGGACGATCTTGACCTGGTGTTCGACGCCGCCGCGAACCACGACGACTTCACCTCCGAGACCGGGTGGTCCCTGGGGATCGCCTTCGGCGCGGTGTGGCTCGTCGCCATCCTGGCCATGGTGGCCGCCACCGCGACCATCCAGGCCGCGTGCCCCGCGGTGCTCCAGGACGCGGTCCTGGGCCGTCGTACGACCATCGGCGCAGTGTGGCGCCGCGCCTGGCCCCGGGTGCCCGCCGTGATCGGCGTGATGCTGCTGCCGTGGCTCGCCGCGGCGGTCGCCGCGGGACTCTTCGCGCTCGGCTACGTCTCGCTGCTCATCGCCCTGGTGAGCAGCGACTCGGACGCCGGATCGGCGGTCTGGACCGCCGTGGGCTTCGTCGGCTTCCTCGCGATGATCCCGCTGGTCACCTGGGCCTGGGTGCTGTTCAGCCTGGCCCCGTCCGCGGTGGTCTTCGAGTCCCAGCGCCCCGTGGCCGCACTGCGCCGCTCGATCGAGCTGGTACGCGGCTCCTGGTGGCGGATCTTCGGCATCACCACGCTGGCCGGGTTCATGGCCATGATCGCGGGCTATCTCATCCAGATTCCGTTCACCATGATCGGCATGCTGTCGATGCTCCCCACCATGTCCGACCTGGGGTCGGAACCCGGTCCGGCGCAGATCGTCGTCGCTATGGGCACCTACGTGGTGTTCATCATGCTGGGCGCGATGATCAGCCAGATCTTCGCCACCACCTTCCCCCAGCTGGTGACCGGCCTCCTCTACGTCGACCAGCGCATCCGCAAGGAGAACCTGGCGCCGGTCCTCGCCGAGAGCGCCGCGGTGCCCCCGCAGCCCGCCGGCCACTGAGCGGGCCCTCCACGCGGACAGCCCCACGCGAACAGCGATGCCCGCCGGTCGTCATGACCGGCGGGCATCGCTGTCGGGGCCGTAGGCCCCCGGTGTTCGAACTCAGACGAACTCAGACGTTGAAGCCAAGCGCGCGCAGCTGCTCGCGACCGTCGTCCGTGATCTTGTCCGGACCCCACGGCGGCATCCAGACCCAGTTGATCTTCAGCTCATTGACGATGCCCTCGGTCGCCGACTTCGCCTGGTCCTCGATGACGTCGGTCAGCGGGCAGGCCGCGGACGTCAGCGTCATGTCGATGGTGGCGATGTTGGCATCGTCGACATGGACGCCGTAAATGAGGCCCAGGTTGACGACGTCGATGCCCAGCTCGGGGTCGACCACGTCGTACAGCGCCTCGCGGACCTCCTCCTCGGAGGCCGGCTTGGTCGTCAGGCCCGCGGTCTCGACGGGGGTCACAGCGTTCTCGCTCATACGGTCTTCCTCTCGGCGCCTTCGCCCAGTGCCTGGGCCGTCGCGTCCTTCCATGCCATCCAGCTCAGCAGAGCACACTTCACTCGCGCCGGGTACTTCGAGACACCGGCGAACGCGACCGCGTCCTCCAGTACCTCTTCCATCGCGTCGTCGGGCTCCAGCTTGCCCTTGGACTGCATCAGCACCAGGAAGTTCTCCTGGATCTTCTGCGCCTCGGCCAGCTCCTTGCCGACCAGCAGCTCATTGAGCACGGACGCGCTGGCCTGGCTGATGGAGCAGCCCTGGCCCTCGTAACTGATGTCCATGATGGTGTCGCCGTCGTACTTCACACGGAGCGTGATCTCGTCGCCGCACGTCGGGTTCACATGGTGCACCTCGGCGTCGCCGTCTCTAAGACCGCGCCCGTGCGGGTGCTTGTAGTGGTCCAGGATGACTTCCTGGTACATCGAATCCAGCTTCACGATCCCCAGCCCTAACCGAAGAAGTTCCGTACGTGCTCCAGGCCGTCGACCAGGGCATCGACCTCGCCGGGCGTGGAGTACAGATAGAACGACGCCCGCGTGGTCGCAGGAATTCCGTACCGCAGGCAGACCGGCCGTGCGCAGTGGTGTCCGACCCGGACCGCGATGCCCTGCTCGTCGAGGACCTGACCCACGTCGTGCGGGTGAATGTCGCCGAGCGTGAAGGAGATCGTCGCACCGCGGTTCTCGGCCGTCGTCGGGCCGATGAACCGCAGGTCCGGGACGTTCCGCAGCCGCTCCATGGCGTACTCGGTGATCGCGTGCTCATGCGCGGCGATCTTGTCCATGCCGATCGCGGAGAGGTAGTCCACGGCCGCGCCGAGGCCGACGGCCTGGGCGATCGGGGGCGTACCCGCCTCGAACTTGTGCGGAGCCGGCGCGTACGTCGACGAGTGCATCGACACGGTCTCGATCATCTCGCCGCCACCGAGGAACGGCGGCAGGTCCTCCAGGAGCTCGTGGCGTCCCCACAGCACACCGATGCCGGTCGGGCCGACCATCTTGTGCCCGGTGAAGGCCACGAAGTCGGCCTGGAGTGCCTGTACGTCGAGCACCATGTGCGGCGCGGCCTGCGAGGCGTCGATGCAGACCAGGGCGCCGACCTGCTGCGCCCGGCGGATGATCGCCTCGACCGGGTTGATCGTGCCCATGATGTTGGAGACCAGCGTGAAGGAGACGATCTTCGTCTTCTCGTTGATGATCTCGTTGATGTTCGACAGGTCGAGACGGCCGTCGTCGGTGATGCCGAACCACTTCAACTGCGCGCCCGTGCGCTGCGAGAGCAGCTGCCACGGCACGATGTTGGAGTGGTGCTCCATCTCCGTGATGACGATCTCGGTCTCGTTGTCGACGCGGTACGGCTCGTCGGCCCAGGCCAGCATGTTGGCCACGAGGTTGAGCGACTCCGAGGCGTTCTTGGTGAAGATCACCTCGTCGCGGCTCGGCGCGTTGATGAAGGCGGCGACCTTGTCGCGAGCGCCCTCGTACAGCGCCGTGGCCTCCTCGGCCAGCACGTGCACGCCACGGTGGACGTTCGCGTTGTGCTGCTCGTAGTACTCGTTCAGCGCGTCGAGGACCTGGCGCGGCTTCTGCGAAGTCGCCGCGTTGTCCAGGTAAACGATCTTCTTCCCGTCGTGGACCATACGATCCAGAAGGGGGAAGTCCTTGCGGATCGCCTCGGTGTCGAGGAGGCCGGGCAACTGTGTCACGCCGTCGCGCCACCCTTCGTGTATGCCTCGTAGCCCTCGGCCTCAAGCTTATCGGCGAGCTCGGCGCCGCCGGACTCGGCGATGCGGCCGTTCGCGAACACGTGCACGAAGTCGGGCTTGATGTAGCGCAGAATGCGCGTGTAGTGGGTGATCAGCAGCGTGCCGACCTCACCGGACGCGCGGACGCGGTTGACGCCGTCGGAGACCTGGCGGAGCGCGTCGACGTCCAGACCGGAGTCCGTCTCGTCGAGGATCGCGATCTTCGGCTTGAGGAGCTCCAGCTGAAGGATCTCGTGGCGCTTCTTCTCGCCGCCGGAGAAGCCCTCGTTGACGTTGCGCTCGGAGAAGGCCGGGTCCATCTGGAGGGTCTCCATCGCGGTCTTGACCTCCTTCACCCAGGTGCGCAGCTTGGGGGCCTCGCCGCGCATCGCCGTCGCCGACGTACGCAGGAAGTTGGAGACCGAGACGCCGGGGATCTCAACGGGGTACTGCATCGCCAGGAACAGACCGGCGCGGGCGCGCTCGTCGACGGTCATCTCCAGGACGTTTTCGCCGTCAAGGGTCACCGTGCCGCTGGTGATCGTGTACTTGGGGTGGCCCGCGATCGAATAGGCGAGGGTGGACTTGCCGGAGCCGTTGGGCCCCATGATGGCGTGGGTCTCACCCTGCTTGACCGTCAGGTCGACGCCCTTGAGGATCTCCTTCGTGGCGTTCTCGGCCTCGACGGATACGTGCAGGTCTCGGATTTCAAGCGTTGCCATGACTGTCTCAGGACTCCTGTGTGACGGAGACGAGCACATCGTCCCCTTCGATCTTTACGGGGTAAACGGGGACGGGGCGCGTCGCGGGAAGGCCGGACGGCTTGCCGGTGCGGAGGTCGAAGCTGGAGCCGTGCAACCAGCACTCGATCATGCAGTCCTCGACCTCGCCCTCCGAGAGGGACACGTTCGCGTGCGAGCAGATGTCATTGATCGCGAACACCTCCCCCTCGGTTTGCACGACGGACACCGGCGTGCCGTCGAGTTCCACCCGCTTCGGGGTGTTCTCCTCCAGCTCGCTCAGCGCACAGGCTTTGACGAAGGCCATCAGACAGACGCCTCCAGCTCCGCGTCGATCTTGGCGAGGAGGCGCTCCTCCACATCCGGCAGACCGATCTGCTGGACGAGCTCGGCGAAGAAGCCGCGGACGACGAGGCGACGGGCCTCGTCGGCGGGGATACCGCGCGACATGAGGTAGAAGAGCTGCTCGTCGTCGAAGCGGCCGGTCGCCGAGGCGTGGCCCGCTCCGACGATCTCGCCGGTCTCGATCTCCAGGTTCGGCACGGAGTCGACCCGCGCGCCGTCAGTGAGGACGAGGTTGCGGTTCATCTCGTACGTGTCGGTGCCCTCGGCGGTGGCCTCGATGAGGACGTCACCGATCCACACGGCGTGGGCGCCCTCGCCCTGCAGCGCGCCCTTGTAGACGGCGTTGGACTTACAGTGCGGCACATTGTGGGTGACCAGGAGGCGGTGCTCCTGGTGCTGGCCCCGGTCGGTGAAGTACAGACCGAAGAGCTGGGCCTCGCCGCCGGTACCCGCGTACGTGACGCGGGGGTGCAGCCGTACCAGGTTGCCGCCGAAGGTCACCACGACCGACTTGAACGAGGCGTCCCGGCCGATCAGCGCGTTGTGCTGCGCGACATGCACGGCCTTGTCGTCCCAGTCCTGGACGGACACGACGGTCAGCTTCGCGCCGTCGCCGACGACGAAGTCGACGTTGGCCGCGAGCACGGCGTCACCGGTGTGGTCGATGACGACGACGGCCTCGGCGAAGGCGCCGAGCTCCACGACCTGGTGGCCGTAGGCGGTACCGCCCTCGCCGTGCACGGAGATCCTGATCGGCTCGGTCAGCACCATCTCCTTGGGCACCGAGACGACCGAGGCCTTCTCGAAGGAGCTGTACGCCTGGGCGGCGACCCGGTCGACCGGCGTGCCGGCCTTGCCGAGCCGCTTGTCGCCGCGGTCCACCGTCTCGACGACGACGCCCTCGGGCGCGTTCACCTCGACGTTGAGGACACCGCCGGCCACGGCGGTCCCGTCGTGCAGACCGCGCAGGCGCTCAAGCGGCGTGAAGCGCCACTCTTCCTCGCGGCCGTGGGGCACCGGGAAGTCCGCCACGTCGAAGGACGGCGGGGCGCTCATGCGCGTGGCGACGGTGGACTCTGCGGCCACCGCGATGGACCCGGCAGTCGTGGAGCCCGCCGGAATGTTCTGAGCCTCAGCCATGGCTGTCGTTGTGCTCTCTTCCTAGGTGAGAATTCAGTCGCTGCTGAATGGAGAAGGTCGGACCGGCGTCAGCCGACCGAGCCCTCCATCTGCAGCTCGATCAGCCGGTTGAGCTCCAGGGCGTACTCCATGGGGAGCTCCTTGGCGATCGGCTCCACGAAGCCACGGACGATCATCGCCATGGCTTCGAACTCGGTCATGCCGCGGCTCATCAGGTAGAAGAGCTGGTCCTCGGAGACCTTGGAGACGGTCGCCTCGTGGCCCATGGACACGTCGTCCTCGCGGACGTCCACGTACGGGTACGTGTCGGAGCGGGAGATCGTGTCGACGAGCAGCGCGTCACAGAGGACGTTGGACTTCGAGCCCGGTGCGCCCTCGCCGATCTCGATCAGACCGCGGTACGAGGTACGGCCGCCGCCTCGCGCCACCGACTTGGAGACGATGTTCGACGAGGTGTTCGGCGCCATGTGCACCATCTTCGCGCCGGCGTCCTGGTGCTGGCCCTCGCCCGCGAAGGCGATGGACAGGGTCTCGCCCTTGGCGTGCTCGCCCATCAGGTAGACGGCCGGGTACTTCATGGTGACCTTGGAGCCGATGTTGCCGTCGACCCACTCCATCGTCGCGCCCTCGTACGCCACGGCGCGCTTGGTGACCAGGTTGTAGACGTTGTTCGACCAGTTCTGGATGGTCGTGTAGCGGCAGCGGCCGCCCTTCTTCACGATGATCTCGACCACGGCGCTGTGCAGCGAGTCCGAGGAATAGATCGGGGCGGTGCAACCCTCGACGTAGTGGACGTACGCGTCCTCGTCGACGATGATCAGCGTCCGCTCGAACTGGCCCATGTTCTCCGTGTTGATACGGAAGTAGGCCTGGAGCGGGATCTCGACGCGGACACCCTTGGGCACGTAGATGAACGAGCCGCCGGACCACACGGCCGAGTTCAGCGACGCGAACTTGTTGTCGCCGACCGGGATGATCGACCCGAAGTACTCCTGGAAGAGCTCCGGGTGCTCCTTCAGCGCGGTGTCGGTGTCCATGAAGATGACACCCTGCGCTTCGAGCTCCTCGTTGATCTGGTGGTAGACCACCTCGGACTCGTACTGAGCGGCGACACCCGCGACGAGGCGCTGCTTCTCCGCCTCCGGGATGCCGAGCCTGTCGTACGTGTTCTTGATGTCCTCCGGCAGGTCCTCCCAGGACTGCGCCTGCTTCTCGGTGGACCGCACGAAGTACTTGATGTTGTCGAAGTCGATGCCCGACAGGTCGGAGCCCCAGTTCGGCATGGGCTTCTTGCCGAACAGCTTCAGGCCCTTGAGCCGCAGCTTCAGCATCCACTCCGGCTCGTTCTTCTTGGCCGAGATGTCGCGGACGACAGCCTCGGACAAGCCTCGCTTGGCCGTGGCGCCTGCCGCGTCGGAGTCGGCCCAGCCGAATTCGTACGTACCCAGGCCCTCAAGTTCGGGGTGGGCAGTCTCCATGGGGAGAGTCATGCGGGGTTCCTCCCGGCAGTGCTTGCAGATGCTGAGTGGGTCGTCTGTGTCGTGCTGTGCTTCGTGGTGCTGTGCGGGATGTACGTCGTGCACACCCCGTCGCCGTGGGCGATGGTGGCCAGTCGCTGGACGTGGGTCCCGAGCAGGGTGGAGAAGATCTCGGTCTCCGCCTCGCACAGCTGTGGGAACTTCTCCGCGACATGGGCGACAGGGCAGTGGTGCTGGCACAGCTGCTCGCCCTGCCCGTTCGGCGCGATTCGCGCCATGGCAGCGTACCCGTCGGCGCTCAAGGCCTTCGCGAGCGCCTCGGTACGTGCTTCGGGCTGAGCGGCCTCGACGGCCTCACGGTACGTCTCGGCCTGTGCGGCGAAGCGAGCACGGGCGAACGCCGTGATGGCCGCCTCGCCCTGCTCGCCGCCACCGACGGCCTGCGCGATCCAGTGCAGGGCATCGGCTGCCAGCGTGTCGTAGGACTGGTCGAAGGCGTCCCGGCCGCAGTCGGTCAGTACGAACACCTTCGCGGGGCGGCCACGGGTACGTGCGCCGTAGACGCGCTGCTCACGGGGCTCGACCACATCGTCGGAGACGAGTGTGTCGAGGTGGCGGCGGACCGCGGCCTGAGTGAGACCGAGGCGCTTGGCCAGATCGGACACGGTCGAGGGGCCGTGGTCCAGGATGGAGCGCGCGACACGGTTGCGGGTCGACCGCTCACCTGTCGCGAGTTCCTCCTGCGGAGCCTCGCCAATGTATTTCACAACACCATTGTTGCGTAATTCCCCGGCGTCCGACAAGCGGGGCCGCGACCAGATGGCGGTGGCCTCGATCACTTAGGGTCACCTAATCTTCCGGGTCCGGGCCCCGCGGCCCGGCTGTCCCGCCTCCCTGCCTACACTCGCCAGCATGCGAAGCGAGCCCGTCGTCCAGGTCCGCGGCCTGGTCAAGCGGTACGGAACCAGGACCGCCGTGGACGGCCTCGATCTTGAGGTCGGCGCGGGCACCGTCACCGCCGTCCTCGGCCCGAACGGCGCCGGAAAGACCACCACCGTCGAAACCTGCGAGGGCTACCGCAGACCAGACGCGGGCACCGTGCGCGTCCTGGGCCTCGACCCCATCGCCGACGCGGCGAAGCTGCGCCCCAGGATCGGCGTGATGCTCCAGTCCGGCGGCGTGTACTCGGGGGCCAGGGCCGACGAGATGCTCCGGCACATGGCCAAGCTGCACGCCCATCCGCTGGATGTGGACGCCCTGACCAAGCGCCTGGGGCTCGGCGACTGCGGCCGTACGACCTACCGCCGGCTCTCCGGCGGTCAGCAGCAGCGGCTCGCCCTGGCGATGGCCGTCGTCGGCCGCCCCGAGTTGGTCTTTTTGGACGAGCCGACCGCGGGCCTGGACCCACAGGCCCGCCGCTCGACCTGGGACCTGCTGCGCGAGCTGCGCGCCGACGGGGTGAGCACCGTACTGACCACGCACTTCATGGACGAGGCCGAGCAGCTCGCCGACCATGTCGTGATCATCGACGCGGGCCGGGCCATCGCCCAGGGCAGCCCCGACGAGCTGTGCCGCGGCGGCGCGGAGAACACCCTGCGCTTCACCGGCCGCCCGGGTCTTGACGTCGTATCGCTGCTCAAGGCGCTCCCGGTGGACACCCTGGCCGTCGAGCTGACCCCGGGCACCTACCGGATCACCGGCCAGGTCGACCCGCAGCTGCTGGCCACCGTCACCTCCTGGTGCGCGCAGCACGGCGTGATGCCCGAGGGCATCGCCGTCGAGCGGCACACCCTGGAGGACGTCTTTCTTGAGCTGACCGGTAAGGATCTGCGTCCATGAGCAGCGGCACCTACACCCCGAAGCCGGGCGCGGCTCCGCTGCCCACGATGATCGCGGCGCAGGCCGTGCTCGAAACGAAGATGCTGCTGCGCAACGGCGAGCAACTGCTGCTGACCGTGATCATTCCCGCGCTGCTCCTGGTGCTGTTCTCGTCGGTGGACATCATCGACACGGGAGCGGGCAAGGCCGTCGACTTCCTGGCGCCGGGCATCCTGGCGCTCGCCGTCATGTCCACCGCCTTCACCGGGCAGGCGATCGCGACGGGCTTCGAGCGCCGCTACGGCGTGCTGAAGCGGCTGGGTACGTCGCCGCTACCGCGCTGGGCCCTGCTCACCGCCAAGACCCTGTCGGTGCTGGTCACCGAGGTCCTCCAGGTGGTTCTGCTGACGGTGATCGCGTTCGGCCTGGGCTGGTCGCCGCACGGCAACCCGGTCGCCGTGCTCCTGCTGCTCGTCCTCGGCACGGCGGCCTTCTCCGGCCTGGGCCTGCTGATGGCCGGCACGCTCAAGGCGGAGGCGACACTGGCCGCCGCCAACCTGGTCTTCCTGCTGCTGCTTGTGGGCGGCGGCGTGATCGTGCCGCTCGACAAGTTCCCGGACGCCGCCCAGTCGCTGCTCGGGCTGCTGCCGATCTCCGCCCTGTCGGACGGTCTGCGCGACGTACTCCAGCACGGCGCGGGCATCCCATGGGGCGGCCTGGGGATCCTCTCGGTGTGGGCGGTGCTGGGTCTTGGCGCGGCGGCGCGCTTCTTCCGCTGGGAGTGAGGGGCGGGGAGAGTACACCCGCCCCTCCGGGAGGGGACGCCCGGTCCTTGCACCGCGTTTCCCTGGGGAGCTCGTGCCGCGCTTCCCAGGGGCACTCGCACCGCGATTTTCCGGGGACACGACTCCCCCCGGACCCCCTCGTGAATTCCCGCACAAGCCCCGCTCTACGATGGTTGCCGTGTTGACCCCCCTCGCCTTCATCGCGCAGCGCTGGACACCCACCACCCGTACGCTGCGCCGCGCCGCGCTCGCCGCCGTCGTGATGAGCGTGCTCATCGTCGTCACCGGCGGTGCGGTACGGCTGACAAGCTCCGGCCTCGGCTGCGACACCTGGCCCAAGTGCACCGACGACAGCCTGTTCGCGACGCCCGAGGAGGGCATCCACGGCGCGATCGAGTTCGGCAACCGCATGCTGACGTACGTGCTGTCGGCGGCGGTCGGCTGGGTGATCATCTCGGCGCGTGCGACGAAGCCCCGGCGGCGCGGGCTGAGCCGGCTCGCCTGGGCCCAGTTCTGGATCGTCATGCTCAACGCCGTCCTCGGCGGCATCACCGTGCTGGCGGGCCTCAACCCGTGGACCGTGGCGGGCCACTTCCTGGCCGCCACCTCGTTGCTCACGGTCGCCGTGATCACCTGGCAGCGCACCCGCGAGGGCGACAGCGCTCCGCGCCCCCGCGTCCCCGGCCCCCTGCGCAGGCTGTCCTGGGCCCTGACCATCGCCTCCGCCGTACTGATCGCGGCGGGCACCGTGGTGACCGGCTCGGGACCGCACGCGGGCGACGGCAGCGACGTACCGCGGATGCCGTTCGACTGGGCGACCACCGCGCATGTGCACGCGATCGCGGCCTGGGTCGTGTGCGCGCTGGCACTCGCGATGTGGCTGGCCCTGCGCGTCGTCGACGCACCCAAGGACACCAGGGCACGCGCGCGTGACCTGCTGCTCGTCCTTCTCGCCCAGGGCGCCGTCGGCTATGTGCAGTTCTTCACCGACCTGCCCGAGATCCTCGTCGCCATCCACATGCTCGGGTCCTGCCTGGTGTGGATCGCCGTCCTGCGGGTCGCCCTGAGCCTGCGCGAGCGTCCGACGGTCGCCCCGTCGCTGCCGGCGAAGTCCGACTCATCGGTGTCGGCCTCCGTCTGACGGCGGATCGGCAAGGCCGTAGACGCGGCGGGCGTTGCCCGCCGCGATCATCCCGGCGACGCGCTCCGCGTCCGCCCGCGACCATGCCCCGTCGCCGACCCAGCCGCCCAGCACCCGCCCCAACGCGTCCCTGAATACCCGAGCGCCCACCACATGCAGCTCGGGCAGGGCACTGGCGCCGCTGGAGAAGAGCAGCTTCCCGAAGGGCGCGAGCTCCAGGATCTCCTCCAGTACGGCGGCGGCCCGCACCCCCGTATGAGCGAGGGCCGGTCCGAGGTCCGCGTACACATGCGGGAAGACGCTGGCCAGGTGCGCGGCGTGCCGGTGGTACGGGTAGCCGTGCAGCAGCACCAGATCGGTGCCGAGGCCGGCCGTGGCGGCCACGAAGGCGGTGAGCAGCATCGGGTCCGTACGGTCGATGCGCAGGTGCGGGTCGGCGGCGCCGGCGTGCAGTTGCAGGGGCAGGCCCGAGGCGACGGCGATCCACAGCAGGTGCCGCAGGAGTACCGGGTCGGTGAGCCGGCCCCCGACCCGGCGCCCGGCCAGCCAGCGCCCCGCGGCGCCGCGCACCTCGCCGGGGCCCGGCGGATCCGGCGCCAGGGCGAGCCCGTGCCGTGCGCCCGCGACCGAGGTGAAGGCGACGGCAGATCCGGCCGCGCCGTGCACGGCCTCGGCGAGGTTGGCCAGCAGACTCTCGACGGTGCCCGAGGTGTCGGCGACCTGCTCGGCCAGTAACTCCAGGCGCACGATCTCCCTGGCCTCGGCGGCGCCCGCCGCGGCGATCTCCGTCGGCCCGGTGAGGTCACCCGGCAGCCCGGTGTCCACCAGATAGGTGGAGATCCCGGTGCCGCGCAGCAGCCGCCTGCCCGACTCCAGCACGCCCAGTTCCCGGCGGCGGGCGAGATAGCGCGCGGGGGTGCAGTGCGGTTCGAGCCCAAGCAGCGGCGGGCACCAGCGGCGCACCGCGAAGCCGGTCTGAGTGTCGAAGAAGGTCGTGCCGGGGGCGGGCGGCGCGGAGGTCCGGCCGAGACGCGCCTCGAAGGTGCCCAGGCCCAGCTCCGTACGGAGCACTCCGTGACAGTACTGGTCGACCAGGGAGGGCGTATCGATCATCCGGGGCTCCCTGTGGTGGACGTACCTTCCACAGGCTCTAACGGGTGAACCGCCTCCGGGTGTTGCTACCCGTTGGACGGACCGCCGATCTGGATGCCCGCCATGCGGCTCCACTCGTACGGTCCGGTGCGCACCTTGGCCGCGAATTCGCCGTCGAAGGACTCATGGAGGGTGATCCCGGCCTTCTCGGCGGCGCTCTGCGCGGTGGCGTGGTCGGGCGCCACCAGGTCGCCCCAGTCGCCGTCCTCGCCGACGAGCACGATGCGGGTGCCCGCCTGTCCGATGTACGCGAGCTGGCCCTCGGCCCCGCCGTGCTTCTTGGCGAAGGCGCCGATCTCCTTGGCGAGCTTCGACGCCTTGCGCTCTGCCTGCTTCGTCGCCTGCTTGGTGTCTGCCATGGGCAGGATGCTACCGACGAGTAGACCGACGGGCGAGGGGTGGGGTGCGGCTGCCGTGCGGACGGGGCCGGGTCAGCGGAGGAAGGGGTCGACCGCCACCGCGACGAAGAGCAGCGAGACATAGGTGATCGACCAGTGGAACAGCCGCATCTCCTTGAGCTTCGCGCCCGTCACGCCGGACTTGGCGCGGGACCGCAGCCCGTGCGCCTCCTTGAGCCACCACACGCCGGCCACGACCGCGACCGACGTGTAGAACCAGCCGGTGTAGCCCAGGGGGGTCAGCAGCAGCGAGACGGCCACCATCACCCAGCTGTAGGCGACGATCTGGCGGGCCACCACCTGATTGGAGGCAACGACGGGGAGCATCGGCACGCCGACCCGCGCGTAGTCCTCCTTGACCTTCATCGACAGCGGCCAGTAGTGCGGCGGCGTCCAGAAGAAGATGACCAGGAAGAGGATGACCGCGGCCCAGGACATCGAGTCGGTGACCGCGGACCAGCCGATGAGCACCGGCATGCAGCCCGCGATGCCGCCCCAGACGATGTTCTGCGAGGTGCGCCGCTTGAGGATCATCGTGTAGACGATGACGTAGAAGAGCAGCGCGCCCAGCGAGAGCGCCGCGGACAGCCAGTTGACGAGCAGCCCGAACCAGAGCGTGGAGATCACCGCGAGTGAGATGCCGAAAACCAGGCATTCGCGCGGGCTCACGATTCCGGTGACCAGTGGGCGCTGCGCGGTGCGGTCCATCAGCGCGTCGATGTCACGGTCGATGTACATGTTCAGCGCATTGGCGCCGCCTGCGGAAAGATAACCACCGAGGCAGGTCACCAGGACCAGCCACAGGTCGGGCACGCCCTGCTCCGCCAGGAACATCACCGGGACGGTGGTGATCAGCAGCAGTTCGATGATCCGAGGCTTTGTCAGTGCCACGAACGCCTTGACCCGTGCTCCGAATGGCCGATGGCCTCCCGGGCTCGGAGTCAAGACGACCCCTGCGGGTCGGGACTCGACGGCCGTCACGCACACCCCTGACAGAGAAATTCCAGCAAGCTCCGGGCGTGAAGGCCCGGTAAAGGCTTGCGCGTACCACGCCACTGTAGACGTTGCCCATACGCCGTTCTTCGCGGGGGTGCGGTCGTGTTGAGGGTCGTGATGAGCAGGGAGGCGCGCAGCCACGTACCCAGGAACCACAGTGAAATGCGTTCACCGGGAGGCGGACTCGCACACCGCCCCGCAGTCTGACTGTGGCTGTTTTTTTCGAAGTCACGCAGTCGAAAAGATGCGTGTTCTCGCGGGGGTAGGCTCGACAACGCCCGGCGCGGCTGCCAGTCGCCGGGATTCGACATGTTGGAGAGGAGCCCTGACGCAGGGTGAGCACCAAGCCGACCGCTACAGACCTCGAGTGGACCGAATTGGACCAGCGGGCTGTCGATACCGTCCGCGTCCTGGCCATGGATTCCGTACAGAAGGTCGGCAACGGCCACCCTGGTACGGCCATGAGCCTGGCCCCCGCCGCATATGTGCTGTTCCAGAAGCTGATGCGGCACGACCCTTCCGACGCCGAATGGACCGGCCGTGACCGGTTCGTCCTGTCCGCGGGTCACTCCAGCCTGACGCTGTACATCCAGCTCTACCTGGCCGGGTACGGCCTGGAGCTGGACGACCTCAGGGCGTTCCGCACCTGGGGCTCGAAGACCCCGGGGCACCCCGAGTACGGGCACACGACCGGTGTGGAGACCACCACCGGCCCGCTGGGCCAGGGTGTCGCCAACGCCGTAGGCATGGCGATGGCCTCCCGCTACGAGCGCGGCCTGTTCGACCCGCACGCCGCCGCCGGCACCTCCCCGTTCGACCACACCATCTGGGCGATCGCCGGTGACGGCTGCCTCCAGGAGGGCATCTCCGCGGAGGCGTCCTCGCTGGCCGGGCACCAGAAGCTGGGCAACCTCGTTCTGCTGTGGGACGACAATCACATCTCGATCGAGGGCGACACGGAGGCCGCGGTCTCCGAGGACACCTTGGCGCGGTACGAGGCGTACGGCTGGCACGTCCAGCGCGTCGCACAGCTGCCCGACGGCGACCTCGACCCGGTCGGCCTGCACAAGGCGCTGCTCGCGGCCCAGGCCGAGACCACCCGCCCGTCCTTCATCGCGGCCCGCTCGATCATCGCCTGGCCGGCCCCGCACGCGCAGAACACCGAGGCCGCGCACGG
Organism: Streptomyces changchenzhani; assembly: GCF_039766235.1. Taxonomy (NCBI): domain Bacteria; kingdom Bacillati; phylum Actinomycetota; class Actinomycetes; order Kitasatosporales; family Streptomycetaceae; genus Streptomyces; species Streptomyces changchenzhani. Next base: position 344,556 of record NZ_JBDHNH010000007.1, on the reverse strand, counting down.
CTCGGCGCTCGGCGACGAGGAGGTCGCGGCGACCAAGCGCGTCCTGGGCTTCGACCCCGAGAAGTCCTTCGAGGTCTCCGATGAGGTCATCGCGCACACCCGCGCGGTCCTCGACCGTGGCCGTGACGCCAAGGCCGAGTGGGAGAAGTCGCTCGCCGCCTGGCGGACCGCCAACCCGCAGCGCGCCGCCGAATTCGACCGCATCGCCACGGGCGAGCTGCCCACGGGCTGGGAGGAGAAGCTCCCGGTCTTCGAGACGGGCAAGGGTGTCGCCACCCGTGCCGCGTCCGGCAAGGTGCTCCAGGCGCTGGGCGAGGTCGTGCCCGAGCTGTGGGGCGGCTCCGCCGACCTCGCAGGCTCGAACAACACGACGATCGACAAGAACTCCTCCTTCCTCCCGGTGGGCAACCCGCTGCCGGGCGCGGACCCGTACGGGCGCACCATCCACTTCGGCATCCGCGAGCACGCCATGGCCGCGGTCATGAACGGCATCGCGCTGCACGGCAGCACCCGCATCTACGGCGGCACCTTCCTGGTGTTCTCCGACTACATGCGCAACGCCGTCCGGCTCTCGGCGCTGATGCACCTGCCGGTCACCTACGTGTGGACGCACGACTCGGTCGGCCTCGGCGAGGACGGTCCGACGCACCAGCCGGTCGAGCACCTGGCCACGCTGCGCGCCATCCCGGGTCTGAACGTGGTGCGCCCCGCCGACGCCAACGAGACGGCGATCGCCTGGCGCGAGATCCTCAAGCGCTACACCAAGGAGTTCGGCAAGGGCGCCCCGCACGGGCTCGCGCTGACCCGCCAGGGTGTGCCGACGTACGACGCCAACGAGGATGCCGCGCGCGGCGGTTACGTCCTGTTCGAGGCCGAGGGCGGCGAGCCCCAGGTCGTCCTCATCGGCACCGGCTCCGAGGTGCAACTCGCCGTCGAGGCGCGCGAGCAGCTCCAGGCCGCGGGGGTCGCGACCAGGGTTGTCTCGATGCCCTCGGTCGAGTGGTTCGAGGAGCAGGACCAGGCGTACCGGGACTCGGTGCTGCCGCCCTCCGTCAAGGCGCGGGTGGCCGTCGAGGCCGGGATCGGTCTGACCTGGCACCGCTTCGTCGGTGACGCGGGCCGCATCGTTTCGCTGGAGCACTTCGGCGCTTCGGCCGACGGCAAGGTCCTCTTCCGCGAGTTCGGCTTCACTGCGGATGCAGTCGTTGCCGCCGCCCGGGACTCGCTTGAATTTATTTCCGGGATCGCAGCCGCAGCGCGCTGACGCCGGTATACGACAAGTAGGAGATGGAAACCTCATGACAGACGCACTCAAGCGCCTCTCCGACGAAGGCGTCGCGATCTGGCTTGACGACCTTTCGCGCAAGCGGATCACGTCCGGCAATCTCGCCGAGCTGATCGACCAGCAGCACGTCGTGGGCGTCACGACCAACCCGTCGATCTTCCAGAAGGCGATCTCGTCCGGCGACGGTTACGAGCAGCAGCTCGCCGACCTCGCCGCCCGCAAGGTCACCGTCGAAGAAGCCATTCGCATGATCACGACGGTCGACGTCCGCGACGCCGCCGACATCCTGCGGCCCGTCTTCGACGCGACCGGCGGCCAAGACGGCCGGGTCTCCATCGAGGTCGACCCGCGCCTGGCGCACAACACCAGGGCGACGACCGCCGAGGCCAGGCAGCTGGCCTGGCTGGTGGACCGGCCGAACACCCTGATCAAGATCCCGGCCACCAAGGCGGGTCTCCCGGCGATCACCGAGACCATCGGTCTCGGGATCAGCGTCAATGTGACGCTGATCTTCTCGCTGGAGCGCTACCGCGAGGTCATGGACGCCTACCTGGCGGGTCTGGAGAAGGCGAAGGCCGCGGGCCTGGACCTGGCGAAGATCCACTCGGTGGCGTCGTTCTTCGTGTCCCGCGTGGACACCGAGATCGACAAGCGCCTGGACGCCCTGGGCACCGCCGGGGCCAAGGACCTCAAGGGCAAGGCCGCACTGGCCAACGCCCGTCTCGCGTACGAGGCGTACGAGGAAGTCTTCTCCTCCGACCGCTGGTCCCCGCTGGACAAGGCCCGTGCCAACAAGCAGCGTCCGCTGTGGGCCTCGACCGGCGTCAAGGACTCGTCGTACAAGGACACCCTGTACGTCGACGACCTGGTCGCCCCCGGCACGGTCAACACCATGCCCGAGGCGACGCTCGAAGCGACTGCCGACCACGGGCAGATCACCGGCAACACGATCGCCGGCACCTACGAGCAGGCGCGTGCCGATCTCGACGCCATCGAGAAGCTCGGCATCGCCTACGACGACGTGGTGCAGCTCCTTGAGGACGAGGGCGTCGAGAAGTTCGCGGCGTCCTGGAACGACCTGCTCAAGTCCACCGAGGCGGAGCTCAAGCGCCTCTCCCCTTCGGAGGCCTGACCCTCTTGTCTGCTGTACGCGGAGCTAACCCGCTCCGTGACGCTCAGGACCGGCGGCTCCCGCGCATCGCGGGGCCGTCCGGCCTGGTCATTTTTGGCGTCACGGGCGATTTGTCACGCAAAAAGCTGATGCCCGCCGTCTACGACCTGGCCAATCGCGGCCTGCTGCCGCCGGGTTTCTCGCTCATCGGCTTCGCACGCCGCGACTGGGAGACCGAAGACTTCGCCCAGGTTGTCCACGACGCCGTCAAGGAACACGCTCGTACGCCCTTCCGTGAGGAAGTCTGGCAGCAGCTGATCCAGGGCATGCGCTTCGTCCAGGGCGACTTCGACGACGACAAGGCGTTCGCGACACTCAAGTCGACGATCGCCGAGCTCGACCAGGCGCAGGGCACCGGCGGCAACTTCGCCTTCTACCTCTCCGTCCCGCCCAAGTTCTTTCCCAAGGTCGTCATGCAGCTCAAGAAGCACGGGCTCGCCGACCAGCAGGAAGGTTCGTGGCGGCGCGCCGTCATCGAGAAGCCCTTCGGGCACGACCTGGCCTCCGCGCAGGAGCTCAACCGGATCGTGCACGAGGTCTTCCCGCCCAACGAGGTCTTCCGGATCGACCACTATCTGGGCAAGGAGACGGTCCAGAACATCCTGGCGCTGCGCTTCGCCAACCAGATGTTCGAGCCCCTCTGGAACCGGTCGAATGTCGACCATGTGCAGATCACGATGGCCGAGGACATCGGCATCGGAGGCCGCGCCGGCTACTACGACGGCATCGGCGCCGCTCGCGACGTCATCCAGAACCACCTCCTGCAGCTGCTCGCGCTGACCGCCATGGAGGAGCCCGCCTCCTTCGAGGCGGACGCACTGGTCGCCGAGAAGACCAAGGTCCTCGGTGCCGTACGGCTTCCCAGGGATCTTGGTCAGGAGACCGTTCGCGGGCAGTACGCGGCGGGCTGGCAGGGCGGCGAGAAGGCCGTCGGCTATCTGCAGGAAGAGGGCATCGACCCCGAGTCGACGACCGACACCTACGCCGCGGTGAAGCTGCAGATCGACAACCGCCGCTGGGCGGGTGTGCCGTTCTATCTCCGTACGGGCAAGCGCCTCGGCCGCCGCGTCACCGAGATCGCGGTGGTCTTCCAGCGCGCCCCGCACTCCCCCTTCGACCACACGGCAACGGAGGAGCTGGGGCAGAACGCCCTGGTCATCCGCGTGCAGCCGGACGAGGGCGTGACGGTCAGGTTCGGCTCGAAGGTGCCGGGCACCTCCATGGAGGTGCGGGACGTCTCGATGGACTTCGCATACGGCGAGTCCTTCACGGAGTCCAGCCCCGAGGCGTACGAGCGCCTGATCCTCGACGTCCTGCTCGGCGACTCCAACCTCTTCCCGCGGCTGGAAGAGGTCGAGCAGTCCTGGCGCATCCTCGACCCGATCGAGGAGTACTGGGACAAGCACGGCAAGCCCGCGCAGTACGTGGCCGGCACCTGGGGCCCCGACGAGGCGGACGAAATGCTCGCACGAGACGGACGGAGCTGGCGTCGGCCATGAAATTCGATCTGACGGACACCACGGCCAGCAAGATCAACAAGACGCTGGTCCAGGGGCGCCGTGCCATCGGCACGCCCGCCGTCGGCATGGTGCTGACCCTGGTCATCGTCACCGACGAGGAGAACGCGTACGACGCGCTCAAGGCGGCCAACGAGGCTTCCCGCGAGCACCCTTCGCGCACCCTCGTCGTCATCAAGCGGGTCTCGCGCTCGCCGCGCGACCGCGCCAAGGCGCGCCTCGACGCCGAGGTGCGGGTGGGCGCGGACGCGGGCACCGGTGAGACGGTCGTACTGCGGCTGTACGGCGAGGTCATCAACCACGCGCAGTCGGTCGTGCTGCCGCTGCTGCTGCCCGACGCTCCGGTCGTCGTGTGGTGGGCGGTGAACGCGCCGCTCGACCCGGCGAAGGACCCGCTCGGTGCGCTGGCCCAGCGCCGCGTCACCGACACCTACGCCGCCGAGCAGCCCATCCAGGAGCTGGCGGCGCGCGCCGACACCTACACCCCGGGCGACACCGACCTGTCCTGGACGCGCATCACGCCGTGGCGCTCGATGCTCGCGGCCGCGCTGGACCAGGTGCAGTGCGAGGTCACCTCGGTGGAGGTGGAGGGCGAGGAGTTCAACCCGAGCGTCGAGCTGCTCGCCATGTGGCTGGCGGGGCGGCTGTCCGTCCCGGTCAAGCGCGCCTTCTCCGCGGGACCCGGCCTGACGGGCGTGCGGATGGAGACGGACTTCGGGCCGATCTCACTCGGCCGGTCGGACGGCTCGCTCGCAACGCTGTCCATCAACGGACAGCCGGACCGCGCGGTGGCGCTCAAGCGGCGGGAGACCGCCGAGCTGATCGCCGAGGAGCTGCGCAGGCTCGACCCGGACGACACATACGCGACGGCGCTGAAGTTCGGCGTCGACCGGCTCACTGAGCCGGAGGGGCAGACACGGGCATCGGAGTCGGGCGCGAGCACCGCGGCCGACGACACGAAGGCGAAGCCCGCCGCTGCCGCCGCGAAGAAGGCTCCGGCCAAGAAGGCGGCGGCGAAGTGAGTGGTGCACCTCAGCTTGTCGTGCATCACGACAAGGAGCTGATGGCGCAGGCCGCGGCGGCCCGGCTGATCACGAAGATCGTGGATGCGCAGGCCGCGCGCGGTTCGGCGTCGGTGGTGCTGACAGGCGGGCGCAACGGCAACGGCCTGCTGGCCGCGCTGGCCTCCTCGCCGGCCCGGGACGCCATCGACTGGCGCCGCCTCGACCTGTGGTGGGGCGACGAGCGGTTCCTGCCGGACGGCGACCCGGAACGCAATGTCACGCAGGCCCGCGAGGCGCTGCTTGACCTGGTGCCGCTGGACCCTGCCCGGGTGCACGCGATGCCGGCTTCGGACGGTCCGTACGGCAATGACGCGGACGCCGCGGCTGCGGGGTACGCCGCGGAACTGGCCGCCGCCGCGCGGCCCGAGGACCACGGCCCGGTGCCCTCCTTCGACGTCCTGATGCTGGGCGTCGGCCCGGACACGCATGTGGCTTCGCTGTTCCCGGAGCTGCCCGCGGTCCGGGAGACCGAGCGCACGGTGGTGGGCGTCCACGGCGCCCCCAAGCCGCCGCCGACCCGGGTCTCGCTCACGCTGCCCGCGATCCGCGCGGCGCGTGAGGTGTGGCTGCTCGCGGCGGGCGAGGACAAGGCGAAGGCCGCGGCGATCGCACTGTCGGGCGCCGGGGAGATCCAGGCACCGGCGGCGGGCGCGTACGGGCGCAGCCGGACGCTGTGGCTGCTGGACGACGCGGCGGCTTCGCAGCTGCCGCGCGCGCTGTATCCTCCGGCCACGTCCTGACCGACCCGAGTCGTGTCGAAGGCCCGGCCCGCGATCATCAGCGGGCCGGGCCTTCGACGTGGGTACGGGATGCCTGCGGCGCTGTTCCCCACCCCGCCCCTTCCCGAAGCCGGGGGAAACCCCCGGCCCCCCGGCCCCCCGGACGCCCTACCGGCGTGTCCTCAAGCGCCGGACGGGCTGAAAGATGATTTCTTTCAGCCCGTCCGGCGTTTGAGGACCGGGGTCTGGGGCGGAGCCCCAGTTGTGGGAAGGTGCGGGTAGGGGACAAGCCTGCCGCAGGCGCCCACCCGCACCCCCTACTCCCCCCGCTCCAGGAACGGCGCCAGCACCCCCGGCACCGCGTCCGCCGCGAACTTCAGCCCCTCGGGCTGATCCGCGTCGTAGACCGAGTACGCCCCCGCTCCCGCGGCGGTCGTCGCGGTGAGCGTGATCAGCCCCGCCCGGCGCTGGAAGAAGGACTGCTTGACCGTCCAGCCGATGACCCCGCCCCGCTGCAACGCCACCGTCGTACGCCGCACCGTCCCCGACCTGGCCACCAGATAGTCGCCACTGACCGCGTGCCCCAGGCTCCGGTACGCGTCGACGGCCAGGAAGTACCCGAGCGGGAACACCGCCACCGCGCAGGCCCCGGCCACATACAGCAGGACATCGGTCAGCAGGACGCCGAGCACGGCGAGGACGAGCACCGGCAGCAGCGCCGCCGCGAAAGCCCAGCGCAGCCGGCGGGTGCGGGCGGCGCGGGGGTGCGCAATGAGGCGGGCGGTGCTCGTCGGGGACGTGGGCTCGCGCAGGACGTGCGCGGCCACCGCCTCCGCAACAGCCCGAGGCGCGGCGGGCAGCAGCGTCTTGTGGTCGGCGTTGCGGCTGTTCTCGTCCTCGGCGAGCCCGGTGGCGACGGCGTCCACCCGGGCCGCGCCAAGGGTCCGTACGCCGAGCGGCTCGACCAGCTCCACCCCGCGCAGTCTGCGCTCCTCGATGGAGATCGAGCGGGTGGTGAACAGCCCCCGACGCACCCGCAGGGTGCCGCCGGGCTCCCGCTCCAGGCGGTAGTTCCACCACATCTCGACCCACAGCCCGAGCGCGCCGACGGCGCCCGCCACGCAGGCCCCGACGACGAGCAGTACGACGATCCAAACGACCGAGGTGTCCTGGAAGCGGTCGCCCACCCAGTGGATCAGCCTGCCCTGGGCGCCGAACCATTCGCTGACCTGCATCAGAGCCCCGACCGCCGCACCGCCCAGCGCCGGGGCGACGAAGGAGACCGGTGCATACCTGATCCAGCGGGGGTCGAGCGTGGCCAGTTCGCCCTCGCGGTGTGCTCCGGGTTCACCGGAGGCCGCCCGCGCCAGCAGTACCCGGCGGAGCCGCTCGCCCTCCTCGCGGGTGACCGGGTCGAGTTCGAGGGTGGACTCGCCGGTGTTCTCGCCCGTACCGATACGGACCTTCACCAGGCCGAGCAGCCGCAGCATCACACTGGCCGTCAGGTCGACGCTGCGGATGCGCTCCCGGGCCAGTGAGCGGCGTTTGACGAGCAGCAGCCCGGTGTGGAGTTCGGCGCGCTCGGGACCGATGCGGTAGCGGGTCCTGCGCCACCGCACATAGTCGGCCGCGGTGCCGCCCGCGATCACCAGGACGGCGGCGGTCAGCACCCAGCCGAGGGCGACCCACAGGGGCCGGCCGTTCGCCAGGGCGAGGGTGGCGGGCACTCCGGCGCCGACCACCACACCGCCCATGACCAGCGCGGTGACGAGCACGGTACGCACACTCAGCCGCCGCCACCCGTCCGGCGTCTCCCCCGCCTCCACTCCCGCCTTCACTCCCGTTTCCGCCCTCACCTCGGTCACGTCGCGTCCCCGGGCGTCGCCCGGGTGATCCGTGTCAGCTGTTCGGCCAGCGACGCGGCCAGCTCGTGGTCGAGCCCCTCGATCTTCACCGCGCCCTTGGAGGAGGCGGTGGTGACGATGACGGTGGAGAGCCGATACGCCTGCTCCAGCGGCCCGCGCACGGTGTCCACGGTCTGGATCCGGGACATGGGCGCGATCCGCCACTCCTGCCAGAAGAAGCCGGTACGGACGTACACCGCCTCCTCCGTGACCTCCCAGCGGTGCACCCGGAACCACCACAGCGGCAGGAACAAAGCGCAGGCGAGCCCCGGCACCCCGACCAAGGCGGCGGACAGCAGCAGCCACGGCCGTGCGGGCGCGATGAGCACGCCCAGCACGACCAACACGGCCACGACGGGCAGGACAATCAGCAGCCACTGCGTGCGCCACCAGCCGACGACCCGCCCGTCCAGCGTGTTGTTCGGCGGCCTCAGCCGGACGGTGGCCTCTATGGAGTTCAACGGCCGCGCAGCGTGCGGTACTTGCCGACGAGTGCGGCAGTCGAGCTGTCCAGCTGCTCGCTCTGGACGCCTTCGGTCAGCACGGGCTCGATCTTCTTCGCGAGGACCTTGCCGAGCTCCACGCCCCACTGGTCGAACGAGTCGATGTTCCAGACGGCCCCCTGTACGAACACCTTGTGCTCGTACAGCGCGATCAACTGGCCCAGCACGGACGGGGTCAGCTCCTCGGCGAGGATCGTCGTTGTCGGGTGGTTGCCCTGGAAGGTCTTGTGCGCCACCAGTTCCTCGGCCACCCCCTCCGCCCGTACCTCGTCCGGCGTCCTGCCGAAGGCCAGCGCCTGGGTCTGGGCGAAGAAGTTCGCCATGAGCAGGTCGTGCTGGGTCTCAAGGCCGGGGGCCAGGTCGGCGACCGGCTTGGCGAAGCCGATGAAGTCCGCCGGGATGACCTTGGTCCCCTGGTGCAGCAACTGGTAGTACGCGTGCTGCCCGTTGGTGCCGGGCGTGCCCCAGACGACGGGTCCGGTCTGCCAGTCGACGGCGTTGCCGTCCCGGTCCACGGACTTGCCGTTGGACTCCATGTCCAGCTGCTGGAGGTACGCCGTGAACCTCGACAGGTAGTGGCTGTACGGGAGGACGGCGTGCGCCTGCGCGTCGAAGAACCCGCCGTACCAGACACCGAGCAGGCCCAGCAGCAGCGGCGCGTTCTCCTCGGCGGGCGCGGTGCGGAAGTGCTCGTCGACGAGGTGGAAACCGGCGAGCATCTCGCGGAAGCGGTCGGGGCCGATGGCGATCATCAGCGACAGGCCGATGGCCGAGTCGAACGAGTAGCGCCCGCCGACCCAGTCCCAGAACTCGAACATATTGGCCGTGTCGATGCCGAAGTCGGCGACCTTCTCGGCGTTCGTGGACAGCGCCACGAAGTGCTTGGCGACGGCTCCGTCACCGGCACTCTCGCCACCGGCACTCTCGTCACCGGCGCGGAGGTTCGTCAGCAGCCAGTCGCGCGCGGACGTGGCGTTGGTGATGGTCTCGATCGTGGTGAACGTCTTGGACGCGATGATGAACAGCGTCTCGGCCGGGTCCAAGTCCCGCACGGCCTCGTGCAGATCGGCCCCGTCGACGTTGGACACGAAACGGACCGTGAGGCCGCGGTCGGTGAAGGAGCGCAGCGCCTCGTACGCCATGGCCGGTCCGAGGTCGGAGCCGCCGATGCCGATGTTCACGACGTTCTTGATGCGCTTGCCGGTGTGACCGGTCCACTCCCCCGACCTGACCCGCTCGGAGAAGCCCGCCATCTTGTCGAGCACGGCGTGCACGGCCGGTACGACGTTCTCGCCGTCGGCTTCGACCGACGCGTCCCGCGGGGCGCGCAGCGCGGTGTGCAGCACCGCCCGGTCCTCGGTGATGTTGATCCGCTCGCCGCGGAACATGGCGTCGCGCAGTTCGGCGACACCGGTGGCGGCGGCCAGCTCGCGCAGCAGTCCCAGGGTCTCGTCGGTCACCAGGTGCTTGGAGTAGTCGAGATGGAGATCGCCGACCGTGAGGGTGTACCCGGTGCCCCGCTGCGGATCGTCCGCGAACAGCTCGCGCAGATGTGTCCGGCCCAGCTGCTCACGATGCTTGCCCAGAGCGGTCCACTCGGTCGTCCGGTTCAGCCTGGTGCGGCTCTCTGCGTTCATCTCGGACATCAGCCCATTCTTCTCGTACCTGCGTCCATGCCGCCTGCCTCTCCAACCTAATTGATCAGAGCGGCAGACGGCATGCGGAAGCACTCAGTGGCACGCGGTGGCCGACAAAGCGGTCCGGCCGGACACCCGAGGGCATCCGGCCGGACCACACAATTCCTAGATTTCGCCGCGTAGTTTCGCGAGCGCTTCGGCGAGGATCGCCTCGCCGTCCGCGTCGCTGCGCCGCTCCCGTACATACGCGAGATGCGTTTTGTACGGCTCGGTGCGTGGTGGGGCCGGCGGATTGTCGCGGTCCTGGCCGGCCGGGAATCCGCAGCGCGGGCAGTCCCAGTTGTCCGGGACCTGCGCGTCGCTGGCGAAGCTCGGCTGCGTCTCGTGCCCGTTCGAGCACCAGAAGGAGATGCGGAGACGGGGCGCGGACTCGCCGCGCTCAGCCTCACCCATCGGCCCCGCTCCGACCCGGCTTCCCCGGATCGCGTTGCCACTTGCCACGGTCGTAACTCCCTGCGTGATGGTGCTGCGAAGCGTCGTCAACAGCTCGGCTGCTGCGCCCCGGTCTATCGAGGGCCCAACGCGCATCCCGCTACTGGAGTTACATCCGCACTCCAGGACACGTGGAGACGCTGGACCCATGATAGGCCGCACCCTGCCTCCTTATCGGAGGACGGGTCAGCTGTCCAGCTTCATCAGCAATGCAAGAACGACAATGCACGCGAACCACAACAGACCGATGACCACGGTGATCCGGTCGAGGTTGCGCTCGGCGACCGAGGACCCTCCGACGGACGACTGCATGCCGCCACCGAACATGTCGGAGAGACCGCCGCCTTTCCCCTTGTGCATCAGAACCAGCATCATCATCAGCAGGCTGAAGACGATCAGGGCGATCGAGAACCCCATAACCACGGCTGGACCAACTTCCTCGGACTTCGCAAACGGACGGGACTCACATACGACGACAGGGGCCGGACGGCTGTCTGCACAGCCCCCGGCCCCCGCAAGACTACGACGGATCGGCCCTAAGGCCTACTCACTGGTCACCCTACTGGTCACGGAACCGCACGATCTTGACGAACTCGTCGACATCCAGTGCCGCACCGCCCACCAGGGCACCGTCGACATCCGGCTGCGCCATGATCGCGGCGACGTTCCCGGACTTGACCGAGCCGCCGTACTGGATACGGACCTTGTCTGCCAGCTCCTGCGAGTACAGCTCAGCGAGCCGGCCGCGGATCGCTCCGCAGACCTCCTGCGCGTCCTCGGGGGTGGCGACCTCGCCGGTGCCGATCGCCCACACCGGCTCGTACGCGATCACGATGGACTCGGCCTGCTCGGCCGGGATGTCCTTCAGTCCGCCGTCGAGCTGGGCGAGCGTGTACGCGACCTGATTGCCGGCCTTGCGGACGTCCAGGCCCTCACCGATGCACAGGATGGGCGTCAGGTCGTGCTTGTACGCGGCCTTCACCTTGGCGTTGCAGATCTCGTCGGTCTCCGCGTGGTACTGGCGGCGCTCGGAGTGCCCGACCGTGACGTACGCACACCTGAACTTGGCGAGCATGAGGCCCGAGATCTCACCGGTGTACGCACCGGACTCGTGCGCCGAGATGTCCTGGGCGCCGTACTTGATCTTGAGCTTGTCGCCGTCGACCAGGGTCTGTACGGACCGCAGGTCGGTGAAGGGCGGCAGGACCGCGACCTCCACGGCGTCGTAGTCCTTGTCGGCCAGCGCGAAAGACAGCTTCTGGACGTGGGCGATGGCCTCAAGGTGGTTGAGGTTCATCTTCCAGTTGCCAGCCATCAGCGGGGTGCGGGTGCTGCTCATATGGGATCAGTCCTCCAGTGCGGCGAGGCCGGGAAGCGTCTTGCCCTCGAGGTATTCGAGGCTTGCGCCGCCACCGGTCGAGATGTGGCCGAATGCGTTTTCGTCAAAGCCCAGGATGCGGACGGCCGCGGCGGAGTCGCCGCCGCCGACCACCGTGAAGGCGGGGCTGTCGATGAGGGCCTGGGTGAGCGCCCTGGTGCCGTCGGCGTAGTCGGGGTGCTCGAAGACGCCCATCGGACCGTTCCAGAAGACGGTGGCCGCGTCTGCGAGCTTCGATGCGTACAGCCTGCTGGTCTCCGGGCCGATGTCCAGGCCCATCTGACCGGCCGGCATGGCGTCCGCCGCGACCGTCGCCGGGTGAGCCGGGGCCTTGGTCTTGAGGTCCGGGAACGCGGGCGCGACCAGTACGTCGACGGGCAGCACGAACTCCACACCCTTGGCCTTGGCGCGCTCCAGGTACTCCTGGACTTTCGGGACCTGGTCCGCCTGGAGCAGCGAGGTGCCGACCTCGTGGCCCTGGGCCTTGAGGAAGGTGAACATCATGCCGCCGCCGATGAGGATCCGGTCGGCGCGCTCCAGCAGGTGGTCGATCACGCCGAGCTTGTCGGAGACCTTGGCGCCGCCGAGGACCACGACGTACGGGCGCTCGACGTCGTCGGTCAGCTTCTTCAGTACGCCGACCTCGGTGGCGATGAGACCGCCCGCGGCGTGCGGGAGACGGGCCGGGAGGTCGACGACGGAGGCGTGCTTGCGGTGCACGGCGCCGAAACCGTCGCCAACGTATACGTCGGCGAGCTCGGCGAGCCGGTCGGCGAAGGCGCCGCGCTCGGCGTCGTCCTTCGAGGTCTCGCCGGCGTTGAAGCGGAGGTTCTCGATGACGGCGACCTGGCCGTCGGCCAGGCCCGCGACCACGGCAGTGGCGGACTCGCCGATCGTGTCGGTCGCGAACGCGACGTCGGTGGCGAGAAGTTCACCGAGGCGTGCGGCGACGGGGGCCAGCGAGAAGGCCGGGTCCGGGACGCCCTTGGGGCGGCCCAGGTGCGAGGCGACAACAACCTTGGCGCCCGCGGCGGCCAGCTTCTCGATCGTCGGCTGGACTGCCCGGATGCGGCCGTCGTCGGTGATGGTGGTGCCGTCGAGCGGCACATTGAGGTCGGCGCGGACAAATACCCGCTTGCCCGCGACCCCTTCGGCGAGAAGTTCGTCGATGGTCTTCATCTGTTGTTCCTGGACTCCTTGGGAGACAAAACACGTGACAGGGCCCGGGCAGCGCCTCATTGCGCCGCCCGGGCCCTGTGCTCACATCGAGGTGCCTGCCGTACGGATCAGAGCTGGTTGCCGACGAAGACCGTGAGGTCGACGAGGCGGTTGGAGTAGCCCCACTCGTTGTCGTACCAGCCGATGATCTTCACCTGGTTGCCCTCGGCCATGGTCAGCAGAGAGTCGAAGGTGCAGGAGGCCGGGTCGCCGACGATGTCCGAGGACACGATCGGGTCCTCGGTGTAGACCAGCTGGCCCTTGAGGTCACCCTGGGAGGCCTTCTGGAACGCGGCGTTGACCTCGTCGCGGGTGACGTCGCGCTCCAGCGTGATGACCAGGTCGGTGACCGAACCGGTCGGGACCGGGACGCGCATGGCGATGCCGTCCAGCTTGCCCTTGAGCTGCGGGAGGACCAGCGCGGTGGCCTTGGCGGCACCCGTGGTGGTCGGAATGATGTTCTCCGCGGCAGCGCGCGCCCGACGAAGGTCGGAGTGCGGGAAGTCCAGGATGCGCTGGTCGTTGGTGTACGCGTGCACCGTCGTCATCAGGCCCTTGACGATGCCGAAGTTCTCGTCGAGAACCTTGGCCATCGGCGCCACACAGTTGGTGGTGCAGGAGGCGTTGGAGATGACGTGGTGGTTGGCCGCGTCGTACTTTTCCTGGTTGACGCCCATCACGATGGTGATGTCCTCGTCCTTGGCCGGAGCCGAGATGAGGACCTTCTTGGCGCCACCGGCGATGTGCTTCTCAGCGTCCGCCTTCTTGGTGAAGATGCCAGTCGACTCGATCACGATGTCGACGCCGAGCTTGCCCCACGGAATGTCCGCCGGGTTGCGCTCGGACAGCACCTTCACGGTGTGGCCGTCGACGGTGATGGTGTCCGCCGTGTGCGACACCTCGGCCTTGAGGCGGCCCATGATGGTGTCGTACTTCAGAAGGTGTGCAGTTGTCGCAGTGTCACCCAGGTCGTTGACTGCCACGATCTCGATGTCCGCACCCTGCTCCAGCAGCGCCCGGAAGTAGTTGCGCCCGATGCGGCCGAAGCCGTTGATGCCTACGCGGATCGTCACGAACCGATCTCCTCGTTGGTACGCCGGGTTTCGACGCCGGCGAGATGTATGGGATGTCCCCGACCGGTTCCGACCCTACCTCTCCATGGAGGCCGGGGTGACATCGAGTGGTCCCGGACGGCGCGCAGCGGCCCGTACTCCCCAGTAGAAGTACGGGCCGCCGCCCTTCGACGGGCTTGCGCCCTCGTCACTCGGAGTCAGCTCCGCAGCGAGCGCAGCGCCTTTCCGAGCAGTGCCGCGCGGTCTGCGGCGGCCGGCACGTGCTCAAGGCCGAAGCCCAGCAGCACGGTGTCACGCGTCGTGACGGCGCTGTAGGACTGGAAGAGCGTCTGGGAGCGGACCCAGTCACCCTCGACAACCGGACTTCCCTCGGGGCCTCCGGGGACCGTCCAGGCGCCGAGCGAGGTCTCGAAGCCCTCGGACTCCTTCTCCGCGCCGCCCACGAACAGCTTGGCGTTGTCCGCGAAGACGCCGCGGCCGCCGCTGCCCGGGTCGGTGATGTAGCCCAGCGACAGCTCGACCTTCTTGCCCGCGTAGGCGCTGAGGTCGAAGGAGACCTGCTGCCAGCCGTTGGCCGCACCGGTGAAGCTGTTCCACGCGCCGCTGGTGCCGGTGGCCGTGCAGCCGCCCGCGTCCAGGGTCAGGTAGTGGCGCAGGAACGGGTGGCCGTTGATGAAGAAGCCGGCCTCGCACTCCGCGGGAACGGTGGACGAGGTGGCGCCGCCGGCCTCCGGGAGCGTGGTCCAGTCCTCGGCGCCCGCGGTGTGGGCCTCCAGGACCGCGTGGTCGTAGCCGTCCTCGGTGTTCCAGTTGAGCGCGAATTTCAGCGCGGGCTTGTCGGCCGCGGCGACCCCGGTGAGGTCGACGGTGCGGGCGAGCCTGCGCCAGTCGCCGTCCTCGTGCGTGGCGGCCGCCATCCACTGGCCCTCGTAGGGGGCGTACGGGTTGGTGACCCCGGTGTACTTGCCCGCCTGCGCGCTCTTGAACTGCGGGAACTCCCCGGTGGGCAGGGTGTCGGAGGTGACGGTGTACGCACCCGCCGCGTTCAGCGGATTGGTCGCCGTGCCGGCCAGCGGTCCGGTGAAGCCGGCCAGGCCGCCCGCTCCGGCGAAGCCGGTGGCGCCGGGCGACGAGGTGCGTCCGTACGCACCGAGGTAGTACTGGCTGAAGTCGTTGGTCGCGGCGCGGCCGACCTGGGCGTTGCCGCCGGCCAGCTCACCGGCCTCGATCAGCTTGCCGCCCTCGTTGAGGAAGGCGCGGACCGCCAGCTGCGTGGGCCCGCCGGGGGCCTGGGCGCCGGTGTAGTGGACCGCGGTGGAGAAGTGGCTGAGGACGCCCAGTGCGTGCGGGGCGCCCTGTGTGGCGACGTCCCAGACGGCGGCGCTGCGGCCATTGGCCTTGAGCGCGTCGACGTACTTCTGGGTCTCCTTGGCGGCTGCGCCCTCTTCGGCGATCACCAGCGTCTCGGCCTTGGGCCGCGCGGCCAGTGTGTAGGTGAAGTGCTCACTGGAGGTGGGCTTGCCCGCCTTGGTACGTCCGGTGAACCAGACCTCGACCTTGTCGCCGACGTCGCCGTCCTGGACCTTCGCCCGGTACTCGTCGAAGTAGAGGTTGTCCTCGCCGCCGTACGTCTCGCCGCCCTTCCAGGCCCTGAGCGCCTGGTCGTGCGTACGGCCGCCGTTGACGCGGTACTTCAGTTCCTTGTCGCGTACGGACTTGCGGGCGGTGACGGCCACTTCCTGGTCGTCCCAGCGCGCATAGGAGGTGCTGAAGGCGTCGACGGTGAAGTCGGGGGCCGCCATGCCGACCGCGGAGGAGGGCTGGTCGGGGTGGGAGGCCGTCTCAGCGACGGAGAGCGCGAAGGGGATGTTCTTGGCGAACTCCGCCTGGATCAGCTTCTCGTCGTCGGGGAAGTTGAAGCCGGACTGGCAGTCCTCGGGCCGCCACTGGTCGTTCGGGTCGATGTTCGACGCCGTCTGGCAGGTGGTCATCTCCGGGGTGAACATCATCGTCCCGTTGATGTTCGCCGCGTGTCCGTCGGCCTCACCGTTGGTGGTGTAGAGCTCCGAGGAGACCTGCGGGTAGTAGCCGGGGACCGCGGAGTTCTCCGGGGTGCCGGCGAGCGCCCGGTAGAGGACGTCGTCGGGGGTCGGGGTGGCGACCTGCCAGCCCACGCCGTACAGGATCAGCTCGGCGGCGGAGTGGTAGTTGATGCCGTACTCGAAGCCGATGCGCTTCTGGAAGCGGTCGATGGCCTGGGTCTCGGGCTCGGAGGCCGGACCCGTGCCGCGGTAGGTCTCACTCACGGGGCGCGGCGAGGAACCCTCGTTGTCGTAGCCCCACTTGTAGGAGAAGTTCCGGTTGAGGTCGACGCCGTCGCCGGTGGTGATGGCGCCGTCGCCGTTGATGTCACGGAGGTTCTTGCGCCACAGGCGCTCACCGCCGGCCTGGTGGGTGAAGTCGTAGCCGTCCGGGTTGGCGGAGAGCACGAACCACACCTCGGTGGAGTCCACGATCTTCGTGATCCGTGGGTCCTTGCCGTAGCTGTCGACGTAGTGGTGCATCAGCCGCCGGGTCATCTCCGGGGTGATCCACTCACGGGCGTGCTGGTTGGACATGTAGAGCACGGAGGGCTTCGCGCCGTCCTTGGTCTTCTTCGCGCCCTTGGAGAGCTTGAGCGCGAGGATGTCCTGGCCCTTGATGGTTTTGCCGATGGAGACGACCTTGGTGATGCCCGGGTTCGCCTGCCCGGTCTTCACGATCTCTTCCTGGAGATTGCCCTGGCCGCTGTACGGACGGTAGACCCCGTCGCCCGCTGCCCGCAGCCGGGCCTCGTTCTTGGCCGAGACCTTGCGCTCCGTGACCTTGACGCCCTTTTTCCCCAGGTCACGCGCCTGCGCGTCGGTCAGGAAGAGCTCGACCTTCGTGGTGCCCTTGTCCGGCACCTGCTCGCCCAGTTCATGGGCGTCCTGGCCGGCCGCGAGGACCAGCGGTATCTGTTCCTTGGTGACATCGGCGTTGAACACCTTCACCGCGTCGGCGCCCGCGTCCGCGGTGCTCGCCTTCGCGGCGCCCGCCCCCTCGGCCTGCGCGGCGGGTGCCGCCGCCATGCCGCCTATCAGCAATGCGCCCGCTGCGAGGATCGATCTCGCTCTGCGTCTCATGTGCCCCCCTTGCTGTTGTCTGCCACTAAGTGGACAGACGCCAGGCTCATGACAGTTCATGGTCATGTCAATAGGGCGCAGGGTGGCAGTACATGCCGCTGCCGGCGCCCCGAGGGGACGCCGGCAGCGGTGGGTTGAGCGTTACGGGGTTGCCGGTCCGGCCTCAGCCGACGAGACCGTCCGCCATCTCCTCGGTGAGCGTGGACTCCGTACCGGGAATGCCCAGGTCCTGGGCCCGCTTGTCGGCCATCGCCAGCAGTCGACGGATCCGGCCCGCGACCGCGTCCTTCGTCAGCACCGGATCGGCCAGCGCGCCCAGCTCCTCCAAGGAGGCCTGCTTGTGGTCCATGCGAAGCCGGCCCGCGGCGGCGAGGTGCTCGGGCACCTCATCGCCGAGGATCTCCAGCGCGCGCCCCACCCGGGCGCCCGCGGCGACCGCGGCCCGCGCGGAGCGGCGCAGGTTGGCGTCGTCGAAGTTGGCGAGCCGGTTCGCGGTGGCGCGGACCTCGCGGCGCATCCGCCGCTCCTCCCAGGCCAGCACCGAGTCGTGCGCGCCGAGCCGGGTCAGCAGGGCGCCGATCGCGTCCCCGTCACGTACGACGACGCGGTCCACTCCGCGCACCTCGCGCGCCTTGGCCCCGATGGAGAGCCTGCGGGCGGCGCCGACCAGGGCGAGGGCGGCCTCCGGTCCCGGGCAGGTCACCTCCAGCGAGGACGAGCGGCCCGGCTCGGTGAGCGAACCGTGCGCGAGGAACGCACCGCGCCAGGCGGCCTCGGCGTCACACGTGGCGCCGGAGACGACCTGTGGGGGCAGTCCGCGGATGGGACGGCCGCGGCCGTCCACCAAGCCGGTCTGGCGAGCCAGCTGATCACCGCCCGCAACCACTCGAACGAGGTAACGCGAACCGCGGCGCAGCCCGCTGGGGGCCATCACCACCAACTCGGAATGGTGTCCGAAAATCTCAAGAATGTCCTTTTTGATTCTGCGGGCCGCGAAACTCACGTCCAGCTCCGCCTCGATCACAATGCGGCCGCTCACCAGGTGCAGGCCGCCAGCGAACCGAAGAATCGCCGAGACCTCTGCCTTCCTGCAGCAGGTCCGGGTGACGGGAAGCCGGGAAATTTCGTCCTTCACCGCTGCCGTCATCGCCATGGGCCGATCCTTCCATGCATCCGAAAAATACGGTCGTACGCGGCGGCCAACAGCTCCGGGTCGTGGGTCGGGGAGCCGTCGGGCGCGGCGACCGGCGCCAGCTCGACCGCGGCGCCGAACCGTCTTGCGGCTTCGGCCAGGGAATCGCGGTCGGGCACGGCAGCCTCGTCGGCCAGCACCACGTCCAAGGCGAGTTTAGGGGCGTGTCGTCCCAAAACCTCCAAATGACGCTGCGGAGAGAAGCCATCGGTTTCTCCGGGTTGCGGCGCGAGGTTGAGCGAGAGGACGCGGCGGGCCTTCGTCTCGACCAGAGCGTCGAGCAGTTCGGGCACCAGAAGATGCGGAATCACGGACGAGAACCAGGACCCGGGGCCAAGCACCACCCAGTCGGCGTCGAGGACCGCGGCGACGGCCTCGGGGACGGCGGGCGGGTCGTGCGGCACCAGGTGGACGGACTGCACCTCGCCGGGGGTCAGGGCCACCGTCGCCTGGCCGCGGACCGTATCGACCGCGTCGGGGCGCAGCGGGTCATGGCCGCGTACGAGCGCCTGGAGCTCCAGCGGCACTGCGGACATGGGCAGAACCCGGCCGTGTGCTCCGAGGAGCTTGCCGACCAGGTCAAGGGCCTGGACGTGGTCGCCGAGCTGCTCCCACAGGGCGACGATCAGCAGATTGCCGACGGCGTGGTCGTGCAGGTCGCCGCGGCTGGAGAAGCGGTGCTGGATGACGCGCGACCAGGTCTGGCCCCAGTCGTCGTCGCCGCACAGCGCGGCGAGCGCCTTGCGGAGGTCGCCGGGGGGCAGGACGCCGAGCTCGTCGCGCAGGCGCCCGCTGGAGCCGCCGTCGTCGGCGACGGTGACCACGGCGGTCAGGTCGCCGGTGATCCGGCGCAGCGCGGTGAGCGAAGCGGACAGTCCCATGCCGCCGCCGAGGGCGACGACCTTGGGGTGGGCGCCGCGCTTGCGGCTGCTGCGCGCGGCGGATTCGCCGTGCTCCGGGGTGTGTCGCCGCAGCCGCCGCAGCCGGAGGTTGCGGACGGACGGCGCCGGGGTGTCCGGGGGCGGGCTGGGGGACGAGGTGCCCGCCTTGGCGGTGGCGGGCGTGCCGTCCTGGAGCCGGTCCCGGGCAGGGGGCCGGAGCTGGGGCTGGGGGTCCGTCTGGGGCTGCGGCTCGGCCTGCGGGTCCGCCTGGGACCGGGCCTGCGGGTCCGTCTGGGCCCGCGGCTCGGCCTGGGCCTGGGCGGGCACAGTGCGGTCGGGCACCCGGGGCGCGGCCGCAGGCAGTCCCGGCGTCCCTGCGCCGCCTCTGCCCGGCCGGTGCAGCTTCACTCGCGCCCCATGTCCCGGTGTACGAGGACGGTCTCGACGCCTTCGGCGGAGAGGCGCGCCGCCAGCTTCTCCGACATGGCGACGCTGCGGTGCTTGCCGCCCGTACAGCCCACCGCGATGGTCACATAGCGCTTGCCCTCACGGCAGTAGCCCGCGGCGATCAGCTGGAGCAGCTCGGTGTACTGGTCGAGGAACTCCTTGGCGCCCGGCTGGTTGAAGACGTACGCCGAGACCTCCTCGTTGAGCCCGGTGAAGGGGCGCAGCTCCGGGACCCAGTGCGGGTTGGGCAGGAAGCGGCAGTCGACGACGAGGTCGGCGTCGACCGGCAGGCCGTACTTGTAACCGAACGACATGACCGTGGCGCGCAGATTCGGCTCGTCGTCGCCCGCGAACTGGGCATCCATCTTGGCGCGCAGCTCGTGGACGTTGAGGCTGGAGGTGTCGATCACCAGGTCGGCGTCGCCGCGCAGCTCGCGCAGCAGGTCGCGCTCGGCCGCGATGCCGTCGGTGATCCGGCCGTCGCCCTGCAGCGGGTGCGGGCGGCGTACCGACTCGAAGCGGCGTACCAGCGCGTCGTCGGAGGACTCCAGGAAGACCACGCGCCGGGTGACCTGCTTGGCGTCCAGGTCGGCGAGGGATTCGCGGAGGTTGTCGAAGAAGCGCCGGCCACGGACGTCCACGACCACGGCGATGCGGGCCACATTGCCCTGCGAGCGGGCACCGAGCTCCACCATGGTGGGGATCAGGGCGGGCGGCAGGTTGTCGACGACGAACCAGCCGAGGTCTTCCAGGCACTTCGCCGCGGTGCTGCGGCCCGCCCCGGACATGCCCGAGATGATCACCAGCTCGGGGATGGGTGGATCGGCTGCTTCCACGGTCTCCCGCGGCGTGCCCGTGCTCACCTGTGCTCCGTCTCCGTCGTTCTCAGTCATTTCGCTACCCCCACTCATTCCTGCTGTCCCCGTTCCGGTGGGCGTTCCTGCTGTCCCCGCTCCGGCGGGGAGACCGCGGGTGCGGCCGCCGCAGTACCCTCGTCGTCTTCAATGATCTCTCCTGTCGCCATATTCACGGCAGGCGCGGCCGGAGCCGCCTGCGCGAGGACCACGGCGACAGTCTCGGCCGTCTTGCGGCCTATCCCCGGGACCTCGCAGATCTGCTCGATTGTCGCGGACCGCAGCTTCTTGACCGAACCGAAGTGCTTGATCAGTGCCTGCTTGCGCGTGTCGCCGAGGCCGGGGACCGCGTCCAGCGGTCCGGCCTTGAAGCGCTTGGCGCGCTTGGTCCGCTGGTAGCGGATGGCGAAGTCGTGGGCGGTGTCACGGACCCGCTGGAGGAGGTAGAGGCCCTCGCTGCTGCGGGGCAGCACCACCGGGTCGTCCTCGCCGGGCAGCCAGACCTCTTCGAGGCGCTTGGCGAGGCCGCAGATCGCGACGTCGTCGATGCCGAGCTCGTCGAGAGCACGCCGGGCGGCGGCCACCTGCGGCTGCCCGCCGTCGACGACGACGAGCTGGGGCGGGTAGGCGAAGCGCTTGGGCCTGCCGTCGTCCTCCGCGTCCGCCGCCACCTCGTGGGAGGTCTCGGCCGCCGTATCGAGGGGCGCCCCGGTCTCGGCCTCGGTCCACTCCCCCGTCTTCTCCTTCTCCTGGAGATAGCGCCGGAAGCGCCGGGTGAGCACTTCGTGCATGGAGCGGACGTCGTCCTGGCCCTCGAAGGTCTTGATCTGGAAGCGGCGGTACTCGCTCTTGCGGGGCAGACCGTCCTCGAAGACGACCATGGAGGCCACCACGTCGTCGCCCTGGAGGTGGGAGATGTCGAAGCACTCGATGCGCAGCGGCGCGGAGTCCAGACCGAGCGCTTCCGCGATCTCCTCCAGGGCGCGGGAGCGGGTCGTCAGGTCGGAGGCGCGCTTGGTCTTGTGCAGGACGAGGGTCTGCTGCGCGTTGCGCTGGACCGTCGCCATCAGGTCCTTCTTGTCGCCGCGCTGCGGGATGCGCAGCGACACATTGGACCCACGGCGCTCGGCGAGCCACTGCGAGACGGCAGGGGCGTCCTCCGGGAGGGCGGGGACGAGCACCTCCTTCGGGACGGCATCGCCCTTCTCCTCGCCGTACAGCTGCTGAAGGGCGTGCTCTACGAGGCCTGCCGTGTCGACGGCCTCGACCTTGTCGGTGACCCAGCCGCGCTGGCCGCGGACCCGGCCGCCGCGCACATGGAAGATCTGGACCGCCGCTTCGAGCTCGTCCTCGGCGACGGCGATCAGGTCGGCGTCGGTGGCGTCGTTGAACACCACCGCGTTCTTCTCCAGAGCGCGGCGCAGTGCCTCTATGTCGTCGCGCAGGCGGCCCGCCTTCTCGTACTCCATCGCCTCGGCGGCCTCGTGCATCTGCTGTTCGAGGCGGCGCAGGTAGGCGCCGGTGCGGCCGGCCATGAAGTCGCAGAACTCGTCGGCCAGTTCGCGGTGCTCCTCGGGGGTGACACGGCCCACGCAGGGCGCGGAGCACTTGCCGATGTAGCCGAGGAGACAGGGGCGACCGGTCCTGGCGGCGTTCTTGAAGACTCCGGCCGAGCAGGTGCGTACGGGAAACACACGCAGCATCAGGTCGACGGTCTCGCGGATGGCCCACGCGTGTCCGTACGGACCGAAGTAACGCACGCCCTTCTTCTTGGGGCCGCGCATGACCTGGACCCTGGGGAACTCCTCGCCCAGGGTCACGGCGAGCGACGGATAGCTCTTGTCGTCGCGGTACTTGACGTTGAACCGGGGGTCGTACTCCTTGATCCAGGAGTACTCCAGCTGGAGCGCCTCGACCTCGGTGGAGACGACGGTCCACTCGACGGAGGCGGCCGTGGTGACCATCGTGCGCGTGCGCGGGTGGAGATTCGCCAGGTCCTGGAAGTACGAGGAGAGGCGCGGGCGCAGGCTCTTCGCCTTCCCGACGTAGATCACCCGGCGGTGCTCGTCGCGGAATTTGTAGACCCCCGGCGAGTCGGGGATCTGTCCCGGCTTGGGGCGGTAGCTGGAGGGGTCGGCCATGTCAGACACCCTACTTGCGGCCAGTGACAGTGCGGCTGTCTCCGGCCGGGGGCGGGAGGACTCGATGCTTCCCGCCCCCACCATGCGATCCGGTGCCAGGGCTGCTGCCCGACCTGCGGCCCTTGCCGAATCCGCCGACCGATCCGCGGTCGGGCGGTCCGCGGTCGGGCGGCCAGTGGTCGGGCGGCCAGTGGTAGGGCGGTGGTCGGGCGGTCAGTGGTCGGCGGAGCTGTCCGGACGCGGTCCGGTGCCGCTCAGCCGCGGCACGGTCAGGCGGCCGGGGTACCGGAATGCTCGGCGCCATCAGAGGCTCGGCCGTAAGGCGTCAGGCTGACGGACTCGCGCCGGGGCTCGCGTCCGGTCCCGCGACGAGCTTGCCACCCTCGACCTTGACCGGGATCACGGACAGCGGCACGGTCGCCGGGCCCTTCAGCACCTTGCCGGTGGTCACATCGAAACGGCTGCCGTGGCAGGGGCAGATACCCGCGCCCTTCTCGATCTTCTCCAACGCGCAGCCCGCGTGCGTGCACTGGCCGCTGAACGCCTTGAACTCGCCCTTGGCCGGGCAGCTCACGAGGATGCGCTGCTCGCGGTAGAGCTTGGCACCCCCGACCGGAACCTCGTCAACCGCGCCGAGGTGCACGGGCGCGGTCGGCAGCGGCTCGGCGTGCCCGAGCTTCGATTCGGTGGAGCAGGCCGCCACGCCCAGGCCGGCCGCGCCGGCGAGAGCGACGCCCTTCAGCACGGTGCGACGGGGTGCGGGCTGGCCGAGCATGCGGTCTCCACTGGTCAGAGGCATCGGTGACAGAACCGACGATACCGGCGAAGATCGGGAGCCCCTCGCGCGGGCCGGGCACAGGCCTCACACGCCCTCTCAGGTGCTGCCGTACCGAGCGGTGACGGGTTACGTTGGCGCGTGATCATCGTCGCCGGAGAGTCCCTGATCGATCCGGTGCCGACGGAGGCGGGTGCGCTGGCGCCTCTGCTGCCATGGCTCGGCGGCGGACCGTACAACACCGCTGTCGCGCCGGGCCGGCTCGGCGCGCGTACCGGTTTCTGCTCCCGGATCTCGACGGACGGCTTCGGCGAGGCTCTTGTCGACGGACTGCGGACGGCCGGGGTGGACACCGCGCTCGTCCAGCGCGGACCCGAGCCGACCACGCCGGCGCTGGCGACGCTGGGCGAGGACGCCTGGACCGACACCCTGAGCTTCGCGGCGCGAGCAGCCGCGATCATCTGCTCCCGCCGGGGAGCGCAGCCGCCGTACGCGAAGGAACTGCCGGGCTGAGACGCCTACTTCCCCAAGGCGGGCGTGTCCTCAAACTCCCCCATTGACTTAGGGCATGGGTCCCCGACGGGCTGAAACCCTGGACCACTCCAGCCCGTCCGGCGTTTGAGGACCGGGGTCTGGGGCGGAGCCCCGGTTCTGGGAAGGGGCGGGTAGGGGAACAGCGCCGCAGGCAACCCGCACCCGCCGACCCCGCACCGCCGCTCCCTCAACCCCACCGTCACGCCTTCTTCGCGCGGCCCGCCTTCTTCGCAACGGCCGTCTTCGCCGCAGCAGTCTTCACCGTGACCGCCGGCTTCTTCGCGGGAGCCGCCGCCACCGCCTTCTTGGCAGCAGCCTTCCGCACGAGCGCCATCCGCTTCGCGGGAGCCGCGTCGCTGACCCGGTCGCCCAGGGTCTCCCGCAGGAACTTGCCCGTGTGGCTGGCCGGTTCGGAAGCGACCTGCTCCGGTGTCCCCTCGGCGATGACCAGACCGCCGCCGTTGCCACCCTCCGGGCCCATGTCGATGACCCAGTCGGCCGTCTTGATGACGTCGAGGTTGTGCTCGATGACGATCACCGTATTGCCCTTGTCGACCAGGCCGGACAGCACCTTGATGAGCTTGCTGATGTCCTCGAAGTGCAGACCGGTGGTCGGCTCGTCCAGGACGTACACAGTCCGCCCGCTGGAGCGCTTCTGCAGCTCGGATGCCAGCTTGACGCGCTGCGCCTCACCGCCCGACAGCGTGGGCGCCGACTGTCCCAGCCGGACGTACCCGAGGCCGACCTCGTTGAGCGTCCTGAGGTGACGGGAGATCGTCGGGACGGCCTCGAAGAAGTCCAGGCCCTCCTCGATCGGCATGTCCAGCACCTCCGCGATGGACTTGCCCTTGAAGTGGACCTCCAGGGTCTCCCGGTTGTAGCGCGCCCCGTGGCAGACCTCGCACGGGACATACACGTCCGGCAGGAAGTTCATCTCGATCTTGATCGTGCCGTCGCCCGAGCAGTTCTCACAGCGACCACCCTTGACGTTGAAGGAGAACCGGCCCGGCAGATACCCGCGGACCTTCGCCTCCATCGTCTCCGCGAACAGCTTGCGGACATGGTCGAAGACGCCGGTGTACGTCGCCGGGTTCGACCGGGGGGTGCGGCCGATCGGCGACTGGTCGACGTGGACCACCTTGTCGACGAGGTCGTCGCCGTCCACGCGCGTGTGGCGGCCGGGCACCGTGCGGGCGCCGTTCAGCTCGCGGGCCAGGTGGGTGTAGAGGATGTCGTTGACCAGCGTCGACTTGCCCGAGCCCGAGACACCCGTGACCGCCGTGAACACACCGAGCGGGAAGGACACGTCGATGTCGTGCAGGTTGTTCTCACGGGCGCCGTGGACGGTGAGCTGCCGTGCGGGGTCCACCGGGCGGCGGATGTCCGGCGTGGCGATGGACCTCTTGCCCGACAGGTACTGGCCGGTGATGGACTCCTCGTTGTCGAGGAGCTCCTTGAGGGAGCCGCTGTGCACGACCTTGCCGCCGTGCTCGCCCGCTCCCGGGCCGATGTCGACCACCCAGTCGGCCACCTTGATGGTGTCCTCGTCGTGCTCGACGACGATCAGGGTGTTGCCCATGTCCCGCAGCCGCACCAGCGTCTCGATGAGCCGGTGGTTGTCGCGCTGGTGCAGGCCGATGGACGGCTCGTCCAGGACGTACAGCACGCCGACCAGGCCGGAGCCGATCTGGGTGGCGAGCCGGATGCGCTGCGCCTCGCCGCCGGACAGTGTGCCCGCGGCGCGGTTCAGCGACAGGTAGTCCAGGCCCACGTCGACCAGGAACTTCAGCCGCTCGTTGACCTCCTTGAGGACCCGCTCGGCGATCGTCTTGTCGCGGGCGTTCAGCTTCAGCCGGCCCAGGAAGTCCGCGCACTCGCTGATCGACATCGCGGCGACCGCGGCAATGGACTTCTCCATGACCGTGACCGCGAGGACGAGCGGCTTCAGTCGCGTGCCGTTGCAGGTCGGGCAGTGCACCTCGCGCATATAGCCCTCGAAGCGCTCCCGGCTGCTGTCGCTCTCGGCCTCCGAGTGCCGCCGCTTGACGAACGGCACCGCGCCCTCGAAGGCGGTGGTATACGCCCGCTCGCGCCCGTACCTGTTGCGGTAGCGGACCTCGATCTGCGTCTTGTGGCCGTGCAGCAGGGCCTTCTTGGCGCGTTGCGGCAGCCCCGCCCAGGGGATGTCCGTACGGAAGCCGAGCGCGTCGGCGAGCGCTCCGACGAGCCGCGCGAAGTAGTCCTTGGTGTGTCCGTGCGACCACGGATTGATCGCACCCTCGTCGAGGGACTTGTCCTCGTCGGGGACGATCAGCTCCGGGTCGACCTCCATGCGCGTGCCGATGCCGGTGCAGTCGGGGCAGGCGCCGAAGGGCGAGTTGAAGGAGAAGGAGCGGGGCTCAAGCTCTTCGAAGGACAGGTCGTCGTACGTGCAGTAGAGGTGCTCGGAGTACATCCGCTCACGCTCGGGGTCGTCCGCCGGGAGGTCGACGAAGTCGAGGATGACCATGCCGCCGGCCAGCCCGAGCGCAGTCTCCACCGAGTCGGTGAGCCTGCGCTTGGCGCTGTCCTTCACCGTCAGGCGGTCGATGACCACCTCGATGGTGTGCTTCTCCTGCTTCTTGAGCGTGGGCGGCTCGGAGAGCTGGATCGTCTCGCCGTCCACCCGCGCCCGGCTGTACCCCTTGGTCTGGAGGTCGGCGAAGAGGTCGACGAACTCGCCCTTGCGCTCGCGCACCAGCGGGGAGAGCACCTGGAAGCGGCTGCCCTCGGGCAGCTCAAGCACCTTGTCGACAATGGCCTGCGGCGACTGACGCGTGATGGGGCGGCCGCACTCGGGGCAGTGCGGCTTGCCGATACGGGCGAAGAGCAGCCGGAGGTAGTCGTAGACCTCGGTGATGGTGCCGACCGTCGAGCGCGGGTTCCGCGAGGTCGACTTCTGGTCGATGGAGACCGCGGGCGACAGACCCTCGATGAAGTCCACATCGGGCTTGTCCATCTGGCCCAGGAACTGCCGGGCGTAGGAGGAGAGCGACTCGACGTAGCGGCGCTGCCCCTCGGCGAAGATCGTGTCGAACGCGAGGGAGGACTTGCCCGACCCGGAGAGCCCGGTGAACACGATGAGGGAGTCACGGGGGAGGTCGAGCGAGACGTTCTTGAGATTGTGCTCGCGCGCGCCACGGACGATGAGACGGTCGGCCACGCCGGTCCGCACCTTTCTTGAGAGAAGCAGGGGGCTGAGCCCCCCAATCCCAGACTATGGGGGTCGCCACAGCGGTGTCTTAGCGATGTCTTAAGGAGCAACGACTTCAAGGATGCCTGATGGCTCTGACGAGCTTATAGCACGTGCATTCGAATTGTGGCCGTCACCAAACAGCTTCACCCGATCGAGTGGCGGAGCTATGGTCGGCGTCATGAACGATCATGTGCGCGACCTGGCTTCTGTACGCGAAGCGACCGACCGGCTCCTCACCGCGGCCGGCAAGCTGGACACCGCCGGAGTGACGCAACCGTCACAGCTTCCCGGCTGGACACGCGGCCATGTGCTGGCCCATGTCGCCCGTAACGCGGACGCCCTGATCAATGTGCTGGCCGGCCGCCCCATGTACGCGAGCGCAGAGACCCGCGACGCCGACATCGAGCGTGGCGCGCCCCGCCCCCTGTCCGTACAGCTTCAGGATGTGCGCGACAGCGCGGCCCGCTTCCAGGAGGCGGGCGCCGCCCCCGCCGACTGGACCCGCACGGTCGCCCTGCGCAATGGCGTGACCGACGACGCGTCCCGCATCCCGTTCCGCCGGCTGATCGAGATCGAGCTGCACCACGTCGACCTCGGCATCGGCTACGAGTTGGAGGATCTGCCGGAGGAGTTCACCGGGCGCGAAATCGCGTTCCTTGCCGCGCGTTTCGCCGGGAACGCGGAGGTGCCCGCGGTACTGCTGACCGCGGCCGACGGGCGGCAGTGGCACACGGGCCGCGCTCAGGGTGACCCTGTGCCCGTCGCGGGAGCGGCTCCCGACCTGCTGGGGTGGCTCGCGGGCCGCCGCGACGGTGCCGCGCTCGACACCTCGGGGGCCCTGCTGCCCGCACTGCCCCCGCTATAGGCTGAGCCCATGACGTACAGCGGAACGGTCAAGGTCGGCGGTCCTGCGGACGTGCACGAACTCGCGGACCTGATGATCTCGAAGGTCGCGGTCGGCGCGATGAACAACAACTCCTACCTGCTGCGCTGCCGCGCCACCGGCGAGCAGCTGCTGATCGACGCGGCGGCCGAGCCGGACATCCTGCTCCGGCTGATCGGTGACGACGGCATCGCGTCCGTCGTCACCACCCACCAGCACGGCGACCACTGGCAGGCGTTGGCCGAGGTCGTCGCGGCGACCGGGGCGCGCACATACGCCGGCCGGTACGACGCGGAGGGCATCCCCGTCCCGACCGATGTCGCGGTCGAGGACGGCGACACGATCCGGGTCGGCCGCGTCGAGCTCACCGCACACCGGCTGGTCGGCCACACTCCCGGCAGCATCGCCCTCGTGTACGACGACCCGCACGGGCATCCGCACGCCTTCACCGGGGACTGTCTCTTCCCGGGCGGCGTGGGCAACACCCGGCAGGACGCGGCCGCCTTCACCAGCCTGCTCGACGACGTGGAGCAGAAGCTCTTCGGCAGGCTGCCGGACGAGACCTGGGTCTACCCGGGCCACGGCGACGACACCACGCTCGGCGCCGAGCGCCCGCAGCTGCCGGAATGGCGCAAGCGCGGCTGGTAGACCGCGACCGCACGCATGACTGGGGCCCGTACGCATGGTGCGTACGCGCCCCAGTCATGTGTGCGGGGTGGTCATGCGTGCCGGGTCAGGACTCGATGCTTTCCTTGTCGCCGGCCGCGGCCGCCTCGGCCGCTTCGCGCTGCTCGGTCTTCTTGTTGGCGATCAGGCTGGTGATCGTGGTGATGATCAGCACGCCGCAGATGACCGTCAGGGAGAAGGGAATCGAGATCACGGGGACGTCCACCCCGTTCTCGTGCAGAGCGTGCAGCACCAGCTTGACGCCGATGAAGCCCAGGATGACCGACAGGCCGTAACTCAGGTGGACCAGCTTCTTGAGCAGGCCACCGATGAGGAAGTACAGCTGACGCAGTCCCATGAGGGCGAAGGCGTTGGCGGTGAAGACGATGTACGGGTCCTGGGTGAGACCGAAGATCGCGGGGATCGAGTCCAGCGCGAACAGCACATCGGTGGTGCCGATGGCCAGCATGACGACCATCAGCGGCGTCATGATGCGCTTGCCGTTCTTCTGGATGAAGAGCTTGGTGCCGTGATAGCTGTCGGCCACACCGAAGCGGTTCTCGATGGACTTGAGGAGACGGTTCTCCTCGAACTCGTCCTCCTCGTCGCCGGAGCGCGCTTCCTGGATGAGCTTCCAGGCGGTGTAGATCAGGAACGCACCGAAGATGTAGAAGATCCACGAGAAGTTGGCGATGACCGCGGCGCCGGCGGCGATGAAGATCGCACGCAGCACCAGCGCGATCAGCACGCCGATGAGCAGCACACGCTGCTGGAGGTGGGACGGCACCGAGAACTTCGCCATGATCAGGACGAAGACAAAGAGGTTGTCCACGCTGAGCGATTTCTCGGTGATGAAGCCGGCGAAGAACTCTCCGGATGCCTGGGTGGTGCCGAACACCAGCAGGCCGAGGCCGAAGAGGATGGCCAGGACGATCCAGACGACCGTCCAGATTCCGGCTTCCTTCATCGACACGTCATGGGGCTTGCGCCCGATGAGGAAGTCGACAGCGATCAGGGCGGCCAGACCGAGAATGGTCAGGATCCACATGCTCAATGAAACGTCCACTGCGCCTCCGGCAGATAGCTACGGCAACTCAATCAGCGTCGTCGCTGCCGGAGGTCTCTTCCACCCGAGCGCTGTTCACGCGCTACGGGCCGACGCCCCGGGACCGATGGCGGTCCGTATTGACGGGTACGTCGCAGCCGGGAGTACTCCCCTCCGCTGCTCGAAGAGTACATGAATACCCAAGAGAAGGTAAAGAGGATGGTAAACGTGCCCCAAAAGAGCAGGTCAAGCGCAGGGTGGTCAGCCGCGCAGTGAGCGCCTCGCCGCCGCCACCCGGGCGAGAACCTCCTGCAGAATCTGGCTGCCGGCCGGCGGCAGCATCGGCTCGTACGTCCACACATGGCCGACCCACGGGTCGATCAGGTGATCGTCGGGCACCGGGGTGACCCGCAGCAGAGACCGCCAGAGCGGGTCGAGCACCGGCCCGTACTCACTCGCGTCCTCGCGGTCGGCGACCATCATCAGGTGCACGCCGACGGCCGGGCCCTCGTCGGCCAGGTACCTCAGCTGGGTGACGGCGCGGTCGTCGAAGCCGTGCGGGAAGTCGTTGACGATCAGCAGCTGCTCGGCCGTGTCCAGGTCGGGCGGGAGTGCGTCGGCGGCGCGGCCCCGCACTGCCATCTGCACCAGGTCCACGCGCTGGGTGAGCTTGGCCAGCACCGCGCTGACGCCCTGCGCGCCGGCCGCGGGCGGTGCGTCGAGCACCCCGGACCCGGTCAGCGGGGTCAGCGCGAGCGCGCCCGAGCCCGCCGGGTCGATGACATGGACGGTGAACTCCCCCGCGGGGTAGGCCGCCAACAGCCGTGCGGCGTGCGCGACAGCGGTGTCCATCGCGGCCCTGCGCAGCTGGTGGGAGTCCATCATCAGCGCGGCCTCGGAACCGGAGCGGCCACTGTCGATCCACAGGCCGCGCTCCAGCGGCAGCCGTACCAGCATCGGGATGCGCAGGTCCGGGCGCTCGGGCAGCTGGAGATCGCCGAGGCGCAGCGCCATCGGGATCTCCATGGGGACCCGGTAGCCGTGCCAGGTGGGGTTGTGCCAGGAGGCGAAGGCCGGGGGCAGGGCGGGCTCGACGACTTCGGCCTCGGCGACGAGCTGCACCAGGTCGCGCTCCAGCACCACGCGGGCCTGCTCGACGAGGTTGTCGTGCTTGGTGCGGGCCGCCTGGCGGGCGGCTTCGCCGGCGCTCCCGATCCGGCTGCGCGGGTCGGAGAGCACCTTGTCGAGCTCCTGGTCCATCCTCGACTCGGCGAAGTCGACGGCGCTGCGATACGCCGCGGTGGTGCGGGCCAGGTCCTCGAACATGCCCCACACCTGGTTGTACAGCCGCTCCTCCATGGACCAGCCGGTTGCGTCGCCCGCGACGGGCTGCGCGGGCTGCCCCGGCGTGGCGGGCGGCGCGGTGGGGGGCGGCGGCGGTGGCGCGGTGTTCTGACGGCGGGGGTGCGCGTAGTC
This sequence comes from Streptomyces changchenzhani, assembly GCF_039766235.1. Taxonomy (NCBI): domain Bacteria; kingdom Bacillati; phylum Actinomycetota; class Actinomycetes; order Kitasatosporales; family Streptomycetaceae; genus Streptomyces; species Streptomyces changchenzhani. The sequence goes on along the minus strand of NZ_JBDHNH010000007.1, from coordinate 313,302 downwards.
GATGGGGCCGCCGGAGGCCTGCGGTGCGCCGGTCTCGGGGCCGCCGGGAACCGCGGCGGACGGGGCGCCGGTCACGGAGCCGCGCGGGGGCTCGGGTGATGCGGGCGTGGGAGTGGCGGCGGGTGTCGCGTCGGCCGGGGCGCCGCTGCCTGCCTGCTCGTGGCGGCTCCTCGTCCGGGATGCGGTGTGCCGCGCCCGGTCGTCGTCCTGGGAGCGGGGCGGGGGTGCCTGCACGGAACGGGCCAGGCCGCTGCTCACGGCCTCCTGGATGGCGGCGGCGAGTTCGCCTGCCTGTGGCAGGCCCTGGTCACCGAGCATCTCGGCGAGGCCGCCCGCGTACCCCTGGCCGATCGCGCGCACTTTCCAGGCACCCTGACGGCGGTAGAGCTCCAGGGCGACGACCGCCGACTCGCTGTCCAGGCCGGTGACCGTGTAGCTGGCGACCTCGGAGCCGTCGAGCCCGGTGACGGCGACGAAGGGGGCGGCGAGCGCGCCGAAGCTGCTCGGGCCGCCGACGCCCAGGGGGAGGGCGAGCAGGACGCTCACCCGGTGCACGGCCTCGGGCAGGGCCCCGAGGTCGACGGCCAGCCGGTGGTCGGCCGCGGCCTGCTTGGAGACTTCGAGCCCGGGGAGATGGGGCGATCCGGGGTGGGCGACCCACTCCGTTCCGCGCACGGTGCCCTGCTCGTCGCCGAGCGTGGCACCGGCCACGACCGGCTTGTCGGCCGACACCCGGATCTCCAAACGGGCCTGGGGCAATGGGTGGTTCTGTCCCCGGACCAGCTCGGCCGTCATCGCCTGTCTCCCCCACGTCGAAGTCGAATTGGATCGGTCGGTGCCAAGCGGCGCCGGGTGGTGCATGTGATGCATGTGATGCAACGAGCAGTGCGCGTAGTGCAATTGGCGCAGCTCCCGGCGGCATCATGCCCTCCGGGAGCTGCGCGTGCCGAGAACGACCCTGCTCAGAGGTGCGGCAGGATCGACGGCATCAGGTCCTGGAAGGTCCGGCCGTTGGCCGGGTTGCCAATGGCCGTCATCTGCCAACCCGCGCCCGCCCGGTGCACCTTCGCCATGATCTGGGCGGTGTACTGGCCTCCGCCGTCGAGCGTGTAGCGGGCCATTTCCTGGCCGTTGGTCTCATCGACGATGCGACAGAACGCGTTCTGCACTTCCTGGAACGTCTGGCCGGTGAAGGAGTTCACCGTGAAGACGATCTGGTCGATGTGCACCGGAACACGCTGGAGGTCCACGAGGATCGCCTCGTCGTCGCCGCCCTGACCGGCGCCGCCGACCAGGTTGTCGCCGGTGTGCTTCACCGAGCCGTCGTCGCTGACGAGGTGACGGAAGAAGACCACGTCCACCGGCTGCTTGTCCGCGAACAGCACCGCCGAGGCATCGAGGTCGACTTCCCGCGTGCGAGAGCCGAACAGGCCGCGACGCGGCGCCGCCTGCCAGCCGAGCCCCATCCGCACCGCGGTCAGGGTTGCCCCGTCGCTCTTCTGCAGGCTGATGGCCTGGCCCTTGGTCATGTTGACCGTCACGCGCTGTCCCCTCTCCCCAAAGCCCTGCACCGCCCGTGTGTGCGGCTGACCAGCACCCTACGCAGTCACGCCGACCGAGCCACAGCCTCGGTGCATTTTGTGTCGGTCTTGCAACACACCAGGTGCGGCCCTGTGCGGACCTGTCGGATACCGGCCCGTCAGCCCCTGTCCGGACGTTGCGGCCGTCGGGCCCGCCCCGCTCCACCGGGCCCGGTCGCAGCCGTCAGGCCTGCCCCGCCTCCCGCATCTGACGCAGCTCCCTCTTGAGCTCGCCCACCTCGTCGCGCAGCCTCGCGGCGACCTCGAACTGCAGCTCGGCCGCCGCACCGCGCATCCGCTCGGTCATCTCCTCGATGAGCTGGGCCAGTTCGGCAGCCGGGCGGTCGGTGAGGACCTCACCCTTCTTGCCCGCGGCACCGGCCTTGGCCGCCTTGCCGCCGAGCGCGGGCACCGGCGCCTTGGCGCCCTTGCCGTCCTTCACCTGCCGGTAACCGGAGCCGAGGAGCTGCTCGGTGTCGACCTGCTCACGCGCGATCGTGGCGACGATGTCGTTGATCTTCTTCCGCAGCGGCTGCGGATCGATCCCGTGCTTGGTGTTGTACGCGACCTGCTTCTCACGGCGCCGGTTGGTCTCGTCGATGGCCTTCTCCATCGCCGGGGTGATCCTGTCCGCGTACATGTGGACCTCGCCGGAGACATTGCGCGCCGCGCGGCCGATGGTCTGGATCAGGGAGGTGCCTGAGCGCAGGAAGCCCTGCTTGTCCGCGTCGAGGATGGCCACCAACGACACCTCGGGGAGGTCGAGACCCTCACGCAGCAGGTTGATGCCGACCAGAACGTCGTACTCGCCGGACCGCAGCTCGCGCAGCAGCTCGATGCGGCGCAGTGTGTCGACATCACTGTGGAGGTAGCGCACCTGGATGCCCAGTTCGAGGAAGTACTCGGTGAGGTCCTCGGACATCTTCTTGGTCAGCGTGGTGACGAGGACCCGCTCGTCCTTCTCGGCGCGCTTCCTGATCTCGTGCACCAGGTCGTCGATCTGCCCCTCGGTGGGCTTGACGATCACCTGGGGGTCGATGAGGCCGGTGGGCCGGATGACCTGCTCCACGAATCCGTCGGAGCGGGAGAGCTCGTACGCACCGGGGGTCGCGGAGAGGTAGACCGCCTGGCCGACGCGCTTTTGGAACTCCTCCCACTTCAGCGGCCGGTTGTCCATCGCGGACGGCAGCCGGAAGCCGTGCTCGACCAGGGTCCGCTTACGGGACGCGTCGCCCTCGTACATCGCGCCGATCTGCGGCACGGTGACATGCGACTCGTCGATGACCAGCAGGAAGTCTTCGGGGAAATAGTCGATGAGGGTGTGCGGGGCGGTGCCGGGGTCGCGGTCGTCCATGTGCATCGAATAGTTCTCGATGCCCGAGCAACTGCCGATCTGGCGCATCATCTCAAGGTCGTAGGTGGTGCGCATACGCAGTCGCTGGGCCTCCAGCATCTTGCCCTGCTTCTCCATCTCGGCGAGCCGCTCCTCCAGCTCCTTCTCGATGCCCCTGACCGCCTTCTCCATGCGCTCGGGCCCGGCGACGTAGTGGCTGGCCGGGAAGACGTACACCGCCCGGTCCTCGCTGATGATCTCGCCGGTGAGCGGGTGGAGCGTGGAGAGCGCCTCGATCTCGTCGCCGAACATCTCGATGCGGACGGCCAGCTCCTCGTACACCGGGAAGATCTCGATGGTGTCGCCGCGGACCCGGAAAGTGCCGCGCGCGAAGGCCACGTCGTTGCGGGTGTACTGGATCTCGACGAAGCGGCGCAGCAGCTGGTCCCGGTCGATCTCCTCGCCGACCTTCAGCGGCACCATGCGGTCCACGTATTCCTGGGGGGTGCCGAGGCCGTAGATGCAGGAGACGGAGGCGACCACGATGACGTCGCGCCGGGTCAGCAGCGAGTTCGTCGCGGAGTGGCGCAGGCGCTCGACCTCCTCATTGACCGAGGAGTCCTTCTCGATGTAGGTGTCCGACTGCGGGACGTACGCCTCGGGCTGGTAGTAGTCGTAGTACGAGACGAAGTACTCGACGGCGTTATTGGGCAGGAGCTCGCGGAACTCGTTCGCCAGCTGGGCGGCGAGGGTCTTGTTCGGCGCCATGACGAGCGTGGGGCGCTGGAGCTTCTCGATCATCCAGGCAGTGGTCGCCGACTTGCCGGTGCCTGTCGCACCGAGCAGGACGACATCCTTCTCACCTGCACGAATGCGCCGCTCCAGCTCGGCGATGGCCGCCGGCTGGTCACCGCTGGGCTGGTAGGAACTGACGACCTCGAAGGGCGCCACCGTACGTTCGATCTTGGAAACGGGCCGCATGCACCAACCGTACGACTCGCCACTGACACTCACGTGGCGATCGCCCGGGTCACCGGCGCTGCGTGGGCCGCAGGGCCGGTCCCGGGGCCTCTGCCCTGCGCGGGCTCCGCCAGTCCGGCTGGCCCATGACCAGCAGCGGATCGAACATCACCACTACGCCCGCAATGAACAGGAAGACCACGGGGCCGATCAGCATCGGCGCGAGGAGCATGGCGGGCGACTCTCCGCCGGGGGCGCTCGCCACTCCGTGCAGGTGAACGCTGAGCGCGGCCATGCCCGTGTAGTGCATGCCACTCACGGCTATGCCCATGACGAGGCTGGCGCCCAGGCTGGACAGAATGCCACGGATCGATACGGCCGCCCACAGGGCGGCGGTCGCGGCCACGACCGCGATCACCACGGAGAGCGCGACGGTGAAGGTCTCGTACTGGAGCTGACCGCGCAGTCGTATTCCGGCCATACCGAGGTAGTGCATGGAGGCGATGCCCAGGCCGGTGATCGTGCCGCCGGTGACCAGGGCCATGGGCGTGACGCCGCGGTATCCGACGATGAAGATGCCGACACCGACCATGACGATGGCGACGCCGAGGCTGGCGAAAGTCAGGGAGGGGTCGTAGTTCAGCGGGGTCTCCTTGACGGAGAAACCCATCATCGCGATGAAGTGCATGGTCCAGATGCCCGACCCTATGGCGGTCGCCCCGAGGGCGAGCCAGCCCGCCTTCCAGCTGCGTTCGTTCATCAACGACCTCGCCGTGCAGCGCAGCCCCAGAGCGCCACCGAGACACGCCATGATGTACGCCGTCACAGGGGTGATCAAACCGTAGCTGAATCCGTCGACAGTGCCCTGCATGCCCTTACCGCCCCTTCGACCGTGCCCGCTGGGAGAGAGGCCCGATGAGTGGTGCGGAGGCCCTGGTTGGGGGCGAGAGTAGGCCGATCCGTGTGATCCGAACATGTTTTTGCAGCATTTTATCGACACAGACACTGACACGTGACACGGCCCAGGCAGATTCTTCACTTCGTGGCCATCCTTCGCCTGTCGCTCGTTGGCCGGTTGCTGTCACTCTCTAACCGTCCGTGATCACTCGACGCGAGGAGTCCTTGTGTACGCACGCACCGTCCCGGCCTCGGCAGTCGCGCTCCTGAGTGCCACCGCGCTGCTGCTGCCCGGCTCCGCCGCTCAGGCCACCGCTCCGGCCGGTCAGCACGATGCCCCCGCAGTCATCGCCCACCGGGGCGCATCGGCGTACGCGCCGGAGAACACCCTGGCGGCGGTCGACGCGGCCGACCGGTTGGGCATCGACTGGGTGGAGAACGACGTACAGCGCACCAGGGACGGCGAGTTGGTGGTCGTCCACGACGACAGCCTCGCGCGGACCACCGATGTCGAGCAGCTCTTCCCGGGGCGGGCACCGTGGAAGATCAAGGACTTCACCGCGGCGGAGATCGCCAAGCTGGATGCGGGCAGTTGGTTCGGCCACGCGTACGCGGGCGCGCGCGTGCCGACACTCAAGCAGTACCTCAACAGGGTCGACCGCAACCACCAGAAGCTGCTCCTGGAGATCAAGGTGCCCGCGCTCTACCCGGGCATCGAGAGGGACACCCTGCGCGTACTGCGCCAGGAAGGATGGCTGGACCGCCGGCACGTCAAGCACAGCCTGGTCATTCAAGGTTTCGGCGCCGACAGCGTCAAGGAGGTGCACCGGCAGCGGCCCGACCTGACGACCGGCTTCCTGGGCACACCGGCCGTCGCCGACCTGCCCGAGTACGCGGCGTTCACGGACCAGATCAATCCGACGCACACCTCGCTCACGGCCGACTATGTCACCGCGGTGCACAAGCTGAAGGGCGTGCACGGCAGGAAACTGCGGGTCAACACCTGGACGGTAAACGACGCGGCGGGCGCGGTACGGGTACGCGACTTCGGTGTCGACGGGATCATCACGAACACCCCGGACGTCGTACAGGAAGCGGTCTGTTCGTAGCGGTCTGCCTGTTCGTCGCGGACGGCCCGCCGTCCACGGCCACCGGAACCCAGCTATGAGTATCAATGTCAGTGCCCGGTCGTACGGTGGTTCGCATGAGCAGCGACGAGCAGGACGGGCAGTTCGTGGAGTGGGCCGTGATCGGCAGCGGCGACACCGACATCGGGTCGCTGCTGCTCGCCGCCACCGGCGAGGGACTGGTGAGCGTGGTCTTCCACGCCGATCCCGCCGTACAACGGAAGGCTCTCGCGCAGTTGCGGGCACAGCTGGGCGCCGAGGTGGCCGAGGCACCCGGCTCCGCCCGGCTGGCCGAGCCCATACGGCAGCTCGCTGCCTACTTCGCGGGCGAGCTGCGCGACTTCGATCTGCCGTTGGACTGGTCGCTGACCTCTGGGTTCAACCGGCAGGTTCTCAGGGAGCTGGCGACCGGCGTTCCGTACGGCGCGGTGGTCGGCTATGGAGAGCTGGCAAGGCGCGTGGAACAGCCTGGCGCGGCGCAGGCCGTGGGAGCGGCGATGGGGTCGAACCCGCTGCCGGTGGTGGTGCCCTGCCACCGTGTGGTGGAGAGCGACGGCGGTCTCGGCGGGTTCGGGGGCGGCCTGGAGACCAAGCGGGTGCTGCTGGCTCTGGAAGGGGTACTGCCCCGCCCGCTGTTCTGAGGAAATCTCCGTTCCGACCTGAAGAAATCTCTGTTCCGAGTGCCGGGCCATATCCAGTTTCGTGCGTACGTACGGGACTGGCACACTTCGGCGGTGACTACGACCGACAAGGCGACCGGCGACCCCGCCGGCAAGGCGGGCACGGCAGCGGCCGCGCTCGGGCCCGAGGCTGTGCGGACGCTCCAGCGGCGTACCACCGCCGTGCTCATCGTGAGCCAGATCCTGGGCGGCCTCGGCGTCCCCATCGGTATCGCGCTCGCCCCCGTCCTGGCAACGGAGATCAGCGGCACCGAGGCTCTGTCCGGGCTGGCGCCGACCGCCTCCGTGGCCGGTACGGCACTGCTTTCCATACCGCTGGCCGCCCTGATGACCTCACGCGGCCGGCGTCCGGGGCTCGTCCTGGCCTATCTGATCGGGGCACTGGGCGCGGGGCTCGTGGTGCTCGCCGCCGTCATCGAGAACTTCCCACTGCTGCTGCTCGGCATGGCGGGCTTCGGCGCCGCGTCCTCGGCCAACCTCCAGGCCCGGTTCGCCGCCGCCGACCTGGCCCCGCCGGACCGGCGCGCCCGCGCGATCTCGACGGTCGTCTGGGCGACGACGATCGGCGCCGTCCTCGGCCCCAACATCGCGGCCCCCGCGGGCCGCGGCTTCGCCGGAACGTCCATCCCGCAGACGGCGGGGCCGTTCCTGTGGGCTGCCGGCATCTTCCTGATCACGGGCCTGGTGGTCGCGGTGCTGCTGCGCCCCGACCCCCTCCTCACCGCGCGGGCCCTGGCCCCGCCGGAGTCCCAGTCCGCACAGGGCCGCTCGCTGCGCGCGGGCATCGCGGCGGTCAAGGCCTCCCCGCAGGCCCGGCTCGCCCTGGTGACCGTGGCCGTCACACACACCGTCATGGTTTCGATCATGGTGATGACCCCCGTGCACCTGGGGCACCACGGGGCCGGACTCGAACTGGTCGGTCTCGTCATCAGCGGTCACATCGCCGGTATGTACGCGTTCTCGCCGGTCATGGGCTGGCTGTCCGACCGGGTCGGCCGCCTCGCGGTCATCGGCCTCGCGGCCGGGCTGCTCTGCTTCGCCGCGCTGCTGGCCGGCACCGCGGGCCCGAGCCACGCGCAGACCGCCGCAGGTCTGTTCGTGCTGGGTCTCGGCTGGTCCGCGGGCCTGGTCTCGGGATCCGCACTGCTCACCGACTCGGTTCCGCAGCAGGCCCGCGCCGCGGTCCAGGGACTGTCGGACCTGACGATGAACACGGCAGCGGGCATCGGTGGCGCGGCCGCGGGCCTCATCGTCTCGCAGGCGGGCTACGGCTGGCTCAACGCGATCGGCGCCTGTCTGCTCCTGCCGATGGCCACGCTCGCTCTGCTCGCCGCCCGCCGCTCGACGAGGAGTCCCGTCACGACCGAGGTCGAGACTGAGGTCAAAGACTGAGGTCAAAGACTGATGTGGTAGGCCTTACGCAGCGTCTCGTGCACGGTCCACGTCGTACGGTCGCCCTCGCGCAGCACACATGCGTCACCCGGGCCGATCTCCAGGGTCGCGCCGCCCTCCACCTGCACGGTGGCGCGCCCGCTGACCACCACGAAGAGCTCGTTGGCCTCGATGTCGGTGACCACGCCGGGCGTGATCTGCCAGATGCCGCGAAGCTGCTTGCCATCGGGGGACTCCCACAGCAACTTGCCCGTCACCGCCGGTTCGCCGGAGACGATCTGCTCCGGGGCGAGCGGTTCGGGCTCCAGTTCGGCGTCCGGGATGTGCACGGTGAAGGATGCGGGAGCTTGATCGATTGTCGTCATGGCGCGACACCTTAGCCGGACGCTGCCGGGCGCTCAGCAGCGAGGCGTACATCGCGCGATACGGGGCACTCGGCCCGGCACACCCCCTCTGCGAGGAGAGAAGCATGGAGATCTCGGGCATCTTCAGCGCGATCGTGATCGGCGTCATCATCGGAATCCTGGGCCGGCTCGTCCTGCCCGGCCGTCAGCATGTCGGCGTCCTGTGGACGATTCTGGTGGGGATCGCGGCCGCGCTGCTCGGCACGGCGATCGCCCAGGGCTTCGACGTGTCCGACACGGACGGTGTCGACTGGGTCGAGTGGCTGATCCAGATCGGCCTCGCGGCGATCGGTGTGGCCGTACTGGACCGGGCGAAGTCGGGCAGTAGGCGCACCCACCACCGTTAGAGAAGCCCCTGCGGGAGCCGCAGCGCCCTGCGTGCCTCCCTCCTCCCCCTCCAGCGCGCCCAACACTCCTTGGATCGTGAGCAGTTGCGGCATCCTGCCCGGCCGCCGCACACACGGCTCGACCGGCTCCGGCTGGCTCCAAGACCAATTGTCAGTGGCTGGCTCTACCTTGGAATCAGTCGAGATCGGCTGCACCGGCCGGTCCTTGTGGAGGGGTGTGCCATGTCTGCTGCTCGGACGCGGGTTGCGCGGGAGACAACGTATCTGGAGCTGTCGCAGGACGACGGCGGGGCGCACAAGTTCTATGAAGTGACCGTTGACGGGCTGACGGTGTCGGTGCGTTACGGAAGGATCGGTGCGGACGGCCAGTACCAGACATCGACGTTCCCGAGCGCGGAGAAGGCGAAGGCCGCAGCGGCGAAGAAGGTCGGCGAGAAGGTGCGCAAGGGGTACGCGCCCGCGATACAGGGGCAGCGGGCGGCCCGCGCCGTGTCGCGCCGCCAGGTCGCTTCGGCGCCGTCCACGGCCCGCGCGACGGCCCCGGTGCTGTGGCGGTTCCGCACCGGCGCCACTGCCCTCGGAATCCACATCGAGGAGGACCGTTGTTGGGTGGGCAATCAGAACGGCGATGTTTACACCCTGGGTCACGACGGCGAGGTGCTGGCCAGGTATCAGCTGCCCGACGGGGTGAAGTGCCTGGTCGCGGACGATTTCTGGATCTACGCGGGCTGTGACGACGGCAGGGTGTACGACCTGTCGTCGAAGCTGCCGTTCGCGGCGTACGAGATCGCGGAAGACGTCGACATCTTCTGGCTGGACATCCACGAGGGCGTCCTGAATGTCGCGGACCGCAACGGCGGACTTACCGTGATCGACCACGAGGACGAGTTCCAGTGGTCGCGCCGCTCGACGGGCGGCAGCGCCTGGATGGTGCGGGCGGACGAGGAAGCCGTCTACCACGGGCACACGCGCGGAGTGACGGCCTACGCGACCGACGGCAGCGGCGAGTTGTGGCACACAGCCACTACGGGGAACGTGCTGTTCGGCTGGCAGGAGGACGCCGCGGTGTACGCGGGCACCGGTCGGCGGGTCGTCGAGCGGCTGTCCAAGGCCTCAGGTCGTATCGAGGCCAGGTACCAGTGCGACTCGTCGGTGTACTCCTGCGCCACCTCCCCCGGCGGCCGCTATGTCTTCGCGGGCGACTCGTCCTCCTCCGTCTACTGCTTCGATGCGGACGGGACCCGGCTGTGGAAGCTCGGTACGGGCGGTGGTTCGGCCCTGTCCATGCAGTACCGCGACGAGAAGCTCTACATAGTGACCACCGACGGCTCGCTGGCCTGCATCGACGCAAGTGAGGCTGCGATCTCCGCCGCCCAGTCCGGCTCGGTGCCGGTCGCCATGGACATCAAGCAGGCGGCAGCGCTGCCCACTTATATGCCGACGGCGTCCATCGCGACGGTCAGCGTGGTGCCCGCGCCGGGGGCCGGGGTGGTCGTCGAATGCGTCCAGGAGGGGGGCCGGATGCGGGTCCACGTCGTGTCCGAGGGTTACGAGCCGTCCTGGAACGTCCAGTTCCCCCGCTCCATGCGTCAGCTCGGCACCCGATACGTCGTCGACGCGCTACACACGTCGCAGGGCGGCTTCTACCGGGTGCGGGGCGAGATAAGGCGCCTGGTGTAGGGCGGTCGGACCACCGCCCATCGTCAACTCGCCTCATTTTGGGACGTGTTAGCCGATGGGAGCCTGCCGAGGCTCTAGTGGCGAGGTTTGCGGGCCGTACGCGTGTGCCAAGGATGGAGCATGCCTGACACCACGCTGCTGCTGTCCGAGGAAGTACGGGAGGCGCTGGAGCAGCGTCGTCCCGTGGTCGCCCTGGAATCGACGATCATCGCGCACGGACTGCCGCGCCCGCGCAATCTGCGCGTCGCGGAAGAGCTGGAGGAGGTGGTACGTACCGCAGGCGCTGTTCCTGCCACCATTGCCGTCCTCGACGGCAAGGCACGTATCGGGCTGGACAAGGCCCAGCTGGAGCGGGTGGCGAACGACGACTCGGTGCGCAAGCTGGGACACCGCGATCTCGCGCCGGCCGTTGCGGCGGGCGCGAGCGGGGCGACGACCGTGTCGGCGACGGCGTTGCTGGCCGCACGCGCAGGTCTGCGGGTCTTCGCGACGGGCGGGCTCGGGGGCGTGCACCGCGAATGGACCACTACCCAGGACGAGTCGGCGGATCTGGGACTCCTCGCGCGGACGCGGATCACGGTGGTGTGCGCGGGGGTGAAGTCCATCCTCGATGTTCCGGCGACGTTGCAGCGGCTGGAGACGCTCGGGGTCGGCATCCTCGGATACGGCACGGAGTACTTTCCGGGCTTCTATCTGAGCAGTTCGGGCGAGCCGGTGGACTGGACGGTGCGTACGCCCGGCGAGGTGGTGGCGGTGATGCGGGCCCAGGACGCACTCGGCGGCCCGGAAGCCGCGCTGCTTGTCGCCAACCCCGTGGCGGAGTCCGAGCAACTGGATCCGGCACTGCACGACCGGGTCCTGGCTGACGCGCTGACCGAGTGCGGTCAGCGCGGGATCGCTGGGCAGGCCGTCACCCCATTCCTGCTGGACTACCTGGCTCGGCACACCGAAGGAGCTTCGCTGGAGGCCAACTTGGCGGCGGTGCGGAGCAATGTGCGACTGGCGGCGGAGATCGCGGCCGTGTGGTCACCGGCGTGAGCGGCGTAGAGATCCCCCACATGAAAGGACGCGGAGCGGAGTACGGCTGCGAGGACAGCGACGGCCCTGAGGGAGGCGACCTTGAGGGCAGCAGCATGGAGGGCGGCGGCATGGAGAGGCGCCGTGCGGAGAGCGACGGCGCGGAGATCCATGGAATGGAGGGCGCGGGTGCGGAGGGCGCGGGTGCGGAACGCGGGCTGTTGGTGGTTGGCGATGTGGTGACCGACGTCGTGGCTCGCCATCGCGGACCTCTTGCGCCCGCGACCGACACGGCGGCCGAGATCAGGACCCTGCCGGGCGGAGCCGGCGCCAACGCAGCGTGCTGGGCTGCGTATTCGGGCCTCGCGTACGTACGGATCCTCGCGCGGGTCGGCACGGACTCGGCGGCCTGGCACCAGGAGCGGCTCCGGCGCGCGGGCGTGCGACCCCATCTTGTCCTCGACGCCGAGGCGCCAACCGGCACCGTCATCTCTCTCGTCGACGCCACCGCCGAGCGCACGTTCCTCTCCGACAACGGCGCGGCCCTTCGCCTCTCCCCCGCCGACTGGTCCCCGTCCCTTCTCGACGGCATCACCCATCTCCACCTTTCCGGGTATCTGTTCTTCTCCGACACGAGCCGGGCGACGGCTCGCCTGGCCCTGCGGGCGGCTCGGGAACGCGGGGTGACGGTGAGTGTGGACCCGGCGTCGGTGGGCTTCATCTCCGGCCTGGGAGTGGACCGGTTCCTGGACGCGGTGGCGGGGGCGGACGTACTGCTGCCCAATGCCGACGAGGCCTGCCTGCTCACCGGTCTACCGGAACCGCACGACGCGGCGGCGAAGTTGAGCCGGTACTTCCCGCTCGTGGCCGTTACCCTCGGCGCCGATGGGGCGCTGCTCGCGTCGTTCGGAGGTGTCACGGCCCGTATCCCGCCCGTCCCGGCGAGGGCGGCGGACTCGACGGGCGCGGGCGACGCGTTCACCGGTGCGTTTCTGGCCGCACGTCTCGGCGGTGCGGGCGGCTCGAAGGGAGACGAAATGGCCGCAGCGGCAGGCTGCCGGGCTGGGGCACACGCGGTGACAGTGATCGGCGGACGGCCACCCTTCCGAGAGAACACCGACCCGCCCGGGTCCGGCTGAACGACGGCGGCCGGGCCTGCGTTGCGGATACTGCGGCTAGTTGTACCCGGCCGGGAGGTTGGCCCACGCCTACGGCCTACGACTCACAACTCACGCCCCGCGACCCGCGACCTGACCACGGTCGAACCGAACGAAGTCGACGCATGGGACGGACCGGTATTCATCCTCACGCACCACCCCGAAGACGCGCCGCCCACCGAGGGCGTGACCTTCCTGACCTGCGATGTGGCCGAGGCGGTCCGGATCGGGCTGAAGGCCGCCGTCAACGGCGACGACCCCTCGGCCGCAGTGAACGTGCGGTATCACCCGGTCACGAACAAGTAGGCAGGCGGGAACAGCCTTCTGTGACCGGTGTGTTGGCCGGGTGCAACTGGTGCGTCTACCGGTCGAGGCCCGTCCAGGCGGGATGGCGTGGGTCGTCGGCCCGGACGAGGACGTCGGCCGCTTGCGAGGGGGCCACTTCCTCCTCGTAGCGGGCGAAGGCCGGCAGGGTCCAGCGTTCGCTCTCGCCGCTGCGCCGCACGAGTGCGCCGGGCGACAGCCGTACGTGCACGGTGAGGTCGAACGGGAACCAGTGCCCGAGGAGCAGCGGTCCGTGCAGCAACAGCACACCGCCGGGCGGCAGCTGTACGTACGGACTGCGCGTCGCCCGGTCGGTGGCGGGGTCCCAGAGATCGGGAAGGACTCGCCCGCTGCCGTCCGGTTCGAGCGGGCCGAAGACCTCGCGCCACAGGGCGCCGGTGTCGAACCAACCGCTGTAGTAGGCGTCCGGGTTCTGCTTGCCGTACTCGAAACGCAGCGAGGCGGGCCGCAGGAAGCTTTCCGTATCGACCACGAGGACGGTGTGGCCGCGCAGCCGCAGGGCCTCGGCAAGGTGCTCGGCCGTCTCCGCCGTGCGGGCGGCGGGCGCGCCGTCGACGGCGGCCTTGAGCCAAGGGCCGCCGTCCGCCGGTTTCAGTGCGGCGAGGTGGTCGGCGAGAGCGTCGGTCAGACGTTCCCAGGTGATCGCTTCGACCCGCACGGCTACACCATCCGAGCCGCCCGGGACAACGCGGTCATTCAGGCGCTCCCACGAAGCGGAACGGCACCCCGAACCGCTGTGCGAGCTCCTGCCCGGCCGCCGTCACGTCCGCCTGCTCGGTCCCCAGGTCGTGCCGGACGTGCGCCAGGCAGTGCGTGTCCGCCGGGTCGGCCATGACCGCGAACAGCCGCACGAACCACCCCTGGTCGTCACTGTGCCAGTCCGCCTCGACGGCCACCACGGGTCCCGGCAGTGCGGCGGCCTCGGTTGCGAGCGTGTCCACGTCGCGCAGCGACGGGGGTCCGATGCGGTCCGCGAGCGCGGCGCTCCGCTCGGCGACCAGGGCCTGGCAGCCGCGAAGACCGGGCCTGGGTTCGACCCCGGAGGAGCGGATGGCGAAGACGGCCTGGACCGATCGCCCCTGGACGACGAGTTCGTCGACGTGCTCGCGTACGGAGGCGGGTAGTGCGGCCCAGAGATCGGAAGTCATGGAGCCGACCCTAGCCGGAGCCCCCAAAACCGCTGGACCTCGCCACCCACCTCATCCGCCCGACCACCTCCCCCCTCCACCCGCCTCCACCCGCCTCACCCGACCGCCCGCCTCACCCGACCGCCCGCGCGCACCACTCCCCGCGCTTAACCTGCCCGCGCGTCCCGCTCCCGCAAGCCCCGCAAGCCCCGCTCTACTTCTTCCCCGCCGCGCAGCCCGGTGCGTCCGAGTCGACGGAGAGCGGACTGCCGGCGGGCAGCATGTAGGTCACGTACAGCACGACCGGAGTGCTCCCCAGGTTGCGGCCGATGTGCCGGTGCTTGGCGCCGGAGGGCTCGATGAAGGACTGACCCGCGGTGGTCCTCTCCACGGAGCAGTTCTGGAGCGTCCGGGTGAGCGTGCCCTGCTGTACGACGGCGATCAGCTGCCCGGTGTGATGGTGCCAGCCGGTGGATCCGCCCGGCGCGATGGTGATCGTACGTACGACCACATCGACGGGCCCCTTGGTCTTCACCTTCAGCGTCTCGGCGGAGGTGCCGGTGGCCAGGACCGTGCCGGTCACTCCGCTGCCGGGTGTCGCGAGCGCGGCTGACGGCACCATGCCGAGCGCGGCCACGCCCCCGATCAGGACCATGGCCTTGCGCATCGGTCCCTGCCGCCCGCCCTGTCCCACAAGTTCCGTGAACCTCATCGGAATCCCCTCAACTCCCGGCGCGGGCAAGGGATCCCGGTTCACGCCCCCTGCTGCCGCGGCTACCGTTTGCTGCTCCCATTGTCGCCAAAATCGCCTCACCGTACCCTGACGATCCGGATGCGGCGATCAGTCGTATCGACCGTTTCTGAGTGGATACCCGCGAATGGCCGATCTCACCAGCCCCAACCACCTCACCAGCCGCACAGGCCCCATGTACTCCACTTGCAACACCTGCACTACCTGCAACACCTCCATCCACACCCAGTTCGCCTCCCCGCACCTGATCGAGCAGATCGTGTACGACGGCCTGGACCCGGCTGCCGACCCGGCGTGGGAGTCCTCGGGCGCGGCGACGGTCGAGGACTACGGCCGGTGGTGCGGGCATCTGTGCGGCATGACGTGCCTGCGGATGGCGCTCGGCAGGGTGTCGCCGACTCCCGCCCCCTCGCTCTTCGAGCTGCGGGACGGCGCGCTGAAGTACGGGGCGTACACGGAGGACGCGGATGGGGCGATCCACGGCATGATCTACGCCCCGCTCGCGACGTACGCCGAAGAGGCGCACGCGCTGCCGACCACCGTCCACCGCCGTCTCGCCCCGGCGGAGATCCTTGAACTACTGGACGAGGGCCGGACGGTGATGGCATCGGTCCACTACGAAATCCGCAACCCGGACCGCCCCGCGCCCGGCCGGGGCGGCCATCTGGTGCTGATCACAGCCCGTACGCCGGACGGAGAGGGCGTCCACCTCCACAACCCTTCGGGCACGACCCCTCATTCACGGGCGGCGGATCTCCCTCTCGCCACCTTCGAGCGCTTCTTCGCGGGCCGAGGAGTCTCCTTCGCCGGAGCGGCGAAGCGCACTGCCTGAACGCACGGACGAAGCGCGCCGGCGTGACAGCAGGGAACGACAGCACGGGACGACAGCACGGGACGGCAGCAGGGAACGGCAGTGGGGAAAGGAGGCGGGCCCGGGGGCGTAGCCGGCCCCCGAGCCCTGTTGATGCCACCTGGTTGATGCGCCGCCCGTTGAAGGGACCGGATCAGTCGTAATGTCGCCGCGTCCTGCCTTTGGACCACCGCGGATCGAAGCTCCGCGGGCCGGAATTGAACCGGCAACTCGACGCGCATGGGCCCGGGCCCGGTTGGTACGGCGATCGGCGGCGAATGCTGAGTCTGGAGCAAGAGTCTGAGATTGAACGCGGCCCGAAGCCGGTACCGCGCAGTCACGACGAACTTCAGTTTCAGCTTGCGCTCTTCGCGCACCCCAACCGCGCAATGGCGGTCGGGGAGTTGATGAGGCTACCCGAACAGGTAGCCGAAGACGGCATCGCCCACCCGCTGGTCGGTGACCTCGGCGCCGTTCGCCTCCTCGCGGGCGAACTTCACGGCCTGCTGGAGCTTCTCCACGCGCTCCAGCACGTCGTTCACGCGCCGGGCCGTCAGCGCACCGGA
Organism: Streptomyces changchenzhani; assembly: GCF_039766235.1. Lineage (NCBI taxonomy): Bacteria > Bacillati > Actinomycetota > Actinomycetes > Kitasatosporales > Streptomycetaceae > Streptomyces > Streptomyces changchenzhani. Next base: position 297,089 of record NZ_JBDHNH010000007.1, on the reverse strand, counting down.
GAACTTGACGGTCGTCCAGTACCCGACCGGGATGTCCTCGTAGTACACCTCGACCTGCGCCGGGTGCTTCTCGGTCGCCTCGGCCTTCACGTGGTTGCGCGGCACCTTCTTCGTACGAAGGGTTCGTACCGCATCCGTCTTCCAGTCGTCGGTCGACGGATCGAGCGCCCACGCCTCGGAGGCGTCGAGCAGGGGAAGCTTCCGCACGAAGGCATAGATGTCCGTCAACTGCTTCTCCAGAAACAGGAGATAGGACACCGGGACCGCGCTCACGAGCACCCGCCCGTCGACGGTCACATCGGCGCGGGCCTCGCAGTTGGCCCAGTCCTTGGTGGCGGTCACATCGAAGAGCCTCGTCAGCGTCTTCGCGGTTTCGCGCAGCACATCCTCGGCCTTGACCTGGACCCGCGTGGACTCGGGCGGAAGCTGCTCGCCCTCTTCGTCCTTCGGCTGGTACGTACGCGAGATGCCCGCGAGCAGCGCCGGCTTCTGGAGCCCATGATGGGCCGCCGTCAGGTCCTGCTGCGCCTTGGACTTGACGCCTTTCTCCACCGCGATGATCTGATTAAGTTTCGCCACGGCCATGACGTTAGCAAGATCGCCCGCATCTTCCGAACGATTAAGCACTCAATGGGAGTAAGCACTGTGGAGACAGCACTCATCGCAGTCATAGGCACTCTTCTCGGTTCGCTGGCGACGCACTTCTTCCAACGTCAGACAGCGGAGCGCGGCGCCACTCTCGCCCGCGTCGAGCAACTCCGCCAGGAGCGGATCTCCGCGTACAGCGCGTTCGCGGGAGCGGTCGTCGACTACCGCCGCGGCCAGAACGACCGCTGGCACCGAAAGTCGGAGGCGCCCGGCAGCGAGAAGGCGGAAACGAGCCGCATGGAGTCGTACCGATTACGTTCCTCCGCACACCAGGCGCTGTTCCGCGTCCAGTTGGTGTGCGACGACGGTGTGGCCGTACGGCTGGCGTCCTCGGCATTCGAGGCCACGAACTCCATGCACGACGCGACGGACGAGCCGGAGCGCGCGATGCGCTCGGAGGAGGCGCGCGACGCGGTGCGCGCGTTCATCGAGGCGGCGGCGCCAGGGGTGCGCTGACATGGCTGGCGCCGAACCACCGGTCGTCGTCATCCAGCCACGCGAACCCCGGCTGCACTGCGCCGAGTGCCACGACGGCCCGCTCCCTCTTCTCCTCGTCCTGGAGTACAACGCCCCGTACTGCCTGGACTGCGCGGATCTCGGCCACCTCAGCTACCTCCCGCGCGGCAACGCGGCCCTCACGCGCCGGGCCAGGGAGGCCAGTTCGCTGTGGGCGGTCGTCCTGCGCCACAACAGCCGTCGTACGCGTTACGAACGCCAGGGCATCCTCGTCGAGGAGCAGGCACTGCTCCGGGCGGAGGCCGCCTGCCTGGCGGACGCCGACGCCCGCGCCCGCCGCCGCGAACGGGACGCGGCACGCCGCGCGACCGAGGACGTCCGCTTCACCGCCGCCCTGACCGCGGAGATCCTGCGCCTGTTCCCGTCCTGCCCGCAGGACCGTGCCGCGGCGGTCGCCGCGCACACCTCGCTCCGGGGCAGCGGCCGGGTGGGCCGCAGCGCGGCGGGCCGCTCACTGGACGAGGGCGCGGTGACGGCCGCGGTGCGGGCGGCCGTACGGCACGACGACACGGCGTACGACGTGCTGCTGATGAGCGGCGTACGACGCAACGAGGCGCGGGGGCGAGTGGCGAGGGCGATCGAGGCGGTGCTGGTCGCCTGGCGGCGGCCTAACCCTCCCCGCCGTAGCCCTGGATCCGCCGACCGGCACAACGTGTGACCAACTCTGAACAGCCCCTCATCGGCACGTGATCAGCCTCCACAATGGGCAGTTCTCCTGCATGTCCGTCATGAAAGATCGCCCCCTGCTGCTCCTGGACGTGGACGGCCCGCTGAACCCGTACTTCGCCCGCTTCCCCCGTCTGCGCGGCTACACCACCCACCGCCTCCACCCGGCCAACTGGCTGTCCCGCCAGACCCCCGGCTCCCGCGCCCACCGCCGCGGCCTGCGCATCTACCTGCACCCCGGACACGGGGCGCGCCTCTCGGCGCTCCCGTACGAGCTGGTCTGGGCCACCACGTGGATGCACGAGGCGAATCACATGATCGCCCCGGTCATCGGTCTGCCTGACGCCCTCCCGGTGATCGAGTGGCCGGAGCTGTTCGCGAAGGACCCGGACGGGCTGTACTGGAAGACCCGCCCACTCCTGAAGTGGGCGGCGGGACGCCCGTTCGTCTGGGTGGACGACATGATCACGGACCTGGACACGGCGTATGTCGCAGCCCACCATGACGCTCCGGCGCTGCTGCTGCGCATCCATCCGCGAAACGGCCTGCGGAAGGCGGACTTCGCCACGCTGACGCGCTGGGCCGAACACCTCTGACCATGCCGGCCTTGAGCGCGACCCGACCCGTCGAACTTCCCTACCAGGGCGGGGTACGACGACTTCACCAGCCACCCAGTCGACACGATCCTGGGGCCCTCGGGCCGATCAGCCGCCACGATCCTGGGGCCCCCTCGGGTCCGATACCGTGATTCCTGCCAACTCGCCCCGCCCGCACAGCACGTCGGGCGACGCATCACGGTCAGGTGATTTCCATCAACACGTCCCACGGCTCACCGCTGACAGCATGGCTGCGCACTCTCACCCCGAACCGCCTCCGCCTCGTACTCGCCTCACGCCCCGACGCCGTACGCTCTCCCGAACCGCGCACGCTGGGCGAGCTCGCCGACCGGCTGCAGCGCCCCGCCTCGGTGGCGCTGGCGCTCCCGCGCCTGACGCTGCCCGCTCTCCAGACAGCCGAGGCGCTGGCCGTGCTCCCTCCTCCCGTGTCCCGCACGGAGCTCGCCGAACTTCTCGACGCAACATCAGACGCACTGACTCCCGAACTCGACTCTGCATTACGACAGTTGACAGACCTTGCCCTGGTGTGGCGGGACAGCCAGGGCGATCTGCGCATGGTGACGCCCCTGCGCACCGCGTGGGAGTCACCGCTCGGACTGCATCCCGGACTCGCCGAGCTACTGACGAACAGAACCTCCGAGGAACTGCGCACGATCCTGACCACCCTGAACATCAACCCGCCGGGCACCAAGCCGCAGCGGCTCGCGGCCCTGCTGGAGCACCACAGCGACGCGAACCGGCTCGCAACGCTGCTCGCCGCCGCACCCGCGCGCGCCCGCCGCCTGTTGGAGCAGCACGCCGATCCCACACAGGAGCCACCGGCGCCGACCATGCACGGATCCCCGCGACCGGACACCGCCGAGCGCTGGGCTCTGGACCGGGCCCTGCTGGTCAAGCCCGGGTACGGGTACGAGCCTGCCCGGATGCCCGCCGAGGTGTCCCTGGCTCTGCGCGGCCCCGGCTGGCACGCCCCCTTTGCCCCGGCCCCGCCCGAGCCGGCGCTCGCAGAGCTCACCGCGGCCGAGGTCGGGCGGGAGGCAACCGCAGCTGCCACCGCCTTTGCCGGGCAGGCCGCCACGCTGCTCGCCGAGTGCGCGGGACGCCCCCCGGCCCGGCTGAAGTCCGGCGGAGTCGGCGCCCGTGAGCTGGCTCGTATCGGCAAGGTGACACAGTGCGAGGAGCCAGTGGTACGCCTCGCACTGGAGTGCGCGTACGCAGCCGGGCTGCTGGCCCACGACGGTGACCGGACCCCGGTCACCGTGGCGTACGACGCCTGGTCCGAGCAGGAACCGGCCGAGCGGCTGACGCTACTCCTCCACGCCTGGTGGATGCTGGGCCTCACCCCCTCCAGCGCCCGCGACGAGGACGGCAAGGCCCTGCCCGCGCTGGACCGCCCACCATCGTGCGCCTCCTGCCGGCAGGCCCGTCACGGCCTGCTCACGGCGGCGGCCGGGCTCCCCTCCGGCCAGGGCGTACAGAAGTCCGCCGCGCTCGGCGAGCTGATCACCTGGCACCGGCCACTCACGCACCAACTCCCGCAAGACACAACCCCGTTCAGCACACTCATCCGAGAGGCGGAGCTGCTCGGGGTGCTCGCACGCGGTGCGCTCTCACCGCTCGGCGAGGCACTGCTGTCGGACGACACCTCGGCCGTACGCACCTGCGCCACGCGTCTTCTCCCCTCGGCGACCGCGACGGCTCATATCGGCGCGGACCTCACCGCAGTCGTATCAGGCACCCCGACGGCTCAACTGGCCACGCTCCTCGACACATTGGCGAATCGGGAGGCGCGTGGCACAGCATCCGTATGGCGGTTCTCCCCTGCCTCGATGCGCCGCGCCCTGGACGCAGGCCGAACCGCCGACGACATCGAGTCCGCCCTCACCGCCGTGGCAGAAAACCCGCTCCCCCAGCCCCTGTCGTACCTGATCACCGACACAGCCCGCCGCCACGGCCGAATCCGCCTGGCCTCCGCCGCCTGCGTCATCCACAGCACGGAACCACCCCTGCTGGCCGAGATCGCCGCGCACCGCACACTCTCGAAGCTGGGCCTGCGCCAACTCGCCCCGACCGTCCTGCTGTCCCGCACCTCGCCGGCGAAGACGCTCGAAGCACTGCGCGCCGAGGGCTACGCCCCGGTGGCCGAGGCCGCCGACGGCACGGTCCGCATCGAGAAGCCACCACACCTCCGCGCCACCCACCTCCCGCTCCCACACCCCCGCCGCACGACCACCACCACACCCCACTCCACCCCACCCGATCCACTCAAGCTGGCGAGCACCCTGCTGGCCGCCCCGGACCGCGAGCCGTACCCGGATCCGTACAACGGTGTGCCCTTCGCGACCGACACGGAGGAGATCCTCGATCACTACGCGAAGGATCTCTCCCTCACGGACAGGCGCCAACTCGCTCACGCCATCCACGAGCAGGAGCCCCTCACGATCGAGTACGTCGCCCAGTCCGGCAGCCACACCATCCGCACCGTAAGCGAGCTGGAATTCGACCCGCCGTATCTCTACGCCTACTGCCACCTGCGCGAGGACGACCGCGTCTTCACGCTCTCCCGCATCCAGGCGGTCATGCCGGCGCAGTGACTCGGAGGCAGGCAACCGCTGGAATCGGGCGAGGGCGAGGGGGGCCGGGCCCTGTCGCCAGTGCGACCACAGGGGGACAGCGGCATCGATAGCCTTGGAGGCGAGTGCACGGCCACCGACCAGCCCCAGAGCCAGGAGCCAAGTGAACGCTACGCCGCTGAGTCCAGAGGACCCGACCGAGCTCGGCGGGTTCCGGTTGACCGGCCGGATCGGGCACGGCGGGATGGGCCAGGTCTACCTCGGCGAGTCCCCCGCCGGTGAGGCCGCAGCAGTCAAGGTGATCAAGCCGTCGGTGGTGGACTCCGAGACCCGCCAGCGATTCGCGCAAGAGATCGAGGTTCTCAAAACGGTGTGGGGCCCTCGGATAGCCGCGTTCATGGACGCTGACACAGAGGCGGAGCGGCCCTGGCTCGCCACCGAGTACGTCGAAGGACCGGAACTGCGACGCCAGGTCGACATGCACGGCACACTTTCTGCCGAACTCACCGCATCCCTGGGTGCGACGCTCGCCGAGGCATTGTCCGGTGTGCACAAGCAAGGGCTGTTGCACAGGGACCTCAAGCCGGCGAACATCCTGCTCGGCCCCAATGGGCCGAAGATCATCGATTTCGGGCTCGCGGTCTTCGCGGAGTCGAGTGCCTCACTGACCGCCCCGAACATGGTGGTCGGCACCCCTGCCTGTATGTCCCCGGAGCAGGCAACCGGCGTCAAACCTCTCTCCCCCGCCGTGGACGTCTACGCGCTCGGCGCGGTGCTGCTGTACGCCGCGACCAACCACTATCCGTACCCGGCCGACAGCATCCACGCCGTCTTCCACGGGATCACCGACCCGGATACGCAGCCCGATCTCTCCGGTGCCCCGGATGAGTTGCTGCCGCTGCTGGCAGCGATGCTGGCGCAGTCGGCCGCGGACCGCCCCACACTGGCCGGCGTGGTCCAACAGTGCGTCGCGATCATCAAGGGCCACGGTCTCGCGGTCGCCCAAGCCCGGCGACGCCTGACGCGCCTCATCGCCGCCGAGGATGCTGCCCCGCCGGCCCCCGGCCCCGCGCCACTCGCCCCCACCGTGGTCGTTCCGAAGCCCGCCGCCTCCGAGGCGCCCACCGCCCCACTCCCGGCCACGGCCACGTACACGTACACCCCCACGGTGAAGGAGCACGCCCCAGCACCGGCGCTGCCCGTACGGGACGCCACGCCCAGGCCCGCCGCCCCTAGGCCCGCCATCCGCTCCGCCGCCGCGCGCAGGGTTGCGGGGCAGCTGCGTGAGGCGTACGCACAGAGCGCACCCTTCTAACCCGCCCCCGGGACCTTTACCTCTCGACTACCTCTCGACCAGGGCAAACCCTGCCAAAATTATCCACAGCGACCCATTGATCCATTGATCCATTGATCCATTTTCAGTAGTCAGCAGGAGGTACATCGGGTGACCGACCAGCAGCCGGCGCAGCAGTTCGCGCAGGAGTCCACGTACCCGCCGGGTGCGCAGATCGTCGTACGCGACGAGGAGTGGCTGGTCAAGAACGTCACCCGCACCACGGACGACGGCGACCGCATCGAGGTGGTCGGCATCTCCGAGTTCGTTCGCGACCAGGAGTCGGTCTTCTTCACCGAGCTGGACGATGTCGAGCTGATGGATCCCCGCAAGACAACACTGATCGACGACGACTCCCCGAACTTCCGTCGCAGCCGCCTCTTCCTGGAAGCCGTCCTGCGCAAGACGCCGCTCCCGCAGTCAGAGCGCGGCCTGGCCCTGGCCGACAGCTTCCTGCTCGACCCCCTTCCCTATCAACAGCGCCCGGCCCAGCTCGCACTCTCCGGCAAGAATCTCCGCCCGCGCATGCTGATCGCCGATGTCGTCGGGCTGGGCAAGACGCTGGAAATCGGCCTGACGCTGGCCGAGTTGATCCGCCGAGGCCGCGGCGAGCGCATCCTCGTCGTCACCCCACAGCATGTACTGGAGCAGTTCCAGCACGAGCTGTGGACCCGATTCGCGATCCCGCTGATCCGCCTCGACTCGGCGGGCATCGAAAAGGTGCAGCGCGAGATCCCGGCGGGCCGCAACCCCTTCACGTACTTCAAGCGGGTCATCGTCTCCATCGACACCCTCAAGAACACCGACCAGTACAAGCACCACCTGGAGCGCATCGCCTGGGACGCGGTCGTCATCGACGAGTCCCACAACCTCATCAACCGCGGCTCGCTCCGCAACCAGCTCGCCCAGCTCCTCGCCCCGCGCACCGACGCCCTCATCCTGGCCAGCGCGACCCCGCACAACGGCAACGCCCGGTCCTTCGCCGAGCTCATCGCACTGCTCGACCCGGCAGCGATCCGCGATCCCGAGCGGTACGAGGCGAAGGACATCGAGCACCTCTTCATCCGCCGCACGAAGGTCAGCCCCGAGGTCCGCGACCAGATGAAGGGCCAGTGGGCGGACCGCGGCCCGTCCGAGTCGGTGCACTGTGCGGCGACACCGGCCGAGGAGAAGGTCTTCGAGGAACTGGCGCAGGTGTGGCTGCCGGGTGAGGGCAAGTCGGTGAGCGATGTGCCGCTCTTCCCCTACACGCTGCTGAAATCCTTCCTCTCCTCGCATGTCGCACTCAAGGCGACCGTCGAAGCGCGCATCAAGACCCTGACGAAGAAGGACGCGCCGACCGCCACGGCCGCCGAGCTCGCCGCCCTGCACCGCCTCAGGGAACTGACGGCGGACATGTCCGAATCCGAATCGGCCAAGTTCGCCGCACTGGTACACCAGTTGAAGGCGATCGGGGTCGGCCCGCGCAGCGAGACGCGGGTCGTCGTCTTCTCGGAGCGCGTCCAGACCCTGGAGTGGCTGCGTGCCGCCGTCCCCGTCGCCCTCGGTTTCAAGGGCAAGGCGCTCCAGGAGGCCGCACGCGTCATGCACGGCGGCCTCTCGGACGAGCAGCAGATGCAGTGCGTAGAGGACTTCGGCCTCGCGGACGCTCCCGTACGCATGTTGTTCACGGGCGACGTGGCGTCCGAGGGCGTCAACCTGCACCGCCAGTGCCACCAGCTCGTCCACTACGACGTGCCGTGGTCGCTGATCCGTATCGAGCAGCGAAATGGCCGTATTGACCGTTACGGGCAGGCTCACCCCCCGCAGTTCCGCGCCTTGATCCTCACAAGCGGGGCCGAGGGCGCGAAGGACGACCGCACGGTCGCGGAGCGGCTGCTGGAGCGTGAGGACGAGGCCCACCGCAACCTGGGCACCGCGGAGGCCGTGTCCGGCCTTTACCGCGCCGAGGCCGAAGAGAAGTCCCTGATCCAGGACTTGCTGAGGGGCCGTACCGTCGATGAGTCCTTGCAGCAGACCGCCGAGGAGGCGGGCGGCACGGACGACTTCCTGGCGGATTTCTTCGGCTCGGTCGGCGAAGAGGCAGCCGCGGAGTCGACGGCGGCGGCGGACGTACCGCGCCTCTTCACCGGCACGCGTGAGTTCGTCGACGAGGCGGTACGGGAGGTCTACCCGGACGCGCAGAAGCAGCTGGACATGGACCACGACACCAAGACAGGCCTCATCTCCTTCAAGCCCCCGCCGGATCTGATCCACCGCATGAAGGCCCTGCCGCCGGACTACCGGCGCGAACAACGGCTCGGCGAGCGGCTGCTGGTGACCCTCAACCGCAAGCTGGCCAACCTCTCCCTCGTACGGGCCCGGGAGTCCTCCACGTCCAGCTGGCCGGAGATCTCGCTGCTCACCGACCTCCACCCGGTGGTGGAGTGGCTGACCGACAAGGTGCTCGTACGGCTCGGCCGCCAGGAGGCCCCGGTCATCACCGCCGACGTCCCGGCGCCGACGTATCTCATCCAGGGCATCTACTCGAACGCGGTCGGCCGCCCGACAGTCGTCAAGTGGATGGCGGTGACAGGCGACAAGGCCACGGACGACATGGTCGCCATACTGCGCCGGGCAGGCGTCGGCCCGACGATGGCCAACCCCTTGCGGCGCCACAACCTGAACAGCCTGCAGGCCGGCATTCCGGCCGCCCTGGAGGCAGCGGAGACGTTCCTGTCCGAGCGCAGCGCCGACTGGGACAAGGCCCTCATCGAACCCATCGAGCAGTACAAGCAGCGCCTGAGCCAGTGGGAACAGCCGACGCTCGCCGGTGAGCAGACCAGGGCGAAGCTCGCCGACCTCGCCGACTCCCTGCTGACCACGGGCCGCCCCATGCTCCGGGTCCTGGCCGTCCTCAATTCTGCCGCCGCCCGCGTCTAGGAGATTCACGACCATGACGTACGACTCCCTGGTCAACCGCGGTGACTACTTCTCCGCGCACTACCTGGCCGAGGTCTTCCCCAAGGACCTCAAGTCCGGGCTTCTGGCCACCTGGAAGGACCGCGAGGAGGCCGCTCGTGAGGCCGCCGCCCGCGAGGAGGAGCGGCCCGAGGACGCCCTCCCCGTCACCCCGCGCCTGGGCCTGCGCGTGCTGCGCCGCGAGTACTTCAAGTCGCGGGCGTTCTTCGCGGAAGCGGCTCTCGACGACGCCATGGCGTACGACTCCCCGGCGTGGCGCGAGGCGGCTGCCGGTCTGAACGCCTCCGCACTGCGCGCCCTGGGCTACGACGCCAAGCCCCGGACTCTGACGGTGGAACGCGCGGACCACACGTACGAGGTCCAGGTCGCCCACGCCGAGCCGGGCCTGGTGGCCCTGGACTGCGGCTGGGCCGCCGAACCGGACGCGGCCCTGGACCCCGAGGGCCCGGGCCGTCTGCTCCACCCGGTCCGCCTCGACGCCCAGAACACGCTGCTCACCGGCTCCAAACTGGCCTCGTTCCTGTTCGCGACGCAGGACGCGCCGCGCTACGTACTCCTCCTGACCGGTGGCGTCATCGTGCTGGCGGACCGCGCGGCATGGGGCGAGGGCCGGTACCTTGCAGCCTCCCTGGACGCGGCGCTGGAGCGCAACAACACCAAGGACGGCCAGGAGCTCGACACCCTGGCGGCACTCTTCGGCGCGGACTCCCTTCGTACGCCGGAGGAGGGCGGCGAGAACCCGCTGGCCGGCCTGGTCGACAAGTCCACGAAGCACGCGGTGGGGGTGTCGTCGGACCTGCGGGACGGGCTGCGCCTGTCGATCGAGCTGATCGCGAACGAGGTCCTGGAGCGCATCCGCGCGTCGGGCGTCCAACTGACCGATGTCAGGGAACTCCCGGACCTGGCAGAGCAGTTGACGCGCGAGTCCTTGCGTTACCTGTACCGCATCCTGTTCCTGCTGTACGCGGAAGCCCGCCCGGAGCTGGGCATCCTCCCGTCCGACTACCCGGAGTACCACCAGGGGTACGGCCTGGGCCGCCTCGGTGAGCTGGTCGCGGAACGGGACCTGGTGGGCGAGAAGTCCCGCGAGGGAATGTATCTCTACGAGTCCCTGGACCTGCTCTTCGGGAAAGTCCAGGAGGGTTACCGCCCGCGCCGAACGCACGGCGCGTCCGCGGCCGCCGCTGTTTCCGAGGTCTCGGACGTCTCGGAGGACATCGGCCTCCGCTTCGAACCCCTCCACTCGAAGCTCTTCGAGCCGGAATCCATCCGCCTCATCGGCAAGGAGTCGGTCCGCGACCCCCGTCATGACGAGGACGCCTCTGACGCTCCCCGCTACCTGGACACGCGTCTGCGCAACGCCACCCTCTACAAGGTGTTGCGTCTGCTGATGCTCACCAAGGGCAGGAAGGGCGAGCGCGGCGGCTTCATCTCATACGCGCAGCTCGGCATCAACCAGCTGGGCGCGGTGTACGAGGGCCTGATGTCGTACTCGGGCTCCATCGCGGACGAAGAACTGTACGAGGTCGCGAAGAACGGCGACCCGAAGGACGGTTCGTGGCTGGTCCCGGCCTCCAAGATCGGGGAGTACGAGGACAAGGTCTTCGTCCACCACCGCGACGAGGACACCGGCGACGATGTACGGGTCCGCTATCGCCCGGGTGCGTTCGTCTACCGCCTGTCGGGCCGCGACCGCCAGACGTCGGCGTCGTACTACACCCCGGAGTCCCTGACCAAGGTCACGGTCCAACTGGCCCTGCAACACCGCCTGGACCAGGACGACACGGTCACCCCCGCCCGGGAAATGCTGGACTGGAAAATCTGCGAGCCGGCCCTCGGCTCGGGCGCGTTCTTGAACGAGGCGATCAACCAGGTCGCGGCCGAGTATCTGCGGCGCCGACAGGACGAGACGGGTGTCGCGATCGACACCGAGGCTTATCCGATCGAGTACCAGAAGGCCAAGGCATACATCGCCCTGCACAACTCCTACGGCGTCGACCTCAACTCGACGGCGGTGGAGCTGGCCGAAGTTTCGCTGTGGCTGAACACCATGCACCCGGGCATGGAGGCGCCGTGGTTCGGGCTGCACCTGCGGCGGGGCAACTCGTTGATCGGCGGGCGCCGCGAGATCTACCCGGCGGAGAAGCTGGCAAAGGCGGCCTGGCTGGGTACGACGCCGAAACGCTTCCCGCTGACGGAGGCGGCGAACGGCCTCCCGGAGGGGTCGGTCCACCACTTCCTGCTCCCGGCGAAGGAGTGGGGGGCGGTAGCGGCCGAGAAGGAAGCGAAGGCGCTGGCCCCGGCGGAGGCGAAGGCGCTGGCGGCCTGGCGCAAGGCGATCACTCGCAGCCCCAGCCCCAGACAGACCGCCCGGCTCCAGGGCCTGGCCCGCCGCGCGGAGTACCTGTGGCAGCTGGTCGTACGCCGCCTCGAAATCTCCGAACGGGACATCTCACGCCGCATCGACGTGTGGGGCGCGGAACCGGACTGGCTGCGGCAGCCGTTGGAGGCCGTCCAGCGCGAGGAAGTCCTCGCCGACCTGGAGCAGGTCGACACCCCGTACTGGCGACTGAAGACGCTGATGGACGCATGGTGCGCGCTCTGGTTCTGGCCGGTCCAGGAGGCGGCCCTGCTGGACGGTACGCACCCGCGCTACCAGCACGCGGCGGAGCTCGCCGAGCAGTCGGCGGTGTACGAGACCGCACTCGCCTCTGCCCCGGAGGAGGGCGACGGCGTACTGATGGCCTGGGAGTCCGACGACCTCTTCGGCGGCGAAACGAAGGCGGGCTCGCTGACCCGCGACTCGGTGAGCAAGCGCCGCACGGGCCGCCGCAAGGAAGCAATCACCGAGCAGCGCCGAGCGGTCATCGCCCTGGCGAACCTGGACGACTGGCTGGACTTCGCGGAGTCGCTGCTGGGTGCGCACGATGTTCCGACGGAGTCGCTGGTCGGAGAGTTCGAGTCCCTGACGGAACTCACACCGTACGAGGACGCGCTGCCGGACTACATGGGGATGGATCGGAGCTACTGGCTGGAGAGCCGGTTCCCGTGGGCGGCGCAGGCGAAGGACATCGCGGGCCAGCAGGGGTTCTTCCACTGGGAGTTGGAGTACGCCCAGGTGTTTGGGCGGGGTGGGTACGACTTGCAGGTGGGTAATCCGCCGTGGGTGCGGCCTCGGTGGCAGGAGGACCTGGTTCTGGCGGAGTCGGAACCTTGGTTCGTGCTGGCGGAGAAGCCGGGGGCGGCGGAGTGGCGGCTGCGCAAGGACGAAGTGCTGGGCGCTGACACGAACAGTCAAGACTATTTCCTTGGTGAGTTGGCGGTCCATGCGGGGTTCGTTGCCGCGCTGGGCAGCCCGGCCATGTATCCACTGCTCGTGGGGACCCAGGGCGACCTCTACCGCGCCTTCATGGCGCAGGTGTGGCAGCACATCGCGCTGCACGGCAGCGCGGGCCTGATCCATCCGGACACGCACTTCGGCGGTCTACGTGAGGGCACGATCCGAGCCGCTGCGTACCGACACCTGCGGGTGCACGCGCATTTCGTCAACTCGGCGAACTGGGCGTTCGAAGACCTTTCCCGTGCCCAGGAATTCGGAATGCACATCTACGGAACGTCACAGAATCCAGACTTTCTGCACCTCAGCGAGCTCCGCGACGCCGAGGTCCTGCCCGACTCGCTGACCCATGACGGACGAGGTGCGACGCCCGGTATCAAGCACAACGGCTCTTGGGACATCCGCCCGCACAGGGAGCGCGTGGTGCGGGCGGACACGGCACTGCTGGCCAGTTGGCAAGCCCTGACGGGCTCAACAGGCGGAGTGGCACAGACCCCTCTGCTGTATCCGGTCCTCGTCGGCGAGCAGGGAGCGATTGAGGCTTTGGCCGCTTACGACACCAGCCTGGCCGACTACCACCCGATGATCACAAGGGGATACGACGAAACCCACGCCAAGAAGGACGGGCTGATCCGCTGGGCGAACCAGGGCGTCCCCGAGCTCTCGGATGTCATTCTCCAAGGGCCGCACTTTGCATCAGCACTCCCGTTCTCGAAGGAGCCGAGAATCCCCTGCCGGAGCAACAGGGACTGGGACTTGCTCACACCGATGGACCTTTCTGAGGCGCACGTTCCCGTGACCAACTATGTGCGGGCCACTGACAAAGCCACGTACCTAGCAGCCCAGGACTCCTGGCTCGAGAAGCCGTATACGGCGTACTTCAGGCTGGCCTGGCGAGTCATGATTCCCTTCGATACGAGTCGCAGCTTGCAGGCAGCACTCCTCCCGCCCGGCCCCGCTCACGTAATTACCGTGAACTCAACGGCCTTGGCAGATGAGCGCTTGACAGCCTTGAACTCTGGATTCTGGGCGGCGCTACCCCTCGACTATCTGCTCCGTATCACCAGCCGTTCGCACCTCCTGGGCAGCGAGGCCCGCAAAATGCCCGCCCCCGATCCGAAGCACCCGCTCGCCCCAGCCCTCCTCCTCCGCGCCCTCCGCCTGAACGCCCTCACCACCCACTACGCCCCCCTCTGGGCAGAGCTATTCGACCCCAGCTGGGCGGGCTACGAGAACTGGGCCAACCCCCACTGGCCCCACCTGAAATCCCTCGCGGCCAGCCTCAGACCGACCTGGGAATACACCACCCCGCTCCGCACAGAGCACGAGCGCCGCGCCGCGCTCGTCGAGCTCGACGCGCTGGTCTCCGTCTGGCTCGGTATCACTGCCGACCAACTAGTCGCCATCTTCAAGTCCCGCTACCCGCAGCTGTACGACTACGAGTCGGCCACCTACTTCGACGCCAACGGCCGCAAGATCGCGGGCGACTTCAACACCTACGGCCACGGACAGACCAAGGAGGACTACCTCACCCTCCTCGATCACCTGACCAGTCCCGCAACCACACCACCCCCCGAGGGCTACACCTCCCCCTTCTACAAGGCCGACCGCGAGACCGAAATGCGCGCCGCCCACGCCCACTTCACCGCCCGCCTCGAAGCCGAGATCGCCGCCGGCCGCTGGACCCCGCCCACCCCGGCCGCACCCGTCGCCGTAACGGAGGACTGACGCCCTCCGCACCCCCGACCACGGCGTGGGGCGGCTCCCGAAACCACCGGGAGCCGCCCCACGCCGTATCACCTACATCGCTACGCCATATGAGGCCCCGCCGCGAACCCGACGAACTCCCCCCACGCCCGCGCTCCCAGCGTGAGCATCGGCCCGGCGATGACCTTTGAGTCACGAACGTGCACGGTGCTGAGGCAGGTCGCCACTTCGACGCACTCACCGCCATTGCCAGCGCTGTAGCTGCTCTTGAACCACGTGGCAGCAACCTCGACACATTCACCGCCGCCGCCGCTGCTGTAACTGCTCTTGAACCAGGACAGTTCAGACTCACTACTCATGTTTCTCCCAGCAACTTCTCGATGCGAACCAGCGACTCACTCGGGTTGAGCGCCTGCGACCGAAGAATCCCATAACGAGCCTCAAGCTCCCGGACCTTCGGCTGCCCCGTATACAGGCGGCTGTCGTCCTGCACCTCGGTGTAGGCGATCCTCTGCCCTCCCGGTGTGTCGATCAAGTTGAACGGCCCGCCCAATGCTGCGTGGTCCGATCGCTTGATCGGCATCACTTGGATCTCGACATTGCGTTTCTGCCCAAAGAGCAGGATCTGCTCCAACTGGCCACGGATTACGGGCTCTCCACCGATCGGCCGAAGCAGCACTGCCTCCTCGATCACGAAGCTCATGAGGGGTGAGGGCCGACGCGCGTAGATCTCCTGGCGGGCCAGGCGTGCGGCCAAGCGCTGTTCGATGACCGCGTCGTCAAGCAACGGGCGCTGCATCGCGAAGACAGCCCTCGCGTACTCTTCCGTCTGCAAGAGGCCCGGCACCGCGTGGGTGGCATACACATGCAGAGCAGCCGCCGACGCTTCCAACTTCGCCGCGTCTCGGAAGAACGCCGGGTACTGCGCCCGCGCAACCTCCTCCTTCATCTCCCGCAGGATGCCCCGCGCCCCCAGTACCTCATCCGCCTTGTCGATGAACTTCGGCGGCGGGATCCGTACCCCCTGCTCGAACGCCGCGATGGTCGAGGCCGAGTACCCGGTCAGCTTCCCGAACTCCGGCCGCTCCAACTGCGCCCACACCCGGAACCCCTTCAACTGCCGCCCGAACACCACCAGGATGCCCGACCCGACCTCATGCTCTGCTCCCGGCGACTGCTCGTCCACGCCTCGCACCTCCCGTATCCAACCCCAACCCAAGCGAACGCCCCGGTACCCTCCCCGGTCACGCCCCGCACCTCACACACCCGCACCCCAACCGCACACACTCAACGCCCGTCAGGGCGTCACTCCTAGTCAACGTTACTCACGCAGCGGCACCGTTTACCCCATGAAGTCAGCAACTCCCCACCCCATGGACGAACCCCAACACCGCGCCCGCACACATGAGTTCGATATGCGGTTCACATCAACCTCACGCGGCGCACGACTCGCCCGCCGCCTCATCTCGCACCGTCTCCACGAGTGGGGCCACCCCTACGGCTCCGACGCCAACGACGCCCTCACCCTCATCACCGCCGAGCTCACCTCCAACGCCGTCCGCCATGGCCACGTGCCCGGCCGCGACTTCCACCTGCGCCTCACGGAGACCGCCGCCACTCTCCGTATCGAAGTCACCGACTCCCGCGCCGAGAAGCAGCCCCTCCTCGTCCCCACCCCCGCCGACGCCACCTCCGGACGCGGCCTCCTCCTCGTCGCCTCTCTCGCCACCCGCTGGGGCGTCACCCCGCGCACCGCCGCCCCCGGCAAGACCGTCTGGGCCGAGTGCGTCCTGACCACCCGCACCAGGCCGACCATGGGCGGAACATGACCAGCAACCCGTACCGGGAATCAGACGGCCGCTGGTCATACACAGGGCGGTCGAGCACGGATTCGTCACTGCCATCCCTCGCGGCAACAACACCCACCACGCGGACTTCGTTGTCGAGTTCCGGACCTGGTCCACCAGGTAGCCGCCCTGGCCGGGGCTGTCGGAGCCCCTTCCGGCAAGCCCTCACGGTGTGTCGCAAGGAGGGCGGCCCACCCCTCAGAGGTCGTCAGGCAGCAGCCGGAACGCGCTGTGCGCGGTGAGCGGACGCATCATGCGGAAGTGACGGTCGGTGGTGAACATTTCCGCGGTCTGAAAAGCCGCGGCAAGCACCACATTCATGGCGTCGGCCAGCCCCACTCCCTTCCCGCCGGCAGCGTCTTCGTATCCCCGCATCACCGCCATGGCGCCGCGCAAATGAGGCGCCACATCGGGGATTTCGAAGCGCCGGGCTTCTACCTGGCGTGCGATGAAGTCGAGAGCGTTCATCGACGCCTTCGCTCCAACCCGCTCAGTGATGAGGTAGTCGAGTTCAGTGAGGACCATGGACGAAACGACGAGGTGCCCAACTCCGGCAAGGCACTCCCTGTGCGCAGCGTGACGCGGGTCCTTGGGGGTGAACAATCGATACAGGGCATTGGTGTCCGCGATGGCCACCGGGATCTCAGTCATCCGCCGAGCCCATTCCCCGCAGAGTCCCGCCGATCTCGTCATCACTCAGAACCGGCCCGCCCAGATCGGGAAGCTCCAAGGGGCCCATTGGGTCGGTCCGGAACGGATACGCGGGCCGTCCGCCGCTCACTCCCCGGGGAACGATGTCCCCTATCGGCACGCCATCCCTGGTGATGGTCACGGTCTCGCCGGCCTCTACCCGGGCCATGACCCTTGAGGTCTGCTGATTGAGCTCTCTGAGCGGAACCTCCGCGTTTCTACCCATAGCCGAATTGTACTACTCGTTCTACACCCGTGCGAGGTGAGCTGATCAGCCCGGATGCCGGTCGCCGTCCTCCCCGTACGCCCCCTCGACGGACCGTCCGCAAGTACCTACCGTGAATGCCCCGGATACCCGGAGTGTCCGGTGAACTGCTGGGGGGCGAGCGGGACATGACGGCCGGCGTGTGGATCGAGCAGATCGTCGCCAGATGCGGAACCGAGTGCCATCAGATCCTGGGTGAGGTCGCCGAGGACGAGGCAGCCATCCGCAGACCGGTGGAGAATCTGCTGTCGGCGGCTGCCACGCACTTCGGGCTCGAACTCCATCTCCACCCCGAGGCCAGGCGCCCCGACCTCGGAATCCGCCCCGACCTCGCGGCCAGAGTGGGACGGGACAAGCAGCACATCGTCGGCTACATCGAGCTGAAGAGCCCGGAGAAGCTGAACATCAACCCAGGAGCCTGCGCGGGAACGACCGCAAGCAGTGGGAGGGCATGTCGAGGCTTCCCAATCTGATCTACACCAATGGTCAGACCTGGATTCTGTACCGCCTCGGGCAACAGCACGGCGAAGCGGTACATATGGAGGGGGACCTCTACCGGGCAGGGCGCCGATTACGCGCACCCGGCGCTGCGGGTGCGGCATTCGAACGACTGTTACGGGAGTTCCTGATATGGCAACCGGAGCCACTGCGGACCGTAGCCCAATTGGTCGGCTCGGTAGCGCCGCTGTGCAGACTGCTGCGCGCAGAAGTGCGGGACCGTCTCCAGGACGAGAAACGAGGGCAGGCAGACCGGCGTCGGGAACGTCCGTTCACGGAACTGGCCGAGACTTGGGAACTCGTTCTCTTTCCCAAGACCGATGACCGCGATCCGCATATGGCATTCGCCGATCGGTACGCTCAAACCGTCACCTTCGCCCTGCTCCTGGCCCGCGCCGAGGGTATTGCCCTGACCGATCACAGCCTGCACGAGATCGGTGACATGCTCGGTGCCGATCACACCGTCATGGGCAGGGCACTTCAAATCCTCACCGACCATGTCGGGAAGGAGTTCAGGAACAGCCTCGACATGATGGTCCGCGTCATCGGTGCGGTCGACTGGCCGGCCGTACTCAGCCGGGAACCTGAGGCCCACGTCCACCTCTACGAGCACTTCCTGCAGGAATACGACCCCGACCTCAGGAAGGCTTCAGGGACGTACTACACACCGGCGCCTCTCGTCGACGAGATGGTGCGACTCGTGGACGAGGTACTGCGGAAATCACTCAACTGCCGCGATGGCTTTGCTGATTCACGCGTCGCCATCATCGACCCGGCCATGGGTACCGGTACCTTCCTCAGCTCGATCATCGATCTCGTGGCGAAGCGCCGCTCGTCGGGCGGGAACCTCGGCTTCCGCGCCGAAGCCGTGGAGGAGCTCTCTCGTCGGCTCATCGGATTCGAGAAGCAGATGGCCGCCTACGCGGTGGCCCAAATGCGCATCGCGCAAACACTCCGTGCGCAAGACGCGGACATCGGTCTGCGAGATCTGCGGCTCCACCTCACCGATACTCTGGCCGACCCCTGGCGACCGTCCGCGCTCTTCGGCATGGGAGGCGCCGCGATGGCGCCGCTCCGGGAGGACGCCGAGGCCGCGAACGAGATCAAGCGCGAAGAGCGGCTGACCGTGGTCATCGGAAACCCGCCCGACCGCGAACGTGCCCAAGGGGAGGGCGGATGGATTGAGTTGGGGGCGGTGGGCCATGGCCCGCCTCTCCTCGACCGCTTCCGTCTCGGCGGCAAGAACGGCAGGCACGAGAACAAGCTCAAGAACCGCTACGTCTACTTCTGGCGCTGGGCCACGCACAAGGTCTTCGAGCAGCACTCCCCCGACCACCAGCAGGGCGTGGTGGGCTTCATCTCCACCGCAGGCTTTCTCCGTGGCCCCGCCTTCCAGGGAATGCGCGAGTACCTGCGGAGCACATGCACCGAGGGCTGGATCATCGACCTTTCCCCGGAGGGAAAGCAGCCCCCCATTGCAAGTCGCTTCTTCCCGGGGGTGCAACGTGAACTCGCGATTGCGATCTTTGTACGCCACCGCGACCAGGACTCGCGCCAGGCAGCGCCGGTCCACTACGCCGCCCTGCAGGGCAGTCGCGAGGAAAAGCTCCAACAGCTGCGTGAACTGGCCGTCGGCGGAGCCGGCTGGCGGTCGACCCGTCAACTGGCTGGCGGCCCGCAGCAGCCGACCGACCGGCCGCACCGGCAGCCCGCTGGACGGAATGCACAGCGGACGATGGCGCGCGGAGTGGAGCATCGAACTCGTCGAGGTCCTCAGCGTCCTCCGGCACCTCACCGAGATGGAGCCGACGCAGGCAGAGCTGCTGGCCGCTGTGGTCTCAGGACCACTGGTCAACGTCGCGGAACTGACTCGGCGCGGCATCCTCGAAGCCCCCGCCCGCGCCGCTTCCCCGCGCCCTCCCGCCACAGCCGTTGACATGCTGCCGGGCATGGGGACCGTGGATGGGTTGGAAGCCCCGCCCGTCCAGCCCCTGGGCCCCCTGCCCGACGAATCGGCGCCACCTGCACCGACACGAGAAAGGCGTACGCCCTCGTCGAGAACAAGACCGCCGCAGCGAAAGCCATGAGACGTCACACCGTTCACGACGCTATGTGTCCGCCCGCTCCCCGGGGGGAACCCGACAGGCAGCGCCACTGTCCTGCGCAGGCAGGAGCCGCACTTGTCCGGACGGAAGTTTGAGCGGCTCACCGGTGTCGGGGTTCCACAGGCTGACCATGCCCCCGGCCACCCCGAAGGAGAGATACGGGCGCTCCGCGCGGAGCTCGCCACCCTGAATGTTCAGCCGCGCCAACGGGACGGTCGGCTCGACACAGGTCCACTCGGGCTCGACGCCGAAGTACGGCGGTGGCTGTTCTCCCCGATCCGCCGCTGCCTTCACAGCGTTCACCGCATGACCTGCAGAATCTGCCGCCAGGCCGGCGACCTGGACGATCACGATGGCCTGCACCAGCACATACAGCGGAACGCTGAGGTGCTCCCCGGGGCGCGCGAAAGGGGCATGGACATGCTTGACGATGCCCCAGACGGCCGGCACGAACAGCGCCAGACTCAGGAATCCCAGCACCTTGACCGCGGACAAGGCCTGCCAGATACCCGGTACGTCCAGATCTTCCGGCGTGAGGCCGAGCCCGTCCGCGTACAGCGCGTGCAGGACTGATCCGGACGCGACGGCGAAGGAGACCAGCATGGTGAATGCCAGCGGGGCCGCCCAGGCCAGCCACTCGCCCCACGTCCACTGCCGTACCAGGAGCCGGATCCCGACAACCGTGAGGGTGACAGCCCCGAGCAGCACCGTTTGCTCCGGGCTCAAGACCTGAGCGTTGGATGAGAACCAGCCGAATGCCGCACCGAGGAAGAAGACCGCTGCCGCACAGCTGACAAGGACACTGAGGGCACGACCACCGGACTCGAACATTCTGCTACCGATACGCAGACCGACAGCGAAGCATGCAGCTGCGACCGCCACCCACAGCCAGCGGCGGAACCCCGTGTGGTGGTGGGCGAGAACAGCACAGAATGCCATCGCCAGCAGCCAAGCCGTGAAGCGATACACACGTCGTCTACCAGCTTCTTCACGGCGAGGCACGATCCAGCTGCGTTCCCGCCCGTGAAGCGCACGAACGTCGATGTCCGTCCGGCCCGGGGCACCCTCCGGCATGGATATACGGGCGAGTCTCCTGGCCTCCGATGCGGTGCCGGTTACGAGCGAGCCTGCGTCGTGGTGTCCTCGCCTCTCGGTGTATCGCGCTCGCGCCATCATCCATCGGCGGCGCAATCTCGCGGAGATCGTCATGGGTCTTGGCACAGGACGAAGCGGTGGGCGGTAAGCGATGGTGTGAGCCTGCCACTCGGTCAACTGCTCCCGGTCGCGGTCCATCACATCGCAGCGCCTTACGTACATCTCCAGCCGCGATGCCTTCGCCAGGCGCTGCACACGCCAAACAGCCGCACGCCCAGTCCTGCGGTTGCGCGCGCCGAACAGCCGTACTTCCACGCAGTACAACCTTGAAACGGGGTCAGCACTCAGCACGCCCGCCGATGCGCCTTCGCCTCGGGGGAACGAGGTGACGACCGGCCAGCCACGACGCTCGAATTCCTGCTCAGCCTGGTCCTGATCCCGCTGCTCGCCCCGCACTTCGACCAGCGCAAGCACCCTTTGGTCGTACCGAACACCCCGCATGCACATCCCCGTTCCGGCTCCATGATCCCCCGAAGACTCGTAACAGTTCTGGAGACTCTACGAGACCTCCACGCGCGTGTGCGCAAGAGAGCCGAACCGCGGTCGGGCGAGCCCGAGAGCTCACAGTTTCGGCCAGCACACATATCGGCCAACATCCATCGGGGGGTTATGTCGGAGGTCGGCTATACGGTTGATCCAGTTCAGTGACGTGACACAGCACGAAGGAGACCGCCGTGAGGCCGACGCTGGCAGCCGCGCAGCTGCAGGGCAGTCTGACGCAGTACCTCACGACGACGTACGCGCTCACGGACGAGGACACCCGGGTCGCGTTGGAACGGTTCCTGCAGGACCCGGAAGGGGGGATCTTCCGGGGTCCGTATCTGCGGATCAGGACACCGTTC
This sequence comes from Streptomyces changchenzhani, assembly GCF_039766235.1. Lineage (NCBI taxonomy): Bacteria > Bacillati > Actinomycetota > Actinomycetes > Kitasatosporales > Streptomycetaceae > Streptomyces > Streptomyces changchenzhani. The sequence continues at coordinate 275,329 of NZ_JBDHNH010000007.1, read as the reverse complement.
CACCAGGCCGGGGACGCGTGGCGACAGCATCTGGAGTGGGCACCGGGCTTCACCCCCTATCGGCATCAGGCCAAGGCCTACGAGCGGCTGAGTACCCTGCGCGGAGCGGCTCAGCCGACGCTGATCACTACGGGGACAGGGTCCGGCAAGACCGAGTCCTTTCTGGTGCCGGTGCTCGATCACTGCCGACGGGAGCGCGCCAAGGGCCGCGGCGGCGTCAAGGCTGTCCTGCTCTATCCGATGAACGCTCTGGCAACCGACCAGGCGGGGCGCATCGGGGAGTACTTGGCACAGCCTGAACTGGCGCAGGTCACAGCGGGGCTGTACATCGGCGACCGGCCGGACACGGACTTCCGGCGGGTGATGACCCGGCGCGAGGAGATGCGGGTAACACCGCCCGATGTGCTGGTGACGAACTACAAGATGCTCGATCTGCTGTTGCAGCGGAGCGAGGACCGGGCCCTGTGGGCGGACGCCGAGATCTCCTACGTCGTACTGGACGAGTTCCACACCTACGACGGCGCGCAGGGCACGGATGTGGCGATGCTGCTGCGCAGGCTCGCGTCGGCCACCGGGCAGAGCCGGCCGGGGAGGCCGCTCGGGTCGATCTGCCCGGTGGCGACCTCGGCGACACTCGGCGAGAGCAGGCCGGGGAGCAGCTCGGGCGGGATTCTGGAGGTCGCGGCGCAGGTCTTCGGAATGCCGTTTCCGGCGGATGCGGTGATCGGCGAAGAGCGAATGACCGCCGAGCAGTTCACCGGTGAGGTGGACTACGAGCTGCCGGAGCCGCCGTCGCCCAAGGAGGTCATCGAATGCTCGGGCGGCCCGAGCGTGGAGTCGCATCCCGACCGGCTGGACATGGACGGGCTGGCGGCCCGGCTGCTGGGCAAGCGCGGGCTGACCGCATTCCAGATCGGCCGGATGCTGAAGCGGCACGACTTCACCCAAGGCGTTCTGTCGCTGCTGAACGGTGAGCCGCTGAGCGAGTGGGAACTCCGGGATCGCATGGGGCGGTTCGGGTATGCGTGGGGACGGACCGCCCGGGAGAATCCCCGCCTGGCGCTCCAGGCACTGAGTCGTTTCGTGGCGCTGCTGTCAGCAGCTCGGGACCCGGATTCGGACGAGAGGCGGCCAAGGCCGCTGCTGCATATCGAGGCCCACCTATGGGTTCGTCCGGTGGGACGCATCCTGCGCGGTGTGGGCCCCAAGCCTGAGTTCTGGTGGTTCGAGGACGACCGCACGGCGGCCCGCCGAGCCGCGCTGGCTGCCGCACCCGCCGGTGGAAGCGAAGACGAAGAGGGGGCATCGAGCGGGTGGCCTTCGGGCGATTCGCGGCGGCCACAGCCCTTCCCCGGCACAGACACCACCGTGCGCGAAGCCTCTGTCCGGCTTCCGGCCGTGTACTGCCGCAATTGCGGACGCTCGGGATGGGCAACGATCTCTCCGGAGGCGGACCCGCAGCAGCTGGTCATGGGCCAGGACAAGATCTGGCGGGCCGGTGTGGGCCGGGACAAGAGACGCATCCGGTACTTCATCGCCGCGACACCCGCGGAGGCGCAGAACGCGCTGGACGCAGTCACCTCGGCGAAGCCCTCTTCCGGGACGGACGCGCCGCCGGTTGTGGTCTTGGACGGGGCGAACGGAACGTACCGGCTGCCCGTTGCCTCCGATGTGGAAGAGCTCCAGGATGCCTGGTTCGCTCTCGCCATCACGGAGAAGAAGTCCGCGGACAAGGCGGCGCTGGACGACCGCTGCCCGGCCTGCACCAGCGACAACGCGGTGCGCTTTCTCGGTACGCGGCTGGCGGCGCTGGCCGCTGCCACCGTCACTCAGCTGTTCACCGGCGGCGACATCGCGCTCGTACCGGAAGAGCGCAAGACGCTGCTGTTCAACGACTCGACGCAGGACGCGGCACATCGGGCCGGATATGTGGCAAACCGGTCGTACACATTCTCGTTGCGCTCTCTACTCGCGCACAACCTGGAGGATTCCGGGGAACCCATCGCGCTCAACGACCTGATCGGGAACATCCTCGACTCGGTCGACGACCCGCAGACGCTCGCCGCCGTCGTTCCGCCGGATCTGCATGACGAGCCCGGTGTGGACCGGCTGTTGTCCGGGCGAGGCTCGGGAGACGTACGTACATGGAAGCTGATCGGTGAGCGGCTCGCGTTCGCCACGGTCATGGAGTTCGGACTCCGGTCCCGCCAGGGACGGACGCTGGAGCTGACTCGCACAGCGGCGGCCGAGGTACTCATCGAGAATCCCGACCGGATCGCCAGCCTTGCGCGGGATCTGCATCTCTCACTTCCGGGGCAGCTTCTCGCGGTGGGCGGTCTGCCGACGGCTGAGCGTTATCTGGCCTTCGTGCGCGGGCTGTTGGAGCGCATCCGTCAGCGCGGAGGGATTCGCCATCGCTGGCTGGAGCCCTGGATGAAGGATGCGGGAGTCACCCGCTTCAAAATCTGGGGCGGCCGCCCCGACGGTATGCCCGCCTTTCCGGACGGGATCGCCGCGCCGCGATTTCTGCTGGACGGCCAGAAGGACCGGTCGGCTTTCGACACGATCACCGGGCGGCTCGGCTGGTACCAGAACTGGACCAGCCGCTGCCTGGAGCTTGATGCGGCCGGGGCCACCGAGTACCTGCGCCGACTCCTTCCCGTACTCGCCGAGGAGGGCGCGCTCGCAGTGCGTACGGCTCAGGACCGTACGACCAGGGTGTACGGGCTGCAGCCGGGGCACATCCAGGTGCGGCCACTGGCCGACACCGCGGTGAACAAGGCTTTCGTCAGTTGTGAGGACTGCGGGTGGCAGCAAGTCGTGGACCCCGCGCAGCGCACCCGCTGGTACGGGCATCCGTGCCCGCGCTACCGATGCCGGGGCTACATAACAGCCCCGCAGCCGGGGTCTCCCGCAAGCGGCAGCAGCAGCTTCGGCAGCTCCAAGGCACGCGACTACCGAGACGACTACTACCGCCACCTGTACATCACCGGTGGCACATTCCGGGTTGCCACCGCAGAACACACAGGCATGCTGACACGGCCGCAGCGCGAACGGGTCGAGCGGACGTTCCGCGACGGCACCCACTACACCGACCCCAATGTGCTGTCCTGTACGCCGACGCTCGAACTGGGCATCGACATCGGTGATCTGTCAGCCGTACTCCTGGGGTCGCTGCCGAAGGGCCCAGCGAACTATGTGCAGCGAGCGGGCCGTGCCGGCCGCAAGACGGGGAACGCTCTGGTAGTGGCCTTCGGCGGCAGGCGCGCGAGAGACCTGTACTACCTGGACGAGCCGCGGGAAATGATCGCGGGGGAGATCGTGCCGCCAGGCTGCTATTTGTCAGCGGTCGAGATTCTGCGACGCCAGTACACAGCGCACCTCCTCGACCTTGCCGCACGCGGTGCGCTGACAACGGCTGATGGTGAGCGTATGCAGCCCGTTCCCCGGCTGGTGTCCGCCTTGTTCGGTACGTCCGGCTGGTGTCAGGACTTTCACGACGCCGCGCTCACCCATGGCGCCGCACTGGCTGAGGACTTCCTCGCCCTTTTCCCGTCCGTGCCGGGCGCGGAGGAAAGCGGCGTATCCGATCACGCCGCTGCGGAGCTGAGGGCTTACGCGGTCTCCGGCATCGCCCGCGCTCTGCAGGAGGCCGAGGAGGACTGGACCGCACGCCGCGAGGAGCTGCGCCGTCGCATCAAGGCCATCGATTCAGCGGTGGACAGTCTGGTGCGCAGCGACCCCGAACAGGATCGTGAGCGAAGGGAGTTGCTGGCCGAGCGCCGTGCGACCGGCAACCTGCTGCGCGACCTGAGCCAATCGAGTGCGCATGGCGCTCTGGTGGAGCTGGGCCTCCTTCCGAACTACAGCCTCGCCGATACCACAACCCAGCTCGAAGCCACGCTGTACTGGACCGAGGAGCCGGCCGGCGGCAGCGACGAAGGCGCCAAGAAGATGTACCGGAGCGAAGTGCGGGACTACGAGCGGTCCCGCAAGCTGGCCCTCTCCGAGCTCGCTCCCGGCAACACGTTCTATGTCAACGGCTACAAACATGTGGTGCGGGCGCTGGACATCGGGAGCGCCGAGCGACGCGCGTGGTCGGTGTGGCGGCTCTGTCCGGCCTGCGGCTACGCGCGTACGGAGAATGCCCAGGCCGACACGTCCGCCTGTCCGCGCTGCGGTGGCCGGGAAATCGCCGACGCCGGCTGCGTTCAGTACGTGCTGGAGCCCAAGCGCGTCATCGCACGCGACAAGCGGGACGACGCGAGAGTGCGGGACGACAAGGAAGAGCGGGACCGTAAACGATTCGCCATGCTGACGACCGTCGACATCGACCCGGTGCACCTCGTGCCCGGCTCCTGGCGGCACGACACAGCGATCTTCGGTGTCGACTTCACCCGACGGGCCGTCATCAGGACCCTCAACCTCGGCCTGGACCGGCAGGACGGCAGCAGCACCGTTCCGGTCGCGGGGGACGACGTCCGGCTCAATCCCTTCTATGTCTGCACGAGTTGTGGTGGCGCCACGGCAGACGGACGCCCGGTCGTGGACCAGCCGAAGGAGGCACTCACCGAGTCCCTGGCAGCCAGCACGAAGGCAAGCACGCACCACCTGCTGTGGTGTCCCCGACGCAGGACCGCACCGGCCGGCGCCGCGAGCCAGGGCAAGGGGCAGGATGTGCCGTTGCTGCTCGCCCATGAATTGGTGACGGAGGCCGTACGCATCCTCCTGCCCGCTTCCGTCGCCCGCGCCAAGGAACGCCTCGCCTCATTCACCGCGGCCATGTTCGCGGGAATCGCCGCCCGCTACGGCGGCGACCCGGACCACATCGACATCGCCCCGGCCTCCATGCCGGACGGCGGCGACTCCGACTGGCCGCGCCGCTTCCTCGTCGTGTACGACCGGCTGCCCGGCGGCACGGGATACCTGCACCGGCTCGCCAGCGCTGAAGGCTTCCGGGAGGTGCTGCTCAAGGCCCGTGAGGTCATTGAGAGTTGCCCTTGCCTGGAGAAGGGCCTGGACGGCTGCCATCGCTGTCTGCTGCGGAGGGTTCCGGCCGGGGACTACGACAAAGTCAGCCGCAACGAAGCACGGCAGATGCTGGACGAGCTGCTCGGTGAGCACGGCGAGGCGTGGAAGACGTCCACCGTGGCGGCAACCCATGACATCCCGATGGACCGGCAGGCCGAGAGTGACCTTGAGGTCATGTTCATCGACACCCTCAAGGACTGGGCGGGGCTGACAGACTCCCGTGCGAGCGCGGATGCCTACACCACCACAGCCGGCACCTACTCCCTCGACCTGCGCCTGACCGGCATCGACGGAGCCACCGTGAGCTGGCGTGTGTCCCAGCAGCGTGTACTGGACGGCACGCGCCCAGATGTGTTGTTCGAGCGCCTCGACGCTCCTGGGCCACGTCTCGCGCTCTACCTGGACGGCTTCGAGTTCCACGCGAGCCAGAAGCACAACAGGCTCGCCGACGACGCTGCGAAGCGGACCAGGCTGCGGGCCGAGGGCCTACGGGTGTTCCAACTGACCTACCACGACGTCAAGGAGTGGCGCACGCGCGTACGCGACACGGGCTACGCAGGTACCGGACCGGCCGATCCGGTCTGGCAGCCGTACGGGGACAGCGCTCAGGCCCGCGCCCGCTCGTACTACGCGAGTGCACGAGGCGGCCTCCCGGGCCAGCTGGCAGAGACGGTGTGGGTCAACCCGGCGGACCTGCTTCTCGCCTACCTGCGTGGACCCGATGCCGATCGCTGGCTGTGGCGTGCGGAGGCTGCCGTCGCCGGGCTCACCGGGGCCGGCGCCCGCGCGGTGGCACTCTCCCCCGAAGCGGTCGGCGCACAGCTCGCCGCCGCGCTCCGCGGCGCGGAACCGGCCGGGCCGAAAGGCCCCGTGCAGGTGCTGACGACACAGGATCGGTCCGGCTGCCCAGTGATTGCCGCAGCCGACGGACGCCACAAGCCGCCCGCCTGGACGGCACTCACAGTGCTGGACGACAGTGCCCGCGCGCTCGCCGACGAAGTTGCACACAAGCGCCGTTGGCAGGCATGGCTGTACTGGAGCAACCTGCTGCAATTCCTGGAGCGAGGAGGTGGCGACAGCGCCCAGCTGACAACAAGCCAGCTTGACGGCTTCTCCACCGAGGTGCTGGCCGTGACCGGGGGGTCCGGCTGGCTCGCCTCCGCACGTATCGAGCTTCCGGGGCCCGAAGCTCAGAGTGCCCCTACCGAGGCGGCGCCCGTCCCGGAACCGGCCCCGGCATCCGTCGCGGTCATACGTGACGGAGCCTGGACCAAGGTGCTTGAGTATCTCGACCCGGACGAGTCCGGACTGTCCGAACTCGCGCAAGCGCTCGCCATATTGGGGGTCCCCGTACCAGTTGCCGGCTACGAGCTCGATGACCAGGGGTGGATGGCTGAGCTCGCCTGGCCCGGCGCCGGGATCGGCATCGTCACAGCACCCAGGCCGACGAACGACGAGCCCGACTACGAAGCCGAAGACCGGGACAAGGCCTTCGCCGCCGCCGGCTGGGAGGTGCGTCCCGCTCCCTCATGGACTGCGACCGAGCTTTCAGAAGTCCTCGACGTGCAACCATCCGGCCGCTCCGAGCATCGTGATCTGCAGGACACCGCGTCGACCCACGGGGAAACACAGTCATGACTAGTTCCGCCATCTCCCTGCGTCTCCTCGACAAGGCCGACAAGGAGATCCTGAAGCTCCCCCGCTCGGTCAAGGGCGCGATCTACGACTTCCAGCACAAGTTCAAGGACAACCCGAAGGCCACCGGCCTGCAGCTGAAGCAGCTCAAGGGGCATGACCGCCTGTGGTCGGCGCGTGTCACCGACGACTACCGGGCGCTTCTCCTCCGTCTCGCCGATGGCGACTGGCTGATTGTCACGGTCAAGCACCGCAAGGATGTCTACGACAACCTCGAACGGCTGAGCTACGGCATCAACCAGATCACCGGTGGAATCGAGTACGTCGATCTCCAGATCGTCGAGGAGAGCGTGCTGCGCCGGGCCGCTCCCACGCGGCCGGAGCCCGCGCCGACACCCACGAAGCCGGAGCAGCTGTTCGCGCGCTTCTCCGACGAACAGCTCACCGACCTCGGCGTGGCCGGACCGCTGGTCCCAGTCGTCCGTACGCTCACCACCGAGGACCAGCTCCTCGGCCTCGTCGAGTACGCGCCGCAGCTCACCGGTGAAGTCCTGCTCGCCCTCGCCGACGGGAAGTCGTACGAGGACGTATTGGACCAGGTCACCGCCCCGGTCGCGGCGCCGGAAGCAGTGGACACCGAGGACTTCCAGGCGGCGGCCGAGAGGCCGGCCACCATGGTCACGACCACGGACGAGGCACTGCGCGAGGCCCTCGAAGGCGGCAACTTCGGCCGCTGGAAAGTCTTCCTGCATCCCACCCAGGCGAAACTGGTCGCACGCGACTACTCCGGGCCCGCCCGGGTGGGCGGCGGCCCCGGCACCGGCAAGACCATTGTTGCCCTGCACCGCGTCAAGCACCTGGTGGAGCAGCTCCCGCCGGGGCGCGACAAGCCCGTGCTCCTCACCACATACAACAAGAACCTGGCTGCGGACCTCCGGGCACGCCTGCTGGAACTCGGCGGTGAGCAACTGCTCTCCCGAGTGGAAATCAGCCACGTCGATCAAATCGCGTTGCGCATAGTCCGCGAGGCTGAGCCCGGCAGTAAGAAGCAGACACTCGACGACAACCAGGCGCTGCGCGAGTGGCATTCACTGCTGGACGAGCTGGACGAGACAGGCTGGGACGCGCAGTTCCTGCATGACGAGTGGACCCAGGTCATCCTCGGCCAAGCGGTGACCTCACGTACGGAGTACTTTCGAGCCCGTCGTGCGGGGCGCGGCAAAAGCATCGGCCGCGCCGAGCGGGCCGAAGTCTGGCAGCTGGCCGAGCGCTTCACCCAGCGCCTCGACCGGCTCGGGCGACAGACCTGGGAGCAGGTGGCCGAGCGGGCTGCCCGTCTTGAGTTGGAGCGAGAGCAGCGTATCCAGGCCATCGACCGTCAGCGCGAGGAGGCCGGAGGCCTGGACAACATCCATCGGCAGGCCGGTTCCGGGGGATGGTTGCGGTACCGATACCAGCACATCATCGTGGACGAGGCCCAGGATCTGAAGGCCGCCCACTGGAAGATGCTCAGGGCCATGGTGCCACGAGGGCGCAATGACATCTTCCTGGTCGGCGATACTCACCAGAGGATCTACAACAACCATGTGACGCTGGGTAGTCTCGGCATCAATATCCGCGGCCGCTCAGCCAAACTGATGCTCAGCTACCGCACCACGCGTCAGATCCTGGGCTCCGCGATCGGCCTGCTCAGCGGGGAGCACTTCGACGACTTGGATGGCAACGAAGAGACCCTGGCCGGATACCGCTCAATCCTGAGCGGTGGCCTTCCCGAACTGCACGCCAGTACCGACTGGGATGCGGAGCGAGAGGCCGTCGCGGAGCGCATCGCCGCCTGGAACGACATCCCCCTCGAACAAATCGCCATCTGCGTTCCTACGAACGCCATGGCACAGCAAGTCGCCTACACCCTGGCTCAGCACGGAATCAGAGCAGTCGAGATCGGACCGGACGGACCACGTGACGACGGCGGCGTACACATCGGCACGATGTTCCGGTTCAAGGGACTCGAGTATCAACGCATGATCATCGCTGGTGTCCGCGACGGACTGGTCCCGCGGGATGCTGTAACGCGTCTGGAGAATACGGATGCGATTCGCTATCGCAGAGAGGTGCAACGTGCACGTTCCCTGCTCTTCGTCGCGGCAACCCGTTCGCGAGACACCCTCGCCATCTTCTGGCACGGGTCCCCGAGCCGGTTCCTGAAGCCTCTGCTGGCAGGACTCGAGCCTCCCCGAGCCACGTCGGTGGAACGAGGCTAAGTCGAGGCGAAGTCGAGGCGATGGCGACCCGGTGGCGCCTCCGTCAGCTCTCCGGATCCAGCTGCCCCATGCGGCGCCTGGTGGCCGCGATATCCCGTGTACGCCGCTCGTCGACCTCTTGCCGGGTGAGCCCATGCGGCCTCCTGAGGCGGTCGTGTCGCTTGGTGCGCATGGGTGGCATGCCTGGCGGGCCTCGGCAGCCGCTGGTGAGCGGGCTTCGGGGGGTGGGGTGGGCGGCGGGTAGTGTCTCGGCCATGCCGTCCAGCCGCCCCACGAAACCCTCGCTGATCTGCGGAAATGGCATACCTGAATCGGTGGAACGAAGTAGGATTAACGATTCCATAGCGGGCAGCGGGCAGCGGGCAGCGGGCAGCGGGCAGCGGGCAGCGGGCAGCGGAAGGTTGGGCGGGAAGGGGAGGCCGTCGTCCTCTTTGCCGTGCGGTCGGCCACCGCGCTGCATCGGCTGCTGGACGTCCTGCCCGTCTTCGCCGGTGATCATCGCATCATGCGTCGCTTCACCCTCGTGCCCGGCTCCGACTTCGGGGTCGACGCCCTCGCCGCCATTGAGCGTTCCGGCGCTCGTACGATCCCCTGGGACGAGGCCGTCTCCCGTACGCATCAGCTGATCCTGGCCGCAAGCCCCAAAGGGAATCTTGACCTGTTGCGCGGTGGGCCCCTGGTGTTGTTGCCGCACGGGGCCGGGTTCAACAAGGCGCTGTCCGGGGAGGGGTCGGACGAATCCGCTTCCGGGCTCGATCCTGTGTATCTGGAGCGGGGCGGGCGGCTGCTCGCCGATCTTCATGCGCTCGCGCACCCCAGTCAGGTCTCCCGGCTCGGCAGGGAGTGCCCGCAAGCCGCCCGGCGTGCTGCCGTGGTCGGCGATCCGACCCTTGACCGGATACTGGCCTCGCTCCCCCACCGCGACCGCTACCGCGCCGCACTCGGCACGGACGGGCGGAAGCTGGTGGTGTTCGCCTCCACCTGGGGGGCCGAGTCGCTGCTCGTGCGGCGACCCGGGCTGGTGGCGGACGTGGCAGGACAGTTGCCGTACGACGCCTACCAGTTGGCGCTCGTCGCTCATCCCAATGTGCACAGTGAGCGCGGGCTGCTCGATCTGCGCGAGCGCCTCGCGCCCGCCGTCGATGCCGGGCTCGTTGTGGCGCGGCCGTTCGAGGAGTGGGCCTCGCTGATCGTTGCCGCCGATGTTGTGGTCACTGATCATGGGTCCACTGCGCTGTACGCCGCCGCGCTCGACCGGCCGTTGGTTGCCGCTTGCGACGGGGGCGACGAGCTGATCGCCGGTAGTCCGATGGCCGAGTTGATCGCGTGTGTGCCGTGGCTTGAGTCGCCCGGAGACGTGGAGAGCGCCATCGCCGCGCATCGGGACGGCTCGGGGCGGGCCCTCGCCTCGGCCGCCTTTGCCGAACATGTGCAGGGGCGGGCGATGGAGCGGCTCCGGGGCGAGCTGTACGCGCTGCTCGGCATGGCGCCGCTCGAAGGACCACTGGACGAGCGGCCGTGGCCGGTGCCCGTCTCGGGAAGGGAGGAGCCGACCGCCTTCGCAGTGCAGGTCGGCATCAGCGGTGACGACGTACGCGTCGAACGGCGGGCGCCATACAGCGACAAGGCCTCCCACCATCTCGCCGCCGAACACGGCCGCGCCACCGCCCGGCAGTCGCAGAGCGCCGCTCTCCTCATCCACCGCGCCGGGGGTGCGGGATGGAGCGGCGGTGCCGGATGGACGGTGGGTGCCGGATGGACCGTGGGTGGTTGGATCTCCGCGACGCTCGCCCGGTACGGGGGACGACGGACCGTCGGTGTGGTTCTCGGCCGCGACCGCTGTGTGGTGCGCAGAGCCGACGGGCCCCTGCTGTCCGTGCGCATCGGAGCCCGTCGCGAGGGCGGGCGCGTGTTCCGCGCCGATCCCGCCGCCGTCCTCTCCGGCGTGCACGCCTGGCTGGGCAAGTCTCCGGGTGCGGTCGCCAGTTTCCGTTGCATCGTCGCCGGCCGGGCGTACGACGTACGCATCTCGGCCGCTACCGCCGCGGAGGCCGACCGCGAGTGTTAGGCCGACTGCTCCCTGATTGCACGGGCCGACTCGCGGTGGCTCTCCGCCGCGCCCGCGTCCCCCGTCTCCTCCGTCAGGGCCGCCAGCGCGTCATGGATGCGCGCCTCGTCGAAAGTCGCCCCGCGCCGCTGCGCGCTCGCCAGCGCGGCCTCGTGCAGTTCCCTTGCCTCCCCCGTACGTCCGAGTCCGTGCAGCACCCGTCCGAGCTCGAATCCCGACCGTGCGGTCATCCGCTCGCGCTGCTGCTCGCGCGCCATCGCGTGGGCCTCTTCCAACAGTCGTGCGGCGCGCTCCGGTTCGCCCATCCCTGCCGCCGACAGGCCCAGCAGGTAGGTCTGGAGGAAGACGCCGTAGCTGTTGCCGATCTCGATGTGAATGCGTCGGGACCGCTCGAAGTACGGTTCCGCCGCCACCCAATCGCCCTGTACGGACAGCAACTTGCCGCGGAATTCGATCGCCGACGCCTGGAGCTTGCGTTCCTGAGGCGTCGTGCCGAGGGTCTGCGCGCCGTGCAGCGCGTGCTCCAGTTCCCGCTGCGCTTCCTCGTAACGCCCCTGCTCCCACAGGGGGCGGGCGAGCTGGCAGCGCATCCTCACCAGCGCGGGGATGTCGCCGACCCGCCTGGCCGAGGCCACCGCGTACCCGAAGGAATCGATCGCATCGGTGAGGTGCCTGTGGTCGAGGAAGTGCGTCCACAGGGGTTCGCACAAGGCCACGGCCTCGGCGTCGAGTTCGTGCGCGTGGGCGGCTCGTACACAGCCGTGGAGAGTGAGGCGCTCCGCCTCCAGCCAGTGCAGCGCCTCCGGCTTACCCGCGAAGGCGATGTCGGGGGCGTACGGCAGTAACTCGACCGCAGCGCCGAGGATCAGCCGCTTGCCTGCGGCGAGTTCGTCGGCGCGCTGTGCCTGTCGCAGATACCAGCGGACGATACGCCGACGCGCCTCGGCCGATTCCTCCGCTCCGGTGGCCACTCGGTCCGTGCAGCGGCGGGCGTGCGCGCGCACCAGGTCGTGCATACGGAAACGGTCGCCGGTGTCCGGCAGCAGCAGGCTCGCCGTTTCCAGCTCTTCGAGGGCGTCCTCCGCCGCATCGCCGACGTCACCGACCTCACCGAGGAGAGCCGCCACCGCCTCGGTGGTGATGGACGGACCGGGGAAGACGGGCAGCAGCCGGTAGAGACGGGCGGCGTCGGCGCCCAGGTCCCGGTATGCGGCGTCCCACAGCCCTTCGACCATGAAGAGACCCTTTCCGTGCAACTCGGCGGCGAGCTCTTCGACCAGGCGCGGAAGCCTGCGGCGGCGGTGCTTGCGTACCCACTGTGCGGCGACATGGAGCGCTGCGGGCAAACCGCCGCAGAGTACGGCGAGTTGATCTGCCGCTTCTGGTTCCGCAGCCATCCTCGGGTCGTCGACGATACGACGTAGCAGTCGTACGGCGTCCTGCTCGTCGAGCGGGGCGAGGGGCAGTTCCAGAAGGCCGTCGCCCTCGATGTCGTACAGCCGACCGTGACTGATGACAATGGCGATGCTGTCGGCGGAGGCCGGCAGCAGGGACTCGGCCTCGGTCCCGTAGCGCACATTGTCGAGGACCACGACCAGCCGCTTGCCCTGCGTACGTTCCCAGAACTGTGCGCGCCGGCCGGACAGGGACGGAGCCAGCCAGGGGGGACTGACCCCGAGAGGGCGGAGCAACTCCGCGAGTACGTCGGTCAGTTCGACTCCACCGTCGCGCCGGTAGTCATCGAGGTCAACGAAGAGGATGCCGTCCGGGCAGCGCTCGCGCAGTCCGCGGGCCAGCTGGAAGGCGAGCGCCGTCTTGCCCACTCCGCCGATGCCGCTGACTGCGACCAGGAGTGGCCCTTGGCCGACGGCACCTGTCCCTGCCGACTGGAAGACGGTCGCCTGCTCGGCCTGCCGGTCCTCGAAATGCAGGGTTTTCGGAGGGAGTTGGCAGGGCGGGGGGTCGGCGTCCGGCACGGGCGCCTCGTGCACGTGGAGTTCACCGATACTCCTTGCCTGTACGAGATTCCCGACTCTGGCGTGCCCGCCCACCGTGTTCCGCGTCTCGTCGACCACGGAACCACCTTAAGGGCCCGGCTCCGCCTGCACCGGTTTTCGTGACGCGGCGAGAGGGGTGACCAGTGGGTCCTGGGGGGGGTGAAGTGTGGCTGCGGGCGCCGGTGGGGCCGCATGCCGGGCAGTGAACTACGCGGGCCCGGGCCCAGCGCGTGCTCTTCGTTGCGCTCAACGTGACGACCTCCGCGACCCGACTGCTCGACGTGATGCCCCTCTTCGATGACGACGTCGATGTGTAGCGCCTTGCCACCTGCACCGGGTCGCCGCCGTTCCTGGGCGGGGTGCCCGAGTTGGTGCCGTCATTGGCATGGACCTGCCCACCGTCCTCCGCTACGCTCCGGCCGGGTGGAATGTGAGAGCGCTCTCATCCGTCTGGCCGCTCTCATCCGCCTGCTGTTCCTCCCCACGCTGCTGGAACAACAGAAGGGCCAATGCCTTGAGACGTACGACAGTCATACGCACCGGTCTCTCCGCCATCCTCCTCCTCGGTACCTGGGCAACCGCCGGGCTCGTCCCCGCCGCTGCCGCAGTGCCGGAACCGACCACCGCCCCACAGGCCTCCGCCGGTCTACTCACCGCCATGCAGAGGGACTTGGGTCTGACGCAGAGCCAGGCCACGGCACGGCTGAGGGCGGAGAAGACAGCAACCGCTCTCGAAGGCGAGGCACGCCGCGCCGCGGGAGCCGCGTACGGCGGATCCTGGTTCGACGCGGGCACCGGCAAGCTGACCGTCGCGGTCAACGCCGCCCGAAAAGCCGACGACGTAAGGGCGACGGGCGCTGCGGTCCGAATCGTGTCGCACAGCGCGAAGGAGCTCGACGCCGTCAAGAAGCGGATCGACGCGCTCTCCGCACCGACCGGGGTGAGCAGCTGGCATGTGAACCCCAAAGCCGGTCGGGTCGTGCTGAACATCGTCGCCTCGGCGCAGGACGACAACGATGTCCAGGACTTCGTCGAGCAGGCCCGCAAGGCCGGGCCGGTGAAGGTCGAGGAGACCTCGCAAGCGCCGACCACCTTCGCCGCCGGGACCGTGGGCGGCGACCCGTACTACACGGGGAACGTCCGGTGCTCCATCGGCTTCTCCGTGCACGGCGGCTTCGTCACGGCCGGACACTGCGGCCAGGCGGGCGCCTCCGTGCGCGGCTGGGACAACTCGGCCATCGGCAACTTCCAGGGCTCGTCCTTCCCGGACAACGACTACGCCTGGGTGAGCGTCGGTAACGGCTGGTGGACCGTCCCGGTGGTCCTCGGCTGGGGTACGGTCCCCGACCAACTGGTCCGCGGCTCCGCCGAGGCCCCCATCGGTGCCTCGGTCTGCCGGTCCGGTTCCACTACGCACTGGCACTGCGGCAGGGTCCTGGCCAAGAACGAGACCGTCAACTACAGCCAGGGCGCCGTCCATCAGATGACCAAGACCAGCGTCTGCGCCGAGGGTGGCGACTCGGGCGGTTCCTTCATCAGCGGGGACCAGGCTCAGGGAGTGACCTCCGGCGGCTGGGGCAACTGCAGCAGCGGCGGCGAGACCTGGCACCAGCCGATCAACGAGATCCTCGGCCGGTACGGCCTGAGGCTGCACACCGCCTGACCACCCGCACCACCGCTCGTACTACCGCCTGCACCACCGCCTGCACCACTGCCTGCACCACTGCCTGCACGACCACCTGCACGACCACCTGAAGGACAACCTCCCCCAGGCACCCCCCACGGGCGCCCGTCGCGACAAGGGGCCGGCCAAGTCCGGTCCCCCTCCCCTTGTCGCGGCGGGCTTTCCCGTTGTCCGCTGCCCGGCCGTCGGCTTCCGCAGCCGAACCCCGCCCGCCTCGGCCGGCAACCCTCGAGTGCCTCATTTGCCGATACGGGCGGAATGGCCTCCGTGCCTGGATAAGCTCCACTTCACGCTCCTGAGGGGGAGCCTCATCTCATCGTTCGAGGGAGCGCATCGACCAGCCGTCTGCCCTTGCGCTCCGGCCTGTGGGGGGTCTCCGTGCACGAAATGACCAAGGGTTCCAACGTAGGTGTCGGCACGCTCAGCGACAACGTCGACTCCGTCATCGTCAGTCTGAGCTGGAGCAGCCCGAGCGGTGAGGGCGACGCCGATGTCTCCGTGCTGTTGCTCAACGAGAGCGGCAAAGTCCGTCACAACGCCGACTTCTTCTTCTACAACAATCCCGCCGCATCGGACGGCAGCGTGCAGCTCCTGGGGCTGACACCCACGGAGAACGGCAATGAGGACCGGATCAAACTCGATCTTTCCGTGCTGCCCGCCGAGATCGACCGTGTCGTCATCGCTGCGAGCCGCCATCAGCGGGCCGCGTTCGGCGAGTTGGAGAACATCCGGCTGGTGCTCACCGACGGCAGCGGTGAGGGCCTCCTCGGCTTCTCCATCACGGATGCGAGTGTGGAGAGCGCTTTCGTGTTCGGCGAGGTCTACCGGCGTAACGACGAGTGGAAGTTCCGCGCCGTCGGGCAAGGGTACGAAACCGGGCTGGCGGGGCTGGCGACCGACTACGGCATCGAGATCGACGAGGACGACGATCAGGACACCGACACCGATACGGATACTGCGGCGCAGTCGGCTGCCGTGGCCGCATCGACGGAGGAACCCCCGCGTGCGGACCTGCCTGCCAGCGCCCCCGCCGCTGTGGTCCCGTCGGCCGTCGTCCCAGCTCAGGCCGTACCTGATTCGGCTCCGCCCCCGGTCCCCCCGGTCCCCGCCAAGCGTCTGCGCACCACGAAGCAGCGGGTCGTCCTACCCAAGGTCGTGAAGCCCTCGCTGGCCGAGAACGACTCCTGGCGGAGCGCCCGGCTGTTCCCCGCGTCCTCGCTGAAGAGCGACCACGAACGCGAGGTACGGGCAACCTCCATCCTGCTGTCCGTCATGGCCCAAGTCCCCAAGTTCGGGCATCGCCTCACCGCCGGCTTCGGCGCGCCCGCCGGCCGGATGGAGACCTTCACCGAGGTCTCCCTGCCGAACGGGGACACCCCTAGGCGGCCCGACGGCATCATCCGCGTCGAACGTGCGGGCAAGCTGTGGACCGCCTTGGTCGAAACCAAGACCAACGGCAACCCTCTCAAGGCCGAACAGATCCAGGCCTACATGGACATCGCGGCCCGGCGCGGCTACGAGGCCGTCATCACCCTCTCCAACGATGTGGCCCTGGAGGGCAGTCCACTGGTCGACGTCAGGGTCGACAGCCGCCGTAAGCACAAAGTCGCCCTATGGCACCTCTCCTGGGCCGAAGTAACACACCAGGCCCAGATGCTGATCAACCACGAAGGCCTTCGTCACGAGTCGCAGGCCTGGCTCCTGCGCGAGCTCCTCCACTACCTCCAGCACGACAACTCCGGGTGCCACGGCTTCCAGAACATGGGCCCGGCATGGGTTCCCGTACGCAACGGGATCGACGAGGAGACTCTGTGCAAGGGGGACGCCCGCACCGTCCTCGTCGTGGAGAGCTGGGAGCGGCTGATTCGGCAGGTGTGTCTGCGGCTCGGAGGCGAGATCGGCCACAAGGTCGTTCCCGTCCAGCGCGCCAAGCGCGGCACGGACCCCCGGTCCCGCCGGATCGCGCTCGCGGACCACCTCTGTGAGGACGGGCTGTTGCACGCGGAGGTCAGGATCGAAGGGGCTCCGGGCAACCTACTCATCACAGCCGACCTCCGGTTGGGCAGGCTCCGGACCTCCATGGAGATCCCTGCTCCGGAGCAGGGACAACCCCTCACCCGGGTGAAGCGGCTGATGAAGCAGTTGGGCGAGGCACCGGCGGATCTGCACGTCCAGACGCTCGTCGAAGGCGACGGGACCGGGCCGCGAAGCACCCTGGAGAAGCTGCGCCCCGAACCCGGTGATCTCCTGCCGAAGGACAGCAGTCAGCTCACCGGCTTCCGGTTGACGCTCTCCAAGGGGGTCGGCAGCACACGGGGCAATGCGGAGTCGGGGTTCATCCGCAGTGTGGATTCCGCTGTCGACCGTTTCTACACGAGCGTGGTCACGCGGGTGGAGACACAGGCGCTGGGAGAGCAGCGATCGGCGCAGCGCGGGCGAGGCGCCGCCGTCGGCGTATCGCCCTGACCGCGGGCCGGCCCCCGAACTTCCCCTGCATCAGCGACCCCTCCGTGTCGGCCCCTCAGTCCCCCAGCAGCGCGCTGAGCGCACCCACCGGGTCGGCGTCCGGGGTGCCCGTCGGCCACCAGTCGTCCGTGCCCGGGTCCGATTCGTACGGGTACCAGCGGTCGTCGTGACCCAGCCGGAGCTGGATGCCGCGCTCCGCGTCGCTCAGGCGGTTGCGGTGGGGGCGCAGGCGGGGGAGGTCCGCGGCGGCCAGGGCCGGGCGGGCCCGATCGAAGGGGCCCGCCGGGGGGTCCCAGGGCGCTTCCAGGACCGCCAGGCCGGGGCGGCCGCCCTGCTGCCAGGCCGCTACCGCGCGGGCCAGGTCGGTGGGGGTGCGGCCGGTCGCGGACGCGAGGGCGGCGTACAGGCTGCGGGTGGTGGCGGTGAGGCCCGAGCCGGGCTGGGCGGCGGCCAGCCGGACCGCGTCCTGCCAGGGGGTGAGCGGGGCGATGGGGTCCTCACCCGTGGCGAGCAGGGTGTGGGCGCGGGCCGCGGCGTCCGTCACCAGGAGGTCCAGGGCGAGCGGGTCCGGGGCGCCCCGCGTACTGGGGTACGCCGCCGAGGCGTGGCCGGGGTGCACGGGCATCGGCAGCGGGCCGGGGAGCGCCGGGAGCGTGCGCGGGGTCAGGGCGGTGGCGGCCGGGATGCCGGGGAAGGGCGGCGGTGCGGGCTTTTCGCGGGCCGAGTGGGCCGCGTTGCGGCGGGCGAGGTCGTCGAGGAGGTCGCGCTCGGCCCGGCCGCGCATCAGGAGCAGGACGAACGGGTCGTTGTCCAGGAGGCGGGCGGTCTCGTAGCAGAGGGCTGCGGCGTGCTTGCAGGGGTGCCCGTGGTCCGGACAGGAGCAGGACGGGGCCAGATCTCCCGGGACGGGCAGCAGGTCCACGCCGGCCTCGGCCGCCGACTCCACCAGGGAGTGCGGCATGTCCTTGTCGAGGAGCGCCGCCATGTGCAACGGATCGGCCGCCGCCGTGGTCAGGAAGCGGTCCCAGTCGTCGTCGGACAGTGCGCGAAGGCGGATCTCCGTACGGTACGGACGGGGTCTGCTGCCGCGTACGTACGTGACGATCCGGCCCGGCGCGACACTGATCGCCCCGACGTTTCCCGCACTGGCGTAACTGCGGCCGCGGGCCAGTCGGGCCGGGTCCAGGGAGAGCGCTTCCAGGGCCTCGATCCAGGCGGCGCCCCACCAGCTGGAACTCATCCTCGTACTCATCCTCGTACTCGTACTCGCGCTCGCATTCCTGCTCGCGTCCGCGCCCCCGCCCCTCCCTGCGCCTGCACCTGCGCCCAGTCCCGCTCCCAGTCCCGCTCCCGTGCTCATGCGGGCCTCCGCAGGGAGACCAGGTCCGCCAGCTCGCGGTCGGTGAGCTCGGTCAGGGCTGCCTCGCCGCTGCCGCCGAGAACCGCGTCGGCCAACGCTCGCTTGGAGGCGATCAGTTCGGCGATACGGTCCTCCACCGTGCCTTCCGCGATCAAGCGGTGCACCTGCACGGGCTGGGTCTGGCCGATGCGGTAGGCGCGGTCGGTGGCCTGGTCCTCCACGGCCGGGTTCCACCAGCGGTCATAGTGGATGACATGGGCGGCCCTGGTGAGGTTCAGGCCGGTGCCCGCCGCTTTGAGCGAGAGCAGGAAGACGGGGACCTCGGCGGACTGGAAGCGGTCGACCATCTCCTCGCGTTGCGCGATGGGCGTTCCCCCGTGCAGGAGTTGGGCTCCGACGGCGCGGGCCGCCAGGTGGTCGGCGAGGATGCGGGCCATCGTCACGTACTGGGTGAAGATCAGGACGGAACCGCCCTCCGACAGGATCGTGTCGAGGAGCTCGTCGAGCAGTTCGAGCTTGCCGGAGCGGTCGGCGAGGCGTCTCGTGTCCTCCTTCAGATACTGCGCCGGGTGGTTGCATATCTGCTTGAGGGAGGACAGGAGTTTCATGACGAGGCCTCGGCGCGCGATACCTTCCGACGCCTCGATGACCGCCATGGATTCGCGGACGGCCGCTTCGTAGAGCGAGGCCTGCTCACGGGTGAGCGAGACGGCATGGTCGGTCTCCGTCTTCGGCGGCAGCTCGGGCACGATGCCCGGGTCGGACTTCTTGCGGCGCAGGAGGAACGGGCGGACGAGGCGGGCCAGCCGCTCGGAGGCATCCTGGTCCTCGCCGCTCTCGACCAGACGTGCATGCCGGGCGCGGAAGGACTTGAGCGGGCCGAGCAGCCCCGGGGTCGTCCAGTCGAGGAGGGCCCACAGCTCGGAGAGGTTGTTCTCCACGGGGGTGCCCGTCAGGGCGATGCGGGCGGGGGCGGGGATGGTGCGCAGCGCCTTGGCCGTGGACGAGTACGGGTTTTTGACGTGCTGCGCCTCGTCGGCGACGACCATCCCCCAGGCGTGGGTGGCGAGCTCGGGTGCGCTCGTACGCATCGTCCCGTACG
Source organism: Streptomyces changchenzhani (assembly GCF_039766235.1). Taxonomy (NCBI): domain Bacteria; kingdom Bacillati; phylum Actinomycetota; class Actinomycetes; order Kitasatosporales; family Streptomycetaceae; genus Streptomyces; species Streptomyces changchenzhani. Next base: position 255,725 of record NZ_JBDHNH010000007.1, on the reverse strand, counting down.
TCGTGAGGACGAAGCCGCCGTCGAGAGGGTCGAGGTCATCGAGGGTGCGCGTCGTGCCGTGGAAGCGGCGGACCGGGACGCCGGGCGCGAAGCGGGTGATCTCGCGCTGCCAATTGCCCAGGAGGGAGGCGGGGCAGACCACGAGGGTGGGCTCGGGGCGGGCACGACGCAGATGCAGTGCGATGACCGTGATCGTCTTGCCCAGGCCCATGTCGTCGGCGAGACAGCCGCCCAGGCCGAGTGAGGTCATCTGGTCCAGCCAGGCGAGACCGCGCAGTTGGTAGTCGCGCAGGGTGGCGTCGAGGCCGGCGGGCTGGGCGACCGGCAGGGCGCCGGCCGCCGTGTCACCGGCTTCGGCGATGAGACGGTTACGGACGGCGGCCAGGGTGCCGACGGGGATCGCGTCGACCTGTTCGCCGTCCACTTCCGCACTGCCGGTGAGGGCCACAACCAGCGCGTCGACCGGGGCCAGCAGGCCCAACTCCCGCTTGCGTGCCTTGCGTACGAGCGCCGGGTCGACCACCACCCACTGGTCGCGCAACCGCACGATCGGGCGATGTGCCTCGGCGAGCGTGTCCATGTCGGACTCGCTGAGCTCCTCGCCACCGAGCGCCAACTGCCAACTGAAGGCGAACAGCTCCTGCGCGTCGAAGAAGGACGTACCGTCGGTCGCCGAACCGGGGGCCGCGCGCACCACCGCGGTCGCCGTGAGCGAGCGGGCCAGCTCTCTGGGCCAGTGGACGGCGACGCCGGCCGCAGCGAGCTTGGCCGCCGCCGGGCCGAGCAGCTCGTACAACTCGTCCTCCGACAGAGGCAGTACGTCGGGAACGGGGCGCTCCAGGAGCCGCCCGAGCGGCGGCCAGACGCGCGCCGCGCGACGCAGCGCCAGCACCGCGTCGATCCTGGCCCGCGGGCCGAAACCGTCGCTCCCCCGGCCCGCCCACAGCGCGACGGCGTCGATGACATGGGTGGGGTCGGCCAGGCTGTGCACCTGGACCAGGGCGGTGCCGGCGCGGCGCTTCACCACGGCATCGGCGCCATCGGAGATACTGGAAATATTGGGGACACCACCGTCCGCGTGGTACCCGCGCGGGTCCTGACCGGCAGCGTCATCGCCCGCCGCCGCATCCACGTCCGCGTCGTCCGCACCGCCGTCAAAGAGCTCGAACTGGGACAGGTCCAGGCGCAGGGATACGCGCACCCCCGCGTCCATCCCGGCCGCGACCTCCGCCGCCCACTCCCGCAGTCCCGGCAGATGCTGGGCGGCGCGCGCCGCGAAGGGCGCGCCCACCGCGAACGCCGCCGAAGGGGTCCGGGGCAGGGTGTCAGCGACCGCGTCGAGGAACGCCTTGACCAGCGCTTCGGGCTCGGGGAGCTGGAGCGGCGCACGGCCGGGGAGTGGCACCGCGTGGGCCTCGCCGGGCATGGCCGCCGCGATGGCCCGCACCTGCGCGATGTCGTCGGCGTCGAGCGGTCCGGCCCGCCAGGCGTCGTGGTCACCCGCGGTCAGACCGGGCAACATCCGCGCCCGCGCGGTCAGGTGCAGGGCGTGCAGCGCGGCCGCGCCCCAGCAGCGGGTGGCGGGGTGGGCCGCCGGGTCCTGCCGGGCGCGGGCCAGCAGCGGAAGCGCTTCGGTGACGGACATGAGCACGGCGGGAACAGTGCGGCGGCGGACGGTGGCGCCGTGGCGGCGTACGACCGTGATCTCGGCGGTCGCGCCGGGCAGCGCGTCGCCCTCCGGGTCCCAGAAGGCGACCTTGCCGTCGCGCGGCAGCTCGGCGGGCAGAAAGACGGCGGCGGCACGCCGGGCCGAAGCGAGGAAAGCGGGCGCGCGCGGGGCCCCCGATGACTGCTGCACGCTGTCCACGTCGACTCCCCCGTCCCACTCGTGCGCTTGTGTCCCTGTACACGTGCGAGTCTACGGGCGGGGTCTGACAGCCGGTCTTTGCGATGCGGCACAGGTACGCGACGCAGGTACGCGACGCAGGTGCAGGGCGCAGGTGCAGGGCGCAGGTGCAGGTGGGCGCAAGGTGCAGGCGCACGGCGCAAAGTGCAGGTGGGGGCAACCGCGCGGCACTCCGGGACGCGGTCGGGGGCGGCTGCACCGGCGGGGCGAGGACACACCGGCCGGGCGCGTTCGTCGCCCGGAACGCCGAAGCTCAGGCGCGGGCGTCCCGTTTCGCCCAGCCGCCCCTTCCCGCGAAAGCGGGGCAAGCCCCCGGACCCCAGGCCCCCTGCGAGGACCCCGGTCATCCTGCGGGCGTGATCTCAAACGCCGGACAGGCTGCTGGACTTCTTCAGGCCTGTTCGCCGAATTGCACGGAAGAGATCGTCCGTGCCTGGACGACGTGACCGTGCTGCACTCCCCCGCTGATCGTGTTGTATACGGCGCCCTGGCCCGGCCCGGCCTCTCCCGGCGCCAACTCCTCCAGCAGCGACCGGAGGTCCTCTGCAAGCGCCGGATCCGCCTGGAGCGCCCGGCGCAGGCGGGTGCGCCACTCCGCCTCCACGTCCGACACCGCCTGCTCGTCGCCCGCCTCCCGCGCGGCGGCAAGTTCGCCGCGCGACACCTCCAGCTCGCCCTCGACCGTCTCCTCGTCGACCGCCGCGCCACCACGCGAGAAGAACGCGGCGACGCGCCCGCGCGCGTGCGACCAGGAATCCGTCACCATCTGCTGCACCAGCGCCGTCGCCCCCGCCGTTGCCAGAGCCACCAACTCGGCTTCCACCGCGCCCCCTTACCCTGTGCCCTCAACCCGCTTCGGCTCGTACACCTACCACTGCCACAGTAAGGAGATCCGTCGGAGCGTGGGGGCGAAAGCTCACTTCGGACCGGCTCATGGCTCGGACCGGCTCATGGCTCCGCGCGCCTCGCCGGACAAGGAGTCCGGCAGGGCGCGCGGGGCCATGAACACGACGGCCGGGCGGCTACGCGCGACGGCGTACCAGCGCGATGAGGTCCGCGTTGTGGTGGCGGCGGAACCAGGCGACGACGAGGAGCAGCGCCATCACGATCAGCGGCGACGCCGCGTTCTCCCCGTCGAAGACCGTGATCTGCGTGATGAACGCCCCGATCATCAGCCCACTCAGGGCAAGCGCCGAGACTCCGGACAGAATCGGTATCACCAGGGCGATCGCACCGGCCAGCTCAAGCCCTCCGGTCAGGTACATGAACCAGTCGCCGAAGCCGATCTTGTCGAAGCTCTCGGCGGCCGAGGGGTGTGCGATCAGCTTGGGCAGCGCGCTGGGGACGGCGAAGAGCAGAGCGAGTACGACCTGGAGCACGCGCACGGCGATGTTCGTCCGGCGGCCCGTCCTGACCGGAGCCGACACGGAAGCAGAAACAGAGGCAGAAGCAGGAACGGGAACGGGAGCAGGAGCAGGAACAGGAACAGGTGTGTCAGAAGCAGAAGTGGCAGTAGGTGCAGCGGCGTTGGTCGGGGCCTCGGACATCGTGGTCTCCCTCTGTGAAGCGGCGCGGTGCGTGCTTTTCACAGATACAGACCCCGCGGGCCCACAGAACTCATCGGCCTGAGCGGCCCTTTCCACATCGGCCTGAACAGCTCTTCCGCATCACCCGCCCGTTCCACCGGCCGAACACCCCACGCCGAGGCGGCCTGTTCATGTCCCGCACACCTTGATGCTCCCTGTTCATGTCCTGCCGGTCGGACGACCATTCGATGCTCACGCTGCGCTTGCCATGTTCCCGACACCGAGAGGCTCTCCGTGACCCGACACCGAACACTCCGCTCGACCGCTCTCGCACTGAGCTCCGCGCTGGCGGCGGTCGCCCTCGCCGCGCCGGCCGAGGCGCGCGGACCCGCGGCCGACCCGCTGCCCGCCGTCACTCCTCGGGCCGAGACCCCCGCGCTCCACGACGACGAGGCCGGGGGCAACGCCGACGCGGACGACCCGGCAATCTGGCGCAATGCGAGCAATCCGGACCGCAGCCTGGTCATCACCACCGCGAAGGAGGCGGGCCTGCGGGTGTACGACCTGGACGCGCGCCAGGTACAGGCAATACCGGCCCCCTCGACGGGCGTTCCGGACGACGCTCCGGGTCGGTTCAACAACGTCGACCTCGTGACGGGCCTCCGCCTGCCCTCGGGCCGCGCCGATGTGGCCGTGATCAGTGACCGCGGCAACGACCGTCTGCGGGTCTACCGCATCGACCGCGACCGCCCCGGCGGCCCGCTCACCGACATCACCGACCCGGCCGCCGCGCCGGTCTTCTCCGGCAGTCAGGACGAGATCAACGGCCAGCGGACGGCGTACGGTCTGGCCACCTGGACCGACCGCGCGACCGGCCGCACCTACGCGCTGGTCAGCCGTCGCGAGCGCACCGGCATCGCCCTGCTGGAGCTCACCGCCACCGCGGGCGGCAAGGTCGGCTACCGCAAGGTCCGCACGCTCGACCTGCCGTCCGCCTTCCGGCTGCCGAACGGCGCCACCTGGTCCCCGTGCGCCGAGCCGGGCGAACTCCCCCAGATCGAGGGCATGGTCGTCGACCCTGCCAACGGCATGCTGTACGCGGGCCAGGAGGACGTCGGCATCTGGCGGCTGCGCGCCGACCTCACGAGCGCACCGCAACTCGTCGACAAGGTACGTGAATACGGCGTTCCGGGCGTCTACGACGAGGAGACCGAGGAATGCACCCCAGGAGCCGATCCCGGCTTCGGCGGGTCCCGGATCTCGTCCGACGTCGAGGGACTGACGCTGCTGACCGAGTCCGACGGAGACGGATACCTCCTCTCGTCGAGCCAGGGCGACAACACCTTCGCCCTGTACGACCGTGAGCTCAAGGACAACAACGAGTACGAGGGCGGCTTCCGCGTCACCGCGTCCAAGACCATCGACGGCTCGGAGGAATGCGACGGCGCGGCGGTACTGAACACTCCCCTCGGCAACAAATACCCGCGCGGACTCCTCGTCGTACAGGACGGCCACAACACAGCGGCGGACGGCGACGGCGGACGGGCGTCGACGGACTTCAAGTTCGTGGACCTCGGCAAGGTCATGGACCGCATCAGCGACTGATCAAGCCCCCGACCACGGCTGTCGACGCGGTGAGCGCCGCGCGCAGAAGACCGCGCAGACGCTCACTGCGGGCGGCCGCCCGATCACACCCGACGCGAGTCGTTACGCCGTCACGCCGTCACGAGATCCCGCACACGGGCGAGCATGCGAGCCGGCACACGAGCGGGCACGCCAGCAGGCATGCGGGTCATTGCGCGTCGGAGTCGAACCGCGCCGCCGCCAGATACTCCGGCTTCGGGTCGAGCGCGGCAGCCAGCCGGAAATGGCGCTTGGCCTGATCCGGGCGGGCCACCCGCTCATAGGTACGCGCCAGGGCGAAGTGGGCGAAGGCGTTGTCGGGTTCACGCTCCAGAACGAGCTGGAACTCAAGCTCGGCCAGACGCAGTTGGGCTGCCGCGAAGAAGGCGCGGGCGCGCAGAAGCCGAGCTGCCGTGTTCTCCGGGTGGACCGCTATCACGGAGTCGAGGAGCTTTACGGCGCCCCGCGGATCGCGCGCCGCGAGCAGCTGCTCCGCTGCGCGGTAGTCGATAACGTGGGTTTCCGGGCTGCTTTCGGACACGCTGACATCCTTCCCCTCGCCTCACACTTTCAACGGTCGGTACGGCATGTCGTATTCCGCAGGGCGGCGAACCGATCTAGTGGGTGTCGATCCGCTCGGCGCGTCCGGTCAGCTCGGCCCAGACCTTGCGGACCTGCGGCTCCAACGCCTCCAGCGGCCCGTCGTTGTTCACCACCAGGTCAGCGATCTCCAGGCGCTGCTCGCGGCTCGCCTGAGCGGCCATCCGGCTGCGGGCCTCGTCCTCGGTCATGCCACGCAGCCGCACGAGCCGCTCCAACTGGGTCCCGGCGGACGCGTCCACGACGACCACCAGGTCGTACAGGGGGGCCAGCGCGTTCTCCGTGAGCAGTGGTACGTCGTGGATGACGACGGCGTCCGCGTCCGCGCCGCCCTCCAGCTCCGCGGAGCGGGCGCCGACCAGGGGGTGAACGATCGCGTTCAGCGTCGCCAGGCGGCTCGTGTCGGCGAAGACGATCGAGCCGAGCTTCGGGCGGTCCAGAGTCCCGTCGGCGGCGAGGATGTCCTGGCCGAAGGCCTCTACGACGGCCGCGAGTCCGGGTGTTCCCGGCTCGACGACCTCCCGGGCGATCTTGTCGGCGTCGATGAGCACAGCCCCGTACGAGACGAGCATGCGCGACACTTCGCTCTTGCCGGCGCCGATACCGCCGGTCAGGCCCACTTTCAGCATGCGCGAAAGCTTAAGGGGAGCCCACGGAGCTTTCCCCTCCCCGGCCCCTCCCGGCCTCTCCCCAGCCCCCTTCTTCACAACTGAGGCTCGGCCCCGCACCGGCCCCTGCACCGGCCCTCGAACGCCGGACGGGCTGGGCGCTGCCGCACGTGGCGACGACGTCCAGCCCGTCCGGGGTCCGGGGGCCGGGGGGCCAGGGGGCCAGGGAATACCTAGCCCCAGCCCTGGACCCCGCCCTACCCCTCGCCCTCACGCTCGGCGAGGAAACGCTCGAATTCGAGGCCGATCTCGTCCGCCGACGGCAAATCGACCGCCTCTGCCACCAGATTGCCCCGCGTCTCCGCGCCCGCCACCGCGTCGTACTGGTGCTCAAGCCCCTGCACGAGCGAGATGAGCTCCTCGTCGCCCTCACCGATCTGCCGGGAGATCTCGTCCTGTGTCAGCCGGGCCTCGGTGCGCAGCGAGTGCGCGACGCCGGGCAGCACGAGCCCGGTCGCCGCCGTGATGGCCTCCAAGGTCGTCAACGCGGCGTCGGGGTACGACGAACGCGAGACGTAGTGCGGCACGTGCGCCGCGACACCGAGCACGTCGTGTCCGGCCTCTGACAGGCGGTACTCCACGAGCGACTCCGCGCTGCCGGGCACCTGCGCCTCGTCGAAGGGACTGCGGTGTCCAGGCATGAGGTCGGTCCGGTTGCCGTGGGGGGTGATGCCGACCGGGCGGGTGTGCGGGACGCCCATCGGGATGCCGTGGAAATTCACCGAGAGGCGCACACCGAGTCGCTCGACAACCTGGCGTACGGCAAGGGAGAACCGCTCCCACTCCACGTCCGGCTCGGGGCCGGAAAGCAGCAGGAAGGGCGCCCCGGTCGCGTCCTGCACCAGGCGGACGTCGATCGTCGGGGTCTCGTACTCCGCCCATTTGTCGCGCCGGAAGGTCAGGAGGGGGCGGCGGGCTCGATAGTCCACCAGTCTGTCGTGATCGAAGCGGGCCACCACCTGGTTGGGCAGTGTGTCCAACAGCTTCTCGACGATCTGCTCGCCGGTCTCACCCGCATCGATGTAGCCGTCGAAGTGGTAGAGCATGACCAGTCCGGCCGATTCCTGGGCCAGCGCCATGTCGACGACAGCCAGGCCCTTCGGCTCCCATGCGTACAGATCCTGCGGTTCAAGCACGATTACCGCTCCTCCTCGTGTTCCTACGGGAGAACGTGCCACGGAGCGCGGGCATTCCCCGAATGCACCGATCACCTGCCGACGCACCTGCCCCACCACTGCGGAACACCGTGGTGGGAAACGAAGTGGGAAACGAAGTAAGGCCCGCTCTCCTGGAGAGCGGGCCTTACTTGTCAGCTACTCGGCTTTACGCCGACGCGCTGCTCAGCGATTCAGCTCTGGCCGCCGGCCAGCTTCTCGCGGAGCGCCGCCAGGGCCTCGTCCGACGCCAGGGCGCCGGAGTTGTCCGCCGACTCCGAGGAGTACGAACCGGCACTGCTGCTGCCGCCACCAGCACCGCTGGAGGCTGCCGGGGTGCCACCACCGGCCGGGGCAGCTGCGCCCTCGGCGGCAGCGGCCTCGTCGGCCTCGCGGGACTTGATGACCTGAGCCTGGTGCTGCTCGAAGCGCGTCTGCGCCTCGGCGTACTGGGTCTCCCACACCTCACGCTGGGACTCGAAGCCCTCGAGCCAGTCGTTGGTCTCGGGGTCGAAGCCCTCGGGGTAGATGTAGTTCCCCTGGTCGTCGTACGACGCGGCCATGCCGTACAGGGTCGGGTCGAACTCGACCGACGCCGGGTCGCCACCGAAGGCCTCGTTGGCCTGCTTCAGCGAGAGGCTGATGCGACGACGCTCAAGGTCGATGTCGATGACCTTGACGAAGATCTCGTCGTTGACCTGGACGACCTGCTCCGGGATCTCCACGTGGCGCTCGGCCAGCTCGGAGATGTGGACCAGACCCTCGATGCCCTCGTCGACGCGAACGAACGCGCCGAACGGAACGAGCTTCGTGACCTTACCGGGAACAACCTGCCCGATCTGGTGCGTACGGGCGAACTGCTGCCACGGGTCTTCCTGCGTCGCCTTGAGCGACAGCGAGACGCGCTCGCGGTCCATGTCGACGTCGAGGACCTCGACGGTGACTTCCTGGCCGACCTCGACAACCTCGGAGGGGTGGTCGATGTGCTTCCAGGAGAGCTCGGAGACGTGCACGAGACCGTCGACGCCACCGAGGTCCACGAACGCACCGAAGTTGACGATCGAGGAAACGACGCCGGAGCGGACCTGGCCCTTCTGCAGGGTCGTGAGGAAGGTCTGACGGACCTCGCTCTGGGTCTGCTCAAGCCAGGCACGGCGGGACAGGACCACGTTGTTGCGGTTCTTGTCCAGCTCGATGATCTTGGCTTCGAGCTCCTTGCCCACGTAGGGCTGGAGGTCGCGGACGCGGCGCATCTCGACGAGGGAAGCCGGCAGGAAGCCACGGAGGCCGATGTCGAGGATGAGACCACCCTTGACCACCTCGATGACCGTGCCGGTGACGATTCCGTCCTCTTCCTTGATCTTCTCGATCGTGCCCCAGGCGCGCTCGTACTGTGCGCGCTTCTTGGACAGGATGAGACGGCCTTCCTTGTCCTCCTTCTGGAGAACAAGAGCCTCGATCTCATCGCCCACGGCGACGACCTCATTGGGGTCGACGTCGTGCTTGATGGAAAGCTCGCGGGACGGGATGACGCCTTCGGTCTTGTAACCGATGTCGAGCAGGACCTCGTCCCGGTCGACCTTCACGATGACGCCGTCGACGATGTCGCCGTCGTTGAAGTACTTGATCGTCTCGTCGATCGCGGCGAGGAATGCTTCCTCGTCACCGATGTCGTTGACCGCAACCTGCGGCGTGGTGGCGGTGGTCTCGGTGCTGCTCGTCATGTGGGTAAGGGCTCCGGTACGGACAGTAAGTCGTAGGTACTGCTACGCCGGGAGCCCGTATCGGCATCAGCTGCAGCCGGGCAGCCTAGGAGGCGCACTTTCCGTGGAACGGAAGCGCCTCGACAACCGAGGGGGCATACAACCGATGCAAGCGCAGCCTGCTCTGTCTGAGGTGCGCAGGCTCGCAGCGCAACTTGTAGCATACGGGGGCAGCCGGGCAGGGTCAATGCGCGAAGGCGCACACCCGGGGCGGAACGCCCTATACCGGGCACACCTGGGCTTTCACGGGGCTTCAGCAGGCCACACGGGCCACAGCACACCCGGCAGCCCCAGGTCCGAGCGACCCTACGCAGACGAGACAGACGGGCGCAATGATCCACGAGGACGACACTTACGAGGCTCTCGACTCCTGCACGGCGGACGACGCCGACGAGAGCGAGCCCACCCGGCGCGAAGCCGACGAGGCCGAGAGCAGCCGGGCGAGCCGGGGCTGGTGGGACCGGAACGCGGACGACTACCAGATCGAGCACGGCACCTTCCTGGGCGACGACCGCTTCGTCTGGTGCCCCGAGGGGCTGGACGAGATGGAGGCCGGCCTGCTGGGGCCGCTGGAGTCCCTCCAGGGGCTCGATGTCCTGGAGATCGGCGCCGGCGCGGCCCAGTGCTCGCGCTGGCTCGCGGCGCAGGGGGCACGGCCGGTGGCGCTGGACCTGTCCCACCGCCAGCTCCAGCACGCGCTGCGGATCGGCGGCGACATCCCTCTGGTGCAGGCCGACGCGGGAAAGCTGCCCTTCCAGGACGGCTCCTTCGATCTCGCGTGCTCCGCGTACGGGGCGGTGCCCTTCGTCGCCGACCCGGTGGAGGTCTTCCGCGAGGTGCGGCGGGTCCTGCGGCCCGGCGGCCGCTGGGTCTTCTCCGTCACGCACCCGGTCCGCTGGGCCTTCCCCGACGAGCCCGGCCCCGAGGGCCTCTCCGTCTCCGCGTCCTACTTCGACCGGACGCCCTACGTCGAGCAGAACGACGACGGCCGCGCGATCTACGTCGAGCACCACAGGACGGTCGGCGACCGGGTCCGGGACGTGGTCGCGGGCGGCTTCACCCTGGTCGACCTGGTCGAGCCGCAGTGGCCCGCGTGGAACACGCAGGAGTGGGGCGGCTGGTCTCCCCTGCGGGGCAACTTGATCCCGGGCACGGCGATTTTCGTCTGCGTACGGAACTGAGGGGACGGGCGGCGGGGGCGGGGGCGGGCCGCTGCGCGGGGCTTATTTCCCCTACCCGCCCTTCCCGAAGTCCTCAGGCGCCGGACGGGCTGAAAGTTGCCGCAAGCGGCAAATTCAGCCCGTCCGGCGTTCGAGGACCGGGGTCCGGGGCGGAGCCCCGCCACGCGGCGGCAGCCGCAAAATGACACAGCGGGAAGGGGCGGGTAGGGGAACAGCGCCGCAGGCAACCCGCACCCAAGTCCCGCCGCACCCGCACCCCTGCACCCCGCACCCGCCCACGTACGACACTGGGGGCGTGATCCGCACCGACGCCCTCGCCCAGCTGCCCGTACGCTCCGCCCTGCCCGACCTCCAACGCGCCCTGGAAGAGCACGGCACCGCCGTCCTGTGTGCCCCGCCCGGCACGGGCAAGACGACGCTCGTGCCGCTGGTTCTGGCCGGGCTGCTCGACGAGGGCCGCCCGGTGCGCAAGGTCGTCGTCGCGGAGCCCCGTCGTATCGCCGCACGTGCCGCCGCCAGGCGTATGGCGTGGCTGCTCGGCGAGAGCGTCGGGGGGCGCGTGGGGTTCACCGTGCGCGGGGAGCGCGTGGTGGGGCGCGAGACGGTGGTGGAGGTCGTGACCACCGGTGTCCTGCTGCAACGCCTCCAGCGCGACCAGGAGTTGGCGGGGATTGACGTGGTCGTCCTCGACGAGTGCCACGAGCGGCACCTCGACGCGGACACCGTCGCGGCCTTCCTGCTGGACGTACGGGCGGCTCTGCGTCCCGAGCTGCGGCTCGTCGCGGCGTCCGCGACCACCGACGCGGCGGGCTGGGCCCGGCTGCTCGACGACGCGCCCGTGGTGGAGGCGCACGGGATCTCGTACCCCGTCGAGACCGTGTGGGCGCCGCCCGCGCGACCGGTGCGGCCGCCGCACGGCATGCGGGTCGACCCGGTGATGCTGACGCATGTGGCGTCCGTGGTGCGCAGGGCCCTCACCGAGCGGGCCGGCGATGTGCTGTGCTTCCTGCCGGGCGTCGGTGAAATCGCGCGGGTGGCTGGGCAGTTGGGCGGCCTGGACGCCGAGGTGCTCCAAGTGCACGGGCGCGCGCCGGCCGCGGTGCAGGACGCCGTGCTCGCAGGGTCGGGCGCCGGCGCGCGCAGGGTGGTGCTCGCGACGTCGGTGGCCGAGTCGAGCCTGACGGTCCCCGGAGTGCGGATCGTCGTGGACTCCGGGCTGGCGCGTGAGCCCCGTACCGACCATGCACGGGGTCTGAGCGCCCTGGCGACCGTACGGGCCTCCCTGGCGGCGTCCCGGCAGCGCGCGGGGCGGGCCGGGCGTGAGGCGCCGGGCGCGGTCTACCGCTGTTGGTCCGAGGCGGAGAACGGGCGGCTGGCGAGCTACCCCGCCCCCGAGATCAAGGTCGCGGACCTGACGGCGTTCGCTCTGCAAGTCGCCTGTTGGGGCGATCCGGACGCGAGCGGCCTGGCCCTGCTCGATCCGCCGCCGGGCGGCGCGATGGCCGCGGCGCGCGTGGTGCTGACCGCGATCGGCGCGGTGGACGGCACGGGCCGCGCGACGGAGCGCGGTGTACGGATGGCCCGCCTCGGCCTGCACCCCCGGCTCGCGCGGGCGCTCATTGACGGCGCGCGGGAGGTCGGCGCGCGCCGGGCGGCGGAAGTGGTCGCGCTGCTCAGCGAGGAGCCTCCGAGGGAGTACGGGGACGACCTGGCGGCGGCCTGGCGAGCGGCCCGGCGGGGCGGCGACGCGTACGGGGCCCGCTGGCGCCAGGAGGCGAAGCGCCTGGCGACGGCGGCGGGCGGCAAGGGCCCCCGCTCCGGCACCACCACGAGCGGCACCGCCGGAGCCACCTCCGCGGCTGGATCAGCATCCGCCTCCGCATCCACCAGTGATGACGCGGCCGCCGGGCTCGTGGCCGCGTTCGCGTTTCCCGAGCGGGTCGCCAGGGCCCGGGGCGAAGGGACCTTCCTGATGGCCTCGGGTACCGGGGCCGAGCTCGGTGACGGGTCTCGGCTGCGCAGCGCGTCCTGGCTGGCGGTCGCGGTGGCCGACCGGCCCGTCCATGCCCCCTCCGCGCGGGTACGGCTCGCAGCGGTCATCGACGAGGACACCGCACGGCTGGCCGCCGAGCACCTCCTCGCACGCGGTGAGGAGGTGCGCTGGGAGGACGGGGACGTCGTGGCGCGGCACGTGGAGCGGCTCGGGGCGATCGAGTTGGCCGTACGACCGCTGAAAACACCGGACAGGGCGCTCGTACGGGACGCACTGCTCGACGGGCTGCGGCGGGAGGGGCTTGGGCTGCTGCGGTGGTCGCGCGACGCGCAGGCGCTGCGGGATCGGCTCGCGTTCCTGCACCGGGTCAGGGGCGCGCCCTGGCCCGATGTGTCGGACGCCGCGCTGGCGGACCCGGCCCGGATCGACGCATGGCTGGAGCCGGAGCTGTCCCGCGCCCGACGCCGGTCCGACCTGGGTCGGATCAGCGCGGGCCAAGCGCTGAACCGGCTGCTGCCCTGGGCGTCCGGCGAGGCCGGCCGGCTGGACGAGCTGGCGCCGGAGCGGATCGAGGTGCCCAGCGGGTCGCGGGTCAGGGTCGAGTACGGCGGGGAGCAGCCCGTACTGGCGGTCAAGCTCCAGGAGATGTTCGGTCTTGCCGAGACGCCGCGGGTGGCGGGGGTGCCTGTGCTGGTGCACCTGCTCTCCCCGGCGGGGCACCCGGCGGCCGTCACGGCCGATCTGGCGTCCTTCTGGCGGGACGGATACCGCGCGGTGCGGGCGGACCTGCGCGGCCGCTACCCGAAGCACCCGTGGCCCGAGGACCCGGCGGGGGCCGTGCCGACGCGGTACACGAAGGCGCGGCTCAGCCGGGGGTGAGCCGCGAAGTCCGTTGATCGGGGCGGAGGTTCACCCGTGTTACGAGCCGGGGTTCACCCGCTTCAGGGGCTGCCGACCGGTTCCGGCGCCGGGGACGTGGCGCCCGAGCGCGCAGGGTCCCCGGGCCTTCGGCTGCGGGCCTCCAGGAGCAGGGCGAGGGCCAGCAGGGCGACGGCCGACACCAGGAAGCCCCAGGGAAGGTAGGCGGTGAGCAGCAGGACCATGAGGCGGTTGGACTTGACGAGGTCGTAGGTGGAGTCGATGTAGTCGGCGCGCATCTTCACATGCCCGGAGAAGGCGGTGACCTTGTCGCGGCCGTTCAGCAGGGTGCCGCCGCGCAGCTCCTCCTGGTGGATCTCCTCGCCCCTGACCGGGGCGCCGGTGACGGGCTCGACCCAGAACATCCGCTTCGTGGTGTACCAGCGGGTGGTGCCTGTCTGCTTCTCCACTGTGGTCGCGTCGATGCCCGGCATGGGCAGCTTCCTCGGGTACTTGACCTTGGTCCAGGGGATCGTCTGCTCGAAGTAGTAGACCTCAAGGCCGCGGAAGTCCTGGGTCCCCCTGTAGTGGATCGGGGCGGCGGTGCGGGTCTGGGCGTCGAAGTACTCGTAGTCGCGCTTCTCGGTGAGGAAGGGCCACTTGAACTCGATGCCCTCGCGCCTGACCGCGTCGCCGTCGACCATTTCGCCGGTGGCGTGCACCGGTGCCTGGCTGTGGGCGTCGAAGATGTAACGCTCGGGGAGGGCCGAGACCATCTTGCCGTCGGCCCCTTCGACGTACGACAGGGCGTCCCAGACGACGACGTCGCGTCCCGCGCTGCGCTCGATCTTCTCGGACTCCTCGACGTTGCCCTTGAGGGTCTGCACGATGGTGATCTTCTCGACTTCCGCGGCCTTCATCGTGCTGTAGTCCAGGAGGGTCGCGGGCTTCGCCTCAAGCACCATCTCCTGGTACTGGCTGGGCGGGATCTTGGCGAGCCGCGGGAAGGCGTACCAGCGCAGCAGCGGTGACAGGGCGGCGAAGAAGACCGCGAGGGCGAGCAGGATCAGGCTGGCTTTACGGCGCACGGTGCGGCCCCCACTACTTCTTCGGCCCGGGAACGGTGGTCAGCAGCGGTTTGGGCGAGGTCTCCCCCGGTGGTGCACCGACGGCCGTGATCGTGAGGACGAGGGCGAGGGCGGCGACCAGCCCGATGGCGGCGGCGACAAGAGCACGCATGCTCGACCTCCCGGGATCTGATGCATCGTCAGGGCGGTGGCACCGTAGCAACGCGTCGGCCAGATGAGAAGGCGGTGCGCGGACACTTCGCGCGGACATACCGCTGCCCCGCCCGGTACGCAGGTCCGGGCGGGGCAGCGGCAGTTCGGCCGGGGCGGTTACGCGCCGGGCTTGGCGGTGGGCGTCGTGGAAGGTGTCGTCGACGGGGTGTCCGTCGGCGGCGTGGTGGGCGCCGCGGTGACGGTCAGCTCGACCGTCAGCACCACACCGTCCTCGGTGGTGAGGCGGAGCTTGTAGGTGCCCGCGTTCCCGTCGGTGTAGATCTTCGGGAGCTCCACCAGGCCCTTGGCGTCCGTCTTCAGGCCGGTCAGTGTGCGGACCGTCTTGCCATCGGCGTGCTCGAAGTACGGGCCCTTGCTGTTCTCCACCGGCGTCGCAGCATCGGTGACCAGCGAGGCGCTCACCCCGACGCCTGCGGCGGCCTTGCTCTTGTACGTCGCCTTCAGCTCGACGAGGTCGGCGAAGGAGCCGCCGGCCTGGGCCGTGAGTGCTTTGTCGGACGTCCGGGCCATGGCGTCGGACTTGGGGTCCGGCGCGGGCTTGGCCTTGACGGTCGCGGCGAAGTCGGCGGTGGGCGCGGCGGTGGTGAGGGCCTTGGCGCGGACGGTGAACGTGCCGGTCCGCTGTCCCGCACCGAGGACCGGGGCGACGGCGATGCCGTCGGCGCCCGTGGTGGCGGTGACGCGCAGCGCGCCGCCCGGGAAGCGGGCGCCGGTGTCGCCGACGATCTGGAACTGGACCTTGGCGCCCTTGACCACCTTGCCCGCGGCGGTCTCGCCCCGCACCCGCAGCCGGTCGGCGAAGTTCTCGCCCGCGGTGGCGGTCACCGTCCGTGCGCCGAGGCGCTCAAGGGCGGTGAGCGGCGCGGGGGCCGGCGGGGTGGGCTTGGTCGGCGGGTTGGTCGCCGGAGGCGGCGTCGGCTTGCCGGGCTTGGTCGGCGTGGTGGGCTTGGTCGGCGTGGTGGGCTCGGTGGACCCCGGCGTGGTCGATCCTGGCTTGCTCGGCCCCGGCGTGGGGCTCGTACCGGGAGTGGGCCGTCCGACCCCGACGGGGTCGCTGTCGGGCAGGGAGTTGCCGGGCAGGACGCCCTCGCCGTCCGGGACCTCGTGGCTGCCGCTCTTGTAGTACTCGAACCAGGACAGGACCGTACGCAGGTACTCCGTCGACCGGTTGTATCCCAGGATCGCCGCGTCCAGGTCGTCCTTGGCCGATACGTCCCGGTTGTTGGCGCAGAGGTAGCGGCCCGCGCCGAGCGCCGCGTCGTAGATGTTGTTCGGGTTCTTCTTGCCGTCGCCGTTGCCGTCCTGGCCCCAGGTCGCCCAGGTCGAGGGGATGAACTGCATCGGTCCGACCGCGCGGTCGTGCGTCACGTCGCCGTCGTAGGCGCCGTTGTCGGTGTCGGAGATGTTGGCGAACCCGACACCGTCGAGCTTGGGGCCGAGAATCGGCTTCAGGGTGGTGCCGTTGTCGTCGACCGCGCCACCACTGGCCTGACCGGACTCGACCTTGCCTATCGCCGCGAGCAGTTGCCAAGGGAGGCGGCAGCCGGGGTCGGCGACCTTGATGGCGGCTTCCGCCCGCTTGTACGCGGACAGCACCGTGGCGGGTATGCCTGCTTCCGCCGAACCCGGCGAGCCCGGGAGGTCGACCGAAGTGCCCGGCTTGTCGGGTGTGCGCAGCGGCGGAAGGTCGGTGTAGTACGGCGAGTCACCGGTCACCGGGGTGTCCGGAGTATCGGTCGCCCCCGCGGCCGGCTGGTCGCCGTGAGCGTCCGTGATGCCCGGCGCCTGCGAGGCCGAAAGCGCTGCCACCGCGAGCGCTGCCACCGTGGTGGCTGTCGCCCCCTTGCGCAGCCTGCGACCGAATTGCGCTGTCATACGTAAGGCCCTCCCCGTCGATGGCTGCCCGCGCTCCCCAGCGCCAGGACTCACGCGACACTACGACAACTCCGCGCGCCGGGGCACCGACCCCTGCCCCTTTATTGCCGGTTCTTCACATGGCGGGTGGCTCAGGACACTCGCCCGTAAACGTCCCGCATACTGATCGGCACTTGTTCGACACCGCTCAGAAGCGGTCCGAGGGGGGCCCTTGCCGTTCACACTCAGTCATGCCGCGGCGGTACTGCCGGGCATCCGGCGTGACGGGACCGCGCGCGGCCCGTTGTTCGCCTCGGCGCTCGTCGCCGGGTCCTTCGCACCCGACATGACGTACTTCGCGGCCACCGCGATCCCGGCCGCGATGGCCTTCGGCGACTTCACCCATTCACTGCCGGGCATCGTCACCGTCGACGTACTGATCACGGCGGCACTGGTGGGGATTTGGCTGCTGATGCGCGAGCCGCTGCTCGCGCTGGTGCCGCGTCACCGCCAGGCCCGCTTTCACCGTTTTGTCCGTGGCAGAGACTGGCGCGGCAGCCGACTCTCCTCGCTGACCTGGCGGTTCGTCCTGTCGGCGACCGTCGGGGCGTGCACGCATGTCCTCTGGGACAGCTTCACGCACCTGGACCGGTGGGGTGTGCGAGTCCTGCCGGTGCTCGGCGAGTTCGTCGCAGGCTTCCCGGTGTACTCGTACGCGCAGTACGGCAGTTCGGCGCTCGCCCTGGTGGTGCTCGGCTGGTTCACGGTCACCGCGCTGCGGTGCGGTCCCGACGGGCAGGCGCCCGCTTCCGTACCGCTGCTGGAGGCGAGGGGGCGTTGGGCGGCCGGCGCGCTGCTGGGGGTGTGCGTACTGCTGGGCGTCGTACACCGGTGTCTGCGCCTGATCACCATGGACACCGTGCCGTTGCAGCCGCTCGACTTCGTCCCGACCGCGTGCTTCGGGGCCGGTGCGGGACTGGCGGCCGGTCTTGTGCTGTACGCGGCGGGGGTACGGCTGTGGCAGCGGGGCCGGGCTCGCGGTGCGGCGGGTCCTGAGCAAGCGGTCCCGCCGGACGCGGCGGCCATCGGCTCCACGGTCGCCGACCGACGACGCTGACGCACTCGGCCCTGGGCGGGGGAAGACCCGCTCACCCACTCCATGTCGTACCTCCGACTCGGAACGGGTGAGCGGGCCGCCGGGCGCCGCCGGGCCCTGCGGTCAGTGCGCGGCGGACTCCCAGTCGGTGCCCACACCCACCGAAACATCAAGCGGAGCGTTCAGCTCGACGGCGGCGGCCATCTCGCGGCGCACGATCACCTCGACCCGCTCGCGCTCACCCTTGGCGATCTCCAGCACGATTTCATCGTGCACCTGGAGCAACATCCGCGAGGTCAGCCCGGCCCCTTCCAACGCCTTGTCGACCCTGAGCATGGCGACCTTGACGATATCGGCCGCCGTGCCCTGGATCGGGGCGTTGAGCGCCATCCGCTCGGCCATCTCGCGGCGCTGGCGGTTGTCGCTGTTGAGGTCCGGCAGATAGCGGCGGCGGCCGAGCATCGTCTCGGTGTACCCGGTGGCGCGGGCCTCCTCGACGGCCCGCTGCAGATAGTCCCTCACACCGCCGAACCGCTCGAAGAAGGTGTCCATCAGCCCGCGGGCCTCACCCGCGTCGATGTTCAGCTGCTGGGACAGGCCGAACGCCGAAAGACCATAGGCCAGTCCGTACGACATGGCCTTGATCTTGCGGCGCATCTCCGGGTCGACCTGGGACTTCTCCACGCCGAACACCTGGGAGGCGACGGTGGTGTGCAGGTCCTCGCCGGTGGCGAACGCCTCGATGAGACCCGCGTCCTCCGACAGGTGCGCCATCACACGCAGCTCGATCTGGCTGTAGTCGGCAGTCATCAGGCATTCGTAGCCCTCGCCGACGACGAACCCCCGGCGAATGGCCCGGCCCTCGTCCGTACGCACCGGGATGTTCTGCAGGTTGGGGTCGGTGGACGAGAGCCGGCCGGTGGCCGCCACCGTCTGGTTGTACGTCGTGTGGATCCGGCCGTCCGCCGCGATCCCCTTGACGAGACCCTCGACCGTGACCCGCAGCTTGGCCTGCTCGCGGTGGCGCAACATGATGACCGGCAGCTCGTGCTCGGTCTGCGCCGCCAGCCACGCCAGGGCGTCCGCGTCCGTGGTGAAACCGGTCTTGGTCTTCTTCGTCTTGGGCAGCGCCAGCTCCCCGAAGAGGATCTCCTGGAGCTGCTTGGGCGAGCCGAGGTTGAACTCGCGCCCCGCCGCGTCGTGCGCCTCCGCCGTCGCGTGCTGCACGGCGGTGGCGAACTGCTGCTCCATGGTGTCCAGATGGGCGCGGTCGGCGGCGATGCCGTGGCGCTCCAGGCGGGCCAGCAAAATGGAGGTGGGCAGCTCGATGTCGTGCAGCAGGTCCGTCGCGCCGACCTCCTTCAGGCGCTCCCCGAAGGCGTCACCCAGGTCCAGGACGGCGCGGGCCTGCGTCATCAGGGCATCGGCCTCGGCCTGCTCGTCGGTGCCGAAGGCCAGCTGACCGTCGGCGGACGCGGCCGGGGCCAGCTCACGGCCGAGGTACTCGATGGACAACGCGTCCAGCGCGAACGAACGGCGGCCGGGCTTGACCAGGTAGGCGGCGAGCGCGGTGTCCATGGAGACGCCATCGACGCTCCACCCGTGCTCGGGGAAGACCCGCATCACGCCCTTGGCGTTGTGCATGACCTTGGGCCTGGCGGGGTCCGCGATCCAGGCGGCGAAGGACTTCCCGTCCCCCTCGTCGAGCTGCGTGGTGTCGAACCAGGCCGCGGCCCCGTCGGCCGCCGCGAGCGCGATCTCACTGACACTGCCCGTGCCCAGCGCCCACGCGTCGACGGTGGCCACACCCAGCGGCTGGCCGCCGTGCTCCGCCAGCCAGGGCGCGAGCTCACCGGAGCCGAGGACCGTGCCGTCGATGGCGATACCGGCGGCGGGGGCCGCGGCCTCCTCCTCGACGGCGCCCGGGTCCACGGCGAGCAGCCGCTCGCGCAGGCTCGGGTTACGGATCTCCAGGACGTCCAGGACGCCCAGCAGCGCCTCGCGGTCGTACGGGGCACGCTCCAGATCGGCGGGCCCCTTGGGCAGCTCCACGTCGCGCACCATCTCGGTGAGGCGGCGGTTGAGCTTCACGGCATCCAGATGGTCGCGGAAGCTCTGCCCCGCCTTGCCCTTGACCTCGTCGGCGCGCTCCACCAGCTCGGCGAACGAACCGAACTGATTGATCCACTTCGCGGCGGTCTTCTCGCCGACGCCCGGGATGCCCGGCAGATTGTCCGAGGGGTCGCCGCGCAGCGCCGCGAAGTCCGGGTACTGCTGCGGGGTGAGCCCGTACTTCTCCTCGACCTTCTCGGGCGTGAAGCGGGTCAGCTCCGAGACGCCCTTGGTCGGGTACAGCACAGTGACGCGCTCGCTGATCAACTGGAAGGAGTCCCGGTCGCCCGTGACGATCAGCACGTCGAAACCGGCGGCCTCGGCCTGCGTCGCCAAGGTCGCGATGACGTCGTCCGCCTCGAACCCGTCGATCGCGAACCGGTCCGCGTGCATCGTGTCGAGCAGCTCGCCGATCAGCTCGACCTGCCCTTTGAACTCGTCGGGGGTCTTGGAGCGATTCGCCTTGTACTCGGGGAACTCGTCCGACCGCCACGTCTTGCGCGACACGTCGAAGGCCACCGCGAAATGCGTGGGCGCTTCGTCGCGCAACGTGTTCGCCAGCATCGACGCGAAGCCGTAAATGGCATTCGTCGGCTGGCCGCTCGCGGTCGTGAAGTTCTCCGCGGGCAGCGCGAAGAACGCCCGGTACGCCAGGGAGTGCCCGTCCATAAGGAGCAGGCGGGGACGGTTTTCTGCGCTCTTCTTCGATGCTGTCTCTACCACGCACCCGATCCTAGGCCGCCGCACTGACATTCCCGGCCCACCCGGCCTCGTTGTCAGCGCTGCGTGACAGGATCGGATGCGTACGTAACGGAACTGTTTACGCACCGGACGGAACAGCCGGACCTGTGTACGCAGCAGAACGCCGCAACGCATACGCATACGCCTACGCATGCTCAGAGCTCGAAGGGGAGCACCATGGCTGCCAAGCCGCCCGCAGATGACCCGGTCCAGGACGCACCGCAGGTCGCGGCGCCTCAGCACACCGCGGCCGGAATGCCCGCCATCGGGCACACCCTGCGGATCGCACAGCAGCAGATGGGAGTGCGCCGCACCGCGCAGACCCTCCTCAAGGTCAACCAGAAGGACGGCTTCGACTGCCCCGGCTGCGCCTGGCCCGAGGAAGACAAGCGCCACACCGCGGAGTTCTGCGAGAACGGCGCGAAGGCCGTCGCCGAGGAGGCGACACTGCGCCGCGTCACCCCCGACTTCTTCGCCGCGCACCCGATCGCGGACCTGGCGGGCCGCAGCGGGTACTGGCTGGGCCAGCAGGGCCGCATCACGCAGCCCATGCTCCTGGAGAAGGGCGCCGAGCGATACGAAGCGGTGAGCTGGGAGCGGGCCTTCGAGATCATCGGCACCGAGATCAAGGAGCTGGCCTCCCCCGACGAGGCCGTCTTCTACACCTCGGGCCGCACCAGCAACGAAGCGGCTTTCCTGCTCCAGCTCTTCGCCCGCGAGCTGGGCACCAACAACCTGCCGGACTGTTCCAACATGTGCCACGAGTCGTCCGGCTCGGCGCTGAGCGAGACCATCGGCGTCGGCAAGGGCAGCGTCTCCCTGGAGGACCTGCACCAGGCCGACCTGATCATCGTCGCCGGGCAGAACCCGGGCACCAACCACCCGCGGATGCTCATCGCCCTGGAGAAGGCCAAGGCCGCCGGAGCGAAGATCATCTCGGTCAATCCGCTGCCCGAGGCGGGCCTGGAGCACTTCAAGAACCCGCAGACCCCCCAGGGCATGCTCAAGGGCGCCGCGCTCACCGACCTGTTCCTGCAGATCCGCCTCGGCGGCGACCAGGCCCTCTTCCGCCTCCTGAACAAACTGATCGTGCAGACCGACGGCGCGATCGATGAAACGTTCGTACGTGAACACACCCATGGGTACGAAGAGTTCGCGGCCACCGCCGCCGAGGCCGACTGGGACGAGACCCTCACCGCCACCGGCCTGGACCGCGCAAAAATCGAGGAAGCCCTGCGCATGGTCCTCGCCTCACAGCGCACCATCGTGTGCTGGGCCATGGGCCTCACCCAGCACAAGCACGCCGTGCCGACGATCCGCGAAGTCGTCAACTTCCTCCTGCTCCGCGGCAACATCGGCCGCCCCGGCGCCGGCGTGTGCCCAGTGCGCGGACACTCCAATGTGCAGGGCGACCGCACCATGGGCATCTTCGAGCGCCCCGCCCCCGCCTTCCTGGACGCCCTCGACAAAGAATTCGCAATCACCTCACCGCGCCACCACGGCTTCGACGTCGTGCGGGCCATCCAGGCGCTGCGCGACGGCCGGGCGAAGGTCTTCTTCGCGATGGGCGGCAACTTCGTCGCCGCCTCCCCCGACACCCACGTCACCGAGGCCGCGATGCGCCGCGCCGACCTCACCGTCCACGTCTCGACCAAACTCAACCGCTCGCACGTCGTCACCGGCACCCGCGCCCTGATCCTGCCCACCCTCGGCCGCACCGACAAGGACGTACAGGCGGCAGGCAAGCAGTTCGTCACCGTCGAGGACTCCATGGGCATGGTGCACGCCTCCCGCGGCAACCTCACCCCCGCCGGACCGCACCTGCTCTCCGAGCCGGCCATCGTCGCCCGCCTCGCCCGCGCCGCCCTCGGCCCCGCGTCCACCACCCCCTGGGAGGACTTCGAGAAGGACTACGCGACGATCCGCGACCGGATCTCCCGCGTCGTCCCCGGCTTCGAGGACTTCAACGCACGCGTGGCCCACCCCGGCGGCTTCACCCTCCCCCACGCCCCGCGCGACGAGCGCCGCTTCCCCACCGCCACCGGCAAGGCCAACTTCACCGCCGCACCCGTCGAGTACCCGGCACTGCCCGAAGGCAGACTGCTGCTGCAGACCCTGCGCTCCCACGACCAGTACAACACCACGATCTACGGCCTTGACGACCGCTACCGCGGCATCAAGGGCGGCCGTCGCGTGGTCCTCGTCAACCCCGACGACGCCCGTGACCTGGGCCTCGCCGACGGCTCGTACACCGACCTGGTCAGCGAATGGAAGGACGGCGTCGAGCGGCGCGCACCGGGCTTCCGGGTGGTGCACTACCCCACCGCGCGGGGCTGCGCCGCCGCGTACTACCCGGAGACCAATGTGCTGGTCCCCCTGGACTCGACCGCCGACACCAGCAACACACCCGCGAGCAAGTCCGTGATTGTCCGTCTGGAACAATCACCACCCGCCTAAGCGTTCGCTTAAGCACGTGGGCGCCAGGACGCCGCACGACGAGCAGCACGACGATCGGAGCCGGGCCCCATGGGCGAGCAGACAGCTGTGAAGTTCCCGCAAGAGGTCATCGACGAGTACGCCACCCTCGGCGTGGACCTGCCCGCACTCTTCTCCGCAGGCCACCTCGGCACCCGCATGGGCGTGCAGATCATCGAGGCCTCCGCGGAGCGCGTCGTCGCGACCATGCCCGTGGAGGGCAACACCCAGCCGTACGGGCTGCTGCACGGCGGCGCCTCCGCGGTGCTCGCCGAGACCCTCGGCTCCATCGGCTCCATGCTGCACGGCGGCATCTCCAAGCTCGCCGTGGGCGTCGACCTCAACTGCACCCACCACCGGGGCGCCCGCAGCGGCCTGGTCACCGGCGTCGCCACCCCCGTGCACCGCGGACGCTCCACGGCCACCTACGAGATCGTGATCACCGACGACCAGGACAAGCGGGTCTGCACGGCCCGCCTCACCTGCCTGCTGCGCGACATCGACAGCTCCACGGCCCCGCCGGTCGCGGGCTGACCGGCACGTCACACCGCACCACCCGGCCCGACCACGCCCCGGCCGGGTGGCGCTACGCATACAGCCCGTGGTCCGCGCCCGCCCTCGCCGGGCCGTCCACACCGCGCCGCAGTCGACCGACAACGCCCCGAGCCGAGACAAACGAACCGGCCAACCCCTAACCTGCGAAGGTGGGTTCAGTCGGTACATCGGCGCGCCGAGCGGGCATCGGGTGCACGCTCGTGCTCCTCGCCGCCATGACCGGATGCACCGGAAGCGACACCTCCGGGATCACCCCGAGTGACAGCCCGGCGCCCCGTCGCACAACCCCCGGCGGACTGTGCACCTCGCTCGTCTCGTACTGGGCCAAGGAGGCGCTCAGGGGCGGGAAATGGGCCGGCCTGGACTGGGAGCAGAAGGGCCTCTCCAACGAACAGTACGAAATCCACGAGCAGATTCTGGCCGCCGCACGCTCTGAGCAGGAGAAACGCGGCACGGCCGCTGCCGAGGCGCTGATCAGCCGCGAGAGCGCGGCGCGTTGCGAGGCCGCGAAGGGCGCCACCGGCAGCTCGGAAAACTGGCGACCGCCGAGATGAACCGGCCCTGGGCGTTGACGGCCGAGCAGACCGCGTATATCCATGGCCTCGGCCCCCTACCCTCCGCCCCGGCGGTGGCGACCCCCGCGGCATGATCAATTGCTGCCGCCGCGTACCACGGAGGCCGACCGACCTCCCGGATGTAACGCTCCGTAACAATCACGCCCGAGGGAATCCGAGCTTCGCTCTCGACAGCCGCCACGCCGCCGACCCCGCCTCCACACTTCGTTCACTCCAGCCTCGGTCAGCACCAAGATCACCTCATGCGCCTGAGCGGAACTGGGCTTTCTCAGCATGTGGGCAATTACCCAGCGCGACTATAAGTCCCTTTTAGTTATATAGTTCCCACTGAGTGTTGCCCTCGGCATAACAAGACAGTCACATCCTGCGCTGCCCGCTCCCCGACCTCATCACCTGCGCCTAGAGTCACGGCCAGTCACCGCGCCGCCGGGCGCGTCTGCAGCCCGCCCCTTCCGCCCCAGGACGGCCCGGCGACCGAAACGGCACCTCAGCAGAGGAGGCCGCGCCAGGGAAAGGACTTACCGTGCGACAGCGTTCCTTGTTCATCCTCACCGCAGTGGTCACCACGGGAGCGCTCACGCTCACCGCCTGCGGGTCGCGTGATGACGGCGACAAGAAGAGCGACAGCAGCAAAAAAACCACCGTCGTCATCGGCGTCGACGCCCCGTTGACCGGGTCGCTGTCCGCACTCGGCCAGGGCATCAAGAACTCCGTCGACCTCGCGGCCAAGACCGCGAACAAGAACAACGAGGTCCCCGGCGTCGAGTTCAAAATCGAAGCCCTCGACGACCAGGCTGTACCCGCCTCCGGCAAGGCCAACGCCGCCAAGCTCGTCGGCAACAAGGACGTCATCGGAGCCGTCGGCCCCTTGAACTCCGGCGTCGCCCAGTCCATGCAGGGTGACTTCGAAAAGGCCAGCGTCGTCCAGGTCTCCCCCGCCAACACCAACCCGGCGCTGAGCCAGGGTGACAACTGGGGCTCGGGCAAGCTGGACCGTCCGTTCAAGACGTACTTCAGGACCGCCGCCACGGACGTCGTCCAGGGCAAGTTCGCCGCGCAGTACCTGTACAACGACGCGAAGAAGAAGAAGGTCTACGTCGTCGACGACAAGCAGACCTACGGCGCCGGCCTCGCCGCCATCTTCTCCGCCGAATTCAAGCGCCTCGGCGGTAGCATCGCCGGCACCGACCACGTCACGGTGAAGGAGACCGACTTCTCCAGCACCGCCGACAAGGTCAAGTCCTCCGGCGCCGACTCCGTCTACTTCGGTGGTCAGTACCCCGAGGGCGGCCTGCTCTCCGACCAGATCAAGAAGACCGGCGCCAAGATCCCCACCATGGGTGGAGACGGCATCTACGACCCGGCCTTCATCAGCGCCTCCGGCGTTGCGAACGACGGTGACTTCGCCACCTCGATCGGCTACCCGGTCGAGAAGCTCCCGACGGCCAAGAAGTTCATCGCCGACTACTCGGCCGCAGGCTACAAGGACCCGTACGCCGCCTACGGCGGTTACTCGTACGACGCCGGCTGGGCCATCATCCAGGCCGTCAAGAGCGTGGTCGCCGCCAACGACGGCAAGCTCCCGGACGACGCCCGCGCCAAGGTCGTCGAGGCCATGGCCAAGGTTGCCTTCGACGGTGTGACCGGCAAGGTCGCCTTCGACGAGTACGGCGACACCACGAACAAGCAGCTCACCGTCTACAAGGTCGAGGGCAAGGTCTGGAAGGACGTCAAGTCCGCCACCTTCAAGGACTGATCCACCGCACCACCCCGCACCACATCACGACCTGATCCCCACCGCGCGAGGGCGCAACAGCGCCCTCGCGCGGAGTCATATCCGACAAGCTCATCGGAGGCCCTGCGGTGCACGAACTGCCGCAACAGCTGGCCAACGGCCTTGCACTCGGCGCCCTCTATGGCCTCATCGCCATCGGGTACACCATGGTGTACGGCATCGTCCAGCTCATCAACTTCGCCCACGGCGAGATCTTCATGATCGGGGGCTTCGGCGCCCTCACCGCCTACATCGCGCTCCCCAGCGGAACGTCACTTCTCGTGGCCATTCCCCTCATGATCGTCGGTGGCGCCATCGCCTCCGTCGCCGTCGCCACAGCCGCCGAACGCTTCGCGTACCGGCCGCTGCGCGGCGCCCCCAGGCTGGCCCCGCTCATCACCGCAATCGGCCTCTCAATCGTTCTCCAGCAGCTTGTCTGGGGCTTCTACCCGGATGCCAAGAAGCCGCGAAGCTTCCCCGAGTTCCAGGGCGAGTCCTTCAAGCTCTTCGACAACCTGTACCTCCAGCGCGCCGATGCCTTCGTTCTCGTCCTCGCACCCCTGTGCATGCTCGCCCTGGGCCTCTTCGTAGCGAAGAGCCGCAGCGGCCGCGCCATGCAGGCCACCGCGCAGGACCCCGACACCGCGAAGCTAATGGGCATCAACACGGACCGCATCATCGTGATGGCGTTCGCCATCGGTGCCGCGTTCGCAGCCGTCGCAGCAGTCGCGTACGGCCTCGACAAGGGCCAGATCAACTTCGAGATGGGCTTCATCCTCGGCCTCAAGGCCTTCACCGCAGCCGTACTCGGCGGCATCGGCAACATCTACGGAGCCATGGTCGGCGGAGTCGTCCTGGGCCTCGCGGAATCCCTGTCGATCGCCTACATCGAAGAGATTCCCGGGATGCAGCAGCTCGGCGGCGGCGCTTGGGCCAACGTCTGGGCATTCGTACTTCTCATCGTCGTACTCCTCGTCAGGCCACAAGGCCTGCTCGGTGAGCGCGTCGCGGATCGGGCGTGAGAGCCATGACAACCGACACCACGCAGACAGCCGAGACCGCACCGGTCGGCGACAACCCCCGCACGGTTCTGTTCCGTCGGCTCGCCGCCGTCGGCGGCCTTGCCACGATCGCCAGCACGTTCATGTCCTGGACCTACACCGACGAATTCCCCGGCGACCTCACGGTCTACGGATATCCCGGCGGTCTCCAGGTCCTCACCCTTGTCGCAGGCCTCCTCACCACCCTGTTCGCCCTGGCCTCGCTGAACATCAAGGGGCTGCGCTGGCTGGCTCCCACCGGCACCACCAAAGCCCTCCAGCTACTCGCACTCGGCGCCTTCGGCACCACCTGGTTCACGATCATCGCCATCACCGTCGAACTCGGCGGCGTGGTCAATCTCGAACCGGGCGGCTACGTCGCAGCGGCGGCATCCGTCATCCCCGTCGTCGCGGCCTTCCAGCTCCCCGACGACACGCGCAAGGCCCGGCGCCCCAAGGTTCTGCCCTCCTGGGCCGAAATCCTGATCATCGTTGTCGCTTTCGGCATCGGCCTGTTCGTCGTCACCTACGGCATCGACACCGAGTACGCCGAGCTCTTCACCGGTTACATGATCACCGCAGGCTTCGCCGTCGCCGCCATCTTCAAGGCCGGCCTCATGGCGCGGCTCTCGGGGCTCACCACCAAGTACCGCCCCATCGCACTGACAGCGGCCTTCGTCGCCGCCGCGGCCTTCCCCTTCACCCAGAACACCGACCAGTTCACCCTCATCGCGGTCAACATCCTCATCTTCGCGACCGTCGCACTCGGGCTGAACATCGTCGTCGGCCTCGCCGGGCTCCTCGACCTCGGATACGTCGCCTTCCTCGGCGTCGGCGCATACACCGCCGCCCTCGTCTCAGGCACCACCGCATCCGCGTTCGACGTCCAGTTCCCGTTCTGGGCATCCGTCCTCACCGGCGGACTCGTCTCCCTGATCTTCGGCGTCGTCATCGGAGCCCCGACCCTGCGGCTCCGCGGCGACTACCTCGCCATCGTCACCCTCGGCTTCGGTGAGATCTTCCGCATCACCGTCGGCAACCTCGACGGCGTATCGGGCCCACGGGTCACCAACGGCCCCAATGGCGTACCGAACATCCCCGACCTCGTCTTCTTCGGATACGACTTCGGCGAACCCCACACCATCGGCGGCTTCGAGCTCGGTTCGTACGCCAACTACTACATGCTCATGCTGCTCGCGATGATCCTCGTGATCCTCGTCTTCAGCCGCGCAGGCAGCTCCCGCATCGGGCGCGCCTGGGTCGCCATCCGCGAGGACGAGACCGCCGCCACCGCCATGGGCATCAACGGCTTCCGCGTCAAACTCATCGCCTTCGCCCTCGGCGCGACCCTGGCCGGCCTGGCCGGCACGGTCCAGGCACACGTCCAGAGCACCGTGGTCCCCGAGATGTACGTCTTCGCGGGCCCCGTACCGCCCAACTCCGCCTTCCTCCTCGCCGCCGTCATCCTCGGCGGCATGGGAACCATCAGCGGACCCCTGATCGGCGCGACGCTCCTCTACATGATCCCCGCCAAGCTGCAGTTCCTTCAGGACTACCAGCTGCTCGGCTTCGGCATCGCGCTCATCCTGCTCATGCGCTTCCGCCCCGAAGGCCTCATCGCCAACCGGCGCGCCCAGCTTGAGTACCACGAGAACGACCAACTCGACGTACCGGACAAGGGCTTGTCCGGCGGCGTCGGCGTCACGAAGGCGGGGGCGTGAACGACATGACGACCACCACCGAGACCACCCCGGTCCTCGACGCCAGCGGCGTGACAATGCGCTTCGGCGGCCTGACCGCCGTTCGCAACGTCAACCTGACCGTCAACGCAGGCGAGATCGTCGGCCTCATCGGGCCCAACGGCGCCGGTAAGACCACCTTCTTCAACTGCCTCACCGGCCTCTACGTGCCCACCGAAGGCAAAGTCACCTACAAGGGCACCGTCCTGCCGCCCAAGCCCCACCTCGTCACCCAGGCAGGCATCGCCCGGACCTTCCAGAACATCCGGCTCTTCTCGAACATGACCGTCCTGGAAAACGTCCTCGTCGGACGCCACACCAGGACCAAGGAAGGCCTCTGGTCCGCCCTGCTGCGCGGCCCCGGCTTCAAGAAGGCCGAAGCCACGTCGCACGCACGCGCCATGGAACTCCTGGAGTTCATCGGTCTCCAGGACAAGGCCGACCACCTCGCCCGCAACCTGCCCTACGGCGACCAGCGCAAGCTGGAAATCGCCCGCGCACTCGCCAGCGAACCCGGCCTCCTGCTCCTCGACGAACCCACAGCCGGCATGAACCCCCAGGAAACCCGCACCACCGAAGAACTCGTCTTCGCCATCCGGGACCAGGGCATCGCCGTACTCGTCATCGAGCACGACATGCGCTTCATCTTCAACCTCTCCGACCGCGTCGCCTGCCTCGTACAGGGCGAAAAGCTCGTCGAAGGCACC
Organism: Streptomyces changchenzhani; assembly: GCF_039766235.1. Lineage (NCBI taxonomy): Bacteria > Bacillati > Actinomycetota > Actinomycetes > Kitasatosporales > Streptomycetaceae > Streptomyces > Streptomyces changchenzhani. The sequence continues at coordinate 226,484 of NZ_JBDHNH010000007.1, read as the reverse complement.
GCCGCAGTCGTGCAGGGCGACGAGCGTGTCATCGCCGCCTACCTCGGCACCCCCTTCGAAGGCGCCCCCGGCTCCGACGAGGTGGCCGAAGTCGAAGCGGCCGAGGCTCAAAGCACCACCAGCACTACCAGCCCCACCAGCACGGAAGGAGACGAGACCAAGTGACCGCACTCCTAGAGGTCGAAGACCTCAAGGTCGCGTACGGCAAGATCGAAGCCGTCAAGGGAATCTCCTTCAGCGTCGAAGCCGGCCAGGTCGTCACGCTCATCGGCACCAACGGCGCAGGCAAGACCACCACCCTCCGCACCCTCTCGGGGCTCCTCAAGCCCAGCAGCGGGAGAATCACCTTCGAGGGCAAGCCTCTCCACGGCGTGCCCGCCCACAAGATCGTGGCACTCGGGCTCGCGCACTCCCCCGAGGGACGTCACATCTTCCCCCGCCTCAGCATCGCGGAGAACCTCCAACTGGGGGCATTCCTCCGCACCGACAAGGCGGGCATCGAAAAGGACATCCAGCGCGCCTACGACCTCTTCCCGATTCTGGGAGAGCGTCGGAAGCAGGCTTCGGGCACCCTCTCCGGCGGCGAGCAGCAAATGCTCGCCATGGGCCGCGCCCTCATGTCCCGGCCCAAACTGCTCATGCTCGACGAGCCCTCCATGGGCCTCTCCCCGATCATGATGCAGAAGATCATGGAGACCATCGTCAGCCTCAAGGCCGAAGGCACGACGATCCTCCTCGTCGAGCAGAACGCCCAGGCCGCGCTGTCGCTCGCCGACCAGGGCCACGTCATGGAGATCGGCAAGATCGTGCTCTCCGGCACGGGCCAGCACCTCCTGCACGACGAGTCCGTCCGCAAGGCGTACCTCGGCGAGGACTGACGCTCTCAGTACGCGTACGAAGAGGCCCGCTCCCGGAATCCCGGGAACGGGCCTCTTCGTACGTACCGGCGTACCGGCTTGCAGACCGGGCCTGCTAGCCCTTCGCGGCCTTCTTCTCCTCGGCGTCCTCGATGACCGCCTCCGCGACCTGCTGCATCGACAGCCTGCGGTCCATCGACGTCTTCTGGATCCACCGGAACGCGGCCGGCTCCGTCAGCCCGTACTGCGTCTGCAGCACCGACTTCGCCCGGTCCACCAGCTTCCGCGTCTCCAGTCGCTGCGTCAGATCCGCGACCTCGGTCTCCAGCGCCTTCAGCTCCGTGAACCGCGAGACCGCCATCTCAATGGCCGGTACGACGTCACTCTTGCTGAACGGCTTCACCAGGTACGCCATCGCACCCGCGTCCCGCGCCCGCTCGACAAGATCGCGCTGCGAGAACGCGGTCAGCATCAGGACGGGGGCGATCGACTCCGCGGTGATCTGTTCGGCGGCGGAGATGCCGTCCAGGACGGGCATCTTCACATCGAGGATGACCAGGTCGGGCCGGTGCTCACGAGCGAGTTCAACGGCGCGCTGCCCGTCTCCGGCCTCGCCGACGACCGAGTAGCCCTCTTCCTCCAGCATCTCTTTGAGGTCGAGGCGGATGAGGGCCTCGTCCTCGGCGATGACGACACGGGTCGTCAGCGGCGGGACGTGCGACTTGTCGTCGTCGGCGGCGGGCTGGGGCGACTCGGGGGTGGTCACAGGGCTCCTCGATACACGGCAGATACAGCTCCCCAAGAGCCTACCTAGCTACGGTATGGTTGGGTCACACAGGGCGGCCTCCGTCCTTCCTTTCTAAGGCCCCAGTACTCCAATGGTTAGAGAGGCGGCTCTCAAACAGCCGACAGTGTGGGTTCGAATCCCACCTGGGGCACTTTTCCTTAGATTCCAAGGTCACGCGAGAAGCGGTGAATTTCACCCACTCGCGTGAACCTGCGAGCAATCATTCACCGAGCTGCGAAGATCCAGCCAGGCTCGGTCGAATGTACGACCTCGCCGCTCGAAAGCAGGCCTTGGAACTCGTCGCCCAAGGCCACAGCCTCAACTCCGTCAGTAAGCGGACCGGTATCTCCCGGTCCGCGATCCGTGACTGGCAGATCCGGGTCGAACCACTACCGCGCATGCTCGGGCAGGCCAAACCGTGCCCAAGATGCCTTTCCACACCCGGCGTTCCGGACGACACCGTCGCGTACGCCTACTTGTTGGGCCTCTACTTGGGCGACGGCTGCATCAGTCCACACCGCCAAGTCGGCTACTACCTGCGCATAGCGTGCGCCGACGCCTGGCCGGAACTCATCGGCCTGTGCCGCGACGCCATCACAGCGGTACGTCCAGCGGACAAGGTGTACGTACTCCAGCGGCCGGGGTGCGTGGCCGTCACCAGCTACGGTCGGCATTGGCCGTGCCTGTTTCCCCAGCACGGGCCAGGCAAGAAGCACGAGCGTGAGATCGCACTGGAGCCCTGGCAGCAGCACATAGTCGACGAGCACCCATGGGAGTTTCTCCGAGGCCTCGTCCACTCCGACGGATGCCGGAACATGAACTGGACCACGCGCCTCGTGGGCGGCGAGCGGAAGCGGTACGAGTATCCCCGCTACTGGTTCACCAACGTCTCCGACGACATCCGTCAGCTCTACACCGACACCCTCGACCGCCTCGGCATCGAGTGGAAGCACTGCACCCGGCACGGCCAGCTCTACAACATCTCGGTCGCCAAGCGTGCTTCCGTCGCGCTCATGGACGCCCACATCGGGCCCAAGTACTGACCCGTGGCCATGAGAAGGGCCCCTTCCGATCGGAAGGGGCCTCATTCGTACGCCGCCGCAACGCTCGTGCACGCTACTTCGGGGCTTCGTCCTCGCCGATGTGGTGGATGCGGACCAGGTTCGTGGAGCCGGCCACGCCGGGCGGGGAGCCGGCGGTGATGACCACGACGTCGCCCTTCTGGCAGCGGCCGATTTTCAGGAGCAGTTCGTCGACCTGGGCGACCATCGCGTCGGTGGAGTCGACGTGCGGGCCGAGGAAGGTCTCGACTCCCCAGGTGAGGTTGAGCTGTGAGCGGGTCGCCGGGTCGGGGGTGAAGGCGAGCAGCGGGATGGGTGAGCGGTAGCGGGAGAGGCGCTTGACCGTGTCGCCGGACTGGGTGAAGGCGACGAGGAACTTCGCTTCGAGGAAGTCGCCCATTTCCGCTGCCGCGCGGGCTACGGCTCCGCCCTGGGTGCGGGGCTTGCTGCGTTCGGTGAGGGGCGGGAGGCCCTTGGCGAGGATGTCCTCCTCGGCTGCTTCGATGATGCGGCCCATTGTCCTGACCGTTTCGACGGGGTACTTGCCGACGCTGGTCTCGCCGGAGAGCATCACCGCGTCGGTGCCGTCGATGACGGCGTTGGCGACGTCGGAGGCTTCGGCGCGGGTGGGGCGGGAGTTCTCAATCATCGAGTCGAGCATCTGGGTGGCGACGATGACGGGCTTGGCGTTGCGCTTGGCGAGCTTGATGGCGCGCTTCTGGACGATGGGGACCTGCTCCAGGGGCATTTCCACGCCGAGGTCGCCGCGGGCGACCATGATGCCGTCGAAGGCCGCGACGATGTCGTCGATGTTCTCGACGGCCTGCGGCTTTTCGATCTTCGCGATGACGGGGAGGTGGCGGCCTTCCTCCTTCATGATGCGGTGGACGTCCTCGATGTCGCGTCCGCTGCGTACGAAGGAGAGGGCGATGACGTCGGCGCCGATGTGCAGGGCCCAGCGGAGGTCGTCGATGTCCTTTTCGGAGAGGGCGGGGACGGAGACGGCGACGCCGGGGAGGTTGAGTCCCTTGTGGTCGGAGACCATGCCGCCTTCGACGACGGTGGTGCGGACGCGGGGGCCTTCGACGGCGATGACTTCGAGGGCGACCTTGCCGTCGTCGATGAGGATGAGTTCGCCGGTGGCGACGTCGTCGGCGAGGCCCTCGTAGGTCGTTCCGCAGGTGTGGCGGTCGCCTTCCATCGGTTCGACGGTGATGGTGAACTCGTCGCCCCGTTCAAGCAGTACGGGGCCTTCGCGGAAGCGGCCGAGGCGGATCTTCGGGCCTTGAAGGTCGGCGAGTACGCCGACGCTGCGGCCGGTCTCTTCGGAGGCCTTGCGTACGCGTTGGTAGCGCTCCTCGTGCTCGGCGTAGGTGCCGTGGCTGAGGTTGAATCGGGCGACGTCCATTCCGGCTTCGACCAGTGCCTTGATCTGGTCGTATGTGTCGGTGGCGGGCCCAAGGGTACAGACGATCTTTGCTCGGCGCATGGGTCGAGCCTAAACCTTACCCATGAGTAGAGAATTGGCCGAGCATGACTCCTCAACAACCTTTGGGTGAAAGGTTATTGACAAGTGTTGAATTGTGCGCGGGTGCGCTCTGATGAGCAATTGGGTTCGGTGTCGCGTGAGTTCCTCTCCGGAGTGGTGTGGCGGTGCTTCAGAGCTGGGGTCGGTTCATGATGAACCGTGCGTTCACCAGGGCATGGACGGCCTGACGTTGGGGTTCGAGGTCGAGCGCGGGGGCGTCTTCCGCCATTTCCGGGCCGGCCGCGGAGCGTGAACGGCCTGCGAAGCCCATTTTGAAGTCGGCGTGGACGGGGTGGGATTCGTCCGCTCCGGGGTCCGCCAGTTCGACCAGGGCGGAAAGGTCGGTGCCGAGTGCGTGGGCGTATTCGCGAGCGCGTTTGACGGCTTCCTTCACTGCTTGGCGGCGGACTTCGCCGTATGCGGGCGATTCGGGGCGCAGGCTCCACCAGGGGCCGTCGATCCGGGTGAGTTCGAGGTCGGCGAGGCGGGTGGTGAGCTCGCCGAGTGCGGTGAAGTCGCTGAGGACTGCGGTGACGTAGACATGGCCGTGGTAGGCGCGGATGCGTTCGCCGCGGCCGTGTTTGGTCAGCTCGGGGCTGATGGAGAGGGAGCCGGTCTCCAGCCTTTCGACGGCTTCGCCGTAGGTCTTGATGAGGTCGAGCACCAGGGTGTTGCGTCGGGTGAGGTCTTCGAGCGCGGTGCGCCTGTCGGTGCCGCGGGCGCTGACGGTGATGCCGATACTGGCGATCTCCGGGTCGAATTCGAGGCGCGCCTCGCCCTGCACCGCGAGGCGGGGTGCGTCAGGAGTGCCGTAGGGGGCTGCGGTTTTCGGTTCGTCGGTCACTCAGCCACTGTCGCACCCGGGTCGGACAACCGGCAGTCGTCGTGGCAGTCATCAGATCGAAACCCGTAGGGGGTGTTGTGGGATGTGGCTCCTGGGTCAGAATCTACGCGCGTTGCACAACGACGTCGTGGACGACGTCGACGACGTCTCACAGTGAACCGAGGAGACAGCAGCATGCCGCTGAACCGTAGGACGTTCCTGGGCCGCTCGGCCGCCGCCGGGGCCGGTGTGGCCGTCGTGGGAAGCGCCGTCGCCCCCGCCGAGGCCCACGGCCGTGGTCACGGGCACGGGCGTCCCCCGAAGCGGTACTCCTTCACGGTCATGGGCACCACCGACCTGCACGGCAATGTCTTCAACTGGGACTACTTCACGGACAAGGAGTTCGACGACAAGGACCACAACGATGTGGGCCTGGCGAAGATCTCCACGCTCGTCGAGCAGGTTCGTAAGGAGAAGGGCCGGCGCAACACTCTGCTGATCGACGCGGGCGACACCATCCAGGGCACCCAGCTGTCGTACTACTACGCCAAGGTCGACCCGATCACGGCGAAGGACGGTCCGGTGCATCCAATGGCGCAGTCCATGAACGCGATCGGTTACGACGCGGCGGCTCTTGGCAACCATGAGTTCAACTACGGCATCCCGGTGCTGCGGAAGCTCGAGGAGCAGTGCGAGTTCCCGCTGCTCGGTGCCAATGCCCTGGACGCGAAGACGCTCCGGCCCGCGTTCGCGCCGTATGTCATCAAGCGGTTGCGGACTCCGCACGGCCGTGATGTCCGGGTGGCGATTCTGGGGCTCACCAATCCGGGGATCGCCATCTGGGACAAGGCGAATGTGCAGGGGAAGATGACGTTTCCGGGGCTTGAGGAGCAGGCGGCGAAGTGGGTGCCGAAGCTGCGGTCGATGGGGGCGGATGTCGTCATCGTCTCGGCGCACTCGGGTTCCAGCGGTACGTCGTCGTGACCAGCTTCCGTACGTCGAGAACGCGGCGGGTCTGGTGGCCGAGCAGGTCCCCGGCATCGATGCGATTCTCGTCGGGCACGCGCACACCGAGATCGCCGAGTACTTCGTGGAGAACAAGGAAACCGGCAAGAAGGTCCTGCTGTCCGAGCCGCTCAAGTGGGGGCAGCGGCTGACGCTGTTCGACTTCGATCTGGTGTGGGCGAAGGGCGGCTGGACCGTGGAGAAGGTGGGCTCGAAGGTCCTCAACTCCAATACGGCCGCGGAGGACCGCAGGATCACGCGGCTGCTCGGTGACGAGCACAAGAAGGTCGTGGCGTACGTCAACCAGGTCATTGGCTCGTCGGTGTCGGCGATGGCCTCGGCCGATGCGCCGTGGAAGGACGAGCCGCTCATCGATCTGATCAACCATGTCCAGGTCGAGACGGTGCGGGCGGCTCTGGCGGGTGGGGAGTACGCGGGCCTGCCGATCGTTTCGCAGGCGTCGTGCTTCTCGCGTACGGCGGCGGTGCCGGCGGGGCAGGTCACCATCCGGGCTGCGGCCGGTCTGTACCCGTTCGAGAACACCCTTGAGGCGCGGGTGCTGACCGGGGCGCAGATCAAGGAGTACCTGGAGTACTCGGCGCGGTACTACGTGCAGACGGCGGCGGGTGCGCCGGTGGATACGGCGAAGTTGACGAATTCTGGGGGGATTCCGGATTACAACTACGACGCGGTGTCGGGTCTGACGTACGAGATCGATATCGCGAAGGCGGTGGGGGCACGGATCGTGAAGCTGTCCTTCGGGGGGCAGCTCATTGATCCGGCCGCGCGGTTTGTGATGGCAGTCAACAATTACCGGGCGAGTGGTGGTGGGGCGTTTCCGCATATCGCGGGGGCGAAGCAGGTGTGGGCGAATTCAGAGGAGATCCGGAACACGATCATTGCTTGGGTGACGGCCAAGGGGACGGTTGATCCGGCGGAGTTCGCGGTGGTGGGGTGGCGGTTGACGCGGGAGGGTGTGGCGGTGTTTTAGGGCGGGGGTATGCGGTGCGGTGCGGGTAGGGGGCGGGTTGCCTGCGGCGCCGTCCCCTACCCGCCCCTTCCCGCTGTGGCATTGTGCGGCTGCCGCCGCGTGGTGGGGGCGAGCCCCAGACCGCCGGACGGGCTGAAATTTCGCTCAGTTGCCCTGGGCCAGCGGTGTCAGCTGCGGCTGCTGGGACGGGATTCTGGGCGCCTCGCGGTTTTCCAGGCCGAAGCTGGTGAACGCCGTGCGGCGCGGCATGGGGTAAGCCTCCGTGCCGGTGAGCGAGTTGAGGATGGTCGCGCTGCGCCACGCGGCCAGGCCCAAGTCGGGGGCGCCGACGCCGTGGGTGTGCTGCTCGGCGTTCTGTACGTACACCGAGCCGGTGACGGAGGAGTCGAGCATCAGCCGGAATCGGTCGTCGACGCGGGGGCGTTCCTGGGCGTCGCGTCGGATGTACGGGTCGAGGCCCGCGAGGAGCTGTCCGAGGGGACGCTCGCGGTAGCCGGTGGCGAGCACGACCGCGTCGGTGGTGAGCCGGGAGCGGGTGCCCTGCTGGATGTGTTCCAGGTGGAGTTCGACCTTGGTGGTGGCGACGCGGCCCGCCGTACGGACGGAGACTCCTGGGGTCATGACGGCGTCGGGCCAGCCGCCGTGGATGGTGCGCCGGTAGAGCTCGTCGTGGATGGCGGTGATGGTGTCGGCGTCGATGCCCTTGTGCAGCTGCCACTGACGGGGCACGAGCTCGTCGCGTACGGGTTCGGGCAGCGCGTGGAAGTAGCGGCTGTAGTCGGGGGTGAAGTGCTCCAGGCCGAGCTTGGAGTACTCCATGGGGGCGAAGGCCTCGCTGCGGGCGAGCCAGGTGATCTTTTCGCGGCCGGCGGGGCGGGCGCGCAGCAGGTCGAGGAAGACTTCGGCGCCCGACTGGCCGGAGCCGATGACGGTGATGTGCTCGGCGCCGAGGAGGCGTTCGCGGTGGTCCAGGTACTCGCCGGCGTGGATGACCGGGACGGCGGGGGCCTCGGCGAGGGGTCTGAGGGGTTCGGGGATGTACGGCTCTGTGCCGACGCCGACGGCGATGTTGCGGGCGTACGCGCGGCCGAGGGCTTCGGCTTCGCCGTCGGCGTCGAGTTGGGTGAAGTCAACTTCGAAGGCGGCCCGTTCGGCGTTCCAGCGGACGGCGTCGACCTGGTGGCCGAAGTGGAGTCCGGGCAGGTTGGTGCTGACCCAGCGGCAGTACGCGTCGTATTCGGCGCGCTGGATGTGGAAGCGCTCGGCGAAGTAGAAGGGGAAGAGGCGTTCGCGGGTGCGCAGGTAGTTGAGGAACGACCAGGGACTCGCGGGGTCGGCGAGGGTCACCAGATCTGCCAGGAAGGGGACTTGGAGGGTGGCGCCGTCGATGAGCAGGCCGGGGTGCCAGTGGAAGGCGGGGCGCTGTTCGTAGAAGGTGGAGGTGATGCCGCCGTGGATGCCGTCCGCGAGGGCGGCGAGGGAGAGGTTGAACGGGCCGATGCCGATGCCCACCAGGTCGTGGGGGTGTTCGGGCTCTGGGGGCTGGGGGACGGTCATCGGTGAGTACGGCCTTCCAGGAGGTTCGGTTGAGGAGTGCGATCAGGGGTGCGTTCGGAGTGGGTTCAGGGGTGCGTTCAGGAGTGCTTCGAGGTCGCTGGTTGTGGTGTGGGGGTTGAGCAGGGTGGCTTTGAGCCAGAGGCGGCCGTCGACGCGGGCGCGGACGAGGGTGTAGAGGGCTTCTTGCGCGCCGGTGCCGTGGGTGGGGATGACGGGCCCGACGGTGTCGCGCAGTCGTTTCGCGACAGCGGCGGTTCCGCCCGGGGGCAGTGGTCCGCCGCGGGCGACGGCGCCTTCGTGGAGTGCGTCGAGGACGGTGGCGAGCAGCGGCCGCAGGGCGGTGGGCCCGTCCACGCCGCCGGCGAGGGGCGGGATGGCGGTGCCGGGGGGCGGCGGCGTACTCATGCGGGGTCCTTCGGGTGCGGGGCCGGCGCGCCGACGTGTGCGGGCATGAGCCGGGGCGTCCGGAGTGCTCAACGATCCGGACCCGAAAGTGGTACTGCCGTACGCGGACGAAGGGGTGAATTTTACGCAGAGGGTACGGGGGGGTGGGCGCGGGGAGTTGGGCGGGCGGGGTGCCAGCGGGCTGGGGTGCCTGCGGCGCTGTTCCCCTACCCGCCCCTTCCCGCTGTGTCATGGTGCGGCTGCCGCCGCGTGGCGGGGCTCCGCCCCGGACCCCGGTCCTCAAACTCCCCCATTGCCTTAAGGGCATGGGAGGGACCCCCTCGACAGGCTGGATTTGGGTGGGGGAAGGGTGCCGGGCGCTGAACGCGGGGGACGTGGAGGCCCTGCGCGACGAACTGCGCCGGGCGGGCTCGTGCAGTTCGAGCCCCGCCCGGCAGCTCCGGGGTCCGCGCCCGCCCGGCGGTTCTGAAGCCCGCCCGGTTGTCCTTCGGTGCCTCAGTTGTTGCGTACGGCCAGTGCCCGGCGCAGGTCGTCCAGTTGGTCGACCAGTTTGCGGCGCAGCGCCGGGATCATGCCGTTGTCCCGGAGGAATTCCTCGCCCAGGCGCAGCGCGTCCGCGTTCACCGCGAACAGCGGGAAGGCGTAGCGGCCCGCGGCCTCGGCGATGGCGGGGCCGCGGCGGTCGGCCAGGGTCGTGGCGTCGCGGTAGTAGCGGGCGACGTAATCCTTTACCTGGTCGGCCTGCTCGGGCTGCCAGAAGCCTTGGGCGGTGGCCGTGAAGAGGTAGTTGGAGAGGGTGTCCTCCTCGAACATCCTCGACCACGCCGCGGCTTTGGCCTCGGGTGTGGGCAGAGCGGCCCGGCAGCGGGCCGCGCCTTCCTCGCCCGTGGCGGTGGGGTCGCGGGTGAGCTCCGCGGCGATGGCGGCTTCGTCGGTGGCGCCGAGTACGGCGAGACGGCGGAGGATGCGCCAGCGCAGTTCGGGGTCGAGTTCGGGGCCGCCGGAGACGCTGCCGGAGCCGAACCAGTCCTGGATGGTGTCGGGTTGGGTGGCCGCGTCGATGAAGTGGCGTACGGCGGTGAGGCGCAGGCCGGGTGCGTTGCCGTCTTCGGTGCGGCGGATCAGGTCGCGGCAGATCGTGGTGAGGGTGGCCAGCGCCGCGGGGCGGTCGGTGTCGCTGAGATAGCGGTCGGCGATCTGGGTGGCCGCGAAGACCAGGACGCCCTGGACGATCGCCAGGTCCGTCTCGTACGGGAGGTGGGCGCGGGCGGCGTTCAGGTAGGCCCCCGGGGGCAGTTCACCGTCGCGGACCATGTCGCGGGCGGCGTTCCAGACGACGGCGCGGGTCAGCGGGTCGGGGAGGCCGGAGAGGGATCGTACGGCGGTGTCCCAGGAGGTGGCGTCCAGGCGGACCTTGGCGTAGGTGAGGTCACCGTCGTTGAGGAGGACGAGGGCGGGGCGGCGGCCCGGGAACGTCCTGTGGGAGTCGTTCTGCGGGATGTCGATCTCGAAGCGGTCGCGCAGGACGAGCCGTTGGGGAGTGGTGGGTTCGCCGAGGGTGTGGTCGTAGGTGCCGACGGCGATGCGGTGCGGGCGGCTGCCGTCGTGGGTGATGTTCAGGGACCAGGAGCCGTCGGCTTCGGTGGGGTCGGGGGTGAGTGTGTCGACTCCGGTGGTACCGAGCCATTGCTCGGCCCAGGCGTGGACGTCGCGGTCGGTGGTGTGGGCGAGGGATTCGATGAAGTCGGCGAGGGTGGCGTTGCCGAACTTGTGGCGGGCGAAGTGGATGTTGATGCCTGCCAGGAAGTCCTTCTGGCCAAGCCAGGCGACGAGTTGGCGCAGGGCCGAGGCGCCCTTGGCGTAGGAGATGCCGTCGAAGTTGAGCATGGCGGACGCGGTGTCGGGGACGGCGTCCGGGTTCGGGGCGACGGGGTGGGTGGAGGGGCGCTGATCGGCGTCGTATCCCCAGCCCTTGCGTGCGACGGCGAAGTCGGTCCAGGTCTCGGTGAAGCGGGTTGCTTCGGTGAGCGTCTGGTAGCCCATGTATTCGGCGAAGGACTCGTTGAGCCAGATGTCGTCCCACCATTGGAGGGTGACGAGGTCGCCGAACCACATGTGGGCCATCTCGTGCGAGATGACCATGGCCCGGGTCTGGCGTTCGGTGTCGGTGACGGCGGAGCGGTAGATGAATTCGTCGCGGAAGGTGACGAGGCCGGGGTTCTCCATGGCGCCCGCGTTGAATTCGGGGACGAAGGCCTGGTCGTAGGAGTCGAAGGGGTAGGGCTCTTCGAACTTCTCGTGGTAGCGGTCGTAGCACGCGCGCGTGATGTCGAGGATTTCGTCGGCGTCGGCGTTCAGGTACGGCGCGAGGGAGCGGCGGCAGTGGATGCCGAAGGGCAGGCCCGCGTGTTCGGTGCGTACGGAGTGCCAGGGGCCTGCGGCGACGGCGACGAGGTAGGTGGAGATCAGGGGGGTGGGGGCGAGCTTCCAGCGGCCTTCGCCGTGGTGCTCGGCGATGCCGTTGCCGAGGACGGTCCACTCTTCGGGGGCGGTGACGGTCAGCTCGAAGACGGCCTTGAGGTCGGGCTGGTCGAATGCGGCGAAGACGCGCTGTACGTCTTCCATGAAGAGCTGGGTGTAGAGGTACGTTTCGCCGTCGGTGGGGTCGGTGAAGCGGTGCATGCCTTCGCCGGTGCGGGAGTAGCGCATGTCCGCGTCGACGCGCAGCTCGTGCTCGCCGGCGGTGAGGCCGGTCAGTTCGAGGCGGTTCTCGGCGAGTGTCGCGGGGTCCAGCGGCTGCCCGTCGAGGGTGACGGTGCGCAGGGTGGCGGGCTTGAGCTCGACGAAGGTGTCCCCGGTGGCGCGTGCGGTGAAGTGGATGACGGTGCGGGAGTCGAAGGTGTCCTCGCCGCCGGTCAGGTCCAGGGTGATGCGGTAGCGGTGGATGTCGAGGAGTTGGGCACGGGTCTGCGCTTCGTCGCGCGTCAGTACGGGCATGGGGACATGCTGCCTGATGGCGGGTGGGGGCGCACTGGGTTGTGTTGTTGGGAGTGCGGTGGGATTGCGGTGCGGGTGCGGCAGCGCGCGGGTGCGGGTTGCCTGCGGCGCTTTCCCCTACCCGCCCTTCCCGAAACTGGGGCTCCGCCCCAGACCTCGGTCCTCAAACGCCGGACGGGCTGAAATGGGCGGGGTGGGATGGGGCGCGGGGTGGGGTGGGGTGGGTACGGACCGCCCACGTAACGGTATCGGTCCCTCAACGCCGGACGGGCTGGCGTGGCCCCGGACAGGCCGGCAGGGAGGCTATGTGCGGGCGATTGTCTCGTGGTGGCGGATGACCTCCGCGATCACGAAGTTGAGTAGCTTTTCCGCGAACGCCGGGTCCAGTTTCGCGCTTTCCGCGAGTTCGCGGAGCCGGATGATCTGCCGGGCCTCGCGGTCCGGGTCGGCGGGCGGGAGCTGGTGGGCCGCCTTGAGGTGGCCGACCTGCTGGGTGCATTTGAAGCGCTCGGCGAGCATGTGGACTACGGCCGCGTCGATGTTGTCGATGCTGTCGCGCAGGCGGTTCAGCTCGGCGATGGCGGACTCGTCGATTTCGCTGGAGGTCATGGTCAACGAGCTTACGTGGCGATGGTCGGTGGATGGCGCGGGTCCGGTATCTGGGTGCTCCAGCCGCCGTGGACGGCGCGGCCCTGCTGTTCGCGGAAGCGGACCGGGGCTGTCCCGACACGTCGGGTGAACAGGCGTGAGAAGTACGCCGGGTCGTCGTAGCCGACCCGGCGGGCCACGGCGGCGACGGGGAGTTCGGTGGCGGCGAGGAGTTCCTTGGCGCGGCCGAGGCGGATGCCGAGGAGGTAGTCCTTGGGGCTGCATCCCGCGCTGCGGCGTACCGCGGTGCGCAGTTCGGCGGGGGTCATGCCGTGGCGTGCGGCGTGTTCGGCTACGGACAGGGGCTGGAAGGCGTCTCGGGCGAGGGACTGCAGGACGGGGTCGCCGTCGGCGCCGACGTCCGCGCGGGCACGGCGCAGGGCCACGAGGAGTTCGTGGACGGCGGCGCCCGTCTCGACTTCGAGGAGGGGGTTGCCGCGGCGTGCGGCGCGGGCGATGCGGCTGACGGCGGTGCGGGCGCCCACCGTGTCGGAGAGCGGGACGACGGGTCGGTCCGGCTCGATGTAGCCGAGTTCGGTGTAGGTCGCGGTGGCGGGGCCGGTGAAGTCGACGAAGCTCTCGTCCCAGCCGGTGACCGGGTCGGGTCCGTAGTGGTGCGGGGTGCCGGGGGTGAGCCAGATCAGTGCGGGCGCGGTGACGGCGATGTGTCGGCCGTCGGTGCTGCGGAACCAGCCGGAGCCGGCGCTGATGACGATGGCGACGTGGTGGTCGAGGGTGCGGGGGCCGACGGTGGGCAGCGTGCCGTGTTGCATGCCGACTCCGAGGCAGACCAGGCCGAGCCGGTGATGGGCGGGGCTGGGTGTGAAATAGCGCATCCAGGTGTGGTACATCCTGTTTTGTTCCTCCCCCCGGTGCTCAGGCGGTGTCCTTGTGTGGCGTTGTGTTTCCTTGTGTCCAAACAGCGCTGATCTTTGTCCATGGACCGGTCTGCCGCCAGGGGGTGAAGGTGAGGCGCTGTGGGTGAGGCCCCGCAGATGCCACAAATGAGCGAGAGACGGGCGGGGACCGTGGTGGACTTCACGGTGGGTGAGCAGGACTTTCAGGTCGATGGGCGGCCGGTGCGGGTGCTGTCGGGGGCGTTGCACTACTTCCGGGTGCACGAGGCGCAGTGGGGGCACCGTCTGGCGATGTTGCGGGCCATGGGGCTCAACTGTGTGGAGACGTACGTTCCGTGGAATCTGCACGAGCCGCAGCCCGGCCGGTTCCATGATGTGTACGCCCTCGGCCGCTTCCTGGACGCGGCGCACGAGGCGGGCCTGTGGGCGATCGTGCGCCCCGGTCCGTACATCTGTGCCGAGTGGGAGAACGGTGGGCTGCCGCACTGGCTGACCGGGGCGCTGGGCACGCGTGTGCGCACGCGTGATGCCGAGTATCTGGGTCATGTGGAGCGGTGGTTCGGGCGTCTGCTGCCGCAGGTGGTGCAGCGGCAGTTGGGCCGGGGCGGTCCGGTGATCATGGTGCAGGTGGAGAACGAGTACGGGAGTTACGGTTCGGACCAGGTGTATCTGCGGTATCTGACGGGGCTGTTGCGCGAGCTCGGCGTCACTGTGCCGCTGTTCACTTCGGACGGTCCCGAGGATCACATGCTGACCGGGGGTTCGGTGCCCGGGGTGCTGGCGACGGCCAACTTCGGGTCCGGGGCGCGTGCGGGTTTCGAGGTGCTGCGGCGTCATCGGCCGTCCGGCCCGCTGATGTGCATGGAGTTCTGGTGCGGCTGGTTCGGCCACTGGGGCGCGGATCCTGTCGTACGCGATGCGGCGGACGCGGCGGACGCGCTGCGCGAGATCCTCGACTGCGGGGCCTCCGTCAATCTCTATATGGCGCACGGCGGTACGAACTTCGCGGGCTGGGCGGGGGCCAACCGCTCCGGCGAGCTGCACGACGGCGCCCTCCAGCCGACCGTCACGTCGTACGACTATGACGCGCCCATCGACGAGTACGGGCGGCCCACGGAGAAGTTCTGGCTGTTCCGCGACATCCTGGCGCTCCACCAGAACGGCGAAGCCCCGATCCCCGAAGTACCGCCCGCGCCAGCCCTGTTGGCCGCGCCGACCGGCGCACGGCTCTCCCAGTGGGCGCCGCTGGGTGACGTACTGGAGGTGCTCGGGGGCGTGGAGACGGAGACGGCCGTGCCGCCGACGTTCGAGGAGCTGGGCGTGGACCGTGGTCTGGTCCGCTACCGGGTGCGGCTGCCGGGGCCGCGCCGGGCGTATCCGCTGGGCGTGAGGGGACTGCGGGATCTGGCCGTGGTGTACGTCGACGGGGTGCGGGCGGGTGTGCTGGAGGGCGGGGCCGACGCGTACACGGCTCTGGCGGAGCCGGTCGAGGGTCCCGCGGTGGTGGAGCTGTGGGTGGAGTCGCTGGGCCGGGTCAACTACGGGCCGCGTCTCGCCGAGCCCAAGGGCATCACGGGTGGGGTGCTGCACGAGCGGCAGTATGTGCACGGGGTACGGGCCAGGGGGCTGCGGCTGGACGCGTTCGACGACGCGGAGTCGGTCGGCCGGGTGCCGTTCCGTGAGGCGGGGGTGGGCACGAGTGCGGGTGCGAGTGCGGGTGCGGGTGCGGCGGGGCTGTACCGGGGGGCGTTCGATGTGCGGGGCGCGGGGGACGCGGGGCTGGAGCTGCGGGGGTGGACCAGGGGCTTTGTCTGGGTGAACGGGTTCTGCCTGGGGCGGTACTGGGGGGTGGGGCCGCAGTGGTCGTTGTATGTTCCGGGGCCGGTGTTGCGGGAGGGTACCAACGAGATCTGGGTGCTGGAGCTGGAGGGAGCGGAGGCGGGTGAGTTGACGGTTCGGCTCGGTTGGATCGCCCCCGGCCCGTGACGGGGAGCACCGGTCACACGATCTTCGCTTCCAGTGCGCAACGTCCGTCCGCCGAACCGCGTCCTTCTCCATGTGATTCAGTCCCCCGACCTCTACAGCCCCGACGAGATCTCTCCCCCTGAAGGCGACGAGGAGCCCGTGCCGCCCGGCCCGTTGTGGCGCCATGCCGTGTGGGTGGGGGGTGTCGCCGTCATCGGGGTGGGCCTGGGGTGGATCGGCGCGTTGTTCCGTATCGGCCCCGAGGAGTACGGGCTGCCGCCCGCCGCTCCGGGGGCGGTGTGGCCGTATCTGATCGCCTGGACCGCGACCGGCCTGGTGGCGGCAGCCGCACTGCGGGCCACCGCCCTCAGGGTGCCGCTCTATGCCCCGGGGTCGATCGCAGTGGTGCTCGTCCTCCTGGGCACTCGGATCTCCATGGGCTGGCGGCCGGAGGCACCGGCGCTGGGTGCGCTGGCCGCAGGCGCGCTGGCGGCGACGGCCATCTGGTGCGCTCTGGCGCTGCGCTCAGGATCCGACCATGCCGGACGGGCCGCGTAGCCGAGCCGTGCCGGACGGGCCGGGCTCCCGGCTTGCGGAAGCCCGGCCTGATCCGAACGACACCCCCTACACCTCGCTCACCTCGAAGGTGTCGAGGACGAACTCCGCCTTACCGTCCTCCCCGACCTTGCGCAGGCCCACCCAGGTCTCACCATCGGCCGGCGCCGTGAACTCGTGGGTGAGGACCGTGGGGACGGTCGCCACCGGCAGGGGCACGCGGGTCAGTTCCCAGGCCGCCGGCTCGTCCACGCCGGTGATCCATGCGTACTGGCCTGCCTTCTCGTTCTCGTAGCGGAAGGACACCCGGTAGCGCCTGCCTGCCTCGAAGCGGACGGTGTGCTGCACCGTCCGGTAGACCAAGCCGTCGTTCTCGCCGCGCGACTTGAGGGATTGGGAGCCGTCGATGACGTCGTCGATCGCCTTGCCGTGCCAGGCGCGCTGTGTGAACGGGGCGTGCCGTTGCGCGATGTGGGTGCGCGGGTCGGTGGAGCCTCCCGCGTCGCCCTTCACGAACGGGCCCCAGCCCTGCGGCACCTGCTGGAAGTCCTCGAAGGCCACTGTCCCTTCCTTCGCGGGGCGGGTGGCGGGGACGATCCGTACGTTGTCGAAGCGCACGCGCGCGTGGCCCGCCGCGGCCCGCAGGGTGAGGTCGACTCCGCCGCCGCCCTCGGGGACGGTGAAGTACGTGAACATCCGCTGGAAGCGGGTGTCGTGCTTGCGGTCGGCCGCGACGAGGTTGACGGCCGTGGACGAGTCGGTCCAGTTCTCGGCGAGGGTGCCGTCCGCGGTCCGTATGGTGAGTGCGGCCCGGCGTCGCTCCCCCGCCTTCTCCCCCACCTCGACCTGCACGGACGCGGCGTACGTGCCGGGCGCCAGGCGTGCGAGGCGCTGCCCGACGGCTGCGGCGCCGCCCGCGCCGATCACCAGCTCGTAGTCCCCCAGCGCGCTGAGCTCCACCGAGGCGGGCCCACTGGCCGTCCAGCCGTCCAGGGTTCCCGAGTGGAAGCCCGGGTCGTGCACGGGGGTGGCCTGTCCCCAGTGCGGGTCACCCGCCTGTCCTACCCGGTCGCGGTGCAGGACGTACGGCTGGTGCGCATCGGCGTCGATGGTGACCTTGCCGGAGCGGACCGGAAGGTCGCGGACGTGCACCCGGCCCTGGTCGGTGAGCCGGTGTAGCGACACCTTCGACTTGTCGGCCCAGCCGCGCGGCAGCTGCCAACTGGTGCTGCCGCCCGCCGGGTTGTAGTGGTAGAGCTTGGCCGGGTCCGTTGCCCTGCGCGGCTCCCACGGCAGCAGATAGCTCCCGTCGTCGTACACCAGGCGCCCGTCGGTGGTGATGCGGCGGGTGCCTTCCTTGTCGTCGACAGTGGTCCCGGTCGGGCCGAAGAAGGTGATCTCGTGCTCGGTCCAGGTCTTGACCGGGTACGCCTGGAGATACTTGGCGGGCAGGCTGTCGGTCCAGATGAGCCGGTAGAAGACGTTCCAGTCGGTCTTGTTGACCCAGCCCTCGAAGTTGCCGGTGCGCGGGATGCCGAGCAGCGTGGGCCACTTGTCGGCGAAGACGTCCTTCTGGTGGTTGCGGATGAAGCGGATCAGCTGGGAGTTGATGCCGCGTGAGGTGTCGCCGCCGTAGTCGACCTCGGTGGCCCAGTGCGACCACAGGGACGAGCGCTCAAGGCCGTGTCCCCATTCGGTGGTGACCTGCCAGCCCTGTTCGCGCAGCGCCCGCTGGAGCCGGTCCGAGGTCCAGCCCGATTCCCGGAAGACGTCGATGTAGAGCATGTTGAGCGCGGGGTCGGTCTCCTCGCGCAGGTCCTTGAAGCGCTTGATGATGTCGCCGGAGACGAGGTCGCGCCGCTGGTCGATGCGGTAGCTCTGGTCGAGCCAGTCCCACTGCTCGTTCGCCTTGTCGACGAGGGTCTCGGAGAAGGCGTTCGCGACGGGGTAGGACTCGGTGGCGTTCACATGGACACCGAAGTCGCTGCCCCACTTACGGCCCTCCTTGACGAGGGTGTTGAGGTCGTCGAGGCCGCCGGCGCGCTTGTTGGGGTTGCCCGCGTAGTCGGGGTGCGCCGAGTCGTGGCCCTCCGACTGGTAGCCCTTGAGCAGGGTGTACTGGCGCAGCCCGTCCGTCGCGAGGGAGATCCGCTTGACGTTGTCGAGGGTCTGGAGGAACGGATTGGTGGCCTGGCTGGCGAAGTTGAAGGGGATATGCGGGACGACCCGCAGATGCTGTTCGTCGGCGCCGAGCGGGTCGACCATGATGTCGCGGAAGGCGATGGCCGCGTCCTGCCAGGTGACGATGGAGTCGTCATTGCGGTCGCCGGTGACGACGATGGTGGCGTACGGGAGGGGCTCGGTGGCGCCGGTGGGCGCGGTCGCGGCCCGGTGGGTCCACTGTCCGCACGTCACCTGCGCCTTGACGTAACCGTCCCGCTGCACGGTCTGCCGCCACAGCCGGCCGTTCTCCCAGGTGGTGCCGTCGGCACTGGTCGGCTTGTCGTACGTCGTGTTGGTCTCGACGGCGCCGCCGAGCCGGTCGTGGGCGACGACGGCGTATGCGCAGCCCTTGGGCGCGGTGTCGGGTGTGGTGTCCGGGGCGACCTCGACCAGGGTGTCACCGCTCTTGGCCTTGTCGATCTCGACGCGGGCGGCGAGCAGGGTCGCGCCCGGCTGGTCGCTGCGTACGGACAGGAAGGCCAGGGCGGGGATCCGGAGGGTGCCGACGCGCAGTGCGGGGGTGTCGGCGATGCGGGTGACCCGCCAGTGGACCCGCATGCCGTCGACGCGGATCTCGACGCCGATCTCGGTGCCGCCGTCGAAGGCCAGGGTGTACGCGGCCCGGTCGTGGAGGGCTCTGGTGGTGACCCGGGGGGTATGGGCCGTTCCGTCGATGAGGACCGAGGTGACCGGGTCCTCCTGGGCGTGCAGGGTCGCGCCGGTGCCGCGGTCGGTGTAGGACACGATGCGCGGGAAGCCGGAGTCGACGCGCACATCGAGCTCGCGGGAGCGCAGTCGGGTCTCGTTGCCGGTGGCGGGGGCGGGGGCGGCGGTGGCGAGGCCCGGGGCTCCGACGGCCGCGCCGATGCCGGCGAGTGCGGCCGCGCCCGCCACGGTTCTGCGACTCGGTCCCCGGCCCTGTATGTACGAATCCACGCTGGCTCCTCCTCGTGACGGTTGACCGTGCCCGTCACGATGCGCCGCATGGGAGGAGAGGGCCTATGGACAAAGGAGGGACAGGTGTTGGACTTAATGCGTCCGCGGCCTGTCCCTCCTCCGTCTGAGAGCCTCAGGGCCTCAGAGCCTTACAGCCTCACGGCCGCTGCGGCTGTTGGCTTGTGCGCTTTACGTTCAGAGACCGGCCGCGGCGCTCTTGATCGCCGCGGCGAAGGTCGAGACCTCGCTGTACACGCCCGGGTAGTCCGGTCGTGCGCAGCCCTCGCCCCAGCTGACTATGCCGACCTGTATCCAGGCGTTGGCTTCGTCCTTGCGGAACATGGGGCCGCCCGAGTCGCCCTGGCAGGTGTCGGTGCCGCCCTGGCCGACGAAGCCGGCGCACAGCTCCTCGCCCGGCGTGAGTTGGTTGCCGTACGCCTTGGCGCAGTCGGCGTCGCTGACGAAGGGGACCTTCGCCTTGAGGAGGTAGCGCTGCTGGCCGCCGCCCTCGGTGGCCGCGCCCCAGCCCGCGATGGTGAAGTCGCCCTGGTTGAACGCCGTGGTCGTGGCGATCTTCAGGGTGGGCAGTTCGATGGGCTTGGCGAGCTTGATCAGCGCCCAGTCCTTGCCCTTGCCGTTGTAGCCGGGGGCCTGCAGGACCTTGGTGGACTTGACCTTGACGGCGCTGGAGGACTGCAGGTCGACGACACCGGCGGTGGCCGTGATGCTGGTGTTGTTGCCCGAGCCGCTCACGCAGTGCGCCGCGGTCAGCACGATGTCCTTTGCGTAGAGCGAGCCGCCACAGCCCATGGAGAGCCGGACCATGAAGGGGAATTCTCCCTGTGCGGCGAGGGTTCCGCCGACGACGGGCGGGGCGGGCGGCGGGGCCGCGACGGCACCGGCGGGCTGGATGGTGGCGGCGGCGAGAACCACGGCGCCGACTGCGGCGCATCTCTTGAAAGCACGCATGACGTTCTTCAACGGAGTGCCTTTCGTGGGGGTGATCGTGGGGGGTCACTCTTCGCACGACGGACACCGCACCAACCCGAAGCTGGCATGGGCCCGTCAAGGCGTTGCTGGATTATGTGGAGTTGATCGCCTACCCGACAAGGGATGGTTTCCGGCCACCGCCAACGAGCCCCAAGAGCGTCGAAATCGGCTTACAGTGGAGACCTGTTCACCGTCCTGTGGGGGTATGTGGGGGTGCGGTCGTGGCGAGCGACAGTGCGGTCGTACACGGGTATCCGCATCTCACCACCGTGCGGTCGGCCCTCACCGCGCTCCACAAGCGGATCGGTCATGACGGTGTGCGCTCGTACGCCCCGAGCGTCTTTCCCGTCGATGTCGCCTTCGGCGACCAGGACGATCTGCACCTGGGCACCCAGCGGGTGGCCCGCGTCCTCGTCCAGCATCTGCGGCTGCCGGACGCCCGCATGATCGTGAGCTTCCGGGAGATGGAGCACGCGGCGAGTGTCGAGCTCGCCGCCGGGCCGGAGTACTTCATCGAGCTCAACGCCCGCTTCCGGACCCACCGCAACGACATCGGGGCCGCGCTCGCCCACGAGGTCACCCATGTCCTGCTGCACCGCCTGGGCCTGGCCTTCGCGGGCACCCGGGACAACGAGATCCTCACCGACACCGTGACGACGTATCTCGGCGCCGGCTGGCTGCTGCTCGACGCGTTCCGCGAGGACGGGGCGTCCAGCCAGAAGCTCGGCTATCTCACGCCGGAGGAGTTCGGTTACGTCCTGGCGAAGCGGGCGATCGCGTTCGGCGAGGACCCTGCCCCCTGGTTCACCAGCGCGCAGGCCTACACGGCGTACACCAAGGGCCTCGCGCTGGCCCGCCGCGACGAGCAGCAGCCGCCGCTGGTGGCCGCGGGCTGGGCGGGCCGCCGCCGGTACGCCAAGGAGCGGCGGTACGCGCAGGAGCACGGCGGCCGCCGCGAGAGCGCATCGGCGTACGCCTTCGAGGGGAGCGGCGGCGCCGGGCAACTGCGGGTGTCCTTCGACTGTCCCACCTGTCACCAGCGCATTCGCGTCCCGGTGCGCGGCCGGGTGCGGGCCCGCTGCGCACTGTGCCGCACGATTCTCGAATGCGACACCTGAACCCGCGCACGTAGGGTCGAAACATGACAGCCAAGGCGAAGGCGACGCCGCAGGACCTGTTCGACGAGGTGTACGGCGGCGAGGACGACGCCCTGGTGCGCCTGCTGCGCGCGGGGATCCCCGCGGAGGTCGCCAACGACGACGGCGAGACCGCGCTGTACCTGTCGGCCGTCAACGACCGGCCCGGCATGGTGCGGCTGCTGCTCGCCGCGGGCGCCGACCCCGACCGCGCGAGCGGCCCAGAGGCAGGCGACCTGCCGCTGTGCGGGGCCGCGGTCGGCGGTCACACCGAGGTCGTGGAGGCGCTGCTGGCGGCGGGCGCGCGGCCCGACCTGCGGGAGCAGTTCGGGTTCACGGCGATGGCCTGGGCGGTCGGACAGGGGCACGCGGGCACCGTGGAGGCGCTCCTGGAGCACGGCGCCGACCCTGACCTGCCGGGTCCGGGCGGTGAGCCGCCGCTGGTGCTGGCGGCGCGGCGCGGTTCCGCCGAGACGGTACGGACCCTCCTGCGGCACGGTGCGTCCGCGCAGCGGGAGGCGCTGGCGGAGGCGCGGCGCTGGCTGGAAATCGATGTGGAACACGAGCTGCGCGAGTGGCTGCGCGACACCTATGGGGCGACGCAGGCCGAGACGGTGATACGCCGGATCGACGAGGACGGCGCGGTGACCGTCGTGGTCGAGCTGGTGCGGGACGGCGATCTCGTGGCGGGCAGGGAGCAGCAGACCGGGCACGCGGCGATAGCCACGGTGCTTGAGGAGAAGCTGGGCGTACGGACGCCCTTCGCGGAGCTGGCCGAGCGGGCGTTGCGCGGCGCCGATCCCGACCGGGACGAGTGGATGGAGGCCGTGGCCGCGCTGTGGCGGCGGGGCGACGAGGAGACCTTCCAGGCGGCGACGGCGTGGTGCGCGAGCGGTGACCCGCTGCGGCGGGCGTTCGCCGCTGATGTGCTGGCGCAGCTCGGCCTTGACGACGCCAGCAGGCCGTTCGCGTCGCGCGCGCTGCCGCTGCTGCGGGAGCTGGCGCGGGAGGCCGAGGACGCGGAGCTGGTCAGGGCGGCCGTGCTGGGGCTCGGGCAGCAGGGCGACCCGGCGGCCCTGCCGGAGATCCTGCGCCATGCGTCGCATCCCGACGCGGAGGTGCGCCACCGGGTGGCGCTGTCCCTGGTCGGGCTGGTCCCCGGTGACGACGCGGCGGGCGCCGCGGCGCTGATCGCGCTCAGCGGGGACCCTGACGACGATGTGCGGGACTGGGCGACGCTGGCGCTCGCCGGTATCGAGGCCGACACCCCGGACATCCGGGAGGCTCTCGCGGCCCGCCTCGACGACCGGGACCCGGACACGGCGGCGGAGGCGGCGCGGGGGCTGGCGGTGCGGCAGGATCCGCGGGCAGTGGAGGCGTTGGCGCGGATACTCGGCAGCGCGGATCCGCAGGGGTACGCGTACGCCGCCGCGCTGGAGACGCTGGAGTACGTCGAGGACGAGACGGTGCGCCGCCGCCTGGAACGGACGCCGCCGCGCAACCGGTGACCGGGGTGGGTGCGTGCGGGCTGCGGGGCCAACTCGCCGAGGCCTTTGAAGCGGCCATTGGCCTGCGCCGTCTCAGCATCCAGTACGGCGAGCACTGGGCGCGGTCGTACGCGTTCCACCAACTCGCCTTCATCGACCTGCTCCAGGGCCGCGCGCACGACGCCGAACGCCACGCCCGAGCCATGCTCACCAGCAAGCACAACCTCAACGACAGCCTCGGAATCGCCCTCGCTCTCGACCTCCTCACCGGAGCGAACGCGGTTCAGGGCAACGGCATCGGGGCCGCCCGCACATCTGGCACCGGGAACACCTTCTGGCGCATGCTCGACCACCCGAATCGCGGC
Source organism: Streptomyces changchenzhani (assembly GCF_039766235.1). Lineage (NCBI taxonomy): Bacteria > Bacillati > Actinomycetota > Actinomycetes > Kitasatosporales > Streptomycetaceae > Streptomyces > Streptomyces changchenzhani. The sequence continues at coordinate 203,311 of NZ_JBDHNH010000007.1, read as the reverse complement.
ATACCCGAGCTCGCCGAGGTCCGTGACCAATGGGAGCTGCGAGCCCGCGAGGTGGCCGGGGACGACGCCTACAACAAGGCCTTCCACGACGCGCTGAACGACGACGCCGAACACAGCCTCACCCTCGTGCTGCAAGGCCCTCCACCCTCCTGACCCGGCCCGGTGGAGATCCTCCCTGTCCAGATCATGGCCATGGGTGGACGCGGGAGAGCCGCCGCCCGTCACCCCCGTGGACGGACGGCGGCAGATTCGCACCACCGGTACTCGCTCGGTTCGTTCCGCTCACCAGGCCGGGTGAGGACCCGGTCCGTTCAGGCGAACATCCGCCAGTCGTAGACCACCTGGTACTTGCCTCCATATCCGGAGTAGGTCACGGTCCGCTCGGGGCTGTCCTGCTTGCCCGCCCAACGACTGGTCAGGGACGGGACGATCGTGCTCAGCGTCACCGGCTTGAAGATCTCGTCGCCCCACAGCTTCTTGAGGTATTCGAAGACCTGGCCGACCACATACCCGACGGCTGTGCCGATGATGATGCCGATCGCTCCCCCGCTGATGCCGATCGCCGCCGTGAGTGCGGCGATCACCTTTGCCTTCACCTTGTCGAGCAGGTCGTTCAGGAAATTCGCGAAGCCGCCCCAGTCGACCTCCGCGAGGACGAGTGTCACGAAGTACGACTTCGGGTAGTTGGTGCCCTCCCGGAGATTGAAGAAGGTGAACTGCCGCGGCGGCGAGTACACCTGCTCGTTTCCCGTGTCGAAACTGCGGACCTTGAACTGGGAGATCTTCTTGGTGTCTCCGCTTTCGTCCACGCAGGTGCCGCCGAGATAGATCTCGTCCTTCCCGATCTCACTTGTCGAGTCGAGGCACTTGACCCGGTGGATGCGGAATTCGAGCTTTCCCAGTTCGGGAAGTGCGCTCACCGCCGCCTCCGTCTCCTCGGCCAGGGCGGTGCCCGGCGGCAGCTTGCGCGGACGGTGCTCGCCGACTTCGAGACCGCAGGCCGCCAACTCCCTTGCGCAGCGCACCAGATCGGGCTGCGCGTCGAGTCGTAGGAGGATCGCGCGCGCGGCCCGCAGCTGCTCGCCGGCCCTGGCGCGCTTGCCGGCCCTGCGCAGGAACTGCCCGTACGCGAGGTGCAGCAGGGCCCGTTCGAAGAGCGCCTGGCCGCGGTCGGCGTGGTGCAGGGCCTTCTTGAAGGCCCGCTCCGCGGCGGCCGCGTCACCCCGCGCGGCTTCCAGCGTGCCGCGGCTGCGGGCGGCGAGCGCGAGTGCGCCGTGATGGTGGCGCTCGGCCGCGAGTTGCTCGTACGCGACCAGGGCGTCCTCGGCCCGTTCCAGCTCCCCGCACGCCGTCCACGCGTCGGCGAGGAGGTCCGGCCAGGGCATCGCGCCGGGCTCCTCCCACATGCCCCGCCGGCCCAGCGCGAGCAGGGGGTCCAGCGCGAGGGCGACCTCCTCGGGACGGCCGCGGGCCCTGGCCAGGTACGCCTCGGACAGGGCGGCCCACACCACCGGGTTCACATGGCCCCAGGCCGCGTACTCGCGTACCACCCGCGCATGGGCCTGCGCCTTGGCGAACGCGCCGCGCGCGGAGTAGGTCAGCGCGGCCAGCATCCGGCAGTACAGGGCGATGTGCGGCTGGTCGCTGTCGGCGGCGAGGGACAGCGCCAGCTCGCTGTGGACGATCGCGTCGTCCCAGTGGCCCGCCCGGTACTCGGCCGAGGCGAGCGCGGTCGCCGCCACCACCCTGAAGGAGGCGGCGCGGGAGTGGCAGGCCGCGAGTACACCGGTCAGGTCCCGTACGGCGCCGGTCAGATCGCCGGTGAACTCGCGGAGCGTGCCGCGGCCCATCAGTTGCTCCAGCTGTGCGGGCGGGGCGACGGCCGGGTCGGGCAGCGGGCCCAGGGCGGCGAGTGTCTCGGCGGCGTGGCCGCTCATCGCCCGGCCGCTCAGCTCCAGGTAGCGGATCATGTCGGTCGCGGTGTCGTCCGGGGCGAGGCGCAGCGCCAGGCCCGCCCACTCCGCCATGTCGGTGCCGCGTGCCATGCTGCCGTAGAAGGCGGCGAACTGCCCGGCGATCCTGGCTCCGAGCACCGGGTCGGCCTCGGGGTCGCAGCGCTGCCAGGCGTCACGGAGCAGCGCCTCGGCCCGGTCGAGGTCGAAGAGCGAGAGCCGGCCCAGGAGGTAGCTGCGCCAGCAGCTCTCCGCGAATCCCGCGATGCGTAACGCAGCGCCGGCGGCGTCGGGTATCTCGCCGGCGAGCAGCCCGCATTCGACGGCCTCCAGGGTGAGTTGCTCGTACCCGGCCCGGTCCGCGCTCAGCCGGGCGGCGGCGGCGAGCTGTCCCGCGGCGCCGGCCCACGCGCCATCGGCGGCGAGGCGGCGGCCGAGCCGGGCCAGGTCCGCGGCGAGCGCCGCGTCGTGCCCGGTCGCTGCGCGCGCCCGGTGGCGCAGCCGCAGGGCTTCGTCGTCGGTGAGTTGCGCGGCCCGCAAATGCAGGGCGTTGCGGCGTACCGGACCCAGCTGCTGGTAGACGGCGGCGTGCACGAGGGGGTGCGGGAAGCGTACGACGGGGTCCCCGGCCCTGTCTGTCAGCAGCCCGGCGGCGACGGCCTCCTCCAGGGCGGGCAGCGGATCGGTGAGCCGCGCGAGGGCGGCGGCCCGGTCGAGGGCGCAGTGGCTGCCGAGCACACTCGCCGCGGCGACGAGTGCGGCGGCCTCCTCGCCGCAGTCGGCCAGTCGGCCAAGGACGAGCGAGGTGAAGGACTGCGGCGCCGGGAGTACGACGTCCGGCTCCTCCTCCAGCCCCTTCAGCAGGGCGGGTCCGGCCTGTTGAAGGAGCGCCGCGGCGTGCAGGGGGTTGCCGTCGGTGTGCGCGTGCAGCCGGGCCGCGGCGCGGGCGGACAGCTCGCCCACCCCTATCTCCCGCCCCAGGGCGCGCAGTTCGGCGGCCGGGAGCCCGGCCAGCGGCAGCCGCACGGACCCGCCGGCGGTGCACAGCCGCCGCAGCCCCTCCGGGATCCGTGGGTCCGCCGCGTCGCGTACGACGACGACGGCGACCACCCGGTCCACGCGCAGCCGGCGCAGGGCGAAGGTCAGGGCCTGGAGGGACGGCGGATCGGCCCACTGGTCGTCGTCGACGACGAGCACCACATCGTCGAGGACTTCGAGGAGCTCGGCCCCGGCGGAGAGGGCGTCCGCCCAGGCCCCTGCGCGGTCCGGCAGCAACTGCGCCAGCACACTGAAGGCCAGCTCCGACTCGCCCTCCTCACCGCTGGCGTACAGCACCCGGGGTACGTCGACCCCGGCGAGGAAGTGCCCCAGGAGGGCCGTCTTGCCGACCCCGGCGGGCCCTTCGAGCAGCACGATCTGCGGTCGCCCCGCACGCGCCGCACGCAACACCTCCGCCAACTCGGCGAGCTCCCCTTCCCGCCCAAGGAACGGAACCTTCACGCCACACCTCCGCGCCACCGGATCTCTTCGTTGTTGACGAATCAAGAAACTCCGCACTGTGCGAAACAATCAATGAACACAACAGGCCGATTCAGACTGCAAGTTCGGACTGGGCCGTATAAGTTCGTGCAGGGTTTTTCCGTGAACGACTGTCGCAGGGAACGGGGCGTGCGGCTAGCTCACGGACGCGGCGAACTCGCTACCGAGCGGGCGAGGACCGGAATGACTACGACCGGAAACCCCGGGAACTGCCCAGTCATGGAAAGGCGTACCGGTACGGGACAATCCGAATCAGCGTGCCCCATAAACCGGTCGGGGCGCCTCCGCCTCCCCCAGCAACTTCCGTACCGCCTCCCCCGCCTCCGCAGGCGCCCAGCGCGCCCCCTTGTCCGCCGTCGGCCCCGCGCGCCAGCCCTCCATCACCGTGATCCGGCCGGCCTCCGCCTCGAAGACCCGACCGGTGACCCCCGCGCTCGCCGCCGAGCCGAGCCACACCACCAGCGGCGAGACGTTGTCCGGGGCCATCGCGTCGAACCCGCCGCCGCCCGGCGCGGCCATGGCTCCGGCGAAGGTCTGCTCGGTCATCCGGGTGCGGGCCGCCGGGGCGATCGCGTTGACCTGGACGCCGTACCGCTCCAGCTCGGCCGCCGCGACGAGGGTCAGGCCGAGGATGCCCGCCTTGGCCGCCGAGTAGTTGCCCTGCCCCACGCTGCCCAACAGGCCCGCTCCCGAACTGGTGTTGACCACTCGCGCCGCGACCTCCCGGCGCGCCTTCGCCTCCGCGCGCCAGTACGCCGCCGCGTGCTTCAGTGTCAGGAAGTGCCCCTTCAGGTGCACCCGCACCACCGCGTCCCAGTCGTCCTCGTCCAGGTTGACGAGCATCCGGTCACGCAGGAAGCCCGCGTTGTTGACCAGGGTGTCGAGCCGGCCGAAGGTCCCTACCGCCGCCGCGACCAGTGACGCCGCGCCCTCGGACGTGGCGATGTCCCCTCCGTCCGCCACCGCTTCGCCGCCCGCAGCCACGATCTCGTCGACGACCTGCTGCGCGGGGCTCACCGAGGTTCCCGCCCCGTCGAGCCCGACGCCCAGGTCGTTGACGACGACCTTCGCGCCCTCGTCCGCGAAGGCGAGGGCGTGCGCACGTCCGAGCCCCCGCCCCGCGCCCGTCACGATCACCACGCGTCCGTCGCAGAGCCTCTCGACATCTTTGTCGGCGCTCCCTTCGCCCATCCCGCTGTCAATTCCGGCCATATCAGCTCTCCTTATCGGCTGTTGCGGCGTTGAGGAACGCGGGCCGCTCCCCGCCCCCGTGGATGAGCAGCGAGGCACCGCTTACATACGCGGCACGCTCCGACGCGAGGAACACCGCCGCGTCGCCGATCTCCGAGGGCTCGGCCAGCCGCCCCGCGGGCACCGTCCGCCCGACGGCGGCGATGCCCGCCTCGTCGCCGTAGTGCAGATGTGAGAGTTCCGTACGGACCATCCCGAGCACGAGTGTGTTGACCCGCACCTCGGGCGCCCACTCCACGGCCATCGACCCCGCCAGGTTCGCCAGCCCGGCCTTGGCCGCGCCGTAGGCGGCCGTTCCGGGCGAAGGCCGGCTGCCGCTGACGCTGCCGATCATCACCACCGACCCCCGGGACGTGCGCAGATACTCGTACGCCGCGAGGGAAACGGTCATCGGCGCGGTCAGATTCAGCGCGACCACGCGCGCGTGCCGCTCCGCCTCGCCCTCTCCGAGGAGCCGGTACGGCGTGCCGCCCGCGTTGTTGACCAGGACGTCGAGTTGCCCGTAGGTCGCCACGACATCGGCGAAAAAGTCGTGGACTGCGGCCGGGTCACGCAGGTCCACCGGCTTGAACACGGCCGTGCGGCCCGCCGATTCCACCGGCCGGTCCGGCGGTCTGCGGGCGCACACCACCACCTTCGCGCCCGCTCCCAGGAACGCCCGCGCGATTCCCGCGCCGACGCCACGTGTGCCGCCGGTGACGACGGCGACCCTCCCGTCCAGTTCCATTCGCTGCTACCTTCCGTACCTAACAAATGTTTGGTGGAAAGGTAGCTGATCCGCTCATGGGTGTCTCCACCTCAAGCCCGGACAACGGCATCCGCGTCGTCACGGTCGACTTCCCGCCCGTCAACGCGCTTCCCGTACAAGGCTGGTACGACCTCGCCGACGCCGTCCGCGGCGCGGGCCGCGATCCGGACATCCGCTGCGTCGTCCTCGCCGCCGAGGGCCGGGGCTTCAATGCGGGCGTCGACATCAAGGAGATGCAGCGCGACCCCGGCCACAGCGCCCTCATCGGCGCCAATCACGGCTGCGCCGAGGCCTTCGCCGCCGTCTACGAGTGCGAGGTGCCCGTCGTCGCGGCGGTCAACGGCTTCTGTCTGGGCGGCGGCATCGGTCTGGTCGGCAACGCGGACGCGATCGTCGCGTCCGACGACGCCACCTTCGGGCTGCCCGAGCTGGACCGGGGCGCCCTCGGCGCCGCAACGCACCTCGCCCGCCTCGTCCCGCAGCATCTGATGCGCACGCTGTACTACACCTCACGCACCGTGAGCGCGCAGGAGCTGCACCGGCACGGCTCGGTCTGGCAGGTCGTGCCGCGCGCCGGACTGCGCGAGGCGGCCCTGGGCCTGGCGCGCGAGATCGCACGGAAGGACGGCTCGCTCATCCGGCTGGCCAAGGCCGCGATCAACGGCATCGACCCGGTGGACGTACGCCGCAGTTACCGCTTCGAGCAGGGCTTCACCTTCGAGGCCAACCTCAGCGGCCTCGCCGACCGCGTCCGCGACACCTTCGGCAAGGACAAGGCCAACGACAGGGCCAAGGACCTCGCCAAGGACCTCAAGGAGGCAACGCCATGAGCGGCCAGACCGACAAGACGCTTCCCGCAGATGAGGTCGTCTCCCGCCTCCACAGCGGCATGACCATCGGCATCGGCGGCTGGGGCTCGCGCCGCAAGCCCATGGCCCTGGTCCGGGCGCTGCTGCGGTCCGAGATCACCGACCTCACCGTGATCACGTACGGCGGCCCCGACGTCGGCCTCCTGGCCGCCGCCGGAAAGATCCGCAAGCTGGTCACCGCGTTCGTCACCCTCGACTCGATCCCCCTCGAACCGCACTACCGCACCGCCCGCCAGAACGGCGCCTTCGAACTCACCGAGATCGACGAGGCGATGTTCATGTGGGGGCTGCACGCCGCCGCGAACCGGCTGCCGTTCCTGCCCGTCCGCGCCGGACTCGGCTCGGACGTGATGCGGGTCAACCCCCAGCTCCGTACCGTCACTTCGCCCTATGAGGACGGTGAGGAGTTCGTCGCCGTACCTGCCCTGCGCATGGACGCGGCCCTGGTCCACATGAACCGTGCCGACCGGTTCGGCAACGGCCAGTACCTGGGCCCCGATCCGTACTTCGACGACCTCTTCTGCGAGGCGGCCGACTCGGCGTACGTCTCCTGCGAGCAACTCGTCGACACCGCCGAACTCACCAAGGACGCGGCCCCGCAGACCCTCCTGATCAAGCGCCACGTGGTCACCGGGGTGAGCGAGACGCCGAACGGCGCGCACTTCACTTCGTGCGCCCCCGACTACGGCCGTGACGAGGCCTTCCAGCAGCTGTACGCGACCACCCCCTGGCCCGAGTTCGCCGAGCGCTTCCTGTCCGGTGACGAGCAGGCCTACCAGTCGGCCGTGCAGGCCTGGCACGAGGAGCAGAAGTGAGAACAGCACCGAGCACACCGGGCACGGCTGACGGCACGGCTGCCCGTACAGCTGCCGGTACGGCTGCCGTCACCCGCGCCGAGTACTGCGTGATCGCCTGCGCCGAGGCCTGGCGCGACAACGGCGAGGTGCTGGCGAGCCCCATGGGCACCATCCCCGGCATCGGCGCCCGGCTCGCCAGGCGCACCTTCTCCCCCGACCTCCTGCTCACCGACGGCGAAGCGCTGCTCGTCGGCCCGGACGGCGCACCGGAGGGCTGGCTCCCGTACCGCCAGCACCTCGCCATGGTCACCGGCGGCAGGCGGCACGTCATGATGGGCGCCAGCCAGGTCGACCGCTTCGGCAACCAGAACATCTCCTGCATCGGCGACTGGGCCCGGCCCACCCGACAGCTGCTCGGCGTGCGCGGCGCGCCCGTCAACACCCTGAACAACCCGACGAGTTACTGGGTACCGAAGCACTCCACCCGGGTGTTCGTCGAGAAGGTCGACATGGTGTGCGGCGTCGGCTACGACAACGCCGCCGCCGCAGGTCCCAGCGCCACCCGCTACCACCGCATCCCGCGCGTCGTCAGCGACCTGGGCGTCTTCGACTTCGACACCCCCGACCACTCGATGCGCCTCGCGTCGCTGCACCCGGGCGTCACGGCGGAGCAGGTCCGCGAGGCGACCGGTTTCGACCTCACCGTCCCCGCCGATACCACCCCCACCGATACCGTCCCCGCCGGCGTGCCCTTCACCCGCGAGCCCACCCCCGCCGAACTGCGCCTGATCCGCGAGGTCCTCGACCCCGAGAGCCTGCGCGACCGGGAGGTCAGGGCCTGATGGAGACCGCACTCACCCGGCTCACCGGCATCAGATACCCCATCGTCCAGACCGGCATGGGCTGGGTCGCGGGCCCGCGCCTGGTCTCCGCCGCCGCCAACGCGGGCGCGCTGGGCATCCTCGCCTCCGCGACCATGACCACCGACGGGCTCCTGCACGCGGTGCGCGAGGTCAAGTCCCGTACGGACGCGCCCTTCGGCGTCAATCTGCGCGCCGACGCGGGCGATGCGCGTGAGCGCGTACGGATCGTCATCGACGAGGGGGTGAAGGTGGCCTCCTTCGCACTCGCACCGTCCAGGGACCTGATCGCGGAACTGAAGGACGCGGGGGTCGTCGTCATCCCGTCCATCGGTGCGCGCCGGCACGCGGAGAAGGTCGCGGCCTGGGGCGCGGACGCCGTGATGGTCCAGGGCGGGGAGGGCGGCGGACACACCGGCGAGGTGGCAACAACCGTGCTGCTCCCCCAGGTTGTCGACGCCGTCGACATCCCAGTGATCGCCGCGGGCGGGTTCTGCGACGGCCGCGGCCTGGTCGCCGCGCTCGCGTACGGCGCCGCGGGCATCGGCATGGGCACCCGCTTCCTGCTCACCTCCGACTCGACGGTCCCCGACGCCGTGAAGGCCAAGTACCTCGCGGCGACCGTCAAGGAGGTCACGGTCACCACGGCCGTCGACGGCCTCCCGCACCGCATGCTCCGCAGCGATCTGGTCGACTCCCTGGAGCGGGCGGGCCGTACGAGAGCACTGGCACAGGCCGTGCGCCGGGCCGCTGGTTTCAAGAAGATCTCCGGCCTGAGCTGGACCGCGATGGTCCGTGACGGCCTGGCCATGAAACACGGCAGGGACCTCAGCTGGAGTCAGGTCCTGCTGGCCGCCAACACCCCGATGCTGCTCAAGGCCTCCATGGTCGACGGCCGCACCGATCTCGGTGTGATGGCGTCCGGCCAGGTGGCGGGGCTGATCGATGATCTGCCGTCCTGCGCACAGCTGGTGGCACGTGTCATGGCAGAAGCGAACGAAACACTCGAACGATTCCAGGCGCTCCGCACCCTGCCGACAGCAGGGTGATTCCTTCTCCCTCACAGGAGTGGTCCACATGAGCCGTGCCCGAATCCGCCCGGCGACCGGAGCGGTCCTCGCCGCTCTCGCCGCTCTCGCCCTCGGAACGCTGCCCGCCCCGGCGCTCGCCGTGGCGCCGGCCGCAGGGCCGGCCCCCGCCGCCCAGCGTCACCTCGGCGAGGAGATCCGCCAGGTCCCGCTGGTGGGCGCGGTCAACGTCCGTGACGTGGGCGGCTATCGCACGTACGGCGGCGACACGGTCCGCCACGGGCAGGTCTACCGCGCGGACGCGCTGAGCAAGCTCACCGACGCGGACGTCGTCACACTCTCCCGGCTCGGCCTGAAGAAGGTCGTCGACTACCGGGTCCCGGTCGAGGTGCAGTACGACGGTGTGGACCGGCTCCCCGCCGGCCTCACCCCGGTCTCACGCCCGGTCACCGACAACGGCCTGTTCACGCAGTTGCTGACCGTCATCGGCTCCAGGGACCCGGTCAAGCAGGAGGAGATGCTCGGCGGCGGCCGGGCCGCGGCGTTCATGCGGGAGGTCTACCGGACGTTCGTCACGAGCCCGGAGAACCGGGCCAGGTTCGGGGCGACCCTGCGCGACATCGCCGACAGCGACCGCGACGCCCCGCTGCTGTACCACTGCACGTCGGGCAAGGACCGTACGGGCTGGACGAGTTACCTGCTGCTGCGCGCGCTCGGTGTCCCGTCACAGACGGCCGAGCGCGACTACCTGGCGTCCAACACGTATCGAGCGGCGTACGACGCGAAGGTCCGCGCCGGCCTCAAGCAGGCCGGGCTGATGCAGAACCCGGATCTGCTGATTCCGCTCCAGGAGGTACGTACGGACTACTTGCGCAGCGCTCTCGACCGGGTGGCCGCCGACTACGGCGGCCTGCACCACTATCTGGGCAAAGGCCTGGGCCTGGACCTCCGCACGATCGCGAAACTCCAGGCCCGGCTGCTGCGCTGAGAAGGCTGCTGAGAAGAACTACGGCTGCAGCACAACGCCGCGTCTGTGGCGCTACGCCGCAGCGCGGCTACCGCCCTGCGCGCCCGTCCCCGGGCGGCCACGACGGCCACGGCTCCGGGTGCCCGGGGCACGCTCGCCCTGGGGCGCCCGTCCGCCGCCGCCCTGCTCGCCCTGGCCACCACGGCCGCCGGTCTGGGCGCGCTCGCCCTGAGGACGGCCGCCGCCCTGACCGCCACGGCCACTGGCCGTACGGTTGCCGCCGCTCGCACGGCCGCCGCCCTGCGGCTTGCGCTTGGGCTGCGCCTGCTGCTGCTGCGGGATCTCGACGATGATCGCCACGCCGGAGGGCTCGCGCGCACCGGTGATGCGGGCCAGCTCCTCGTCGCTGGACTTGACCCTGGCGGTCTGCGGGCTGATGCCGGCGTCGGACATCAGCTTGGTCATCTCCCGCTTCTCGTCGGGCAGCACCAGCGTGACCACGCTGCCGGACTCACCGGCGCGGGCGGTACGGCCGCCGCGGTGCAGGTAGTCCTTGTGGTCGGTGGGCGGGTCCACGTTGACGACCAGGTCGAGGTCGTCGATGTGGATGCCGCGGGCCGCCACATTGGTGGCGACCAGCGCGGTGACCTGGCCGGTCTTGAACTGGTCGAGCGTCCGGTTGCGCTGCGGCTGCGAACGGCCGCCGTGCAGCGCCGCCGCCGGTACACCACTGGCCAGCAGGCGCTTGGCGAAACGGTCCGCGGCGCGCTTGGTGTCCACGAACATGATCACCCGGCCCTCGCGGGCCGCGATGCGGGTGGCCACGGCCTTCTTGTCGGTCTCGTCCGCGACGTACAGCACGTGGTGCTCCATCGTGGTCACCGCGCCCGCGGACGGGTCGACGGAGTGGACCACCGGGTCGCTCAGGAACATCTTCACGAGCCGGTCGACGTTACGGTCCAGGGTCGCCGAGAACAGCATCGTCTGCCCGTCCGGCTGAACCTGCTTGAGCAGCGCTGTGACCTGCGGAAGGAAGCCCATGTCGGCCATCTGGTCGGCCTCGTCGAGGACCGTGATCGAGACCTGCGACAGGTTGCAGTCGCCGCGCTCGATGAGGTCCTTGAGGCGGCCGGGGGTGGCCACGAGCACGTCGGTGCCGCGGCGCAGCGCGGTCGTCTGCCGGGTGATCGACATACCGCCGACGACCGTGGCGGTCCGCAGGTTCACGGCGGTCGCGTACGGCGTCAGGGCGTCGGTGACCTGCTGTGCGAGCTCCCGCGTGGGCACCAGGACCAGCGCGAGGGGGCTGCGCGGCTCGGCGCGCTGTCCCGCGAGGCGGGTCAGCAGCGCGAGGCCGAAGGCAAGGGTCTTCCCGGATCCGGTGCGCCCGCGGCCGAGGATGTCGCGGCCCGCGATCGCGTTCGGCAGGGTCGCGCCCTGAATCGGGAAGGGCTCGGTCACACCCAGTGCCGCCAGGGTCTTGAGCAGGGCTGCGGGCATGTCGAGGTCTGCGAACTGCTCGACGGCCGGCAGCGCCGGGGTAATGGTCTCCGGCATCGCGAATTCACCCTGAAGGGGGGTGGACCGACGGGCGGGTCCCTTTGCGGGGGCCTTGCCCTGGGCCTTCGAGGGGCGATTGCGAGCGGGACGGGCTGAGCGAGCGGCGGCCGGGCGTTCGGAGCGAGTCATTCGGGAATTGCCTTCCTGGGGACAGCACAAGCCGGGGCCCGCACCTTCACGGTGCGGGCCCCGGCCAGGAGGTAACGCGTCGCGGCGATTAGGCCGGGACGATGTTCTCCGCCTGCGGGCCCTTCTGGCCCTGCGTGACGTCGAAGGAGACCTTCTGGCCCTCCTGGAGCTCACGGAAGCCCTGGGTGGCAATGTTCGAGTAGTGGGCGAAGACGTCGGCGCCGCCGCCGTCCTGCTCAATGAAGCCGAAGCCCTTTTCCGAGTTGAACCACTTCACGGTTCCAGTAGCCATGTCATTCTCCTATAAAAAACTGGGGCAGATCCGGAAATCCGCACTGTACGGATTCCACGTCGCCGCAATTAGCCCCATCCGGAGAACCGGAAAACAAAATGCGCCTGATGGAAGCATTCCCGTCAGGCGCACATAATGTTTATGGGTACCAAAACTGCAACTCGCCCAGCTTAGCACGACAGCGCCGGAGCACCAGCTCTACAGACGTTCGATGATGGTGACGTTCGCCTGTCCGCCGCCCTCGCACATCGTCTGCAGCCCGAACCGCCCGCCCGTACGCTCCAGTTCGTGCAGGAGCGTCGTCATGAGCTTCACGCCGGTCGCGCCGAGCGAGTGTCCGAGCGCGATGGCGCCGCCGTTGACGTTGACCCGCTCCGGGTCGGCGCCGGTCTCCTTCAGCCAGGCGAGGACCACCGGCGCGAAGGCCTCGTTGATCTCGACCAGGTCGATGTCGTTGATCGACATCCCGGTCTTCTTCAGGGCGTACGCCGTCGCCGGGATCGGCGCGGACAGCATGCGGATCGGGTCCTCGGCGCGCACCGACAGGTGGTGGATGCGGGCGCGCGGGGTCAGCCCGTGCTCGGCGACGGCCCGCTCGGACGCGATGAGCATCGCCGAGGCTCCGTCGGAGACCTGCGAGGAGCAGGCCGCGGTGATGGTGCCGCCCTCCATGACGGGCTTGAGACCCGCCATCTTCGCCAGCGTCGTGTCGCGCCGCGGCCCCTCGTCCACCGTCACGTCGCCGTGCGCGACGGTCTCCCGCTCGAAGCGGCCCTCGTCGATCGCGCGCAGCGCCCGCTGGTGCGAGCGCAGCGCGAACTCCTCCATGTCGAGGCGTGAGATGCCCCACTTGCGGGCGATCAGTTCGGCGCCGTGGAACTGGTTGACGGGCCGGTCGCCGTAGCGCGCCCGCCAGCCCGCGGAGCCGGCGTACGGCCCCTCGGTCAGGCCCAGCGGTTCGGCGGCCTGGCGCGAGGCGAAGGCGATGGGGATCTGGCTCATGTTCTGTACGCCGCCCGCGACGACCAGGTCCTGGGTGCCGGACAGCACCCCCTGCGCGGCAAAGTGCACGGCCTGCTGCGAGGAGCCGCACTGCCGGTCGATCGTCACGCCGGGCACTTCCTCGGGCAGCCCGGCCGCCAGCCACGCTGTACGCGCGATGTCGCCGGCCTGTGGTCCGACGGTGTCCAGGCAGCCGAAGACGACGTCCTCGACTGCGGCCGGGTCGACGCCGGAGCGCTGGACCAGGGCCTTGAGGACGTGGGCCCCGAGGTCGGCCGGGTGGACGGCCGACAGGCCGCCCTTGCGCCGGCCGCCCGGGGTGCGTACCGCTTCGACGATGTAGGCCTCGGCCATGGCTGCTGCTCCTTGGATTCCTTGGATGCGTTACGTACGCAGGGCGATTCCGTCCAGGACCATCGACAGGTACTGGCGGGCGATCTCCTCGGGGCTGTGCTGTCCGCCGGGCCGGTACCAGGACGCGGCGACCCACACGGTGTCGCGGACGAAGCGGTACGTGAGGCGGACGTCGAGGTCGTCGCGGAAGACCTGGGCGGCAACTCCGCGCTCCAGCGTCCCCAGCCAGGCCTTCTCGAACTTCTGCTGCGAGTCGGTGAGGTAGTGGAAGCGGGGCTGCGAGGCCAGGTGCCTGGATTCCTTCTGGTAGATGGCGACGGCGGCGCGGTGCCGGTCGATCTCGCGGAAGGACTCGGTGACGAGGGCCTCGATGGTCTCCCTGGGGCCGAGACCGGCGGCGAGCACGGTGTCGTACCCGTCCCAGAGCTCGGTCAGGAAGGACGACAGGATCTCGTCGAGCATCGATTCCTTGGAATCGAAGTGGTAGTAGAGGCTGCCGGCGAGCATGCCGGCCTCGTCGGCGATCTTCCGGACGGTGGTGGCGTTGTAGCCCTGGGCGGCGAACACCTCGGCGGCGGTGTCGAGCAGTTCGCGGCGCCGCTCGGGCGAGGCGGTCACCTGGGGTTTTTTCTTGGTAGGCACCTGTCCATTGTCGTCCCGGTGGCGGGCCACCTCCTAGGCATGCTGGCTGCTGACGGACACCGTTTCGCCCGTCATGTAGGAGGAGTAGCCGCTGGCGAGGAAGACGATGACATTGGCGACCTCCCAGGGTTCGGCGTACCGGCCGAAGGCTTCGCGGGCCGTCAGCTCTTCCAGGAGTTCGGGGGTGGTGACCTTCACCAGATGCGGGTGCATGGCGAGGCTGGGGGCCACGGCGTTCACGCGGACCCGGTACTCGGCGGCCTCGACCGCCGCGCACCTGGTCAGTGCCATCACACCGGCTTTCGCGGCGGCGTAGTGGGCCTGGCCCGCCTGGGCGCGCCAGCCGACGACGGAGGCGTTGTTGACGATCACTCCGCCGCGCTCCGCGTCCTTGAGCAGCCGCAGCGCCGCCCGGGTACAGCGGAACGTGCCGTTCAGCGTCACGTCGAGGACCTTCGACCACTGCTCGTCGGTCATGTCGACCAGTGCGCAAGTGCCGCCCAGGCCCGCGTTGTTGACGATGATGTCGAGGCCGCCGTGTCGCGTCACGGCCGCTTCGAACAGTGCCTGGACCTGGGCCTCGTCCGTGACGTCGCAAGGGATCGAGGTGACGGCGTCCGCCCCGAACTCCGCCGCGAGCACCTCCTCGCTCTCCTTCAGCCGCCGCGCGTGCGTGTCGCTGATGACGATCCGCGCGCCCTCCTCCAGGAATCTGCGGGCGGTCGCCCCGCCGATCCCGGCTCCGGCCGCCGCGGTGATGACGGCGCCGCGCCCCCGGAGCAGGCCGTGCCCCGGTACGTACTCGGGTGCGCTCGGCACATATCCCGGTGCGCTCGGCTCCTCGACGCTGCTCATGGCCGTACGTTAACCTACCAAACACTTGTTAGGGAAGGATGAGGATGTCTATCGAAGGCCTGCGCACGGACCTGGACTTCACCCCGGACGAGGACGCCTTCCGGGCCGAGGCGCGGGCCTGGCTCGCCGCGCATGTGCCCGCCGAGCCGCTGCCGTCGCTGGAGACCGAGGAGGGTTTCGCCGCGCACCGGGGGTGGGAGGCGCGGCTGGCCGCGGACCGGTGGTCGGTCGTCTCCTGGCCCGAGGAGTACGGCGGCCGGGGCGCCGACATCTTCAAGTGGCTGATCTTCGAGGAGGAGTACTTCGCGGCGGGCGCGCCGGGCCGGGTCTCCCAGAACGGCATCAACCTCCTCGCGCCCACCCTCTTCGACCACGCGAGCGCCGAGCAGCGCGCCCGGCTTCTGCCGTCGATGGCGAGCGGCGAGGTCATCTGGGCACAAGCCTGGTCCGAGCCCGAGGCCGGCTCGGACCTCGCGTCCCTGCGGTCGACCGGCGAACGCACCGAGGGCGGCTGGCTGTTGTCCGGCCAGAAGACCTGGTCGTCGCGGGCCGCCTTCGCCGACCGCGCCTTCGGCATCTTCCGCACCGAACAGGGCACACCCAAGCCGCATCAGGGCCTGACGTACCTGATGTTCGACCTGTCGGCGCCGGGTGTGACCGTGCGGCCCATCGGGCGTCTCGACGGGAAGCCCGCGTTCGCCGAGCTCTTCCTCGACGGGGTCTTCGTGCCGGACGCGGATGTCGTCGGGGAGCCGGGGCAGGGCTGGAAGGTCGCCATGTCGACAGCGGGCAACGAGCGCGGGCTGACCCTGCGCTCCCCCGGCCGCTTCCTCGCCGCCGCCGACCGGCTGGCCCGGTTGTGGCGTACGCACACGGATCCGGCGGACACGGCCATGCGCGACCGGGTCGCGGACGCGGTGATCGGCGCTCGCGCGTACCAGCTCTTCACGTACGCCAACGCCTCACGCTTCGCGGCCGGAGCGACCATCGGCGCCGAGTCGAGCCTGAACAAGGTCTTCTGGTCCGACTACGACATCGCGCTGCACGAGGCGGCGCTCGATCTGCTCGGCCCGGACGCGGAGTTGGCCGACGGCGAGTGGGCCGAGGGGTATCTCTTCTCGCTCGCGGGCCCCATCTACGCCGGTACGAACGAGATCCAGCGCGACATCATCGCCGAGCGCCTGCTCGGCCTCCCGAAGGGCCGCCGCTGATGCGTTTTCTACTCACCGACGAGCAACGGGAGTTCGCGCGCTCGCTCGACGCGATGCTGTCGGCCGCGGACACGCCTGCTGTCGTACGGGCCTGGGCGGTCGGGGACCACGGTCCTGGCCGGGCGCTGTGGTCGCGGCTGGCCGACGCGGGGGTGTTCGCGCTGGCGGTGCCCGAGGTGTACGAGGGCGTGGGCCCGCTACCGGTCGAACTGGCCGCCGCCTACACCGCTTTGGGGCGACACGCGATGCCGGGCCCGGTGGTCGAGACGGCGGCCGCCGGGGTGCTGCTGGGGGCACTGGGCGAAGCGGGGCAGGCCCTCGCCAAGGAGTGGCTGCCTTCGCTGGCGTCCGGGCGGCGCATCGCCTCCCTGAGTCTCGGCGGTTACGCCCTGGACGCCGACTCCGCCGACGCGGTGTTCGTCGTCCAGGGCGACGAGCTGCGGCTGGCCGCCGCTCCGGGAGCGCTGCGGGCGTCCGCCGATCCGGCGCGGCGGCTGTTCCGCCCTTTGGGCGGCGGGGAGTTGCTGGCGAGCGGCCCTGCCGTGCGCGAGGCCGCGGCGCGCGCAGCGGACTGGGCCACCTTCCTGACGGCGGCTCAGGCACTGGGGGTGGGTGAGGCGCTGTTGGCGCGGACGGTGGCGTACACCAAGCAGCGCACGCAGTTCGGCGCGCCGATCGGCTCCTTCCAGGCGGTCAAGCACCGGCTGGCCGACACTCTGATCGGCCTCGAATTCGCCCGGCCCCTGCTGCACGGAGCGGCGCTCGCCCTCGAAGCCGGCTCGCCCCGGGCCGGGGCGCATGTCGCGGCGGCAAAGGTGGCGACGGGCGAAGCGGCGTACGCCGCGGCCCGCGCCGCACTCCAGCTGCATGGCGCGGTCGGCTACACCCAGGAGCTGGATCTCTCCCTGTGGCTGCGGAAGGCACGCCCGCTGCGGGACGCATGGGGGACGCCTTCGGAGTGCCGGGGGCGGGTGCTGGCCGACTGAAGGGGACAACACACCACACTCGCCAACGCCTGTAGGCCAACGCACGTTGACATGAAGACAGCCGCCGCCCTACATTGGCCAACAAGCGTTGACCGGCTCGTGTTGGCATCAGGAGGTCGCCATGAACGGCACCACATCGCACCGCAGTGTCCGCGACGTCATCGTCGCCGGAGCGGGCCCCACCGGACTACTGCTGGCCGGTGATCTCGCCGCGGCGGGCGTCCCCGTCACCGTGGTCGAACGGCGCCCCGCGGGCATCAGCAATCTGACCCGCGCCTTCGGTGTGCACGCCCGCACCCTTGAGCAGCTCGACGCCCGGGGCCTCGCGGACGAGCTCATCGCGACGGGGCAACCCCTCACCGAGATGCGGCTCTTCGACCACCTCTCCCTCGACCTGTCCGAACTGCCCTCCCGCTTCCCGTACTTGCTGATCACTCCTCAGTACGAGGTCGAGAGGCTGCTGTTGCGGCGGGCCGAGAAGAACGGCGTGACCTTCCTGTACGGGACCGAGGTGACCGGCATCGTGCAGGGCGAAGCGAGTGTGGACGTAGAAGTCAGATACGAGGACGACTCGACCGGCACGCTGACCGGTGCGTACGCGGTGGGGGCCGACGGGGTGCGCAGCGCCGTGCGTAAGGCTCTGGGCCTGCCCTTCCTCGGCCACTCCGTCATCAAGTCGATCGTCCTGGCCGACGTACTGCTGGAGCAGGAGCCGAGCAGGACCGTGGCGGTCAGGGGTGTGGGCGACGCCTTCGGCTTCGTGATCCCGTTCGGGGACGGCTACTGGCGGGTGGGCGGCTGGGACCGTACGTCGAGCGATGTGCCCGACACCGAGCCCACCGACCTCGAAGAGCTGCGCTCCATCGCCGTGCGCGCCTTCGGCAGCGACTTCGGGATGCACGAAGCCCGTTGGATGTCCCGCTTCCACAGCGACGAGCGCCAGGTGCCCAGTTATCGGGTGGGCCGGGTGCTGCTCGCGGGGGACGCCGCGCACACCCACTCCCCGGCGGGCGGCCAGGGCATGAACACCGGCATCCAGGACGCCGCCAACCTCGGCTGGAAGCTGGCGGCCGTGGTCAACGGGTGGGCGCCGGAGGGGCTGTTGGACACGTATCACGCCGAGCGGCACCCGGTCGGGAAGGCGGTGCTGCGCAGCAGTGGCGCGATCGTACGGCTGGCAATGGCGCACAATCCGGTCCAGCGCGCGCTCCGCTCCGCGCTGAGCCTCCTCGTCGGACGGGTGCGGCCGGTGGGCCGCCGCGCCCTCGGCCAGGTCACCGGCCTCGGGTATGCCTACGGCGGCCCACGCGGCGCCCACCGGCTCACCGGCAAGCGCGTCCCGGACGTCGAGCTCAAGAGCGGCCGGCTCTACGAGGCACTGCGTGCGGGCAAGTTCGTCCTCATCACTCCGGAGATCACTCCGCAGGGCCAGGGCGGGCCGGACCATGCAGGGACGGGCCGGGAGGACCGGCTCGTCGTGACGCGGTGGACGAGCGACCGGCGCACCACGCTCCTCGTCCGCCCCGACGGTCACGTCGCCTGGGCGGCGGACGAGGCGGACGCCGGGGCGATCCGGGCCGCGCTGACCGAGTGGACCGGACCACGGAACGCCGACGCGGGGGTCACGGACAGCGGATCGTGATGACCGCCGCGCGCCCCTCGGTCTCCAGGATCCCCGGCCATCCGGTCGCCACGGCGACGTCGTAGCGGTCGAGAGTGACGCACTCGCTCACCAGGCGCGCCGGGGCATCCAGGGCGACGACCAGGACCGTACTGCCGGCGGGCACCAGCAGCGGCAGGCCGCCGCGCACGACGGAGACGAGCACGGCCATGCCGCCTCGGTCCCTGCGGTGCATGACGTTCAGGTTCACGACGGGCCCGTCGAGGAGGCGGCCCTCGGTGGGTACGTCGCCGGGGAAGCGGTGGGGCGTATCGCGTACGTCGACGAGGTGCTGTCGGCCGCCGACCGTGAGCTCCATGCCCGCGCCCTCGACCACGGTCAGGGTCCGGTCGACGCCGGGGAAGGCGGAGAACGGGCCGTCGACAGCAACGTCCGCGAGGCTCACGCGCCAGGCGAAGTCGTCGATCCCGGCGCTCTCGGGCCAGGCCGCGATCTCACGGGTGACGCCGCCGCCGTTCTTCCAGGGGACGGCGGCCAGGTCGGCCGCTTTCAGCACCCGCAGATCGGTCATCGCACGATACCCAGGGCCCGGGCGGCCTTCAGCCAGTCGGGGAACTCCCGTACCAGCCGGTCGTACAACACGGCGTTGGGGACCTCGCGCGGGTCGAGGCCCGCATGGAAGAAGCCCGCGTTGTCGACGGGCCGCTTGGCTGGGACGGGGAGCTCGTCGAGCTTGTGGAGGAAGTCGAACTGCGAGCTGCGGGTATTGCCGAAGCCGATGAACTGCCAGAAGATCGGCAGCCTGGCCGCCTTGCACAGGTACCGTTCCGCGGCGACCTTGTTGATGGGCCCGCCGTCGGTCTGGAAGATGACCAGGGCGGGGTCCTGGGCCCCGCTGTCCAGGTAGTGGCCGATCACCTCGTCCATGGCTAGGTGGTAACTGGTCTTCCCCATGTGCCCGAGCCCGGCGGCAATGGCATCGACCCGGCCCCGGTGGTTCTCCAGCGCGATGTCGGCCACGGCGTCGACGTCGGTCGAGAAGAAGATGACGGGAACGATGCCGTCGTCGTCGAGATGCGCGGAGAGGCCGAGGACCTGGTCGGCGAGGGCCTGGACCGTGCCGTCCTTGTAGTAGTCGCGCATGGAGCCGGAGTAGTCGAGAACCAGATAGACCGCTGCGCGCTGCCCCTTCAGCCCGTGCTTCTTGAGCGAGACGCCCGCGCTCTTGTAGAAGCTGACGAGCGCGGGCGCCGTCTCCTCCACCTTCTGGAGACTGATGGCCATACGGAGACTCCGTCGGGTCGATGCGGGCGCGGTGTGGGGGAGTTCAGAGGTTACGTGACATGCCCTGCGCCTGTGGCGGGCTGATCCCCTACCCGCCCATTCCCGAAACCGGGGGCAAGCCCCCGGACCCCCCGGACCCCCGGGACGCCCTGCGGGCGTGTCCTCAAATGCCGGACGGGCTGAGAGCTTCCCGGATGCTGCGCAGCGCCGCAGGCAACCCGCACCGCACCCGTCGAAGGATCGGCCACCCGGCCCGGAACGCGCCGCGGCGCCTGCCGTATTCCGGTCGGGGAATGGCAGGCGCCGCGGCTAGTGCGTTGGCCACGAACGTTCGCCGGGTCTGGCGACACGCTGATCGATGTTTAGGGTGCTGGGGTCGGTCGGCTTCACTCTGGATGCAACGTAGTTGTTGTTGAGGATGAGTGAGGTCGCAGATGGCAGAGCCGGTCAGGGCGCGACGGTTGACTGATCAAGAGGGGCAGAGGCTGCAGCAGATCGTTCGGCGGGGCCGCCACGAGTCCGTGCGGGTGCGTCGGGCACTGATCATCATGGCGTCGGCGTCGGGGACCACCGTGACGGCGATCGCGCAGTTGGTCGCCGCGCACGAGGACACAGTCCGGGACGTGATCCACGCGTTCAACGAGGAGGGCCTGGCCGCGCTGGACCCTCGGTGGGCGGGAGGCCGTCCCCGCCTGATCAGCGATGACGAACGCGAGTTCATCATCGCGACGGCCCGGACCCGCCCGGTCACGCTGGGACGTCCCTTCACGCACTGGAGCCTTCGCAAGCTCACCGACTACCTGGCCCGCAACCGGGTGAGGACGGTGAAGATCGGCCGGGAACGGCTGCGGCAGATCTTGCGCGAGAACGGGATCTCCTTCCAGCGGACCCGCACCTGGAAGGAGTCCAAGGATCCCGACAAGGACACCAAACTCGACCGCATCGAGCACGTGACCAGTCGTTTCCCGGACCGGTGTTTCGCCTTCGACCAGTTCGGCCCGCTGTCGATCCGCCCCTGCCACGGCTCCGGCTGGGCCCAGGAGAAGAAACCGGACCGGCTGCCGGCCACCTATCACCGCACCCACGGCATCCGGTACTTCCACGGCTGCTATTCCCTGGGCGACGACCAGCTGTGGGGAGTGACCCGCCGCCGCAAGGGCGGTGACCACAGCCTCTCGGCGCTGAAGTCGATCCGGGCCGCTCGCCCCGACGGCGCCCCTGTCTACGTGATCATGGACAACCTGTCGGCGAACAAGACCCCGACCATCCGGACCTGGGCGAAGAAGAACAAGGTCGAGTTGTGCCTGACGCCGACGAGCGCGTCGTGGGCCAACCCGATCGAGGCGCAGTTCGGGCCCCTGCGCAACTTCGTCATGGCCAACTCGAACCACCCCAACCACACCGTCCTCGCCCGCAAGCTCCAGGACTACCTGCGGTGGCGCAACGCCAACGCGCGGCACCCCGACGTCCTGGCCGCCCAGCGCCGCGAACGCGCCAAGGTCCGCAGCGAACGCCAGCAACGCTGGGGCCACCCACGCCCCAAGGCCGCATGACCAGACCCGGCACACGTTCGTGGCCAACGCACTAGAGGGGGTTGTCCCCCCTAGTTCCGTACGCCGTTGTACGGGACGTTTCAGTGAGCCGGGTCAGACCGTCAGTGAACGGTCCGTCGGCTTGATCGGGGCGTGCAGGTCGCTCGCCCCCGTCAGGAAGCGGTCCACTCCGCGCGCCGCCGAGCGGCCCTCGGCGATCGCCCAGACGATGAGCGACTGGCCGCGGCCCGCGTCACCGGCGACGAAGACGCCGCCGACGTTGGTCGCGTACTCGTCGTCGCGCGCCACGTTGCCGCGTGCGTCGAGCTCCAGGCCGAACTGCTGGACCAGGCCGTTCGCCTGGTCCGTGCCGGTGAAGCCCATCGCGAGGGTGACCAGTTGCGCGGGGATGACGCGCTCGGTGCCGGGCTTCTGCTCCAACTTGCCGCCCTTGAACTCCACCTCGATGAGGTGCAGGGACTGGACGTTGCCGTCCTCATCGCCCTCGAAGTGGGTGGTCGAGACGGAGTAGACCCGCTCGCCGCCCTCCTCGTGCGCGGAGGTGACCTTGTAGAGCATCGGGAACGTCGGCCAGGGCTGGTTGGGAGCCCTGTCCTCGCCCGGCCTGGGCATGATCTCCAACTGCGTGACGGACGCCGCGCCCTGGCGGTTGGCGGTGCCGACGCAGTCCGCGCCGGTGTCGCCGCCGCCGATGACCACGACGTGCTTGCCCTCGGCGGTGATCGGGGAGACCGTCAGGTCGCCCTCCTGCACCTTGTTGGCGAGCGGCAGGTACTCCATGGCGAAGTGGATGCCGCGCAGGTCGCGCCCCGGGACGGGCAGGTCGCGGGAGACCGTCGCACCGGCGGCGATGACCACCGCGTCGTAACGCCTGCGCAGCTTCGCGGCGTCGACGTCGCGGCCGATCTCCACCTCTGTGCGGAACTTGGTGCCCTCCGCGCGCATCTGCTCGATACGGCGGTTGATGTGCGACTTCTCCATCTTGAACTCGGGGATGCCGTAGCGCAGCAGTCCACCGATACGGTCGGCACGCTCGTACACGACGACCATGTGGCCCGCCCGCGTCAGCTGCTGCGCGGCGGCGAGACCGGCCGGTCCCGAGCCGATGACCGCAACGGTCTTGCCGCTGAGCCGCTCGGGCGGCTGCGGGGTGACGTCGCCGCTGTCCCACGCCTTGTCGATGATGGTGACTTCGACATTCTTGATGGTGACGGCGGGCTGGTTGATGCCCAGCACACACGCGGACTCGCAGGGCGCCGGGCAGAGGCGACCGGTGAACTCCGGGAAGTTGTTGGTCGCGTGCAGCCGCTCGGAGGCGGCCGTCCAGTCCTCGCGGTACGCGTAGTCGTTCCACTCGGGGATGAGGTTGCCGAGCGGACAGCCGCTGTGGCAGAACGGGATGCCGCAGTCCATACAGCGCCCGGCCTGCTTGCTGATGATCGGCAGCAGCGAGCCGGGAACGTAGACCTCGTTCCAGTCCTTGACGCGCTCACCGGGCGGGCGGGTCTTCGCGACCTCGCGCCCGGTGGTCAGGAAGCCCTTGGGGTCAGCCATTGGTCGCTGCCTCCATCATCTTCTCGGTGGTCTGCTCCACGGAGAGACCGGCGAGCTCAGCGGCGTCCTTGGCGGCGAGCACTGCCTTGTAGGTGGAAGGGATGATCTTGCTGAAGCGGGTCACCGCGGTGTCCCACTCGGCAAGCAGCTTCTCGGCGACCGTCGAAGCGGTCTCCTCCTGGTGGCGGCGCACCACATCGTGCAGCCACTGCTTGTCGGTCTCGTCGAGGGCCTCGACCGCACCGGCGTTGCCGGCGTTGACGTTGTCCGGGTCGAGGTCGATGACGTACGCGACGCCGCCGGACATACCGGCCGCGAAGTTACGACCGGTCTCGCCAAGGACCACCGCGACGCCGCCGGTCATGTACTCGCAGCCGTGGTCGCCCACGCCCTCCGAGACGACCGTCGCGCCGGAGTTGCGGACGCAGAAGCGCTCACCGGTGCGGCCGCGCAGGAACAGCTCGCCGCCGGTCGCGCCGTAGCCGATGGTGTTGCCGGCGATCGTCGAATACTCGGCGAGGTGGTCGGCGCCGCGGTCCGGGCGGACGATGACCCGGCCGCCCGAAAGGCCCTTGCCGACATAGTCGTTGGCGTCGCCTTCGAGGCGCAGGGTGACGCCGCGCGGGATGAAGGCGCCGAAGGACTGGCCCGCGGACCCGGTGAAGGTGATGTCGATGGTGTCGTCGGGCAGACCGGCGCCACCGAACTTCTTGGTCACCTCGTGGCCGAGCATGGTGCCGACGGTCCGGTTGATGTTGCGGATCGCGACCTGCGCGCGGACCGGTCCGGCGGCCTCGGCACTGTCGGCGGCCAGGGCGTCGGCGGCGAGCTTGATCAGCTCGTTGTCGAGTGCCTTGGTCAGACCGTGGTCCTGGACCGTGGTCTGGTGGCGCACCGCGCCTTCCGGCAGCTCGGGAACGTAGAACAGCGGCGAGAGGTCGAGGCCCTGCGCCTTCCAGTGGCCCATGGCCCGCTCGGTGTCGAGGAGTTCGGCGTGGCCGACGGCCTCTTCGAGGGTGCGGAAGCCGAGCTCGGCCAGCAGCTCGCGGACTTCTTCGGCGATGAACTGGAAGAAGTTGACGATGTGCTCGGCCTTGCCCGCGTAGCGCTCGCGCAGCACCGGGTTCTGGGTGGCGATGCCGACCGGGCAGGTGTCGAGGTGACAGACACGCATCATGACGCAGCCGGAGACGACGAGCGGCGCGGTCGCGAAACCGAACTCCTCGGCGCCGAGCAGCGCGGCGATGATCACGTCACGGCCGGTCTTGAGCTGGCCGTCGGTCTGTACGACGATGCGGTCGCGCAGGCCGTTGAGCAGCAGGGTCTGCTGGGTCTCGGCGAGCCCCAGCTCCCAGGGGCCGCCCGCGTGCTTGAGCGAGGTGAGCGGGGATGCGCCCGTGCCGCCGTCGTGGCCGGAGATGAGGACCACGTCCGCGTGTGCCTTGGAGACACCCGCGGCGACCGTGCCGACGCCGACCTCGGAGACCAGCTTCACATGGATGCGGGCCTGCGGGTTGGCGTTCTTGAGGTCGTGGATCAGCTGAGCCAGGTCCTCGATGGAGTAGATGTCATGGTGCGGCGGCGGGGAGATCAGACCGACACCGGGCGTGCTGTGCCGGGTCTTGGCGACCCACGGGTAGACCTTGTGGCCGGGCAGCTGGCCGCCCTCGCCGGGCTTCGCGCCCTGCGCCATCTTGATCTGGATGTCGTCCGCGTTGACCAGGTATTCGCTGGTCACACCAAAGCGGCCGGAGGCGACCTGCTTGATGGCGGAGCGCCGCGCCGGGTCGTACAGCCGGTCCGCGTCCTCGCCGCCCTCACCGGTGTTGGACTTGCCGCCCAGCTGGTTCATGGCGATGGCGAGCGTCTCGTGCGCCTCCTGCGAGATGGAGCCGTACGACATGGCGCCGGTGGAGAAGCGCTTGACGATGTCCGCCACCGACTCGACCTCGTCGATCGGGATCGACTCGCGGACGCTCCTGAAGCCGAAGAGCCCGCGGAGCGTCATCAGACGCTCCGACTGCTCGTTCACCCGGCCCGTGTACTGCTTGAAGATGTCGTAGCTGCGCGAGCGCGTGGCGTGCTGGAGGCGGAAGACCGTCTCCGGGTCGAAGAGGTGCGGCTCGCCCTCGCGGCGCCACTGGTACTCGCCGCCGATGTCCAGCGCGCGGTGCGAAGCGGAGATGCCGGAGGCCGGGTACCCCTTGGCGTGGCGGGCGGCGACCTCCTTCGCGACGACGTCGAGACCGGCGCCGCCGATCTTCGTCGCGGTGCCGTGGAAGTACTTGTCGACGAAGGTCGCGTCAAGGCCGACGGCCTCGAAGACCTGCGCGCCGCGGTAGGAGGCGACGGTCGAGATGCCCATCTTCGACATGACCTTCAGGACGCCCTTGCCGAGGGCGTAGATCAGGTTGCGGATGGCCTGCTCGGGCTCTTCGCCCTCGATGAACGTACCGGCGCGGACCAGGTCCTCGACGGATTCCATCGCCAGGTACGGGTTGACCGCGGCCGCGCCGAACCCGATGAGCAGCGCGACATGGTGCACCTCGCGTACGTCGCCCGCCTCGACCAGCAGGCCCACCTGGGTGCGCTGCTTGGTGCCGATGAGGTGGTGGTGCACGGCGGAGGTGAGCAGCAGCGACGGGATCGGCGCGTGCTCGGCGTCGGAGTGCCGGTCGGAGAGCACGATCATGCGGGCGCCGGCCTCGATGGCCGCGTCCGCCTCGGCGCAGATCTCCTCGATGCGGGCGGCGAGCGCGTCGCCGCCGCCACTGACGCGGTAGAGACCGGAGAGGGTGGCGGCCGTCATGCCGGGCATGTCGCCGTCGGCGTTGACGTGTATGAGCTTCGCCAGCTCGTCGTTGTCGATCACCGGGAAGGGCAGGGTGACGCTACGACAGGACGCGGCGGTCGGGTCGAGCAGGTTGCCCGCCGGGCCGAGCGAGGAGAGCAGCGAGGTGACGAGCTCCTCGCGGATGGCGTCCAGCGGCGGGTTGGTGACCTGCGCGAAGAGCTGGGTGAAGTAGTCGAAGAGCAGCCGTGGGCGCTCCGACAGGGCCGCGATCGGCGAGTCCGTACCCATGGAGCCGAGCGGCTCGCCACCGGTGCGGGCCATCGGCGCGAGGATGATGCGCAGCTCTTCCTCGGTGTAGCCGAAGGTCTGCTGGCGGCGGGTGACGGAGGCGTGCGTGTGCACGATGTGCTCGCGCTCGGGGAGATCTTCGAGCTCGATCTCACCGGCTTCCAGCCACTCCTGGTACGGCTTCTCGGCGGCCAGCGACGCCTTGATCTCGTCGTCCTCGACGATGCGGTGCTGGGCGGTGTCGACGAGGAACATCTTGCCGGGCTGCAGGCGGCCCTTGCGGACCACCTTGGCCGGGTCGATGTCGAGCACGCCGACCTCGGAGGAGAGCACGACCAGGCCGTCGTCGGTCACCCAGTAGCGTCCGGGGCGCAGACCGTTGCGGTCGAGGACCGCGCCGACCTGGGTGCCGTCGGTGAAGGTGACGCAGGCCGGGCCGTCCCAGGGCTCCATCAGCGTGGAGTGGTACTGGTAGAAGGCGCGGCGGGCCGGGTCCATGGACGTGTGGTTCTCCCACGCCTCGGGGACCATCATCAGCACGGCGTGCGGCAGCGAGCGGCCGCCGAGGTGCAGCAGTTCGAGGACCTCGTCGAAGGACGCCGAGTCGGAGGCGTCCGGGGTGCAGACGGGGAAGATCCGGTCGAGCTTCTGCGCACCACTGTGTCCATTGTCGGCAGAGCCGAACGCATCCGACGCGAGCTGTGACTCGCGGGCCTTCATCCAGTTGCGGTTGCCCTTGACCGTGTTGATCTCGCCGTTGTGCGCGACGAAGCGGTACGGGTGGGCAAGCGGCCAGCTCGGGAAGGTGTTGGTGGAGAAGCGCGAGTGGACCAGGGCGATGGCGGTCGCGCAGCGCCGGTCGGACAGGTCCGGGAAGAACGGCTCAAGCTGCCCGGTGGTGAGCATGCCCTTGTAGACAATGGTCCGCGCCGAGAGCGACGGGAAGTAGACCCCGGCCTCGCGCTCGGCGCGCTTGCGCAGCACGAAAGCCTTGCGGTCCAGGACCAGGCCCGTGCTCGTACGGTCCGCCACGAAGATCTGGCGGAAGGCCGGCATGGTGGCGCGGGCGCCGTTGCCGAGGAGGTCGGGGGTGACCGGGACATCGCGCCAGCCGAGGACTTCGAGGCCCTCTTCGGCGGCGATCGTCTCAATGCGTGAGACGGCGGTGGTGGAGTCGTCCGCGGGCAGGAAGGCGATACCCACCGCGTACGCGCCTGCCTCGGGCAGGTCGAAGTCGGTGACCTCATTGAGGAAGGCGTGCGGGACCTGCAGGAGGATTCCGGCACCGTCGCCCGAGTCGGGCTCGGAGCCGGTGGCGCCGCGGTGCTCGAGGTTCCGCAGTACGGTCAGGGCCTGCTCGACGAGCGCGTGGCTCGCCTCGCCGGTGAGGGTGGCCACGAAGCCGACGCCACAGGCGTCGTGCTCGTTGCGCGGGTCGTACATGCCCTGCGGGGCAGGGCGACCGTCCATGGGCGACCAGGCACTGTTGAGGGTGCTGTCGGTCGCGGAGTGCGTGGACGCGGAACGCATCGGCTCTCCCGTCGTCGTCGTGGCATATGTAAGTACCGAGGGACGACGTTGGCCCTCCGCGAAATTTCGTGCAGGTTACATGATGGGGCGCTTCTCGGGAAGCGGATAACGCGTTCCAGCATGCGGACACCGCTCATAGCGGTGAAAGTGGTGCAGAGGCGGGCAGATCATGTCTGCCCGGTCGTCGCTGAGCTGGCTTCCTTGCCCGCAGCGCTCCCGGCTCATTCCCGCCTGTTAAGAGAATGAAACCAGCGAGTAACCGACTACTTATTCGAAGCGATGCATAGCGTCGCAGCTTCTCATCCTACGGCCGTTCCGAACAGAGCGCCCAGGGCGAACGTCACACCGGCCGCAGCGCCGCCCAGAGCCAGCTGCCGCAGTCCGCTGAACCACCAGGACCGCGCGGTGACCCGCGCCACCAGCGCGCCGCAGGCGAACAGGCCGACGAGCGCGAGCAGCACCGCGGGCCACATGGACGCGGCGCCGAGCAGATAGGGCAGTACGGGCAGCAGCGCGCCCAGCGCGAACGCTCCGAACGAGGACACCGCAGCGATGAGCGGCGACGGCAGATCGCCCGGGTCGATGCCCAGCTCCTCGCGGGCGTGTATCTCCAGCGCCTGCTCCGGGTCCACCGACAACTGCTGGGCGACGGCGCGCGCCAGCTCCGGCTCCACCCCGCGCGACTCGTAGAGCGCGGCCAGCTCCGCCAGCTCGTCCTTGGGGTGCTTGCGCAACTCGATCCGCTCGACCTCCAGTTCCGCCTGGACGAGCTCACGCTGCGAGGCCACCGAGGTGTACTCACCGGCGGCCATGGAGAAGGCACCGGCGGCGAGACCGGCGAGCCCGGTGATGACGATGGTCTGGTGGGCGACCGAGCCGCCCGCGACACCGGTCATCAGAGCCAGGTTGGAGACCAGGCCGTCCATCGCGCCGAAGACGGCGGGACGCAGCCAACCGCCGTTCACATCACGGTGCGTGTGGTTGTCACGGTGTGCCACGTGCAGCGTCGCCCCGGTCTCGATGATGGCCATCTCGTGCGGTTCCCCTCTCGCCGGGAGCAGGCCCTCTTGTGGTTCCCGCTCCCTCCCAACACCCTCGAAAATACGCACGAATCAGGGCTCCCGCCAGCAAGGCAGGCCGTACTTACCGGCTGGTGGGCGGCCCGTAGGTCCGCCGCCACGCACGACGGGACCGCCGGACCATGAACGGTCCGGCGGTCCCGGGAAGGCTGAAGGGTGGTGCGTACGGTCAGAGTTTCTTCGCCGCACCGGCTTCGTCATCGGCCTTGGTGGTGTCAACACTGTCGTTGTTGTCGCCGTCGTCACCATCGCTGTCGTTGTCGCTGTCGTCGGCGGAACCGTCCTTGACCGGCTCGACGGCATCGGGCTCGACGATCTCCTCGCGGCCCGGCCGTAGCCTCGCCGAGAGGACGATGTAGACCACCGCGAGCACGAACACCACGATCGAGGTCCACACGTTGAGGCGCAGCCCCAGCACCTGGTGGGCCTCGTCGACGCGCATGTACTCGATCCAGCTGCGGCCCACGCAGTACACCGCGACGTACAGCGCGAAGACCCGGCCGTGGCCGAGCTTGAAGCGGCGGTCGGCCCAGATCACCAGGAACGCGGCGCCGATGCACCACAGCGACTCGTAGAGGAAGGTCGGGTGGTACGTGCCCGCTGCGCGGTTCGCGCCCTCGCTGATTTCGAGCGCCCACGGCACATCGGTTTCCCGCCCGTACAGCTCCTGGTTGAACCAGTTGCCCCAGCGGCCGATGGCCTGGGCGAAGGCGAGGCCGGGCGCGAGGGCGTCGGCCCAGGCCGGCAGCGGGATGCCGCGGCGGCGGCAGCCGATCCAGGCACCGACCGCACCGAGCGCGACGGCGCCCCAGATACCGAGGCCGCCTTCCCAGATCTTGAAGGCGTCGACCCAGTTCCGGCCCTCGCTGAAGTACAGCTGGTAGTCGGTGACGACGTGGTAGAGCCGTCCGCCGACGAGGCCGAAGGGCACGGCCCAGACGGCAATGTCGGCAACCGTGCCGCTCTTGCCTCCCCGGGCGACCCAGCGCTTGTTGCCGTACCAGACGGCGACAAAAACGCCAATGATGATGCAGAACGCGTAGCCGCGGAGCGGGATCGGTCCGAGCTCGATCACACCGGTCGACGGGCTGGGGATATAGGCAATTTCCATGGCAGGGTCGACGCTACCTTGCCGGGTGGGACGTACGGCAACCCACCCGGCAACGTATGGATAACGGGCTCAGCCGGAGGCGGACGGGGTGGCGGTCGCCGTCCCGGCCTTTTTGCCCCTGTTCGCCTCGGTGACCCACTTCTTCAGGTTCGCCGGGGAGATCTCCTCGTCGCCCTTCTTCGGGAAGACCGGCTCGCCGTTGAGCAGCACGGTCGGCGTCCCGTTGAAGTTGCCCTTCTGGAAGGCCTCGTTGGATTTGCGCACCCAGCTGTCGTGCGCCCCGTCGTTCACACACTGCTCGAACGGGTCCGTGACGAGGCCGTCGACCTTGCCCGCCAGCTCGATCAGACGGCTGTTCTTGGCGAAGGCGTCGTCGGTCTCCGGTGGCTGATTCTGGAAGAGCACGTCGTGGTACGGGGCGAACTTCCCGGCGTCCTGCGCGCACCCGGCCGCGTTGGCCGCGCGCAGCGAGCCCGTTCCGCTCATGTTTCCGTCGATGAGCGTGGCGAGGTGGTACTCGGCCTTGAGCTGACCTGCTTTCTCCAGCTCCTCGATGGTGGTCCGGAAGCCGTTCTCGAACTGGGCGCAGGCCGGACAGCGGAAGTCCTCCCAGATGGTGAGCGTGGACGGCGCGTCCGTCGCCCCCACCGGGACCATCGGGTCGCTCTTGGCGTCGGTGCCCTTGGGCGCGAGAAGCGGTCCCGCGGTGTCGCTCTTTCCTCCGCCCGAGTCGGAGTTCACGGCGAGCATGCCCACCACCGCGGTCAGCCCCAGCACACCCACCACGGCAGCGGACACGATCAGTGTCCGCCTGCGCCGGTCGCGGACCTTCTGCGCTTCGCGTTCCTGGATGAGCCGCTCACGTGCGGTTCGTTTTCCCTCAAGGTTCTTGTCGCTCACACCCGCAGCAACGAACCGGGGAGGCACACGCGTGCCTCCCCGGTCCAGGTCCACCCATACGAGCGAAACCGATCAGTTGTTCCTGCGGACGCCTTCAGCCAGTTCGGCAGCGAGCGAGCGGACCGCGGCGAGGCCCGCGGCCTCGTCCGGCGCGTCAAGGATCAGCTTGACGAAGGCCGAGCCGACGATCACCCCGTCGGCGAACCCGGCGACCTCCTCGGCCTGCACGGCGTTGGAGACCCCGAGCCCGACACACACCGGCAGGTCGGTGGTGGCCCTGGTCCTGCGCACCAGGTCCTGGGCCTGTTCGCCCACCGAAACGCGGGTGCCGGTGACGCCCATGAGCGAGGCGGCGTAGACAAAACCGGAGCCCACCGCCGTGATCGTGCGGAGCCGCTCGTCCTGGCTGCTGGGCGCGACCACGAAGACCGTGGCGAGCCCCAGCGCGTCGGCGTGCTTCCGCCACTGGGCGGACTCCTGCACCGGCAGGTCGGGCAGGATGCAGCCCGCGCCGCCGGCCGCGGCCAGCTCGGTGGTGAAGCGTTCGATGCCGTACCGGTCGATCGGATTCCAGTACGTCATGACGAGCACCGGCGCGCCGGTCGCCTCGTACGCCTCGCGCACTGTGCGCATCACATCGGCGATCTTCACGCCGCCGCGCAGCGCGATGTCGTCGGCGGTCTGGATGACCGGGCCGTCGAGCACCGGGTCGCTGTGCGGCAGCCCGATCTCGACAACGTCCGCGCCGCCCGCCAGGACCGCCTTCACCGCCGCGATGCCGCCGTCCACGGTCGGGAACCCGGCCGGGAGGTAGGCGATGAGCGCGGCCCGGTCCTCGGACCTGGTTTTCGCGAGCGTGTCGCTCAACAGCTTGATGTTGCCGCTCACTTGGCGTCCTTCTGGATCTCGGCGGCGCCGTTGCCGGCGGAGGCGTTGGCCTCGACCGCGGCGTCGGTGGCGTACAGACCGAAGTAGCGGGCGGCCGTGTCCATGTCCTTGTCGCCGCGCCCGGACAGGTTGACCAGGATCAGCCCGTCCTTGCCCAGTTCCTTGCCGAGCTCCAGCGCACCGGCGAGCGCGTGGGCGCTCTCGATGGCCGGGATGATGCCCTCGGTGCGGGACAGCAGGAGCAGCGACTGCATCGCCGCGTCGTCCGTCACGGCACGGTACTCGCCCCGGCCGCTGTCCTTGAGGTAGGCGTGCTCGGGGCCGATGCCCGGGTAGTCGAGGCCCGCCGAGATCGAGTAGGGCTCGGTGATCTGGCCCTCCTCGTCCTGCAGGACGTACGACCGCGAGCCGTGCAGGATGCCGGGCTCGCCCGCGGACAGGGTCGCGGCGTGCTCCCCGGTCTCGATGCCGTGCCCGGCGGGCTCGCAGCCGACGAGGCGTACGTCCGCGTCCGGGATGAAGGCGTGGAAGAGACCGATGGCGTTGGAGCCGCCGCCGACACAGGCGACCGCCGCGTCGGGCAGCCGTCCGGCGCGCTCCAGGATCTGGCGGCGCGCCTCCACGCCGATGACGCGGTGGAAGTCGCGGACCATCGCGGGGAAGGGGTGCGGTCCCGCGACGGTGCCGAAGAGGTAGTGCGTACGGTCCACGTTGGCGACCCAGTCGCGGAACGCCTCGTTGATGGCGTCCTTCAGGGTGCGGCTGCCGGACTTCACGGCAATGACCTCGGCGCCGAGCATCCGCATCCGGGCGACATTGAGCGCCTGGCGCTGGGTGTCGATCTCGCCCATGTAGACGGTGCATTCGAGACCGAAGAGCGCGCAGGCGGTGGCGGTGGCGACGCCGTGCTGGCCCGCGCCGGTCTCCGCGATGACCCGCGTCTTGCCCATGCGCTTGGTGAGGAGCGCCTGGCCCAGCACATTGTTGATCTTGTGGGAGCCGGTGTGGTTGAGATCCTCGCGCTTGAGGAAGACCCGTGCCCCGCCCGCGTGTTCGGCGAACCGGGGCACCTCGGTGAGCGCGCTGGGACGGCCGGTGTAGTTGACCATGAGCTCGTTCAGCTCGGCCGCGAAGGCCGGGTCCGACTTGGCCTTGGCATATTCGACGGCGACCTCGTCGACCGCGGCGACCAGCGCCTCGGGGATGAACTTGCCGCCGTACGCGCCGAAATAGCCCTCGGCGTTGGGGATATGACCCTCGGGGTCCGGAATGAAGAAGTCAGAAGACATCCGACGCACTCCTCAGAAGGGGCTCGCGCCCCATGAATCAACAGGTGGGCTTCGCCTATGCGCCGTGCGAGGGATGAAACGGGTACGTGATCACGCGTACCGGCATTCCAGGTTCGCTACGACGCGCCTTCGGCCCGCCATCGCGCGCCGTTGATCTGGCCGGGCTCCGCACCGATGTGGTACCGCACCCGGCGTCCCAGCACCCGCCGCGCCGGCGCCCGGCACCCACGCGGACGGCACCCGCGCGCCAGCGGCGCGTGCGGGTCGCGCGCGCGGGCCACGGACGGGCGCAGGCCCGGCCGGGTGCGGGTGACGGGGCGGCGGAGAGCGGTCATGGGGGTGGGTCAGCTCCGCCCGTGGCGCAGCGCAGGGTGGGCGCCCGCGGCGACCAGGTCGGCGACGGCGGCCTTCGGGTCGCGGCCGGTGACCAGGGACTCGCCCACGAGCACCGCGTCGGCGCCCGCGTTGGCGTACGCGATCAGGTCGTGCGGGCCGCGCACGCCGGACTCGGCGATGGTGACGATGTGCGCGGGGATCTCGGGGGCGACGCGTTCGAAGACCCCGCGGTCGACCTTGAGCGTCTTGAGGTCGCGTGCGTTGACCCCGATGATCTTCGCGCCGGCCTCGACCGCGCGCTCGACCTCGTCCTCGTCGTGCACCTCGACCAGCGGGGTGAGCCCGATGGACTCGGCCCGCTCGATGAGGGAGACCAGGGCCTCCTGCTCCAGGGCCGCGACGATCAGCAGCGCCAGGTCTGCGCCGTACGCCCGCGCCTCCCACAGCTGGTAGGCCGTGACCATGAAGTCCTTGCGCAGCAGCGGCACATCGACCCTGGCGCGTACGGCTTCCAGGTCGGCCAGCGAACCGCCGAAGCGGCGCTGCTCGGTCAGTACGGAGATGACGGCGGCGCCGCCCGCCTCGTAGTCGGCGGCGAGGCCTGCCGGGTCGGCGATCGCGGCGAGCGCGCCCTTCGACGGGCTGGAGCGCTTGACCTCGCAGATGACCTGGACGCCGTCGCCGCGCAAGGCGGCGACACCGTCCTTCGCCTGTGGGGCCTTGGCCGCGCGATCCTTGAGCTCGTCGAGGCTGACGCGTGTCTGCCGCTCTGCGAGGTCGGCGAGGACGCCTTCGATGATCTCGTCGAGCACACTCACGCGAGCGGCCCCCTTTCGGGACAGTAATGGTGGACCAGGATCAGCCATACCGATGGTATCCGCAGGAGGGCCAAGGTCTCGCATCCGGTGCGCGCCAGTCCCACCACCTGGTACTTCACGGAGCGAGCGCCGAGCCGAACGGCAGATTCCGGACGATGCTGAAGATCGCGGCCACAGCGCCCAGGGACCACCAGAAGACCGGTTTCACGTTGATCCGCATCGGCAGTCCGCGGGCGGAGCGA
Source organism: Streptomyces changchenzhani (assembly GCF_039766235.1). NCBI lineage: Bacteria > Bacillati > Actinomycetota > Actinomycetes > Kitasatosporales > Streptomycetaceae > Streptomyces > Streptomyces changchenzhani. Next base: position 168,982 of record NZ_JBDHNH010000007.1, on the reverse strand, counting down.
ACCACCCATACGGCCCACAGCGCGGCGCAGATCGCGTAGCCGACGACGGCCATGGCGTTGGCGCCGAACGCGCCGGCCAGGTCGCCGGTGGCGACACCGTGCGCGCTGCGCAGGCCACCGCAGCCCGGACAGTAGATGCCGGTGAGCTGGAGCAGCGGGCAGGCCGGGTAGTGGCCCGGCTCATTGGGGTCGACCGTGCCGACGTACGCGAAGGCCGCGGCGACGCCCGCGAGGGTGACGAGCGGCGTCAGGAGCCGCCGGGCGAGCGCCGCGGGGGCTCTTGATGGCGGCGGCGAGGGGGCTGGGGCGGGCGAAGGCTTGGCATCCACGGGGCGATTGTCCCTGCTCACGAGGAAAGGCGCAGCCCGACCGGGCTGCGCCTTGCTTCGAAACCTGCAAAGGCCGGTTTCGGTACTTCTCGACCGGGCGACCGGTCGGTGACCGGCCCGTCAGCGGGTCTGCATCTGCCCTGCTTCGATCCTGGCCCGGCGCACCGCGTCGGACTCCTTCGGCATGCCGAGACCCGCGGCACTCATGGCCATGCCGACAACGAGGCCCAGCAGTATCACTGCCAGTCCGGCCCAGACGCCGAGCGGGTTGGCCAGCACCATGAAGGCGCCCGAAACGCAGAAACCGATGAAGGCGATGGTGACACCGGTCCAGGCGGCCGGGGTGTGTCCGTGGCTGGTGCCCGCCATGAGTTGCTCCTCGTTGCTGTTGCTCTGTGGTGAGTCGTGGTGAGTGGATGCTCGCGGCCCATTGTCCCGCACCCGGGACCGTGGGTGGAGCCCGGGGTCATGCGTCGCGCGTCGGGTCCTCGCCGCGGTCGAGGGCCTTCCAGAGCTCTTCGGGCCGCTCCGGGTCCGGGGCCACGCGCGGGGCCTTGCGGGGCCTGGGGCTGCCGTCGCGCTCGTAACGCCCGGACATCGCGGGCCACTTCCGGCCGCGGAACAGGGCGAGCAGCCCGGCGAGCAGGATCAGCAGACCGCCGACCGCCGTCACGTACGGCCAGGCGGTATGGGTCAGAGCGGCGGCCGCGGCGGTGGCGTCGCCGGTGGTCGTGGCGGCCTTCTCGTCGAGCGCCGTGCTGTCGGAGGCGCCCAGGTACGCGGTGACGGCTGCGCCCGCGCCGCTCAGCGCGAGCAGTGCGGAGACCAGTAGCCGGCCGGAACGGCGAACGGCGAACACCGCGACGAGCGCGGCCAGGCCGACGATGGCCAGCGCCGCGGGGGCGCCGGTAATGTCCTGCCCGTCGGCGACCAGCGGCAGCGAGCCGCCACCCACGGAGGCCGTGCCCCCGGCCCAGGGCCGGCCCGAGGCGAGCAGCACGACGACGGCGCCGACGGCGCCGGACAGGAGGGCGACTGCGAGACTGCGGCGGCCGGTCGACACGGCCGGTCCGGTCTCGCCGCGCGGAAGCGGAAGGGGCACTGGGGCGGGGGATGCGGCACTCACGTACTCCACTATCCCCTACGCCCTGTTCAGCCCCCGAGGCGGTTCGCCGTGTGCACCGCGCGCAGCACCGCGGCCGCCTTGTTGCGGCACTCGGTGTCCTCGGCGACCGGATCGGAGTCGGCCACCACACCCGCTCCGGCCTGCACATACGCCGTGCCGTCGCGGAGCAGCGCGGTCCGGATGGCGATGGCGGTGTCGGAGTCGCCGGCGAAGTCCAGATAGCCGACGCAGCCGCCGTACAGGCCGCGGCGGGAGGGCTCGACCTCCTCGATGATCTGCATGGCGCGCGGCTTGGGTGCGCCGGAGAGGGTCCCGGCGGGGAAGCACGCGGTCAGTACGTCGAAGGCGCTGCGGCCCGGCGCGATCCGTCCGGTCACGGTCGAGACGATGTGCATGACATGGCTGTAGCGCTCGACGGACATGAAGTCCACGACCTCCACGCTGCCGGGCTCGCAGACCCGGCCGAGGTCGTTGCGGCCCAGGTCGACGAGCATCAGGTGCTCGGCCCGCTCCTTGGGGTCGGCGAGCAGCTCGTCGGCGAGGTCCTGGTCCTCCTGCGGCGTCGCGCCGCGCGGCCGGGTCCCGGCGATCGGGTGCAGCATGGCGCGGCCGTTCTCGACCTTGACGAGCGCTTCGGGGCTGGAGCCGACGATGTCGAAGCCGTCGAAGCGGAAGAGATACATGTACGGCGACGGGTTGGTGGCCCGCAGCACCCGGTAGACGTCCAGCGCGCTCGCGGTGCACGGGGTCTCGAAGCGCTGGGAGGGGACGACCTGGAAGGCCTCGCCCGCCCGGATGCGCTCCTTGATGTCCTCCACGACGGCCTGGTAGGCCGCGCCGCCCCACTGCTCGGTGTACGGCGGGAGCTCGGACGGCGGCAGCGCGGTGGGCTCGGATGCGGTCGCCTGCGCCAGGTCGGCCTGCATCGCGTCGAGGCGTGCGACGGCGTCGGCGTAGGCCTCGTCGACGCCCGTGTCGAGGTCGTTGTGGTTGATCGCGTTGGCGATCAGCAGGACGGTGCCCGAGCGGTGGTCCAGGACGGCGAGGTCCGAGGTGAGCAGCATCGTCAGCTCGGGCAGACGCAGGTCGTCGCGGGTGTGGTCGCCGATCTTCTCCAGGCGGCGTACGACGTCGTATCCGAGGTAGCCGACCATGCCGCCGGTGAACGGCGGCAGCTCGTCCCCCAGGTCGTGCGGGGTGTGCAGGGTCTCGACAGTGGCGCGCAGCGCGTCCAGCGGGTCGCCCTCCAGCGGCACGCCGACGGGCGGGGTACCGAGCCAGTGCGCCCGGCCGTCACGCGCGGTGAGGGTCGCGGCGCTGCGTACGCCGACGAAGGAGTAGCGGGACCAGGAGCGGCCGTTCTCCGCGGACTCAAGCAGGAACGTGCCGGGGCGCTCCGCGGCGAGCTTGCGGTAGAGCCCGACAGGGGTGTCGCCGTCCGCGAGCAGTCTGCGGCTGACGGGGATGACACGACGGTCGACGGCAAGCTTGCGGAAGGTCTCCAGGTCCATGAGCGCAGACCCTACTGGCCGAAAGGCCGTCCGGAAGACAGCTCGGGCCCCTGTCCGAGAGGCAGGACATCTGCGTCGAAACAGGTGCGTGCGCCGGTGTGGCAGGCGGCGCCGACCTGGTCGACCCGGACGAGGACCGTGTCGGCGTCGCAGTCCAGGGCGACGGACTTGACGTGCTGGACGTGCCCGGAGGTGTCGCCCTTGACCCAGTACTCCTGGCGGCTGCGGCTCCAGTAGGTGCAGCGCCCCGTCGTGAGGGTGCGGTGCAGGGCCTCGTCGTCCATCCAGCCGAGCATCAGCACCTCGCCGGTGTCGTACTGCTGGGCGATGGCCGGAACCAGTCCGTCGGCGCTGCGCTTGAGGCGGGCGGCGAGGGCGGGGGCGAGGCTGCTGGGGCGGGGCGCGCTGGTCATGGGTCCCATTGTGCCGCGCGGGCGGGCGGCGGTGGACACGCTGTCCGGTCTCTGGACGCCCGGACCGGGCACTGCGGGGACATCGGCCGCGCGGCGCCGTGGCAGTGAACGGCGGCGCGCCGTACGCTGGCCCTTATGTCGACCCATGCCAAGCGTGAACGACTTCTGCTCGCCGACCTGTTGGAGGCGGCGGGACCCGACGCCCTCACTCTGTGCGACGGCTGGAAGACCCGAGAGCTCGCCGCCCATGTCGTGGTGCGTGAGCGCCGCCCGGATGCGGCGGGCGGAATACTGCTGGGGGCTCTGAAGAGCCGGCTGGAGCGGGTGCAGGCCGAGTTCGCCGCGAAGCCGTACGAGGAGCTGATCCAGCTCATCCGTACGGGCCCGCCGAGAATGTCGCTGTACTCCCTCAAGCAGCTGGACGAGGCGGCCAACACCGTCGAGTTCTACGTCCACGCCGAGGACGTCAGGCGGGCGCAGCCCGACTGGACGCCCCGCGAGCTCGACGTGGTCTTCGCGAACGCCCTGTGGAGCCGGATCGAGAGGATGTCCCGGGTGCTGGGCCGCAAGGCGCCGGTGGGTGTGGTGCTGCGCCGCCCGGACGGGCAGACGGCGGTGGCGCACCGGGGCACGCCGGTGGTGACGGTCACCGGCGAGCCCGGTGAGCTGGTGCTCTTCGCCTACGGTCGGCAGGACGCGGCGCGGGTGGAGCTGGAGGGCGACAAGGAAGCGGTGACCCGCCTGCACGAGACCAAGCTCGGTCATTCATAGCTCTGCCATGTGGAGGCGGGTGGCGCGGCCGGGCCGCGCCACCCGATACGGGCTACCTGACCGGGTGGCCCGCCTCCCGCAGAGTGTTCTTGACCTCGGAGATCCGCAGGTCGCCGAAGTGGAAGACGGAGGCGGCCAGTACCGCGTCCGCGCCCGCCGCGACGGCCGGCGCGAAGTGGTCGAGCTTGCCGGCGCCGCCGCTCGCGATCACCGGGACGGTGACGTGGGCGCGTACCGCCGCGATCATCTCGGTGTCGTAGCCGTCCTTGGTGCCGTCGGCGTCCATCGAGTTGAGCAGGATCTCACCGGCGCCGAGCTCGGCGGCCCGGTGCGCCCACTCGACGGCGTCGATGCCGGCCGACTCGCGGCCACCGTGCGTGGTGACCTCGAAGGTGCCTGACGGGGTGCGGCGCGCGTCCACCGACAGGACGAGCACCTGGCGCCCGAAGCGCTCCGCGATCTCGCGGATCAGCTCGGGGCGGGCGATGGCTGCGGTGTTGACGCCAACCTTGTCGGCGCCGGCCCGCAGCAGCTTGTCGACGTCCTCGGTGGTGCGGACGCCGCCGCCGACGGTCAGCGGGATGAAGACCTGCTCGGCGGTGCGGCGCACCACGTCGTACGTGGTCTCGCGGTTGCCCGAGGACGCGGTGATGTCGAGGAAGGTCAGCTCGTCGGCGCCCTCGGCGTCGTACAGCTTGGCCATCTCCACCGGGTCGCCGGCGTCGCGGAGATTCTGGAAGTTGACGCCCTTGACGACCCGGCCGTTGTCGACGTCCAGGCAGGGGATGACTCGGATCGCGAGGGTCATGACTCGGGTGCTCCTCGGAAGGCTTCGACCTCGACCTCGACGACCTGGGTGGGGTCCACGAAGCCGGAGACAATGATCATTGAGGCGGCCGGGCGGACGTCGTCGAACAGCTCCTTGTGGGCGCGGCCGACATCGTCCACGTCCCGGGCGTGGGTCAGGTACATCCGGGTGCGCACCACGTCCTGCCGGCCGAGGCCGAGCTCTTCGAGGGCGGCGACGGCAACGCCGAACGCGATGATCGTCTGCTCGTAGGGCGTGCCTTCGGCGATCCGGCCGTCGGCGGTCGACGTACAGCCGGACACCAGGACAAGACCGTTGGGCAGCGCCACCGCGCGCGAGTAGCCGAAGGCCTCCTCCCACGGGGCACCGGACGACACACGGCGTACTTCGGTCATGAGGACACAGCCTCCAGCGCTTCTTCGAGGGTGAACGCCTTCGCGTACAGCGCCTTGCCCACGATCGCACCCTCCACGCCGTCCGGCACCAGCGCGGCGATCGCCCGCAGGTCGTCGAGCGAGGAGACGCCGCCGGAGGCGACGACGGGCTTGTCGGTGGCGGCGCAGACGTTCTTCAGGAGCTCCAGGTTGGGGCCCTGGAGCGTGCCATCCTTGGCGATGTCGGTGACGACGTAGCGCGCGCAGCCCTCGGCGTCGAGGCGGGCGAGTGTCTCGAAGAGGTCGCCGCCGTCGCGGGTCCAGCCCCGGCCGCGCAGGGTCGTGCCGCGTACGTCCAGGCCGACGGCGATCTTGTCGCCGTGCTCGGCGATGACCTTGGCGACCCACTCCGGGGTCTCCAGCGCGGCCGTGCCGAGGTTGACGCGGCGGCAGCCGGTGGCGAGGGCCGCGGCGAGTGAGGCGTCGTCGCGGATGCCGCCGGACAGCTCGACCTTGATGTCCATGGAGCGGGCGACCTCGGCGATCCGGGCCCGGTTGTCGCCGGTGCCGAAGGCAGCGTCAAGGTCGACGAGGTGCAGCCACTCGGCGCCGGAGCGCTGCCAGGCGAGGGCGGCCTGGAGCGGGTCGCCGTACGACGTCTCGGAGCCGGACTCGCCGTGGACGAGGCGCACGGCCTGGCCATCGCGGACGTCGACGGCGGGGAGGAGTTCAAGCTTCGCGGAGGGCATCAGAGGGTTCCGATCCAGTTGGTCAGCAGCTGGGCGCCGGCGTCGCCGGACTTCTCGGGGTGGAACTGCGTCGCCCACAGCGCCCCGTTCTCGACGGCCGCCACGAAGCGCTCGCCGTGCGTGGCCCAGGTGACCCTGGGGACGCGGATCTTGGCGTTGGTGACTTCCAGGCTCCAGTCGTGCACGGCGTAGGAGTGCACGAAGTAGAAGCGCGCTTCGGCGTCGAGGCCGGCGAAGAGCTCGCTGTCCTTGGCGGCCTCGACGGTGTTCCACCCCATGTGCGGGACGATCGGTGCCTGGAGCGGGCCGACCGTGCCGGGCCACTCGTCGAGGCCCGCAGTCTCCACGCCGTGCTCGATGCCGCGCTCGAAGAGGATTTGCATGCCGACGCAGATGCCCATGACGGGACGGCCGCCGGCCAGCCTGCGGCCGACGATCCAGTCGCCGCGGGCGTCCTTGAGGCCCTTCATGCAGGCCGAGAAGGCGCCGACGCCGGGGACAAGGAGGCCGTCGGCGTTCATGGCGCGGTCGAAGTCGCGGGTGATCTCGACGTCCGCGCCGACGCGGGCGAGGGCCCGCTCGGCGGAGCGGACATTGCCGAATCCGTAGTCGAAGACGACGACTTTCTTCGCTTCGCTCATCCCCAGAGTCCTTGGATCCGCATGATGCCGGCGGCCAGGCACATCACGGCGCCGAGGCCGAGGAGCACGATGACGCCCTTGGGCAGCTGCTGCTTCCAGAAGGAGTACACACCGCCGAGGAGGAAGAGTCCGACGACGATGAGGATGGTGTTCAGGCCGGTCACAGTGCGCCCTTGGTCGACGGGAGGATGCCGGCGGCGCGCGGGTCGTGCTCGCACGCGTAGCGCAGGGCGCGGGCCAGGGCCTTGAACTGGCACTCCACGATGTGGTGCGCGTTACGCCCGTACGGGACGTGCACGTGCAGCGCGATCTGGGCCTGCGCGACGAAGGACTCCAGGATGTGCCGGGTCATCGTCGTGTCGTACTCGCCGATCATCGGCGCCATGTTCTCCGGCTCGGTGTGCACGAGATACGGGCGACCCGAGAGGTCCACGGTGACCTGGGCGAGCGACTCGTCGAGCGGCACCGTGCAGCTGCCGAAGCGGTAGATGCCGACCTTGTCGCCGAGCGCCTGCTTGAAGGCGGCGCCGATCGCCAGCGCGGTGTCCTCGATGGTGTGGTGCGAGTCGATGTGCAGATCGCCGTCGGTCTTCACCGTGAGGTCGAAGAGGCCGTGGCGGCCGAGCTGGTCGAGCATGTGGTCGTAGAAGCCGACGCCTGTCGACACATCGACCTTGCCGGTGCCGTCGAGGTTGAGCTCGACGACGACCGAAGTCTCCTTGGTGGTGCGCTCCACGCGTCCCACACGTCCTACGCGGCTCATGCGCTCTGCTCCTTCATCATTTCGCGAACCGCATCGAGGAACGCGTCGTTCTCGGCCGGGGTGCCGGCGGTGACCCGCAGTCGGCCCGGTACGCCGTTGTCACGGACCAGGACGCCCTGGTCGAGGATCCGCTGCCATGCCGTGTGGGCATCGTCGAAGCGCCCGAACTGCACGAAGTTCGCGTCCGAGTCCGTGACCTCGCAGCCCATCGCGCGCAACTCGGTGACCAGGCGGTCCCGCTCGGTCTTGAGCTGCTCGACGTACCCGAGCAGGGTATCGGTGTGTTCGAGGGCGGCGAGCGCGGTGGCCTGGGTGACGGACGACAGGTGGTACGGCAGGCGCACCAGCTGTACGGCGTCGACCACCGCGGGATCGGCGGCCAGGTAGCCCAGGCGCAGGCCCGCGGCGCCGAACGCCTTGGACATGGTGCGCGAGAGGACCAGCGTCGGGCGGCCCTCGATCAGCGGCAGCAGGGAGGGGTGGTGGCTGAATTCGGCGTACGCCTCGTCGACGACGACCAGCGTCGGCTTGAGCGCCTGCGCCGCCTCGTACAGCGCGAGGACGGTGTCGGACTCGACGGCTGTGCCCGTGGGGTTGTTGGGCGAGGTGATGAAGACGACGTCGGGCCGGTGCTCGGCGATGGCTTCGCGGGCCGCCGCCACGTCGATGGTGAAGTCCTCCCCGCGCGGCCCGGAGATCCAGCCGGTGCCGGTGCCCCGGGAGATGAGGGCGTGCATCGAGTACGAGGGCTCGAAGCCGATGGCGGTCCTGCCGGGTCCGCCGAAGGTCTGCAGCAGCTGCTGGATGACCTCGTTGGAGCCGTTGGCCGCCCAGATGTTGGCCGTGGCGACCTCGTGCCCGGCGGTGCGGGTGAGGTAGCGGGCCAGCTCGGTGCGCAGCTCGACGGCGTCCCGGTCCGGGTAGCGGTTGAGCGTGCGGGCGGCATCGCGGACACGCTCGGCGATCCGCTCGACGAGCGCCTCGGGCAGCGGGTAGGGATTCTCGTTGGTGTTCAACCGCACCGGTACGTCGAGCTGGGGCGCCCCGTAGGGGGACTTGCCGCGCAGCTCGTCCCGGACGGGCAGATCGTCAATACGGGTGACGCGGGTGCTGCCGGTGACAGGGGTGCTACGGGTCATCGCTGCGGCACCTTCCATCCGTCGAAGCGCGCCTTCACGGCGGCGCCGTGCGCGGGCAGGTCCTCGGCCTCCGCCAGGGTCACCACGTGGTGCGCGACGTCCGCGAGGGCGTCGCGGGTGTAGTCCACGATGTGGATGCCGCGCAGGAAGGACTGGACGGACAGGCCCGAGGAGTGGCAGGCGCAGCCGCCGGTCGGCAGGACGTGGTTGGAGCCCGCGCAGTAGTCGCCGAGGGAGACCGGCGACCACGGGCCGACGAAGATCGCACCGGCGTTGCGCACCCGGTCGGCGACGGCGGCGGCGTCGGCCGTCTGGATCTCCAGGTGCTCCGCGCCGTACGCGTTCACGACGCGCAGGCCCTCGTCGAGCCCGTCGACCAGCACGATCGCGGACTGCCTGCCCGCCAGCGCCGGTCCGATCCGGTCCGCGCGGTGCTTGCTCGCGGCCACCTGCGGGGCCAGCTCCTTCTCGACGGCGTCGGCCAGTGCGACGGAGTCGGTGACCAGGACGGCGGCGGCGAGCGGGTCGTGCTCGGCCTGGCTGATCAGGTCGGCGGCGATGTGCACCGGGTCGGCGGTGTCGTCCGCGAGGACCGCGATCTCGGTCGGGCCCGCCTCGGTGTCGATGCCGATGCGCCCGGTGAAGTAGCGCTTGGCCGCGGCGACCCAGATGTTGCCGGGCCCGGTGACCATGTTGGCAGGGGCGCAGCCGTCGGGGCCCGAGGTGCCGTACGCGAACATCGCCACGGCCTGGGCGCCGCCCGCCGCGTACACCTCGTCGATGCCGAGCAGCGCGCAGGCCGCCAGGATCGTGGGGTGCGGCAGTCCGGCGAAGGCGGCCTGCGGCGGGGAGGCCAGCGCGATGGACGGGACGCCCGCCTCCTGCGCGGGCACCACGTTCATGATCACGGAGGAGGGGTAGACGGACCGGCCGCCCGGCGCATAGAGCCCGACGCGGTCGACGGGCACCCACTTCTCGGTGACCGTGCCGCCCGGGACGACCTGGGTGGTGTGCGTGGTGCGGCGCTGCTCGCGGTGGACCAGGCGGGCCCGCCTGATCGATTCCTCCAGGGCCGCCCGTACGACGGGGTCGAGCTCGGCGAGCGCGTCACTGAGCGCCTGCGCGGGAACCCGCACCCGCTCCAGCTTCACGCCGTCGAACTTCTCCGCGTAGTCGATCAGCGCCGCCGTGCCCCGATGATGGACGTCCTCGCAGATCGGCCGCACCTTCTCCAGGGCGGCTTCCACGTCGAACTCGGCACGGGGCAGCAGGCCGCGCAGGTCGGCGCCCTCGGGGAGGGCGTCACCGCGCAGATCGATTCGAGAGATCACGCGGTCAATTCTCTCAGACCGCCTCGCGCCACCGGACGCCTGTATCACTGGCTGATACAGACCCCAGAACTCGTTCATGACCCCTGGCGTTCAGCCGGTCACTCAGAGGGAAGAACCAAGGTAGGGATCAGGTGTACGAATACGGGAGAGGGGTGGCACTTGACCGAGCCGCAGAGCGACGTCGAAGCGCCCGACTGGCTCAGCGCGTCGGAGCTCGGCATGTGGCAGGCCTTCCGCAACGGCATCACGTACGACCTGAGCACCCGCAATCCCGTCCTGGACGATCCGATGGCCGCCAGGTCCTGGTCCCCCGAGCGCAGTGTGCGCGCCCGTGTGGTGGCGCTGCTGCTGCTCAGCGGTCCTTCCGCGACGCCGGGCCGGGTCGCCTCCCTCAAGCTCAACGGCGTACAGATCACCGGCACCCTCAATCTGGCGGGCGGCCGGGTCGAGCCGTACGTCGAGCTGAACAGGTGCCGCTTCGAGAAGGAGGTGCAGCTGCCGGAGTGCCACTTCACCACGCTGCGGATGGTCGGCTGCTCAATACCGCGGCTGGAGGCCGCCCGCCTGCGCACCCGGGGTGACCTGCACTTACCGCGCTGCCAGGTGCCCGGCGGCATCCGGCTCACCGACGCCCAGATCGGCACGGACCTGCTGATCAGCCAGATCGTCGTGCACCAGGACCGCAAGGGCCGCTCGATCTCCGCGGACGGCCTGTTCGTCGCCCAGGACCTGCAGGCCGAGATGATCGAGTCGCACGGCGAGTTCAGCCTGCGCGGCGCGAAGGTCGGCGTCTCGCTGAGCCTGCGCGGCAGCCGGCTGCGCGCCCCCTACACCCCGGCCGGGCGCCGCGCGCTGAACGCACCGCAGCTGACCGTGGAGCGCACCCTCTACCTGACCGCCGCCGGCCTCGGCCCCCGGAGCGTGCCCCTGGGCGCCACTCCCCCGTACGGCATCTCGAACACCCCGCTCCACGGCACCCGCGTCCAGCACTTCGCGTGCGAGGGCGGCATCAGGCTCGACGACGGGCGGTTCGGTGACGCGGTGGACATGGAGGGCGCCCGGTTCCTCATGTCGATCGGCCAGGAGCTGTCGATGCGCCGGATCCAGGTCCCCGAGCTGCGCTTCCTCGGGGAGCGACCCGAGCACGGCAAGGTGGTGCTGTCCGGCGCGAAGGTCGGCAACCTGGTGGACAGGGCGGCCAGCTGGCCGGGGCCCGGCGGGCTGACGATGAACGGCTTCAGTTACGACAACCTCGTTCCGCGCGGCCAGTTCCCGCTCGCGCTGCGGCTGGAGTGGGTGACGGCCGCGACACCGGAGTACGCCCCGGAGCCGTACGAGCGACTCGCCGCCGTGCTGCGCAACAGCGGCGAGGACGCCGACGCCCGCGAGGTGCTCCTCGCCAAGCAGCGCAGACGCCGCGAGACGCTGCCGGTCGCCGGGAAGCTGTGGGGCCTCCTCCAGGACTGGACCGTGGCGTACGGCTACCGGCCCGGCCGGGCCGCGGTGTGGATGGCCGTGCTGTGGGCCGCCGGGGCGGTGGCCTTCGCCCAGCTGGACCCGGACGCGCTCAAGAACGCCGAGCACCCCAAGTGGAACCCGTCCCTCTTCGCCCTCGACCTGCTGCTGCCGGTGATCAATCTGGGGCAGGAGGGGTACTGGGTGCTGAGGGGTGGCTGGCAGTGGATCGGGGCCGGACTTGTCCTGCTCGGCTGGATCCTGGCCACGACGATCGCGGCGGGCGCCTCGCGGCTGCTGCGCCGGAATTGACGCTCCGCGAGGCGAGAGGCGGCCGATCCCCGCGCATCTTTGCCATCCCTTGACTTCGATCCGCACAACCTTCTCGTCGATACGAAAGCTTCACAGGCCCCCTCTGGCGCGCCTCCCACCTGCGGTTTTCAATGGTTCACACCATGCCTCTCCTTCGCGCACTGATCAGCACCGCGCGCATGATCCGCAACACTCCGGAGCTCGCCGCGGGCCTGCCGTCGGACGACGAGGTGCTGCTCGACGTCCCCGACGACCGAATGGGGCCCACTCTCGTCGCGGCGGCCCTCGGCGACTACGGGCCCGCGGCGAAGCTGCTGGCCGGCACCCGGGAGGCGGCCGAGTGGGAGAACCGCGACCGCTACACCATCCGCCTGGCCACCTTCGCGTACAACCGCCAGGACTGGCTCGACCAGTGGCTGGCGGCCTCGCCGCGCGACCCCGACGCCCTGCTCGTCAAGGCGGAGCTCGCCGTGCGCAGGGCCTGGGAGTCGCCGGCCCGCGCCGAGCGGCTGCGCGAGGTCGGCCCGCTGATCGACGCCGCGGCGCAGGGCTCCGCGCGCGATCCGGTGCCGTGGCGCATCGCCCTCGACCACGCGCGGGGCACGCACGCCTCGTACTCCGCCTTCGGGGAGCTGTGGGGGGAGGCCGTGAGCCGTTCCTCGCACCACTACGGCTGCCATGCCGCGGCGCTCCAGTACCTGTCCGCCCAGTGGTACGGCTCACACCGCGAGTGCTTCGACTTCGCCGAGCAGGCGGCCGCGGACGCGCTGCCCGGTTCGCTGGTGCAGGCCCTCCCGGTCCGGGCCGCGTTCGCGCACCTGCTGAGCGGTGGCGGGACGGTGGTGGCGTACGAGCGGATCGACGCCGCGGCCGACTGCGCCATCGCGCTCTCCGCCCAGTACGCGGCGGGCGATCCCTGGCCGGCCGAGGTCCGCAACCTTCTCGCGTACATGCTGATCAGCCGGGGGCGGTGGGCCGAAGCGCTGGAGCAGTTCCGGCTGATAGGGCCCCACGCGACCTCGTTTCCCTGGGCCTATCTGAGCGAGGACGCGCTCGCGCAGTTCCTGGAACTGCGCGACACCGCACGAATACAGGTCGCTCTGACGACGCCTTTGCGTCCTTCGCGCAGGACGGCACGCAGGATCAGGTCCGACGGCCATTACGCTTGAGCGTTGTGACCACCGCTCGTCTCCCCCTCTTCCCGCTCAACTCGGTGCTGTTCCCCGGCCTCGTACTGCCGCTGAACGTCTTCGAGGAGCGTTATCGCGCCATGATGCGCGACCTGTCGAAGACCACGGACTCGGGGGACGACGACGACGAGGACGAGCCTCGCCGCTTCGTCGTGGTCGCCATCCGCGACGGCCGCGAGGTCGCTCCCAGCGCCCCCGGCATGCCCGACCCGACGGCGGTGCCCGAGCGCGGGCCCGGCGCGGGCTTCGGGCCCGACCCGCTGCAGGCCTTCCACCAGGTCGGCTGCGTCGCGGACGCGGCGACGATCCGCGAACGCGAGGACGGCAGCTACGAGGTCCTCGCCACCGGAACGACCCGGGTGAAGCTGCTCTCCGTCGACGCGAGCGGCCCGTATCTGACGGCCGAGGTCGAGGAGCTGCCCGAGGAGCTCGGCGAGGGCGCGGGCACCCTCGCCGAGGGTGTGCTGCGGGCCTTCCGCAACTACCAGAAGCGGCTGGCGGGGGCGCGGGAGCGCTCACTCGCGAGCGGCGCGGAGCTGCCGGACGAGCCCTCGGTGGTGTCGTACCTGGTCGCCGCGGCCACGGTGCTGGACATCCCGGCGCGCCAGCGCCTGCTCCAGGCGCCGGACGCGGCCACCCGGCTGCGCGAGGAGCTGAAGATCCTGCGCACCGAGACGGCCGTGATCCGCCACCTCCCGTCGCTGCCCGCCGTGGACCTGACCAGGAACCCGACCAGCCCCAACTGATCCCGGAGGCGCAGCCGCCTTGGCGAAGAAGAAGAAGAAGTCGGCGGGCACCCCCGCGACCGTGGCGCTGGCCGCGGCGAACACCGCGTACACCCTGCACGTGTACGAGCACGACCCCGCGTCCCCGTCGTACGGCGAGGAGGCCGCGCGGGCCCTGGGCGTCCCGGCGGACCGCGTCTTCAAGACGCTGGTCGCCGACGTGGACGGCGAGCTGACCGTGGCGGTCGTCCCGGTCGCCGGCTCGCTGGACCTCAAGGCGCTGGCTTCGGCGGTCGGCGGCAAGCGCGCGGCGATGGCGGACCCGGCGGCGGCGGAACGTACGACGGGCTACGTCCGAGGCGGCATCTCCCCGCTGGGCCAGCGCAAACGCCTGCGCACCGTGCTGGACTCCACCGCGTCGGCGCACCCGACGGTATGTGTGTCGGCGGGCCGCCGTGGCCTGGAGGTCGAGCTGTCCCCGGCGGACCTGGCGGCGCTCACGCACGCGGTGATCGCACCGATCGGACGCGCGTAGCCCCTCGACGGCGGCCCCGTCCTCGACTACGAACGAGGGAACACGGCTTTCCGACCGGGGAGGGGTACGCCATGTCCAAGAAGACCCGTATGCGCAAGTGGCGAATCAAAAAGGGTAAAGCCAATCACGGCCGCAGGCCGGCCTGACGAACCCAGCAGTGTCGGCGGCGGACCGGTCAGGCCGGGCCGCCGTCCCCCACACCCGTCTGCGGCGGCGCCACCGGCCCCGCGCCTCCCGCGCCGGGCCCGTACCCAGCCGGCGGCTCGGGCGCGGTCATGGGCGCCCCGTAGTAGGGCGGCATCTCCCACTCCGGCTCGGGATCCCTCGGCCCGAAGAGCGCCGTCAGCGCCAGATGGACCAACAGCGCCGCGAGCGGCCATGCCAGCAGCGCGCCCTTGGCCGCGAGTTCGAGCGGCGCGTCGAAGGGAACCCCCTGGCCGACCTCCCGGGCACGGGCCACCACGTCGTCCGGGCCGCCCCAGACGCCGATGCCCCACGCGAGCAGCGAGCCGAACAGCCCGCCGAGCAGCAGTGCGACCACCAGCGGAACACCGCCGCGCCGGTTGAACCAGAACACGACGGCAGCGCTCACCGCGCCGAACGCGAGCGCCAGCAGGACGAACGTGCCGTCCGCGCCCACCGCCTCCTCGCCCTCGGTGTCCTGGAGGAACACGGCCTTGTCGGTGGAGACCAGCGGCACCCTGGGGGCCAGCCACATCCACAGCAGCCCGAGCGCCACACCGGCGACCGTCAGGGCCGCGACCACCAACGCGGCCCTGGCCACCTCCGTCGAGAGGCCGGGCCCCTCGTCCACGGCGGGCTCGAAGGGAGGAACAGTCCCGGCGTCGGACTTCTGCCAGGGGTCGTTCGGCGGCTGCTGGTGAGGCGGCGTCAGGGGAGCGGTCACTCTGCCATCGTGCCAGGCGCCACGGGCGTGTGCCTCACCGGACCGCTGCCCGCCGGTACGCCCACGTGGCGAGCGCGAGCGACGCGACACCGACCGCCGCGCAGACGGCGAGGTTGAGCGCGACGGCGGACC
Organism: Streptomyces changchenzhani; assembly: GCF_039766235.1. Lineage (NCBI taxonomy): Bacteria > Bacillati > Actinomycetota > Actinomycetes > Kitasatosporales > Streptomycetaceae > Streptomyces > Streptomyces changchenzhani. The sequence continues at coordinate 153,771 of NZ_JBDHNH010000007.1, read as the reverse complement.
AGTCCGGATGCGCGTCGAAGGTCCGCGCGAAAGCCTCCACGCCATACGTCGACGGCAGGAGATCGCGGGCGTACGAGATGGGTCCTGGCAGCCGGTCCGCGGGCAGTACGCCGAGCAGCAGCGCCGCGGACATGCCCAGCTGGCCGAGGAGTGTGGCGAGTTCCTGCCGGGGCGCGAGCAGCCCGAGCGCCGCACCGAGCCCGGCGAGGGCCGCGCCGGCGAGCGGGACCACCGCCAGCAGGATCCACAGGTTCGTGAGCGGCAGCTGGAAGAGCACACAGCCGACGACGGCTGTGACGAATGTGCCGGGAACGGTGAACGAGGCGTACGCGCCGGCCGCGCCCAGCACCACCGCGGCGGGCGGCACGGGCAGGGTGGCGTAGTGGTCGAGCCCGCCGCTCGCCCGCAGCTGCCCGAAGTACTGAGCGAGCAGGTTGAGCGCGACGAACGCGACGACCAGCACACTCGACCCCGCGACGACGGCCCGCGCCTCGCCCCCGCCGTCGACGACCCCGCGCATCAGGACCATGATCCCGACAGACTGGAAGGTCGCCACGAAGAGCAGCGGGATGCGCGCCACCCGGGCCCGGGACAGCTGCGCCCGGTAGACGGCGGCGAGCGACGGCAGCAGCCGCGCCCGCGGCGCCAGCGGCGCGGGCCACTCCTCGGTGGCCGTGGCCTCCGCTCGGGTCCAGGACCCGACGACCGCCTCAGCAGGAACGACACTCACCCCTTGACCAGCCCCTTCGTGCTCCCACCGAGTGCGAGATAGACGTCCTCCAGGCTCGGCGTGGCCAACGTGAAGTCGTCGAGCGCCGCGAAAGCGGCGCCCCCGGTCACCGCGGCGACTGCCGCCCGCGCCTCGTCGGGCGCGAGGCGCAGCACCCAACGGCGGCCGGACTCCTGCGCGGATTCCCGCAGCGCCGCGACCTCGGGCACCTCCAGCGGCGCCCGCTCCCGCCATACGAGGTCGAGCCGTACTTCCCCGGCGACGTGCGCCTTGAGCCCGGCGGGGGTGTCGCACGCGATGACCTTGCCGCGTTCGAGCACCGCGACCCGGTCGAGGACTGTCTCGGCCTCGATGACGTTGTGCGTGACGAGCAGCACGGTCGCGCCGTTCTCGGCCCGCCGCCGGTCGACGGCGGCCCACACCGCGCGCCGCGCGACGGGGTCCATGCCGGTGGTGGGTTCGTCCAGTACGAGTACCGGCCGCTCACCCACCAGCACAGCGGCGAAGCACGCGAGCCGCCGCTGCCCACCGGACAGCTTCTTCAACGCACGCCCGGCGATCTCGGTCAGTCCAAGCTCTTCGATTACGTCGTCCCGCTCGGCCCGCGCGGCTTTCGCGGTGAGCCCGCGCAGGCGTCCGGTGGTCTCGGCGGCGAGCGAGACGGTCAGCTCGTCGAGCGCGGTCGACTCCTGCCCGAGATACCCGACGAGCCGCGCGGCCCGCTCCGGAGACCGCACGAGGTCGTGCCCGAGCAGCTCCACGCTGCCGGCGTCGGGCCGCATCAGCCCGGTGAGCTGGCGCACGAGCGTCGATTTCCCGGCGCCGTTGGGCCCGAGCAGCCCGAAGATCTCACCGCGCCGCACATCGAGCGAGATCCCGTCGGTGGCCCGCACCTTGGGCGTCGCGGGTGTCCCGCGTCGGCCCCGGGCGGCGGGATAGGTCTTGACCAGCTCTCGCACGGCACACACGACTCCCGTGTCGCGTCCTGCCTGCGCTGCGCCCGTACTCACGAGGGACGAGCCTACGGGGTTCCGGCCCCCGCACGGCCCGCGGGTCCACCTCCCCACGCCCACGGCACGACCCCACCCCCTCGGCCGAGCCCGGAAACAACAGGCCACACGGCGCGAAGCAGCCCGGGCGGGGCGTGGGGTGCGTCGCACCCCACGCCCCGCCCGGCACCACACCAGGGGTCCGGGGCCCGGCCCCGGTTCGGGAAGGGGCGGGTAGGGGAACAGCCCCGCAGGGACTCGAGCCCGGGCCCCACCCCCCGCGCTACTCCCCCGCCGTCGCGTGCTGTTCCGCCGCCGCCCGCACATCGATCTCGCGCCAGAACCCCGCCCTGATCGCGTACCGGTCGTGCTCGTCGATCTGGTCGTCTTTGTGTGCCAGCAGCCCGAACCGCGCCGCGTACCGCAGCAGTTCACCGTCGATGCGGTGCGGGATCCGCGGATACATCGTCGAGAGCTTCTGGGTGTGTCCCGGCTCCGGCAGCCGCTCCATCCAGCGGCGGGCGAAGACCTGTCCGACCTCGAAGGGGTCACCGCCGACCGTGGTGATGTCCTCCTCACGGTCCGCCCAGCGCTGCTCCGCGCTCGTCAGCTGAGCCAGCGTCGGCAGTGAGGCCGTCTCGGGCGGCTCGCCGAGCGCGCTGCCGCCGCCGGGCCGCTCGACCCAGCCCTTGTCGGACGACCACCGCAGCGTCGCCCCGGCGGGACTCGTGCCCGGCGGTGTCGGATGCTGCGCCGCCTGCGTCCCGGGACCGCGCAGGCTCGCGAGGTCCTTCGGCGTGGGCACACCCCTCGCACCGTGCGCCTCATGCGGCTGCCCGGCCGCGTCCGTCGGCGCTCCGGGCGCCGACGCACCCGCGCCCTCGGCGTCCGGCGCGGCGACCGATCCGTTCCGCACGGCCTGTGCCTGGGCCTGGGCCCGCGCATCGGCCTGCGCCTGCGCCGCCCGCTCCGCCGAAGCGGCGAGCGCCGACTCCGGCAGCGGGGCCGACAGGATGGCGGCGATTTCAGGCCGCGGAGCGGGCGGCGGCGAGCAGACCCCGCCGAGCTCCTTCGCCCGTACCGCCTTGGTGATCCACGCCCGGTCCAGGACCCGCCGCTCGTCGGCCTCGGCGACCAGGTCCTCGGACTGGTTGTAGTCGCCGTCCGCGGCCTGCACCGCCCACAGGTGCATCGCGACGCCGTGCTCCTTGGCTGACATCAGGCCCGGCAGCAGATCACCGTCCCCAGTCACCAGCACGATGTCGGAGCAGGCGCGATTTCTGGCCAGTTCGGTCAGCTCCGCGTGCATCGCCGCGTCGACGCCCTTCTGCGCCCAGCGCCCGTCACTGCGGGTCAGCGCACCGAGCCTGACCGTCACGCGCGGCATGACCCGCAGTCGCCGGTGCTCGGGCTGCGGCACCCGGTCGGGGGCCCCGTCGAACCAGTAGATGCGCAGCAGCGGCTTTTCCGTATCGGCCTCCGCCCGTTCTCGGAGCCCTTGGATCAGGGCGGCGTGATCGACGGTGATGCGGGAACGGGTCGGTTCTCCGGCGAGCAGGCTCGCGGCGGCGCCCAGCAGATAGCCGGCGTCCACCAGGACGACGCAGCGGTCCACGCGTTCCACCCTCTTTCGGGAACCTCGGGATCGGAAGTGCTTCAGGCTTCCTTCGAGTCTGCCCGACTACGTGGGGGTTAACGGCCGGAACTCGATCATCGGCGTGGCGTATCCGTAAGTTGCACTGCGCCACCACAAATTACGCACGGTAATGATCCAAAATGCGCGCTTTGTCGGTATGTGTGAATCTGGTTCCGGCCCTGGCCCCTAGACCCCCCGCAGGAGGCAGCACCATGGCCAAGCACAACAAGAATCGCAAGCAGGGCGCCCAGCAGGACCGGGCGTCCGCAGCGGAGCGTGGATCCGAGCAGGCAAAGGACAGTGCCTTCGAGTCCCAGGCCAAGCCGCAGACGATGGCACAGGGCAGCCCCGCCGATGTTGCCCGTAAGCACCAGAAGCGCTTCGGCCACAACTGACCGAGCGTGACAGCGCGCCGTGGAGCGTCATGACGCCCCACGGCGACCGCGCATGCCGAAGGGGCGCACCCGTGACGACGGGTGCGCCCCTTCGGCGCGCGTACGGCGGCTGCGGCTAGGCAGTGTCTGATGGCTCTTGTCCGGGCGGTGGATCTATCGCTGTTCAGGGCAGGAGTCGGTCATGGTGCGTCGGCATGAACTGACAAATGCTCAGTGGGAGCGGATAGCTCCGCTGCTGCCGGAAATCGGCGGGCCGGGTGGACGGTGGGCCGATCACCGCACCGTGGTCAACGGTGTGTTCTACCGGACACGGACCGGGATTCCCTGGCGTGACCTGCCTGAACGCTACGGAACCTGGCAGACCGCCTACGAGCGACACCGCCGTTGGTCGGCCGACGGCACCTGGTCAAAGATCCTGCGTGCCTTACAGGCCGGCGCGGATGCCACCGCTTTGGATACAGACGGCGAGTGGGCGGTGAACGTCGACTCAACGACATGCCGGGCCCACCAGCACGCGGCTGGAGCCCGGCATACTCCTCCGACCGACCATCCTGAAAAAGGGGCGGCATTCGTGTGGACGAAGATGGGCGTGAGGCCCTGGGACGCTCCCGGGGCGGACTGACCAGCAAGATCCACCTGCTGGCCGACGACCGCTGCCGGCCTCTGGTCTGGCTGACCTCGCCCGGTCAGCGCGGGGACAGCCCGATGTTCATCCCGCTCATGCACGCCCTGAACGTGCCCCGCACCGGGACCGGGCGTCCCCGCACCCGACCGGACCGGGCCCGCGGCGACAAGGCGTACTCCAGCCGCGCCAACCGCGTCTACCTGCGCAGACGCGGGATCAAAGCAACGATCTCGCAGCCCGACGACCAGCGCGCGAACCGCCACCGACGCGGCCGGGCCGGCGGACGTCCACCAGCCTTCGACCGCGACCAGTACCGCCGACGCAACACCGTCGAACGCACCATCGGCAAACTGAAACAACACCGGGCCGTCGCCACTCGGTACGACAAACGCGACTACATCTTCAACGGCACCCTGGCCACCGCAGCCATCGTCATCTGGCTCCGCGACCTCATCAAAGAGCCATCAGACACTGCCTAGCCGGCCAGGCAGGACGGGCCGAGCAGCACCTTCAGATCGCCGAAGAGCGCGGGGTCCGGCTGCACGCGGTGCCGGTCGAGCCGCAGCACCGTCGTCTTGCGTGCCCCCTGGAGCTTGATCCGGACCTCGGTGTTGCCCCGGTGGTGCTTGAGGATCTCGTCGAGCTTGGTGATCATCGGCGGCGTGACCTTCACCGTCGGGATGGTGAGGACCACCGGCGCGTTCGTCCCCGCCGACGACACGTCGGGGACCATCAGCTCCATCGCGACGAGCCGCGGGATGTCCTCGCGCTTGTCGAGGCGTCCCTTGACGAATACGACGGTGTCCTCGACGAGCTGGGTCGAGACCAGCTGGTACGTCGCGGGGAAGAACATGCACTCGATGGAGCCGGCCAGGTCCTCGACCGTGGCGATCGCCCAGGCATTGCCCTGCTTGGTCATCTTGCGCTGAAGGCCGGAGATGATGCCGCCGATGGTCACGATCGCGCCGTCGGAGTGCTCACCGCCGGTGAGCTGCGAGATCGCCGCGTCGGCCTTGTCGGACAGGACGTGCTCGATACCGAAGAGCGGGTGGTCGGAGACGTACAGACCGAGCATTTCCCGCTCCTGCGCCAGCAGGTAGGACTTGTCCCACTCGATGTCGGAGAACTCGATGTCGAGCCCGAAGCCGGGCGCGTCACCGTCCTCGTCGCCCCCGCCGAACAGGTCGAACTGCCCCTCGGCCTCCTTGCGCTTGACCTGCACCACGTTGTCGATCATCGGCTCGTGGTGTGCGACCAGACCCTTGCGGGTGTGGCCCATCTCGTCGAAGGCACCGGCCTTGATGAGGGATTCCACGGTCCGCTTGTTGCACACGACCGCCTCGACCTTGTCGAGGAAGTCCGGGAAGGAGGCGTACTTACCCTTCGCCTTGCGGCAGCGGATGATCGAGTCCACCACGTTCTGTCCGACGTTGCGGATGGCGGTCAGGCCGAAGAGGATCACGTCGTCGCCCTGGGCGGCGAAGTTCGACTGGGACTCGTTCACATTGGGCGGCAGCACCTTGATGCCCATGCGGCGGCACTCATTGAGATAGACCGCCGACTTGTCCTTGTCGTCCTTGACCGAGGTGAGCAGCGCCGCCATGTACTCGGCGGGGTAGTTCGCCTTGAGGTACGCCGTCCAGTAGGTGACCAGTCCGTACGCCGAGGAGTGCGCCTTGTTGAACGCGTATCCGGCGAACGGGACCAGCACGTCCCACAGGGCCTGGATCGCCGAGTCCGAGTAGTTGTTGTTCTTGGCGCCCGCCTGGAAGAGCACGAAGTTCTTGGCGAGCTCGTCGGGCTTCTTCTTGCCCATCACGCGGCGCAGGATGTCGGCCTCGCCCAGCGAGTACCCGGCGACGATCTGGGCGGCCTTCTGCACCTGCTCCTGATACACAATCAGGCCGTACGTCATGCCGAGGACCTCGCTGAGCGGCTCCTCAAGCTCGGGGTGGATCGGCGTGATCTCCTGCTGCTTGTTCTTGCGCAGGGCGTAGTTCGTGTGCGAGTTCATGCCCATCGGGCCCGGCCGGTACAGGGCGCCGACGGCGGAGATGTCCTCGAAGTGGTCGGGCTTCATCAGCCGCAGCAGCGACCGCATCGGCCCGCCGTCGAACTGGAAGACGCCGAGCGTGTCACCGCGGCAGAGCAGCTCGTACGTCTTGGGGTCGTCCAGCGCCAGGCTGAGCATCTCCAGGTCGATGTCCTTGTTGGCCTTCACCATCTTGACGGCGTCGTCCATGATCGTGAGGTTGCGCAGGCCGAGGAAGTCCATCTTCAGCAGGCCGAGCGACTCGCACTGCGGGTAGTCCCACTGCGTGATGGTGACGCCGTCGGAGTGCCGCACCCACACCGGGACGTGGTCGGTGATCGTCTCGCTGGACATGATCACGCCGGCCGCGTGCACACCCATCTGCCGGACCAGGCCCTCCACACCCTTCGCGGTGTCGATGACCTTCCGTACGTCCGGCTCGTTCTCGTACATCGCCCGGATCTCGCCCGCCTCGCTGTAGCGCGGGTGCTTCGGGTCGGTGATGCCGTTGAGGTCGATGCCCTTGCCCAGCACATCGGCGGGCATCGCCTTGGTGAGCCGGTCGCCCATCGCGTACGGGTAGCCGAGGACGCGGGCGGAGTCCTTGATCGCGTTCTTCGCCTTGATCTTGCCGTACGTGCCGATCATGGCGACCTTGTCGGCCCCGTACTTCTCGGTGACGTACCTGATCACCTCGCCGCGCCTGCGCTCGTCGAAGTCGATGTCGACATCGGGCATGGAGACGCGCTCGGGGTTGAGGAACCGCTCGAAGATCAGACCGTGCTCGATCGGGTCGAGGTCGGTGATGCCCATCGCGTACGAAACGATCGAACCGGCCGCCGAGCCGCGCCCGGGGCCCACCGCGATGCCGTTCTTCTTCGCCCACATGATGAAGTCGGCGACCACCAGGAAGTACCCGGGGAAGCCCATGTCGATGATGATGCCCATCTCGTACTCGACCTGCTTGAGCCGGTCGTCCGGGATGGTGCCGGGGAAGCGCCTGGCCATGCCGCGCATGGTTTCCTCGCGGAACCAGCTGACCTCGGTGTACCCGTCGGGGATGTCGAACTTCGGCATCAGGTTCCGCTCCTGGAACCAGCCGTCGGTGTCGATCTGCTCCGCGACGAGCAGCGTGTTGGCGCAGCCCTGCTGCCAGGCGTCGGAGGAGTCCACGGCGTACATCTCGTCGGTGGACTTCAGGTAGTAGCCGGTGCCGTCGAAGCGGAAGCGATCCGGGTCGGAGAGGTTCTTGCCGGTCTGGATACAGAGCAGTGCATCGTGCGCGGTCGCCTCCTTCGCATAGGTGTAATGCGAGTCGTTGGTGACCAGCGGCGGGATGTTCAGCTTCTTGCCGACTGCGAGAAGCCCATCGCGGACGCGGCGCTCGATCTCAATGCCGTGGTCCATCAGCTCCAGGAAGTACTTGCCCTCGCCGAAGATGTCCTTGTAGTCCGAGGCCGCCTGCACCGCCTCGTCGAACTGCCCGAGCCGCAGCCGGGTCTGCACCTCACCCGACGGACAGCCCGTCGAAGCGATCAGACCCTCCGACCACTTGACGATCGTCTCCTTGTCCATCCGGGGCCACTTCGTCAGCCAGCCCTCGGCGTAGGCGTCCGACGACAGCCGGAAGAGGTTGTGCAGGCCGGTGCGGTTCGACGCCCAGATCGTCTTGTGCGTATAGCCGCCCGAACCCGACACGTCGTCGCGCTTCTGGTGCGGCTGGCCCCACTGGATCTTGCGCTTGTTGCGCCGCGACTCGGGCGCCACATACGCCTCGATGCCGATGATCGGCGTCACATTGGCCTTCTTGGCCTGATGGAAGAAGTCGTACGCCCCGTGCAGATTGCCGTGGTCGGTCATCGCGATGTGCGACATGCCCATCTCGTTGCAGGCGTCGAACATGTCCTTGAGCCGCGCGGCACCGTCCAGCAGCGAGTACTGGGTGTGGACGTGAAGGTGCGTAAAAGGCGGCTTGGTCACGGCGAAGGCCTCCGGCGAAACGGTCGATGACAGGTTGGGGCGACAGCGACGAAGTCTACGTCGGCCGACTGACAACCCAGAGGCAATCAGCCGGGCACTCACGAGTACGGTCGAGCGTTGGACGAAGCGAAACACCAGTCCCACTTGCCATGTACGTCATGCACCAGGAGGCACCCGGCGATGTCGGTCAAGCAGACAGACGCTGCTCAGCGCGGCGAAGAGATCCTCGCCGTTTTCGACACCGCGTTCGGCCGGCTCCTCGCCGCCGACCCGGCCGCGTTCCGGGTCAAGTTCCGCAAGATGGCCGCCTCCGCCTTCGCCTTCTACCGCGGCACGGCCTGCCTGTTCTACAACGACCTGGAGCGCGAGCAGCACGGCGGCCCGTACCTGGACGAGCGCACCGGCCGGGTGTGGATCCACGGTGACCTGCACGCGGAGAACTTCGGCACGTACATGGACGCCCAGGGCCGCCTGATCTTCAACGTCAACGACTTCGACGAGGCGTACGTCGGCCCCTTCACCTGGGACCTCAAGCGCTTCGCCGCCTCCATCGCGCTCATCGGCTACACCAAGGCGCTCAGCGACGGGCAGATCACCGATCTGGTGCGGACGTACGCCGCCGCCTACCGCGAGCGCATCCACGCCCAGGCCACCGGCGCCAAGAACGACGCGGTGCCGCCCTTCACCCTGGACACGGCCGACGGGCCGCTGCTGGCCGCGCTGCGCTCGGCGCGCTCGCTGACCCGCTTCGGGCTGCTCGACTCGATGACCGAGATCCGCGACTTCGAGCGGCGCTTCGCGCCGGACGGCAGCTCCATCGACCTCGACGCCGCCACCCGTTACAAGGTCCTGGCCGCCTTCGACGGCTACCTGGAGACGCTGCCCGAGTCCAGCCTGACCCGGCCCGACTCGTACCGGGTGAAGGACGTCGTCGGGCGGCGCGGCATCGGCATCGGCTCGGCCGGCCTGCCCTCGTACAACATCCTTCTTGAGGGCAACAGTGACGCCCTGGAGAACGACGTGGTGATCTACATGAAGCAGGCGCAGACCCCGGCGGTCTCCCGGCACATCACCGACCCCGCCGTCCGCGGGTACTTCCAGCACGAGGGCCACCGCACGGTGATCTCGCAGCGCGCGCTCCAGGCGCACGCCGACCCGTGGCTGGGCTGGACCGAGCTGGACGGGGCCGGGCAGCTGGTCGCGGAGGTCTCGCCGTACGCCGTCGACCTGAACTGGTCGGACATCGACGACCTGGACGAGATCACGGCCGTCGTCGCCGACCTCGGCCGGGCCACCGCGACGATGCACGCGGCGGCGGACGACGAGAGCGGCCACTCGCTGGTGCCGTTCTCCACGGAGCGGGCGATCGACGCGGCCATCGCCGGCGACGAGGAGCACTTCGGGGACCAGCTGGTGGACTTCGCGCACTCCTACGGCGCGCGGGCCCGCGCGGACCACCAGACCTTCGTCGACCTCTTCCGCAACGGACGCATCCCGGGTCTGCAGGACCTTTAGGAGGGGCTTACCCGCACCCGTGGCAAACTGAGGCCCGATGGACATATCCGGGGCCCGGCTGAGGACACTGCGCGCAGCGCTATTCACGGCGGTTGTCGTGACGCTGTCCGCGGGGTCCCACGTGCTCCTTTCCGGGGTCCGACTGCCGGTGACCACGGTTGCCCTGGTCGGCGCCGGAGTGTTCGCCGTGGCGTACGCGCTGGCGGGCCGCGAGCGCGGCTTCGGACGGATCGCCGCCCTGCTCGTCCCGCTGGAGCTGGCCGCAGACACCGTCTTCACCACTGGGCAGCATGTCTGTTACGGCCCGGCCGGCGGCCCCGTGGCGGGCCCGCTGCGCGCCTTCGGCGTCGACGTGCTGTGCGGCGGCAGCGGAGTCGGGGCGCCCCTGGTGCGGGTCGCCGGCTCCCAGGCGGGCGTGGCGGCGCTGCTCAGCTCCCCCGATCCCGCGCTGCCCTGGCTGCTGCTCGCCGCGCATGTGACGGTCGGCCTTTTCGCCGCGCTCTGGCTGCGGCGCGGCGAGGCCGCACTGGCCGGGCTGCTGCGCGCGGCGGCCGGCTTCGCCTTCCGGCCGCTGTTGATCGCGGTGGCCATGACGGGCTCGGTCCACCGGACCGTGCGGCGCCCGGCACGCCCCGCGCGCCGCGCACGGCGTTCCGCGCGCGACCGGCTGTTCGTGCACTGGGTCGGACGCAGGGGACCGCCGCGCTCGGCCTTCACCCTCGCCTGAACCCGCAGTCCCCAGATCTGTCACACCTCAGATCTGTCATACCCCACGGAGACCGTCATGAGTGCACGCAACAGCCATTCCAACAAGGCAGCGGCCCGCGACCGGCTGCGCATCGAGCGCGAGCGCCAGGCCAAGAAGGACAAGACCCGCAGGCAGTTGGTGGTCGCGGGCACCATCGTCGCCGTCCTGGCGATCGCCGGCGGCGTCGGCTTCGGCATCATGCAGGCGAACAAGCCCGGCGTCTGGGAAGCCGCCAAGGACAAGAAGCAGGTCACCCAGCCCGCCAACACCACGGGCACGAACGGCACGAGCGTCGTCATCGGCAAGAAGGACGCCAAGAAGACGCTGGAGGTGTACGAGGACGCGCGCTGCCCGATCTGCGCGACCTTCGAGCAGTCCGTCGGCAAGACGATCGAGAAGGACGTCGCGGCCGGCAAGTACAAGATCCGTTACGTCGGTGCCACGTTCATCGACAACAGCGACAGCGGCGAGGGCTCGAAGAACGCGCTGAGCGCGCTGGGCGCGGCACTCGATGTCAGCCCCGAGGCCTTCCTGGAATACAAGGCGGCTCTCTACTCCAAGGACAACCACCCCGCCGAGCAGGACGACAAGTTCGCCAAGGACGACAACCTGCTCAAGATCGCCGAGAGTGTGGGCGCCCTCAAGAACAACACGAAGTTCCAGAAGAACGTGCAGGACGGCACCTTCGACGCCTGGGCGATGAAGATGTCGGCCGCCTTCAGCAACAGCGGCGTGGAGGGCACTCCGACGCTCAAGATGGACGGCAAGAAGCTCACCGCCGAGGGCAGCGACAACGCCCCCATGGCGCCTGAAGCGTTCACCGCCGCGGTCGACAAGGCCATCAAGGGGTAACAAGGGGCCTCGGCGGGGCGGCACTTCACGGAGGTCCCACGCGGAGTCGCACGGAACATTTCACGAAAGGGCAGGCGAACGTTCAAGCGATTCGCCTGCCCTTCGGGCCTACCGATCAGTAATGTGATCGTCCGTGACCAGTCGACTCTTCTCTGCCCCCAGCCGCCGCACGGTCGTCAAAGCCGCTGCCGCCACCGCTGTTGCCGTGCCCACGCTCGCCATACCCGCCCTGGCCGGCCCGAGTGCCGCCGCCGGGACGCGGGCCTCCGCGTTCCTCCATGGGGTCGCCTCCGGTGACCCGCTGCCCGACGGCGTACTGCTGTGGACCCGGGTCACCCCCACCCCCGACGCCGTTCCCGGCTCCGGCAAGGGGCCGGATGTGGCGGTGAGTTGGGAGATCGCGCTGGACAAGGACTTCTCCCAGGTCGTCAACAGCGGCACTACGAAAGCGAGTGCCGCCACCGACCACACCGTCAAGGTGGACGTACGAGGCCTGCGCCCGGCCACCGCCCACTACTTCCGCTTCTCGGCCGGCGGCGTCAGATCCCCCGCCGCCCGCACCCGTACCGCTCCGGCAGCCGATGCCGCCACACCCGGGGTGCGCTTCGGAGTCGTCTCCTGCGCCAACTGGGAGTCGGGCCACTTCTCCGCGTACCGGCACCTCGCCGCCCGCGCCGACCTCGACGCGGTCCTCCATCTCGGCGACTACCTCTACGAGTACGCGAGCGGCGGCTACCCGGCGCCCGAGTACGTCGTACGGGAGCACGAGCCGAAGCACGAGATCGTCACCCTCGCCGACTACCGCACCCGGCACGGCAAGTACAGGACCGACCCCGATCTGCGGGCCCTGCACGCCGCGCACCCCGTCATCGCGATCTGGGACGACCACGAGTTCGCCAACGACGCCTGGCCGGGCGGCGCGGAGAACCACACGCCGGGCGCCGAGGGCGACTGGGCCGCGCGGGTGGCCGCCGCCAAGCAGGCGTACTTCGAGTGGATGCCGGTCCGCGCCTCCACAGAGGGCACCGTCTACCGCCGGCTGCGCTTCGGCAAACTCGCCGATCTGCACCTCCTGGACCTGCGCTCCTTCCGTTCCGAGCAGGCGAAGGTCGGCAGCGGCTCGGTGGACGACCCGGAGCGTACGATCACGGGCCGCGCGCAGCTGGACTGGCTCAAGTCGGGACTCGCCTCGTCCGACGCCACCTGGAAGCTGGTCGGTACGTCGGTGATGATCTCGCCGGTGGCCTTCGGCTCCGTACCGGCCCATCTCCTGGCGCCACTGGCCGAGTTGCTCGGGCTGCCCAAGGGGGGCCTCGCCGTCAACACCGATCAGTGGGACGGCTACACCGACGACCGCAAGGAGCTGATCGGCCACCTCAAGGACCGGGCGATCAGGAACACCGTCTTCCTCACCGGCGACATCCACATGGCATGGGCCAACGACGTACCGGTCAAGGCGGCGACGTATCCGCTGTCGCAGTCCGCCGCGACCGAGTTCGTGGTGACGTCGGTGACCTCGGACAACCTCGACGACATCCTGCATGTCGCGCCGCAGACCGTCTCCCTGGTCGCCGCCGCGGCGATCAAGACGGCCAATCGGCATGTGAAGTGGCTCGACATGGACTCGCACGGCTATGGCGTCCTCGATGTCACCGGCGAGCGCTCACAGATGGACTACTTCGTCCTCTCCGACAAGACCAAGCAGGACGCGACCTCGCGCTGGGCCCGCTCGTACCGCACTCTTTCGGGCACTCAGCGGGTCGAGCGGGTGTACCAGCCCGTACTCTGACGGGCATGAACGGGGGCGGGGAACACCAGGTTCACAGAGTCGTCGACGGTCGCTTCGAGCTGCTTGAGCAGCTCGGCAGCGGCGGCATGGGCACGGTGTGGCGCGCCCGCGACCTCGCCCTGCACCGCGAGGTGGCCCTGAAGGAAGTAAGGCCCCCCGACCCCGCGTTGCTCGCCGGTGACCCGGCAGCCTCGCGTGTCCTGCGCGAGCGTGTGATGCGCGAGGCTCGGGCGCTGGCCAGGCTCAATCACCCGCACGTGGTGACGATCCATCACATCGTGGACGCGGGGGCGGACGGGCCGCATCCGTGGCTGGTGATGGAGCTGCTGCCCGGCCGCACGCTCCAGGACCGCCTGGAGCAGGGCCCGTTGGCGCCGCAGGAAGCGGCGCGCATGGGCAGGGAGATCCTCTCGGCCCTGCGCGCCGCGCACGCCGCGGGGATCCACCACCGGGACGTGAAGCCCGCGAACGTCCTGCTGCGCGCGGACGGCAGCGCTGTCCTCACGGACTTCGGGATCGCGGCGCTGGCCGGCTCGACCGCCCTGACCTCCACCGGCGATGTGATCGGCTCTCCCGAGTACATGGCGCCCGAGCGCGTCCGGGGCGCCGAGGACATCGCCGCGTCCGACTTCTGGTCGCTCGGTATGACGCTCTACGTGTGCGTGGAGGGCGTCAGCCCGATGCGCCGGGGCACCACCCTGGCGACACTGGCCGCGGTACTGGACGACCCGGTTCCGCCACCCAGGCAGGCGGGCCCGCTCGGTCCCGTACTGGCCGAGTTGCTGGTACGGGACACCGCTGCCCGGCCCTCCGCGGAGCGGCTCGACGCACTGCTGGCCGATGCGGCCTCGGGGCGGCTGCCCGCTCCGCCGCCGCTGCCCGTGCCGCCCTCGCCGACCCGGACCGACACCCCGCCGCACCATCTGCCGACCGTCTCCTCACAGGCCCCACCGCCCGCCCGGCCCGGCGGGCCCGGGATCCGGGTGCCACTGATCGGCGTGGCTGCGGTCGTGGCGCTGGGCCTGGGGGGCCTCGGCGTGTACGCGCTGACGAGGCCGGGCGACGGAACGGATGTCGCCGGGACCGGGGGCGGGACCCGCTCGACGGCGACGGTCACCGCGACGGCGGATCCGAAGCCACCACCGACGCCGACACCGACGCCGACATCTGCCGCGCCGACACCGACGGCCGCCTCGACCCGGGCCACCCCGCCTCCGCCCACGGACGGTTGGATCGCTCAGCTGGCCTCCGTACCGCTGTCCGCGGGCCGGTCCGAATTGGAGGAGCGGCGCACGGCGGTTCGAGCACAGGTGCCCGGCGCCCAAGTGCTGACCAGCGACGACTACCGGTCCCTCAGCCCCGGCTACTGGGTGATCTACGCCCCTGGACCGTTCGCCGACGGCCGCGACGCGCTGTCGTTCTGCGCGGCGCACGACCGTACGTCGGCCAATGACTGCATCGGCCGCTGGCTCAGCGACGCCCCTGTGGACCAGGTGTTCCAGTGCCGCCCCCCGGCGACAAACCCGACGGGCCGCTGCACGCGCCCGTAGCGGCGCCGCACCTTTCAGCCCGTCCGGCGATTGAGGACACGCCCGAAGGGCGTCCCGGGGGTCCGGGGGCTGCCCCCGCCACGCCCCCCCACCCGCGCGCACCCGCCCTACAGCGTCGCCAGGAACCCCAGCGCCACCTTCCACGTCAGGCCGGCCGCCTCCGCGTCGAAGTCCGGAAGGTCCGAGTCCGTGAAGAGGTGCCCGGCCCCGGGATACCGATAGACCTCCACATCCGTACCGATCCGCCGCATCTGCAAGTACCACGCGTTCAGCCAGTCGTCCGGCTCGAACGGATCCGGGTCCGCGACGTGCAGCTGCACCGGCAGGTCGGGCGCCGAGGCGTCCTCCGCGATGTCCGAGGTCCCGTGCAGAAGCAGCAGACCACGCGCCTTCTCGTCACCCAGTGCCAGCGTCTGCGCGACGGACCCGCCGAAGGAGAATCCGGCGTACACCAGCCCGCTCTCGGAGTGCGGCGCGGCGGCCAGCACCGCCCGCTTGAGCAGCTCGTCACGGCCGAAACTGTCCTTGAGCGCCATTCCTTCCTCAGTGGTCCCGGCAGTTTGCCCGTCGAAAAGGTCGGGCACGTGCACCTGGTGCCCGGCGGCACGCAGCCGCTCGGCGGCGGCGTGCACCGCCGGACGCAGGCCGTAGACGGAGTGGAAGAGAATGATGTCCATCCCGCTATCCTCCCATTTCGATTCGGAGCTAGTTTCAAGCCATGGAGAACGTACTGCGCCCGTTGATCGTCATCGGCGGCTCGGTCGTGCTCACGCTGCTCGTCGGCTGGGCCGCCGACGTCGCGCTGCGTCGAACCGATGCCCGCCACCACGAGACCCCGCTCTGGGGCCTGCTGCGCCGCTGCCGGCTGCCGCTCCAGGTCGTCCTGCTGACCGCCCTGCTGAGAGGGGCCTACGGCCAGACGAAGGTCAAGCTCATCCAGGACCACGAGGCCGGCATCGGCCGGGCCCTGTCCCTGGTCCTGATCGCCGCCAGCGCCTGGCTGGTCATCCGGATCGTCTCGGCCGTCGTGGAGACGACGTACGCCCGCTACGCGTCCTCGACGCGCGACCCCGCCCGGGTACGGCGCGTCCGCACCCAGGTGACGCTGATCATGCGGATCGTGACGGCCGTCGTCGTGGTGGTGGCGGTCGCCGCGATCCTGCTGACCTTCCCCAACATGCGCGCGATCGGTACGTCGATGCTGGCCTCCGCCGGAATCATCGGCATCGTCGCCGGTGTCGCCGCCCAGTCCACCCTCGGCAACCTCTTCGCGGGCTTCCAGATCGCCTTCGGCGACATGGTGCGGCTGGGCGACACGGTGGTCGTGGACGGCGAGTGGGGTGTCGTCGAAGAGGTCACACTCACCTTCCTGGCCGTACGGACCTGGGACGAACGCCGGATCACCATGCCGGTGTCGTACTTCACAAGCAAGCCGTTCGAGAACTGGTCGCGCGGCGGGGCCCAGATGACCGGCACGGTCTTCTTCCAGCTGGACCACACCGCCCCGGTCAGCCTGATGCGCGAGAAGCTCCAGGAGATCCTCGGCACCTGCGCGGCCTGGGACGGCCGCGACTGGAGCCTGGCGGTCACCGACACCACGCCGAGCACCATGGAAGTGCGTGCCGTGGTCACCGCGAAGGACGCGGACGACATCTGGACGGCCCGGTGCGCGGTGCGAGAGCAGCTGATCGCCTGGCTGTGCGAGAAGCATCCGTACGCGCTGCCGCGGATCACCACCACCACCGCCGCCGCGCTGCCGCCGGACGACCAGTGGCCGGAGCTGGGCAAGGCCGACGGCCTCCCGCCGCGCGCCGACGAGACCGGCCGGGGCTGACGGCGACGGCGACGCCACCCGGGGTCGGTGCCACCCGGGTAGGTACCGGCCGGGGCTGACGGCGACAAGCGACCGAGAGGCGCGCGCCGAATCCCGGCACCCGTCCGACCCGCTCAGCGCAGGCTGCGCATGTCCAGCTGGTGCAGGACCTTGTCGACAATCTCGGGGTTGGCGCCCGGTTCGCTGCGCGCCGAGAGGACCTCGTGGCGGGCGGCCGACAGCATCTCCCGCTGGATCCGCTGCACCGACTTCACCCGCTCGGCCCGCTGCGCGAACGCCTCCCGGCGTTCCTCGTCGATGATCTCGGGGCTGATCCTGGCGCCGATGTCGTACGCCCCCCGGTGCAGCCGGTCGACGACTTCCTCCGGCAGGTCCTCGACCTCTTCGATCTCCTTGAGCCTGCGCTTGGCGGCCTTCGCCGCCCGCACCGCGAGTTTGTGCTCGACCAGTCGCTCCAGGTCCGTGTCGGCGCGCACGCCCAGCTTCCTGACCAGCCAGGGCAGCGTCAGCCCCTGGAAGACGAGCGTCGTCATGATGACGGCGAATGCGACGAAGATGATCTCGTCCCGGGCCGGGAACGGCGAGCCGTCGTCCGTCTTGAGCGGGATCGCCAGCGCCAGCGCGACGGAGGCCACGCCCCGCATGCCCGACCACCACATGATGACGGTCTCGCGCCAGCTGACGGGGATCTCCTCGTCGTAGTCGCGCAGCTTGTGCAGCCGCTTGGCGAGCCAGGTCGCCGGCAGCAGCCACAGCAGCCGTACGCCGACGACGACCCCGACGATGGCCGCGCCCCAGCCGAGCATCTCGGACAGGCGCCCGTCGGCCGTCCCGAAGACGACATGCAGCTCCAGACCGATCAGGCCGAAGGCGACACCGGTGACGAGGGTGTCGACGATCTGCCAGAAGGTCTGCCCGGCGAGCCGGCCGAGCACATCGTCGGCGTCGGTGGCGTGCTCGGCGAGGAAGAGCGCGATCACCAGGACGGCGAGCACACCGGACCCCATGAACTCCTCGGCCAGCACATAGCTGACGAAGGGCGCGAGCAGCGTCAGGCCGATCTGCAGGGTCGCGTCACCCAGGAGGCCCATCAGCTTGACGGTGAGCCAGCCGAGCCCAATACCCACCGCCACGGCGACCACGGCGGACAGGACGAGCTCCCCGACGGCGGCGGGCCAGGAGAAGGTGCCGCTGACCGCCGCGGCGATGGCCACGTGGTAAAGCACGATGGCGGTCACATCGTTGAACAGGCCCTCGCCCTCCAGGATCGACACCAGTCGGCGCGGCAGCCCGAGCGATCCGGCGACGGCGGTCGCGGCGACCGGGTCGGGCGGGGCCACCAGGGCGCCGAGCGCGATGGCCGCGGCGATCGGCAGCCCGGGGAGGATGGAGTTGGCCACGGCGGCGACGGCGGCCGTGGTGACGAAGACCAGCGCCACCGCGAGCAGCAGGATGGGCCGCAGGTTCGCCGTGAACTGCCGCCAGGAGGTGCGCTGCACGGAGGCGTACAGCAGCGGTGGCAGCACCAGCGGCAGGATGTACTCGGGCGGGACCTCGATGTTCGGCACGAACGGCAGCAGCGCCAGTACGATCCCGACGAGCGTCATCAGGATCGGCGCCGGCAACCCGATCCGCTCGCCCAGCGGCACCGTGATCACAGCCCCGAGCAACAACACGAACAGCAGGGCCAATTGATCCACGGTGCGCCCTCCGGCGGTACGAAACCTGGACGATCAAGACCTCCAGACTGCCACGCTCTCCCTCTTTGACGGAGTAGTGGCCCCGCGCCGCACGGGCCGGACAGCCCTGAGCCCTCGCCGTGCGCGGCGAGGGCTCAGGGCCAATCGGCTGCGGATCAGCTGTCGCTGCGGACCCGCTCCCGTATCCAGACGCCCGCTTCCTTGAGCACACCGGTCCCTGTCCAGTTGGTCCCATTACAGGTACCGGTCTTGAAGACCGCGCCCGAACGGTTGTCGTCGGAGTAGTTCCAGTTGGTCCAGGAGATCTTCTTGCTCTTCATCAGGTCGATGTAGCGCTGGGTCTGCGCGAAGTCGTTGGCACCCTCGCCCGCGTAGTCCTGCGTGCCGAACTCGGTGACGAAGATGGGCAGCTTGTCGGAGGCCCGGTTGAGCGCGGCCAGGTACTCCGTCTTGTGCGAGGCGGCGTAGAAGTGGAACGTGTACATGATGTTGGAGGCGTTGACCGGGTTGTTCACCACTTCCTTCTCGTCGGCGCCCTCCGAGACGCCGAACGAGGACCACGCGCGCGTGCCGACCAGGACCACCGCGTCGGGGTCCTGGGCCCTGATGATCGGGATGATCTTCTCCGCGTACGACTTGATCCTGGACCAGCTCGTCGCGGACGGCTCGTTGGCGATCTCGTAGAGCACGCCGGGGTTGTCCTTGTACTTCTTCGCCATCGCGGTGAAGAAGGTCTTGGCCCGCTCGAAGTTGAAGTTGGGGTCGCCCGGGTCGAGCATGTGCCAGTCGATCACGGCATACATACCGCGCTTGTGGGCCCCGTCCACGAACTTCTGGGCGAGGGCGGTGAAGCGCTGCGGGTCGGTCTCGTAGCCGTCCTCCTGGACGTACGTCGAGACGCGCAGGACGTCGGCGCGCCAGTCGCCGGCGAGCGCGTCCAGCGACCCGTCCGTGACGCACTTCGCGTACCACTGAGTGCCGTGTGTGCTCATGCCGCGCAGCTGGATGGCTTGTCCCTGCTGGTTGCACAGCTGCTTGCCGCAGACCTTCAGCTGGCCGTTCTCGGAGACGGGTGTCGCGAGGGGCTTGGCGCCGGCGGGCGTCTGCAGCGCGATCACGACCCCGAGAGCTGAGGCGACGAGCAGTGCTTTGCGCTGCCGCATCGTACGTCGGTGCATGGTGACGCTCCCTTGGGCTGGGGGATTCCGGTCGGGAAGTTCAGTGGCAGATACATCAGGGACATGACAGTCCAGTCCGTGGAATCTGCTTCATGGACGTGAAAGCTAGGGTCGTTTCCAGCCGCCGTCAAGAGTGTTGGGAAACCTTCCTAACTATTACAGGGCTGTGAAGGCGGCAGCACGGGGACGGCACGGTCGCGGCACGGGGCAGGCGCGGGGACAGCAAAACGGGGCCGACAGCCTGAGCTGTGACCCCGTCGGTCCTCTGAGCTGCGCCTACAGGGCGCGCCGCATCGCCCGGTGCGCGATGTCCGCGTCCAGGAACTCCGGCCCGTACGCCGCATAGCCGAGCCGTTCGTAGAAGCCCAGCGCGTGCGTCTGCGCGTGCAGGTCCACGGCGCTCAGACCGCGCTCCTGGGCCGCGTCCTCGACCGCCCGCACCAGCGCCGCCCCGACACCGAGCCCGCGAGCGGCCCGGCTCACGGCCAGCCTGCCGAGCGAGCCGACCGTCGCGTCACCACCGGTCCGGCCGGCCGCCGCGGCGCCGTACAGCAGCCGTCCGGTGCCCAGCGGCAGCCCTTCGTCGGTCACGGCCAGGACGTGCACGGCCAAGGCGTCGTACGCGTCGTACTCGATGTCGGCAGGCACCTCCTGCTCGACGACGAAGACCTCTTTGCGGACCGCGAAGCAGGCCTCGGTGTCCGCGGGGCCATCGGCGACCCGGACGACGTACGAGGGGGAGCTCACTCGCTCTCCGCCCGGATCACGTCCAGCGCGTTCTGGAGGTCGTCGGGGTAGGTGCTCGCGTACTCGACCCACTGGCCGTCCGACGGGTGCTCGAAGCCGAGCCGCACGGCGTGCAGCCACTGCCGCGTCAGGCCGAGGCGCTTGGCGAGCGTCGGGTCCGCGCCGTAGGTGAGGTCACCCACGCACGGGTGGCGATGGGCGGACATGTGCACGCGGATCTGGTGCGTGCGCCCCGTCTCCAGCTTGACGTCCAGCAGGCTCGCGGCCCGGAAGGCCTCGATGAGGTCGTAGTGCGTGATGGAGGGCTTGCCCTCGGCCGTCACGGCCCACTTGCAGTCGTGCTGGGGGTGGCGGCCCACCGGCGCGTCGATGGTCCCGCTCATCGGGTCCGGGTGGCCCTGTACGAGCGTGTGGTAGCGCTTGTCGACCGTACGCTCGCGGAACTGCTGCTTGAGCAGGGTGTAGGCGCGCTCCGACTTGGCGACGACCATGAGGCCGGACGTACCGACGTCGAGGCGGTGCACGATGCCCTGGCGCTCGGCGGCACCGGAGGTGGAGATCCGGTATCCGGCGGCGGCGAGGCCGCCGATCACGGTGGTGCCGGTCCAGCCGGGGCTCGGGTGGGCGGCGACTCCGACCGGCTTGACGATCACGACGATGTCGTCGTCGTCATGGACGATCTCCATGCCCTCGACGGGCTCGGCGATGATCTGCACGGGCGCGGCGGCCGGTGGCAGCTCCACCTCGAGCCAGGCCCCGCCGTGCACCCGTTCCGACTTCCCGACCACCGCCCCGTCGACCTGAACCTTTCCCGCGGCGGCGAGATCGGCCGCCTTGGTACGGGAGAAGCCGAACATGCGGGAAATAGCGGCGTCGACGCGCTCGCCTTCTAGGCCATCGGGAACGTGCAGGGTGCGAACCTCGGGAATCGTACTCACCTGTCGAGTATGCCTTGTCAGTCCTTGTGGACGGTCCCATCAGGGTCCAGGCCCCGGAACGACAGGATCACAATGAGGATGCCGCCGCAGACGATCGCGGAGTCGGCGAGGTTGAAGACCGCGAAATTCGCCGGGGCGATGAAGTCCACGACGGCGCCCTCGAAGACACCGGGCCAGCGGAAGATCCGGTCGGTGAGATTGCCCAGCGCGCCGCCGAGCAGCAGGCCCAGCGCGATGGCCCAGGGCAGGCTGTAGAGCTTGCGCGCGAGCCGGGCGATCACCACGATCACGGTGGCCGCGATACAGGTGAAGATCACCGTGAAGGCCTCGCCGAAGCCGAAGGCCGCGCCCGCGTTGCGGATCGCCTCGAACCTGAGCAGGTCCCCGACAACTTCGATCGGCTCGTGGTGCTCCAGCTTCGCCACCACGAGCATCTTGGTGCCGAGGTCGAGCAGATAGGCGACGAGCGTCACCACGATCAGCGCGGCGATCTTGCGCTTGCCCCTGCTCGCCGGCTGCTCGGGCGGGTCCCCGGCGCCGGTTCCGACCTCAGCATCGAGCTCGGCGCCGGCCTCGGGCCGGGCCCGCGCGTCGGAGGGCTGCTCCGGCTCGGCGCCCCCCGCCCCAGGGGGGTCCGGCGTACCGATGATGCGCTCCGCCTCTGCCACGTGAGTCCCTCAACCTAGGTGCCTGACTAGAGCACGAGGGTACGGCACACACGTACGGACTCCGCGGTGCCGGACCAGCCACGCAGCGGTCCGGCGGCGGTCCGGCCGCGGTCCTTCGGAGCCCTCGGTGGCTCTCCCTGCGGCCCTCAGTAGCGCCGCTCCTGCTTCTGCTTGTCCTCCACGCACAGGATGGCGCGCGGGAAGGCCTGCATGCGCGCCTTGCCGATCGCCTTGCCGCAGATCTCGCAGAGCCCGTACGTGCCCGCGTCCAGCCGGTCCAGGGCCCGCTCGGTCTGTTCCATCCGCTCGCGGGCGGAGGCGGCCAGCGCCAGCTCGTGCTCACGGGAGATGTTCTTGGTGCCGGTGTCGGCGTCGTCGTCGCCCGCGCCGCCACCGGAGTCCCGCATCAGTCCGGAAACCGCCTCCTCCAGCGTGGAAATCTCGGCCCTGAGCTGCAGGATCTCGCTCTCCAGCTCGGCCCGCGCCTCGGCGATCTCCGACGAGGTCCACGGATCCTCCCCCGGCCGGACGGCGAGCCCCCCCACGCCCCCCACGGCCGCCGCGTCGGCCGTACGGGACTTGGGCACCGCCGTGGCCGTGGTCGTGGCCTTCTTGACGGCCGACGCCCTGCTCGGAGTCTTTTTCGCAACCACCGTCTTGGCTCCTGTCTGTTCCGCGGCCTGAGCCGCCCCCTTGGCCGCAGGAGCGGCCCTCTTCGCAGCCGCCTTCTTGGCAGGTGCCTTCTTGGCAGGTGCCTTCTTGGCAGGTGCCGCCTTCTTCGCGACCGCCTTCTTCGCGGTCTTCCTGGCGGGCTTCTCGGGAGTCTTCTTGGCGGTGGCGGTCTTCGCTGCGGCGGCTCTCTTCCCACCGGCCCCGTCAGCGTCGTCAGCCGCCGTACCAGTGGATCTTTCGGACGCCGTCTTCTTCTGTACGGCGGTCTTCTCAGCCACCATGGCCGCGGCCCCTTCACATTTTGTGATCTTGCGCGCGAATCGTGCTGGGACGATAAATCGACCCCAGCCCCGCGGCAACGGGGCACGCCGCCGGTAGACCCCGCCACTCGGTCGACGCGGCGGGCCTGCATCCGTTGTTCCCAGCTCTCCGCCGGGTAATCCGCCGCGCGGAAGCAGCAGGAGCCGTTCGCGCCCCGTATGGCCATTCGGGCTAGCGGCGTGGCCCCGGGCGCCCCGCGGAAACCGGACGCCCCCGAGCCCTGGGCCCCGTACACTGGGCCCAGCGAAAGGCCATGACGGGGACCAGTAGCGTCGTACGCAGCCATGAGCGACCCGGGGACGGTGAGAGCCCGGGGACCAGCGCGAAGTGAAGCATCGCCCCGGAGCCGCCGGAAGAACGCCCCCAGGGGTCAGTAGAACCGGCATCGCGACCCCAATGAGGGGGCCACCGGCACCGTCGGCGGCCAAGGAGGGTGGTACCGCGGGAGCACTCGCTCTCGTCCCTCCGACGGAGATACCACGTCCGCCGGAGGAACCGATGTCGCAGTACCGCCAGGTGCCAGCCCAGGTCGACCTGCCCGCCCTTGAGCACGCCGTGCTCGATTTCTGGCGCGAGAGCAAGGTCTTCGCGAAGAGCCTCGAACAGTCCGAGGGCCGCCCCGAGTGGGTCTTCTACGAGGGCCCGCCGACCGCCAACGGAATGCCCGGCGCCCACCACATCGAGGCCCGCGTCTTCAAGGACGTCTTCCCGCGCTTCCGCACCATGCGCGGCTACCACGTCGCCCGCAAGGCCGGCTGGGACTGTCACGGCCTGCCCGTCGAGCTGGCGGTCGAGAAGGAACTGGGCTTCACCGGCAAGAAGGACATCGAGGAATACGGCATCGCGGAGTTCAACGCGAAGTGCCGCGCCTCGGTGACCCGGCACACCGACGCCTTCGCCGAGCTGACGACCCGCATGGGGTACTGGACCGACCTCGACGGCGCCTACCGCACCATGGACCCCGACTACATCGAGTCGGTCTGGTGGTCGCTGAAGGAGATCTTCAACAAGGGCCTGCTGGTCCAGGACCACCGCGTCGCCCCCTGGTGCCCGCGCTGCGGCACCGGCCTGTCCGACCACGAGCTGGCGCAGGGCTACGAGACCGTCGTCGACCCCTCGGTCTTCGTCCGCTTCCCGCTCACCTCGGGCCCGCTGGCCGGCAAGGCTGCGCTGCTCGTGTGGACGACCACGCCCTGGACGCTGGTGTCCAACACCGCCGTCGCCACGCACCCCGACGTCACCTACGTCGTCGCGACGAACGGCGAGGAGAAGCTCGTCGTCGCACAGCCGCTGCTCGAAAAGGCCCTGGGTGAGGGCTGGGAGGCCACCGGCGAGAGATTCACCGGCGCGGAGATGGAGCGCTGGAAGTACCAACGCCCCTTCGAGCTGGTCGAGTTCCCGAGCGGCGTCGAGGGAACCAATGGGCACAGCCCTGCTGAAGCCCACTACATCGTCAACGCCGAGTACGTCACCACCGAGGACGGCACCGGTCTGGTCCACCAGTCCCCCGCCTTCGGCGCGGACGACCTCCTGGTCTGCAAGGCGTACGGCCTGCCGGTCGTCAACCCGGTCCGCCCCGACGGCACCTTCGAGGAGGACATCCCGCTGGTCGGCGGCGTCTTCTTCAAGAAGGCCGACGAGGCGCTCACCGAGGACCTGGGCAAGCGCGGCCTGCTGTTCCGTCATGTCCCTTACGAGCACAGCTATCCGCACTGCTGGCGCTGCCACACCGCGCTTCTCTATTACGCGCAGCCGTCCTGGTACATCCGCACCACCGCGGTCAAGGACGCGATGCTGCGCGAGAACGAGAAGACCAACTGGTTCCCGGACTCGGTCAAGCAGGGCCGCTTCGGCGACTGGCTGAACAACAACGTCGACTGGGCGCTGTCCCGCAACCGCTACTGGGGCACCCCGCTGCCCATCTGGCGCTGCGAGGACAACCACCTCACCTGCGTGGGCTCGCGCGCCGAGCTGACCGACCTGACCGGCACCGACAAGTCGTCGCTCGACCCGCACCGCCCGTACATCGACGACGTCATGTTCCCCTGCCCGGACGAGAGTTGCGCGCTCACCGCGACGCGGGTGCCCGAGGTCATCGACGCCTGGTACGACTCGGGCTCCATGCCGTTCGCGCAGTGGGGCTACCCGCACCAGAACAAGGAGCTCTTCGAGAAGCGCTACCCGGCGCAGTTCATCTCGGAGGCCATCGACCAGACCCGCGGCTGGTTCTACACGCTGATGGCAGTCGGCACCCTGGTCTTCGACAAGTCGAGTTACGAGAACGTCGTCTGCCTGGGCCACATCCTCGCCGAGGACGGCCGCAAGATGTCCAAGCACCTGGGCAACACCCTTGAGCCCATCGCCCTCATGGACCAGCACGGCGCGGACGCCGTCCGCTGGTTCATGGCGGCCGGCGGCTCCCCGTGGGCGGCGCGGCGCGTGGGTCACGGCACGATCCAGGAGGTCGTCCGCAAGACCCTCCTGACGTACTGGAACACCGTCGCCTTCCAGGCGCTCTACGCCCGTACATCCAACTGGGCCCCGTCCGCGGCCGATCCGGCCCCGGCGGACCGCCCGGTCCTGGACCGCTGGCTCCTTTCCGAGCTGCACGCCCTGACCGACCAGGTCACCTCGGCGATGGAGTCGTACGACACCCAGCGCGCCGGCAAGCTCCTCTCGTCGTTCGTCGACGACCTGTCCAACTGGTACGTACGCCGCTCGCGCCGCCGCTTCTGGCAGGGCGACAAGTCGGCGCTGCGCACCCTGCACGACGTGGTCGAGACGATCACCCGGCTGATGGCCCCGCTCACCCCCTTCATCACGGAGCGGGTCTGGCAGGACATGATCGTCCCGGTCACACCGGGTGCCCCGGAGTCGGTCCATCTCTCCACCTGGCCCGAGGCCGACCTCGCCGCGATCGACCCCCCGCTCTCCCAGCACATGGCGCTGGTACGCCGCCTGGTCGAGCTGGGCCGCGCGACGCGCGCGGAGTCGGGCGTCAAGACCCGCCAGCCGCTGTCCCGCGCACTGATCGCGGCCCATGGCTTCGAGGCCCTCTCCCCCGAGCTGCGCGCCCAGATCACCGAGGAGCTCAACGTCACTTCGCTGGCCTCGCTCGCGGAGGTCGGCGGCTCCCTGGTCGACACCACGGCCAAGGCGAACTTCCGCGCGCTCGGCAAGCGCTTCGGCAAGGGCGTCCAGGCGGTGGCCAAGGCGGTCGCGGAGACGGACGCTGCGGCCCTGTCCCTCGCCCTGCGCGAAGGCACCGCGGAAGTCACGGTGGACGGTGAGCCGGTGTCCCTGACCCCGGACGAGGTCATCATCACCGAGACGCCCCGCGAGGGCTGGTCGGTGGCCTCCGACTCGGGCGCCACGGTCGCGCTGGACCTGGAGATCACCCCGCAGCTGCGGCTCGCGGGCCTGGCCCGCGACGCGATCCGGCTGATCCAGGAGGCCCGCAAGAACAGCGGCCTGGACGTCGCGGACCGTATCGCGGTCCGCTGGAGCACGACGGACCCGGAGACCGCCGAGGCCCTTACCGCGCACACGAAGCTGATCGCGGAGGAGGTCCTGGCGCTGGACTTCGCGGCGGCGGAGGCGGACGCGACGTACGGCGACCCGTTCATGGACGAGGGCCTGTCCCTCACCTTCCGGCTGCGGAAGACCGAGGCGTAGCGCTCAACACGCGCGAAGGCCCGGCCGAAGTCGGCCGGGCCTTCGCTGTTCCGCCGACCGGGCTGAACGTTTCCTCGACGCCGCACGTACTTCAGCCTGCCGAGGTCAGGGGCCGCGCTTTGAACCTCCCCGGCACATTCAGCCTGTCCGGCGTTTGAGGACCGGGGTCTGGGGCGGAGCCCCAGTTGTGGGAAGGGGCGGGTAGGGGAACAGCCCGCCGCAGGCGCCACCCCGCCGCACCCCGCCCCCGGCCGACTCGCACCCGAGGGCCGCCCCCGCCCGCCCGCACGCCAAAAGGGCCGGGCCCCGGGGAGTGAATCCCCGGGGCCCGGCCCTCAGCCTGCCGACGGCTACGCGCTCAGCGCGCGAACGCCCGTCAGTTGTCGTCCTCGTCGATGAGGAAGCCACGCATCGGCGAAGGCGCCTGCTGCATCGGCTGCGGAGCCTGCGGCCGCACCGGCGCCATCGGCTGAGTCATCGCCGGGGACATCTGCTGCTGGCCGCCGTAGGACGGAGCGTTGGACTGCTGGCCACCGTGGTTACCCATCGACGGCTGACCGCCCATGGAGTGCCCCATGGAACCCGCACCGGCCGGAGCCATCGAGCCACTCATCTGCGGAGCCGGCGGCAGCGAAGCGGCCGCCGGGGCCCGCGGCGGAGCCAGCGAGTCGTCCGCCTGGGTCTCCAGCTGACGCAGCTGGCTCTCCAGGTAGGACTTCAGCCGGGTCCGGTACTCGCGCTCGAAGCCGCGCAGGTCCTCGACCTTGCGCTCAAGCGTGGCGCGGGCGGACTCCAGCGAGCCCATCGCGACACGGTGCTTCTCCTGCGCGTCCCGCTCCAGCGCGTCCGCCTTGGCGCGGGCGTCCCGCTCCAGGCCCTCGGCGCGGCTGCGCGCCTCGCCGACGATCTTGTTGGCCTCGGAACGGGCCTCCGCGATCGCCTGGTCCGCGGTCTGCTGCGCCAGCGAAAGCACACGCGCGGCGCTGTCGCCGCCGGGTGCCTGACCGGGCTGCGGGAGCTGCGGTCCGTGGCCGCCCATGGGTCCGCCCATCGGGCCGCCCATCTGGTTCTGCATCTGGTTCTGCATCTGGCCCTGGCCCATGGGGCCCTGACCCATCTGTCCCTGCATCGGGCCCTGACCCATGGGGCCGGGACCGTGCTGGCCCTGCGGACCGGGGCCGTGCTGCTGGAGGTGGCCGTGCTGGCCCTGCTGCGGGCCCGGACCGTGCTGGCCCTGCTGCTGGCCGTGACCACTGGGACCCGCGGGCAGCTGCGGAGCACCACCGGGCAGCTGGGGCGGACCCATCTGCGGGGGCTGCTGCTGGACCGGCGGGCCGGATATGGCTGCGGGCACAGGCGCGCCGGGGCGATCCTGCTGCTCCTGCTTTCGCATGCCCTGCTGCTGGTTCTGCGCGGCGGCACGCGTCGCGGCGGCCAGCTTGGCGCGCAGATCCTCGTTCTCGCGGAGCAGGCGGGTCAGTTCGGCCTCGACCTCGTCGAGGAAGGCATCAACCTCGTCCTCGTCGTAGCCTTCTCGGAGCCGGACGGTCGTGAACTGCTTGTTCCGCACGTCCTCGGGGGTCAGCGGCATCTCTTCTTCACCTCTACGTAGTCGTCGGCAGTCGGCAAGACCGTATCGCTCACATCCTGACCACGATGCTGATCAGGATATAGACGATGATCATCAGAACGAAGAAGGACAGGTCGAGTGCCACGCCCCCGAGACGCAGCGGCGGAATGAACCGCCGCAGAAGCTTGAGCGGTGGATCGGTGACAGAGTAGGTGGCCTCCAGGACGACCACCATCGCCTTGCCGGGTTCCCATGAGCGCGCGAACTGGAAAACGTAGTCCATGACGAGCCGGAAGATCAGCACGATGAGGAAGCACATCAGCGCGATGTAGATCACCTGTAGTGCAATGCCCATCTCGTACTTCCCTCTCCCCATGCCCTCACGGTCCGGCCTCCCGGCCGGGGTCGTTCCCCTGTGTCACGTCTGTCGCGTCTCAGCTCTGGTTGAAGAAGCCGCCCTCTGCAATACGGGCCTTGTCCTCCGCCGTGACATCGACGTTAGCAGGCGACAACAGGAACACCTTCTGCGTCACTCGTTCAATGCTGCCATGCAGACCGAAGACGAGTCCTGCCGCAAAGTCGACAAGTCGCTTCGCATCCGTGTCGTCCATCTCCGTGAGATTCATGATCACGGGAGTGCTCTCGCGGAAGTGTTCCCCGATGGTACGGGCCTCGTTGTAGGTCCGCGGGTGCAGCGTGGTGATGCGGTAGGGCTCCCGCTCGGACACAACCTTGGGCATGATCACCGGTGCGTTCTTCTCCAGGTTCGGGCGTTCAGGTGTGATGGATGCCACGGGGGCGATTCGCGCTGGTCGTCCGCTTTCCGCCGCGAGCGCAACCGGCTCGCGCTGCGCGGGAGGCTGCACCACGCGCACGGAATCCTCGCGCCTGTCCTGGTGCGGTGGCTGGTGCCGCCGGTGCTCCCGCTCGGGCTCCGGCTCGGGTTCGAAATCGTCATCGGGATCAAAACCCCGGCCGTCGTACCCATCGTCCTCCACGAGGCCGAGGTAGACCGCCATCTTGCGCATCGCGCCGGCCATTCTCTGAGTCCTCCGCTCTGTGGTGGATCGGCATCGTCACCATCGGCATCGTCACCAAGTGCCCGCGATCCACTGGGCCTGCCCACCTCTTGGCGGGAATGACCATATTTTCTGCTGTGGTCCGACTTGCTTCGCGACGTTACCCGAGGCGGGGTCGGACTCCGAGTACCGCAGTACCGACGCGTACATGTGTCGCCCCGGCCGCTACGGCCTCCTCAAGGTCCGCACTCATCCCTGCCGAGACCATGTTCGCAGCAGGATGAGCCGCGCGCAGGCTGGATGACAATTCCACCAGCCGCTCGAATGCCGCCCGTTGGCGCCCCTCGTACTCTCCCGCCAGGGGCGCGACCGTCATCAGACCGTCGAGCCTCAGGCCCGGGGCCCCGGCCACCTTCGCGGCCAACTCCTCGATGCCGTCGGGCGCCACCCCGCCCCGCTCACCGCGCTCGCCCGCCCCGGCGTCGAGGGCGACCTGGATCAGGCAGCCCAGCTCGCGCCCGGCCCCCGTCGCCGCCGCCGAGAGCGCGGTGACGAGCTTCGCCCGGTCCACGGACTGCACCACATCGGCATAATCTGCCACAGAACGGACCTTGTTCGTCTGCAGCTGCCCCACGAAGTGCCAGGAGAGCGGCAGCCCCGCGCACTCGGCCGCCTTGGGAGCCGCGTCCTGGTCCCGGTTCTCCGCGACATGGTGCACGCCGAGCTCGGCGAGCAGCCGTACATCGCTCGCGGGGTAGGTCTTGGTGACCACGATCAGGGTCATTTCTTCGCGCTTGCGCCCGGCGGCCGTACAAGCGGTGGAGATACGTTCCTCCACCCGCTCCAGGTTCGCCGCGAGTTCAGACTTGCGATCCGTCATGCCTCATCCGTCCAGCCAGACATATCCGGCGAGCCGCCCCGTCGTGCGGTCACGGCGGTACGAGAAGTGGTCACCCGACTCCAGTGTGCAGACCGGCGAGAGCTGCCGGTCCCGTACGCCGAGCGCTTCGAGCTGCGCGTGCACCCCGGCGCTCACATCGACGGCCGGGGTTCCCCAGCTCGTCTCCGACCAGGCCTCGGGCACCGCGTCGGCGACCTCGGCCCGCAGCTGGGCCGGCACCTCGTAACAGCGTCCGCAGACGGCGGGGCCGGTGCGGGCGGTGATCCGGGACGGCTGGGCGCCCAGTGTGATCATTGCCTCGACGGCGGCCGGGACGACCCCCGCGACCAGACCTGGCCGCCCGGCATGGGCGGCCGCCACGACGCCGGCCACGGGGTCGGCCAGCAGTACGGGGGCGCAGTCCGCGGTGAGAACGGCGAGGGCGAGACCGCGCCGGGCGGTCACGATCGCGTCGACCGCCGGGATGTGCGCAGTTCCCGCGGTGTCCGCGCCCCACGGCCCGTCGACGACGGCCACCTCACGACCGTGCACCTGGTTCATCCAGACGACCAGGGACGGATCGAGGCCGAGCGCCTTGGCCGCGATGTCGCGGTTGGCCAGCACCGCGGCGGACTCGTCGCCGACCGCGCCACCGAGATTGAGCTCCGCGTACGGAACGGCGCTCACCCCGCCCCACCTGTCGGTGAAGGCGAAGTGCGCGCCGTCCGGGTGTATCGCGTCGTGCTGCACGGTCACTTCAAGAAGTCCGGGACATCCAGCTCTTCGGCCTGGCTGTCCTGGTACGGGCGGGCCGGCGGCACGTGCGGCGACGAGACCGGCGTGCTGGTGTACTCACTCACCGGGGCGGACTCGGCCGGGGCCGGGGACTCCTCGCGCGGCGGAACAGTGCCGATACCGCTGGTGGACCGCGCCGTCTCCGCGGAGCGGGACGGCGTGGACTCCTCGCGCTTGCTGCCCGCGCCCGCACCGAGAACAGTCTCGCGGCGGGTCGGCGGCTGTCCGCCGTCGAAGCCGGCGGCGATGACGGTGACCCGTACCTCGTCGCCGAGCGCGTCGTCGATGACCGCACCGAAGATGATGTTGGCCTCGGGGTGGGCGGCCTCGCTCACCAGCTGCGCGGCCTCGTTGATCTCGAAGAGACCGAGGTCCGAGCCACCGGAGATGGAGAGCAGCACACCGCGGGCGCCGTCGATGGACGCCTCCAGAAGCGGCGAGGAGATCGCCATCTCCGCGGCGGCCACCGCACGGTCGTCGCCGCGTGCCGAGCCGATGCCCATCAGGGCGGATCCGGCCTCGGACATTACGGACTTGACGTCCGCGAAGTCGAGGTTGATCAGACCCGGGGTGGTGATGAGGTCGGTGATGCCCTGAACGCCCGAGAGCAGTACCTGGTCGGCCGACTTGAACGCGTCGAGCACGCTGACCTGACGGTCCGAGATGGACAGCAGCCGGTCGTTGGGAATGACGATGAGGGTGTCGACCTCTTCGCGGAGCTCGGCGATGCCGTCCTCCGCCTGGTTCGCGCGACGCCGTCCCTCGAAGGTGAACGGGCGGGTGACCACGCCGATCGTGAGGGCGCCGAGCGAGCGCGCGATGTTGGCGACGACAGGTGCGCCGCCCGTTCCGGTGCCGCCGCCTTCGCCGGCGGTGACGAAGACCATGTCGGCCCCCTTGAGGACCTCCTCGATCTCCTCACGGTGGTCCTCTGCCGCCTTGCGCCCGACTGCCGGGTTGGCTCCGGCGCCGAGGCCGCGGGTGAGTTCCCGTCCGACGTCGAGCTTGACGTCGGCGTCGCTCATCAACAGCGCTTGCGCGTCAGTGTTGATCGCGATGAACTCGACGCCCTTGAGACCGACCTCGATCATTCGGTTGATGGCATTGACACCACCGCCGCCGACACCGATGACCTTGATGACTGCGAGGTAGTTCTGCGGTGCTGCCACGTCGAAGGCCTCTCGCCTCGAGTTACGTGCCGCCGCGGAGTTGCAGCGCGCGACGACTGATGCCGATTGGGACGGTCCGAACGCCGACCCGAACCCTAACGGTGAAGTTCAGGGTTACCAGTGTGTCTGTTGGACTCTTCCGAACAGGACACTAAGTCGACAAGTGGCGCACGTTCAACGAACACGCCGAACCTCCCGTTTTTCTTTTCACCCTATGTGATCACCCATATCGCTGGCCAACCAGGGTGCTGGCCAGGGCGTATACCCGTCAACTCCCCGACACGGCCGGGGCGGTGGGCGCACTGACGTCGAAGTGCGCGGCCTTGGGGGCTGCTTTCATGAGAGCCCTCAGTGTGCGCGCCTTCGCTTCGCCCTGCTCGCTACTGCCCCAGTCGACCGTACGACCCCGGCTCAGCTTCAGTGAGATGGCGTCGTACGAACGGACCTTGAAGGATCGCACATCCTGGGCGACGGATTCGGGGATTTCGCCCTGAACCCGAACGGCTTCCCGCATCAGACGGTCCGCTCCAAAGCGTCGCAGACTCGGTGACTGATCGGGTGTCAATTCCAGTAGTGGTACGCCCTTGGGCGCCTTGGGGACCGTGGCGAACCGCACACTCTCGTCGTCCACTTCGACGAACTGTGCGCCCTTCCGCACGAGCAGTACAGCCTTTCGTTCGGTCACCTTCAGGCCGATGGCATGCGGCCATGAACGAACAACATCCACCGAGTCGATACGGGGCAATTTCCGGCGCAGCCGGTCCTCAATGGCATCCGTATCGACGGAAATCAGCGGCGCCCCGACCGGAACCGCCGCGGCGGCGAGCACCTCATCGGGCGTCAGGACCTGCGTACCGGAGGACTTCACCCGCTCGACCCGCAGCCAGGTGGACCCGTAGAGCGCCCACACACCGCCCCCGGCGAGCAGCAGTGCCGCGACGACGAGCAGGATCACCCAGGGGCGGCCGGGGAGCCGCAGGCGGCTCCCCGGCCCCTTCTCGCGGGGTGGGCGGGCCGCCGACGATCCCGGCGCCTTTCGTGCGCCGCGCTGGGCGGTCGTCGGTCCGGCCACTCGCTGTTGCCTCCTGTGTCGGGGGCCGTTCAGCCGGCCCTGCGTGCGGCAATCGCCTCGTACACCATGCCGACCAGCAGCTCGTCGGCGTCCCGGCGGCCGAACTCGGCGGCGGCGCGGGACATCTCGTACAGCCGGTGCGGGTCCGCGAGGACCGGGAGCACCTGGCTCTGCACCCACTCGGGGGTCAGCTGGGCGTCGTCGACCAGCAGACCACCGCCGGCGTTGACCAGCGGCTGCGCGTTGAGCCGCTGTTCGCCGTTGCCGATGGGCAGCGGGACGTAGGCGGCCGGGAGTCCGACGGCGGAGAGTTCGGCGACGGTCATCGCGCCCGCACGGCAGAGCATCATGTCGGCCGCCGCGTACGCGAGGTCCATCCGGTCGACATACGGTACCGGGATATAGGGCGGCATACCGGGCATGTTGTCGACGTGTGGCATTTCATTCTTCGGTCCGACCGCGTGCAGGATCTGGATTCCGGAGCGCTGGAGCACCGGAGCGATCTGCTGGATCACCTCGTTGAGGCGGCGGGCGCCCTGCGAGCCGCCGGATACGAGCAGCGTCGGCAGGTTGGGGTCGAGGCCGAAGGCGGCGCGCGCCTCGGGCCTGACCTTGGCCCGGTCCAGGGTGGCGATCGTGCGGCGCAGCGGGATGCCGATGTAGCGGGCGCCGCGCAGCTTGCTGTCGGGGGTGGAGACCGCCACGGCCGCCGCGTAGCGCGAGCCGATCTTGTTGGCCAGGCCGGGACGCGCGTTGGCCTCGTGGACGATGATCGGCACTCCGAGGCGCTTGGCCGCGAGGTAGCCGGGCAGCGCGACATAGCCGCCGAAGCCGACGACGCAGTCCGCCTTCGTACGTACCAGGATCTGCTCGGCGGCCTTGATGGTGCCGCGCAGCCGTCCCGGGACGGTGATCAGTTCGGGGGTGGGCCTGCGGGGCAGCGGTACGGCGGGGATCAGCCCCAGTTCGTAACCACGCTCCGGTACGAGCCTGGTCTCAAGTCCGCGCTCCGTGCCCAGGGCCGTGATTCCTACGCTCGGGTCCTGCCTGCGCAGGGCGTCCGCGAGGGCGAGCGCGGGCTCGATGTGGCCGGCGGTCCCCCCGCCGGCGAGTACGACATGCACCGAAATTCACCGCTCTCCGGACGGACGCTTCTTGACGCGCCGTCTCATCGTCTTCCATCTCACCCCGGCCTTTTTGCCAAGGCCGGGCCGTCGCATGGCCAGGGCCGCCTTGGCGGCGGGATCCTCTCGCGCGAAGGCGATCAGCAACCCTACGGCGAACATGGTCGGCAGCAGGGACGAGCCCCCGTAGGAGAACAGCGGGAGCGGGACACCGGCGATCGGCAGAAGACCGAGCACCGCACCGATATTGACCACGGCCTGAGCCGTGATCCAGGTGGTCACACCTCCCGCGGCAAACCTGACGAAGGGATCCTCCGTGCGTCCGGCCACGCGGATACCCGCATAGCCTAGGGCCGCGAAGAGGGCGAGTACGGACAGCGTCCCCGCCAGACCCAGTTCCTCACCGGTGATGGCGAAGATGAAGTCGGTGTGCGGCTCCGGGAGTTGGCCCCATTTTTCCACACTCGCACCCAGTCCGGAACCGAACCATCCGCCGGACGCCAGAGCGTAGATTCCGTGCACCGCCTGCCAGCACTCGCCCTTGGGGCCGAGGTCGGTCGCGCCGATGCAGGCGAGCCGCGACATCCGGTTCGCGTTGTTGCTGATGAGGACGAAGCCGATGAAGGCGGCGAAGGCGAGCACCCCGGCGAAGAGCCGGGTGGGCGCGCCCGCGAGCCAGAGCAGGCCGAAGAGGATCGCGGTGAGGATGATCGCCGTACCCATGTCGCCGCCGAGCATGATCAGGCCGAGCAGCATGAAGGCGACGGGGACGAGCGGCACCAGCATGTGCTTCCACTGGCTCAGCAGCCGCTTGTCCTGCTTGCGGGCGAGCAGGTCGGCGCCCCACAGGATCAGCGCCAGCTTGGCGAACTCACTGGGCTGGAGCATGAAGGGCCCGCCCAGCGAAATCCAGTTCTGGTTGCCGCCGATCGAGACTCCTATTCCGGGGACCTGGACCAGGACCATCAGGAAGACCGTGCCGGCCAGCAGCGGGTAGGAGAGCGCGCGGTGCAGCCTCGCGGGCATCCGGGACGCGGCGAGCAGCAGGCCCGTCCCGATGACGGCCGCGAAGAACTGCTTGCGGAAGAAGTACGAGGCGGGCAGCGACAGCTCAAGCGCCTTGATCATCGAGGCGGAGTAGACCATCACCAGGCCGAGCACGGTGATCAGCAGGGCGCTGCCCAGGATGAGGTAGTACGCCGTCAGAGGGCGGTCCCAGGTGCGGCGGAGCTGCTCGTACAGCCGCCGTGGGCCGTTGCCCCGCGGCGGTCTGGGCATCGTCGGGCCGCGGCGGCGCGGCGCGGCCGTGCGGCGGACCGTTCCTGCCCCGGCCCGCCCGCGCAGGGCGGGGCGGCCGGCCAGGGCACTGTCGTCGGCCAACATCTCGTGTCCCCTCCACTCATGGGCTGCGCCGACCGGTCCGCGGCGCGGGGACCGGTCCGCTAGTCGCGCTCGGGAGCCAACTCGCGTACGGCGTCGGTGAATGCCTCGCCACGCTTGTTGTAGTTGGCGAACATGTCCATGGAGGCGCAGGCCGGGGCCATCAGCACGGTGTCCCCCGGCTGTGCGAGTCGTGCCGCTTCGCACACCGCCGCCGACATCGCCCCAGTGTCGGTCCGGTCGAGGTCGACCACCGGTACCTCGGGGGCGTGTCGCGCCAGGGCTTCGGCGATCAGCGCGCGGTCGGCGCCGATCAGGACGACGCCGCGCAGTCGCTTCGCCGACTTCTCGACGAGCTCGTCGAAGGTGGCGCCCTTGGCGAGGCCGCCCGCGATCCACACGATCGGGTCGTACGCCGCCAGGGACGCCTGGGCGGCGTGCGTGTTGGTGGCCTTGGAGTCGTCGACGTACGCGACACCCGCGACATCGGCGATGTGCTCGATGCGGTGGGCGTCGGGCCGGAAGGCCCGCAGCCCGTCGCGTACGGCGGTGGGCGGCACACCGTAGGCGCGGGCGAGGGCCGCGGCGGCGAGGGCGTTGGCGATGTTGTGGGGGGCCGGTCCGGGGGCTCCGGGGGCTGTCCCCCGGGAAGACGCAGCCACGTCCGAGACCTCGGCGAGCTCCTGGGCGTTCCTCTGCCGGTCCTGCACGAAGGCGCGGTCGACCAGGATGCCGTCGACCACACCGAGTTGGGAGGGGCCGGGGGCGGCGAGGGTGAAGCCGACCGCGCGGCAGCCCTCCTCTACGTCCGCCCCACGGACCAGTGCCTCGGTGGCCGGGTCGGTGAGGTTGTAGACGCAGGCGACCTGGTTGCCCTCGTAGACGCGGCCCTTGTCGGCGACGTACGCCTCCATGGAGCCGTGCCAGTCCAGATGGTCGGGGGCCAGGTTGAGCACGGCGGCGGAGTGCGCGCGCAGACTCGGCGCCCAGTGCAGCTGGTAGCTGGAGAGCTCGACGGCCAGGACGTCGTACGGCTCGTCGCCGAGGACGGCGTCGAGCAGTGAGACGCCGATGTTGCCTACGGCCGCCGTGCGCAGTCCTGCGGCCTCAAGGATGGAGGCCAGCATCCGCACGGTCGTGGTCTTGCCGTTCGTGCCGGTGACCGCGAGCCAGGGGGCCGCGTCCGGGCCCCGCAGGCGCCACGCCAGCTCGACGTCGCCCCAGATCTCCACGCCCGCGTCCGCCGCGGCCCTGAAGAGGGGCTTGTCGGGCTGCCAGCCGGGCGTGGTGACGATGAGCTCGGTGCCCTCGGGCAGCGTCGCTCCGTCGCCGAGGCGCACGGTGATGCCCAGCGCCGCCAGCTCGGCGGCCTGGGCGCGGGAGCGCTCGTCGTCGCCGTCGTTGACCACGGTGACCCGGGCGCCGAGGTCGCGCAGGGCACGCGCCGCGGGGATCCCGGAGACGCCGAGACCCGCGACGGTGACCCGCTTGTCCTGCCAGTTCACTTGTCGGCCGCCCAGCCGGCGTAGAACAGCCCCAGACCCACGATCACGCACATGCCCTGGATGATCCAGAAGCGGACCACCACAAGGACTTCGGACCACCCCTTGAGTTCGAAGTGGTGCTGGAGCGGCGCCATCTTGAAGACCCGCTTGCGCGTCATCTTGAAGAAGCCGACCTGGATCACGACAGACATCGTGATCAGGACGAACAGGCCGCCGAGGAGGGCGATCAGGAACTCCGTGCGGGAGCAGATCGCCAGACCGGCGAGCGCGCCGCCGAGGGCCAGTGAGCCCGTGTCACCCATGAAGATCTTGGCGGGCGAGGTGTTCCACCACAGGAAGCCGAAGCAGGCGCCCATCAGGGCGGCGGCGACAATCGCGAGGTCCAGTGGATCCCGTACCTCGAAGCAGGCTTCCGGGTTGGTCAGCGAGACCGCGTCGGAGCAGGACTCCTGGTACTGCCATACGCCGATGAAGGTGTACGCGCCGAAGACCATCACCGAGGCGCCGGTGGCGAGACCGTCGAGGCCGTCGGTGAGGTTCACACCGTTCGACATCGCGAGAATCATGAACAGCGCCCAGACCACGAAGAGCACGGGGCCGATCGTCCAGCCGAAGTCCTGGACGAAGGAGAGCTTGGTGGACGCCGGGGCGAGCCCGCGGGCGTCCTTGAACTGCAGTGCGAGCACCGCGAAGGCGATGCCGACGATCAGCTGGCCCGCCATCTTCGCCTTGGCCCGAAGACCCAGCGAACGCTGCTTGACGATCTTGATGTAGTCGTCGAGGAACCCGACGACACCCATGCCCGCCATCAGGAACAGCACCAACAGGCCCGACATCGTCGGCTTCTCGCCCGCGATGACCTTCGCCAGGCCGTACGCGATG
The DNA here is from genome assembly GCF_039766235.1 of Streptomyces changchenzhani. Lineage (NCBI taxonomy): Bacteria > Bacillati > Actinomycetota > Actinomycetes > Kitasatosporales > Streptomycetaceae > Streptomyces > Streptomyces changchenzhani. The sequence continues at coordinate 115,801 of NZ_JBDHNH010000007.1, read as the reverse complement.
AGCGTGGCCGTTATGAAGGCGATGCCGCCCATGGTGGGAGTGCCGCGCTTGCCGTGGTGGCCGCGCGGACCGTCGTCCCGGATGAACTGCCCGTATCCCTTTCGGGCGAGCACCTTGATCAGCAGCGGAGTGCCGACCAGGGTCAGAAAAAGCCCAATGACTCCCGCGAAGAGGATCTGCCTCATCGGCCGGTGACCTCGCCCTCGGTACGGTGATCGAGCAGCGCCTGGGCTACCCGTTCGAGACCGACCGACCTGGAAGCCTTCACCAGCACGACGTCGCCCGGGCGCAACTCACTGCGCAACAAGTCGACCGCCGCCTGCGCGTCGGACACGTGCACCGACTCCTCACCCCACGAACCCTCGTTGTAAGCGCCCAGCTGTAGCCAGGACGCTTCCCTGCCCCCGACTGCCACGAGCTTGCTGACGTTGAGCCGGACGACAAGTCGTCCGACCGCGTCGTGCTCGGCGAGTGAATCGTCGCCGAGCTCGGCCATCGGGCCGAGCACCGCCCACGTACGACGTCCCGTGCCCATGGCCGCGAGCGCGCGAAGAGCGGCTCGCATGGATTCGGGATTCGCGTTGTAGGCGTCGTTGACGACCGTCACGCCGTCAGGACGCTCGGTGACCTCCATACGCCAGCGGGACAGCGTGTCCGCCTCGGAGAGCGCCACGGCGATCTCGTCAACGGACATGCCCAGCTCATGGGCGACGGCGGCCGCGGCGAGCGCGTTCGACACGTGGTGCTCACCGTACAGCCGCATGGTCACGTCACTGCACCCGGTGGGTGTGTGAAGGCGGAAGGCGGGCTGCCCGTTCTGCGTGAGCCGGACATTCTCGGCACGTACGTCCGCGTCCTCGGCCTCGCCGAAGAGGATCGTCCGGGCCTTCGTGCGGGCCGACATGGCGCGTACGAGCGGATCGTCCGCGTTGAGTACGGCAACTCCCCCCGCCTCCGCCGACGGCAGTGCCTCGACCAGTTCGCCCTTGGCCTCGGCGATCTGCTCGCGGCCCCCGAACTCGCCGATGTGGGCGGTGCCGACGTTCAGCACGAGGCCGATCCTCGGCGGGACGAGGCTGCTGAGGTAGCGGATGTCGCCGATGTAGCGGGCGCCCATTTCCAGGACGAGGTGCTGGGTGTCCTCGGTGGCCCGCAGTGCGGTCAGCGGCAGCCCGATCTCGTTGTTCAGATTGCCGGCCGGCCAGACCGTCGGGCCCTTGCGCTCCAGGAGTTGGGCGATCAGGTCCTTGGTACTGGTCTTGCCGGCCGATCCGGTGAGCGCGACGACGGTGGCGCCCAGGCGCTCGACGACGGCGCTCGCGAGGGCGCCGAGCGCCCTCACGACGTCGTCCACAACGATGGCGGGCACGCCGACCGGGCGGGTGGCCAGGACGGCTGCCGCGCCCAAATCGACGGCGCGCCGCGCGTAGTCGTGTCCGTCGACGTTCTCGCCCGCGAAGGCGACGAACAGACTGCCGGGCCCGACCTGACGGGAGTCGATGACGACGGGGCCGGTCACCGTGAGGGCACCGTCCGGTATGTCGTACGGCTGCCCGCCGACGATTTCGGCGATCTCGGCGAGGGAGAGGGCGATCACTTGGTCATCCCTGGGTGTTCATAATCGCGGCGCGAAGCACCTGGCGGTCGTCGAAGGGGCGTACCACTCCTGCGATGTCCTGCCCCTGCTCATGTCCCTTGCCCGCGACGAGTACGGTGTCGCCGGGCTTGGCGCGCGCCACGACCGTGGCGATCGCGGCAGCCCGCTCGGCCTCGATCAGGACTTCGCCGCGCTCGTGCGCGGGCACCTCGGCTGCGCCCGCGAGCATGGCGGCGAGGATCGCGAGAGGGTCCTCGGAACGGGGGTTGTCGGAGGTCAGTACGGCGGTGTCGGACAGCCTGGCGGCGGCGGCGCCCATCGAGGCCCGCTTCTGCTTGTCGCGGTCGCCGCCGCAGCCGAGGACGATGAGCAGCTTGCCCTCGGTGACCTTGCGCAGCGCGCGCAGAACCGATTCGACAGCGTCCGTCTTGTGCGCGTAGTCGACGACCGCGAGGTACGGCTGGCCGACGTCCACGCGCTCCAGGCGGCCCGGCACACCGGGGACGGCGGCGATGCCGTCGGCGGCGGTCTGCGGGTCGACGCCGGCGACGGCGAGCGTAACGATCGCGGCGAGGGTGTTGGCGACGTTGAACGGGCCCGCCAGCGGGGCGGTCGCGGTGACGCGCTCCCCCTTGGGGCCGACGGCCGTGAACTCACTGGTGAACGGGCCGACGTCGACGTTCTCGGCCCGCCAGTCGGCGTCCGGGTGGCCCTCAGCGGAGAACGAAGTGACCGGGACACCCGACTCGGTGATGAGCCTGCGGCCGTACTCGTCGTCGAAGTTGACCACGCCGACCCGGCTGCGCTCCGGCGTGAACAGCCGTGCCTTCGCCTGGAAGTAGTCCTCCATGCCGGAGTGGAATTCCATGTGCTCGGGGCTCAGGTTGTTGAAGACCGCCACGTCGAAGACGCAGCCGTCGACCCGGCCGAGCACCAGCGCGTGGCTGGAAACCTCCATGGCGACCGCCTTGACGCCGCGCTCGCGCATGACGGCGTACAGGGCCTGCAGGTCGGTTGCCTCGGGGGTGGTGCGTTCGGACTTGATGCGCTCGTCGCCGATGCGCATCTCGACGGTCCCGATGAGGCCCGTCAGCGCCGGCGACTCCTTGTTCTCGGCGGCCTCCGCGGCCTCGGCGGCCCGCAGGCCGCCCTCGACGAGATACGCGGTGGTGGTCTTGCCCGACGTGCCGGTGATACCGATCTGGAGCAGGTCCTCGCCGGGGTGGCCGTAGATCTCGACGGCGATCTCGCCCATCCGGCCGCGTGGGTCGGCGACCGAGAGGACCGGCAGGCCGGTCGCGGCGGCCCGCTCCAAACCCGCCGGGTCGGTGAGGATCGCGGCCGCGCCGAGGCTCGCCGCCTGGGTGACGAAGTCGGCCCCGTGGAGACGGGCCCCGGGCAGCGCGGCGTACAGATCACCCGGCCTCACCGCACGGGAGTCGTGGGTGATGCCCGTGACCTCGGCCGCACCCGGGGATTCGATGCCCAGCCGTGCGGCCAGCTTCCCTACGGGTGTCGGGCGGACCTGGACCGGCCTGGGCGCTCCGGGGTACGTCACCGGGGCGTCCTTCTGGGTGGTTTGGGACTGATCAGCGTGTGGCACGGCGGTGAGCGTACCGGGCCGACCCGGCCTGCCGCGAAGTGAGGGGGGCGGGTCGGTGGATGGGTTCTGCCGGTTCCCGGAATCGCGGGTGATCGTTGTCACTGATGGTCCTGAGTCACTCGCCGGGCTGGAAGGACACCGGCAGCCGCGCGGGGGCGGTGCCGCTCGGGGCGACCTGCTGGGTCTTCAGCGCGAATTCCATGACCTGCTTGTAGATGGGACCGCAGATCTGGCCGCCGAAGTAGCTGCCCCTGGTCGGGTTCTGGATGGCGCAGTACACGGTGATGCGCGGGTTGTCGGCGGGCGCGATGCCGGCGAAGGACGCCGTGTAGCCCTTGTAGCGGCCGGTGGCCGGATCCACCCGGTTGGACGTGCCGGTCTTGCCGCCGACGCGGTAGCCGGGGATGCGTGCCTTGGTGCCCGTTCCCTCTTCGTCGTCCACCACGGACTCCAGCATCGACGCCAGGGTCTTGGCGGTCTTCTCGCTGACCACGCGGGTCTTCTTGGGCGCGGGGGCCGGGGTGAAGCGGCCGTCGGGGCCCTTGGAGCCGCGGACCAGAGTTGGCTCGATCCTTACGCCGCCGTTGGCGATCGTCGAGTAGACCGAAGCGGCCTGCATGGCGTTGAGCGACAGGCCCTGGCCGAATGGGATCGTGTACTGCTGCGAGGTGCTCCAGTCCTGCGGCTTGGCGAGGATGCCGGCCGTCTCACCCGGATAGCCGAGCCCGCTGGGGCTGCCCAGGCCGAACTTGCGCAGATACGAGTGGAGGACCTGGTTGGCCTCCGCACGGGTCTTGCCGAGCTGCTCGGTCGCGAGGATCGTGCCGATGTTGCTGGACTTGGCGAGTACGCCGTTGAGCGTCAGGTACCAGGTGGGGTGGTCGATGTCGTCCTTGAACAGCCGGTCGCCGCGGTGCAGCCGGTTGGGCACGACCACGTGGGTGTCGGGAACCGCGGCGTTCTCCTCCAGTACCGCGGCCATGGACATGACCTTGGCGGTGGAGCCCGGTTCGAAGGCGTCCTGAAGCGCCGCGTTGCCCATCGCGGCCGAATTGGCCTGCGAGAGGTCGTTGGGGTCGAAGCCGGGGGCGTTGGCCATGGCGAGGACCTCGCCGGTCCTGTTGTCCTGCACTATGACGTAGCCACGGTCCGCGGCGGACTTCTTCACCTGGTCGGCGATGGCCTTCTGGGCGGCCCACTGGATGTCACGGTCGATGGTCAGCTCGATGTCGGAGCCGGGCACCGCGGGCACCTCGCGGTTGCCCGCGGTGGGCACCCGGCGGCCGCCGGACTGCGCGTAGGTGATCTCGCCGTCCTTGCCCGCCAGCTCCTTGTTCAGCTGGGTCTCCAGGCCGCCACCGCCCTTGCCGTCGGCATTGACGTAACCCAGTATTCCGGCGCCGAGATCGCCGTTGGGGTAGACGCGCTTGCTGCTGGGCTCCTGGAATACGCCGGCGAGCACATTGGCGCCGGTGCCGCCGTTGGCCTTGTCCGTCCTGGCCTTCTCGGTGAAGACGCTTCTGAGGTCCTTGATCTGCTTCCAGATCTGCGGGGTCTGGCGGCGGGCCAGGATCGTGTACCTGCTCTTGGGCTTTCTGAGCTGCTTGGCCAGGTCGCCCTCGTCCTTGCGGAGGATGGGCGCGAGGAGCGCGGCGGCCTGCTCCGGCGTGTCGTCGGCCTTGCTGAACTTCGTGGTGAACATCGACGGGTCGGCGGTGATGTCGTACGCGTCGACGCTGGTGGCCAGCGCGATGCCGTCGCGGTCGGTGATCTCACCGCGCTCGGCGGCCAGCGTGGAGCTGGAGTACCGGTTCTTCTCCGCCTTCGCCGCGTACGCGCTCGCATCGACGGCCTGTACCTGGAGCAGCCGTACGACGAAGGCCAGCATGACCAGGGTCAGACCGAGGCCGACCAGCCGCAGCCGTGGCCTGGGACTGCCAAGCCGCAGGGAGCGTGCCGTTTTGCGCGCGGGGCGCGGGCGTCCCGCCGGGGGGCGCGCGGTGGATCTGGAGCGCCCCCCGCCCTGCGCACGCGCGGGGCCGGGTACTCGGCGGCGCGGTGTGGCTGGTTCCTTGGGAGGCACTGCGTCACCTGCCGGGTGTCGTGGTCGGCTGCGTGGACGGGCTCACCGGGACGGGAGCGGGGTCGGAAGCCGGAGCGGGAGGAGCCGTGGGCGAAGGCGTGGGCGGGGCGGACGACGCGGGGGGCGAGGCCGGGGCCACCGGCGCGGAGGGCGCCGCCGCGGGCGGCTGCGGAGCGGGCACGCTCAGCGCGGTGGGCTGGGCGACGGGCTCGGCCGACGCCTCGGTGGGCACGCCGCGGACCGTACCGTCCGGGTTGAGGAAGACGGGGCTGCCACCGGGCACCATGCCCAGCTCGCGCGCCCTGCGCTCCAGGGCGTCGGGCGCGTACCTGTCGTTCACGTCCCGCTGGAGCGCCTGCTCCTCGTCGGTCAGTTCAGTGGTCCGCTTCTTGAGCTCGCTCAGTCTGAACGAGCCCTCGTTGAGCGAGGAATTCAGCAGCAGCAGAGTGATGAGCCCACCGCCGAGAAGGAGCACGACCAGCAGCACGAAGGGGGTGCGAGCCGCCGTACTGGGACCCGAGGGCATCAGCTGCGACAACCTCGCGGCCCGCCCCTTCAACTGCTTGGCCGGCTTGCTCACAGCACGTCCTCCCGGATGCGCTGCGCGCCCCGCAGCCGGGCCGGAGCAGCCCGCCGGTTCTCGGCGATCTCCTCCTCCGTCGGCAGTTCCGCACCGCGTGTCAGCAGCTTCAGACGTGGCTGATAACGCTCGGGCACGACCGGCAGGCCGTGCGGCGCCGTGTTGGCGGCGCCCGCCGAGAACACGTGCTTGACCAGCCGGTCCTCCAGCGAGTGGTACGCCAGGACCGCGATCCGGCCGTCCACGGCGAGGGTCTTCACCGCCGCCGGGATGGCCCGCTCCAGCACCGTGAGCTCACCGTTGACCTCGATGCGCAGCGCCTGGAAGGTGCGCTTGGCGGGGTTGCCGCCGGTGCGCTTCGCGGCCTGCGGCAGCGCGTCACGGATCAGCGCGACGAGCCGGGCACTGTTGCTGAAGGGTTCGCCGTCGCGCTCACGCACGACCGCCGAGACGATCCGCTTGGCCTGCTTCTCCTCGCCGTACGCGCGCAGGATCCGCACCAGCTCACCCGGTGGATAGGTATTGAGCACCTCGGCGGCGCTGATGCCCGTCGTCTGGTCCATCCGCATGTCGAGCGGGGCGTCCTGGGCATAGGCGAACCCGCGGTCCGCCTCGTCCAGCTGCATCGACGAGACGCCGAGGTCGAACAGGATGCCCTGCACCCGTGGGACGGACAGCCGCTCCAGGACCTCGGGCAGCTCGTCGTAGACAGCGTGCACCAGGGTGGCCCGGTCGCCGAACGGCGCGAGCCGCTCGCCGGAGAGCCGCAGCGCCTCCTTGTCCCGGTCCAGCGCGATGAGCCGCGCCGAGGGGAAGGCGGAAAGCAGGGCCTCGCTGTGCCCGCCGAGGCCGAGAGTGCAGTCGACGACCACGGCTCCCGGTTCGGCGAGAGCCGGGGCCAACAGGTCCAGGCATCGCTGGAGCATCACCGGGACGTGTCGGGTCTGGCTCATGCGCCCTCTCAGGTAGCGGCGCGGTGGTACGTACGGCCTGGTCCCCGCCCGCTCTGCAGAAGGGGAAGTGGCCTGCCGGCGCCGGGGAAGTGGCGTCGGCCGACCGGCGAGCGGGAGGAGGCCGGGCCGTACGTACGCCGCGCACGCGGGAGTAACTTGCGGGATTCACGATGTGCGTGATGTGTCGTAAAGCAGTGTCCGTAAAGCAGCAAGGAGCGCTTCACGCCACCCACTTCGCGTCACTTTAGTCGACACGTCCTTCCGGTCAATCAACCGGCTGGCGCGTCGCGCGTGCGCGTTTTCACCCGTTCGGAGGAGGCACCACAACGCCTGTGGGTTACCTCACAACAAGCCTTGTTGACGTTCTTTGTCCCATCTCACAGCGGGCCCACCCCCACCGCGACCACTAACGTCTAGGGCATGTCGACTTCCCCGCACCTCCCCGCCGAGTCCGTCACCGCCGCGCCGGCCTCGGCGCGCACCGGAGGTACGGTCACCGACCGTCTCGTCGAGGCGAACCGCGAATACGCCGCGAGCTTCGACGACCCCGGTATGGACGCCCGCCCCGTGCTGCACGTCGCCGTGGTCGCCTGCATGGACGCGCGGCTCGACCTGCACGACGCCCTCGGCCTCGAACTGGGCGACTGCCACACCATCCGTAACGCGGGCGGCGTGGTCACCGACGATGTGATCAGGTCGCTGACCATCAGCCAGCGGGCACTCGGCACCCGGAGCGTCATACTGATCCACCACACCAACTGCGGTCTGGAAAGCCTCACCGAGGACTTCAGGCACGAGCTGGAGGACGAGGTGGGGCAGCGTCCCTCCTGGGCGGTGGAGGCCTTCCGTGATGTGGACCAGGACGTACGGCAGTCGATGCAGCGCGTGCGGACCTCGCCGTTCCTGCCGCACACCGATGATGTGCGCGGCTTCGTCTTCGAGGTGGCGAACGGGTTGCTGCGGGAGATCGATCCCGCCAAGTGATGTGAAGTGAGCCGCCAGAAAGACGGCAAATACCGGCATATCCGACCCAGTTATCCACAGGCGAGTGACACGAAGCGGTAACGGCAACAAGAATGCGGGAGTGACATCGCGCCGGAACCAATCCACGCGTGGTGTCCGTGTTTCGGGGTGGGCCGTTCCGTCGTTGTGGCGTCGGCCCGTGAATGGGGTATCCCCTGCTCCTCAAGAGCTTGGGGAAGGGCCGAGGAGGGCCGGGTGACGACCTATGACGATCGAGCGAGCCTCACTGATCTGACCACCACAGCGGAGCGTGTCCGCAGGTCGGTGGAGAGTGTGATCGAGGGCAAGCCGGAGGTCGTACGGCTTTCGCTGACCGTGCTCCTCGCCGAGGGGCATCTGCTCATCGAGGATGTGCCGGGCGTCGGCAAGACCATGCTCGCCAAGACTCTCGCCAGGTCCATCGACTGCTCGGTCCGGCGTATTCAGTTCACGCCCGACCTGCTGCCTTCCGACATCACCGGCGTGAGCATCTACGACCAGCAGCGGCGTGATTTCGAGTTCAAGCCGGGTGCGATCTTCGCCCAGATCGTGATCGGCGACGAGATCAACCGCGCCTCGCCCAAGACCCAGTCCGCGCTCCTGGAGTCCATGGAGGAGCGCCAGGTCACCATCGACGGCCAGACCTACGAGCTGCCCAGCCCCTTCATGGTGGTCGCCACGCAGAACCCGGTGGAGATGGAGGGCACGTACCCGCTGCCCGAGGCGCAGCGCGACCGTTTCATGGCGCGGGTGTCCATCGGCTATCCGAGCCCGGAGGCCGAGCTCCAGATGCTGGACGTGCACGGTGGTGTCTCGCCGCTTGACGATCTCCAGCCGGTGGCCCACGCGCACGAGATCCTGAAGCTGATCGACGCGGTCCGTGCGGTCCACGTGGCGGACGCGGTACGGCGCTACGCGGTCGAGCTGGTCGGCGCCACCCGCAACCACCCCGATCTGAGACTCGGCGCGTCGCCACGCGCGACGCTGCATCTGCTGCGCGCCGCGAAAGCCTCGGCCGCCCTCAGCGGGCGTGACTACGCGCTGCCCGACGACGTACAGGCGCTCGCGGTGGCGGTGCTCTCGCACCGGCTGCTGCCGACCGCGCAGGCCCAGCTGAACCGGCGCACGGCGGAGCAGGTCGTCCTGGAGATCCTCCAGCGCACCGCTGTGCCCACCGCGGCGGCGCCCGACGCCGGCCGCGTCGCGGGGCGTGTGACGCCGCCGCCGTCCGGCGGCCCGCTGTACGGAAATCAGCCGCCCGGCGTTCGGCGGCTGTGATGACGGCCGGGGAGCCCGCGCCGGTCGACGACGGCAGGGACCCGGACGGCAGGGGCGGTCTGCGCGCGGCCCTGTCCGGGCTCACCACCCGCGGCCGCTCGTTCCTGGCGGCCGGCGTCGCCGCCGCGGTCTGCGCGTACGCCCTGGGCCAGAGCGATCTGCTGCGCGTCGGGCTGCTCCTTGCCGTGCTGCCGCTGGTGTGCGTGGCCGTGCTGTACCGCACGCGCTACCGGGTCGCGGGCAGCAGGCGCCTCGCGCCGTCCCGTGTGCCGACGGGCGCGGAGTCACGCGTGCATCTGCGGATGGACAACGTCTCGCGGCTGCCCACCGGACTGCTGATGCTGCAGGACCGGGTGCCGTATGTGCTCGGGCCGCGGCCCCGGTTCGTGCTGGACCGGGTGGAGGCGGGTGGGCGGCGCGAGGTGTCCTACCGGGTCCGCTCCGACCTGCGCGGACGCTACCCGCTTGGCCCGCTGCAACTGCGGCTGACCGACCCCTTCGGCATGTGCGAACTGACCCGTTCCTTCAGCGCGTACGACACGCTGACCGTGATCCCGCAGGTCGAGCCGCTGCCCGCGGTGCGGCTCGCGGGCGAGGCCTCGGGGTACGGCGACGGGCGCAACCGTTCGCTGGCACTGGCCGGCGAGGACGATGTGATCCCGCGCGGCTACCGGCACGGCGACGACCTGCGGCGGGTGCACTGGCGTTCCACCGCGCGCTACGGCGAGTTGATGGTCCGCCGCGAGGAGCAGCCGCAGCGGGCCAGGTGCACGGTGCTGCTCGACACCCGGCGCACCGCCTACCAGGGGGCCGGCCCCGACTCGGCCTTCGAGTGGGCGGTGTCGGGGACGGCGTCGGCCTTGGTGCACATGCTCGAACGCGGCTTTTCGGTGCGGCTGCTGACCGACACCGGCAATTCGGTGCCGGGCGAGGGGGCCGGCGGTTTCGCCGGGGCCACCCAGGAAACGGCCGACTCGTCCGGGCTGATGATGGACACGCTCGCCGTCGTCGGGCACTCGGACGAGGCCGGCCTGTCCCGGTCGTACGACGTGCTGCGCGGCGGGAACGAAGGACTGCTGATCGCCTTCTTCGGTGACCTGGACGAGGACCAGGCGGCGGTGGCGGCGCGGATGCGCCAGCGCGGCGGCGCCGCCGTCGCGTTTGTCCTGGACAGCGCCACCTGGGTGCAGGGCCAGGACGGTACGGACGCCGGGCAGCCCGGCGGGCGGGTTCCGGCGAAGGTCCCCGTGGAGGTCTCGGCGCGGGCCGAGGACCGGGTCAGACCACTGCGCGATGCGGGGTGGACGGTGGTGACCGTGCCGCCCGGCGCCTCGCTCGCCGATCTGTGGCGACTGGCGGAGCGACAGCGCGCGGGTTCGGGGGCCTCTCCCTCGGGCGGCGCGGGGGGGACAACTGGGGGTTGGTCATGAGCGGTCGCGGAAGGCTGACACTGTGCGCCACGGCGGCCACGCTGATGGCTGCGGGCGCACTGCTGCCACTGATCGAGAGCGCTTCCTGGTACCTCCAGGTCGTGCTGCTCGTGTCGGTCCAGGCGGGAGTGGGCGCGATCGCCAGGCGGGTGCCGCTGGCCCGGGTGCTGACCGTGGCGGTGCAGGCCCTGGTGACGCTGGTGGCGCTCACCATGATGTTCACGATGGACGAGGCGATCGCCGGTGTGCTGCCGGGGCCCGACGCGTTCAAGGAGTTCGGCGGGCTGCTGTCGACGGGCGCGGAGGAGGTCGGGCGGTACGCCATCCCGGCGCCGGCGACCGACGGCATCAAGCTGATGCTGGTCGCGGGCGTCGCGCTGATCGCTCTCGCGGTCGACACGCTCGCCGTGACGTTCCGCAGCGCGGCGCCGGCCGGGCTGCCGCTGCTCGCGCTCTACTCGGTCGCCGCCGGGCTCTCGCCGGGCGGCGCGGGCTGGGCGTGGTTCCTGCTGGCCGCCACCGGCTATCTGCTGCTCCTGCTGTCCGAGGGCCGTGACCGGCTCTCCCAGTGGGGGCGGGTATTCGGCGGCGCGCCACGCGCGGCGGGCCGGACGGCTGCCGGGGCCGACACCGCGGGCGGATCCGCACATGCCCCGGTCCGTACGGGCAGGCGCATCGGTGTGGTCGCGCTGGGCATCGCCCTGGTGGTACCCGCCATGCTGCCCGCGCTGGACGGCGGGTTGCTGAACACCGCCGGCTCCGGGGGCGGCGCGGGCACCGGCGGCGGCACCATCTCGGCGGTGAATCCGCTGGTCTCGCTGCAGAACAGCCTGAACGAGCCCGAGGACCGCGAGGTCCTGCGGTACCGCACGAACGCGGACCGTACGCAGGACCTGTATCTACGGATCGTCGCGCTCGACCAGTTCGACGGCGCGGCGTGGAAGTCCTCGGAGCGCCGGATCAACGACGTACCGGAGCGGCTGCCCAGCCCGCCGGGACTCAGCCCCGATGTCAGGGCAACCGAGATCAACTCCAATGTCTCGGCCGCCGGTTGGTACTCCCAGACCTATCTGCCGCTCCCCTATCCGGCGACGAAGGTGGACGTCGACGGCCGCTGGCGCTACGAGCCGACGGGCCGCACTCTCGTGGGCGACCGGGGCCAGAACACGCGCGGTGCGCGGTACTCGGTGAGCAGCCTGATAGTGCAGCCGACCTCCCAGCAGTTGTCCGGAGCGGCCCCGGCGCCGTCGGGGCTGCTCCGCGAGTACACCGAGGTCCCCGACTCGCTGCCGGACGTGGTCAGGTCGACCGCGCTCGATGTGACGCGGGGCGCGGCGAACGACTACGAGCGGGCTGTCAGGCTCCAGGACTGGTTCGCCGCGGACGGCGGGTTCACCTACGACACGCAGGTCCGGTCGGGCAGCGGAACGGCCGCGATCTCGCGTTTCCTCAGGGACAAGGAAGGGTTCTGCGTCCACTTCGCGTTCTCGATGGCCGCGATGGCCAGGACCATGGGTATTCCGGCGCGGGTGGCGGTGGGCTTCACCCCCGGCACCTCGCAGCCGGACGGCACCATGTCGGTCGGCCTGCGCGATGCGCACGCCTGGCCGGAGTTGTACTTCGAGGGCGTGGGGTGGACGCGGTTCGAGCCGACGCCGTCCCGCGGCTCGGTGCCCGACTACACCCGCGCGGACACCCCGGCGGGCCGCGCGTCCGAGGCCGCGCGGCCTCGGCCCAGCGCGTCGGCCGCACCGTCGGCGGCGCCCAGCGTCTCCGAGAGCTGCCCCGCGGACCTCAGGAAGCAGGGCGACTGCGGCGCGGCCGCCGCACAGGGCGGGGCAGGCCCCACGGACACGGGGACACCGGTCGGCACGGTGATCGGGGTGGGGCTGGCCGTGCTGCTCGTGGCGCTGCTGCCACTGCTGCCACTGCTCTGGCGAACGCGGGTCCGCGCGCGACGACTGGGCTCAGGCGGGCGCACCCTCGCGGACGCGGACGCCCGGACGCTGGCCGCCTGGCGTGAGATCACCGATTCGGCGTGGGACTACGGCATTGCGCCGGACGAGTCACAGACACCGCGCAAGGCCGCCGCACGCATCGTGCGCCTCGGCGGCCTCGAAGGCACACCCGCCGAGGCGGTTCACCGGGTGGCGGGCGCGGTGGAGCAGGTGCTCTACGCGCCGCGACCGCAGGCCGTGAGCGGGCTCGCCGAGGATGCACAGCGCGTACGGGCGGGTCTGCGGGCCGTCGTGGGGCGGTTGGCACGCCTGCGAGCAGTGCTCGCGCCGCGCTCGGCCGTCCGGGTGGTCTGGGAGCTGTCGGAGCAGTGGAGCGCCGTGGCGAACCGGTGGGGAACGCGCCGCTGGAACCTGGAGCGCTGGGCACTCGCCCTACGGCGCCGGCCGTTCCGCCAGCGGGGCTGAAGGGGCCTGGCTCACGGGTCCGGGGCCGGGCGTACGGGGCCGGGCCCGGGGCCGGATTCGGGCAGGTCTGGGCCCGGGTCCGGGCCGACGCGGGGCCGGGGGCTGCTGCCGGCCGGGGGCCGAGGTCGGCCCGACTGAGGCGAAGGCCGGGCCGCCGGGAACGGGCCGTGCTGACACCGGGGCCGTGCTGACGCTGCGAGCCCCCGCTCACGAAGCGGGGCGGGCCCAGCCGCGACAAGGGCAGGGCCAGGGCTGACACGGCAGGGCCGCGCTGATGCCCGGCGGGCCGCGAGGCCGGGGCGGGCCGGGCATCACAGGGCATGCGTGAGGGGTGACCGCCCGAAGGCGGTCACCCCTCACTGGTACTTCAAGTATGGGACGGTGCTGTGCGGCGGCCGGTTGTCACTGACCCTGTTGTTCGTCGCGACGGCGCTGCCATCGCTGCTCGATTCGGCCCATCATCGACCGGCGCTGCCTAGTCTGGCGGCCGGCCGCCGGATCAGAAGCCGACTGTTCACCCGGCTTCGGGGCCTTGCGCCAGCCAGTGACCGCGAGTACCGCGCAGCCGAGCATCACAAGGAAGCCCACCACGCTGACCCAGATCTGCTGTGCGACCATTCCGGCCATGAGGAGCGCGATACCCACCAGGAAGCCAGCGACTGCTTGGTAGACCCGTCGTCGGGTATACGTACGCAGCCCGCTTCCCTCGAGCGCTGTCGCGAACTTGGGATCTTCGGCGTACAGCGCTCGCTCCATCTGCTCGAGCATTCGCTGCTCGTGCTCCGAGAGCGGCACGGAGTCCTCCTACTCGTCGGTCGCGGGGGGCGACCGTTTGCGGCCCTTTCAGAATAGGCAGGGAATCGCCCCCGTGAAACCCGCCCTCTACGCCAAATAACCAATCCGGGCCGCCATGCCGTTTCAGCTGCCTGAGGCGTGCATTCCCCATTCGCCGACCCGTCATGCCGGATGGTGTCCCTCGATCATACGGGGCGAGAGGCCTGATCGGACGGCCTGTGGCGTACTCCATGCATGACTGCGTCGCTGATCAGCCACCGTCGGCGTCCACTTCAGCCCGCGTCGGGCTGCCGCTTCTCGCCCAGAACGTGGAGCTGGGTGGCGATGGAGTGGAAAGCGGGCAGCTCCGCGACCGCGGCTTCGAGTTTGAGCAGGGCCTCCTGGGCGCCGGGCTCGGTGTCCACCAGAACCCCTGGTACGAGGTCCGCGAAGACCCGCACACCGTGCACTGAGCCGACTTCCACACCGGCCGCCCGAGCCAGCTCGGTGAGCTGGTCGGCGGTGAAACGGCGGCCCGCCGGGTCGCCCTCGCCCCATCGCCCGGCCGGGTCGGTGAGTGCCTGCCTCGCCTCGGTGAGATGCCCGGCAAGCGCCCTCGCGAGGACGGCGCCTCCGAGTCCGGCGGCGAGCAGGCTGAGCGTCCCGCAGGGGCGGAGCGCGTCCACCGCGTTGCGCAGGCCTTCGGCAGGGTCGTCCAGGTATTCGAGGACGCCGTGGCACAGGACCGCGTCGTACTCCTCGCGCTCGACCACGTCGAACAGGCCGTGGACATCGCCCTGCACACCGCGCACCCGCTCTGCCACGCCCGCTTCGGCGGCCCTGCGCTCCAGCGCGAAGAGCGCGTTGGGGCTGGGGTCGACGACAGTGACGCGGTGGCCGAGGCGGGCGACGGGCACCGCGAAGTTGCCCGTGCCGCCGCCGGTGTCGAGGACGTCCAGGGCGTCCCTCCCGGTCGCCTTGACCCTGCGGTCGAGGCCGTCCTTGAGGACCTCCCAGACCACAGCGGTACGGAGAGAGGCGCGGGGGCGCATCGGGTCCGACACGGCAGTTGACTCCTCGGCGCGGCGCCGCCGCGGGCGGCGGGGCGGTGAACAGTGCGGGGGCTAAAAGGCCCTGCCCACCCTATTGCCTTCCCCAGCCTGTCCGGCTCACCCCGCGTCCGGGTGATCCGCCCGCTCCGTGCGGGGCTGCGGCAGCACCGGGTCGAGGACGAGCAGCCGCTCGACCAGGCGCAGGAACATGGCAGCGTCACGCAGCAGGTCGTCAGCGTCCCTGGTGCTCGCCGCTCCCTGTATGCCCGCCTCGGCGCGCGCCCGGCGGTCGGCGCCGGAGGCGAACAGGGCGCTCCACTCGTACAGCTCCGGCGCTATCTCCGGGAGGACCTCCCAGGCACTGCGGATGCGCTGCCGCCGGCGCGGCCCGATCTCGGGGCGGCCCCGGGCCGCGAGAACCGCGGCCGCGGTGCGCAGGGCGGCCAGATGGGCCGTGGCGTACCGCTCGTTTGACGTTTCGAGGCCGGCTGCCTCTTCCAGGCCGCTACGGGCCTGGGCGAGCAGATCGAGGGCGGCGGGTGGCGCAGTGGCCCTGCGCAACACGGGGTGGACGTCACTCGCCGGGCCGTTGGGTGAGGGTGCAGGGCCGGTGACGCGGCGCCGGTGTGCGGCAGCTGCGGACGTGCGAGCCATGACGAACCTCCTGTCGTCGTGTGACGGCACTGTGGCCGTATGTGTCCATCGTGAGGGACACCACTGACAATCCGGCCTGACCTGGCCTTTTGCTTCGATCGCAGGTTCGAGATACTTTTGCACTGACTGGTCAGTCTAAAAGAGGGAGGGCTCGTGGACAGCCCAGCGCACGGGGCAGCTGTGTCCGCCGACGACTTCGGCCTGAAGGGGCCGCGCGGCTGGGCCTTCCGGGGCGTACGCGTCGAGGCGGAGCCCGGCGCACTCGTCGCCGTCGAGGGCCCGTCCGGCTCCGGCCGTACCTGTCTCCTGCTCGCCCTCACCGGCCGCATGCGCCCCACCGAGGGCCGCGCGGAGGTGGGCGGCCATCACCTGCCCAAGGAGCTGGGCGCCGTACGCCGCTTCAGCGCGCTCGGCCCGGTCACCGGTGTCAACGAACTCGATCCCGCCCTCACCGTGGCCGAACATCTCCGTGAACGCGCCCTGCTGCAGGGCCGCTACGACGGTTCACTGCGCGCGCTGCTGCGCCCGCGCACCGTACGCGCCGCGGAGGCACAGGCCAGGATCGACGCCGCGCTCGACGCCGCCGGTCTGGATCTGGCGACGCTCCCCAAGGGACCCCGCACTTCGGTACGGGACCTGGAGCGGCTGGAGGCGCTGCGGCTGTCCGTCGGTCTCGCGCTGATGAGCCGCCCCCGGCTGCTCGCCGTCGACGACGTGGGCATGAAGCTCTCCGACGTTGAACGCGCGCTGGCCTGGGAGCTGCTGCGCTCCATCACCCGGGAGGGGACCACCGTCCTGGCGGTGTGCACTGAGGCCCCCGACGACGCGCTGCGGGTCACTACCGCGGACGCCGGCGCCACCGAAGGCACAGACAGCGGCGTCGGCACCGACGCCACCACCACCGACACCACCGACACCGAAAAGGGGGCGGACGATGCACTCGCCGAAGCTGGCCGCGCTTGAGCTGAAGCGGTTCGGCAGGGGGAAGCTGCCACGTGCCGCGCTCGTCGCGCTCCTGCTGCTTCCGCTGCTGTACGGCGCGCTGTACCTGTGGTCCTTCTGGGACCCGTACGGCAAGCTCGACCGGATACCCGTCGCGCTGGTCAACGACGACAGGGGCGCCACCGCCGCCGGCAAGAAGATCGCCGCGGGTGACGAGATCACCGGAAAGCTGCGCGACAGCAAGGTCTTCGAGTGGCACGAGGTGAGCGCCGACGAGGCCGACAAAGGTGTGGAGGACGGGGCGTACTACCTGTCGCTGACCATGCCGTCCGACTTCAGCAAGCGCATCGCGTCCAGCTCCGGCGACGTACCCGAGACCAGCGCCCTTCAGGTCCGCACGAACGATGCCAACAACTACATCGTCGGGCAGATCTCCCGGACGGTCTTCTCCGAGGTGCGGACGGCCGCGTCGAAGAACGCCTCCCGCTCGTTCCTCGACAAGATCTTCATCTCCTTCTCCGACATCCACGACGAGACGGAGAAGGCGGCCAAGGGTGCCTCCGAACTCGACGGCGGGGTCGGGAAGGCGAAGAAGGGCTCGGGCGAGCTCAAGAGCGGGCTGAACAAGGCCAAGGACAGCACGAAGGCCCTCGCGGACGGTCAGAAGGACGCCAAGAAGGGCAGCGGCGACCTCGCCCGCGGGGTGAAGAAGCTACACAAGGGCTCCGGCGAGCTGAAGAGCGGTACGCGCCGGGTGGCGGACGGCACGCAGACGCTGGCCGACAAGGTCAACGGGATCTCGGGCGCGGTCCGCCCGTATCTCCAGGACAACGGGAAGACGGTCGGTGACACGGCGCGGCTCGTCGCCGACAGCACGCAGGTGGTACGCGACCGGCTCGGCACGCTCGTGGAGAAGGCGCCCGTCGCGGCGGCGGGCTCCCGGACCGCCGCCACCGAACTGCACAGCGTGTACACCGCGCGCTGTGTGGACCAGCCCGTCCCGGACCTGGCCTGCCCCCAGTTGAAGAAGGCCGACAAGGCCGCGGCGGACGCCGCCGTGATCTCCGGGGACGTCAACGCGCTCGTCAAGGACCAGGGCTCCGACCTCAAGCAGCTGGACAGGGACCTGGCGAAGCTGCAGAAGCAGGCGCGCGAGCTGTCGGTGCGCGCCCCCCATCTGGACGAGGACCTGAACGGCGCCGTCGCCAAGGTCAACGCGCTCAACACCGGTGCCAAGAAGGTCGCGAAGGGCGCGGCCAAGCTCGACACCGGCCTGGCCACGGCGCAGAACGGCGCCGTCGACCTCGACCGCGGAGTCGGCAAACTGGACACCGGCGCCACCAAGCTGGACACCGGCGTCGGCAAGCTCAAGTCCGGTGCTGGCAAGCTGGACGGCGGCCTGATCAAGCTCTCCGACGGTTCCGGCGAACTGGCCAATGGACTGCACAAGGGTGTCGGCAAGATCCCCGACTACGGCAAGAGCGACCGCGACGACCGCACCGAAGTGATGGCCGACCCGGTCCAGCTCGCCTCCCAGTCGATGCACCGGGCCCCCAACTACGGCACCGGCTTCGCCCCGTACTTCATCCCGCTGTCCCTGTGGGTCGGCGCGATGGTGGCGTACATGCTGATCCAGCCGCTGAACCGCCGCGCACTCGCGGCCGGTGCGTCGGCCTGGCGGATCGCCTTCGCCGGCTGGCTGCCGGTGGCGGCGCTCGGGGTGCTGCAGAGCGCCGCGCTGCTGTCCGTACTGCACTGGGCGCTCGGGCTGCAGATGGAACGGGCCGCCGGGACGGCCGGCTTCCTGGTACTGGTGACGGGCTGCTTCGCGGCGATCGTGCAGTGGCTCAACGCCCGCTTCGGCGCGGCGGGCCGGATCCTCGTCCTGGCGGTACTGATGCTCCAGCTCACCTCGGCGGGCGGTACGTACCCTGTACAGACCAGCCCGGACTTCTTCAACGCCATCCATCCTTTCCTGCCGATGACTTACGTCGTGGAGGGGCTGCGCAGGCTGATCACCGGCGGTGGCCTGGAGCCCGTCTGGACGGGCAGCGTGGTGCTGCTCGCCTTCACCGCCGGGGCGCTGGCACTGACCGCCGTCTCCGCGCGACGCAAGCAGGTGTGGACGCTCGACCGTCTTCACCCGGACCTCAGCCTGTGAGAATCGTGTCCATGGAAAGCAGCAGAACGCGCCGCGAAGGCACCCGGCAGAAGCTCTACGAGGCAGCTGTCACGCTCATCGCGGAGCAGGGTTTCTCCTCGACGACGGTGGACGAGATCGCCGAGCGCGCCGGGGTCGCCAAGGGCACGGTCTACTACAACTTCAAGAGCAAGAGCGAGCTCTTCGAAGAGCTGCTGCGGCACGGCGTCGGCCTGCTCACCGCGTCCCTGCAGGCCGCGGCCGACGAAACGGAGGAACGGGAGGGCACCAAGGTCGAGGCCCTCGACGCCATGATCAAGGCGGGGCTGGTCTTCATCGACCGCTATCCGGCCTTCACCCAGCTGTACGTCGCCGAGCTGTGGCGCACCAACAGGGCCTGGCAGTCGACACTCCTGGTGGTTCGGCAGGAGGCGGTCGCCGTCGTCGAGACGGTGCTGCGGGAAGCCATCGAGAACGGTGAGCTGAGCGAGGAGATCGACATTCCGCTGACGGCGGCGGCGCTGGTCGGGATGGTGCTGGTCGCGGCGCTGGACTGGCAGGCGTTCCAGCGGGAGCGGACGATCGACGATGTGCACGCGGCGCTGTCGCGGCTGCTGCACGGGCGCGTGAGCGGCCGCTAGCGTCGGCGCGCCACCGCCCGGGGCAGGGGCGCGTGCTCACACGAATGCGCCGGTCCGGTGAAGCTCGATCCCCCCGAGCTTCGCCGGACCGGCGTTTTTTCGTCCCCCGTGCTCCCCCGTGCTCCCCCGGCGGTCCCCCGACCCCCGTTGGTCCTCCCCCGTGTACTTCGGGGGTGCCGCGCCGCTCCGCCGCCCCGTGTCGGCGGTATCGGCGCTGCGCCCCTTCCGTGGTCCCCACTCTGCCGTCTGCGCAGGTGGCGGCCCATCCGCGTAACTACTCATCTCGCCCACTAGGTACGGATACTCACCCGTGCGTGCTCAACCTCAGTCCGGCGGGACCGCGACTGGTTACGATCACGTCCGTGTCCGTACTCCCCCTCGTCTTCACCAGCGGCTGGGCCAGCGGAATCAACGCCTACGCGGTGATCCTGCTCTTCGGCATCTTCGGCGCGACCGGGCTCACCGACGAGGTGCCCGAGTCGCTTCAGCGCCCCGACGTCCTGATCGTCGCCGGGGTGCTCTTCCTGTGCGAGGCGGTCGCCGACAAGATCCCGTACGTCGACTCGGTCTGGGACTCGGTGCACACCGTGGTCCGGCCGGTCTCGGGCGCCGTCGTCGGCGCGCTGCTGGCCGGGCAGAGCGGTTCCCTGCCCGAGCTTGCGGCCGGTGCGGTGGGCGGCTCGACAGCGCTCCTGAGCCACCTGGTCAAGGCCGGCACCCGGATGGCGGTCAACACCTCGCCCGAGCCGTTCAGCAACATCGCCGTCAGCACGGCGGAGGACCTGGGCGTCGCCGGGATCATCAGCTTCGCGATCTTCTACCCGGTCGCCGCCGCGATCATCGCCGGGACACTGCTCCTGCTCGGCCTGGTGATACTGATTTTCCTCGCGGCGAGGATCCGGCGGTTCCGGCGGCGCAGAGCACAGCGGCGCGAGGAGAAAAGGCTCGGGCTCGGCACTCCCCGGTCTCCCGGCTGAGCTGTCGGCCGGGCTGTCGGCCGGGCTGTCAGTGGTGGCCGATAAAGTCTTCGGCATGGCACGGATTGCGGTGATCGGCGCCGGCATGGGCGCGATGGCGGCCGCTGCCCGGCTGGCCGTCGCGGGCCACCGGGTGGCGGTGTACGAGCGCGCGTCGACATACGGCGGCGCGGTGGGCCGCTTCGAGCGGGACGGCTTCGCCTTCGACACGGGGCCCGGTCTGCTGCAGTTGCCCGCGGTCTACCGGGACCTGTTCGCCAAGACGGGCAAGGAGTCCCTGGAGCAGTGCGTGGGGCTCACACCGGTGGACCCGGCCGCCCGGCACCTCTTCGCCGACGGTACGGACGTCTCTCTGCCCAACGCCTCGCGTGCGGGGGTCGTCGCCGCGCTGGACTCGGCGCTCGGCGCGGGGGCGGGCGTGCGCTGGGGCGAGTTCCTGACCCGCGCCCGCGACGCCTGGGACCGGACCAGACGGCCGCTCCTGGAGGAGCCACTGCGCCCGGACCGGCAGGCCCTTGCCCGTGACCCGTATCCGTCGGTGCCGCACCGCCGGGTCCTGCGGCGCAGCCGGGCGGCGGGCACGCTCGCGGAGGTTGGTGAGTGGGAGTTGTCGGACCCGCGTCTGGCGGCCCTACTGGAGAGTTACGCCCTCGCGTACGGCCTCGATCCGCGCGACGCCCCCGCGTCCGCCGCCGTGCTTCCGTACATGGAGCAGACCTTCGGCAACTGGTACGTGGCCGGCGGGATGCGGGAGCTGGCGAGGGCCCTGTACGAGCGGTGCCTGGCGCGCAGGGTGGAGTTCACCTTCGGCGCCGAGGTGCGCGGCCTGCTGGAGAAGGAGGGCCGCGTCGCGGGAGTGGAGCTGGCCGACGGCACCGCGGTCGACGCGGACTCGGTGGTCGCGGCCGTCCACCCGTCCCGGCTGAGCGCGCTGCTGCGCGGGCCGGACCAGGAGCTGTTCGCCGAGGACCGGGTCCGGCGCGATGGTCCGCGCGGCAGGGCGGGCCGGGTCACGGTCTGCCTGGCCCTCTCCGGGCCGCGGGACCCCGGCGTCGCCCATCGCACCGTGGTGCACACGGCGGGCCGCGACGACGAGCTGCGCGGCCTTTTCCACCGCGGCCACGAGGACTCCGCCGCCCGGCGACCCACCGTGTGGGTCTCGCGCCCCGACGACCCGGCGCTGCGGCCGGACGCCGCCCACGAGGCCGTCGTGCTCACCGCCGCCGCACCGCCCCCGGACCGGTGCGACTGGTCGGCGCCGGGTGTCGCGGACACCTGGGCGGACGAGATGACCGCCGTCGCCGGGGCGGCGATGGAGGGCCTGGCCGGTCGTGTGCTGTGGCACGAGGTCCGCACTCCGGCGGACACCGCCGACGCGACAGGCGCTCCGGAGGGCGGTATGCCCTCACCGGCCCTGGCGGGCGCGGGCGGCGCGTATCTGGCACCCGCCAACACGACTCGGCTGCCCGGTCTTTACTTCGCCGGAGGCTGGGCGCATCCCGGCGGCGGACTGGCGCACGCCGGGATGTCGGGGGCCCTTGTCGCGGGCCTCATCGTCGAGGGCGACGGCTTTCGGGGCTCACAGTGAACGGGCAGTGGGCCCGCATCGGCGAACGGCGGGTGAGTGATCCGGTCCCGGCCCCTGATCCGGAGGAGCTGAGACCGGACGGCCCGTTCCGTCAGTAGCGGTGCTGCTCGTTCAGTAGCGGTACTGCTCGTTGTAGCCGGTGGAGTCGTAGCCGTTCTGGTACGGCTCCTGGGGCGGCTGCTCCCCGCCGAAAGGCTGCTCCCCGCCGTAAGGCTGCTCCCCGCCGAAGGGCTGCTCGCCGTCGCGCTGCTGCGGGACCCAGACCCCGCCGGGCGGCGTCTCGTTGTAGCCCTGCTGGCCGCCGTAACCGTTGTCGTACTGCCCGCCGTACTGCTGGCCGCCGTACTGCTGGGTGCCGATATACGGGTCGGAGTAGGCGGCGTACTGCTGCTCGCCGACCGGGTAGTCGTACTGCCCGACGTAGTTGTCGTGCTGCTGGGGGTCCGGCTGCTGGTATCCGGAGTAGGCGGTGTCGTACCCGGCGAACACCTCGTCCCGGGACTGCGTCGCCGCGTACGCCGCGTCGTTGTAGATGGCGTACTGCCCGGTCTCGTCCGGCAGGGGCTCCGGCTCGTACACCGCCTCCGCCTGCGGGACCGGCTCGTATGCGAGGTCGGAGACCTCCAGGGAGGGCTCCTTGTCGGCGACGCGCCCACTGCCGCGCTTGCGGCGCCGGCTCTCGCCGGGCTTGCCGCCGATCGCCCAGCCCGTCGAGAAACCGCGGCGGAAGGACAGCGTCACGTACAGCTGCCCGATCGCGAAGGCGACGGCTCCCGCTGCGATCACGAAGACGGAGGGCAGCAGGACTCCGATCACCACGCCCAGGAAGCCGGTGAAGGCGAGCAGCCGCCAGCGCAGTCGCGCCTTGTACTGCAGCAGCACTTCACCGAGCAGCCACAGCGCTACGACTCCGAACGCGATGTAGAGGACCGTCCAGCCCATGTACGCCCCTCCTCGTACGACCGCCGCTTCTGGGACACGGCAGGCACTGCTGTCACGACTGCTCGTGCAGTCCGAGATTCTCGTAGATCTCAAGCGTCGCAGTGGAGTTGTTCAACGTGATGAAGTGCAGTCCGGGCACACCCTCGGACAGCAACGTCGCACAGAACTCCGTCGCGAACTCGATGCCAATGGAGCGTACAGCCGCCGCATCGTCCTTGACCGCGAGGAGCCGCTCTTTCAGAGCCTCCGGGAACGACGCGTTGCTGAGCTGACTGAACCTTTCGATCTGTTTGACGCTGGTCACCGGCATGACCTCCGGGATGATCGGAGTCTCGCAGCCCGCCTGCGACACGCGGTCGCGCATCCGCAGGTAGTCCTGCGGATCAAAGAACATCTGCGTGATCGCGTAGTCGGCACCGGCCCGGCACTTGTCCACGAAATGGCTGATATCAGCCTCCCAGTCGGCTGATCGCGGGTGCATCTCGGGGAAGGCAGCGACGCCCACGCAGAAGTCGCCCGACTCCTTGATCAGCCGGACCAGGTCCGCCGCGTACATCACGCCTTTCGGGTGACGGACCCACTCGCCCATCGGGTCGCCGGGCGGGTCGCCGCGCACGGCGAGGATGTTACGGATGCCCGCGTCGGCGTACTGCCCGACCATGTTGCGCAGCTCGGCGACCGAGTGGTCGACGGCGGTGAGGTGCGCGACCGGCGTCAGGGTGGAGTCGGCGGCGATCTGCTGAGTGGCCTTGACCGTGCCCGCGCGGGTGGAGCCGCCGGCGCCGTAGGTCACCGAGACGAAGCTGGGGGCGACTGCCTCGACGCGGCGCAGCGCGTTCCAGAGGTTGCGCTCGCCCTTCTCCGTCTTGGGCGCCCAGAACTCGAAAGAGTACGAGGTTTTTCCGGTCGCGAGCATGTCGCGAACCGTTCGTGCGCGATCAGTCCTGGTGGAAGCAGTGCCAAAGGCCATACCGGCAGGTTAGCCAGGGGCGCGCGCGAACCCCCAACCAGAGCGACGGTTATGACCGTTTTGCCGCTTTGCTGTCCACCCTTCGGACACTTACCCGGCACGTCCCCGCCCCGCTCCCCCAGGATGATCCCCGCGCTAGGCGCCGAACCGCTCAGCGACCCGCTTGGCGAGTGCGGCCGTCGCGGCTGCCGGGTCGTCGGCCTCGGTGATCGCCCGCACCACCACGATCCTGCGGGCACCCGCGTCCAGCACCTCGTCGAGGTTGCCCGCGTCGATCCCGCCGATCGCGAACCACGGCCGGTCCTGGCGCAGCGCTGCCGTGTACCGGACGAGCCCCAGGCCCGGTGCGTACCTCCCGGGCTTGGTGGGGGTGGGCCAGCAGGGGCCCGTGCAGAAGTAGTCCACGCCCGGCTCGGCGACGGCCGCGTCCACCTCGGACTCGGCGTGCGTAGAGCGGCCGGTGAGCACATCGGGGCCGAGGATCGCGCGCGCGGCCGGGACCGGCAGGTCGCCCTGTCCCAGGTGCAGCACGTCGGCGCCGATGGCGTGGGCGACATCGGCCCGGTCGTTGACCGCGAGGAGCGTGCCGTGCCGACGGCAGGCTTCGGCGAAGACCTGGAGGTGCTCCAGTTCCTCGGCCGCCTCCATGCCCTTGTCCCGCAGCTGCACGATGTCCACACCGGAGGCCAGGACGGCGTCCAGGAACTCCGGAAGGTCGCCCTGACGCTTGCGGGCGTCCGTGCAGAGATACAGCCGGGCAGCGGAGAGCCGGGCTCGGGCGCCCGTGGAGATGGGACTGGACATGGGGCTGGGAGTGGGACTGGGACTGGGCACGGCGAATAACCCCCGTTGGTCGGCGGTGCACGGGCCTCGCGAGCCTGTGCACCGCAGGTGATCAGCTCGTTCTGGCGTCACACGTCAGAACAGTCGGAACAGCTCGTTCTGGCGTCAGACGTCAGGCCTCAGGCGTCGAACCCCAGGCGTCGGGCCGTCAGACGGCGAGCGCCTGGGCGCGGCGCTTCACCTCCGTGCCGCGATTCTCACTCAGCGCCTGCGCGGGGGTACCGGGCAGAGACGGGTCGGGGGTGAAGAGCCATTCGAGCATCTCCTGGTCGGAGTAGCCGTCGTCCCTCAGGAGGGTCAGGGTCCCTGCGAGCCCCTTGACCACCTTGTCGCCGTCGATGAAGACGGCAGGCACCTGAAGCGCCCTGCTCTCTCCACGGCGCACGGCGATCAGCTGGCCATCCCTGACCAACTGCCGGACGCGCGTCACCTCGACATCGAACTTTTCGGCGATGTCGGGGAGGTGGAGCCAGGCGGGGACAAGAGCATCGATCTTTGCGTCAATCTGGGTCACAGGACAAGCGTGCCATCTTGGACTGACAGCCGGTAGTCGAGTCCGCCCGGAGCGGCCTCACCTCGGCTCAGAGCGTGGCCGACTTGAGTGGAATGGACGGGTCTGCGGCCCGCTGCGGGTCCAGCGCCACGCCTGAGCCAATGAGCTTGCGCCCCTGGGCGAGATCCCTCGGCCGGGCCACGGTCAGCAGCGCGACCAGGGCCCCCTCCCGCAGCCAGCACACCGACCAGGCCGCTCCCGACGGGTCGCCGCGCCACACCATCGTGTCGGCGGACGCGTGGTGCCCGGCGTACTGCACGAAGCGGCCGAACTGCTCGGACCAGAAGTATGGAATCGGGTCGTAGCTCTGCGGGGTCTCGCCGACGATGTTCGCCGCGACCGTCCGCGGCCCCTGGAGGGCGTTGTCCCAGTGGTGGACGAGCAGCCGTTCGCCGTAGCGCCGCGACGGGAAGGAGGCGCAGTCCCCGACGGCGTACACATCGAGCAGGGAGGTGCCCAGGCGGTCGTCTGCGACGACGGCGCCGTCCGGCCCCCGCTCGATGCCGGATTCCGCGAGCCAGGCCGTCGCGGGCCTGGCGCCGATGCCGACGACGACCGCGCCCGCCGCGATCCGCGTGCCGTCGGCGAGGACGATTTGCCCCGGCTCGATCCGCGCGACGCGCGCCCCCGTCAGCAGCCGCGCGCCGCTCTCCGCGTACCAGTCGGCCATCGGGACGGCGACCTCGGCGGGCATGGTGCCGGCGAGCGGCCGGTCCGCGGCCTCGACGACGGTCACCGCACAGCCCGCCTCACGCGCGGCCGTCGCGAACTCCGCGCCGATCCAGCCCGCCCCGACCACCACGACGTCGTGCTGCTCGTCGAGTACGGGCCGCAGCCGCGCGGCGTCGTCGAGGGTGCGCAGCAGATGGACGCCGGGGACACCCTCACTGCCGGGCAGCATGATCGGTTCCGCTCCGGTGGCGATGACCAGGACGTCGTACGGGACGGGCCCCGCGGGGGTGTCGATCTCGTGCGCCGAGGAGCGCACGCCGCTCACTTCGAGCCCCAGCCTGAGCTCGATGCCGAGCGCCTCGAAGTCGATGTCGAAGGCCGACCCCTCGGCCTTTCCGAGCAGGACCGCCTTGGACAGCGGCGGCCTGTCGTACGGCTGGTGCGGCTCGGCACCGATCAGTGTGACGCGGCCGGTCCAGCCCTGCTCGCGCAGCGCCACGGCGCTCTGCACGCCGGCCATTCCGGCCCCGACGACCACCACGTGCCGCTCCGCGCGCTTCTGCTCGTCTGCCTGCCTCTGCTCGCTCACCCGATCACTGTAGGGCGGCGTGTAGAGCGGCCCTCAGAGCCAGGTGGGGAGACTTCTGACACAACGTCACTGACGCGGAGTCATCAACAAGGTCCACGCGCCGCTTCACCGGACCGCGTCACTGAACCTGCTGCTCCACGACACTCGTCCCGCTGCCGGGCCCCGACTCCCACTCCCAGGTCTCCTCCAGCCGTACGCGCCCGTCCACGAGGTCGACGACAGTGGACCGGCAATGCCCGGACGCGGTGGCGCCGTCCTGCTTCAGCTGCACGTACCGGAAGTCCAGCAGGTCGCCCTCGCGCGTGCCGACGAGGTGGCCGCGCACCACGTCGCCGCCCGCGTACTCGGCCCAGATCCGGCCGTTCTCCTCGTGGTACGTGAAACGGGTCCGCGTCCCCACCTGGCCGGGGGCCTGGTCGGCGACCGGCGAGAGGACGAGTCCGTCGAGCGAGCGGGCCACGGGGGTTGCTCCCTTACTGCGCGTTGGGGCCTGGCGTTAGGGTGGCCACCGTAAGGCACTCGCGGGAGCCCGGTCGGACCGGGCTGAGAGGGAGGCTGGACGGCCTCCGACCGTACGAACCTGATCCGGGTCATGCCGGCGAAGGGAGGGGCTGGACACCCATGCACGTATCCCACACAAGATCCACAGGGACCACCACCGGGACCATCACCGGGACGACAGGACCCACAGGATCCGACGTCCTGGTCATCGGGGGCGGGATCATCGGCCTGGCCACGGCCTGGCGGGCGGCGCAGCGCGGTCTGCGGACCGCGGTCGCCGATCCGGAGCCGGGCGGCGGGGCCGCGCAGGTCGCGGCGGGCATGCTCGCCGCCGTCACCGAGCTCCACTACGGCGAGCAGACCCTGCTCGGCCTCAACCTGGCCTCCGCCGAGCGCTATCCGGCCTTCATCGCCGAGCTCGAAGCAGAGAGCGGGCAGGACACCGGTTACCGCGCATGCGGCACGCTGGCCGTGGCACTGGACGCCGACGACCGCGCCCACCTGCGCGAACTCCATGCCCTGCAACGCCGGTCCGGGCTGGACTCACAGTGGCTCACGGGGCGCGAATGCCGACGCCTTGAGCCGATGCTCGCGCCGGGCGTGCGCGGCGGCCTGCGGGTCGACGGCGACCACCAGGTCGACCCGAGACGGCTGGCCGCCGCGCTGGTGACGGCGTGCGAGCGGGCCGGGGTGGTCTTCCACCGCGACTGGGTGGACCGGCTCTCGGTCGTACGGGACCGGGCCACCGGCGCCGTCCTCGCCGACGGCACCGAGCTCGCAGCCGATCAGGTGGTCCTCGCGGCCGGCAGCCTCAGCGGCCGGCTCGCGGGTGTGCCCGACGACGTACTGCCGCCGGTCAGGCCGGTGAAGGGGCAGTTGCTGCGGCTGACCGTGCCGGGGGCGTACGCGCCGTTCCTGAGCCGGACCGTACGGGCCTTCGTGCGCGGCAGCCATGTCTATCTGGTGCCGCGCGAGAACGGCGAGCTGGTCGTCGGCGCGACCAGCGAGGAGCTCGGCTGGGACACGACGGTCACGGCGGGCGGGGTCTACGGGCTGCTGCGCGACGCGCACGAGCTGGTGCCCGGCATCACCGAGCTGCCGTTGACGGAGACCCGCGCCGGGCTGCGCCCCTGCTCCCCCGACAACGCGCCCCTGCTGGGGCCGAGCGCGCTGCCCGGACTGCATCTGGCCACCGGGCACTACCGCAACGGGGTCCTGCTGACGCCCGTCACCGGCGATGTGATGGCGACCGTCCTGGCCACCGGGGAACTCCCGGAAGAGGCCAGGCCGTTCACCCCGCGCCGGTTCTCCCCCGTACCGCACGAGCCCGTACCGCAGGAGCCCGTACCGCAGGAGCCCGTACCGCAGGAGCAGCCCGCATGAGCGTCCCCACCGGCCCGAGCGAGCCGAACACCACCGGTCCCAGCAACCCCGCGGACTCCACCGGCCCGACCGTCTCGGTCAATGGCGAGCCCCGTGAGATCGCCGACGGCGTCACTCTCGACGCTCTTGTCGCGACCCTCACCCGGGCGCCTTCGGGCGTCGCCGCCGCACTCAACGAAACCGTCGTGCCGCGCGGCCAGTGGGCCGCCACCACGCTCGGCGACGGTGACCGCGTCGAAGTCCTCACCGCGGTCCAGGGAGGCTGAACCATGGCCGACGATCTCCTCACCATCGGAGACACCACTTTCTCCTCCCGGCTGATCATGGGCACGGGCGGCGCACCCAGCCTCGACCTGCTCGAACGCTCCCTTGTCGCCTCCGGGACCGAACTGACGACGGTCGCGATGCGGCGTCTTGACCCGACGGTGCAGGGGTCGGTCCTGTCCGTTCTCGACAGGCTCTCCATCCGGGTCCTGCCGAACACCGCCGGGTGCTTCACGGCGGGCGAGGCCGTGCTCACGGCCCGGCTGGCGCGCGAGGCGCTCGGCACGGACTGGATCAAGCTGGAGGTCGTCGCCGACGAGCGGACGCTGCTGCCCGACCCCATCGAGCTGCTCGACGCTGCGGAGACCCTCGTGGACGACGGCTTCACCGTGCTGCCCTATACCAACGACGACCCGGTGCTCGCCCGCAAACTGGAGGATGTCGGCTGCGCGGCGATCATGCCGCTCGGCTCTCCCATCGGCTCGGGTCTTGGCATCCGCAACCCGCACAATTTCCAGCTGATCACCGAGCACGCGCGCGTGCCGGTCGTTCTCGACGCGGGTGCGGGCACCGCGTCGGACGTGGCGCTGGCGATGGAGCTGGGGTGCGCGGCGGTGATGCTTGCCTCGGCGGTGACGCGGGCCCAGGAGCCGGTGCTGATGGCGGAGGCCATGCGGCACGGGGTCGAGGCGGGCCGTCTCGCGTACCGGGCGGGCCGGATCCCGCGCCGGCACTTCGCCGAGGCGTCGTCCCCGACGGGCGGCCTGGCGGCCCTGGACCCGGAGCGTCCGGCGTTCTGAGCGGGCTCGGCGGCCCGCACAGACGTGCGTGGAACGAGTGAGGGCTGTCACAGGTCGGCTTCAGTACGGTCGCGGGGCTGCCCGCGGAGTTCGGGGTGCCGGTCCTGGCTCGTAGACTCGCCTGCGTGGATACGACCCTTCAGGACCCGCTCGTCGGGCATGTGCTCGACGGCCGCTACCGCGTCGATGCGCGCATCGCCGTGGGCGGCATGGCCACGGTCTACCGGGCCGTCGACACCCGCCTCGACCGGGTGCTCGCGCTGAAAGTGATGCACCCCGCGCTGGCGGCCGACGTCTCCTTCGTCGAGCGGTTCATCCGCGAGGCGAAGTCCGTGGCCCGGCTGTCGCACCCCAATGTGGTCGGGGTGTTCGACCAGGGCGCCGATGGGGCGTACGTCTATCTCGCGATGGAGTACGTCGCAGGGTGCACCCTGCGCGACGTACTGCGCGAGCGCGGCGCGCTCCAGCCGCGTGCCGCCCTGGACATCCTGGAGCCGGTCCTGGCCGCGCTCGGCGCCGCGCATCGCGCCGGGTTCGTCCACCGGGACATGAAGCCGGAGAACGTGCTGATAGGGGACGACGGCCGGGTCAAGGTCGCCGACTTCGGCCTCGTGCGGGCGGTGGACACCATCACCAGCACCACCGGATCCATCCTCGGCACGGTGTCGTATCTCGCGCCCGAGCAGATAGAACACGGCACGGCGGACACCCGTGTCGATGTCTACGCCTGCGGCGTGGTGCTCTACGAAATGCTGACCGGCGCCAAGCCGCACTCGGGCGGCACCGCCGCCCACGTGCTCTACCAGCACCTCCACGAGGACGTGCCCGCCCCGTCGGCCGCCGTGCCCGGTCTGGCCGTGGCACTGGACGAGCTGGTGGCGAGCGCCACCGCACGCAACCCCGAGATCCGGCCGTACGACGCCGTCGCACTGCTCGCGCGGGCCAGGGAGGCGCGCGCCGAGCTCGGCGACGAGCAGCTCGACGCGGTGCCGCCGCAGGCCCGTACCGAGGCGCACGACGGCTCCCAGGACCGCACGAGCGTCATTCCGCGGGCGCTCGGAGCGGCCCGTACGCCCGTTCCCGCGGACGGCGGCCGCCAGGAGCCCCTCAACCGCACCAGTCGGCTTCAGATGCAGCCGCCGGGGCCGCCGCAGCCCCAACCGCCGCGCCGCAGCCGTGCCTTCGCGCCCCGTCGAGGTGTACTGGCGCTGGTCATCGCCGTCCTGCTGGTCCTCGGTGTGGGCGCAGGCGTCTGGTACATCAACTCCGGCCAGTTCACCCGTGTCCCGCCGCTTCTCACGCAGTCGGAGAAGCAGGCCGGCAAGCGGCTCTCGGACGCCGGGCTCGATGTGAAGAAGGTCGAGCGGAAGTTCAGCGACAGCTTCGACCGGGGCACCGTCATGAACAGCGCCCCCAAGTCCGGCGAGCGCATCCGTACCAACGGCTCGGTGACGCTCGTCGTCTCGCGCGGCCCGGAGATCGTCAAGGTCCCCGACCTGGAGCAGATGCCGCTGGCCAAGGCCAGGAGTGAGCTGAAAAAGACAGGCCTGGCTCCTGGCATCGTGACCAGGGAATTCAACGAGGACATCGCGCAGGGCGCCGTCATCCGCACGAAGCCCGCCGCAGGGACCGGCCGGCAGCCGGACTCCGCGGTCGCCATGGTCATCAGCAGGGGCGCCCCTCTCGATGTGCCCGACGTGACCGGCGAAACCGTGGCGGACGCCACCGCCGAGCTGAAGGAAGCCGGGTTCACCGTCAAGACCGCGCCCGACCAGGTCTTCTCGCCCCAGGACGCGGGTTCCGTCGCCAGGCAGTCCGCGGCCGAGGGCGCCCAGCTCGCCGCGGGCGACACCATCACGCTGACGGTCTCCAAGGGGCCACGGATGATCTCCGTACCCGATGTGGTCGGTGACAACGTCGACGACGCGAAGGCCGAGCTGAAGGAAGCGGGCTTCGCGGTCGAAGTCGACCAGCCCTTCCTCTCCTTCAGTGACGAGATCGCGAGCCAGTCGGTGGACGGCGGCAGCGAGGCCCCGGAGGGCAGCACGATCACCATCACGACCAAGGGGCTGTAGGACGGGGCCGGGTGCCCGTGTCGATGGGCGGCGCCCGCCCTGGCATCCTGGAGGGTGATGAGCAACGCACCTTTTCCCTCCCGCAATCCCGTCGGCGGCCACATCCCCGTGGCGGGCGGCCTCGCCACCACCGGGCTTCCGTACGCCCGTGAGATGGGCGCCGAGGCCGTGCAGGTCTTCGTCGCCAATCCACGCGGCTGGGCGACGCCCACCGGGAACCCGGCCCAGGACGAGCAGTTCCGCGCGGCCTGCGCCGCGGAGCGGATCCCGGTGTACGTCCATGCCCCGTACCTGATCAACTTCGGTTCGCACACCGAGGCAACGGTGGCGAAGTCGGTGGAGTCGCTGCGGCACTCGCTGCGCCGCGGCCGGGAGATCGGCGCGCTGGGTGTGGTGGTGCACACCGGTTCGGCCACCGGCGGCCGGCCGCGCTCGGAGGCCCTCGCCCAGGTACGTACACATCTGCTGCCGCTCCTGGACGAACTGACCCACGACGACGACCCGTTCCTGCTGCTTGAGTCGACGGCCGGGCAGGGCTTCTCGCTGTGCTCGAGGACCTGGGACTTCGGCCCGTACTTCGAGGCGCTCGACGCCCATCCCAAGCTGGGCGTCTGTCTCGACACCTGCCACATCTACGCGGCCGGGCACGATCTCGCGGGCCCCGGCGGGATGAAGCAGACCCTGGACCTGCTGGTGGACACTGTCGGCGAGGGCCGGCTCAAGCTGATCCACGCCAATGATTCCAAGGAGACCGTCGGCGCGCACAAGGACCGCCACGAGAACATCGGCGCGGGCCATATCGGCGAGGGCCCGTTCCGCGAGCTGTTCTCGCACCCGGCGACCGAGGGGGTGCCGCTGACGATCGAGACGCCCGGCGGCAAGGAGGGGCACGCGGCCGATGTGGCCCGGCTGAAGGAAATGCGCGACTTCTGAGGGCCGCCGAAACCGCCCCGAATCCCAGGTGCACCAAGTACCACCACTGAGGCACCCGGCTGCGCGTACGGGCTACAGCTCGGGGCCGTCCCCCGGCTCCTCCTGATAGGAGTAGCGCTGCTCGCGCCAGGGGTCGCCCAGATTGTGATAGCCGCGCTCTTCCCAGAAGCCGCGGCGGTCCGCCGTCATGTACTCGACGCCCCGGACCCACTTGGGGCCCTTCCAGGCGTACAGATGAGGCACGACGAGTCGCAGCGGAAAGCCGTGCTCCGCGGTGAGCAGCTCACCGCCCTTGTGGGTGGCGAAGATCGCGCGGTCCGAAACGAAGTCGGCGATCCGCAGATTCGCGCTGAAGCCGTACTCGGCCCAGACCATGACATGAGTGGCGCCGGGGGCGGGGGGAGCGAGTTCGGCGAGGGTGCTTGCGAGCACGCCGCCCCATTCGGCCCCCAGCATGCTGAACTTCGTCACGCAGTGCAGATCGCCCTCGACCGTGGAGAACGGGAGTGCCGAGAATTCCTCGTGGTTCCAGCAGTGTTTGTCGCCGTCGGCCGTGGCGCCGAAAACCCTGAACTCCCAGCGGTCCGGCTTGAACTTGGGCACGGGACCGTAATGGGTGACCGGCCAGCCGCGCTGCAGTCGCTGGCCCGGCGGAAGCTCGGACGATCCCGACGCACGATGTTCCCGGCTTTCCGGCTGACCCATGTACTCCATGGTGACAGACCGCGAGGGGTGGTCATGACCAGGTCTGCCCCGATTCGGTGCAAGCCATACTAAGCCTGTACTTACTGGACGGTCCGCGCGCGTGGTGCGAGGATGCGCGAAACCTGCCGAGTACAACGCCTGGAAGGAGCCTCTGCAATGCAGGGCGACCCCGAGGTCCTTGAGTTCCTCAATGAGCAACTGACCGCCGAACTGACGGCGATCAACCAGTACTTCCTCCACGCGAAGATGCAGGAAAATTTCGGCTGGACGAAGCTCGCCGCTTACACGCGGTCCGAGTCGATCGACGAGATGAAGCACGCCGAGCTGCTGACCGACCGGATTCTCTTCCTGGACGGACTGCCGAACTACCAGCGGCTCTTCCACGTCCGTGTGGGTCAGACCGTCACCGAGATGTTCCAGGCCGACCGGCAAGTCGAGGCCGAGGCGATCGACCGCCTCAAGCGCGGCGCGGAGGTCATGCGGGGCAAGGGCGACATCACGTCGGCGAAGATCTTCGAAGACATCCTGGCCGACGAGGAACACCACATCGACTATCTCGACACCCAGCTGGAGCTGGTCGAGAAGCTCGGTGAGGCGCTCTACATCGCGCAGCTGATCGAGCAGCCGAGCAGCTAGGGGGACACCCCGGGAGCTCTAGGCGGCTTCGCTGAGCGCGACCTCACTCAGAGCTGTGTCGCTCAGCGCTTCCGCGCCCTGCTCCATCAGCTCACGGCGCGGACACGCGCCCCTGCCGAGGAGCCCCTGGATCGTGCGGACGCACGATCCGCAGTCCGTCCCCGCCTTGCTGACCGACGCTATCTGGCGCGGTGTGCAGGCACCGGCGGCCGCGTGCTCCTCGATCTGCCGGTCGGTAACGCCGAAGCACATGCAGACGAACACGCGGAGCACCTCCTCACGGGGGCCGGGGGGACACGTTCTCAGTTAGGTCAACCTAACCTTACCCGGCCGGGGCTGCTCGCAAAAGCCCCCGGAACGACTGTGGGGCGCGGATCACATTCGATCCGCGCCCCACAGTCATTTTCTGCTCAGATTTCTACTGATCCCGGTACATCTCGGCCACCAGGAACGCCAGGTCCAGCGACTGGCTGCGGTTGAGCCGCGGGTCGCAGGCCGTCTCGTAGCGCTGGTGCAGGTCGTCGACGAAGATCTCGTCGCCGCCACCCACGCACTCGGTGACGTCGTCACCGGTCAGCTCGACATGGATGCCGCCCGGGTGCGTACCGAGGCCCTTGTGGACCTCGAAGAAGCCCTTGACCTCGTCGAGCACGTCGTCGAAGCGCCGCGTCTTGTGGCCGGAGGCGGCCTCGTAGGTGTTGCCGTGCATCGGGTCGGTGACCCACACCACGGTGGCGCCGGAGGCCGATACCTTCTCGACCAGCTCGGGGAGCTTGTCGCGGACCTTGTCGGCGCCCATCCGGACGACGAAGGTCAGCCGGCCGGGCTCGCGCTCCGGGTCGAGCTTCTCGATGTACTGCAGCGCCTCGTCGACCGTGGTCGTCGGGCCCAGCTTTACGCCGATCGGGTTGCGGATCTGCGAGGCGAACTCGATGTGCGCGCCGTCGAGCTGGCGGGTGCGCTCACCGACCCACACCATGTGGGCCGATACGTCGTACAGATGGCCCGTGCGGGAGTCGACGCGGGTCAGCGCGGACTCGTAGTCCATCAGCAGCGCCTCGTGGGAGGCGTAGAACTCCACCGTGCGGAACTCGGCCGGGTCGGTGCCCGCCGCCTTCATGAAGTTCAGCGCGTTGTCGATCTCACGGGCCAGCTGCTCATAACGCTGTCCGGACGGGGACGACTTCACGAAGTCCTGGTTCCAGGCGTGCACCTGGCGCAGGTCGGCGTAACCGCCGGTGGTGAAGGCGCGCACCAGGTTCAGCGTGGAGGCGGACGCGTGGTACATCCGCTTCAGCCGGTCCGGATCCGGGATCCGGGACTTCTCGGTGAACTCGAAGCCGTTGACCGAGTCGCCGCGGTACGTCGGCAGGGTCACGCCGTCGCGGGTCTCGGTCGGCTTGGAGCGCGGCTTGGAGTACTGACCGGCGATCCGGCCCACCTTCACGACGGGCACCGAAGCGGCGTACGTCAGCACCGCGCCCATCTGGAGGAGGGTCTTGAGCTTGTTGCGGATGTGGTCGGCGGACACCGCGTCGAAGGCCTCGGCGCAGTCACCGCCCTGCAGCAGGAACGCTTCGCCCTTGGCGACGGCTCCCAGTCGGGCACGCAGCTGGTCGCACTCGCCCGCGAAGACGAGCGGCGGATACGACTCAAGCTCCGCGATCACATCGCGCAGGGCCTCGGCATCCGGGTACTCGGGCTGCTGCGCCGCGGGAAGGTCTCGCCAGGTCGCCTTCGCGGCGACGCCTTGGGATTCAGCTTTCACGATCACGCCACAAGAGTACGGGGTCGTCATTGCCTCGTCGGCACACGCCCGCCCACTGAGACAGCCGTTGAGACGGCGCTTCGCGCGCCGGGCCGTGCGCTACGATCCACTTCATGTTCGCGCACTTGACCCACACCTGGTGGTGGACCGCTCATCCAGCGGCCCACTGATTGCGCGTACCCAGACAACGCGAAGGCCGCCCCGGAGGGCGGCCTTTTTTGTTTCGGGCCGTTCCTCCTCTCCGGAAGGAACGCATCCCATGCTC
Source organism: Streptomyces changchenzhani (assembly GCF_039766235.1). NCBI lineage: Bacteria > Bacillati > Actinomycetota > Actinomycetes > Kitasatosporales > Streptomycetaceae > Streptomyces > Streptomyces changchenzhani. The sequence goes on along the minus strand of NZ_JBDHNH010000007.1, from coordinate 80,185 downwards.
ATCGACAGGCTGCTCGGCGAAGACGGTCCGCCCTTCGCGCTGCTGCGCAGGCGCACGCCGGGGCGTGACCACGACACCGTCGAGGTCCTGATCGGCTCTGTGCGTGAGGTCGAGCACCTCGCCGACATCCCGGCCGACGGACCGCCCGCCCTGGCCCTGGTGCCGTTCCGGCAGATCAGAGAACGTGGCTTCGACGTGCGCGACGACGGGACGCCGCTCAGCGTGCTGGTCGCCGACGAGACGTACGAGCTGCCGCTCGACGAGGCGCTGGCCCAGCTGCCGGCGCACGGCGTGCGGGTCGAGGGCGGCGCCTTCGACGTGGACGACGAGGCGTACGCGGGGATCGTCCGGCGGGTCATCGAGGACGAGATCGGGCAGGGCCAGGGCGCGAACTTCGTCATCCGCCGGACGTACACCGGCGAGATCCCGGGCTTCTGCCGGGCCGACGCACTGGCCCTGTTCCGGCGGCTGCTCACCGCGGAGCGCGGCGCGTACTGGACGTATGTCGTGCACACCGGCGAGCGCACCCTGGTCGGCGCCAGCCCCGAGGTGCATGTGCGGATGTCCGGCGGAACGGTCGTGATGAACCCGATCAGCGGGACCTACCGCTACCCGGCGGGCGAGCCGGACGTGGAGGGGCTCCTCGAATTCCTAAGCGACCGCAAGGAGACCGAGGAGCTCTCCATGGTCGTCGACGAGGAGCTCAAGATGATGTGCACCGTCGGCGACATGGGCGGGGTCGTCGTCGGGCCCCGACTCAAGGAGATGTCGCACCTCGCGCACACCGAGTACGAGCTGCGGGGCCGCTCATCGCTCGATGTGCGCGAAGTCCTGCGGGAGACCATGTTCGCGGCGACGGTCACCGGCTCGCCCGTACAGAACGCGTGCCGCGTCATCGAACGCCACGAGGTCGGGGGGCGCGGCTACTACGCGGGGGCGCTGGCGCTGATCGGGCGCGACGAGGGCGGGACGCAGACCCTGGACTCGCCGATCCTGATCCGTACGGCGGACATCTCGCCGCAGGGCCACTTGCGGGTGCCCGTCGGGGCGACCCTCGTGCGCCACTCGGACCCGGCGAGCGAGGTCGCCGAGACCCACGCGAAGGCGGCGGGGGTACTGGCAGCGCTGGGGGTGCGCGAGGCGCGACCGCAGGTCACCGGGGTGCGGCCCCGGCTGGCCGACGACCCGCGGGTCCAGGCCGCACTGGAGGCCCGGCGCGCCGATCTCGCCCCGTTCTGGCTCCGTATGCAGACCGTGCCGTCCACCTTGTCCGGGCACGCCCTGGTGGTGGACGCCGAGGACACCTTCACCGCGATGCTGGCGCACCTGCTGCGGGCCTCGGGGCTCGATGTCACGGTACGTCGCTACGACGAGCCGGGGCTGCGCGAAACGGTCCTCGGCCATGAGGGGCCTGTGGTGCTGGGTCCGGGTCCCGGCAATCCGGCGGACACGACCGACCCCCGCATGCTGGCGCTGCGCGCGCTGACGGCGGAGCTGCTGGGCTCGCACGCGTACGGGGTGCTCGGGGTCTGCCTGGGCCACGAGCTGATCGCGGCGGAGCTGGGGCTCGGGATCGTGCGCAAGAACGCGCCGTACCAGGGGGCGCAGGAGCGGATCGACCTCTTCGGGCGCCCGGAGACGGTGGGCTACTACAACAGCTTCGCCGCGCACTGCGGCGAAGCTGCGGCCGAGGAGCTGGCCGCCCACGGGGTCGAGGTCAGCCGTGATCCGGCGACGGGCGAGCTGCACGCGCTGCGGGGGCCGGGCTTCGCCTCGGTCCAGTTCCACCCGGAGTCGGTGCTGACGCTGCGCGGGGCGGCGATCGTGAGCGAGCTGCTGGCCGGACTGACGACCCCGGTGGCGCCGTAACCGACAGGCCTCACGACCGACAGTCCTCCGACCGATAGGTCCTCACCACCGACCAGTCCTCACGCGGGTCCGGGGGTTGCCTCCGGGACCAGCACATTGTCGCTGCGGCGGCCTGCCAGATAGTCCTCGACGTTCTGGACGGTCGCCGCGACGATCTCGCCCACCGCGTCCACCGTGTAGTACGCCTGGTGCGAGGTGACCAGCACATTGGGGAAGGTCATCAGCCGCGCCAGGGTGTCGTCCTCCACGGCCACCAGCGACTTGTCCAGGAAGAAGAGCCCGGCCTCCGCCTCGTACACATCCAGGCCCACCCCGGCGAAGCGCCCCAGCCGCAACTCGTCGACCAGCGCGTCGGTGTCCACGAGCCCGCCGCGGCTGGAGTTCACCAGGATCGCGTCGTCCTTCATCGACCGCAGCGCGTCCGCGTCGATGAGGTGATGGGTGGCCGGCATCAGCGGAACGTGCAGGCTGATCACGTCGGAGGCGGCCAGCAGCTCGTCACGCTCGACGTACTTCATGCCCAGCTCGACGCAGGCGGGGTTGCGCGCGATGTCCCAGCCCAGCAGGTTCATGCCAAAGCCATGGGCGATCCGGGTGAACGCCTCGCCGATCTTGCCGGTGCCGACGACCCCCACCGTGCGCCCGCGCATGTCGCGGCCCAGCAGCCCGTCCAGGCGGAAGTCGAAGTCGCGGGTGCGGCCCGCGGCGCGCACGATGCGGCGGTTGACGGCCATTGCGAGGGTCCAGGCGAATTCGGCGACCGAGTACGGGGAGTAGTACGAGACGCGGGCGACGGTCAGCCCGAGCTCCCGGGCGACGTCGAGATCAATGTTGTTGAACCCGGTGGAGCGCTGGGCGATCATCTTCGTTCCGCCGGCCGCCAGGGCGCGCAGGACGCTCGCGCCCAGGTCGGCGTTGACGCTGGAGCTGATGATCTCGTATCCGGCGGCGATGGGCGCGGTGTCCTCGGTGAGGAACACATCGAGGCTGCGGCAGCGGACATCGAGGGCGTGGTGTCCCGCGAAGGCCTTCTCGATGAGCGGCTTCTCGTCGACCTGTACGCCGAAGGCCAGGATTTCCACGACTTTTCCCCCAAGTAGGGCCAAGCGAAGCCAAAGGTGAGCTGTGGGCCGGATATCGCGAATATACGGCCCACAGCCCGGCCCCGCCCGGCCGGGAACCCGGCGGACCAGCAGATCCGAATCGGCTGATCCGAATCAGCCCAAGCGGATCAGCCGAAGAAGACGCCCACCTCGGCGTAGAGCTTCGGGTCGACCGTCTTGAGCTGCGCCGTCGCCTCACCGATCGGCACCCGCACGATGTCCGTCCCCTGGAGCGCGACCATCTTGCCGAAGTCGCCGTCGCGCACCGCGTCGATCGCGTGCAGCCCGAAGCGGGTGGCCAGCCAACGGTCGAAGGCGCTCGGTGTGCCACCGCGCTGGACGTGCCCCAGGACGGTGGTCCTGGCCTCCTTGCCGGTGCGCTTCTCGATCTCCTTGGCCAGCCACTCCCCCACGCCCGACAGCCGGACGTGCCCGAAGGAGTCCATCGTGCCGTCCTTGAGCACCAGCTCGCCGTCCTTGGGCATCGCGCCCTCCGCGACGACGACGATCGGGGCGTACGACGCCCTGAAGCGGGAGGTGATCCAGCCGCAGACCTGGTCGATGTCGAAGCGCTGCTCGGGGATGAGGATGACGTTCGCCCCGCCCGCGAGCCCGGAGTGCAGGGCTATCCAGCCCGCGTGCCGGCCCATGACCTCGACGACGAGGACGCGCATGTGCGATTCGGCGGTGGTGTGGAGGCGGTCGATCGCCTCCGTCGCGATACCGACGGCGGTGTCGAAGCCGAAGGTGTAGTCGGTGGCGGACAGGTCGTTGTCGATGGTCTTGGGTACGCCGACGCAGGGGACGCCGTCCTCGCCGGACAGCCGCGCGGCGACACCGAGCGTGTCCTCGCCGCCTATCACGATGAGCGAGTCGACCTCGTGCTCGGCCAGGTTCTCCTTGACACGGCGGATGCCGTCCTGGGCCTGGAGGGGGTTGGTGCGCGAGGAGCCGAGGATGGTGCCGCCGCGCGGCAGGATGCCGCGGACCTCCGGGATGCCGAGCCGTACGGTGTCGCCTTCGAGCGGCCCGCGCCAGCCGTCCCGGAAGCCGATGAAGTCGTAGCCGTACTCCTGCACGCCCTTGCGGACGACTGCGCGGATTACCGCATTGAGCCCGGGGCAGTCGCCGCCCCCGGTCAGTACTCCTACCCGCATGGAATTGTCCCTTCGCCACAGTCAGCTGTGAGCCGCCACGCTAGTGGTGATCCAGGTCACAGGAACATGGGGCGAAAGGTCAATTCCCTTATACAAAACAGGCGTTGATCGCCGAGTCCCACTTCGGGCGCCCCTGTCAGGCGTCGTCGAGGCCGCGTTCGATCGCGTACCGCACGAGCTCCACACGGTTGTGCAGCTGGAGCTTGCCGAGGGTGTTCTGCACGTGGTTCTGGACGGTGCGGTGCGAGATCACCAGGCGCTCGGCGATCTGCTTGTACGAGAGCCCCTTGGCGACCAGCCGCAGTACCTCGGTCTCGCGCTCGGTGAGCTGCGGGGCCTTGGGTTCGTTGGACGCGGCGGGGACCGGGTCGGAGGCGAGGCGGCGGTACTCACCTAGGACCAGACCGGCCAGACCGGGGGTGAAGACCGGGTCGCCCGCGGCCGTGCGGCGCACCGCGTCGATCAGCTCCTCGGGGCCGGCCGACTTCAGCAGATAGCCCGTCGCGCCGGACTTCACCGCTTCCAGCACGTCGGCGTGCTCACCGCTCGCCGACAGGACCAGCACCCGCAGGCCCGGGTCGGCGCCGACCAGCTCCTTGCAGACCTGGACGCCGGGCATCCCCGGCAGGTTGAGGTCCAGGACGAGGACCTGGGGCATGACGGCCCTGGCCCGGCGCACCGCCTGCGGGCCGTCGCCCGCCGTGGCGACCACGTCGAAGCCGGCGGCGGCCAGGTCGCGGGCGACCGCGTCCCGCCACATCGGGTGATCGTCGACCACCATCACCCGGATCGTCCCGTGCTCACTCTGATCACTCTGGTCGCTCATCGCGCCTGTCCTGCCTTCCCCCGTGGAACTTTCAGTTCAACTTCCGTGCCCTGCCCCGGTACCGAGGTCAGCTCGGCGGTGCCGCCGATGTCGCGCAGCCGCCCGCGGATCGACTGGGCGACACCGAGCCGCCCCTCCCCCTCGGCCTGCACGAGCCTGCCCTCCGGGATACCGGGCCCGTCGTCCCGCACCGTCACGATCACTTCCTGCGGCCAGTCCTCGACCAGGATCCAGGCCTGGGCGTCCTCACCGGCATGCCTGCGCACATTGTCCAGTGCGGCACTGACAGCCCCGGCGAGCTCCCTGGCCGCCGCCGGTTCCAGCAGGACCGGGGCGCCGGGCTCAGCGAAGCTCACCTTCGACCCGGCGTGCGCGGCGAGCAGCGCGCGCAGATCGCACGGCCCGCCTCTGTCGGAGCCATGGGGCTCGTCGACCTCGACCGTACGGACCACCGCGCCCTGCGCCGCGTCCTCCGAGACCCTGGTGGCGGGCACCAGGCCGCTGGAGACCAGGGTGCGCAGCGCCACTTCCTGCTCTCCCGCCATCCGGCCCAGCTCGGCCGCCTCACCACCCAGCGCGTTGCCCCGGCGCTGCACCATGGCGAGCACCTGGAGCACGCTGTCGTGGATGTCACGGGCCAGCCGCTCCCGCTCGCGGGTGGCGGCCTCGATCTCCAGGGCGCGGGCGAGGGTGCGCTCGGAGGCGCGGGCGACCTCGACGACGTAACCGATGGCGATGGAGGCGACCCACACGAGCAGGACGTTGTGGAAGGTGTCCCGGCTCGGGTGGCCCCGCTCGACGATGTTGGCGACGGCTACGAAGCTGGAGGCAAAGGCCGCCCAGCGCCAGCCGCCCTTGATCGCGAACGCCAGGACGGCGCCCGCGGTCCATATCGTCGGCAGGGTCGGGCCGTCGATCTGCTGTGCCTGCGCGTCGGCGAGGGGCGTGAGCATGATGCCGGTCAGGGCGACGGTGAGGTCGGCGCCGAGGAAGCGCTTGGTGCAGCTCGCCGCGTTCGCCACCTTGGGGAGCGTGACGACGGTCCAGACGACCATCACCGCGAGGAAGGCGACGGCCACCCAGGGGCGCTCGAACCTCTGCCGGGTGAACACGAACAGGAGTACCGCGTAGATCATCGTCAGGACGCGGTACGCGGTCAGCGCACGCCACAGCGGCTGCTCGACCGACATACGCACGACCTGCTCGCGCTGGGCCTTGGCCATCATCCCCACCCCCGAACGGACGCGGTTACGCGCCGGATCGTTCCGCCTCTTCGGCGATTTTCGCCTTGGCCGCCTTCTCCAGCTCCGCCCTTTCGGCCTTGGCCGCCTTCTCCGCGACCGCGATCTGCTGCTTCGCGGCGGTCGCGTACACGTCGACGTACTCCTGGCCGGAGAGCTTCATGATTTCGTACATGACCTCATCGGTCACCGACCTGAGAATGAACCGGTCGCCCTCCATGCCGTGATAGCGGCTGAAGTCCAACGGCTTGCCGATCCGGATGCCGGGGCGCATCAGCTTGGGCACGACCTTGCCGGGCGGCTGGATCTTCTCGGTGTCGATCATCGCGACCGGGATCACCGGTGCGCCGGTGGCCAGCGCCACCCGGGCGAGGCCTCCCGGCTTGCCGCGGTAGAGCCGGCCGTCCGGGGAGCGGGTGCCCTCCGGATAGATACCGAAGAGCCCGCCGCCTCTGATGACCTCGATGCCGGCGTTGATCGCCGACTCACCGGCGCCGCGCCCGCCGGAGCGGTCCACTGGCAGCTGGCCGACGCCCTTGAAGAAGGCCGCCGTCAGCTTTCCCTTCACGCCGGGCGAGGTGAAGTACTCCGCCTTGGCGATGAACGTGACCTTGCGGTCGAGAACCGCCGGCAGGAAAAAGGAGTCCGAGAAGGACAGATGGTTGCTCGCGAGGATCGCCGGCCCCTCGGCAGGGATGTTTTCGAGGCCCTCCACCCAGGGCCTGAAAGCAACCTTCAGCGACCCTCCGATGGAAAACTTCATTGCGCCGTAGATCAACTCGACTGCCTTCCCTTGTCTGTCGCATCGACCTTAACCCGTGCCGGGCCTGCGCTCTCTCTCAGAAGGCGGCTCACCGGGCGGCGCACAAGACGGCCGACGGACCTGGTCGGTGTCGGTCCGGTCGCGTACGGTGAACTACACCTTTGACACCCCCTCGCCATCCCGGCTTTCCGGAGCCTTATGACGGCCTATGACACGTATGAGGCCTTGCGTATGAGGTCTTGTGAAGGCCGACGAAGTCCCGAGAAGCCCTATCGAGCCACATGAACAGGAGACCCCGGTGCCGGTCCTTCCTGGAGCCGAGCCGTTCCGCCACGAGGGCGGAGAGGTCGGCGTCCTCCTCTGTCACGGTTTCACCGGTTCCCCGCAGTCAGTGCGCCCCTGGGCCGATCATCTGGCCGAGCGGGGGCTGACCGTCTCGCTGCCGCTGCTGCCCGGCCACGGCACCCGCTGGGAGGACATGCAGGTCACGGGCTGGCAGGACTGGTACGCGGAGGTCGACCGCGAGCTGCGGGTGCTCCTGGAGCGGTGCTCGCAGGTCTTCGTCTTCGGCCTTTCGATGGGCGGGGCGCTGGCACTGCGGCTGGCCGCCAAGCACGGGCACGACGTCGCGGGTATCGCGGTCGTCAACCCGGCCAACAAGGTGCACGGCCTGTCGGCGTACGCGCTGCCGGTGGCCCGCCATTTGGTCCGTACGACGAAGGGGCTGCGCAGCGACATCGCCAAGGAAGGTGCGGAGGAGGTCGGCTACGACCGCGTCCCGCTGCACTCCGCGCACTCCGTGCGGAATTTCTTCCGGCTCGTGGACACCGAGCTGCCCCAGGTCACCCAGCCGCTGTTGCTGCTGCACAGCCCGCAGGACCATGTGGTGCCGCCCGCCGACTCGGCCCGCATCCTCAGCCGGGTCTCCTCCACGGACGTCACCGAGGTGGTGCTGGAACAGAGCTACCACGTCGCGACGTTGGACCATGACGCGGAGCGGATTTTCGACGAGAGCTATGCGTTCATCGGCCGCCTCGCTCCGAGTATCGGAAAGAAGGGGAGCAGCACCGGTGGCTGAGCATGACGCGGAGCCCGCGGGCCGCGAGGAGGAACGGGAGCCGGAGGAGCCGGCGTCGGCCGCTGCCGATGCCGCCGCCGACCCTGCCGGGAAGCCCCTGGACGAGGACTCCGTCTGGGCGGCGATCGTCGCCGGGTACGGGGACGAGCCGCCGGATCCGCCGGGCGCGAAGCCGTTCAAGTCGATCGAGGATCTGGCCCTGCTGGAGGGCGAGCGCAACAGCAGCACCACGGACGGTGCCGCGGACCGGTCCGGCCCGTCCGGCCCTACCAGCCCGCCCAGCCCCTCCAGCCCCTCCGGTCTTTCCGAGAAGTCGCTGAAGAAGGACCGCGAGCCCGCGGCCGAGCAGGACCCGGACCCGGAGCCGAGCAAGCCGCTCGGCAGCTCCGTCGTCTTCGCCCCCGGCGTCGGCAGCCCGCGCGACTACTCGGTGGCGGAGCCCGCCGACGGCGACCTCGGTGCGAGCGACGAGGGTCACTTCGTCCCGCCGGAGCCGCCGCCGCTGCCATCCGCGGACACCACGGCCAGGTTCGCCTGGCTCGCGGTCATCGGCGGGCCGCTGCTGCTGCTCGTCGCGGTGCTGCTCCAGTGGGACATGACGTGGTGGCTCACGCTGGCCGGTGTCGGCGGGTTCCTGGGCGGTTTCGGCACGCTGGTGGGGCGGATGGCCCACGAGGACGAAGAGGGCGGGGACGACCCGGGGCGCGGAGCGGTGGTGTAGCGGGGGGGGCGGGCGCCTGCGGCGAGCTTGCCCCCTACCCGCCCCTTCCCGCTGTGACATTTTGCGGCTGCCGCCGCGTGGTGGGGGCAAGCCCCCAGACCCCCGGACGGGCTGAATATGCACCGCATCCGGAACCCTTTCAGCCCGTCCGGCGATTGAGGACCGGGGTCTGGGGCCGAGCCCCAGTTACGGGAAGGGGCGGGTAGGGGACAGCGCCGCAGGCACACCCCTTACCCCGCCGCCGGCACCCGCACCGCCGCCAGTACCGGCAAGTGGTCCGTCGCCGCCCTCAGATCCGTGTCCGGCAGGTACAACGGCACGCCGCATCCCAGCACTTCGACACCCCGCGTCGCGAAGAGCGCGTCGATGCGCTGGTGTGGGCGGTCCGGCGTCGAGGTGTACTCGCCACCCCACGGAGCCGTCGCCCAGCAGTCCTGAAGCCCCACCGCCAGGCGGCCGAACGCCCGGCCGTCCGGGCGGTCGTTGAGGTCGCCGCCCGCGATCGCATGCAGCACGCCCATCGCCGCGAGCCGGTCCAGCAGCAGCCCCGCCTGCGCGTAGCGCTCCTTGCTCTGCAGGCTGAGGTGGCAGCTCAGCACCCCTAGTCTCGCGCCCCCGATCCGCACGACCGCTGTGGCGAAGCCGCGTTGGTGCAGCCCCGGCGTACGCGGCAGCAGTACGTCCTCGGTCCGCTCCACCGTGGCACGCAGCGAGCACAGCAGCAGCGGCCCCGACGCGGTGGCGCCGCCGCTCAGCACCACGAGCTCACTCTTCGCCGCGAGCCGCGCCGCGTGTTTGCGCCAGCGGAAGAAGCGGGGCGCCTCCTGCACGAGCACCAGGTCGGGCTCGCAGGCACGGATCACCCGGGCCAGTGCGTCCTCGTCGTCGCGCATCGAGCGGATGTTGTAGCTGAGAACACGGATCACGGCCGAACCATCGGCCTCCGTACGGGATTCGGGCAGCATGCCAGTCGCCATGCTGATCAACATAGGGCAGCGCCCGCCGTGGCCACAGAGGGCACGGCGGGCGCTGTCGTACGTACTGGAGCCAGGGGATGTCCGGTCGGTCTCCGTGGGTCAAGGAGCGGGGTGTGGTGCGTGCAGCTGCGAGGCGGAGGAGGGGGAGATGGGCTCTCCCCCGGTCGAGCGAAGCCGCGAGCTTGAGGAAGAAGCCATCACGAGTGACGACAACGCCGCAGGAGGTCCCCCCTGGCCCTTAAGGCCTTGAGGGAGTGCCTGCCGGACCCCGCGACGCCACGGAGATCGACCGGACACCCCCTTGAGGCCGGAGCGTCAGCCCTGGCGGGCCAGGTCGGCCGCGCCGACCATTCCCGCCTTGCCGCCCAGCTGCGCGGCGAGCACCTGGGCGTGCGGCCGCCACTGGCCGCCGATCAGCCAGCGCCGGAACGACTTGCGGATCGGGTCGAGGACCAGCTCACCCTCGTCCGAGACGCCACCGCCGACGATGAACGCCGACGGGTCGAAGAGCGAGGCCAGGTCGGCCAGGCCCGCACCGGCCCAGCGGGCCAGCTCGCGGAAGGAGTCGACGGCCACCGGGTCGCCCTGCCGGGCGGCCGCGCTGACGTGCTTGCCCTCGATGCCGTCGGCCGTGCCGTCGCCCAGGGCGAGGAGGATCTCGGCGTTCTCCGGGGTGGCGTTGGCGCGCTGCTTGGCGTACCGGACGAGGGCGCGCCCGGACGCGTACTGCTCCCAGCAGCCCTGGCTTCCGCAGCCGCACAGCAGGCCGTCGGGGACGACCCGGATGTGCCCGAACTCGGCTGCCACGCCGAAGCGTCCGCGGCGCAGCTTGTTGCCGATGATGATGCCGCCGCCGAGGCCGGTGCCCAGCGTGATGCAGATGACGTCCTCGTGGCCCTGACCGGCACCGAACTTGTACTCGCCCCAGGCCGCCGCGTTCGCGTCGTTCTCGACGACGACGGGCAGGCCGACGCGCTGCTCGACCTTGTCCTTGAGCGGCTCATGGCGCCAGTTGATGTTCGGCGCGAAGAGGACGGTGGCTCGCTTGTCGTCGACGTAACCGGCGGCACCGATGCCGACCGCCTCGATCTGCTGGCCCTTTCCGGCCGCGGACACGGCCGCGCAGATCGCGTCGACGATGCCTTCGGCGGTCGGCGGCGTCGGCACCTTGTGTGTTTCGAGAATGGTGCCCTCTTCGTCGACCACGCCTGCCGCGATCTTCGTGCCGCCGATGTCGACGCCGATGGTGAGTCCCATTTTTCCCTCAGTTTTCGGTCGTGCCCCGCTAACGGGCAACCGTACCCGAGGAGCAGCTCAGTCCAGATCGATGTGTTCGCCGGACGGGGGGCCCTCGCCGTCGTCGTTCTTGTGGCCCTGGGGCTTCTGGGATTCCGGGGGCCCCTGGGACTTCCCGGACCCCTCCGGCCCCCGGGTCCAGCGGCCTTCCCGACCGGCGACGGCGGAGCGGTACGCGGCGAGCAGTTCGCCACCGGCCGCGGCCAGGTGGTCGATGACATCGGGGTTGCGCTCGATGACCGGCTCGACGGCGGACTTCGCCTGGTTGATCAGCTGCCGGGCGGCGCCCTGGGCGGCCATGCCGAGCAGTGGCGTCTGGAAGGAGGAGACCTTGTCGGCGACCGCTTCGACGAGCTTGCGCAGCTCGTCGGCCGCGGATCCCGGCGGCATCCCCTGCTGGGCGCGGCGGCGGGCCTTCTCGGCGGCGAGGTCCTCGGCACAGGCCTTCGCCCAGGCGTCGGCGTCGGAGGCCTCGGCGGGCTGGGGCGCGGGCTCAGTGGCATCGCTCATGGCGGACACTCCTGCGGCAGGACGGCGGTTCGTACGGTGCGTACGCCTCGTACCACCGACGTTACCCGAACGGTGGTACGGCGTTCACTGCGGCCGCGGCCACAGCTGCGGGTCCGGCGTGAATCGCATGCGAAGGACGCCGTCGCTGAGGCCCGCGCCGGAGACGGTGCAGCGGCGCAGCGCGGAGGGGAGGGCCACTATGCGGCGGAACCGGCCCGCGGTGAGCACGAGTTCGTCGCCGCGCCGGACCAGCGACAGCTCGTCCTTGACCGCGCCTGGCAGGGGCAGGTTCCAGATAAGGACATTGTCCTCGGCGAGCCGGTCCTCCACCTGCCACAGCGCCTCGCCGGGCACGGGCGCCTCGGGTGCGAGCTCCGCACCCGCCCCTTCCCCGAGCAGCGCAAGGTCGTCGAAGCCGCGCGGGTCCCGGCCGAGGTGGCGCACTTCTCGCAGCGGCGCGGTCGGCGACCACTCGTCGTGCCATTGGGCCAGGCACTTCTGCTGCTGGGCGGCAAGCACGGCGAGCCAGGTGTCCGGGGAGTCCTGCGGCAGTACCCGGTTCGCCACCACCGTGTCGACACCGAGGCCGAACAGGGCGATGCCGGTGCGGGCGGTGCCCAGCGCGTCGGCCCCGGCCGGTCCCGGCTCGGTGACCAGTCGTACGGTCGTGCCCGCGTCCTCTATCAGGGCCTGGACGGCGGCCAGTTCCGCCTCCCAGCGGGCGGCGGTCTCGTACAGCCACTGCGCGGGCATCGGGACGCCGGCGAGCTGGGCGAGCATGGGCCGCAGGGCGCGGGCCGCCTGGCGCTCGGCCGGCAGCAGCCGTCGCAGGTAGCGCCGCAGCTGTTCGGGCAGGGCGAGCACGGCGAGGGTCTCGGGCAGCGCGGGCATGTCGACGACCAGCAGGTCGTGGCCGGCGCTGGACGAACCATGGCCGCCCCGCGCGCGCAGTGCATGCAGCAGTGCGAACTGCTCGCTGCCCGGCAGCTCGGTCAGTTCCTCGTCGGCCAGCCTGTTGGCGCCGAGCAGGTCGAGCAGGGACCCGGCCCGTTCCTGGAGGGCGAGGAGTTCCGTGCGGAAGCGGGTGCCCGAGTCGGTCCTGGCGGCCCACAGGCCGGGCGCCACCTCGGTGGGCGTGGCGCCGGTGGGTGCGCCGAGAGCCGCGCCCAGGGTGTCGTCCCGGTCGGTGGAGAGCAGCAGGACACGCTGCCCGCTGCGGGCGGCCGCGAGTGCGGTCGCCGCGGCGACGGTGGTGCGGCCCGCGCCTCCGAGGCCGGTGACGAGGACCGTACGCATCAGGCGATCAGGCCTTCGGGTCGGACTCGACGCGCTTCTTCAGCCCGGCCAGCGCGCGGTCGATGATGACCTTCTCGGCCTTGCGCTTGATCATGCCGAGCATCGGGATCTTGACGTCGACGGTCAGTTGGTACGTGACCTCGGTGCGGCTGCCGCCGTCCACGGCCTTGAGGCTGTACGAGCCGTCGATGGCGCGCAGCATCTGGGACTTGACGAGCGTCCAGCTGACCTCGTTGTCGCCGGTCCAGGTGTACGCCAGGGTGTGGTCGTCCTTGATCGCCCCGGCATCCAGGAGCAGGCGCACCTGCTCGGCGCGGCCCTGGGCGTCGGTGGCCAGTACCTCGGCCTCCTTCACCTCGCCGGTCCAGTCGGGGTAGCGGGCGAAGTCGGCGATCACGCCCATCACGTCGGCCGGTGTCGCCTCGATCGTGATACTCGAGCTGGTGTGTTCCGCCATCGCTGTGGCTCCTCCAGTGCGGTTCCGGTCACGGGTGCGTGCCGCGTGAAGGCTACCGCTATCGGCCAGGTCACCACTCCAGTGCCCAGGGCCGCCCGGTGGACGCGAAGTGCCCGACGTTCACGCACTCGGTCGCGCCGACGCGCATCCGGCGGGCCAGCGGCTGATGGACGTGGCCGAAGAGGGCGTACCGGGGGCGGGTGCGGTGGATCGCGTCGAGCAGGGCGGTGCTGCCGCGCTCGAAGCGGCGCGCGACGGTGTCGTACACCAGTTCCGGCACCTCGGGCGGGATGTGCGAGCAGAGCACGTCGACCTCGCCCAGGGCCTCGACCTTGGCGGCGTACTCCTCATCGTCGATCTCGTACGGCGTATTCATCGGTGTCCTGAGCCCGCCGCCGACGAAGCCGAAGACGCGGCCGCCGATCTCGACGCGCTCGCCGTCGAGGACGGTGGTGCCCGGCGCGGCGTACTCCGGCCAGAGGTCCGGCATGTCGACGTTGCCGTAGGTGGCGTACGTCGGGGTGGGGAAGGCGGCGAAGAGTTCGGTGTACTGCTTGCGCACCGCGGCCTCGGTGGCGGCCTTGCGGTCGAGGCCCGCCCACAGCCTGCGGCCCAGGTCACGGGCCTCCTCGAAGCGGCGGGCGTTGCGCAGTTCCACGATGAGATCGGCGTTCTCGACGCCGAAGAGGTCGGGGAAGATGCCGCGTGAGTGGTCGGCGTAGTCGAGGAACAGGATCAGATCGCCGAGACAGATCAGGGCGTCCGCGCCCTCTCCCGCCCTGGCGAGATCCTTCGCGTTCCCATGGACGTCACTCACCACATGCAGTCGCATGGAGATCACCCTAGGACTCCCTGCTCAGCCCCGGTAGAGGGGGTCGGACCTGCGGTTACTTCCGGGCCTTCATGAAGGTGCACTAGTCTGCGCGGAGCATCGCCACGACGTGTGACGCAGCGAACATCTGGCCAGGACCCCCTATCCGGAACCCAGTACTCGTGGGTAACGTCCGGGCAGTCCAGTCGTGCTCACCCCACTGAGCACCTGCCCGATCTTGGACCGCAGCCGACGCACACACTGACGTGGCGCCGGCGCCCGATGAGGAGCAGCAGTCTTGCGCGAGTTCAGCCTTCCGGCCCTGTACGAGGTCCCTACGGACGGCAACCTGACGGATCTCATCCGCCGCAATGCCGCTCAGCACCCAGACGTGGCGGTCATGAGCCGCAAGGTCGAAGGTGCCTGGGCGGATGTCACCGCCACCGAGTTCCTCGCCGAGGTCCGCACCGCCGCCAAGGGCCTGATCGCGTCCGGCGTCCAGCCGGGCGACCGGGTCGCCCTGATGTCCGCCACCCGCTACGAGTGGGTGCTCCTCGACTTCGCGATCTGGAGCTCCGGCGCGGTCACCGTGCCGGTGTACGAAACCAGCTCCGCCGAGCAGGTCCAGTGGATCCTGGGCGACTCCGGTGCGACCGCCGTGATCACCGAGAACGACGCACACCGCGCGGCGGTCGAGTCCGTACGCGAGAGGCTTCCCGCCCTCGAACACATCTGGCAGATCGACCAGGACGCGGTCGGGCAGCTGCGTTCGGCCGGCGCCGGAGTCACCGAGGAGACCGTCGACGAGCGCAGCGCCGCCGCCAAGGCGGACGACCCGGCGACGATCGTCTACACCTCGGGCACCACCGGACGCCCCAAGGGCTGCGTGCTCAGCCACCGCAGCTTCTTCGCGGAGTGCGGCAACGCGGTGGAACGCCTGAAACCGCTGTTCCGTACGGGCGAGTGCTCGGTGCTGCTCTTTCTGCCGGCCGCGCATGTCTTCGGGCGTCTGGTCGAGGTGGCCGCTGTGATGGCGCCGATCAAGCTCGGCTGCGTACCGGACATCAAGAACCTCACCGATGAGCTGGCCTCCTTCCGGCCGACGCTGATCCTCGGTGTGCCGCGCGTCTTCGAGAAGGTCTACAACTCGGCGCGGGCCAAGGCCCAGGCCGACGGCAAGGGCAAGATCTTCGACAAGGCGGCGGACACCGCGATCGCCTACAGCCGCGCGATCGGCACCCCGCAGGGCCCGGCGCTGGGGCTCAAGCTGAAGCACAAGGTCTTCGACAGGCTGGTCTACAGCAAGCTGCGCACGGTGCTCGGCGGGCGCGGCGAGTACGCGATCTCCGGCGGCGCCCCGCTCGGTGAGCGCCTCGGCCACTTCTTCCGCGGCATCGGCTTCACGGTCCTGGAGGGCTACGGCCTCACCGAGTCGTGTGCGGCGACGACCTTCAACCCGTGGGACCGGCAGAAGATCGGCACGGTCGGCCAGCCGCTGCCCGGTTCCGTGGTGCGGATCGCGGACGACGGCGAGGTGCTGCTGCACGGCGAGCATCTCTTCTCGGGCTACTGGAACAACGAGACCGCCACCGTGGAGGCGCTGACCGACGGCTGGTTCCACACCGGTGACATCGGCACGCTCGACGAGGACGGTTACCTCGCGATCACCGGCCGGAAGAAGGAAATCATCGTCACGGCGGGCGGCAAGAACGTCGCCCCCGCGGTGATCGAGGACCGCATCCGGGCGCACGCGCTGGTCGCCGAGTGCATGGTGGTGGGCGACGGGCGGCCGTTCGTGGGCGCGCTGGTCACCCTCGACGAGGACTTCCTGGGCCGCTGGGCAGCGGAGAACGGCAAGCCGGCCGGGTCGACCGCGGTGGAGCTGCGCGACGATCCGGATCTGCTCGCGGTCGTCCAGCAGGCCGTGAACGACGGCAACGCGGCGGTGTCCAAGGCGGAGTCGGTGCGCAAGTTCCGGGTGCTGCCGGCCCAGTTCACCGAGGAGGCCGGGCACATCACGCCGTCGCTGAAGCTGAAGCGCAATGTGGTGGCGAAGGACTTCGCCGACGAGATCGAATCGATCTACCGGGGCTGAGCCGCCCTGGGAGCAGGGGCTGTGCGAACAGCCCCCGTGGACCGACACCGATGGAGCCCGCGACCCGGGCTCCATCGGGCGCCCCTCCCCCGAGAGGGCGTCAGAGGCCGCTCAGAGCAGCGCCTTGAGCTTCTCCGCGAGGAGGTCCCAGCGCCACGTCTCCTCGACCCACTCCCGCCCGCGCTCCCCCATCCGCCGTCGCAGACCGGGGTCCTGGAGCAGCGTGACGATCCGGTCGGCCGACTCCTCCGCGGATCTGCCGCGCACCACCCAGCCGGTCTCCCCGTCCAGTACGGCGTCGGGCGCGCCACCCGAGTCGCCCGCGACCACCGGCAGGCCGGTCGCCGAGGCCTCCAGGTAGACGATGCCGAGGCCCTCGACGTCGAGGCCCCCACGGCGGGTGCGGCAGGGCATGGCGAAGACGTCACCGGCGCCGTAGTGCGCGGGCAGCTCCGCCCAGGGCACCGGTCCTGTGAAGCGCACCGAGTCCGTGACGCCGGTCTCGGCGGCCAGCTTCGACAGCTCCTTGGCGTACGGTCCACCGCCCACGATCAGCAGCACCGCGTCCGGCACCGCGCGCAGGATCCGGGGCATCGCCAGGATCAGCGTGTCCTGGCCCTTGCGCGGCACCAGCCGGGACACGCACACCACCACGGGCCGGTCCGCGAGCCCGAGCCGCTCCCTGACCGCGTCGCCGCCCGAGCCGGGGTGGAAGGTCTGCTCGTCGACGCCGGGCGGCAACTGGGCCATCCGCGCGACGGCTTCGGGCGTGAGCGCGCCGGCGATCCGTGAGCGCGTGTACTCGCCGAGGTAGGTGATCGTGTCCGTGCCCTCGCCGATCCTGCGCAGCAACTGCCGGGCGGCGGGCAGTTGGGCCCAGCCCGCCTCATGGCCGTGCGTGGTCGCGACGAGCCGGGTCGCCCCCGCCCTGCGCAGCGCCGGGGCCATCAGGGCAAGCGGCGCCGCCGCCCCGAACCACACGGAGGTACAGCCGTGTTCACGCAGCAGCCCCACCGCACGGCGGGTGACGCGGGGCGTAGGCAGCAGCATCGTCGCGCGGTCCCGTACGACGGTGAAGGGCTGCTCGGCGTCGAAGGCCGCGGTGGCATCGGCGCCCTCCTGGCCGCGCTTCCACGTCGAGGCGTAGACGACGAGCTGCTCGGGGTCCAGACGCAGCGCCATGTTGTGCAGGAACGCCTGGATGCCGCCGGGGCGGGGCGGAAAGTCATTGGTCACGATCAAGGTCTTGTGCATCGCCGCCGACAGTACCGAACGGCCCAGCGTCCTGGGCCGGACACCGCCGAGTGCGGGGCGCTCAGGCCAGCTGCTCGCGCAGATACTCCCGCCACCGCACTGTGAAGTCCTCGGGCGTGGTCCCGAGCTCCTCCTGCATCGCCTTCTCGACCGCGCCCTCCCGCTGCTCGTGCCCTCCGACGGCCCGGTAGAAGGCCGCCAGCCGCTTCTCGCCCCACTCCTCGGCGATCAGCCTGCAGGCCAGCCAGCCGCCCTCGTACGCCTGCGCGAGGGCGTCCGCGTCCCCGCCGAAGCCGAAGGCCTTGTCGGTGGGCAGGGCGGCGGGCAGCTCGCGGCCGCGTACGGCGCGCGCCAGTTCGGGAGCGACCTCGCGCGCGGTGCGTCCGGTGCCGCGGTACGCCACCCAGTCCGCCAAGCCCTCCGAGAGCCACATCGGGGTGGCGGCGGACGTATGGGCGCGGGTCGCGACATGGGCCGACTCATGTGTGAGGACGATCTGCTGCCCGAACCCGCCGAGCACCGCGTACGCGTCGGGGTTGACGATCACCCGGTCAGCCGACGCCGCGCCCGAGCCGCCCGCCTCTCCGGTGGTGACGGCCGCGATGCCCCGGTATCCGGCGGCAGGCCCGCCCAGCAGCGAGGCCATGCCGTCGACGGAGGAGGGCACGAGGACGACCACACGCCGCGTCCACCGGCCCTGCCAGGCACGGTCGACCGCGGGCACCGCGCGGTCGGCGGCGTTCGCGATCTCGCGCAGGCGCCGCTCGCTCTGGCCGACGCCGAGCACCAGGCTGTGCTTGCCGCGCACGGCCGTGACCCTGCCCTGCTCCCAGAGCTGCCGTGCGGCGCCACCGTCCCCGCCCTCGGTGTCGCCGGGCTTTTCGGCCGCGACGTACCAGCGTCCGTCCCGCTGCGTCAGGTCCAGTTCCTCGGTGGCCTTCACCGGTGCGCCGTCGTACCCGTCGAGGCGGTAGCTCAGCTCGACCCGGGCGGTGGCCCGCCCCGCGCCCGTGCGGTCGAGTCCGGTCAGCCGGTACGCCCAGGAGCGCAGCGGCACCTGCGCGAGATTCGCGAACTCCCGGCGCTCGGCCGCCCGCAGGCTGTCCGCGCGGGGGTCGATCGGGGCCAGATAGGCGGCCTCGTCACGGTCGACCACGGCGGCCGCCCTGCGGTCCAGCGTCCGCTGGACGTCCCGGGCCGCGGCGCCCCCGGGCTCGCCGGGAGACGTGCACGCGGAGGCGAGGAGGAGCACGGCGAGGGCCTGCCCCGCCCACCGGCCTCGTCCCGCACCCCGCCACTGACCTGCCACCCCGCCGATCGTACGTGCCCGGGCGCGGCGCGATCGGAGCGCCGGGGGCCCGCGCCGGGCCTGGCCCGCTCAGACCCGGGTCACCGACGAGACCGGCATCATCCCGACCGGGTCGTAGCGCACGGGGGCGCCCGGGTACGGCGCGTGCACCACCTGACCGTTGCCCACGTACATCCCGATGTGGCTGGCGTCGTCGCGGTACGCCACCAGGTCGCCGGGCTGCGCCTGGTCCATGGAGACCTGCCGGCCCGCGTAGCGCTGCGCCTGCGAGGTGCGCGGCAGCGAGACGCCAGCCTGCGCGTACGACCACTGGGTGAGCCCCGAACAGTCGAAGCCAGTCGGGCCGTTGGCACCCCAGATGTACGGCTTGCCCACGGCCTGCTGCGCGGCGAGCACCGCTGCCGCGGCCCGCCCGGAGGCCGGTGCGCCGCCCAACTGGGGCGGTGTGTCGCCGCGGCCCGCGCGCGAGGCGCGGTCGTGCTCGTCGCGCTCCTCGGACGGCAGCGAGTTCAGCAGCCGTCGCGCCTCGGTGAGCTTGCGCTCGACGACGCGCTTGTGACGGGAGACCGCCGCCCTGCTGCGTTCCAGCTCGGTGAGCTTGTGGGAGGCCTCCACGCGCTCCTGGCCCAGCTTGCGCTGCGCGGCCCGGAGGCCGAGCAGGGAGTCCGCCTGACGGGCACTGAGGCGGTCGAGCACGGCGGCCTTGTCGAGATAGCTGTCGGGGTCCTCGGACAGCAGCAGCGCCAGGGCCGGGTCCATACCGCCGGACCGGTACTGGGCACCCGCGACCGAACCGAGCGCCCCCCGCATGTGGTTGATGCTCTCCTGGCCGCGTGCGGCCCTGTCCTGGGCCTGGGCCACCTGCTCGCGCAGCTGGTCCGCGTGCTCGTCGGCCTTGTTGAACCGCTCGGTGGCCTGCTCGGCCTGCTCGTACAGGCGGTCGACCCGGGCCTGCGTGGCAGTGGCCGTGTCCTGTGGATCGGCGCTCGCCGGTGCACCCCCGAGCGTCGCCGCCGCGGTCGCCGCGGCCGCGGACAGAACTGTGACCCGGGCGCTCTGCGTGAGGCCGGGCTGTGAGGGACGCCGATGGGTCGCCACAGGAAGCCGCACTCCCTTCCGCTGCGTGCAATCCCCCTGCCGCCCGGGGCGGGCGGACCAATGGACCGGGGAGCTGCGCGAGCAGACAGTAGCCGTGCGATCACGCACTGACCAAAGACCGCGCCGTGCACACACAGTGACGCCCCGCCGGAGGACCAGGTCACCGGCGGGGCGGAGCGTCAGCGGGAGTCACCGGAATTCGCCCGAATGGGCGGTGCCGACGGCAACCCGTGGTGTTCTTCGGATACCCACACCGACTCGGGTGGGCGGTCCGAACCGATCAGATACGGACACCGAACTGGAAGGTGCCCATGTAGTCCATCGACTCGTAGCGCACCACGGCACCCGGCTTCGGGGCGTGCAGGATCTGGTTGTTCCCGGCGTACAGGCCGACGTGCGCCAGGTTGTTGAAGAACACCAGGTCGCCCGGCTTGAGCTCGCTCTTGCCGATCTTGGTGCCGTCGGCGTGCTGGGTGAACGTCGTCCGGGTGATCGAGACACCGGCCTGCGCGTACGCCCACTGGGTCAGCCCGGAGCAGTCGTAGGAGTTGGGGCCGGTGGCGCCGGAGACGTACGGCTTGCCCTGCTGGGTCGCCGCCGCGCTGAGCGCCGCGGCCCCACGCTGGGAGGCGGGCGCCTCGTTGCCGAGCTCGACCCGGTCGCCGGCCGCGCGGCTGGCGCGCTGCTCCTTCTCCTGCATCTTCGCGCGCTCGGCTGCGGTCAGCGTGTTCAGCAGCTTCTGCGCCTCGGCGAGCTTGCCCTGGAACTTCTGCTTCTTGTCGCCGAGTTCCTTGCGGACGTCCTCAAGGTCGTCGAGCTTGTCGGTCGCCTCGGTGCGCTGCTGCGCGAGCGTGCGCTGCTTCGCCTTGACCTTCTGAAGCGCCTCGGCCTGCTTGCCGCTCAGCTGGTCGAGCGCGCCGGCCTTGTCGAGGAAGTTGTCCGGGTCGGCCGAGAGGAAGAGCTGCATGGACGGGTCGATGCCGCCGGTGCGGTACTGGGCACTCGCCACCGAACCGAGTTCGCCGCGGAGGTCGTTGAGCTCACCCTGGCCGCGGGCGACCTTGTCCTGGAGGTTGTCGACCTCTTCCTTGAGCGTTTCCTGCCGCTCCTTGGCGCCGTTGTACTTCTCGGTGGCGGCCTCGGCCTCGTGGTAGAGCTTGTCGACCTTGGCCTTGACCTCGGTCTTGGTCGGCTTGGGGTCGGCCTGAGCGGTCTGCGATGTGAGAGCGACGGCAGCGGCAGCGGTCGCGGTGAGCACGGTCACGCGTGTGCGGCTCGGCTGCTTGGGTCGACGGTGGGACGCCACGAAGGCGAGCTCCTTCTTCCTCTGCCGCCTACCGGGTGGGGACGAATCCCCGGCTCCATGGTCGGTTCCCCCGCGGAACTGGACCGAACTGCACGGACTCGGCGGTGCCTTCGCTGCCACCCCGGATGGGTGGTCTACTGCGCGAAGGTTCGAGGGCAGACCTTAGTGACCTTCTTGTGATCAGTTCAAATCCTCAAGAGAAAAAACTCCATCAGAGATGCATTCTTTACTCGCACCACACGCGCAGTAATGACCACTTGACGTTACGTTCTGTCAATTGGGGCATTACGCGCACCAGTTACTAGACGCGCGAAAGCCGCTTCAGCAACAAGACGGACGCGACCGGCCTGGCGCCCGCCTTGGCCACTCCGTCGGCCACTTCACGGTCGGTGGAGACCACCACGACGGGACGGCCGGGCGGCTCCGCCCGCACCAGCTGCCTGATGACCTCGTCCGCGGTCACCCCCGCCTTGCTGAACAGCACCCGCACCCCGCGCGGCGGCGCGAGCAGCACCGGCGCCGCCAGCTCCGCCCCGTCGAAGACGCAGGTCACCTCGGCTCCGGTCTGCGCGGCGAGCATCGAGAGGCCGCCGAGCAGCCGCAACCGCTGCTTGTCCAGCGGCATCTGCGGATAGCCGGTCTTGGTGACGTTGTACCCGTCCACCACCAGATGGGCCTGCGGCAGCGCCAGCAACTGGTCGAGCAGCGCGGGGTCCGTGTCGGACAGTGCCCTGGCCGCGATGTCTTTGGGGGTCATACGGCCCGGCTCGACGGCGTCCACGGTGTCCGCGGGGCGCAGGGTGGCCGGCGGCAGCGCCAGCTCCCGGCGCAGCCCCTGGGCAGCGTCCAGCACCGTGTCGAGCAGCAGCCGCACCCGCATGTCCTCCATACTGCGGCCCTCACGCACGGCCCTGCGCCCCGCCTCGGCGGCCGCCTCCGCCTCACCGAGGCGGGACTTGAGACGCCTGGACTCGCTCTCGGCCGAGGTGACATGAGCGGCGGCCGCGGCCTTGATGGAGTCGATCTCGGCGCCCGTACGGCGCAGGGCGGCATCGCCGCGCTTCACATCGCTCAGCGCGCTGCGCAGTTTGCGGTGCAGTATGTCGACTTCCTTGCGGGCCGTCTCCAGCTCCGTGCGCAGCCGCTCGGTCTCGCTCTTGGTGTGCTCGCGGGCCTGCGTCAGCTCCTCGCGCAGCCGCTCCAGTTCCTGCTGGGCTGCCTCGTCGGCGCGCTCGGCGTCCGCGCGCTGCGCCTCTTCGCCCGCGGCGGCCACCAGCTTGACCCAGCCGACGGGCCGCAGCACGTAGGCGGCGGCCGCCACATCGACGGGGTCGGCGGCGGCGGGCGGCGAACCGGCCTCCAGTGCGCCCGCCAGCTCGGGCTGCGCCTCGCGCAGCCGCTCGCCGATACGCTGGCGGAACAGCGGGTCGCTCTCCAGGGCGGCTGCCATCGCGTTGCCCGCGAACTTGGCACGCCGCGTCGGGGTGAAGCGGGCGTACTGTCTCAGCTGGGCCGGGAGTTCGGCGACGGTGAGCCCGCCGAACGCGTCCGAGACCAGCGCGACGACCTTGCGCCGCACGCCTTCGGGCAGCGGGCGGTCGAGCACCTCGGCTGCGTCCCCGGCCGAGCCGGCCGGGTCGGCGCCTTGCGCGTGCTCCACAATCCGTCACCCCATCACCTATCGGGCCGGTCCGCTCAGGAGCCGACTCCAGGCCTGTCCACCAGTTCGATCTGGTCCACGGCATTGCACCAGCGGCACCGCACCGACTCGATGGTCTCACTGACCACCTCGCGTTCCTCGACCTTGGACTCTCCGGCCAGGTCGAGGTGGACGTACTCGACGACCTTGGAGGAGCGGGTCACGTCGAACCGCGTGAGATTGCCGCACAGTGCGCAGCGCCACCGGGTCTCGGTAGTCGGCAGGGGAACCGTCGTCATATGCCGTCCTCTTTCGTTGTGCCTACTGCCCGTAACCCTACGGCCTCGCGGGTACCGGGCGTGGCGGGCGTCGAGCAGGTGAGACCCGGCGAGGCACTCTGTCCGACCCGGTCCCGTTACGTCACACTCTGTCCATGATCGATTGGCGGCAAGCGGCCCGGGGCCCGGTGGTGACATACGGCCTGATCGGTGTGTGCTGTCTGGCCTTCGTCATCGGCCCCGTCTCCGGCTTCAACCCGGCATACGGCACGGGCGACACCCTGCTCGCCGCCCAGAGCGCGTACTTCGAGCGGTGGGGCGTGATTCCCAGCGAGCTGCTGAGCGGTTCCGGTGCGGCGCTGGTCACCCCGGTCACCGCCCTGTTCGTGCACGGCGGCTGGCTCCACCTGCTGGGCAACATGCTCTTCCTGTACGTCTTCGGGATGATGGCCGAGGAAAGGATGGGCCGCGTGCAGTTCGCCCTGTTCTACGTGGCCTGCGGCTATCTCGCCCTGTTGGCGTACGCCGTCGCGCACGCGGACTCCGACCAGACGCTGGTCGGCGCCTCCGGCGCGATCTCCGCGGTGCTCGGCGCCTTCCTCTTCCTCTTCCCCAGGGCCCGGGTCACCAGCCTGTTCCCCTTCCTCCTTTTCCTGCCGCTGCGCTTCCCCGCCTGGATCGTGCTGATCTTCTGGTTCGCCCTCCAATGGCTGGCGGCGCGGAGCGCCGACTCCGGTCCCGGGGTCGCGTATCTCGCGCACCTGGTGGGCTTCTGCACGGGCTTCCTCTACGCCTGGGGGCGGTACGGGCGTACGGATAGAGTGAGAGCCCCAGCGCAGGCCACCGAGGGAGAAAGCCAACCGTGATCACCGCGATCGTGCTCATCAAGACCAGCGTGGACCGGATCCCCGAGATCGCCGAGTCGATCGCCTCGCTCGAAAGCGTCAGCGAGGTCTTCTCGGTCACCGGTACGTACGACCTGATCGCCATGGTGCGCGTGGCCAAGCACGACGACCTCGCCGATGTCATCCCCGGCAGCATCAGCAAGATCCCCGGCGTCGAGGGCACCGACACCCATGTCGCGTTCCGTACGTACTCGCAGCACGACCTCGAAGCGGCCTTCGCCATCGGCCTCGACGCGTAACGTCCGCGCCGCGCGATCGCCCCGCCGCAACGAAGCCGCACGGGGCGCCCGCCTCGTGGCGTGCACCCCGTGCGGTCAGGTCCCTAGAGCGCCGGCGTGTTCACGGAGTCCCGGTCCGGCACGCAACGGCCGTCCTCGGTGCGGTAGTTCCACTGCGCGCCCTGCTGTACGAGCTCCTTGACGGCGCCCACGAACCGCTCCACGTGCTCGTCGGGCGTCCCCGCGCCGAAGCTGACCCGGATCGCGTTCAGCGAGCGCTCGCCCGGCTCGGCCTCGGGGGCGCCGCACTCCCCCGGGTCCTGCGCGTCGCTGCCGAGCAGGGTGCGCACCAGCGGGTGGGCGCAGAACAGACCGTCCCGTACGCCGATTCCGTACTCGGCGGACAGCGCGGCGGCGAAGTGCGAGCTGTTCCAGCCCTCGACCACGAACGAGATGACGCCGACGCGCGGGGCGTCGTCCCCGAAGAGAGACAGCACCCTGACCGCGTCGACCTCGGCGAGGCCTTCGCGGACCTTGGTGACGAGCCCCTGCTCGCGCTCGACCAGCGAGTCGAAGCCGGCCTCGGTGAGCGCCTTGCAGGCGGCGGCGATCGAGTAGACCCCGATGACGTTCGGCGAGCCGGCCTCGTGGCGGGCCGCCGTGGTGTGCCACTCGACGTCCACGCCGCCGTCGCCGCGCCGGGCGACCTTGCGCGAGGCCCCGCCGCCCGCGAGGTAAGGCTCGGCGGCCTGCAGCCAGTCGGCGCGGCCCGCGAGCACACCCGAGCCGAACGGCGCGTACAACTTGTGCCCGGAGAAGGCGACCCAGTCGACGTCCAGCTCGTCGATGTCCAGCGAGTGGTGCGGCGCGAGCTGCGCGGCGTCCAGCACGATGCGCGCGCCGTGGGCGTGCGCCGCGGCGGCGAGCTCCTTCACCGGCCACAGCTCACCGGTGACGTTCGAGGCGCCGGTGACGCAGACCAGCGCCGGACCGTGGGGATCGCGGGCGGCCAACGCGCGCTCCAGGGTCTCGACGGCCTGGGTCGGGGTCCGCGGCGCGTTCAGGTAGGTCACCTCGGCGTCGCGCCAGGGCAGCAGGGACGCGTGGTGCTCGGTCTCGAAGACGAAGACCTGGCAGTCGGCGGGCAGCGCCGCGGCCAGCAGGTTCAGCGAGTCGGTGGTGGACCGGGTGAAAACGACCTGGTCGCTCTCGCGGCAGCCGAGGAACTCCGCGACGGTGGCGCGGCTGTTCTCGAAGAGGTCGGTCGACAGCTGCGAGAGGTAACCGGCGCCGCGGTGCACGCTGCCGTAGTACGGGGCGTACGCCGCCACGTCGTCCCACACCCGCTGCAGGGCCGGGGCGCTCGCCGCGTAGTCAAGGGCGGCGTAGGTGACCTCGCCACCGGTGACGAGCGGCACGAGAACATCTCGCCCAAGCACGGGCAGAGGCGCACAAAGGGTCTGGTCGGCGGCAACAGTGGAGACAGACATGGCGAACTCCCGTGGAGGGCAGGCGAATTCACTGCGCCGGCAGGCATGCGGCAACGCAGGAAAGACGAAAAGGGGGTGCGGAAGTGGGGCTACGAGCCCTATCGCATTCGCTTGCTCACGAGACTGCTCCCTTGAGGACCAGGACCCCAGAGGCTGTGACATTCAAAGATGCCAGGGTCCGCGCTTGCCGTAGACCTTTCTGTCTACGGCCTGGTCTTCACCCGGGGCACCCCGCCACGGACGGAGGGTTGCCGGACAGCAAGCCGGGGCCAAAACGCTGTCACTCATGACCTGTGCAGAATCTTGCCACACGATCCAAAAGACGCAAGGCGCAGTCCAGAGTTCGGACTGCGCCCTGCGTCACACAAACCCGTTCCTCAGCTGTTGCTGGCCGCCACCCAGCGCTCCAGCGCCGCGCGCGCCGCCCCCGAGTCGATCGCCTCGGCGGCCTTGCCGATGCCCACCGCGAGCTGCTCGGTCAGGGTCGCGTCGGTCGGGTCCAGCGCGACCAGCGCCGCCGCCGTATTGAGCAGCACCGCTTCCCGCACGGCCCCGGTCTCGCCCGCCAGCAGCCGGCGCGCGACGTCCGCGTTGTACGACGCGTCCGCGCCCCGCAGCGCCTCGACGGGCACGATCTCCAGGCCCACGTGACGCGGGTCGAAGGCCTCCTCGCGGACGGCTCCGTCGCGTACCACCCAGACGCGGGAGGTCGCGGTGGTGGTCAGCTCGTCGAGTCCGTCGTCGCCGCGGAAGACCAGCGCGGAATTTCCCCGTTCGGCGAGCACACCCGCCACGATGGGGGCCATCCGGGCGTCCGCGACCCCGACCGCCTGCGCCCGTACCCTCGCCGGGTTCGTCAGGGGGCCGAGAATGTTGAAGGTGGTCTGCGCGCCCAGCTCCTTGCGCGCCTTCGCGGCGTACCGCAGGGCGGGGTGGAACTTCACGGCGAAGCAGAAGGTGATGCCCGCCTCCTCCGCGACCTCGGCGACGCGCCGCGGCGTCAGCTCCAGGTTGACGCCGAGCTTCTCCAGGACGTCCGAGGCGCCGCTCGCCGACGACGCGGCGCGGTTGCCGTGCTTGACGACCTTGGCGCCGGTGCCCGCGACGACGATCGCCGACATCGTGGAGATGTTGACGGTCTTGGCCAGGTCGCCGCCGGTGCCGACGATGTCGACCGTACGGCCGGGCACCTCGATGGTGTTGGCGTGCGCGTACATCGCGCGCACCATCCCTGAGACCTCGTCGACCGTCTCGCCCTTGGCCCGCAGCGCGACCGCGAACCCGGCGATCTGGGCGTCGGTCGCCTCGCCGCTCATGATGCGGTCCATGGCCCACGCCGTGTCGTCCGCGGTCAGGTTCTCGCCGCGCAGCAGGGCGTTCAGCACACCCGGCCAGGAGCCGGCCGCCACGCTGTCGCCGCCAACCGGGGTCACAACGTTCATGGTCCGCTCCTGGGTCCACAGCCGAATAAGGATGGCCCCACCCTATCCAGCCCCCGGGAACGGCGAGGAGCCCCGTCCAGAATGGGATCTCCCCTGCTCCTTAAGAGCTTGGGGAAGGACGGGGCTCCTGCCGTGGCGACCTTTCGGTCACATGCTCAGGTGATCAGTGGTGGCCGTGGCCGCTGGTGATCTCCTTGTACTCGTCGGCGGTGGGCTTGGGAATCTGGTTGCCCTCGCCGTACATACCCTTGCTCAGCTTGACCTTCAGCTTCTGCGAGCCGGAGACCTTGCGCCGCACACCGTTCTCGTCGACCGTCGCGCCGACCTCGGCGGGCTCGTACTGCTCGTGCGCCGTGAGGGTGTGCAGGTCCTCCTGGTTGAGCGGCTGGTGGACCTCGACGAACTCACCGTGCGGCAGCCGCTTGATGATGCCGGACTCGCGTCCGTGCAGCACCTTCTCCGCGTCGCGCCGCTGCAGACCCATGCAGATCCGCTTGGTGGCGATGAACACGAGGACAGGTCCGACGAAGAAGAAGATCCGGACGAACCAGGAGATCGTGTTGATCGACAGGCTGAATTGGGTGGCCCAGATGTCGTTGCCGCCACCGATCAGCATGATGAAGTACGCCGCGATCCAGGCCGCACCGAAGCCGGTACGGGTCGGGGCGTTGCGCGGGCGGTCCAGGATGTGGTGCTCGCGCTTGTCCCCGGTGACCCAGGATTCGATGAACGGATAGACCGCGATCGCGCCCAGCACCAGCGGGAAGATCATCAGCGGGATCATCACGCCCAGGGCCAGCGTGTGGCCCCAGATGTTGATCTCCCAGCCCGGCATCACTCGGATCAGCCCCTCGGCGAAGCCCATGTACCAGTCGGGCTGTGCGCCGGTGGAGACCTGGTCGGGCCGGTACGGACCGAGTACCCAGACCGGGTTGATCGTGAACATCGCCGAGATGGCCGCGATGACACCGAAGACCAGGAAGAAGAAGCCTCCGGCCTTGGCGATGTAGACCGGCAGGAGCGGCATGCCGACGACGTTCTTGTTGGTGCGGCCGGGACCCGCGAACTGCGTGTGCTTGTGGAAGAAGACCAGGATCAGGTGCGCCACCACAAGGCCGAGCATGATGCCGGGCAACAGCAGGATGTGGATCGAGTAGAACCTGGCCACCATGTCGTGGCCCGGGAACTCTCCGCCGAACAGGAACATCGAGATGTACGTGCCGACGACCGGCATGGACAGGATCGCGCCCTGGGTGAAGCGGACACCGGTGCCCGACAGCAGGTCGTCCGGGAGCGAGTAGCCGGTGAAACCGGTGAACATGCCCAGGACGAACAGCAGGAAGCCGAACAGCCAGTTGATCTCACGCGGCTTGCGGAAGGCGCCCGTGAAGAACACGCGCATCATGTGCACGAACATCGCCGCGAGGAAGATCAGCGCGGCCCAGTGGTGGATCTGCCGGATGAGCAGACCGCCGCGGACGTCGAAGCTGATCTCCAGGGTCGACGCGTAGGCCTCCGTCATACGGATGCCCTGCATCGGCACGTACGAGCCGTGGTACACGACCTCGTTCATGCTCGGGTGGAAGAACAGCGTCAGATACACACCCGTGAGGATGATGATGATGAAGCTGTAGAGGCAGATCTCGCCCAGCATGAAGGACCAGTGGTCCGGGAAGATCTTGCGCATGTTGGCCTTGGCGAGGCTGTAGATGCCCAGCCTGCCGTCGGCCCAGTCGGCGACCTTCTCGCCGGCGGGCGCCTCTTTGCGCTGTGGTTCGGTGACGGTACTCATCCGCGCTCCCAGAAGGAAGGACCGACGGGCTCTTCGAAGCCGCTGAGCGCTTCGAGGAATCCTTCGTCATTCACACCGATCCGCAGCTGCGGAAGCGCGTGACCGGCCGGGCCGAAGATGACGCGCGCGCCGTCGGAGAGGTCGAAGGTGGACTGGTGACACGGGCAGAGCACGTGGTGCGTCTGCTGCTCGTACAGGCTGATCGGGCAGCCGACGTGGGTGCAGATCTTCGAGAACGCCACGATGCCCTCGTGGGCCCATTCGAGCTGGCGCTTGTCCTTGATGTCCTTCGGCTGGATGCGGACGATCATCAGGGCGGCCTTGGCGATCTCGTTGTTGAACTCGTGATTGTCCTCAGTCAGCCCTTCCGGCATGGCGAAGGTCAGCGAACCGACCGCCACGTCCTCGGGCCGCAGGGGCTCCATAGTGTTCTGGTTGATCAGCATCTTGCCCTTGGCCCACAGCGTCTCGCGCAGCTTCTTCTCGGGCAGCGGCCCGAGGTCGCGCAGCAGCACCACACCGGCGAGCGGCACCATGGCCATCGCGCCGAACATCGTGGTGCGGATCAGCTTGCGGCGCCCGATGGCCGATTCCTGGGCTCCGGCCCTGAAGTCGGCCATCACCTTGGCCTTGACCTCGGGCTCGGCCGAGATCGCGTGCCGCTCGTCGGCGACCTCCACGTCGGACATCAGGGTGCGGGCCCAGTGGACCGCCCCCGCGCCGATGCAGAAGAGCGCCAGACCGAGGGTCATGCCCAGCGAGAAGTTGAGCGCGCTCACGTTGCCGAACAGCCAGATGTACACGATCTGGTCGACCGGGAAGGTCACGAAGGAGGCGATGAAGCCGACCGTCGCCAGCATGGACAGCGTGAAGAGGAACGCGACCGTGCGCTCGGAGCGCTTGGCTGCCTCTTCGTCGATGTCCTGGATGCGCGGCTTGTGGGCCGGCAGCCCCGGGTTGGCGAACGGATCGTCCGACCCGGCCACCTCGCCGTGCGAGGCGTCCTGCTCACTGGGCAGGTTCTCTTCTGAAATCTCTTGGCTACTCATGACTTCTTGGCCTTAGCGGTGTGGGCCGCGACCCAGACGGCGCATGCGACGAGCGAACCCAGACCGAAGATCCAGGAGAAAAGACCTTCACTGACCGGACCGAGGCCGCCCAGCGCATGGCCGCCCGGGTTCTCGGACTGCTCACCGTTCACGGTCTGGATGTACGCGATGATGTCCCTCTTCTGCTCCTCCGGCAGCGTGCCGTCGGGGAAGGAAGGCATGTTCTGCGGGCCGGTCTGCATGGCCTCGTAGAAGTGCTTCGGGTCCACGCCCTCAAGGTTCGGGGCGTACTTGCCGTTGGTCAGCGCGCCGCCCTCACCGGTGAAGTTGTGGCACTGGGCGCAGTTGGTACGGAACAGGTCGCCACCCTTGGCGATGTCCGCACCTTCGGGGTTGTACTGCTTTTCGGCCGGGATGATGGGGCCGGCGCCGAGCGAAGCGACATACGCGGCAAGCTGATCAATATCGGCCTGCGAGTAGATCTTCTTCTTCTTCGGCACCTGGGCGCCGGGCTGCTGCGCCGGCATACGGCCGGTGCCGACCTGGAAGTCCACTGCGGCCGAGCCGACGCCGACGAGGCTCGGCCCGTCGGTGCCACCCTGACCGCCGGTGCCGTGGCAGCTGGAGCAGCCGACGGCGTACAGCTTCTTGCCCTCCTCGATGGCGAGGGACTGGGCGGTTTCATCGGCCTGGGCCTTGCCCGCGGGGGCGAACGCGGCGTACAGCCCCCCGGTGGCCGCCAGCGCGAGGAGTAGGACGACGACCGCCGCCAGCGGATGGCGTCGTCGTGCGGAGAGCTTTTTCACGGATTACCCCGGTGTCAGGATCTTCTGCGTCGGTGACTGGATGCGGGACGGGTGCGGACCCGACCTACTTGATCATGTAGATCGTGGCGAAGAGCCCGATCCAGACGACATCGACGAAGTGCCAGTAGTAGGACACGACGATGGCGGCGGTTGCCTGTTCATGGGTGAATCTCTTGGCCGCGTACGTGCGGCCCAGGACCAGCAGGAAGGCGATGAGTCCGCCCGTCACATGCAGTCCGTGGAACCCGGTGGTCAGGTAGAACACCGAGCCGTACGGGTCGGACGAGAGCGAGAGGCCCTCGTGCTTGACCAGCTCGGTGTACTCGTACACCTGGCCGCCGATGAAGAACGAACCCATCACGAAGGTGAGAATGAACCAGGCCCTGAGCTTCTTCACATCGCCACGCTCGGCGGCAAAGACGCCGAGCTGGCAAGTCAGGGAAGAGAGCACCAGGATCGTGGTGTTTGTCGCCGAAAACGGGAAGTTCAGCGATGACGCCATTTCCTTCCAGTGGTCGGGACCCATCACCGATCGCAGGGTGAAGTACATCGCGAAGAGGGCCGCGAAGAACATCAGCTCGGAACTCAGCCAGATGATGGTTCCGACGCTGGTGAGGTTCGGCCGATTGACCGACGGGTGCGCGTGCCCGGTATCTACTGTCGTTGCTGTCGCCACGACCGACATTATGTCGGTCGCTTATCCCGCCCTCACTCCCGGGGGTGCCATTCGGTGTGTCAGGACCGTGTGCCCTGCCCGAACGGCCCACCGAAGCCCTGTCCGAACCGGTACTGACAGGGCGTTCGGCGGAGTAGCATCCGCGCATCGGCGCCTGAGCCGATGCCGCCGACGAATCGGAGGAACCATGCAGTCGAGCGCCACGGTCCTGGTCTACAGCGACAACGCCAACACCCGTGAACAGGTGCGGCTGGCAGCTGGTCGCAGGCCCGCCGCGGACGTTCCGCCGGTCGAGTTCTTCGAGTGCGCGACGCTGCCCGCCGTCCTGAAGGCCCTGGACGAGGGGGGCATCGACGTCTGTGTGCTGGACGGCGAGGCGGTTCCCGCGGGCGGCATGGGCGTCTGCCGGCAGATCAAGGACGAGATCTTCAACTGCCCGCCCGTGCTGCTGCTGATCGGCCGCCCGCAGGATGCCTGGCTGGCCACCTGGAGCCGCGCCGAGAGCGCGGTGACCCTCCCCGTGGAGCCGGTGAACTTCGCCGGCGCGCTGGCCGACCTGCTGCGCACCAGGCTCGCCGTCGAGGCCTGATATCCGCGGAGATCCGCCGGACGCCCCGAGGCCCCGTCAGACCTCCGGCCGCAGTCGGGCCGCGTCGACGGGGCTTCTGCCGTCCTGGGTGCCGGCCAGCAGGGCGCTGCCCTTGCGCCACTTGTCCCAGGACAGGTTCCAGTCGCCGAAGCCGTTGCCGAAGGTGTCCATGGTGTCGCCGTAGCTGTTGACGACCTTGACGATGTCGCCCTGACGGACGGTCTCGTAGAACCAGGCGGCGTTGCCCGTGCTCATGCCGGTGCAGCCGTGGCTGACGTTGCTGGAGCCCTGCGAGCCGACGGACCACGGGGCCGCGTGGACGTACTCACCGCTCCAGGTGACGCGCGTCGCGTAGTAGACGGGCAGGTTGTACGAGTCCGACGTGCCCTCCGGGATGCCGATGCTCGTACCGCGCATCCGTACGAAGTACTCCTTGCCCAGTACCACCTTGACCCCGTTGCGGGTGGAATAGCCCGGTTTGCCGGTGGTCACCGGGATGGTATTGATCACTTCGCCGTTGCGCTTGACCGTCATGTAGTGCGAGCCCGCGTCGGTGACGGCCTCGATACGGTCGCCCGTGGTGAGCTTCAGGACCTTTGTCGCGCCGCCGTAGAGCTTGTCTGCGACCTTGATGCCTTCGAGGTTGCTGCGCACCTCGATGGTGGCGTTGGCGGGCCAGTACTCCTTCGGGCGGAAGTGCAGATTCTCACTGTCGACCCAGTGCCAGGCTCCGTCCACCGAGGGCTTCGACTCGACCCGCAGGCCACGCTCGACGACCGCTCTGGCCTCCTTGCCCTTGACGGGGGCGCTGAGTTCGGCGGTGACGGGCTGCCCGACGCCGTACTTGCCGGCCTCCGGGCCGAAGGTGACCTTCAGCTTCTTCTTCGCCGGCGCCGTGTCGAAGGTGAGTATGCGCCTGCCCGGCGAGCCGCTCTTGTCCTCGGTGCTGACCCGGGCCGCGTAACGCGCCCCTGCGGCCAGCGGGGCGGTGCTGTGCCAGCGGGCCCCGTCGGCGGAGAGTTCGCCCGCCAGATAGCGACCTGCGGCGTCGGTGACCGTCACGTCGGTGATCCGGCCGTTCTTGCTCTTGGCCATGACCTCAAGGGGCTTGTCCGGGTCGGCCTTGGCCGTGCCCTCGGCTCCGTTGAAGGAGATCTGGCCCGCCGCGTCGTAGGGCGTCGCCGAGAGCGGATGGCTGTCGGACTCGCCGCAAGCGGTGACTCCCGCCCCGAGGGACACGACCAGCAGGGAGCAGCTCAGGACCGTCCGGATTCGAGGTGAATTGGTCATGATCACACGTTATGAACATAAACCGGATCCGGCGCGCCGGGTGGGTGCAAACGAGGGGCCCGGACACCTGACGTACAGGTGGCCGGGCCCCTCGCGAATGCTGCGGTGGTGCTACTGGTTCTGGTCTTCGCCGCGGTAGTACTCGAAGACCCAGCCGAAGAGGCCGATCAGGAGCAGCGGCGCCGAGAAGTACAGCAGCCACCACCCCATGGCGACGGCGAGGAACGCGAACGCCCCACCGATGGCCAGCGCGAGCGGCTGCCAGCTGTGCGGGGCGAAGAACCCCACCTCACCGGCCTCGTCCGCGACGTCGGCCTGCGTGTCGTCCTGAGCCATCGCGTCGGCACGCTTGGCCGTGAAGGCCAGGTAGAAGCCGATCATGACGCTCAGGCCGAAGGCGAGCACGAGGGCCGTGGTGCCCGCGGGCTCCTTCGACCACACGCCATAGGTGATCGCCATGGCGGCGAGGAAGACGCTCAGCCAGATGAAAAGCTGTCCCTGGACCTTCACTTGCCGGCCTCCTTGCCGCCGGTGAGGACCTTGTCACCGTCGGAGGTGTGGTTCTCGAGCTGGTCGAGAGCCGCGATCTCCGGGTGGTGCAGGTCGAACGCCGGGGATTCGGAACGGATCCGCGGCAGCGTGAGGAAGTTGTGCCGCGGGGGCGGGCAGGACGTTGCCCATTCGAGCGAACGGCCGTAGCCCCAGGGGTCGTCGACCTCGACCTTCTTGCCGTACTTCGCGGTCTTCCAGACGTTGTAGAAGAACGGGAGCACCGACAGGCCCAGCAGGAACGAGCTGATCGTCGAGATGGTGTTCAGCGCGGTGAAGCCGTCGGCGGCGAGATAGTCCGCGTAACGCCGCGGCATGCCCTCCGCACCGAGCCAGTGCTGCACCAGGAACGTGCCGTGGAAGCCCACGAACAGCGTCCAGAAGGTGATCTTGCCGAGCCGCTCGTCCAGCATCTTGCCGGTGAACTTCGGCCACCAGAAGTGGAATCCGGCGAACATCGCGAAGACCACGGTGCCGAAGATGACGTAGTGGAAGTGCGCGACGACGAAGTACGAGTCGGAGACGTGGAAGTCCATCGGGGGCGAAGCCAGGATGACGCCGGTCAGACCACCGAAGGCGAAGGTGATCAGGAAGCCGACGGCCCAGAGCATCGGTGTCTCGAAGGACAGTGAGCCCTTCCACATCGTGCCGATCCAGTTGAAGAACTTCACACCGGTCGGCACCGCGATCAAGAAGGTCATGAACGAGAAGAACGGCAGTAGGACGCCGCCCGTGACGTACATGTGGTGTGCCCACACCGTGACCGAGAGGCCGGCGATCGCGATCGTCGCGCCGATGAGGCCGATGTAACCGAACATCGGCTTGCGGCTGAAGACCGGGATTACTTCGGAAATGATTCCGAAGAATGGCAAAGCGATGATGTACACCTCTGGATGGCCGAAGAACCAGAAGAGGTGTTGCCAGAGAATTGCCCCGCCGTTGGCCGAGTCGAAGATATGCGCACCGAATTTCCGATCCGCCTCCAGCGCGAACAGCGCGGCGGCAAGCACCGGGAACGCGAGCAGGACCAGCACACCGGTCAGCAGCACGTTCCAGGTGAAGATCGGCATCCGGAACATCGTCATGCCGGGCGCGCGCATGCAGATGATCGTGGTGATGAAGTTGACCGAGCCGAGGATCGTGCCGAAGCCGGAGAAGGCCAGACCCATGATCCACATGTCGGCGCCGACACCCGGCGAGCGGACCGCGTCCGACAGCGGGGAGTAGGCGAACCAGCCGAAGTCGGCCGCGCCGTTCGGGGTGATGAAGCCGGCCACCGCGATGATCGAGCCGAGCAGGTACAGCCAGTACGCGAACATGTTCAGCCGCGGGAACGCCACGTCGGGCGCGCCGATCTGCAGCGGCATGATCCAGTTCGCGAACCCTGCGAACAGCGGCGTCGCGAACATCAGCAGCATGATCGTGCCGTGCATCGTGAACGCCTGGTTGAACTGCTCGTTCGACATGATCTGCGTGCCGGGACGGGCGAGCTCGGCGCGCATGAAGAGCGCCATCACACCGCCGACACAGAAGAACACGAACGACGTGATCAGGTAGAGCGAGCCGATCGTCTTGTGGTCAGTGGTGGTGAGCCACTTCACGACCACGTTCCCCGGCTCCTTGCGCCGTACCGGCAGCTCGTTCTCGTACGAGTCGTCTGCTGCCTCGGCACCCTGGGGTTGATTGAGGATGCTCACAGTTTGTTCGTCTCCGCATTCCTGGCCGGGTCCGTCTGCTCGATACCGGCCGGGATGTAGCCGGTCTGGCCCTTCTCCGCCAGCTCCTTGAGGTGCTGCTGGTAGCGCTCCGGAGAGACGACCTTCACATTGAAGAGCATCCGGGAGTGGTCGGCACCGCAGAGCTCGGCGCACTTGCCCTTGAAGGTGCCCTCACGGGTGGGGGTCACTTCGAAGGCATTGGTGTGGCCCGGGATCACGTCCTGCTTCATCAGGAACGGCACCACCCAGAAGGAGTGGATGACGTCGCGCGAAGTAAGAACGAAGCGGACCTTCTCGCCCTTCGGCAGCCACAGGGTCGGACCCGGATTGCCGTTCTGCGGATTCCGCTCACCCGGAGTGCCGACGGCATAGACGCCCTCGGCTCCTTCGGGGAACTGCTTGGTGAACTTGTCCGGGATCGCGTCGAGCTCCTTGGAGAGCTTCCCGCCCGTGGCGGCATTGCCGTCCACGTTCTCCACGTAGTTGAAGCCCCAGCTCCACTGGAAACCGACCACATTGATGGTGTGGGCCGGCTTGTCGTCGAGCTTGAGAAGCTTCGACTCGTCGCGTGCGGTGAAGTAGAAGAGCACCGAGACGATGATGAGGGGGACCACGGTGTACAGCGCCTCGATGGGCATGTTGTACCGGGTCTGCGGAGGTACTTCGACCTTGGTGCGGCTACGCCGGTGGAAGATAACGCTCCACAGGATCAGACCCCATACCAGCACACCCGTGATGAGCGCTGCCGCCCACGAGCCCTGCCAGAGGGAAAGAATGATCGGAGCCTCTTCGGTGACCGGGGTAGGCATCCCGAGGCGGGGGAAGTCCTCCCATGTGTACGAGCAACCAGAGGCGGTCGCCAGGACCACGCCCACGGTCAGCACCTGGAGCAGCTTCCGCCGCATCGGGCGCCGCGACGAGCGGTCGGAGCCGTTGGGACTCACGTAGCGCCTTCCCGAGAGTCTCGCCCGCGCGGTCGGTTGTGCGGCCGCCTCGCTGGTCGGTCGCCGGCCCTGACGCGGGCAGGGGTTTGGATGTTTATGCGGACCAAACCCTACTGGACGCTATTTGGGGTCGCGCGGGGAGGGTGCCCAACGCGCCGCAGTGCTCATCGAAGGGATGGAATCTCGGCGGAATCCCGGCCTCCGGGGCTCTCCTGACGGCCTCTCCCCTGCGGTGGGGCATCGGCCGGCCGAGGTGGGGATTAGCGTGGCAGCGTGCCCTACTTCGACACCGCCTCCGCCGCCCCCCTGCACCCCGTCGCCCGACAGGCCCTGGTGGCCTCGCTGGACGAGGGATGGGCCGACCCCGCCCGGCTCTACCGCGAGGGGCGGCGTGCCAGGCTGCTGCTCGACGCGGCGCGGGAGGCCGCCGCCGACGCGGTGGGATGCCGCCCCGACGAGCTGGTCTTCACCTCTTCGGGCACCCGCGCGGTGCACTCCGCGATCTCCGGCGCCCTCGCCGCACGTCGGCGTGTCGGCGGGCATCTGGTGGTGTCGGCCGTCGAGCACTCCTCGGTGCTCCATTCAGCGGCGGCCCATGAGGCCGCGGGCGGTACGTCGACCGAAGTGGCGGTGGACCGGACCGGCGCCGTGTCCCCCGATACGTACGCGCGCGCCCTGCGCGTGGACACCGCGCTGGCCTGTCTGCAGTCCGCCAATCACGAGGTCGGCACCGAACAGCCGGTGGCCGAAATCGCCCAGAGGTGCCGGGCAGCGGGTGTGCCCCTGCTGGTGGACGCGGCGCAGTCGCTGGGCTGGGGCCGGGTGGAAGGGGCCTGGTCGTTGCTCGCCGCCAGTGCCCACAAATGGGGCGGTCCGGCAGGAGTCGGGCTGCTGGTCGTCCGCAAGGGCACGCGGTTCGCGTCCCAAGGCCCCGCCGACGAACGCGAGTCGGGGCGGGCGGCCGGCTTCGAGAATCTGCCCGCGATCGTGGCGGCGGCGGCCTCCCTGCGCGCCGTACGGGCCGAGGCGGACCGGGAAGGGGTGCGGCTGCGGGCGCTGGTGGACCGGATCAGGGCCCGGGTGCCCGAGCTCGTACCGGATGTCGAGGTGGTCGGTGATCCAGTGCGGCGGCTGCCGCATCTGGTCACCTTCTCCTGTCTCTATGTCGACGGGGAGACACTGCTGCACGAGCTGGACCGGGCCGGTTTTTCCGTTTCCTCCGGGTCCTCCTGCACGAGCAGCACCCTGACGCCCAGCCATGTACTGCGGGCAATGGGGGTGCTTTCGGAGGGCAACGTCCGGGTGTCGCTCCCGCTCGGGACCACCGAGGAGGACGTCGAGCGTTTCCTGGCCGTCCTGCCCGGCGCGGTGAGCGGGGTGCGCGAGCGGCTGGGCGCGCCGGTGACCGCCGCCCCTGTCAGGACCGAAGAGACGGCCGCCGTGTCGCTCGTCGTGGACGCGCTCGGCAGGCGGTGCCCGATCCCGGTGATCGAGCTGGCGAAGGTGATCGGCGACGTCCCGGTCGGCGGGACCGTGACGGTCCTGGCGGACGACGAGGCGGCGCGGCTCGACATCCCGGCGTGGTGCGCGATGCGCGACCAGGAGTACGTGGGCGAGCAGCCGGCGGACCGTGGCTCCGCCTTTGTGGTCCGCCGGCGCTCATGATGCCCGTACCGCGCTGATCAGCCGAGGTGCGCCGCGACCTCGTCGCCGGCCTCGTCGCCGTACGCCTTGACGAAGCGCTCCATGAAGCGGGCGCGGCTCAGCGTGTACTCCTGGGTGCCGAGGGTCTCGATGACCAGGGTCGCCAGCATGCAGCCGACCTGTGCGGCGCGCTCCAGGCCGACGCCCCAGGCTAGGCCGGAGAGGAAGCCCGCACGGAAGGCGTCGCCGACGCCGGTCGGGTCGACCTTCGCTTCCTCCTCCGCGCAGCCCACCAGGATCGGCTCGGTGCCGACGCGCTCGATGCGCACGCCGCGCGAGCCGAGGGTGGTGACGCGGTGGCCGACCTTGGCGAGGATCTCCGCGTCGGTCCAGCCGGTCTTGGACTCGATGAGCCCCTTCTCGTACTCGTTGGAGAAGAGGTACGTCGCGCCGTCCAGGAGGGTGCGGATGTCGTCGCCGCTCATCCGGGCGATCTGCTGCGAGAAGTCCGCGGCGAACGGGATGGACCGCGCCTTGCACTCCTCGGTGTGGCGGAGCATCGCCTCGGGGTCGTCCGCGCCGATCAGTACCAGGTCGAGGCCGCCGACCCGGTCGGCCACCTTCTTGAGCTCGATCTGGCGCGCCTCGCTCATGGCGCCCGTGTAGAAGGAGCCGATCTGATTGTGGTCGGCGTCGGTGGTGCACACGAAGCGGGCGGTGTGCAGGACCTCGGAGATGCGCACCGACTCGGTGTCGACACCGTGCCGGTCGAGCCAGGCGCGGTACTCGTCGAAGTCGGAGCCCGCGGCGCCGACCAGGATCGGTCCGGTGCCGAGCTGCCCCATCCCGAAGCAGATGTTGGCGCCCACACCGCCCCGGCGCACGTCGAGGTTGTCGACGAGGAACGAGAGGGAGACCGTGTGCAGCTGATCCGCGACCAGCTGGTCGGCGAAGCGGCCGGGGAAGGTCATGAGGTGGTCGGTGGCAATGGAGCCGGTGACTGCGATACGCACGGCGTGGCTGCTCCTGCGGAGGGCGACGGGGGGACAAGTTCACGCTATCGGGTCACCGGTCCTCACACGAAGAGGCAAAACTACCCGATAGTAGGGCTTTTTTCGTGCAGTCCTGCCTGCATACGGTGCCAGTACGAGGGTTCGCGACGATGCGGCCCCGAAAGCCACGGGAGCAGCCCGCATGCAGAAGCACAGCGCCACGGTCCCCGCACCGGTCGAGCTGGACGGCGGCATGGAGGAACTGCGGGGCGACTGCGCCCGTATGGTCCCGCACTGGGCGGTGCCCGCAGCGGCGGCGCCCGCTCCCGTGCCGGCCTCCCTGATCCACGGCGTCACCGTGCCTTCGGCCTCCGCCCGGCTGGTGGGCGGGATGTCGGAGTACGGCGGCTGAGCACCGCGCCCCCGGCGCTCGCGGGGAACCGTGCGCTCCTCTGCTCCGTCCCACCGGTGTCCCCCGCAAAGGGGAGACGGCGTACGGCACGGGTCGGCCAAGCAGGCGAAGGAGCAATGCGGTGAGCACCGAGCGACCGGACAACGACGCAGTCAGCGCCCAGAGGCGGCGGTCCCCGCTGATCGCCGCCTCGGTGGCGGCAGCGGTGCTGCTGGCCGGCGGCGGCGGCGCGTACTGGGCATCGACCGCCGGGGACGGCGCGGAGGGCGCGAAGAAGAACACCGCTGCGCCGGGCAGTGACGGCGATCCGCCCCCGCTGGCCCTCGACGGCCATACGGAGGGCGACGCACCGGGCATCGCGCCCGGCGAGCCCGACCCGAACGGGGTGACCTACCGGGCCGACGGCGAGCTGCCCGACGGGCCCGACTCCGCTTCCGTGTACCGGGCTTCGGGCGCGGTCGGCGAGGCCGATGTGACGCGGCTGGCCGAGGCACTCGGCGTGAGCGGCAAGCCGCGCATCGAGAGCGGGGCCTGGAAGGTCGGGATCAGCAAGGACGGCTCCGGTCCTGTGCTGCGGGTCAACAAGGAGGCTCCCGGCACCTGGACCTTCGCGCAGTACGGCCCCAGCCGCGGCGACAACTGCGCCAAGGGCGAGAAGTGCGGCGGCACCTCGGTAGCGCCCGGCGGCCAGGGGAAGCCGGTGAGCGAGAAGGCCGCGAAGGAGGCTGCCGCTCCGGTCCTGAAGGCGCTGGAGCAGGACGACGCCGCGCTCGATGCCCGCCAACTGATGGGCGCCGTAAGGGTGGTGAACGCCGACCCGGAGGTCGGCGGGCTGCCGACGTACGGCTGGGCGACCGGGCTGCAGATCGGCTCCGACGGGAAACTGGTCGGCGGCAGCGGGCAGTTGAAGGAGCTCAAGAAGGGCGCCGAGTATCCGGTGATCAGCGCCGACGAGGCCCTCAAGGAGCTGAACGGGGCCAGCAATGGCAGGGTCGGCATCGGCGGCTGCGCCACGCCCGTACCGCACGGGGACAAGGCCGAGGGAGAGATCAAGCCCGAGGCCACCTGCGAGCCGGACGGCAAGAAGGTGCCCGCCTCCCCCGAGCCGGTGACCGTGGACGGCGCGTCCTTCGGCCTCGCGGCGCTGTACGTCGACGGGCGGCAGGCACTCGTACCGTCATGGCTCTTCGAGGTCGATCCGGCGGGTGACGCGAAGCCCTTCACCATCACGCATCCGGCGGTGGACCCGAAGTACCTGGCCAAGCCCCCGGCCACGCCGCCGGAGAGCAGCACACCGGCGCCACCCAAGGGCGAGGCTCCCGCGCGGGAGCAGCACATCGAGTCGTACGCCGTCGACGGGCGCAAGCTCAAGGTGCA
Organism: Streptomyces changchenzhani; assembly: GCF_039766235.1. NCBI lineage: Bacteria > Bacillati > Actinomycetota > Actinomycetes > Kitasatosporales > Streptomycetaceae > Streptomyces > Streptomyces changchenzhani. Next base: position 39,208 of record NZ_JBDHNH010000007.1, on the reverse strand, counting down.
CTTCTGGGGCGGTGCGTGCAGCGACTACGTGGCGAAGGCGTCCGAGGTGGACGGCATGGTGAAGGTGCGGGTCACCGAGCCGAAACCGGACCCGAAGGAGGCCTGCATCATGATCGCCAAGGAGCTGACCGAGACGGTGACGCTGGACAAGCCGCTGGCGGACCGCAAGGTCGTGGACGAGCAGGGCAAGGCGGTACCGCGGGCCTGACACCCGCGCACGCGAAAGGCACATGTGAACCGGGCACGCGAACCGGGCATGCGAAGGCGGCGACCCCCACCAGGGGTCGCCGCCTTCGCCGTGTCTTGGGGCTTAGTTGAACGAGTCGCCGCAGGCGCACGAGCCCGAGGCGTTCGGGTTGTCGATCGTGAAGCCCTGCTTCTCGATGGTGTCGACGAAGTCGATGGAGGCGCCGCCCAGGTACGGGGCGCTCATGCGGTCGGTGACAACCTTGACGCCTTCAAAGTCCTTGAGGACATCGCCGTCGAGCGAACGCTCGTCGAAGAAGAGCTGGTAGCGCAGGCCCGAGCAGCCACCGGGCTGAACGGCGACGCGCAGTGCCAGGTCTTCCCGGCCTTCCTGGTCCAGCAGGGCCTTGACCTTGGCCGCGGCGGCATCCGACAGGAGAATGCCGTCGCTCACGGTGGTCTTTTCGTCCTGAACGGACATCTACATCTCTCCCGGGTTGTACGGACTGCTTGCCGACGGTTGCAACCCGCCGGCTCGCGGATTCATTCCGGGCCGGGGGCTTGTCTTCTCCTTTCATGCTCGCACACCGGGCCCGCCGGGGGCACGGGAAGACGGCTTCGGGAATTCGTCACATCGACGAAATCGCCATCGTCAACATGACGTGAAGGGGTTATGATAGATAACGTCAAATCGACGAAAAGGCTTGTTCCGCAGACTTGTCAGCAGAGAAGAAAGGGTGCGTGTCGTGACCACCGCCCAGCCACTGGATGTCCAGCCGACGCCCCTCGCCCTGCTCATGCTCGGCCGCGAGGCCGATACCGGGAGCGAGCGCGGTGTGGACTGTCCCGGCGACCTGCCATCCCCCTCGGACCCGGACCTGGTGGAGCGTGCCCGCGCCGCCAAGGAGAAGCTCGGGGACAAGGTCTTCATCCTCGGCCACCACTACCAGCGTGACGAGGTCATCCAGTTCGCCGACGTGACCGGTGACTCCTTCAAGCTGGCCAAGGACGCGGCCGCCAGGCCGGAGGCCGAGTACATCGTCTTCTGCGGTGTGCACTTCATGGCCGAGTCCGCGGACATCCTGACCTCCGACGACCAGGCGGTCGTACTGCCGGACCTCGCGGCGGGCTGCTCGATGGCCGACATGGCCACCGCCGAGCAGGTCGCGGAGTGCTGGGACGTGCTGACCGACGCGGGCATCGCCGAGCAGGTCGTGCCCGTCTCGTACATGAACTCCTCCGCCGACATCAAGGCCTTCACCGGCAAGTACGGCGGCACGATCTGCACCTCGTCCAATGCCAAGAACGCCCTGGAGTGGGCCTTCGAGCAGGGCGAGAAGGTGCTCTTCCTCCCCGACCAGCACCTGGGGCGCAACACCGCGGTGCGTGACATGGGGCTGGCGCTGGAGGACTGCGTCCTCTACAACCCGCACAAACCGAACGGCGGCCTGACCGTCGAGGAGCTGCGCGCCGCCAAGATGATCCTGTGGCGCGGGCACTGCTCGGTGCACGGGCGCTTCTCGGTCGAGTCCGTCAATGACGTACGCGCCCGCATACCCGGCGTCAATGTGCTGGTGCACCCCGAGTGCAAGAACGAGGTCGTGTCGGCGGCGGACTACGTCGGCTCGACGGAGTACATCATCAACATGCTGGAGGCGGCCCCGGCCGGCTCGAAGTGGGCGATCGGCACCGAGCTGAACCTGGTGCAGCGGCTCGCCAACCGGTTCGCCGACCAGGACAAGGAGGTCGTCTTCCTCGACAAGACGGTCTGCTTCTGCTCGACCATGAACCGGATCGACCTGCCGCACCTGGTGTGGACGCTGGAGTCGCTGGCCGAGGGCAATCTGGTCAACCGCATCGAGGTCGAGCGCGAGACCGAGCAGTTCGCGAAGCTGGCGCTGGAGCGGATGCTGTCGCTGCCGTAGCCACGGCCCGCCGCGGTGCGTGTCGTACGTCCCAGAGGGGCGCTCCCGGCCATTGGGGGCGCCCCTCTGGCGTACCGGCGCCGTCACCGATGACTTCCCGGGTCCCCGGCGGTCTACTTCTTCACAGGAGCAGTCAGCCGCCCGAAGGGATGAGGGACATGCAGTACATGATCCAGATGAATGTGCCGGCCGATCAGTGGGACGCCATGATGTCGGCGTTCTCACCGGACGACATGCAGTTGATGTTCGACTACATGGAGACGCTCAACCAGGAGCTCACCGCCGCCGGCGAGCTGGTCGAGGCACGTGGTCTTGGCGGGCCCGGCCTGGTCAAGACGGTGCGGGCGGCCGACGACGGACAGCCGCGGGTGACCGAGGGGCCCGCCGAGCGGGGCCGCATCCTGGCCGGCTACTGGGTGGTCGAGGTCAAGAACGAGGAGCGCGCCGTAGAGATCGCCGCGCGGGCGTCGGCCTGTCCCGGCCCCGGCGGCAAGCCCGGCAACGACCCCGTCGAGGTGCACGCCGTACCGACAGGGCCGCCGGAGGCCTGAGCGGCCGAAGGCCGTTGACCGGGGCGCGCCCCGGTCCCCTCCGAAGGGGGCCGGGGCGCGCTGTCGTACTCCGTACCGTGCATCAGACCTTCGCGGGCTCCTGCTCGCCGGAGACCGCGTCCGGCTCGGACTGGGCCGGGATGCCGGCCTTCGCCGCGCGCTTGGCCGCCTTCTTCTTGGCGCGGCGCTCCTTGCGGAGCTCGACCATCGCGTACAGCGTCGGCACGAGCAGCAGGGTGAGCAGCGTCGACGTGATCAGACCGCCGATCACCACGATCGCCAGCGGCTTCGAGATGAAGCCGCCCTCGCCGGTGATGCCCAGTGCCATCGGCAGCAGCGCGAAGATGGTCGCCAGGGCGGTCATGAGGATCGGGCGCAGCCGGTGCCGCCCGCCCTCCAGGACCGCCTCGACGACATCCAGGCCCTGGGTCCGGTACTGGTTGATCAGGTCGATCAGGACGATCGCGTTGGTGACCACGATGCCGATGAGCATCAGCATGCCGATCATCGCCGGTACGCCCATGGGGGTGCCGGTGAGGAGCAGCAGGCCGATCGCGCCGGTCGCCGCGAACGGGATGGAGACCAGCAGGATCAGCGGCTGGATGAGCGAGCGGAACGTCGCCACCAGCAGCATGAAGACGATCGCGATGGCCGCCAGCATGGCCAGGCCGAGCTGGACGAACGCCTCGTCCTGGTCCGAGGAGACGCCGCCGATCTCGACGCTCGCGCCCTCGGGCAGCTTCTTCTCCAGCTCGGTGATCTTCGTCTGGAGCGCGGTGGTCACCGAGCCCGTGTCGTCGGCGTCGGGCTTGGCCGTGATCGTCGCCGCGGTGGCGCCGTCGATCCGGGTCTTGGAGACCGGTCCTGGCACCAGTTCCACGTCGGCGATGTCGCCGAGCTTGACCGGGCCGAGGGCCAGGTTCTTCAGCTCGGCCATCGTCTTCGCGGGCTTGGCGGACTTCACGACGACGTCACGCTCGGTGTCGCCGAGGATCGCCTTGCCGGACGTGGTGCCGCGGACCGCCTGAGTGACGGCCGCGCCGAGCGTGGTCTGGTTGAATCCCGCGTCGGCGGCCTTCTCGTTGGCCCGCACGGAGATCCGCGGCACGCTCGTGGCCAGGTCGCTCTGCACGTCATTGACCTGGTCGAGCTTCGCGACGGCGTCCCTGACCTGCTCGGACGCCTTCTTGAGGGTGTCCGCGTCGCCGGCCTTGACCACGACGCTCAGGTCCTGGCTGCCGAAGCCGCCGCCCGCGCCGACCCTGGTGTCACCGATGCCGTCGAGCTTGGCGAGCTCCTCGTCGAGCCGGTCCTGGGTGGACTCGGCGTCGGAGGCGCTCTTGAGGGTCAGCTGGTACGACGCCTGGTTGGCGCCCGTACCGCCGCCGAAGGCGGCAGCGAAGCCGGACGAGCCGACCGTGACCTGGTAGTCCTTGATCGTGTCGATGGAGCCGAGCACCTTCTCGACCTTCAGGGCCGCCTCGTCGGCGGCCTGCAGGCTGGTGCCGGGCTTCAGCTCCTGGGTGAGAGTCAGGGTGTCCTGCTCGCCCTGGTCGAAGAAGTTGGTCTTCAGCAGCGGCGCCATCGCGAACGTACCGATGAGCACGACGACCGCGATGGCCAGGCTGGTGAAGCGGCGGCGGGTCGCGAAGCGCAGGACCGGGACGTACAGCCGCTGGAGCCTGCTGCGGCGCTCCTTCTCCTCGGCCTTGCGGCGCAGCTCGTCCGGGTCGACACCCTCGGAGCCCTTGGGGGCGCGCAGGAACCAGTACGAGAACACCGGGACGACGGTGAGGGACACCAGCAGCGAGGCGAGCAGCGCTGCCGTGACCGTGACGGAGAACGAGCCGAACAGCTGGCCCACCATGCCGCCGACCAGGCCGATCGGCAGGAACACCGCGACCGTGGTGAGGGTCGACGAGGTGACCGCGCCGGCCACCTCCTTGACCGCGACGATGATGGCGGAGCCGCGCTCCTCGCCGTAGCCGAGGTGGCGCTTGATGTTCTCCAGGACCACGATCGAGTCGTCGACGACCCGGCCGATGGCGATGGTCAGCGCGCCCAGGGTGAGCACGTTGAGCGACAGGTCGCGGGTCCACAGCACGATCAGCGCGAGCAGCACCGACAGCGGGATGGAGATCGCGGTGACGAGCGTCGAGCGGATCGATCCCAGGAAAACCAGGATCACCAGCACGGCGAAGACCAGGCCCAGTGCGCCCTCGGTGGTCAGGCCGGAGATCGACTTGGAGACGGCCGGGCCCTGATCGAAGACGACCGTGAGCTCACTGCCGGCGCCGAGGCTCTCGCGCAGGTCGGGGAGCTTGTCCTTGACCGCGTCGGAGATGGCGACGGCGCTGCCGTCCTGGTCCATGGTGAGGGACAGCGACAGGCTGGGCTTGCCGTTGGTCCGGGTGATGGAGACCGCGGTGGAGGGCTGCTCGTCGACGGTGGCGACGTCACCGAGGCGTACCGGCTTCGGGGGCTTGCCCTGGCCGGTGGGGGCGGCGCTGACGCGCAGGTCCTCGATCTGCTTCAGCGACGTGTAGCCGCCGCCGACCTGGACCGTGCGGCTCTTGCCGTCCTCGGCGAAGGAGCCGGCCGGGAGGGTGGCACCGCCCGCCTGGAGGGCCTGGCCGAGCGAGCCGGCGTCGAGCCCGGCAGCGGCCAGTTTCCTGTCGTCGGGGGTGACGGCGACCTGGAGTTCCTGTACGCCGTCGATGCTGACCTGGCCGACACCGTCGATGTCCTCAAGCTCGGGGACGACGCTGCGCTCCAGCCGGTCGGCGAGCGCCTGCTGGTCCTTGCCCGAGCTGGCGGCGAGCAGGACGGTCGGGATGTCGTCCGTCGAGCCGGCCACGACCTGCGGGTCGACGTCCTCGGGAAGCTGGGAGCGGGCGCGGTTCACGGCCTGCTGGACATCGGCGACGAGCTGCTTGGAGCCGCTGTCCCCGTAGTCGAACTGCGCCATGATGACGGCGCTGCCCTCGCTCGCCGTGGAAGTGACACCGGTGATGCCGTCCACGGCCTTGATGGTGCTTTCGAGCGGTTCGACGACCTGCTTCTCGACCACATCGGGGGACGCACCCTGGTAGGGCGCCAGCACTGACACCATCGGGAACTCGATCGTGGGCATCAGCTGTTGCTTGAGCTGAGGTATCGCGATGGCCCCGAAGACGATCGCAACGATCGAAATCAGGCCTATCAAGGCCCGCTGAGCGAGGCTGAATTTGGACAGCCAGGACATGGGTGGGTCTCTCTTCTGTGGCGTGCGCGGCAGGTGGACGCGGTGGTCCGTCTCTACGATCTGCCATGCGGGCAGGAGCAACCGTCGCTCGCAGGTGCCCTTCCTTATGCGCCGCATACCGCAGGTGGAGTAGATCCGACTACACCCTCACTCCACCCTTGGCCGCACCAGGCCTGATTCGTAGGCGATTACCACCAATTGGGCGCGGTCACGGGCGCCGAGCTTCGACATCGCCCGGTTCACATGGGTCTTGACCGTGAGGGGGCTGACGACCAACTGCTCGGCGATCTCGTCGTTGGAGTGGCCGCCGGCGACCTGGACGAGCACCTCGCGCTCGCGCACGGTCAGCGCGGAGAGCCGCTCGGTGCGGGCCGCGATGTCCTCGTCGTCCTGCGAACTGCCGCCCTGGGCAAGGAACTTGGCGATCAGCCCCTTGGTCGCCACCGGGGAGAGCAGGGCCTCGCCCGCCGCGGCGATCCGGATGGCGTTGAGCAGCTCCTCCGGTTCGGCCCCCTTGCCCAGGAAGCCGGAGGCGCCCGCGCGCAGCGACTGCACGACGTACTCGTCGACCTCGAAGGTCGTCAGCATCACCACGCGCACGGCGGCCAGTTCCGGGTCCTCGCTGATCATGCGAGTGGCGGCGAGGCCGTCGGTGCCCGGCATTCGGATGTCCATCAGGACCACATCGGCGCGCAGCGTGCGGGCCAGCTCCACGGCCTCGGCGCCGTCCGCGGCCTCCCCGACGACCTCCATGTCGGGCTCCGAGTCCACCAGTACCCGAAACGCGCTGCGCAGCAGCGCCTGGTCGTCCACCAGCAGCACCCTGATGATCTCGGCCGTCGTCATGTGTTCTCCCCCGTACGCGCCTTGACCGGCAGGATCGCATGCACGCGGTAGCCGCCGCCGTAGCGGGGGCCCGTGGTGAGGACGCCGCCCAGCGCGCCGACGCGCTCCCGCATGCCGATGAGGCCGTGGCCGCTGCCGTCGGTGGGCCCCTCCCCCGCGCCGCCGCCGTTGTCCAGCACGGTGACTTCGGCGGACAAGCCCACCCTCACCACGCTGACCTCGGCCTTCGCATGGGCGCCCGCGTGCTTGCGGACATTGGTCAGGGCCTCCTGGATGATCCGGTACGCGGCGAGATCGACGGCGGCGGGCAGCGGAGCGGCCACTCCCCTGTCGGGCCTGGCCACCTCCACGGGGAGGCCCGCGTTGCGGAACGTCTCCAGGAGTTCGTCGAGTACGGCGAGCCCGGGGGCCGGCCTGGTCGGGGCCTCGGGGTCACCGGACTGGCGGAGCAGGCCGACGGTGGCGCGCAGCTCGTTCAGCGCCGAACGGCTGGCCTCCCGTACATGCGCGAGCGCCTCCTTCGCCTGGTCGGGCCGCTTGTCCATGACATGCGCAGCCACACCCGCCTGGACATTGACCAGGGCGATGTGATGGGCCACGACATCATGCAGGTCGCGGGCGATACGCAGCCGCTCCTCGGCGACCCGGCGGCGGGCCTCCTCCTCCCGGGTGCGCTCGGCGCGCTCGGCCCGCTCACGGATGGCGTCGACGAAGGCGCGGCGGCTGCGTACGGCGTCGCCCGCGCTCGCCCCGATGCCGGCCCAGGCGAAGATCCCGAGGTTCTCCTGGGAGTACCAGGGGCCAGGACCGAAGCACATGGCGCCCGCGGTCAGGCCGGTCATCGTGAGCAGGCCGACCCGCCAGGTGGTCGGGCGGTCGGTGCGCGAAGCGACGGTGTAGAGCGCGACGACCGCGCTCATCGCGACGGGGGCCGGCGGATCGCCCACGATGAGCTCGACGAGTGCGACCACCCCGGTGAACGCGAGTACGGCCATGGGATCGCGGCGCCTGAACACGAGGGCCGCCGCGCTGAGCACCATCAGGACGACGCTGCGAGCCTCGGGGGTGCGGGTGCCGAAGTCCGGACCGTTGCGGCCGTGCGGGTCGACGAACGAGCCGACGAGGATCGTCACCAGTACGGCGAACGCCAGCGCACCGTCCAGCGCGAGCGGATGCGCGCGCAACCAGCGCCGGGAGCGGGAGAGGCCCGTACCGAGGGCAGTCATGTCACGCAACGGTACGGCGTACGGGCACCCGGGCGCGCCGGGGACGGGCCCGGGTGCCCGGACAGCACGACGCCCCGCCATCCGGGTGAATCCGGTGGGCGGGGCGTCGTGGCTGCTGGAAGGTGGCGCGTGTCAGCCGGGGATGAGCCCGTCGTCGCTGAGCATCTCGCGGACCTCGTCGAGCGTGGCGTCGGGAGGCGGCAGGATCAGCTCGGACGGCTCAAGGGCGTCGTCCGCGAGCGGCTCGCCGATGCGGCGTACCGCGTCGAGAAGCGCGCCGAGCGTCCGCCGGAAGCCTTCCTCGTCGCCGCTCTCCATTTCGGCGAGCAGCTCGTCGTCCAGCTTGTTCAGTTCGGTGAAGTGGCTGTCGGCCAGCTTCAGCTGCCCCTCCCCCATGATCCGTACGATCACGACGCTCTCCTTCGGGAGTTCGGGAGTGAGGACTACTGCTTGTCGAACTTGCTCTGTGTCGGCGAAGGCTGCTGGGCGTCCTGGGGACCGCCCTCGATGGCCGGCTTCGACGGCGAACCGCCCGCCAGCTCCGCCTTCATCCGCTGCAGCTCCAGCTCTACATCTGTACCACCGGAGAGCCGGTCCAGCTCGGCGGCGATGTCGTCCTTCGCAAGACCGGAGTGGTCGTCCAGGGCGCCGGAGGCCAGCAGCTCGTCGATCGCACCGGCACGCGCCTGCAGCTGCGCGGTCTTGTCCTCGGCACGCTGGATCGCCTGGCCGACGTCGCCCATCTCCTCGGAGATGCCGGAGAAGGCCTCCCCGATCCGGGTCTGCGCCTGCGCGGCGGTGTACGTGGCCTTGATCGTTTCCTTCTTCGTGCGGAAGGCGTCGACCTTGGCCTGGAGTCGCTGCGAGGCGAGCGTCAGCTTCTCCTCCTCGCCCTGGAGGGTGTGGTGCTGCGTCTCCAGGTCGGTGACCTGCTGCTGCAACGCGGCACGACGGGACAGCGCCTCACGTGCGAGGTCCTCCCGGCCGAGCGCGAGCGCCTTGCGCCCCTGGTCCTCCAGCTTGGAGGACTGCCCCTGCAGCTGATTGAGCTGCAGCTCAAGGCGCTTGCGTGAAGTCGCCACGTCGGCGACCCCACGGCGTACCTTCTGAAGCAGCTCAAGCTGCTTCTGGTACGAATAGTCGAGAGTCTCGCGCGGGTCCTCTGCCCTGTCGAGGGCCTTGTTGGCCTTCGCGCGGAAGATCATTCCCATACGCTTCATGACACCGCTCATGGGCTTCGCGCGCCCCCTTCTGACGGACTCCAGCTCCAGCACTTGAACCCACAGTACGGGCCCTGCATCCATTACCGCACTGTTCCAGCGCGGATGCGCTCCTCCTCCAGAACGACTGTGGTCCGCCGGACTCAGGCGTAGGGAGTAGGGAACAGTCGGGGGAGGAGTGGGGGAACCGGTCCAGGCGGGTGACCGTTGCCGGATCGTTCCCCACCGGGCTGTGGCCCCCGCGCCGCACCCCGTACCCTTGGGTTTTGTGTTCCGTAGCCGCTCCAAAGATGAGAAGGCCCCCACCGACAAGGTGCAGGTAGACCTCTCCAAGCAGACCCGTGACCCGCAGGCCCCGAAGGGCCGCGCCACTCCGAAGCGCGCTGTCGCACAGTCGCAGCGCCGAAGCGTGGCCGCAGCCCCGACGAACCGCAAGGAGGCGATGAAGCGCCAGCGTGAAGCCCGGCGCGTGGACCTGGCTAAGCAGCGGGAGGCACTGGCGAGCGGGGACGAGCGCTATCTGCCGGCCCGCGACAAGGGGCCGGTGCGCCGTTTCGTGCGCGACTTCGTCGACTCCCGATTCTGTGTCGCCGAGTACTTCCTGCCGCTCGCGGTGATCATCCTGGTGCTCAGCATGATCCGCGTCGGCAACGTGCAGAACATCTCGCTGCTGCTGTGGCTCGGCGTCATCGTGATGATCGTCGTCGACTCGGTCGGCCTCGTGATCAGGCTCAAGAAGCAGCTCAAGGAGCGCTTCCCGAACGAGCCCAAGCGCGGCGCTGTCGCCTACGGCCTGATGCGCACGCTCCAGATGCGCCGACTGAGGCTGCCGAAGCCGCAGGTCAAGCGCGGGGAACGGCCCTGAGCGCGGATGTCTCGGACGCAGCGGGCATAGCTGACGCGGACGCCTCCGGGGCGGGCGTTTCCGACGCGCCCGCGTCGGAGGGGGCTGCCTCGGGCGCGAACGCCGTCGCTTCGTCGGACGCGGCCGATTCCGGGGCGGCCGTTTCCGGGCCCGGTGCCTCCGCGTTCGAAGGTGCTTCGGCCAATTGGCTGAAGGGCCTCGGCGGGCTGCGCGACGCCGTCCGCCAGGAGTTGGTCGCCCGCCAGCTCGACGAGCAGGTATCGGCCCGCTTCCCGGTGGGCCGGCGGCTCGCAGTGCTCGACGTCGGCATGGGCCGGGGCACCCAGGCGCTGCGCCTGGCGCGGGCCGGGCACAAGGTGACCGGCCTGGAGTCCGACTCGAAGATGCTCCTCACGGCGCGCGAGGCACTCGACGGCGAGCCCGCGGGCATCCGCGACCGGGTGCGCCTGATCGAGGGCGACGGCCGCGACACCGGAGTGCACTTCCTGCCCGGCAGCTTCGACGTGGTGCTGTGCCACGGCGTGCTGATGTACGTCCAGGAGCCCGACGCGCTGGTGGCGGGCCTGGCCCGGATGCTGGCCCCCGGCGGCCTGCTCTCCCTGCTCGTACGCAACGCCGACGCACTCGCGATGCGCCCCGGGCTCGCCGGGGACTGGTCGGCGGCGCTGACGGCCTTCGAGACGAACACGTACACCAACCGGCGCGGTCTCCAGGTGCGCGCCGACCGCCTGGACGCCCTGACGGCGACCCTCGCGGGAATCGCCGCCCCCTTGCACGCCTGGTACGGCGTGCGGGTCTTCACCGACAGCGTCGAGGGTGACGCCAACGCGGCGGAGCCGACGGCGGAGGAGCTGGAGCGGGTGCTGGCGCTGGAGGACCGGGGCGGGCGTACGGATCCGTACCGACGGGTCGCGGCGCTGCTGCATCTGTGCGGCGTACGCGGCTGACCCGGCAGGCCTGACAGGCCCGGCGAGATCTGAGCCGGGTACGCGTCGATCTGGCCGCGTGGCCGGTATGCCGGTACGCCGGTTATACGCGGATACGCCCCCCTGCGCGGGTACGCACCGCTCCCGCGCACCGTTGCGCCCGCGCACCCCGGTCGGGGTCCGCGGGCGCAACCGCCGCTCTCGTGCGTCAGGCCTCGTCGGCGTGCAGGTTCATGGGGCCGTAGATCTTGGTGTTGTCCTCGGACAGAACCACCTGGTCGGCGCCGCCCTCAACGAGCTCTTTCCACACCTCGCCGATCCAGGATTCCGCATCACCCTGCGTGGTGAACTCCTCAGGCACCACCGCAGGCTGGACCTCCGTACCGTCGGCCTTCTCGAACCGCCACGTCCACGCCATGTTCGCCTCCCGGGTCCTACCCGTGCTTTTGTCCAGCACAGCCTGCCCGCACACTAGCCGGGCGCGCATCACCGGAGGGGAAGCGGGAGGATCATCATCGTGGAACTGACTCTTCTCGGCACCGGAGCCCCGGCAGGCCTGCCCCGCCCCGACTGCCCCTGCGCCTCGTGCGCCACCGCCCGCGGCGAGCTGGCGCGCGCCACGACCGCGCTGCTCGTGGACGGTGCGCTGCTGCTCGACCTCACGCCCGGGGCCGCGTTCGCCGCGGCCCGTGCCGGGCGTTCGCTGGCCGCGGTGCGGCAGGTACTGCTGACGCATCCGCACGACGGGCCGCCCGTCGAACTGCCCGTCGGGCTGCCGACGGCGGGGCGGGTGGCGGACGGCCGGTCGTTGACGCTGATCAGCGGGCATCGGGTGCGGGCCGTGCCGATGGACGCTCCCGGTACGGGGTACGAGGTGACCTCGCCCGACGGCGAGCGTCTGCTGTATCTGCCGCCGGGTGGCGCTCCCGCCGGGGAGGGCACCGGGCCCAGGTACGACATGGTGGTCGCCGATGTCGTGGGACGGCCGGACGCGCTCGCCAAGCTGCGGGCACTCGGTGCGATCGGCGTCACGACGGATGTCATCGCCGTACACCTCGATCACGATGTGCCGCCGGGGCCCGAGCTGGTCAGGCGGCTGGCGGCGGCGGGCGCGCGGGCCGTGCCCGACGGGACGACCCTGATCGTCGGCGACTACCACGCGGTCCCCGATCTGCCGCGCCGCACACTGGTGCTCGGCGGGGCGCGCTCGGGCAAGTCGGTGGAGGCGGAGCGACGGCTCGAAGCCTTTCCCGAGGTGCTGTACGTCGCGACCGGCGGCACCCGGGAAGGCGACTCGGAGTGGGCGGCGCGGGTGGGGCTGCACCGGGAGCGGCGGCCGGGAACCTGGCGCACGGAGGAAACCTGCGAGCTGGCGCCGCTGCTGGCCGGGGATGGCCCGCCGCTGCTGATCGACTGCCTCGCGCTGTGGCTCACCGACGCGATGGACCGGGTCGGTGCGTGGGACGACGCGAAGTGGGCGGCGGACGGCCGGCGGGCGCTGCACGAGCGCACGGCGGAGCTGGTGGCAGCGGTACGGGCGACCCGGCGCACGGTCGTCACGGTCAGCAACGAAGTGGGCTCGGGCATCGTGCCGGCGACGGCGAGCGGGCGGCGTTTCCGCGACGAGCTGGGACGGCTGAACGCGACGATCGCGGCCGAGTGCGAGCACGTCCTGCTGGTGGTCGCGGGGCAGGCGGTGCCGCTGCGCGGGTGAGGCGGGCGGCTCGGGGACGAGCACGGGGTAGCAACGAGCGACGCGGGGACGAGCAGCGCAGAACGGGCGCGTGCCCTGCGGGCCCGGCCGTCGTCGCCGGGCAGGCCCGTACCGCCGGGCAGGCCTGGTTTCCGGGCCTCCCGGTACTGTTCGCCGCATGAGCTCGCTTAACCTGGACGACTTCTCCGACCTGATAGAACGCCCCGACGGCGGCGTCCGGCGCGATGCCGAAGAGCGCCGGGAGCGGCTGATCGTGCCGCCCGGTGCGCTCGGCCGTCTCGACGAGCTGGGCGAGTGGCTTTCGGCCGCTCAGGCCTCCGCCCGGGTCAAGCCCGTGGAACGCCCCCGCGTGATCCTCTTCGCGGGTGACCACGGCGTGGCGCAGCTGGGCGTCTCGGCCAGGCCCGCCGGGGGCGCGCACGAGCTGGTGCGCGCCGTGCTGGACGGCGCGAGCCCCGTCGCCGTACTGGCCCGCCGCAACGGCGTGTCGGTGCGGGTTGTCGACGCGGGGCTGGACTGCGACCCCGGGCTGCTGCCCGAGGACGTCGTACGTCACCGGGTGCGGCGCGGCTCCGGCCGTATCGACGTCGAGGACGCCCTGACCATCGAAGAGGCCGAGCAGGCGGTGCGGCTGGGCATGACGATCGCCGACGAGGAGGCCGACGCGGGCACCGATCTGGTCGTCCTCGGCGATCTGAGCGTCGGCGGCACGACCGCCGCGGCCGTCCTGATCGCCGCCCTGTGCGGCACGGACGCCTCGGTGGTCACCGGGCGCGGCGGCGCCGACATCGACGACCTGGCCTGGATGCGCAAATGCGCGGCCGTCCGGGACGCGCTGCGCCGGGCCAGGCCGGTCCTGGGCGACCAGCTGGAGCTGCTGGCGGCCGTCGGCGGCGCCGACCTGGCCGCGACGACCGGTTTCCTGCTCCAGTGCGCCGTGCGACGTACACCGGTGATCCTCGACGGTGTGGTGTCCGCGGCCTGCGCGCTGGTGGGCCAGCGGGCCGCTTTCCGGGCGCCCGACTGGTGGCTGGCGGGCCATGTGAGCGGCGAACCGGCCCAGGCGAAGGCACTGGACCGGATGGCACTCAACCCATTGCTCGATCAAGGCGTCACTGTCGGGGAAGGAACCGGGGCATTGCTCGCACTTCCGCTCGTCCAAGCCGCGGCCGCCCTGGCCGCGGAGCTGCCCGAGCGGCCGGAGGATCCGAAAGAGACCGAACCGGCCGAGGCGGCCGAGGCGGCCGAGGCGGACAGCGAAACGTAGCCGACCCGAGTGCGGCCGTCGACCATCGGCCGCACTCACCCCTTGCCGCGTTCGCGCCGTAGTCGTGCTCAGTCGCGCTCTCTTGACCGGTGATGCCCCCATATCATCACCTTTCATGGGAGAAGTCAGCTTGGCCACCGAAGGAACGAACCGGGGCACTGTCCGGTCGCGACGCAGTGCGGCGTTCGCCGTCTGGTACCTGCGTGCCGTCGCGTTCATCAACTTCCTGAGCGCCGTCTGGGTCTCCCTCGGCCAGGACCTGCGACGCCACAACACCGAGAACTACTTCACGCCGTACATGCTGACCGCGGGCTTCGCCTCGGGCCTCTTCACCCTCTTCCTGGCGATCACCATGCGCCGCCGCAAGCGTGCGGCCTGGATCCTCAACCTCGTACTGAGCGGGCTGTTCCTGCTGCTCTTCGCCCTCGTGATGTTCTTCCCCGAGGTGCGGCAGTACTGGCAGAACTGGATCTCGCTTGGTCTGACCGCCGCCTTCTTCGTGTCGCTGCTCCTCGGCCGGCGTGTGTTCAGCGCGAAGGGCGACCGCTCCAACCCAAAGCTGGCCGCGGTCGTCGCGGTCGGCGGGCTGCTGGTCACCTCGCTGATCGCCGCACTGCTGGTCACCGTCACCAACACGGCGCGCGGCGCGGAGCACTCGACGTTCCTGGACCGGTGGCGCTACGGCGTGATGCGGCTGGTGTCGCTGGCCGCCGACGACTCGCGGTTCGCGGGCATCACCACCCCCGGGTGGGTCAACGTCGGCATCAACATCCTCAGCACGCTGCTGCTCCTCGGTGTCCTGTACGCCGCCTTCCGCTCCCGCAGAACCATCGATCCCCTCACCGAGGAGGACGAGGCGAAACTGCGCGTCCTGCTCGACCAGCACGGCGAACGCGACTCCCTGGGCTACTTCGCCCTGCGCCGCGAGAAGAGCGCCGTCTGGTCCCCCACCGGCAAGGCCGCCGTCACCTACCGGGTAGTCGGCGGCGTGTCGCTGGCGTCCGGCGACCCGATCGGCGACCCCGAGGCCTGGCCCGGCGCGATCGAGCCGTGGCTGGCGGAGGCGCGTGAGCACGGCTGGGCGCCCGCCGTGATGGGCGCGAGCGAGGAGGCCGGCACGATCTACGCCCGGCACGGCCTCGACGCCCTGGAGCTCGGTGACGAGGCGCTCGTGGAGATCGCCGACTTCACCCTGGAGGGGCGCGCGATGCGGACCGTGCGCCAGGCGTACAACCGGGTCAAGCGCGCCGGGTACGAGGTCCGTATCCGCCGCCACGAGGACATCCCCGACGACGAGATGGCCGAGCTGCTGCGCAAGGCCGACGACTGGCGCGACGGCGCGACCGAGCGCGGCTTCTCGATGGCGCTCGGCAGGCTCGGCGACCCGGGCGATGGGCGCTGCGTGATGCTGGAGTGCACGGACGGCCAGGGCGAGCTGCGGGCGGTGCTGAGCTTCGTACCGTGGGGACCGGGCGGTCTGTCCCTGGACCTGATGCGCCGTGACCGCGACGCCGAGAACGGGCTGATGGAGTTCATGGTCATCGAACTCCTCCAGCGCGCCGGGGAGATCAAGATCACTCAGGTCTCACTGAACTTCGCGATGTTCAGGTCGGTCTTCGAACGTGGCTCGCGGCTCGGTGCGGGACCGGTGCTGAGGCTGTGGCGTTCGCTGCTGAGCTTCTTCTCGCGCTGGTGGCAGATCGAGTCGCTGTACCGGGCCAACGCCAAGTACCGGCCGATCTGGGAGCCCCGGTTCATGCTGTTCGAGAAGAGCTCCGACTTGCTGCGCATCGGCATCGCCGCGGCCCGCGCCGAGGGCTTCCTGGAAGCGCCGGGACTGCCCAAGTGGATGCACCGCAAGCACCTGGAGACAAGACGTTGAGAACGGCTCTACGCCGTGCGGGGCGCCGCGAATGGGGGCCGCTGTACGCGACCCTGCGCGGCGCCCTGCTCACCCACAAGTGGCGCGCCGTACGCATGACACTGGCGGCCGTCGCCCTGACGGCGCTCTTCCAGCTCGTGCAGAACCAGCCCTGGGGCTACCAGCCCGTACAGAACATAGGCGCCGTACGGGCCGAGGACCCGCTGTGGCTCGCGCTGTTGCGTACCCCCCTGTCACTGTTCGTGCCCGCGCTCGACCTGCCGGTCTGGGGCGCGCTCGCGCAGATCCTGCTGGTCTTCGGCATCGCCGAGATCAGCCTGGGCCGACTGCGGACCCTGGTCATCGCGTACGTGGCGACCCTCGCCGGGACGCTCTACGCGCGCGTGGGCATCGCGCTGGGCCCCGCCAACCCGCTGGGCCTGGAGGCCTCCGACGCCCTGGTCGTCGACACCGGCCCATCGGCGGCCGTCGTCGGCCTCGCCGTCTACGTGGGCTGGCGCTACGGGGCGTACTGGACGGCGGCCCTGGTGGTGGCGGCGATGGTGATCGAGGTGCTCGTCAAGAACAACCTCGCGGGCAAGGAGCACCTCGCGGCGATCGCGGGGGTGCTGGTGCTGTGCGCGGTGTCCGCGGTGCGCGGACACTCCGTTCAGCCGTCCCTTCCCTCCACCCGGTCCGGGGCCCCGCCGAGCCAATCCTGAAGTTTGCGGCTCTTGGCCGCCCAGCGACGGTCGTGCCGGTAGGCGCGCCGGGTCGCCCTGGCGCGGGCCCTGGGGCGTCTGCGGTACAGGTTTTTCGCCCACGGGGAGCCCGGCCTGGCCAGCCGGATCGCGCCGAACAGGGCCACGAAGGGCACCACCGCGCCGAACAGCGCGGTGCGCAGCTTTCCCTTGGACAGTGCGATCAGTGCGAGGAAGAAGTTGAAGGACACGTTCGCGACGAGCAGACCGCGGCTCTGCCGCTCGTCCACCGTCAGCTCGTTGACCCCGAACGGGACGGCGCCGCTGAGCACCAGCATCACGAGCGCCGCGGTCAGCACCACGATCTCCACGCTCTTGCGGCCCTGTTCACTCCAGTAGACGTCGTCGAGGTGCAGGATCAGCGCGAACTCGTCCAGGACCAGGCCCGCGCCGAGCCCGAAGAGCACCGCGCAGAGGGCCGCGCCGAACCCGTGCCGGCCGCTCGCCACCGCCCCGAAGCCGCCGATCGTCGTCAGGATCACGCCGGGCGCCACATGGTGGATGTGCATGCCGCCGGGCGAGATGTTCCTGAAGGGCCCCCTGCCCGCCCGGATGAGGCGGGTGATGGTCCGCGTCACCAGGAAGGACAGCATGAACGAGCCCAGCGCGAGCAGCAGCGGCAGCTTCCCCGGCTCGACAATGTTCCGGTACAACCAGTGACTCATGCCACTCGCTCCCTATTTGCGCGTTATGCGCAACCTACCGGGCGGCGCCACCGGCTAGCGTGCGCGCGGTGACCTCCCTCCACAGCGACGGCATTCGCTTCGCCTTCGGCACCCTCACCGCGCTCCCCGTGCGCGTGACCCGCTGGGACCGCGACGCGGCGCGCGCCGGGATGCTGTACGCCCCCCTGGCCGGGCTCGTCGTCGGTCTGTGCGCGGCGGCGCCGGCCGCCCTGCTGCTGCTCCTGGGCTCGGGCCGGCTGCTCGCCGCCGTGGCGTCGGCGGCGGTGCCCGCGGTGCTCACCCGGGGCCTCCATCTCGACGGCCTCGCCGACACGGCCGACGGTCTCGGCAGCGGCAAGCCGGCCGACGACGCGCTGCGGATCATGAAGCAGTCGGACATCGGTCCCTTCGGCGTCGTCACGCTGCTGTTCGTGCTGCTCGCGCAGGTCGCGGCGGGCTACGAGCTGTACGCGGCGGGCTGGGCGTACGGCGCGTCGGCCACGGTCGTCTCGGCGGTCGCGGCCCGGCTCGCGCTGACCCTCGCCGCCCGGACCGGGGTGCCCGCGGCCCGGCCCGACGGCCTGGGCGCAGTGGTCGCGGGCACGGTCCGGGGCCGTACGGCGGCGCTGGTCGCGGGCGGGGTGACCGCCGTCTGCGCGGGCGTGTCGGGCGCGCTCCTCGGCCCGTACGCCGCGCTGCACCACGCCGCGGCCGTCCTGCTCGCCCTGGGCGCGGCCCAACTGCTGCTGCGCCACTGCGTCCGGCGCTTCGGCGGAGTGACGGGTGACGTCTTCGGCGGGCTGGCCGAGACGGCGGCGACTGTGGCGCTGGTCGTGCTGGTGCTGGGCTGACGAACGCGCTAGCAGTTCGCGCCACGGACGAATGGCCGGTTCCTGACGGGGCACCTGGTTGCTGGAACCGACGCAGTCACCCCGACTGGGGCGTGGCGCGTCCTCGACCAGTGGGAGCAGAAATGCTGGCCTTCGTAGCAGCCGCGATCTTCTTCATCGCGTTCATCCTCCACGCGACCGAGACGTCGACCGAGGTGCTCTTCGCGCCGATGAGCCTCTTGCTGTTCGGGCTCACGATCCTGGCCGTGCATCTGGCCGGGGTGGGGGCGAACTGGACCGGCCGCGGACGTGGACGTCGGCGCTGAGCCGCCACTGCCGGAAGAGACCGAGCTCGGCTGCCGGCACGCGTCCGCCGGTGCGTCGCAGTCCGACCCCGGCGGCTCCGCCGTGCAGCCCGCGAGCGGGAGCAGGAGCAACACCGCGAACAGGCGCGTGCGCAGCGGCCCGCCCGCGCCGAGGTCAGGCCGTGGGCAGGGGCAGCTTCAGCGTGACGGTCTGCTGGAGCGCCTCGGGCCCGGTCCACGCCGAGCGCTGCCCTGCGTACGCGGCGCCGAACACGCAGTTGCCCCCCGGCAGTTGCTTGCGGATGCCTTCCGGGGCAGTGACGGGCACGACGCCCCCCACCCGTCACGTCCTCAACATGGCTGAGACACCTCTGGTGGGCGAACTGCTCGCTGCTGTGATCGAACGACTGAACCGCGCGTAGGCTCACAGTTGGCGCTCACCCGCCCCGGACGGCGATGCGCCGGGTACGGCCGACCCCACCCCCTCGGCCCACAGAACTCAATGGAAGCGAGATTTCACCACCGTGACTGCTCTCACTCTCAGCACTTCCGGCGCGGCGACGCTGCGCGCCGACGCCATCGTCGTCGGCGTCGCGAAGGGCGCCAAGGGGCCGGTCGTCGCACCGGGCGCCGAGGCCGTGGACAAGGCGTTCGACGGCAAGCTCGCCTCCGTCCTTGAGCTCCTCGGCGCCTCGGGTGCCGAGGGCGAGGTCACCAAGCTGCCCGCCCCGTCGGGCTTCAAGTCCCCGGTCGTGCTGGCGGTCGGGCTCGGTGCGGTCCCGGAAAAGGACGACACGTACGGCGCGGAGTCGCTGCGCCGCGCCGCCGGCGCCGCCGCACGCGCCCTGACCGGCTCGAAGAAGGCCGGCTTCGCGCTGCCCGTCGAGACCGTGGAGGACGCCGAGGCCATCGCCGAGGGCGCCCTGCTCGGCGCGTACGCCTTCCTCGCCTACCAGGACATCGAGAAGGACGGCACGAGCAAGAAGGACCAGAACGGCGCCAAGCTGCCGCTCGGCGAGATCACCCTGCTCGGCGCCAAGCCGCGCGACAAGGCGCTCAAGGCCGCCACCGAGCGCGCCGTGGCCCTGGCCGAGGAGATCAACCGCGCCCGGGACCTGATCAACACCCCGCCGAACGACCTGTACCCCGAGTCCTTCGCCGCCGTGGCCACCGCCGCCGGCAAGGAGCACGACATCAAGGTGCAGGTGTTCGACGAGAAGGCGCTGCTCAAGGGCGGCTTCGGCGGCATCATCGGCGTCGGCCAGGGCGCCACGCACGGCCCGCGCCTGGTGAAGCTCAGCTACACGCACCCCAAGGCGCAGAAGACCCTGGCGTACATCGGCAAGGGCATCACCTACGACTCGGGCGGCATCTCGCTCAAGCCGGCCGGTCACAACGAGACGATGAAGTGCGACATGAGCGGCGCGGCCGCCGTGCTCGCCGCCGTCGTGGCCGCCGCCCGCATCGGCCTCCAGGTGAACGTCACGGGCTGGCTCGCGCTCGCCGAGAACATGCCGTCCGGCAACGCGACGCGCCCCGGCGACGTCCTGCGCATGTACAGCGGCAAGACCGTCGAGGTCCTCAACACCGACGCCGAGGGCCGTCTGGTCCTGGGCGACGCGCTGGCCCGCGCCTCCGAGGAGCACCCGGACGCGATCGTCGACGTGGCGACGCTGACCGGCGCGATGGTGGTGGCCCTCGGCAACCGCACCTTCGCCATCATGGGCAACGACGAGTCCTTCCGTACCGCGATCCACGAGATCGCGGAGGAGGTCGGCGAGCAGTCCTGGCCGATGCCGATGCCCGCGGAGCTGCTCAAGGGCATGGACTCCCCCACCGCCGACATCGCGAACATCGGCGAGCGTGCGGGTGGCGGCCTGGCGGCCGGTCTGTTCCTCCAGGAGTTCGTCGGCGAGGACATCGCCTGGGCGCACCTGGACATCGCGGGCCCGGCCTACAACGAGGGCAGCCCGTTCGGCTACACCCCCAAGGGCGGCACCGGCACCTCGGTCCGCACCCTGGTGCGGCTGGCCGAGCGCACCGCCGCAGGCGACCTGGGCTGACACCTGCCGCCGCACGCGGGCCCCGGGATGTGTCCGGGGTCCCGCGTGCGGCTGCGGGCGTACGAGCGATTTCGCCCTCGATGAAACTCGGCGGAAACCGTACGCCCGTACACCCGAGTAATTCCGAGAAGAGCGGTCCATGACCGTCTCGGACCCCGGCCCCCCGTCCCGCCTCCCGTCAACAAGTGCGAAGATGGGTTCTCGGCAGGACAGGGCCCCCACCACAGGGCCGAACAAAAAGCGGCCGAACACCAGCCGCCGCCCGGTCTTCGGTGACCGGCGACCGGCGCACATGCATGGAGGACGTGACGTGGCGAACGACGCCGGCACCGTTTTCGACCTAGTGATCCTCGGCGGTGGCAGTGGCGGTTACGCCGCCGCTCTGCGCGGAGCGCAGCTGGGCCTGGACGTCGCACTGATCGAGAAGAACAAGCTCGGCGGCACCTGCCTGCACAACGGCTGCATTCCGACGAAGGCCCTGCTGCACGCGGGCGAGATCGCCGACCAGGCGCGCGAGTCCGAGCAGTTCGGCATCAAGGCCACCTTCGACGGCGTCGACATGGCGGGCGTCCACAAGTACAAGGACGACGTCATCGCCGGCCTGTACAAGGGGCTGCAGGGCCTGGTCGCCTCGCGCAAGGTGACGTACATCGAGGGAGAGGGCAAGCTCTCCTCCCCGACCTCCGTCGATGTGAACGGCGGGCGTGTCCAGGGCCGCCACGTCCTGCTGGCGACCGGCTCCGTGCCGAAGTCGCTGCCGGGCCTGGAGATCGACGGCAACCGCATCATCTCCTCGGACCACGCGCTGACGCTGGACCGGGTCCCGAAGTCCGCGATCGTGCTGGGCGGCGGCGTCATCGGCGTCGAGTTCGCCTCCGCGTGGAAGTCCTTCGGCACCGAAGTCACCATCGTCGAGGGCCTGAAGCACCTCGTGCCGGTCGAGGACGAGAACAGCTCGAAGTTGCTTGAGCGCGCGTTCCGCAAGCGCGGCATCAACTTCTCGCTCGGCGCCTTCTTCGAGAAGGCCGAGTACACCAACGACGGCGTCAAGGTCACCCTCGCCAACGGCAAGGAGTTCGAGGCCGAGCTGCTGCTCGTCGCGATCGGCCGCGGCCCGGTGTCGCAGGGCCTCGGTTACGAGGAGCAGGGCGTCGCGATGGACCGCGGCTTCGTCCTCGTCGACGAGTACATGCAGACCAACGTGGCCACCATCTCGGCGGTCGGCGACCTCGTCCCCACCCTCCAGCTCGCGCACGTCGGCTTCGCGGAGGGCATGCTGGTGGCGGAGCGGCTGGCCGGTCTCAAGACCGTGCCGGTCGACTACGACGGTGTGCCGCGCGTGACGTACTGCCACCCCGAGGTCGCTTCGGTCGGTATCACCGAGGCGAAGGCCAAGGAGGTGTACGGCGCGGACAAGGTCGTCGCTCTGAAGTACAACCTCGCGGGCAACGGCAAGAGCAAGATCCTCAAGACCGCGGGCGAGATCAAGCTCGTCCAGGTCAAGGATGGTGCCGTGGTCGGCGTCCACATGGTCGGTGACCGTATGGGCGAGCAGGTCGGCGAGGCTCAGCTGATCTACAACTGGGAGGCGCTGCCGGCCGAGGTCGCGCAGCTCATCCATGCCCACCCGACGCAGAACGAGGCGATGGGCGAGGCTCACCTGGCCCTGGCCGGTAAGCCTCTGCACTCCCACGACTAGTCATCCCGGGCGCAACCACTTCACTTTCGTAAGGAGCAACTGAAACCATGTCGGTTTCCGTAACCCTTCCGGCGCTCGGCGAGAGCGTCACTGAGGGCACTGTCACCCGTTGGCTGAAGGCCGAGGGCGAGCACGTCGAGGTCGACGAACCGCTGCTTGAGGTATCGACCGACAAGGTCGACACCGAGATCCCGGCCCCCGTTTCCGGCATCCTCGCGTCCATCAAGGTCGCCGAGGACGAGACGGTGGAGGTCGGCGCGGAGCTGGCCCTCATCGACGACGGCTCGGGCGCGCCCGCTGCCGAGTCCGCCCCGGCTGCCGCCGAGGCCCCCGCCGCCGAGCCCGAGGCTCCGGCGGCACAGCCCGAGGCCGCTCCGGCGCCCGCGGCCGAGGCTCCGGCTCAGGCCGAGGCACCGTCCGGCGGCGCCTCCGGTACCGATGTCACGCTGCCCGCACTGGGCGAGTCGGTCACCGAGGGCACCGTCACCCGCTGGCTGAAGGAGGTCGGGGACGAGGTCGCGGAGGACGAGCCGCTGCTTGAGGTATCGACCGACAAGGTCGACACCGAGATCCCCTCCCCGGTCGCGGGCACCCTGCTGGAGATCCTGGTCGCCGAGGACGAGAGCGCCGAGGTCGGCGCGAGGCTCGCCGTCATCGGTGCCAAGGGCGCGGCCCCGGCCGCGCCCGCTCCGGCGCCCGTCGCCGCTCCGGCAGCCCCGGCACCGGCTCAGGCGGCCCCGAAGCAGGAGGCACCGGCTCCGGTCGCCGCGCCCGCTCCGAAGGCCCCCTCCGTTCCGGCTCCGCAGCAGGCATCGGCCGCTCCGGCGCCTGTCGCCGCTCCGGCAGCCCCGGCGCCCGCCGCCTCCAGCGGTGACGCCGAAGGCGCGTACGTGACCCCCCTGGTCCGTAAGCTCGCCGCCGAGAGCAGCGTCGACCTGTCCTCGGTCAAGGGCACCGGCGTCGGTGGCCGTATCCGCAAGCAGGACGTCATCACCGCCGCGGAGGCCGCCAAGGCCGCCGCTGCCGCCCCGGCCCCTGCCGCCGCCGCCTCGAAGGCTCCGGCCCTTGAGGTGTCCCCGCTGCGTGGCCAGACCGTCAAGATGACCCGCATGCGCAAGGTCATCGGCGACAACATGATGAAGGCGCTGCACTCGCAGGCCCAGCTGACCACGGTCGTCGAGGTCGACGTCACCAAGCTGATGCGACTGCGCGCCCAGGCCAAGGAGTCCTTCGCCGCCCGTGAGGGCGTCAAGCTGTCCCCGATGCCGTTCTTCGTCAAGGCCGCTGCCCAGGCGCTGAAGGCCTACCCGGTCGTCAACGCCAGGATCAACGAGGACGAGGGCACCATCACCTACTTCGATACCGAGAACATCGGTATCGCGGTGGACTCCGAGAAGGGTCTGATGACTCCGGTCATCAAGGGTGCGGGCGACCTCAACCTGGCCGGTATCTCCAAGAAGACCGCGGAGCTGGCCGGCAAGGTCCGCGGCAACAAGATCACTCCGGACGAGCTGTCCGGCGCGACCTTCACGATCAGCAACACCGGCTCGCGCGGTGCGCTGTTCGACACGGTCATCGTGCCCCCGAACCAGGTCGCCATCCTGGGCATCGGCGCGACCGTCAAGCGCCCGGTGGTCATCAACCACCCGGACCTCGGCGAGACCATCGCGGTGCGTGACATGACGTTCCTGGCGCTGTCCTACGACCACCGCCTGGTCGACGGCGCCGACGCGGCCCGCTACCTGACGGCCGTCAAGGCCATTCTGGAAGCCGGCGAGTTCGAGGTCGAGCTCGGTCTGTAGGCCCCAGCAGGACCGTACGCGTGCTGTCGGCGCCCCCGCCCGGAACATCCGGGCGGGGGCGCCGTCGTATTGTCTAAGACCGCACCCCATTTGTCGGTCGGTCTAAAGCCTCCGCTTGTCCAGAATCTCCACCCGTCCAGGGCCTCCACGTCCACCACCGCGCCAAGGAGCCTTCATGACCCCGCCCGTCGTCCACTCGCTGCGCGAGCAGATCCGCGAGCACATCGTGGAGGGCATCGTCAGCGGACGCTGGAAGCCGGGTGAGCGGATCGTGGAGCGGCGGATCGCGGTCGAGCTGGAGGTCAGCCAGACGCCCGTGCGCGAGGCGCTGCGGGAGCTGGAGACGCTGCGGCTGATCGAGTCGGCCCCCAACAAGGGCGTACGGGTGCGGAACCTGTCCGCGGCCGATCTGGAGGAGAGCTATCCAGTCCGGGCCGGGCTTGAGCAGATCGCCGCGGAGCTGGCCGCGGAGCGGCTGGCCGAGGACTGCTCGGCGCTTGAGCCCCATGTGGCGGCGCTGTACGAGGCGGACCGCACGGCCGACGGGACGGCGCAGGTCCGGCATACGGTCGCCTTCCACCGGGAGCTGGTGCGAGCGGCCCACAACGGCGTACTCCTGCACACCTGGGAGGGCCTGGGCATCGAGGTCTTCACCGCACTGGCGATCCGCTGGCTCGGGACCGTACAGAAGTCGTACGCCGAGGAGCACCAGGACCTGGTCGAGGCGTTCCGCCGACGCGATCCACGGATCGGCGCTCTGGTGAAGGAACACGTGCTCGGGTGTGCTCCGCGTGCCTGATTTCAGCCGATTCACGAAGGCACAGCGTGCCCTCTTCCGTGGCACGGAATGCCACTTTTGGGATACGGAGAAGTTTTTCGCTTCAACCCTTTGATCGATCATCGATCAGCGCCTTACAGTCGACGACGGACCCACCAGTCCACAGCCCTGTCCTGCCAGCCAGGGCCCCCCTTTCTCCACCCCCCTCCTTCACGGAAGGCGGCGTCATGACCGACCCCGCACGCAAGCTTCCGAGCGAGCTCGACCAGCTCCCGGACCGCGACCCCGAGGAGACCGCCGAATGGGCGGACTCCCTCGATGCCGTCACCAAGGCGGCGGGTCCGCACCGTGCCGCGTATCTGCTGCGTCGCTCCCTCCAGCACGCCGAGGGCGCGGGAATCGCGCTGCCCAAGCTGCTGGAGACCGATTACGTCAACACCATCCCCACCGGCGCTGAGCCCCAGTACCCCGGTGACGAGGCGATGGAACAGCGCATCACCGCGTGGAACCGCTGGAACGCGGCCGCCATGGTGACTCGCGGCTCGCGCTTCGGCGTCGGCGGCCACATAGCCACCTTCGCCTCGGCCGCCTGGCTGTACGAGACCGGCTTCCAGCACTTCTTCCGGGGCAAGGAGGCGGACGGATCGGGCGACCAGCTCTACATCCAGGGCCACGCCTCCCCCGGAATCTACGCCCGCGCCTTCCTCGACGGCCGTATCAGCGAGCAGCAGCTCGACAACTTCCGGCAGGAAGCGGGCGGCCAGGGCCTCCCTTCCTACCCGCACCCGCGCCGGCTGCCCTGGCTGTGGGAGTTCCCCACCGTCTCCATGGGCCTGGGCCCGCTCTCCGCGATCTACCAGGCGCGGTTCAACCGCTACCTGACCGGACGCGGCATCAAGGACACCGCCAACTCGCACGTCTGGGCGTTCCTGGGCGACGGCGAGATGGACGAGCCCGAGTCGACCGCCGCCCTCGCGCTGGCCGGTCGCGAGCAGCTCGACAACCTGACCTTCGTCATCAACTGCAATCTGCAGCGCCTCGACGGTCCGGTCCGCGCGAACTTCAAGATCGTGCAGGAGCTGGAGGCGCAGTTCCGCGCCGCCGGCTGGAACGTCGTCAAGTCCCTCTGGGGCTCCGCCTGGGACGAGCTGCTGCGGCTCGACACCACGGGCGCGCTGGTGCGCCGCCTGCGCGAGGTGCCCGACGCGCAGTTCCAGACGTATGCCACGCGTGATGTCGCGTACATCCGCGAGCACTTCTTCGGCGCCGACCCGGCGCTGGTGCAGCTGGCCGGTGTACTCACCGACGCGAAGATTGCCGAGTGTTTCCACACCTCGCGCGGTGGCCACGAGCCCCGCAAGGTGTACGCCGCCTACCGCGCCGCCGTCGAGTTCAAGGGCGCGCCGACCGTGATCCTCGCGCAGACGGTGAAGGGCTACACGCTCGGCGCCGGCTTCGAGTCGCGCAACGCCAACCACCAGATGAAGAAGCTCTCGGGCAAGGAATTCCGCACGATGCGGGACCTGCTCGACCTCCCCATCCCGGACGCGAAACTGGACGAGGCCCTGGTGCCTTACGGCCACCCGGGCGCCGACTCCCCCGAGATCCGCTATCTGCACGAGCGCCGCGCGGCGCTCGGCGGCCCGGCCCCCGCGCGCAAGGTGCACCCGGTGGCGCTGCCCGAGCCCTCCGACAAGGCGTTCAAGGCGGCACTGAAGGGGTCGGGGACGCAGGAGATGGCCACCACCATGGCCTTCGTGCGTCTGATGAAGGACCTGATGCGGGAGAAGGAGACCGGCAAGCGCTGGGTTCCGATCGTCCCGGACGAGGCCCGCACCTTCGGCATGGAGTCGCTCTTCCCGTCGGCCGGCATCTACTCGCCGCTCGGCCAGACGTACGACCCGGTCGACCGCGACCAGCTCATGTACTACAAGGAAGCCAAGGACGGCCAGGTCCTCAACGAGGGCATCACCGAGGCCGGCTCCATGGCCGACTTCATCGCCGCCGCCACGTCGTACGCGACGCACGGCGAGCCGATGATCCCGTTCTACATCTTCTACTCGATGTTCGGCTGGCAGCGCACGGCCGACCAGATGTGGCAGCTCGCCGACCAGCTCGGCCGCGGCTTCATCGTCGGCGCGACGGCCGGCCGCACCACGCTCACCGGTGAGGGCCTGCAGCACGCGGACGGCCACTCGCATCTGATCGCCGCGACCAACCCGGCGTCGCTCAACTACGACCCGGCGTTCGGGTACGAGATCGCCGTCATCGTCAAGGACGGGCTGCGCCGCATGTACGGCCCGGACCCGGAGAAGAACGAGAACGTCTTCTACTACCTGACGGTCTACAACGAGCCCAAGCGCCAGCCCGCGATGCCCGAGGGCGTCGAGGAAGGCATCGTCAAGGGGCTCTACCGCTTCAACCAGGGCGAGGCGCCGGCCGCGGACTCACCGCGGATCCAGCTGCTCGCCTCGGGCACGGCGATCCACTGGACCCTGGAAGCCCAGCAGCTGCTGGCCGCCGACTGGGGCGTGGCCTCCGACATCTGGTCGGCCACCTCCTGGAGCGAACTGCGCCGCGACGCGCTGGCCTGCGACGAGGCGCTGTTGCAGGGCGAGCAGCGCACGCCGTACATCACCCGCGCGCTGGCCGGGGCCCCCGGCCCGGTGCTGGCGGTCAGCGACTGGATGCGCCAGGTCCCGGACCAGATCAGCCAGTGGGTCGAGCAGGACTACACCTCGCTCGGCACGGACGGCTTCGGTCTGTCCGACACCCGTGAGGCGGCGCGCCGGCACTTCGGCGTGGATGCCCAGTCGGTCGTGGTCGCGGCGCTCGCCGCGCTGGCCCGGCGCGGCGAGATCAAGCCGGAGACGATCAAGGAAGCACGGGAGCGGTACGGGCTGTAGTCGCCCCCGCGCCCCTGCGCCCGCCCCTCGTCGCGCTGCGGCGGGGGCCTGCGCGCTTCGGGCCGCGGGGCGCTCGGGCCGGGCTTCGCACGCGCCCGCGGGCCCGCGCTCCGGGCCGCGCGCGCCGTGGCGCGGCACAATGCCTCCATGCGCGCTGCCCGGCTCATCAAGATGGTGCTCCTCCTCCAGTCCCGGCCCTCCATGACCGGGGCCGAGCTGGCGCACGAGCTTGAGGTGTCCGAGCGGACCGTCACGCGGGACGCCCAGGCCCTGTCGGAGGCGGGTGTCCCGGTGTACGCGGACCGGGGTCGGACCGGTGGGTACCGCCTGGTCGGCGGCTACCGGACACGGCTGACCGGGCTCGGCCGCAGCGAGGCCGAGGCGCTCTTCCTGTCCGGGCTGCCGGGCGCCCTGCGCGAGATGGGCCTGGAGGACGCCGCGTCCGCGGCCCGGCTGAAGGTGTC
This sequence comes from Streptomyces changchenzhani, assembly GCF_039766235.1. Classification (NCBI taxonomy): domain Bacteria; kingdom Bacillati; phylum Actinomycetota; class Actinomycetes; order Kitasatosporales; family Streptomycetaceae; genus Streptomyces; species Streptomyces changchenzhani. Next base: position 11,104 of record NZ_JBDHNH010000007.1, on the reverse strand, counting down.
GGCGGCGCTCCTGCCCTCGCTGCGGGGCGCCCCGGACTCGGCGGCGCAGCGCTTCCATCTGGACGCGCCCGGCTGGTACCAGGAACCCAAGGTGCCCAAGGCGCTGCCCGCCGTCGCCGAAGCGGTCTGGGACGACCGGCTGCTGACCGTCCGCTACGGGCGGGCCGACCGGGTGGTGGAGCGGGAACTGGCGCCGCACGGGCTCGTGCTCAAGGCCGGCGTCTGGTACCTGTGCGCCCGCGCGGAGGGCGACTTCCGGGTCTACCGCCTGGACAGATTCACCGCGGTGGCCGTCTCGCAGGACCGGTTCGAACGGGACGAGGACTTCGATCTACCGGGCTTCTGGGCGGAGCGCGCGGCCCAGTTCAGCCGGTCGATCCTGCGTGCGGAGGTCGTCGTACGCCTCTCGGAGGAGGGCGTGCGCTCCCTGCCCCACGTCACGGACCGGTCCGCCGCCCAGGAGGCCCTGGCGGCGGCGGGCCCGCCGGACGACCGGGGCCGGACCACGGTCACACTCCTGGTGGAGTCGGCGGAGGTGGCGTACGCGCAGCTGCTGACCCTGGGTCCGGAGGTGGAGGTGCTCGAACCCGTGGAACTGCGGGCGCGGTTCGCGGAGGCGGGGGCCAGGATGGGGGCGCTGTACGACGGCTGAGGGCCACCCCTCAGCCGTACAGCCACTGTTTGCGGCAGTCGGTCAGCGGTAATCGCTCGCCGGCGCGTCCTTGCCGCCCATCGCGACCTCCGAGATGTACGCCCAGGCGTCCGGCCTGCTGCCGTCCGCGTCCGTGAATCCGTACACCTTGGCGAGCTGCCCGCTGGAGAGCGACTGCCCGCTCCAGCGCGCCCGCTCGGGGTCGGCCGCGACGGCCGCGACCGCCCGTCCGACGAACACCGGTGATTCGGCGATGGCGAAGTGCGGGTCCTTCGCGATCGCGTCCCGCCAGTTCTCCTCGGTGACGCCGAAGTGGTCCAGCATCTGCTCGGAGCGCAGGAAGCCCGGGGTGACCGAGACCGCAGTACCGCCCAGGTCCTTGAGGTCCTCACTCAGGTTGTACGCCATCCGGATCGGGCCGTTCTTGGCCAGGTCGTAGTAGAAGTTCTCGCGGAAGTCGCGGTTGGATTCCGCCGTGCCGTCGGTGACCTCGACGACAAGACCGCCCCGGTTCCTGATCAGCAGCGGGAGGGCGATGCTGCTGGTGATGATGTGGCTCTTCACGCTGAGTTCCAGCATGCGCAGGCCCTGTTCGAGGTCGGTCTCCCACATCTTCTTGCCGAACACGACCAGGTGCTCACCGCCCCAAAGGTTGTTGACGAGGATGTCGAGCCGCCCGTGATCGCGCTCGATGCGCGCGACGACTTCGCCGACCTGGTCCCGGTCCAGATGGTCGGCGGCCAGCGCGATACCGACGCCGCCCGCCGCGGTGATGAGCTCGGCGGTCTCCTCGATGGTCTCCGTCGTACGGCCGACCTCGCTGATCCGCTCGCGGGTGGTGCGCCCGGTCGCGTACACCGTCGCGCCCGCCGCCCCGAGCTGCACCGCGATCTGCCGGCCCGCGCCCCGGGTGGCCCCGGCGACCAGGGCGATCCGGCCTGCCAGTGGTGCGTTCTGCTCGCCCATGTCTGCTCCTCCGTGTGCTTCCGCGTGAATACGCGCGCCGCTGTCGTGCTTGCACCTCGACACTGCCACCGAAAGCAGACATCTCCTGTCGGGTATTCGGTATTCGGTATTCGCGGGAGCTCTCGTTCGGCTCGGGTATGCGCGGGGACCTCACGTTCAGCGCAGCGCGGCCAGCGTCCCGCCCTCCGCCAGGGTGGCGCGCAGGGTCGCGTCGGCCCCCTCGGGGGCCCGTACCGCCATCGTCGGTCCGGCCGCCGTGGCGCGCACACCGCCGGTGGCCTCGATGCGGGTGATGCGGCGGCTGCCCGCCGCGAGGAGGTACCAATCGCCGGACTTGGCCTTCCAGTTGGTACCCGCCAGGACGTGCTGGCCGAAGCGGCTGCACGAGGCGGTGTTCTTCACCTCGGCCACCCGCACACCGGGCGCGGTCCGCGACGAACCGGGGAGCTGGAGCTGGACCAGGACCCTGCCGGGGCCCTGCCAGGTGTCGGCGCGGGTGCAGACCCAGGACGCGCGGCCGCCGGACTCCGGGAGCGCCTGCTGGGCGTACACCCAGTAGTTGACGGCGCGCACGCCCGAACCGCGCAGCGAGTCGAGGTGGCAGGCACCGCGCGCCCAGCTCAACAGGGCCGGGCCGCCGGTCGCCTCGCGGGGCTGGCGGGCCGGGGCGCCGCTGCCGGGCGGCGGCGTGTAGGTGAGGTGTACGGGGGCGAGGTCGCCAAGGTCGGTGACCAGGAAGGCGTGCTTCTCCACGATGAGTTCCGACGACCGCAGCTGAAGCACGGGCCAGGAGTCGCAACTGCCGCCGCCCGAGGGGCCGGGGACGGCATCGGTGACGCCGTCCTTGCCCACCGCGAGTCCGCGCGCCGGGGTGTCGGGCTTCAGCAGGTCACGGGTGGCGGACTCGGCGATCCACGGCGCCATCAGATAGCGGGCCCCACCGGCCCGGCGGGCCACGACGAGCGCCGCGGCCGAGGTGACGTCGGCGTCGTCGGTACGGGCGAAATCGAGCACGGGGGCCCCGGAGCCGGACTCCGGCTCGGCGTACCTGACCACGCGCTGCCCGTCGTGCAGCAGCACCACGGCGGCGCCGTCTACCTTTCCCGCGTACAGCAGGCGGGGCGGCTGCGCGGGCGCGGCGGTGGCGGTGTCGGGGGTGGCGCTGACGCGCACTTCACGGGTGGGGCCTGCCCACACGGCGAGGGCACGGCCGAGCAGGGCGCGGTCGTCGGTGCGGTCGCCGCGGGCCGGCCAGGAGGTGAAGTCGACACGGGAGGTGTCGGCCCACTCCCCGGCCGGGGCGCGCAGGAGGCGCGCGGGGTCCAGCGCCCGCCCCGCCGCGGAGCGGTCCACGGGCCCGGCGGCCACGACGGGGGCGCGCGCGTCCTCGCGCGCGTCCCCGGCTCCGGCCAGCGCGGGCAGCGTCACGGCGGCCAGCGCGACCACCGCGGCCACAGCGACGGCCGCCCTGCCCCGCTGCCGCCTGCGCAGCAGATCCGTGGGGCGGGTGTGCACGAAGCAGGGGTCGAACTCGCCGGAGAGCAGCAGCGATGCGGAGCCCCCGCCCGTCTCCTCCCCGGCCGTACGGGCCAGCCGCTCCGCGGTGCGCAGGCTGAGGCCCGCCTCCGCGACGCCCGCCTCGGTGAGCAGGGTGCGGGTCTGCGCATCGGAGAGCCCTTCGAGTCGACGCAGGGCGAGCGCAGCCCTGGTCGGCGCGTCCGCCCCGGACAGCACCTGCTCCAGCGCCAGCTCGTCGGCGCCACCGGCCGCCGGGAAGAACCGCAGCCCCCAGACGGCGGGCAGGACGTGGCGCAGTGCCGTGGGCGCCGGGAGGCGGGCGGGCCACCAGCCGGGGCGCCGCTCGTGGGCCAGCGCGTCGTGCAGCACCCGGGCGCGGACCAGGGCGTATCCGGGGTTCGTGGCCGGGGCGCCGCGCTGGGCCGGGACTCTGGGCTCCGTCGGCAATTCGCTTCGGCCGGTGCGGATCCTTGGCAGGGCGCGCTGCACGGTGGCGTGGGCGGCGAGCACCCGCCGGTGGCGGCCCAGAGCGGGCGGCAAGGTGATAAAGGCGAGCCGGACGAGTCGCGGATAGTGCTCGACGAGTGCGGCTTCGGCCTGTTCCACGCTCACCGCGGAACCGATGGCTCCGGTCAGCTCCGACGGCTCCGGCTGGTCTGCGATGCGCATGACGAGGGCAACCCCTTAGAGGGTGAGTAATCGTGCTTCGCTTGCCCTTCAAACGAGTGAATCATGGGACGGTCACACCGGATGCGCCCCCGGTTGACTCCCCGCACCCCTCGGACGTGCGCTCGAACGTGAGTAACGAGACAGCCGCATACGGTGCACTCCGCGTGCGCCCGCGTGTTTCAACCCCGATGCTTGACCCGTGATGGACGAGACGGACTTCTGGGAGATCATCGACAGCACCCGCGTGGCCGCCGAGGGCGACCCCGAGGATCATGCCGACCTGCTTGTCGAGCGCCTGCTCCAGCGCGACCCCGATTCCGTGCTCGACTTCGCCAGACATTTCGAGGTGCGCTACAACCGCGCGTACCGCTGGGACCTCTGGGGCGCGGCGGCCGTGCTGCTCGGCGGCGCGAGCGACGACGCCTTCGACTACTTCCGCTGCTGGCTGATCGGCCAGGGCCGGGAGGTCTTCGAGGGCTCGCTGCACGATCCGGACAACCTGGCCGATCTTCTCGACGAGTTCGACGACGAGATCGACGGTGACGGCGAGGAGCTGGGGTTCGCGGCGGACGAGGCGTACGAGCAGCTCACCGGCGCGGTCGCCCCTGAGCTGGGCGTCCCGGCGCAGGCGCCCGAACCGGAGGGATCACCCTTCGACTTCGAGAACAACGACGCCCTGGCCGACCGCTATCCGCGGCTCTGGGAGCGGTTCGGCGCGTAACAATCCACCTGTCGCAGCCGCCCGCCCGCCGTTGCTAGTGGCGGCGGGCGGCTGCTGTCTGTGCGCGGTCATGGACGTCACCGGGCGCGAGTGCCAGCAGGGCCACATCGTCGTGGACGTCGTCCGCGCGGCCCACGAAGCGCACCAGGTCCTTGCGTACGGCCTCGGTGAGGCCAAGCAGATCCGCGGAGGGCACCGACTCGGCCAGGGCGGCCAGCCGCCGCTCCAGCGGGTAGAAGCTTCCGGCCGCATCCCGCGCCTCCGTCACGCCGTCCGTATGGACCAGGATCCGGTCCCCCGGCTCCAGCGGCACCGAGACCACCTTGGGCGGGGCCACTCCCGCCAGTCCCATGCCGAGCGGCGGCGACGAGTCCACCGGCAGCTCGTGCGCGGCCCCGCCGCGCAACAGCAGCGGCGCCGGATGGCCGCAGCAGATGATCCGTACGACGGAGTCGTCGGCCGGGAACTCCAGCACGAGCACGGTCGCGAAGAGCTCCGCGTGCGTCACCGAGCCTGCGTCGACCACCAGCCGCCGGTCGAGCCGCGCTGCGATCCCCGCCAGGTCCGACTCGTCCAGCACTGCTTCCCGGAAGGCGCCGAGGAGCGCGGCGACCGTGGAGACCGCCGCCATCCCGTGCCCCTGCACGTCCGCCACCACGGCCCGTACGCCATGAGGCCCTTCGCGTACGTCGTACAGGTCCCCGCCCACCAGCGCCCCGCGCTGCGCGGACCGGTACAGCCCCGCGCAGCGCACCCGACCCACCGCGGCGGGCAGCGGCGGGAGCACCGCGAGCTGGGCGGCCTCGGCGACGGTGCGGACCGTCACCAGTTGCTCGTCGCGCTGGGTGCGCACCCAGGCGATGACCACGCTGAGCAGGATCACCATCAGCACGGCGAGCAGGTCGCCGGCCTCGACGTACCAGATATGGCGGCTGTACGGCAGGGACAGCACCAGCAGGGTGAGGGCGCCGAGCACGGCGACGCTCAGGGGGCCGTAGGCGAGGGCCGCGACCGGCGGCAGGGCGACAAGGAAGAAGCCCAGCTGAACGCTCTCGGGGGTGACGAGCTGAGCGAGGCTCAGCAGCACCAGGATCAGTACGGGCAGCAGCTTGAACCAGCGTGGCTGCGGCGCCCCGGTCAGCCACTTGGGGGCCTCGCCCGCGCCCCTGGCCCGTGTCGAGCTCATCGGTCCGCGCGCCCCGGGCGCATGGCGTGGGGCGCTGGTGCGGGCGGCGTCCGGTGATCGTTCATCACTCGCCCCACTATCGCTCAGGGAGCCAGTGTCCGCCCCATGAGCACATCGTCGACGTACTTCCCGTCCAGGAAGAACTCGCCCGGCAGCACACCCTCGACGCCGAAGCCCTCCGACGCGTACAGGGCGCGGGCGGGCGCGTTGTGGCCGAGCACCCGCAGGGTGATGCGCACCGCACCCTGCCGCCGCGCGTCGTCCATCGCCGCGCGCAGCAGCGCACGCGCCACGCCGCGTCCTCGGGACCACCCCGCCACGGCGAGGCCCTGGATGAGCCGCACGTGCGCGTTGGCCGCGAGGTGGCTGGGCCCGAGCAGCCTGATGAAACCGGCGATCCGGCCGTCCACCTCGGCCACCAGGATCTCCTCCGGCGGGTACTTGTCGTCGAAGAAGGGCGCGTACGGCGGCTCGGCCCTCGGATGTACGGCGTGCAGCGGTGACCAGGTGTCCCGGGCGAGCTCGGCAAGGTCGTTGTCGTCCGCCCGGGTGGCGGGCCGTATGAGGGGCTTCACGGCGTCGGAAGGACTCGGAATCATCGGCTCGGACATGCCCGCCACTGTGCCACGGGAGCCCAACGGGCCCGGATGCGGGGCAGGATGGGTCCCATGCGGATCGCAGTCACCGGCTCGACCGGTCTTATCGGAACGGCGCTCGTGCGCTCCCTGCTCGCCGACGGGCACGAGGTGGTGCGCCTGGTGCGGCGCCCCTCGCGCACGAAGGACGAGGTGACGTGGGACCCGAAGCGGCAGTACGTCGACGCCGACGGCCTCGCCGGGTGCGGGGCCGTGGTCCATCTCGCCGGGGCGGGCGTCGGCGACCACCGGTGGACCGAGGCGTACAAGAAGGAGATCCGCGACAGCCGGGTGCTCGGTACGGCCGCGATCGCCGAGGCCGTCGCCTCGCTCGATGTGAAGCCCTCGGTGCTCGTGAGCGGTTCCGCCATCGGTTTCTACGGGGACACCGGGGACCGCGCGGTGGACGAGGAAGCACCCCCGGGCGCGGGTTTCCTGCCGGACGTCTGTGTGGAGTGGGAGGAGGCCGCCGCGCCGGCCGAGGAGGCGGGCGTGCGGACCGTGTTCGCCCGCACCGGTCTGGTGGTCTCGCGAGATGGAGGGGCCTGGGGGAAGCTCTTCCCCCTCTTCAAGGCGGGTCTCGGCGGCCGGATGGGATCGGGCCGCCAGTACTGGAGCTACATCGCGCTGCACGACCATGTGGCCGCCCTGCGCCACCTGATCGACACCGAGTCGCTCTCGGGTCCGGTGAACCTCACCGCGCCCCAGCCGGTCACCAACCGCGAGGTGACCGAGGCGATGGGGCGGGTACTGAAGCGGCCGACGCTCTTCACCGTGCCCGCGCCCGCGCTGCGGATCGCGCTGGGCGACTTCGCCGGGGACGTGTTGGGCAGTCAGCGGGTCGTGCCGCGGCGGCTGCTGGAGTCGGGCTTCTCCTTCGCGTTCCCGGGGATCGAGGAAGCGGTGCGGTCGGCACTGCGCTGATCGAATGCAGGCAACTCCCTTTCGCTGAGCGGCCATTGCGCTCCGGTTCTGCCGCTCTCGTGCCGCTCTGTGCTCCGCTTGTGCTCCGGTGCCCGGTCGGTGCGCGACTGTGCGCGGCTGCGTCCCCTCCTACGCTGCAACCCGGATCCGGTATCCGGATTTCGGTATTCCGCGGCCGAGGGGGCATGAGAACCCCGTCAGTCGCGCCGGCCTCGGGGAGGGGCACGTGCTCAGCAGCGCTCATCATGCGGACGTCGTCATTGTGGGGGCCGGCGTCGCCGGTCTCTCCGCCGCGCACCAGCTGACCAGCGCGGGTGTAACGGTCACTGTCTTGGAGGCAGCCCCTTACGCGGGCGGGCGAATGTCCACCGAGGAGATCGACGGATTCCGGCTCGACCGCATCGGCCAGGTCCTCAGCACCGCCTATCCCGAACTGCTGCGCACGCCGGGTCTTGGCGGACTCGCCCTGCGCCCGTTCACCCCCGGCGTCCTGGTGCACAGCGAAGGCCGCCGCTACCGGGCCGGAGCGGCGGGGAGCGCACGGGGCGCACTCACCGCCGCGCGCGCCATGAAGGGCGCCCCCCGCCCCCCGTTCGGCGGCGCTCTCGATCAGGCGCGCCTCGGCGTGGCACTCGCACGGTTCGCGGCCACGCCGACGCACCGGCTGACGGCCCGGCCCGAACTGCCCGCCCTCGAAGCCCTGTCCGGGCGCGGGCTCTCGCCCCGTACGGTCAACGGCTTCCTGCGCCCCCTGCTGTCCGCGCTGCTGTGCGACCCCGAACTGACCACCTCCAGCCGGTGCGCCGACCTCGCGCTGCGCGGTTTCGCACGCGGCAGGCTGTGCGTGCCCGCGGGCGGCGCGTCCGCGCTGCCCGAACTGCTGGCCGCCGCCCTGCCGCCCGGCACGGTCCGTACCGGCATACGCGTCACCTCGGCGTCCACCACCTCCGTGACCACCGCGGAGCACGGCGAACTCTCCTGCCGCTCCCTCCTGCTGGCCACCGGCGCCCGCGCCGCCGCCGGGCTGCTGCCCGGGCTGCGGATGCCGTCCTTCCATCCGGTGACCGTCTTGCACCACGCTGCCCCCGTGTCCCCGCTGAAGGACGCCGCGCTGCTCCTTGACGCCGACCGGAGCGGGCCCGTCTCGCACACCGCCGTACTCAGCGAGGTCGACCCCACCCGCGCCCCGCTGGGCAGGGCGCTGATCTCGTCGACGGTGCTCGCCGCTCCCCCGCCGGACGCCGACCGCGTCGTACGCGCCCACCTGGCCAGGCTCTACGGCGCCCCGACGGACGACTGGGAGCTCCTCGCCGTCCACCACGACCATGAGGCGGTCCCCGCCATGCCCGCGCCCCACGACCTGCGCCGCCCCGTGCGGCTGCTGTCGGGCCTGTACGTGTGCGGCGACCACCGCGACACGAGCACGGTGCAGGGCGCGCTCTACTCGGGCCGCCGGGCCGCGCACGCGATCCTGCACGACTTCGGCATCCGGCCGGGATACGCGACGGAGCAACTGCGCGACGCCGCCTGAGGCCGACGGGGCGACGGCCCTGGAGACCTCGCGCTCGGCAAGGCAGCCACGGCGCCGGCTCGGGTAAGCGGCGTACCGGCCAACTGAAGGCAGGCACGGACGGGCTCACACGATTCGAGCCCGTCCGGCCCACCACCGTCCTCACCCCAGCGCCGCGACCTTGTCCCGGTAGTTGCGTGCCGCCGCAGACTCCCGGTACGGCTCCAGCCGCTTCTCGAAGTCCCGTACGTACTCCAGCGCCCGCGCCGACCGCATCTCGCCCGCCTGCTGCGCCGACTCGGCACCCAGTGCGCACGCCTGGTCCAGCTCCCCGAGCCCGAGCCGCGCCGTGGCAAGCACCACCCGGCAGAAGAGCCGGCTGCGCGCGTACCCGGGCGACCGCAACTGCAGCGACCGCTCGGCGTGTTGCGCCGCCGCCCGGTACTGCTGGAGATCCCGGTGACAGTGCCCGAACTCGTCCGCCAGCTGCGCCTCGTCGAAGAAGCGCGCCCAGTGCGGCACCTCGTCGCCGGGCCGTGCCGTCTCCATCGCCCGCTCGGCCCGCACCAGCGAAGCCGTGCACGCCCGCACCTCGCCCAGCACACCGTGCCCGCGCGCCTCGACGGAGTGCAGCATCGCCTGGACGACAGCCGGCGCCGAGCTGCCGACCCCCTGCTGGGCGACCCGGGCCAGCTGCACCGCCTCCCGCCCGTGACCCAGATAAACCGCCTGCCTGCTCATGGTGACCAGCACATACGACCCGTAGGACCGGTCGCCGGCCGCCTGCGCCAGCCGCAGCGCCTGCACGAAGTACCGCTGGGCGAGGCCGTGCGCCGCGATGTCGTACGACGTCCAGCCCGCGAGCCGGGTCAGATCGGCGGCGGCCGCGAACAGCCGCCGCCCCGTCGCCTCCCCGTACGTACCGCGCAGCATCGGCTCCGCCTCGTGCTCCAGATAGCGCACCAGGGCCTGCCGCGCGTGCCCGCCGCCGTAGGCCTGGTCCAGCGTGCGGAACAGCTCGCCGACCGAGCGGAGCGCCGCGATGTCGCCCGAGGTGACGCGCTGCCCGGGGGCGCGGTCGGTCTGCCGTTGCCGGGGCACCACGGGGCGGCCCTGCACGGGCACCCGCACACCGTTCGACGGCTCTGGGCGCGCCACCCGGTCGTCGGGCCTGCCGATCAGCCAGTCCCGGCTCGGAACCACCAGACCGGCCGGAGTGAACGCGACCTTTCTCAACTCGGCATGGCTGCCGGAGTCCTTGCGCCAGAGCCCGCTGACGATGTCGATCGCCTCGTCGGGGGTGGCCGCGAACTCCAGCCCCGCGTAGACGGGCGCACACGCGTCGAGCCCCAGGTCCTGGGCGGTCAGCCGTCTGCCGAGCCGCCGGGTGAACACCTCGGCGATCAGGGCGGGCGTGGTGCCGCGCGGCTGCTGCCCGCGCAGCCAGCGGGTCACCGATGTCTTGTCGTACCGAAGATCCAGGCCGTGCTCCAGGCCGAGCTGATCCACCCGTCGGGCAAGGCCTGCGTTGGAGAATCCCGCTTCTGCGACGAGCGTGGCGAGCTGGCGGTTGGGTGTGCGCTGCGGAGGTCGTTCCGTCATCAGCTGTGCGGTCTCCTGCCTTCGGGGCTCCTGGAGTAGCCCTCATGGAACGGCGCGAATTTAGCGGCCCTGGCCGCCCGCACTGCCGCCTTCGCCCCGCATTCATCCGATCGTGTGAGGATTTCTGGAGTCGCTGACGAAAACGACCTGCCGGGGGTTCGCACTCCGCGCGGTCGTACAGTGGCGGAGGGCGCGCAAACGTGCACGGTGAAGGTTCTAGGGAGGCGTTGCCGTGAGTGAGCTGCGGTTTGTCCGTCTTGGGTTCGGCGAGGAAGCCGTCGAGTACCAGGAGGCCTGGCAGAAGCAGCGTGAGGTGCATGCGGCGCGGTTCGCGGACGAGGTCCCGGACACCTGCCTGCTCCTTGAGCACCCGCCCGTCTATACGGCGGGACGGCGCACCGCGGACAGTGAGCGCCCGCTGGACGGCACGCCCGTGGTGGACGTGGACCGCGGCGGCAAGATCACTTGGCACGGCCCCGGCCAGCTCGTCGGCTACCCGATCATGAAGTTGCCGCGCCCGGTGGACGTCGTGGCGCATGTACGCCGCCTGGAGGACGCCCTGATCCGCACCTGTGCGGAGTTCGGCGTAGAGACCTCCCGGGTCGAGGGCCGCAGCGGGGTCTGGGTGCTCGGTGACCCGGTGGAGGAGCGTCCGTCGTTCGGCGGCCTCTCCCTGGACTTCGACCCGCGGCTCCAGGACGAGGAGTTCGACCCGCGGATG